>CAVSGS010000012.1:0-562570 GCA_963727545.1 uncultured Chloroflexia bacterium
TTCTGGATCAAGTCTTGCAGCGTGTCCTTGGTGCGGTTCCAGACGTCGATGGTGCGCTGGTAGCGCTCCTCTTCAGTCAGCAGACCGCGCCGGAAATCGCGCTCGGCACGCTCGACCACCGCTTCGGCGTCGGCGAGGATACCCGCGCGCTCCTCCGGGATGGTCAAGTCGGTGACGGCAATCGTCGTGCCGGAGACGGTCGCGTAGTGGAAGCCCAAGTCCTTAATCGAGTCAACCACGTCGGTCGTCTGGTCCGAGCCGAGCCGCTGATAGCACTTGGCGACCAGCGCCTGCAGGCTCTTCTTGCCGAGCGTTTCCTGATGGAAACGCAGTTCGTCCGGCAGAATGCGGTTGAAGATCGCGCGTCCGACCGTGCAGGGTTCCGGTTCATCCTGCGGGGGCAGGGTGTCGTTGTAATTGCCGAGCAAAATCGGCGTGTGCAGGTCGACCATGCCGAGGTTATAGAGATACTCGACCTCGTTCAAGTCGACGACCATGCGCCGCTCGTGCAGGTTGGTGATGACCAGTTGGTCTTCCAGACCCTTCTTCTTGATCAGCTTGCGGAACTCGATCACGTTGGCGAGCGTGCAGTCGACTTCGCCTTCGAGCACCGCGCGCAGCGTGCGGTCGAACGCCGATTCGACGACTTTCGAGCGTCCACCTTCGGGCGTTTCAACCTGATCCTCGTACATCACCATGTTGGGGATGTCGTGGTTCTGGGCGTAGTAGTAACCGTTGCTGCGGAACGCTACACCAACTTTTGTCGCCGGCTCGGTCAAAGTCTTGATCGAGCGGAACTCGTCGGCGCGGTCAGCGCGGGCGACGATCTCAACGGTCGGGTCCATCGTCAGATAGTAGTTGCCGAGCACCATGTCCTTCGACGGGCTGACAATCGGCTGACCGTCAGCGGGCTTGAGCAGGTTGCGGGTGCTGAGCATCAGTTCGCGCGCTTCCTGAACAGCTTTCTCGCTCAGGGGGACGTGAACCGCCATCTGGTCGCCGTCAAAGTCAGCGTTGAACGCCGAGCAGACCAGCGGGTGAATCTGGATCGCCTTGCCTTCGACCAACTGCGGCTCGAACGCCTGAATACCGAGGCGGTGCAGCGTCGGCGCGCGGTTGAGCAGGACGGGACGTTCCTTGATGACTTCCTCAAGGACTTCCCAGACTTCCGGCTTCTCGCGCTCGATGATCCGCTTGGCGCCCTTGACGTTGCTGGCGTAGTTGTAGCGGACGAGGCGGCTGATCACGAACGGGCGGTAGAGTTCGAGCGCCATCGTCTTGGGCAAACCGCACTGATGCAGCTTGAGCCGGGGACCGATGACGATCACCGAACGCCCGGAGTAGTCGACGCGCTTACCGAGCAAGTTGCGGCGGAAACGCCCCTTCTTACCCTTAAGCATGTCGCTGAGCGATTTCAGTTCGCGGCGACCACGACGGCTGAGCGCCTTACCGCGCTGGCTGTTGTCGATCAGGCTGTCGACCGCTTCCTGAAGCATACGCTTCTCGTTGCGGACGATCACATCCGGCGCGCCCAGTTCGAGCAGGTGCTTGAGCCGGTTGTTACGGTTGATCACACGGCGATACAGGTCGTTCAAGTCGCTGGTGGCGAAACGACCGCCGTCCAACTGCACCATCGGGCGCAGGTCGGGCGGGATCACCGGCAGGACAGTCAGGATCATCCATTCAGGACGATTGCCGCTCTTGCGCAGGCTTTCGACCACGCGCAGGCGCTTGGTCGCCTTCTTCTTACGCTGCTTGGAGCGGGTGGTGCGGACTTCGTGCCAGAGTTCGGGCGCCATGCGGTCGAGATCGACATTCTTGAGGATCTCGTAGAAGGCTTCCGCGCCCATGTCGGCTTGGAAGACCTGCCCGTAGCGCTGCTTGAGTTCGCGATAACGCTGCTCCGAGAGGAACTGAAGCACGCGCAGGTCTTGCAGCTCGGCACGCGCTTTTTCGGCGCTCTGGCGAATGCTGCTGATGCGTCCTTCGAGTTCTTCCATATGGGTTTCGAGATCGGACGAAGCGCTGCCGACGACTTCTTCCGCCTCGGTGTTGAGGCGTTCGAGTTCCTGACGGCGCATCTCGTCGATTTCGGATTGCAGGTTATTCAAGCGCGTGTTGACGATCGTCTGGATGCGCGACAGGTGACTGTTTTCGACCGGCTCACCCTTGGCAACCACGACGGTGTTCGCGCTGGCGAAGTCGATGTCAGACGGGGCGGTTTGCCCCATCAAGGCTTCGACGCGCCCCTGAACACTGCGCGCTTCCTTCATGATGTCTTCGCTAAGGCGCTCGAATTCGCCTTCGAAGTGTTCGTTGATCGACTGCGTTTGCGACTCGTATTCGCCGAGCACGCTGTCGCGCTGGCTGCGAATCGCGGTCATCTGATCGCCGATGTCCGTGCCGAGCGCGCTTTCCTTCTGGGAGAGTTCACGCTCGATGCGGGCGAGCGCCTTCTGACGCGCGTCTTCATCGACGTAGGTGATCACGTACTGAGCAAAGTAGAGCACGCGGTCGAGGTTGCGGCGGCTGATGTCCAGCAGCAGACCCAGATGGCTGGGAACGCGGCGGGTGTACCAGACGTGCGCGACCGGCGCCGCGAGTTCGATGTGACCCATGCGCTCGCGGCGAACCGAGGCGCGGGTGACTTCGACGCCGCACTTATCGCAGATGATGCCGCGATAGCGGACGTTTTTGTATTTGCCGCAATAGCACTGCCAATCGCGGGTAGGACCGAAGATCGCCTCACAGAAAAGACCATCTTTTTCAGGACGGAGCCGGCGATAATTGATCGTCTCCGGTTTGGTTACTTCACCATACGACCATGACTTGATTTGGTCGGGCGAAGCAAGACTTACGCGCAGTGCGCTAAAATCTTTCGCCTCCAAGGCGTATCCTCCTCTGGGCTAGAACCGCTGTATCAACTTGCGCGAAATGAATGAACGAACCGCTGGCGGGAATTTAGGATTGGAATCGTCAACATACCGCCGCCTCGGTATTGAGCGTGGAAAGAACCACAGACAACAAAACAGCGAATGGAAACAGCTTCCATCGCTATCGCAGGTGTTACTGGAAGTAATAGGTTCATTTATGCGAATATCATAGCCTGCTCCAACTGGAAAGTCAAGCGGAGCGAATGTGAAATTTTGGTGGCTAAGCGGTTATTAGCAACAAAGCCGCATACTGGAAAATTATAGCGGAACACCCCGGCTGCGTCAAGGGCGGGGTGTGAGCGTTACGTGAGTGATCTGAACCGCTTGTCCTAGCGCGCTGACGTCGATCCGTTGGATGGAACGCAGCGTATCGTCGCCCGCGCTGAGGGTCACGGCGTTGCCCGCCGTGAGCGTGATCGGTGCGGTCTGCAAGAGCGGCTGCGTGCCGTCGAGATCAGCGTAATAGGTTAGGCTCGCCGTCCCCGCCGCCACCGGCAAAATCTGCACGTCGGCGGCACCGACCGGCGCGCGCAAAATCCGAATGATCAGCGGTAGATTGGCGCAGGTCGGATCGTCGTCACTGCTCGACAAGGCGATCAACCTGCCGCGCTGGACGAGCTGTAATCCGGTATCCGCGCAGTCTGGCTGCGACGTCGTATCCGGCTCGAAAGTTAAGTTCCAAGGCGCGAAACTGGACGCGTCGATGGCAACCGGCGGCTCGGCGAGATGATTCAACGGCAGCAGCGTGAAATCGATCTCGAAGGGCTTGCGCGCCGTCTCGATCTGAAATGAGCGGCTGTTGTTGCGGTTGTCGCTTTCCTCAACCTGCGTATCAGCATCGACGTTCACCTGTGAAGTGTAGGTTTGCCACCAGCCATAGCTGAAAGGGAAACTCACATTCTTTGAGGTGCCCGCCGGGATGTTTTCGACGTGCCCATCCTGCGCGTTGCGGAGTTCAGGATTGGCAACACTGGCATCCCACGTCCAGTTGAACGGTCCCGAATCGGCTTGACCGACGTTGTTGATGGTGATGCTGAGGATGAAAATCTCGCCCGGCGCGGGGTTCGGCGGCGACACGCGGATCGTGCCGACTTCCAGATCGGGCAGTAGGGCGGTCGTGGGCGTCGGTGTCGGCAGCGGCGGAAAGACGAAGCGCGTCAAGCCGAAGAACAGCAGCGCCAGCACGAGGATCGCTGCGCCACCAAGCAGGATCAACTGTCCATTCGAGACGCGCCGGATCAAACCCGGCTGGACCGGTGGCTGTGATGGTCGCGTCGGCGTAGCGGTGGCACCATCTGCGATGCGGAACAGCACGCCGCTATCGGCGCGGAGATAGAGTACTGGCGTCGCCCACTCGTTGTTGCGCAGACGATTGGCGATCGCGCGGCGTGCCTCGCTCACGGCGGCGTCGAGCGGCAGCAGTTCCGCCAGCGCGCGGTAGAATTCATCGGCGAAGGCGGTAGCTGCGCCGTCACTGATGGCGAACTGCATAGCGACGACCGCCGGAATCCCGCGTGTGACGATCGCGCTGGAAATCCCGGCGAAGGCGTCCGTGTTGGGGCGACGGGCGCTCTGGCACGAGTTGAGGACGACGAGCCGGACGGTGCTTTCTTCGGCAAGCTCGCGGCTGAGTTCCGCCGCCGTGATCAACTGCGGGCGCGTGTTATCTTGCTCGTTCTCAAAGACGATCACGCCCTGCTGGGTCTGCGCGTCGTAATCACTGTGCCCGATGTAGTGGAAGATGTGGTATTCCTCGGCGCGCAAGCGATGCTGCAGCGCGATCAAGGTGGCGGTGTCGAGCCGCTCCAGCGCGATCAAGCCGCGCGCTTGCAGTGGGGCGGTGGCTGCCTGAAGCCGCTGCCATTCGCCCTCGACGTCAAGTTCGGGTAATCCCTGCGGTGCGGAGATCATCACCAGCACGCGCAGCGGCAGCGAGATGGTCGCGGGCGGGCGGACGTCGAGTTGGGGTGTATAACGGACGATCGGCGTGCGTCGGGAGAGCGCAAGAAAATCGTTCGACGGATCGCGCAGATACTCCCACGGGAGTTGGCTCAATACCCCGGCTTGATCGACGGTCAAGCGCAGGCGCAATCCCTCGGCATTGGCGGCTTCGCGCAGGCTGGCGAAATAGGCGTTGCTGATGGTGGTGCTGCTGCCCAAGAGGAAGTTGAACAGGCGACCGCCGAACTCACGGGCGACGCGCAGCCGTTCTTCGCGGCTGACTTTGGTCTCGCCGCCGAGCACGGCGAGATAATTGGCGATTTCCTGAGGCGTGAACGGGCTAGCGGCGTCGGCACTCGCTTCGCCGACGGGCGACTGAACGCTGATCCGGTATTGGTCGTTAGGCAGCGCGGCGACTTCAACCGCGAAGTTCAAATAGGGCATAAAGAAGTACCGAGTGCTGAGTACCGAGTAAAAACATAGTTTACAGTGTACCAGCCTTTTTACGCTGCGACCGTCGGTTCATCATCAACAATGCCGCTAGCCGTATTTACTCAGTACTCGGTACTTTGCACTCGGTACTGATCAGGCGGGTGTGCCTTCGTTGATTCTCCAGCGGAGATAGGCTTCCATGAACTCGTTGAGGCGACCATCGAGCACCGCGCCGGTATTGCCGGTTTCGACTTCCGTGCGGTGATCCTTGACCATCTGGTAGGGGTGGAGCACGTAGGAGCGAATCTGGTTGCCCCATTCGGCGTTGACGTTCTCGCCCTTGAGCGCGGAAAGTTCGGCTTCGCGCTTCTTGCGCTCGATCTCGAACAGGCGCGCCTTGAGGATTTGCATCGCGCGCTCGCGATTCTGCACCTGACTACGCTGATCCTGCACCTGCACGACCAGCCCGGTCGGAATGTGAGTCAAACGGATAGCCGTGTCGTTCTTCTGGACGTTCTGCCCGCCCGCGCCGCTGGAACGATAGGTATCGACCCGGAGATCCTTTTCGTTGACCTCGATGTCGATGTCTTCCTGAATATCGGGCCAGACCTCGACTTTGGCGAACGAGGTATGCCGCCGAGCCGCGGCGTCAAAGGGGCTGATGCGGACGAGTCGATGCACGCCGGACTCGCTTTGCAGGTAGCCGTAGGCGTAACGACCTTGAATGCTCATCATCACGCTCTTGATGCCCGCTTCTTCGCCCTCGCTGCGGTCGAGAATTTCGACCTTGTAGCCGTTCTGCTGTGCCCAGCGCAGATACATGCGTTCCAGCATCGACGCCCAGTCCTGCGACTCGGTGCCGCCCGCTCCGGCGTGAATGGCGAAGATCGCGTCGCTGGAATCGTAGGGACCGGAGAGGAGCGCTTGAAACGACATGCGCTCGACGATTTTTTGCAGCGCTTCGGCTTCGGTTTCGAGTTCGGGTTGGAGATCAGTGTCTTCGAGGCTGGCGAGTTCGAGCGCGTCGTGGATGCGGTTGGCGACGCTCTGCCAGCGCTCAACCTCGGCGTTGAGGTTCGAGATTTCCTGCATGACTTTCTGCGCGGCTTCGGGATTTGCCCAGAAATCAGGATCGTTCGCCTGCTGCTGAAGCTGATCGACGTGCTTCACCTTGCCGTCGATGTCGAGGCGGAGCATGAGGTTATCAATCTCGTCTTTCAGTTGTTCGAGCAAGCTGATCAGATTATCCATTGCCGGGTTAAGTCTCGTCTTCCTCAAATAGTCCATCGACAAAGTAATCGGGTTGGAACAGCACGAGGTCGCTAATCTTTTCGCCCAAGCCGATATAGTGGATCGGCAAGCCCAGATCGTGATTGATGGCGAAAACCATGCCGCCCTTCGACGTGCTGTCGAGCTTGGTGACGATCACGCCGGTGACGTTGACCATTTCGCGGAACTTGATCGCTTGTGTCAGGGCATTCTGCCCGGTCGTGCCGTCGAGTACGAGCAAGACCTCGTGCGGCGCGTCGGCGATCACCCGCTGCGAAACCGCCTTGATCTTGGCGAGTTCTTCCATCAGGTTGTAATTCGTGTGCAACCGACCGGCGGTGTCGATCATCAGGATGTCGCTGCCGCGCGCGTTCGCCGCGACGGTTGCGTCGTAGACCACGGCTGCCGGGTCGCTGCCCGGTTTGTTGGCGATCACCGGGACGTTGACCCGTTCGCCCCACTGCTGTAACTGCTCGATGGCGGCGGCGCGGAAGGTATCGCCCGCTGCCAGCAGCACCTTGCGGTGATTGACCGTGCTCAGACGATAAGCGAGCTTGCCGATGGTCGTCGTCTTGCCGGAACCATTGACACCGACGACTAGAATGATCGAGAGCGGACGTCCGCTGATATTCATGGTCGGCGGGGTCATCAGAATGTCGCGCAGGACGGCTTTCAGCGTCGTCTTCAACTGGTCGAGCCGCTTGACGTTCTCGCGGCGCGCGCGATCTTGCAGGTTTTTCATCACCGCTTGAGTCGTCGGCACGCCGAGGTCGGCTTGAATTAACAGGGCTTCGATGTCGTCCCACGTATCGTCGTCGATCTGCCCGCCGCCGCCGAGCATCTGCCCGATGCGACCGAAGAAAGATTGGCGTGTCTTCGACATGCCGCTGCGAAAAATACTCAAAGTCATACTCCAGAGTTGGGGGGACGTTTTGCGTCTATGCTCCCTTGTCAGTATACACGGGGGGAGGGGGCAAAACAAGGTATCTGTTAACAGTGAACCGTCAGCGCGCAGTGGGTCACGAGGCGTTGAGGGAGTAGACGGCGCGACGTACCGGTCTGATCGCGTGCTAGATGTGATGGGTATGGTTCGATTGGGTGATCGGCTATAATAGCGGAGATAGGGGAGGCGATTCGTGGAGAACAAGCTAACACATTTGGACGAAGGCGGACGCGCGCGGATGGTCGACGTCGGGACGAAACCCGACAGCGAGCGTACAGCGGTCGCGGGCGGATCGGTCACGATGCAGCCCACCACGCTGCGCCTGATCCGCGAGGGGGCGCTCAAGAAGGGCGACGTGCTGACGGTTGCGCGCATCGCCGGGATCATGGCGGCGAAACGCACGTCGGAGTTGATCCCGCTCTGTCATCCGGTCGCGCTGACACAAATCGAGGTCGAACTGTCATTAGATGACGAGCACAACGCGGTGCTGATCACGGCGACGGCGCACACGATTGGCAAGACCGGCGTCGAGATGGAAGCGCTCACCGCCGTCAGTGTGGCGGCGCTGACCGTCTATGACATGGCGAAAGCGGTCGATCGCGGGATGGTGATCGGCGCGGTTCGATTGCTGGAAAAACACGGCGGTCAGCACGGCGATTACGTACGCGATGAAGCACAGGACGAGTAACGAAATGCAGATTTCGGTTTTATTGTTTGCAACACTGAAAGATCGAGCCGGACAGTCACGCTTGACCTTGACCCTGCCGGGTGATGCGGCGACGGTCGCGGACGTGCGGCGAACGCTGGCGGCGCAGATTCCGGGACTGGAAGCCCACCTCGGCAGCGCGATCGCGGCGGTCAATGAGGAGTATGCTTTCGCCGAAGACGCCGTGAAGGATGGCGACAAGATCGCGTTTTTCCCGCCGGTCAGCGGTGGCGACGGCGAAGCCCAACCGGATCAGCCGGAGATTTTTCGGCTGGCGGACGCGCCGCTTGATACCGACGCGCTGATCGCCGAGATCACGACGCCCGCGACCGGCGCCGTCTGTGTTTTTAGCGGAATGGTGCGCGGACAAACGGCGCGCGACGGCGATCATCACGAGACTGCGCGGCTCGAATACGAGGCTTACGAGCCGATGGCGCTGGCGAAGATGCAGCAGGTCGCGCGGGAGATCCGCGAGCAGTTCCCACTGGTACAGGGGATCGCGATTGTGCAGCGCGTCGGCGTGCTCGAAGTGGGGCAGAACACGATTTTGATCGCCTGCTCGTCGGGGCATCGAGATCAAGGCTGCTTCGAGGCAGCGCGTTACGGGATCGACCGGCTGAAAGAGATCGTACCGGTGTGGAAGAAAGAGGTTCGTGCCGCCGGGTCCGCATGGGTCGAGGGACATTACGTCCCCCAACCGGATGACCGCGCCGGACAGTAACGGATCATCACTGGCACTGATATGCTTACAGAAACGGAGCAGAACATGTCACGACGTGTTGTAGTGACCGGCATGGGGATCATTTCACCGTTGGGTCACTCAGTCGCCGCAACGTGGGAAAACATCAAGGCGGGCAAGTGCGGGATCGGTCCGATCACGCACTTCGATACGACGGATTACGCGGTCAAGATCGCCGCCGAAGTCAAAGACTGGGACCCGACCAAATACATGCTGGCGAAAGAAGTTCGTCGCCGTGACTTGAACGAGCAGTTCAGCGTGGCGGCGTCGCAAGAGGCAATCGCCGATGCGAGCTTCGAGGTCAATGACGAGAATCGCTATCGTACCGGGGTGTTCGTCGGCTCGGCGGTTGGCGGGATCGGCAGCTACTATGACACCTCGCAAATGGTCTTCGAGACTAAAGATCCGCGCCGGATCACGCCGTTCGGGATTCCGATGCTGCTGGTCAACGGCGGCAGCGACCTGATCAGCATTGCCCTCGGCGCGGGCGGTCCATCCTATGCGCCGATCTCGGCGTGCGCGACCGGCGCGGACTGTATCGGTCACGCTTTCGACATGATCCGCATCGGGAAGATTGACCGCGCAGTCGCGGGTGGCGGTGAAGCGCCGATCATCCCGATCGGGATTGCCGCGTTCGACCGCACCGGTGCGTGCTCGCGCGAGAACGACAACCCGGCGTATGCCTGCCGCCCGTTTGCGAAAGATCGCCCCGGCTTGGTTTTTAGCGAGGGTTCGGGTATCGTGATCCTCGAAGAACTGGAAGCGGCGAAGGCGCGCGGCGTGCACATTTATGGCGAGATCGTCGGCTACGGCGCGACTTCGGATGCGTTCCACATCACCGCACCGGAGCCGGAAGGGAAGGGCGCAGGCGCGGCGATCCAGTTCGCGCTAGACGATGCCGGGTTGACGCCGCAGGACATCGACTATATCAACGCGCACGGGACGGGGACGTCACTCAACGATGTGATGGAGACCAAAGCGGTCAAGCGGGTGTTTGGCGAGCGGGCGTATCAAGTGCCGATGAGTTCGACCAAGAGCATGACCGGTCATGGCATGGGGGCGACGGCGGCGATCGAGGCGATCTTCTCGATCCTCGCCATGCGCGACAGTATCGTGCCACCGACCATCAATCTGGACGATCCTGACCCGGAATGCGATCTCGATTACGTACCGAACCAAGCGCGCGAACTGGCGGTCGGCTGCGTGATGAGCAATTCATTCGGTTTTGGCGGGCATAACGTCTCGCTGATTTTCAAGCAGTTTAACGGATAAAACACCAATAGGCGAGCGTCCGTAGGGGCGTAATATATTACGCCCCTACAATGGTTGCTGTTGGTGATGAGGCAAGCGAATAGGCGATTTAATGGAACTGGAAGAATTTCAAGCGGAGAATGGACTCCGATTCAAGGATGCGGGGCTGCTGCAGCAAGCCCTGACTCATCGATCTTACGTCAACGAGCACGACGAAATTGACCTGCACGACAATGAGCGGCTCGAATTTCTGGGTGACGCCGTGCTCGACTTCGTTTCCGGCGAGATGCTCTATCGGCGCTTCCCGGAAATGCCGGAAGGCGATTTGACCCGGATGCGGGCGGCGCTGGTCCGCACCGAATCGCTGGCGTCGCTGGCGGTTGACTGCCGGATCGGTGAGACGCTGCGGATGGGTAAAGGCGAAGAAAAGGGCGGTGGACGCGAGCGCCCGAACAATCTCTGCGGCGCCTTCGAAGCCGTGATCGGTGCACTCTACCTCGATCAGGGACTCGAAGCGGTCGTCGGCTTCGCGATGCCGATGCTGTTGGAACGGCTGAAACAGGTGCTCGCCGAGTCGCTCGACAAGGACGCGCGCAGCAGCCTGCAAGAGATCAGTCAGGCGCGCTACAACCTCACGCCCGCCTACCGGATGGTCGATGCGTCCGGTCCCGAACACGAGAAGGAATTCACCTTCGAGGCGCTGATCGGCACGACGGTCGTCGGCAGTGGGGTGGGCAGAAGCAAGCAAGCCGCTTCCCAAGCGGCGGCGCAAGATGCGCTCGACCGGCTGGAAAGCGGCGAACTGAGCGAAGAACTGGCGGCGGTCGAGCGGACGACTAACTCTCCGCTTGACGGGTGAGCGTGACTCCGGCGACGGCAAGGCGATGGTCCGACGCCGAGTCGTTCATGACGAGCGCGCCGCTTGAAGGTAGATTACACGTCCAGAGATAATCGAAACGCGCCGCTGGCAAGCCCGCGCGGACGAAGGTCGCCGAAAGTTCAATCGGCAGACCGGCAAACGGATCTTTGAATCCTAAGTTGTTCGTCATCTGCTCCACCAGCGGCGAGTCGGGGACGTTGTGAATGGTCCCGCCGATCACGGTGCGACCGAGTGCCGCGCTGCACGGCTGGCGGAGATAGACCGCGATAATCTCATCGAGCTGCTTCTGTTGATCCTGCTCTTGGTCGGCGATGGTTTGATCGCCGCGCTCTAGCAGCGGGCTGAGCCACGTGTTGTAGAGCGTGACGACGGTCGTCGGGTTGGGGAGCACCTGCACGCGCTGAACGCCGGTTTGCTCGCCGATGCTGGCGAGCAGGCGACCATCGTCGTAGGCGATCGGTACGTTCGAGAGCACAGCTAAGCCCTGCAAGCCCTCGTTGGTCGGGAAGTAGCGCCGATCCATGCCCAAGCGCCGCGCCAGCCACAGCGATTGATCGACGCCGAAGCTGGACATCCGTCCGGCGTTCACCTCTTGCAGCATGACCACGTAAGCGCCACTGTCAACTGCGCCGCTCTCCTGAATGGTGCGGGCGATGCCTTCGAGGTCGTAGTTGTAGAACTCGTCGAAACCGCCATGCAGATTGTAGGTGGCGATGCGCATGTCATCGGTGCCGGACGCCGCCGTGATCACCGGCGGACGCACCGCTAGTGCTGCGCCAACCCCGGCGACGATGACCAGCACAAAGGTCGCCAGCGACCAGAGCGCGCGTGCGCCGCTGCCCCATGGGATGCGGCGGGGCGTTTGCGTCATCGGCAGAGCGGCGAGGAAAACCGCCAGCAGCAGCAGCGGCATCCCTAAGCCGCGAAAACCGCGCAGCAGCGGCGGGATGATGCTGTTGAGGAAGGCATAATCGCCGGAGAAGTCGCGGACGAAGGCGTATTCGTAGGTGAAATTATCGCCGATGACCAGCAGCCCGAACAGCAGCATAGCGACGATCAACCACAGCCCGCTGAAACTGCGCTGGCGCTCCGTGCGCGGCTTGACCAGCCACCACCACATCATGCTGATGAAGAACTGCGCCAGCACCAGCGCTGCACCGGCGATGTAGCCGGTCAAGCGGGTGCCAAACACGATCAACAGGGCGATCAACAGCATCCAGAGCCAGCCGCGCACGCCGCCGTCGAACAGCGCTAGGAAGCTGCGCGCCCAGCCGCGTACCGCCGGCACGAGCGGCAGCAGCGTCGCCACGACGAGGATGGGTGCGAAGATGGTGTAGTCGGTATCGGCGCGGGCGGCGATGGCGTTCGGCAGCGTCAGCAGCGAGAGTTCGAGGTAGAGCAAGCCGCTCAAGCCGACGGCTCCCCAGAAGGGCAGCAGCCCGCTGTCGGCGAGAATTTCAGCTTCGTCGCGGGTGGCACGTCGTTCGACGACGTAGGCGATCAAGGCGATCAATACGGCGGCAGCGGTTAGCCCGATCTGCACGTTGAGGTAGCGCGCCGACATCGACGGATCGACGGTATTGCCGACCGCCCGGAACAACTGATCGGCGCCGAAGCCGAGCACGAACATGTACGGGATCATGCGCGCCCGAGTGCGGGCGATCATGGCGATGTAGACCAGCCCACCCCCGAAGACGAGCGCTGCCGCGCCGGTCGCGGTCAGGATGCCGAGCGGCAGCATCAACAGGCGACCGAGCGCAACCACCAGCGCCGCGATCAACGTGACGATGCGGAAACGCCCGATGATCAGCGTGAGGGCGGGTAGGGCAACCATGTAGATCAAGAAGGTGATTTCGGTGCGTACCAAGGTCGGATCGATCGCTGCGCCTTCAATGGGAATCTGCGCCGCTTGGAGCGCAGTGACCGCCGACGCTCCAGCGATCCGGCTGTAGAGCATCCCGATCAGGAAGCGTAAGGCTTGAATGAAGAAGAGACCGGTTAAGCCAGCCTCCAAAATAGTCAGAACTTGTAGCCGTTTCAGCATAGTCCTTCGAATCCCATGTGCAGCGCTATGGAAAAGTGTACAACATCGTTATAATCGCGCCAATTTCGTGTAGGGCGGCAGCCGGAGGAAGTCATGCAAACTGTCCATACGATCCTCTGCGGAGGCACGGTCGTGACGATGAACGACCAGTTTGACCTGATCCCGAATGGAGCCATCGCAGTTCAGGATGCGCAGATCATGGCGGTAGGAACCGCCGCCGACGTTCTGGCGGCGTACCAGTCCGACAACGTGGTCGACTGCACGGGACAAATCATCATGCCGGGGCTGGTTAACGCGCATACCCACGTCCCGATGACACTGCTGCGCGGCTTGGCGGATGACCTGCGCTTGGACGTGTGGCTGTTCGGCTACATCATGCCGACCGAGCGCGAGTTCGTCAATGCGGAATTCTGCCGTTTGGGGACGGGACTCGCCTGCGCCGAGATGATCCGCAGCGGCATTACCTCGTTTGCGGATATGTATTACTTCGAGATGGAGATCGCCGAGACGACGGCGGCAGCGGGGATGCGCGGCGTGTTGGGGCAGACGATTCTGAAATTCCCCGCGCCGGACGCCGAAAGCTACGAGGAGAGCCTCGCTTACTGCCGCAAGTTCATCGAGCAGTGGCGCGGGCATCCGCTGATCACTCCGGCGGTCGCGCCCCATGCGCCGTACTCGAACACCGACGAGACGATCAAGCGCTGTACCGATCTGGCGGTCGAATACGACGTGCCGCTGCTGATTCACCTCGCCGAGACCAGTACCGAGATCGAGAACAGCTTGAGTGAGTTCGGCACCACCGTGATCACGCACATGGACGATCTCGGCTTGTTCGGCGCGAAAGTGCTCGCCGCTCACTGCGTCCACATCGACCAGAACGAGATGCACGTGCTGCGCGATCGCGCGGCGACGGTCGCCCACAACCCGACCAGCAATTTGAAGATCGCCAGCGGCATTGCCCCGATCACGCAGATGCTCAAGACCGGGCTGACTGTCGGGATCGGCACGGATGGTCCCGCCAGCAACAACGACCTCGATATGTTCGAGGAAATTCGCTTGGCGGCGATCCTCGCCAAGACCGAAGCCAGCGATCCGACGGCGGTCCCAGCGCGGCAAGCGCTGCTGATGGCGACCCGGCAAGGGGCGGCGGCGCTGTTCATTGACGACATCACCGGGAGTCTGGAAGTCGGCAAGCGGGCGGACGTGATCGTGATCGACGGTTCACCGCTGCACAATATGCCGCACTTCGACCGTGACCCGAACGCCATCTACTCGCGGATCGTCTATGCAGCAAAATCGACCGACGTCGCCCACGTGCTCTGCAACGGGCGTTGGCTGATGCGCGATCGGGCGCTGCTGACGGTCGACGAAAAAGCGCTGCTGGAACAGGCGCGCGAGTATGCCATCAAGGTCGATCAGTTCTTGAAAGCGCGCGAGGAAAACATCCTCACTAAGCTGCTGGCAATCGGCGGCATCAGCCAGAGCGAGAGCTTCGAGGTACAGGTCAAGGCGGAACTGAAGGACGAAAGTGCGCTCGACAAGCTGCTGCGTCACCCGGACGTCGAAATCGTGCGCAAAGTGCATTATCGCCAGTACGATACCTATTTCCTGTCCGATAATTTGGAAGATGGGCGCGTGCGTTACCGCGAAGACGACTTGATCAACGATCGCGGCGAAGTCGAGTCGGTGCGCAGCCGCTTGACCTTTACGATGCCGACCAAGGAACGTGAATTCCACTCGACGGTGCTGCTCTCGCATTCGCGTTTTATCGCCGATGCGAACCAACCGCTGCGCTTCTACCGTGAATACTTCCGCCCGATGAGCGAGCGCGAACTCCAGAAGGATCGACGGCGTTGGCATATTCGCTATCAGGGGGTACCGTTCTACGTCAATGTGGATCGCGTGAGCGAGCCAACGCTGCCGGGGCTGTTCATCGAGCTGAAGAGCCGGACGTGGTCAGGATCTGATGCCGAGCGCAAGGCAGATATGATCCAGCAGATGCTCATCCTGTTGGGTGTCGAGCAGCGCAGCGTGGTTCACAGCGACTATCTCGAAATGGAGATCATCTAGCTTCGCCTGCACAAATTAGGGGGAATGAAGGTATGACGACCTTGATCACCGGTGGTGCCGGTTTCATCGGCAGCCGCTTAGCGTTGCGGTTGCTTGCTGACAATGAGCCGGTTGTGATCGTGGACAATTTCAATGATTACTATGATCCGAAGATTAAACGGGGAAATATCGCCGCTTTAGGCACCGAGGCGGTCGTGATTGAGGGGGATATACGGGACGAAGCCACCATCGAAGCGGTTTTTACCGACCATGCGATTACGCGCGTAGCGCACCTCGCGGCGATGGCGAACGTGCGGTTTTCGGCGGAGCGCGGTCGGCTTTATGCTGACGTCAATACCAGCGCGACCGTCTCACTGCTCGATGCGGCGCGGCGGCATGGCGTATCGGTGTTTGTGCTCGGATCAACTTCGTCAGTTTACGGCAACACGACGCAAATTCCGTTTGCGGAGGACGACGCGGCGGCTCAACCGCTCGCTCCCTATCCGGCGAGCAAGCGCGCCGCCGAGATTTTTGCCTATACCTATTACCAATTGTTCGGCTTGAATGTCAATGTGCTGCGCTTCTTCAACGTCTATGGACCACACGGACGCCCCGACATGATGCCGCTACGGGTGATCAACTCGATTTTGCGCGGCGAGACGATCACGCTGTACGACGGTGGCGCACTTCAGCGCGACTGGACGTACATCGACGACATCGTCGACGGCGTTGTCGCCGGGCTGGAACACCCGCTCGGCTACCAGATCATGAATTTGGGCTATGGCGCGCCGATCACGTTGAGTGAGTTTATCCGTATTTACGAGGAACTGATCGGCAAAACAGCGATCACCCGCGTGGTTGATGCGCCGCTGACCGAACCGAAGATCACCTACTGCAATAATGGGCGTGCGGCGGAACTGCTCGGTTTTGCGCCGCAAATCGGCATCAGCGAAGGCTTGGCGCGGACGTGGGCGTGGTATCGAGACCGTTATTCGATTGAAAGTGTTGAGTAGGGGATGGCACAAGGGCGGAACCATGTTCCGCCCTTGCCCTCGACTGAAGTGAAAAGTGAAGTCGTTATACCTGCGGCTCGTAACTGGGCAGACGCTCGACCAAGCTGGTATTGACGGTCAGCTGCACCTCATTTTCACGTTCTGACTTAATCCAGTTGGTCGGCACGAGTTTGTGTTCCTTGAAGAAGTGCCCCTGTGAAATCAGAATGTGAGTCGCCGCGTTGGACGCCGGATCGGTGAAGACCTCTTCCACGTCACCGACGTGCTGATTGTCGACGCTCATTACCCGTGCACCTTCCCGGACGGCGATGGTGCCTTCGGGGATGTTGGTCTTGGTGCGTTGGATGTAGTCGGCACCGTAGTCGCTGGTCGCAACCGGTTCGGCTGGCGGCAGTCCGAAGTAGCCACCATAACCCCACCATTCAGTCCCTACCGGCGGATAAGCATACGACGCTGGCGCGTAATTCGTGCGAGCGATGGCTTTTTCGCTGAGTCCCTGTGGGTAGTCTTCTTCTTCCAACGGGACGTAGTAAGTCTCCTCGAAGGGCGGCAGTTTATTCAGATCATGCTTCGTTTGGCGGAGCGTAACCCGATCTTCACTGGCTGAGGCGATTAAATCAATGGAGATAACCTTATCTTCGCTGAACAGCCAACCCTGCTTGACGACAATGCCACTAATTTCGTTGCTGCGCGGGTCGAGAATCACGCGGTCGATACTGCCGACATCCTTGCCATCTGTCGTATAGACATAAGTCCCTGCTTTGAATTCCATCTGATTGCCTCCTTGACGGTATTGATCAAACTGCGCTACCAATACACCTGATCGCTTTGTAATTACAATATTCATTTTAACATGGTTTGAAGGCGAGTCAAAGTGGATTCGCCCGATTTCGCTGAGAGATTGCCGTGGAAAACGTAAGAAGTATCTTAGCGGTGCTAACTATGCCTGTTCTCCCAAATCGGTAGGCTAATACGTTATGCTTGCGTTACAACAACGTTTTCTGTTACGATACAAACGTAACGTGAGAGCGCTCACAAAGCACATTTGGTTGACATGTCGCTCATTTTACGCTAATCTGGCAATGTTCACTGAACATGTTTCATGACTAATAGACGTTATTTAGATCCTATACAGTTATGCCAAAATCATCGCCTTCATTACGTGACGTTGCCCAAGCCGCCGGAGTATCACTCGGAACGGCTTCGCGTGCGTTGAACAACAAAGCCAATGTCCTCCCGGCAACGCGATCGCTCGTGCTCAAAGCTGCCGCCGACGTCGGCTATAAGCTGCAAATACGCGTGCCGACCACGGTCGCATCGAAGATCAATACGGTTGGCGCGGTGATCAAGCGCGACCCCGGCGAATTTCCCCGGATTGATCCTTTCAACTACATGGTGCTGTGCGGAATCGAAGACGAGTGCGAGCGGCTGGGACTAAACCTGATGTATGCCAGCTTGCCCGTAAATGAATTCAGTCACGCGCTCACGTGGACGTCGTTGTTTGAAAACAGCGAGGTTGACGGACTGATTATCGTCGGCGTTGTCTTCAGCGACCCGGAGATCATCCGGCACATTCCCCAACGGACGCCCTTAGTGGTGGTTGACGCGCTGGCGAACGGGTTGGACTGCGACACCATCATCACGCACAATTTTCAAGGAGCCTACACTGCCGTGAAATATCTGATCGAGCGGGGGCATCGCGCGATTGGCTTGATCGGCAGCACTACCCAGCAGGCGGAGCATCCCGGAATCAGCGAGCGGCGGTTAGGTTATCTCAAGGCGCTGGCGGATTATGGGATTACCGAGAGTTATGTCGAGGAAAGCCTATTGCAAGCGCAGAGTGCCCGTGAAGCAACGGCGCGGCTCATCGAGCGAGCGCCGCAGATCACCGCGATTTTCGCCTGCAACGACGACATTGCCCAAAGCGCAATTGACGAATTAGAAGCTCACGGGCGGCGCGTGCCCGATGACATCTCCGTGATCGGGTTCGATGATGCCGCGTTCGCCCCCCAAACCGATCCGCCTTTGACGACGATGCGAGTCGAGACAAGGTTGATGGGCGCGATGGCGGTGCGTCAACTGTACGACCGGGCGGCGGATCTCGACCGCCCGCCGATTACAACGTTGATCGGAGCAACTTTGATCGAGCGTGGATCGGTGAAAGTGTGCGCTGACAGGTGGGAGACCCTGCCTGATTTACAAAAGCGCGGCAGCGATTGACCGGGACATGATTGGAAGCGGAACCAGCTCGCCAAAGCAGTTCCACCGTTTCCAATCGTGCCCAGTCAACCTTAGAGCGTGTGAAAGGAGGGCGTTTGAACTGAGGTCATAAACACCTAGCCCTTTCGCGTCTCATTGTAGCATGTAGCGACAGTGAAGATGAGGGGCGAAAGGCGAGCGAATTCACTCGTAAATAGTTTGACTTTGCCAAGGGGCAATCCATATGAAGAACAAGCTATTCCTGCTCACCCTTATATTCATTATCGTGGCGCTGTTCGGGGCAACTCTGATCAGTGCCCAAGACATGAACTACAGCGAGTCGCCGATGTTGGCGGACAAAGTCGCTGCCGGCGATCTCCCGGCTTTGAGCGACCGTCTTCCGGAAAATCCCCGCGTGATTACACCGACCAAGGAAGTTGGTCAGTACGGCGGCAACATGCGCGTCGGCTTCACCGGCTCGAACCCCGGTTGGGGCGGTCTGTGGTACGTCACCGGCTGGGAAAACCTGATGTCGTGGAAGTCGGACTTCTCGGGCGTCGTGCCGAACATCGCGGAAAGCATGGATGTCAGCGACGACGTGAAGGAATATACCTTCCATCTACGCAAGGGCATGAAGTGGTCGGATGGTGAGCCGTTCACCGCCGACGACATCGAGTTCTACATCAACGACGTGCTCTATAACGTTGAACTCAGCCCCGGTGGTCCGGTCGCTGACTGGCTGCCCGCGGAAGATCGCGACGGCTTCGTCTTCACGAAGGTCGATGAATACACGGTCAAGTTCAGCTTCCCGAATCCCTACGGCACCTTCCCCTACATCCTCGCCGAGTGGAACGGTCGTCACCTGACGTGGTTCCCGATGCACTGGCTGAAGCAGTTCCATGCCGACTACAACCCGGATGGCATCGATGCGCTGGTCGCGGCGGAAGACGGTGTTGAGGACTGGGTCGGTCTGTTCAACAAGAAAGCATCCGGTCCGACCGACGACACGAACAACTACTTCAATAACCTCGACCGCCCGCTGCTGTTCCCGTGGATTCCGACCTCGGTGCTCGGTGGCAGCACGCAGATGACGATGGAACGCAACCCGTACTACTGGAAAGTGGACACCGAAGGCAACCAACTGCCTTATATCGATGAGATCACCGGCGTTTCCTATCAGGATAACGAGGCGCGCACGCTGGCAATGGTCAGTGGCGATCTCGACTACGTCAAGGATCCGGGTGGCGTTTCTGAGCGCGTGATCTACTACGATGCCGTCGATTCAGGCGCACCGTTGACGATCTCCAGCCCGCTTTCGGATGGTGGCGTCGACAATACGATCCACTTCAACCGCAACACGAAGGATCCGGTGCTGGCGGAACTGTTCGCCAACAAGGATTTCCGCATTGGTATGTCCTACGCCATCAACCGCCCTGAGATCATCGAAATCGTCAACTTCGGGCAGGGCGAACCGGCTCAACCGTCGCCGATCGAAAGCTCGCCGCTGTACAACGAACAACTGGCGACCCAGTACACCGACTATGACGTCGACATGGCGAACGAATATCTGGACAAAGTCGCGCCGGATCGCAATGCTGAGGGCGTGCGTCTGATGTCGAATGGCGAACCGCTGTCGTTCGTCTTCTCGGTCTCGAATGACCTCTCCTACGGCACCAACTGGGAGCAGATCGCCGAACTGTTGATCGAACAGTGGAAGCTGGTCGGTGTGGACGCGCAGTTGAACTCGATTGCCAACGACCTGTTCGAAGAACAGCGCGATGCCAATGACCTCGAAGCCACTATGTATACCGGTGAAGGCGGCGCTGGTCTGACGGCACTGCTCGACCCGCGCTACTACGTCCCCGGCGAACTGTTCGGCATGTACGGCAATGGCTGGTTCTACTGGCGAACCGATTCGCAGGAGAACACGCAGGTTCCGATGCCGGAAGACATGCAAGCGAACCGTGCTGCCTACGAAAAAGTGCTGCGCGCGCCAACTCAAGACGAGCAAATCGCCGAGATGGCGGGTGTGCTCCAGACGGCTGCCGATGAGTTCTACGTAATCGGCATTTCCCGCCCCGCTCCGTCGTTCCAGCCTTACAACAGCCGTCTGGGTAACCAAGCGGATTCGTGGATCAAGGGTTGGATCGAAGGTGTCGAGAAGATCACGTACCCCGAACAGTGGTACCTCATTCAGTAACGATCTTGTGGTACGAAACAGGGTGCGCTCGGCGTTCGGGCGCACCCACTTTTCGATACTGTTAGGTGGACAGCGGGTAGGAATATAAACGTGAAGAAATACTTGTTCCGGCGTTTTATCTACATGATTTTCACCGTCTGGATCATCTCCCTGATTTCATTCACCGTCATCCAGATACCCCCCGGCGACTACGTCAGCAAGATGGTGTCCGACATGATGGCGCAGGGAATGGACAAGATCGACCCGGCGGTCATTCAGCAGATGCGCGAGCAATACGGACTGAATGACTCGCTGCCTGAGCAATACTTCAAGTGGATTCGCAATATCGTTACAAAGGGCAACTTCGGCTACTCCCTGACCTTCAAGCGCGACGCCGTCGAGATTATTGGCGAACGCCTGCCGATGACATTCCTGCTGGCGGCGACGTCGGCGTTGTTCATCTGGGTGGTTGCGCTGCCGATTGGCGTTTACTCGGCGGTTAAGAAGTACTCGGTTGGTGACTACATAGCGACGTTCATCGGCATGATCGGGTTAGCGATGCCGAACTTCTTGTTCGCGCTGATCTTGATGTACGTCAGTTATCGCTACGGTGAACACGCATTAATTGGACTATTCTCGCAGGAATACGCGAGTGCTCCTTGGAGCTTCGCCAAGTTCCTCGACCTGCTCAAGCACTTGTGGATTCCCGTGATCATCCTCGGCACGGCGGGGACGGCGGGCTTGATCCGCACGATGCGCGCCAATTTACTGGACGAATTAAACAAGCCCTACGTCGATACGGCGCGCGCGAAAGGGCTGTCCGAGTGGCGGCTGCTGTGGAAGTATCCCGTGCGCTATGCCTTGAATCCATTCATCAGCACCATCGGCTGGATTTTGCCGACGCTGGTCGCCGGTGACGTGGTGGTCTCGATCGTGCTCAACCTGCCGACGTCGGGACCGGTGCTGTTCAATGCGTTACAGGCGCAAGATATGTTCGTCGCGGCTGGCTTCATCCTGATGCTAAGCGTGCTGACGGTGTTGGGTACCTTCATCTCGGATGTGCTGTTGGTGATTCTCGATCCGCGAATTCGTCTGGAGTGAGGAAAGAATTATGGGTGCAGTAACAGAACCTCAGGAAGTGATCGGCGCGGCACCGCCGCCGGTCGCAGACGTGCCGGTGACAGAGGACCTGACGCCAGAAGTCGCCTCACAATGGAAATTGATGTGGTGGAAGTTCCGCAAGCACCGTTTGGCGATGGTCGGCGGAACGGTCGTGCTGATCTTCTACTTCATTGCGATCTTCGCGGATTTCTTCGCGCCGGTTTCAACCTCGACCTATCTGGCGGATTACGCTTACGCGCCGCCGCAAACGCTCAACCTGTTCCGCGACGGGCAGTTTGCGCCCTACGTGAACGGCTACAAAGGTGAACGCGACCCCGTCTCGTTCAAGAAAATCTGGGAACTGGACGAAGAGAACATCGTCCCGATTGGCTTGTTCGTCCATGGCGAGACCTATAAGCTGTGGGGCGTGATCGAATCCGACATCCACTTGATCGGTCCGACCGAGGTGGGGCAGCCATTTTACCTGCTCGGCGCGGACAAGAGCGGTCGTGACGTGCTCAGCCGGATCATCTACAGCAGCCGGATTTCGCTCAGCATTGGCTTGGTCAGCGTGTTTATCAGCCTCGTACTCGGCGTGACGCTCGGCGGTATTTCCGGCTTGGTCGGTGGCGTGTGGGATAACGTCATTCAACGCCTGATCGAAATCACGCTGTCGATTCCGACGCTGCCGATCATCATGGCGATCGCTGCGCTGGTACCCATCGACACCAGCGTCGTGTTGATCTATTTCTTCATTAGTATTCTGCTGGCACTGGTCGGCTGGACCGGGCTGGCGCGGGTGGTGCGCGGCAAGTTCCTTTCGCTGCGCGAGGAAGATTTCGTGCTGGCGGCGCGGCTCGATGGCGTGTCGATGCGGCGGTTGATCTTCCGGCACATGATGCCTTCGTTCTACAGCCACATTATCGCGTCGATCACGCTGTCGATCCCCGGCATCATCCTCGCCGAGACGGCGCTGAGTTTTCTCGGCGTGGGGCTGCGCCCACCGGCGGTGAGCTGGGGCGTGCAGCTTCAGGAAGCGCAGAAGATCAACGTGATCGCCAATTATCCTTGGCTGCTCACGCCGGCATTCGCGGTGATCATCGTCGTGCTGGCGTTCAACTTTTTGGGCGATGGCTTGCGCGATGCAGCCGACCCGTATTGATTAAGCGATCAGCGATTGGCGGTCAGCTTTCAGCAAAAGAAAGCGAGCTTGTCGTTAATTTGATGGTGTTGGTGGGCGCGGCAAGCAAGAACAGATCGTCTTGCAGGTTTTTAGCTGAAGCTGAAAGCTGACTGCTGTAAGCTAAGTAACGGAGATTGACTTTTGGAACCCCTGCTTGAGGTTAGAGACTTACGAATCCACTTTTTCACGGATGAGGGCGTGGTCAAGGCGGTCAATGGCGTTGACTTGACGATCGAGCGCGACAAGACGCTGTGTCTTGTCGGCGAGAGCGGCTGCGGCAAGAGCGTCACCAGCCGCGCGTTTCTGAAGATCATTCACCAGCCGGGGCGGATTGTCGGCGGTGAGATGTTGTATCACCGGCAGCTGGCGGACGGCACGACCCAGATCACCGACATCGCGCAGATGGATGAGAAAGGCAAACCGATCCGCCAGATTCGCGGCAAAGAAATCTCGATGATCTTCCAAGAGCCGATGTCGTCGCTGAGTGTGATGCACACGGTTGGCAACCAGATCATCGAGACGCTGCGCTTGCACGAGGACGTATCGGAGCAGCAGGCGCGCGATCGTGCCATCGAACTGCTGGGGCTGGTGGAAATTCCACGCCCGGATCGCATCGTCGATGAGTACCCGTTTCGGCTTGAGCGGCGGAATGCGCCAGCGCGCCATGATCGCCATGGCATTAGCGTGTAATCCGACGCTGCTGATCGCCGACGAGCCGACGACGGCGTTGGATGTGACGACGCAAGCGCAGATCCTCAAGCTGCTGCGCTCACTGCAAGCACAGTACGGCATGGCGATGTTGTTCATCACGCACGATTTGGGAGTGGTGGCAGAAATCGCCGACGACGTCGCCGTCATGTATCTGGGGCGGATCGTGGAACGGGCGGACGTCGATACCCTGTTCAACGCGCCGAAACATCCGTACACACAAGCGCTGCTGCGCTCGATCCCGCGAATTGCCGCTAAACGACAGGAACTCGACCCGATCGCCGGGATGGTGCCGAGTCCGTTCCGTCGTCCGAGTGGCTGTCCGTTCCACCCGCGCTGTACCCAGCGGGTAGCGGCTTGCAGCACGGTTGAACCGGCGGTCACGCATCTCGCCGAAAATCATGACGTTCGCTGCTTACTCTATGAGGCGACGCCAGCAGTGGAGGAGTCGCAGCATGGTTAATCAAGCCACGACCGAAGCGGTGATGACTGCTCCGCAGATGGAGCACCCGGATAGTTTGCTCGAAGTGCGGGATTTGAAGATGCACTTCCCGATCAAGGGTGGGCTGTTCTCGAAACCCATCGGCTACGTAAAAGCGGTCGATGGCGTATCGTTCGATGTCAGGCGCGGCGAAACCTTGGGGTTGGTCGGTGAGAGCGGATGCGGCAAAACCACGATTGGTCGCTGTATCGTCCGCGCCTACGAGATCACCAGCGGGCAGATGCTCTACCGACAAGAGGACGGCGAAGTCGTCGACTTGGCGACTGTTAAGGCGGACGTGCTGCGGAAGCTGCGTAAAGACGTGCGGATGATTTTTCAGGATCCGTACTCATCGCTGAACCCGCGTATGACTGTCTTCGACAACGTCAGCGAGGCACTGCAAGTGGCGGGGACGATGAGCCGCAGCGAAATCCACGACCGGGTGGCGTATCTGCTTCAGCGCGTCGGCTTGCGCACCGAGTACATGTCGCGCTATCCGCACGCCTTCAGCGGCGGTGAACGGCAGCGGATCGTTGTCGCGCGGGCGCTGGTGACGAATCCACGCCTGATTGTGGCGGACGAGGCGGTGTCGGCGCTGGACGTGTCGGTGCGGGCGCAAATCCTGAATCTGCTGGAAGAACTGCAAGACGAATTTCAACTGACCTATCTGTTCATCTCGCATGATTTGAGCGTGATCCGGCACATCTGCGACCGAGTCGCGGTGATGTACGTTGGCAAACTGGTGGAAAGCTCGTCCGGCGACGCGCTGTATCGTCATCCGCGTCACCCTTACACCGAGGCGCTGCTCTCGTCTGTGCCGATCACCAACCCGCGCGAGCGTGGCGATCGCAACCGGATCGAGCTGACCGGCGACGTCGCTGATCCTTCTAATCCGCCGACTGGTTGCTATTTTCACCCGCGCTGTGCGCATGTGCAGGAACGGTGCAAAACCGAGGAACCCGCGCTCCGGCGCATCAAGACCAAGCGTGGCGCGGACGGCTACGTCGCCTGTCACTTTGCCGATGAGTTGGAGCTTCGCGGCGTCATCCGCGATGACGAATAGCAGTCTGCGACATCGATGGGATGATGCGGACTCTGGCAGAGGCGATCGTTACCAGAGTCCGTTTTCATTTATTCGACGGGGTGGCTCGCGGTTGAGCAAAAAGCTGCCTGACAGACCAACCTGACCATATCGGTTGCGCGGAGGGTTGTCGCGGATTACGCTTGGAACACGTGCCTAGTGGTGCGTTTGGCATTCTATGCTTTAAAAGGAAGTAATCATGCTTACGGCAGCCCAAAGTAAACTTCAGCACGGATCACCAGAACGACACGGAATCGCTTCAAGCGCGATTCTCGGATTTGTGGAAGCAGTTGAGCAGCAAATTCACGATCTGCACAGCTTTATGCTGCTCCGGCACGGGAGCGTGCTTGCGGAAGGGTGGTGGTCGCCGTATGCGCCGGAACGCCCGCACATGTTGTTCTCGCTGAGCAAGAGCTTCACGTCGAGTGCCATCGGACTCGCCGTGATGGAAGGGCGTTTGTCGGTTGACGACCGGGTGCTGTCTTTCTTCCCGGATGAGACTCCGGCGCAGGTGAGCGAAAATCTGGCAGCGATGACGATTCATCACCTGCTGTCGATGTCAACCGGACACGCCGAGGATACAACGTCTTACCTCTTTAAAGCGCAAGGCGAAAGCTGGGTAAAAACCTTCCTCGCGCTGCCGGTCGAGTACGAGCCGGGGACCCACTTTCTCTACAACACCGGGGCGACTTACATGCTCTCGGCGATTATCCAGAAGGTGACCGGCGAAAAACTGCTCGATTACCTAACTCCACGTTTGCTGGAACCGCTCGGCATTGAAGGCGCGGAGTGGGAGGAATCGCCGCAGGGGATCAACACCGGCGGCTTCGGCTTGAGCGTCAAGACCGAGGACATTGCCAAATTTGGTCAGCTCTACCTGCAAAAAGGTCTCTGGCATGGCAACCGGATCTTGAGCGAAAGCTGGATCGCGACGGCGACGTCAAGCCAGATCAGCAATGGCGACGACGCGAACAGTGATTGGGCACAAGGCTATTGCTATCAATTCTGGCGCTGTCGCCATAACGCCTACCGGGGCGATGGTGCTTTCGGTCAATTCTGCGTCGTGATGCCGGAACAAGATGCGGTGCTGGCGATCACGAGTGGCTTGGATGATATGCAAGCGGTGTTGAACTTGGTTTGGGAGCATCTGCTTCCGGCGATGGGTAGCCTCATCGCTGCCGGAAGATACCAAAGCAGAGCGTGCGCTTGCCGACAAGCTGGCGAGCCTCGCGCTGCTGCCCCCGGCGGGGCAGGCGACGACAGCGCTGGCAGGGCAGGTGACCGGGCAGCGTTATGCGGTCGAGAGCAACGACTTTGGCATCAAGGAGGTGTCACTCGACTTCTCGGCGTCAGCGGGCACGCTCACGGCGCTGGTTGCCACCGGTGAGGAACAGATCAGCTATGGGTATGGAGCGTGGCGTGAAGGCTCAACCGCACTGATCGGTGGAAAATCGGCGCGGACGGCAGCCAGCGGAGTCTGGACCGCGGAGGATACTTTCGTTCTGACCGTTCGACGCTACGAAACGCCGTTTGTCGATACGCTCACTTTCCGATTCGATGGAGATGATCTGCAGCTCAGCGGGAATGTGAACGTCGGTTTTGAAGCGCTGAAGTATTCGTGGAAGGCGCAGCGCATCACCCCTTGAGGTCGATTATGCCGGGGTGCGGTTCGCTGCATCCCGGCATGAAACTGTCATGACAGCGCGATGAAGCGCCATGCCGCGGTCATTATCCGTAGAACATAACCATTTTTCTTTAAATATGCTTGTTAAATGTGGCAATATTATCTCTGTGCGATGTATTATATATTTTGCTGTGATTGCTAGTACTTAATCTTGCCCGGCAATGGAACTGCTTCGGTGCAATCGCGCGGGCGGCTGGGACAAGATTTTGGGCAGTGGGGCTTAACTGGCAATTACAGCCAAATGCTCGGTTCGTGCACGAAAATTGATTGAGGATAAATTGGTAAGTCCGGCAAGCGGGGGACGCATTGTTGCTGGATTGGTCATGGCATTGATTGCACTGAGCCTATTTGACAATCCAACTTACGCATTTCAAGGTAGGGTGACAGGTACGCCATTTTCCCGGCGCAGCTTGCCATCCGCTCAACCGTTTGCGACCGCAGAAGTACAGGCAACGCTGACGCTGGTCGATCCAGCGGTGATGTCGGTCGTTGCCGAAGCGCAAAGCGAAGGACTCACCGACTTTCAAATTCTGGCGCTCGCCAGCATCCAATGGGTGCGGATCAACGCTGCTCAAACTCAACTCGTGCAGATACTTACAACGGCTCCGTATAACGCGGTCTTGATCGATCAAGCGTATTTGGAGCAAAACAGTATCACGATCCGGGTGCAAGTCACTCACTTAGGAGAAATCCAAGCTTTACCGGGAGTGCAATCCCTGCGTTTTAGCAATCTGAGCGAGGGAACACCGCCGCCTCGGGAAATTCCGCCCGGTACGATCGAGCCTCTGCCGAGACCACCGGGCTATAACTCATAAGGGTTATTTATTGCCGCTTACACAGCAGTGAGGACGGAATGAAAACAGCGTACCGGCACTTTGCACTTTTGATCATGATCGCGCTACTGGTGGTTTCGCTCGTGCCCGCTGCGGCGCAAGATGCAACCACGCCAACACCGCCACCTGAACTCGGTGGCGTCACGTTCAACCGCAGCTTGAGTAATCCGGTATTGGACACGTCGGGGGCGCTGCCCACCAACAGCCTGTCTAATGTCGCGGCTGAGAGGCTGAATAATCCGGTTGTTGCTCCGCAGCGGAGTGGTATTCAGGCGAGCCAAGCGAGTGCGCCGTCAGGATTGATCACTGCGCTGGTGGTGCTGGACTCAGCGCCCGCGCTGGCGAGTCTGCCACCCGGCGCAACGATGACGGCAAGCGGCGCGTCCTCGGTCGCGTCGGCAGCCTCGAGCGTGGCGGCGAGCCAAGCACGCGTACAATCGAGCTTGAGCGCGCTCCGCGGCGTCAAAGTCATCGGCACGATCCGCCTCACGGCGAACGCGCTGGCGGTCGAGATGGATGCCAGCCAGATCGCCGCGGTTGAGGCGATCAGCGGCGTCAAGATGGTTGTGCCCGATCAAGTTGGACAACTGGATAACGCGCACTCCGTACCCTACATCGGTGCGGTGCAGGCGTGGATGGATAATGGCGGCAATACCGGCGATGGTGTTCGTATCGGCATCATCAACTCCGGCATCGACTACACCCACGTCAATTTTGGCGGTTCGGGTGATCTTTCGCACTATACGAGCAACGATACCACGACTTATACCGACAACCTGATCGGCGGCACGTTCGACGGCAGCAAGGTCGTCGGCGGCTACGACTTCGTCGGCGACGGGTGGGACGGCGGTCCACTGCTTGGTTCTGGCGGTACGCCGTACAATTCTTCGTGGAATTTCGCGTCCGGCGACACTGATCCGCTTGACTGCCAGCTTAACGGACACGGCTCGCATGTCGCTGGTACTGCGGCGGGCTATGGCGTCACCGATGCCGGTGATACATTCACCGGTCCGTGGGACAGCACCGTGCCGTTCAGCACCATGACTATTGGACCCGGCGTCGCGCCGGAAGCGACCCTCTACGCCCTCAAGATCGGCGACTGCACGCCTAGTGTCTCGTTTGTTGCGGCATCGTTTGCGCTCGAATTTGCCGTCGACCCGAACGGCGACGGCAATCCCTCCGACCATCTGGACGTGATCAACAACTCTTATGGTGGTAGCTACGGCACACCACTAGAAGTCCTCGATTCGCAGTTCGACTATGTTGCTCAGGCAGGCGTCATTCCGGTGGCATCGGCGGGTAATTCGGGCGATACCTACTACGTGAACGGCGATCCTAGCGTTTCGGACTGGACGATCGCGGTGGCGGCGTCGATCAGCGACACGGTTTACGGCGGACTGGAAATCACCACTGGCGATTCCTCGTTCGCGTCGTACCCGCACGTAATTGCCGCCAATCCGTCGCAGGGCGGGGCGACCGGCTCGTTCGGTCCCTATGCGCTCAAGTTGGTCGGCGGAACCGGGAATAATCAAGGCTGTAGCACAGCGGACTTTACCGGTTTCGCGGGTGAAGCGGGCTTGATCGTCTGGACGGCTGAGACTTCGGGCTGCGGCTCCGCCACTCGTATGACCAATGCGGTCACCGCAGGTGGCGTCGCTGGCTTGGTGGTTGTCTCAGCGAATCCTGCCGATTTCCCGTTCATCAATCTCGCTTGTACCTACAATGGCGGCGCTTCGTCGATCCCATGCGTTTCGGTGGCGGCGAATGACGGCGCTCTGTTGGCGGCGAATCCCGGCAATTTCACGGTGCGTTTCGATAGCAGCCTGCAAGGAATGCTGGCGGGTACGAGTATTGGCGATATGCTCGCAGGCTTCTCATCCCGTGGTCCACGTGTCAGCGCCGGTGGTGATCTCATCGTGAAGCCGGACATCACCGCTCCCGGTCAGTCGATCACGTCGACCGGCGTCGGTACCGGAAACGGCACTGCCACTGAAAGCGGTACGTCCATGTCTTCGCCGCACATTACCGGTTCGGCGGCATTGATGCGGCAGCTACACCCCACTTGGAGCGTCCCGCAGATCAAGGCGCTGCTGATGAACACGGCGACCCATGACTTGTGGACTGATCCTGACCAAAGCGGCGACAATTACGGTTTGTCGAGGATTGGCGCTGGTCGCGTCGACCTAGCCAACGCGATCAATTCGGACGTGATTGCCTACGATACAGCGCATCCAGAGCGCGTCAGCGTTTCGTTCGGGCTGGTGGAAGTCGTCGATACCGTCAACATTGTCAAGTCGGTGACCGTCGCCAACCTCGGTTCGACCGCCGAAACTTATGACGTCAGCTTCCAGCAGATGAACGATACCCCCGGCGTGCAGTTCCTCGTCAGTCCTTCCTTGGTCAGTGTTCCGGCGGGCGAGACGCGGACGATCCAAGTCACGCTGACGGCGAACAAGGCATCGATGGCAAATGCCAACACGCCCGACCCGACCACGCCGACGACGCAAAATGGTGTGTTTGGCGTGCAGTCGCGCGATCGGATCATGGAAGAAGGCGGCTATGTCGTCTTGACGTCGCACGGATCCTCCAGCGATCTGCGCGTGCCGCTCTATGCGGTGCCGCGTCCAGCAGCGGATATGAAAGCTGACGGCGCGGTCTCGATTGGCGAGGCTGATACTGGTTTCACCTTCCTGCCGTTGACCGGGAATGATGTCTTCACCGGCAACAATGCCCCCAATGACATCATTTCGGAGGTGAGTGCCTTCCAACTCGTCGGGACTGATCCCCAGACGCTGCCAACTGAATTTGGCAGCGTGGACATTCAGTACGTGGGTATCACCAGTGACTATCCTGACGTTCTGAAGCTCTGTGGTGGCAACACAACCTGCGCGATCAATAACTCGACTGTCTACGTCGCGATCAGCGTGTATGGACGGTGGAGCACGCTCGACCTGTTGGATAGCTGGTTCGATGTCCACTTCGACATCGATGAAAACGGGAGTTACGACAAGACCATCTTCAACACCGATGCGGGATATGTCTTCACGAATTTCGACCCCACCGACACGTTCTGGTCGTTCCTCGCCAATGGGTGCGGTTGGTTCCTTTGCAACAATGGACCCTCTGCCGGTGAAGGCTTCGTTAATGGCGTAGATCCGAGCGGGTTGGAATTGTACGCGATGAATAACAGTGTCATCGTGCTGCCAGTCTATGCCTCGGATCTCGGATTGACGGCGGCGAACACGGACTTCCAATTTGACGTCTTGGCGGCGGCGAACCTGAATGATGCTGCCGGGACTTACGACTGGGTGCCGAGTACATGGTACACCTACGACATTGCCCATCCTGTCTACGACTTCCTTGACACTGATGGCTACGTGGGTGGACCCTACTATGGCATTCCGCTGTGGGATGACACGGATGGCAACGCCATTCCCGTCACCTACGACGTGACCGGACTGGCTGACCTGCCGCAGATCCTGCTGCTTCACCACCACAATGCAGCGGATGCCGAAGTCGGGCGGGCGGAAGTCGTCGACGTTCAGCGCAGCAACGCCATGGACGCCTCGATGATCAAGACGGTCGACAATGACGTCCCGACTGAAAGTCAGAACGTCACCTTCACAATTGAAGTCGGCAATAACGGACCGGGACCGCTGGTCGACCCGGTGGTTACTGACCTGCTGCCCGCTGGCTTGACTTACGTCAGCGACACCTGCCCCGGCGCGTCTTCACAGACGGCGGTCGGCGGTGGGACGAAAGTGGTCTGCGACCTAACCGGGGTTACGCTTCCGATTAGCCTTGCTCTGCCTTACGACATCGTCGCTTCGGTGGATACGGGGACGAGCGGCTCGACCCTGACGAACCGGGTCGACCTGACCAGTTACGATCCGACCATGACCGACACCGATACCGGCAATAACTTCAGCCTGATCGACGTGTGCGTCGATGGTACGTCGGGGCAATGTAACCCGCCGCTCACCGTCCTCAATCAATGGGAAAACAAGAGTGTCTCGCTGCAAAATGGCACCCTCGTCGGCACACAGATTGACCGGATTTTCGTGCAGTTCAACCAGCCGGTTCGTGAGGGCAGTGGCGTTGATGGCGCGGGCAACCCTGATAACTATCGCCTGCTGAGCGAAGGTTCGACGCCCGGCTTCCAGACGAGCAGCTGTGATGTGCCGGTGGATGCGGGTGACTTCTCGTACCTGCTCGATGCCTCCTACAGCAGCACGACGGAGACCACGAGCCTCGGACTCAATCACACCGGGAATGCTGTGCCGCTGCCGGAAGGCAACTACCGGCTGATCGTCTGCGGCAGCACTTCGATCCTGAATACGCAGGATCAACCGTTGGACGGCGGCAGCGACCACGTCACCGACTTCACCGTCAATTTCACGAACGGGATCACCTCGCCGTCCGGTACGACTGGTGAAGGCGCGACGGGTTCGAGCGTTCTCAGTGCCGAGGAACTGGCAGGAATGCAGCTTCCTTCGACGGGTGAGACGCCTGAAGCAAGCGTGCCGCTCATGGTGCTGACTGTGGTGGTCGGCATCAGCTTGGTCGGTGTGGTCATTCTCCTCCGCCGCTAAGTTCAGTTTTGAAAATGGCAGCACCTCACTCAAACTGAGGTGCTGCTACGGTTAGCAAAATTGAAGGTTCTGACCTCGCTTGCTATAGTTCACCTTCTCCGGGTAATCGCGAGGGGTGGAAAGCGAGGTCAGAAACTTTTGTATGTAACGCTTATCGCGTCAGGTCGAGAGTTCATAGTTCGCGCAGTAGAGCAGAGATGAATCGACAAAAGCGTCGCTCTTGGAAACCCCTGATCGTGGTTGTGCTGATCGGACTTACCGCCGGGATTATTTATTCGGTGGCGATGACCTCATGGGTCAACCGAACAAAGGTCAACAGCTTCGCTCCGCTCAACTTGCTGCCGACCGCCAATCCGACCGAAGTGGCGGCAGCGATGCCGGTCGCCACGCAGGATGCCGTTGGCTCGATCTATCCGCAATTCCTGATCCCGGCAGCGGGTATCTCACAACTGATCATCCAGCTCCCACTCAGTGGTGATTCGTGGGCAGTCAACAATCTGGGTATGAACGTGGGACACTTGATCGGTACGGCACCCTTGATGAGCACCGGGAATATCGTGCTGGTCGGGCACGTCGAGCTTGCCGATGGGCGTCCCGGTATCTTCGCCGGACTCAAGGACGTCACCAACGGCGAATTGATCCTGCTCAAGTGGCGGGGTGAACAACGCTCCTACAGTGTCGCGTCAGTGAATGCGGTCGCGCCGGACGACGTGAGCGTTTTGTACCCAACTGAGCAAGAACAGCTTACCTTGATCACCTGTGGCGACTATGACTTTTTCTCCAACACCTATCGAGAGCGAGTCGTCGTGGTCGCGCCCCGCGTCAGCTAACTCGCGGGAGTGGATCCCCTTCGTATTTGAAATCCAGTGTATCTAAGTTGAGGGTTGTCCTTAACTGGGGACAGCTTTAATCAAAACGCGACTTCAGGCGAAGTCGCGTGCTGTGGGGTAGGGCTGTGCTCGAACTCGATGGCGGTTGTGTTAGCCACCGTTGCCTTTGCCGTTGCCGCCACTATTGCCATTACCGCTAGAATTGCCACCGGAGGAGTTGCCTCCTCCGTTCGAGTTTCCATTACCATTGCTGTTTCCATTGCCATTGCCGCCGCCATTACTGCTGGCGCTGCTTCCTCCCGGATCGCTCGGTGGCGTGGGTTGAATATCCCGATGGATATTCGTTGGTCTTGGCGTTGGTTTGATGATTTGCCCGCCGGGTACCCCCTGTGACAGACAGGATTGTCCATGTTCACAGGGTTGTTCACTGTTCCCCGGTGAATCTAAATTGGGATCTTCGGTCATCGCGGCTGAGGGTTCGTCCGTTGCTTCTTGAGTTACGTCGATCTCCGGCTCGTTCGTAGGCTCCGGCGTCGTCTCGATGATGGTGCCTGCCTCGAGTCCGTCACTGGGCAGCAGCAGATCGCACCCACCGAGCTGCTCGATTTCCTGCGCGAGCGCCTGAAACTGTTCTTGAGCCACTAAGCCGTTTTGGTGCGCGTTCTGCAACACGAACCCCAGCAGCAAGTCCGTCTGGTAAAGCTGAGCGCGCAAGTTGGTCGATTTGAGAATCTCGTCTGGAGACTTGCTCGCTTCGGTGATGTTGGTCAAAGCCCGGTTTATGAGCGTCGAATCAAACTGATTTCGATCCAGCAGGGTGAGCGCTTCTTGTGTGCGGCGGTTGGCGTGCTCTAAATAAACCCCTGCTTGCGCCGCAGGTGAGAAGGCGGTGGCGAGTTCAACCCGCTCGTAAAATTGCTTTACCGGGTAAAGCGGCTCGCCGGGTACGGCTGCGCTGACGCTGGGGGTCAAGCCCGCGAAGAGCAGAACGATCGCGGCGCAGGCAGCCAGCGCCCAACGGGCGACGAGACCGGTCGAACGCGAGCGGCGCGCCCGTGGCAGCACGCGCGGCTGCTGCTGTTGATCGAATGCCGTCAACATCTTCGCCTCAATACGGCTCGATGCGTCGGGCGTTAAAGTCGGAACTGACAACTTCGCGATGGTCGCCGCCGTGTTGACGAGCGGGTCGGGAGTCGTGGGTGGGATAAAGTTCTTGCCCGGCGGCAGCGCTTGGTCGAGTTCGGCGGGCGAGTACGTCGGGAGCTGAATGTTCTTCGCTCATGACTTCCTCTCCGAACTTCCCCGTAGATAATGCCGGACTTTATGATCACTGCCGAGCAACTCGGTTAGGCGAACGAGCGCGCGGTGTTGAGCGCTCTTGACTGCTGATGCGGTGCTGCCGAGCAGCGCCGCGACTTCCTCGTGACTCTTGCGCTCGACGAAACGGAGCAGCAGGATCGACTGATAATCGTCGGGGAGCTGCTGCATCGCCGCGCGCAGATGATCGAAAGCTTGATCTTGCAAAACCTGCTCTTCTGGTAAGGGACTACTGTCGCGCAGATTTTCGGAGAGTTCGGTTCGAGTCCGACGTCCACTCTGACGATAATAATCGACCACTTTCGATGCTGCAATTCGATATAGCCATGCTTCAAAGGGTGCGCCGGTGATCTGGTAGTTTGGCAATCCCTTGACCATGCCGACAAAGACTTCGGCGGTCAGGTCCTCGGCATCGGCGGTCGTGGGTACGCGAAAGACGACGTAGCGGAAGATGCGCGGCGAGTAGAGTTGATACAGCGTCGCTACTGCACTTCGGTCGCCATGCTGCGCTTTGGTGATCAGCGCGGTTACATCAACGGACGCCGTTGCAGGATCATCCGGGAATGCATCAGCAATGAATAGAAGCAGGGCGATGGTGTACTGGAGCGAAATCGGCATAACGTGATAATTCTCGGTAGTTAGTGCCCCTAGACCATGATCTCGGTCTGTGGGCAAATCACGTTGATATGACAGGTTACCTTGACTAGCTTGCTTATATCGTAAAGCATAAGGTGCCACCTGTCCACGCCAAGAGTCTTGAAGCCGATGCCCGGTGAGGGAATATTTTAGGGTTTGACTCTCGTTAGAATAGATCATGATGTGATAAAGCTAAGGCTCGTCTACACGACTGAATAATCACACTGTTAATATCGTTCTTGCGGTCTGAATGTCGCTCTCAAGCTTGTGAATTTCAAGACAAAGTCATGCTTTTGAGGGGGGATAGGACTAAGGAGCTACTCCCCCCGGGTTGATCGTGACCTTACTCAGCGATTTGGACGATCGCCGGGCGCGGGGGAATGATGGAAGGATCGGCGACTAACCGCAGGTCTGACCCCGACGTATTGACCGTTTGGGCGATGATGGCACCGTAAAGCACCAGCCCGCTGCCGCTGACTTCGGCACCGCTGTGCGGCGCATAAATGACTCCGTGCCACGTCGTCGAATTTCCCGACACCTTGATGCCATTGCTGCCGGCACCCTTACAATCTGCCGGGGCTTGCACATTCGAGATCAGCATGATGCCGCTGGCTCCCGGATAGGCGTAATAATGCAACTGGGCGATTTTGCTGCCACTGATCATTCCGGTCGCTGCGATCGTGACCCCTTCCAAGCCAATAGAGGTAACTTTGTCTAGGTCGACGTTCCCTTCGACATAGTACATGCCTTCCAGCGCGCCGGTTGGCGTCCACGTTCCCTTGCCCTTGATTGCCGGGTCATCGGAGAGGACAGTCGTATATTTGAAGGTGAAATCGGCTTGCTTGGCGTCCAAATCTTGGGCAGCGAGGACGACTCGCCCGGTGGGTGTGAAATCGTTGAACAAGTAGATCGAAGCGAACGGATCGGGACGCTCCTCCGATGGGAATACCGGAGCGACGGAATAATCGATTTTACCGGCAGGGTCCGCCTTGACGTCGGAGACCGCTTCAACGCCGCCGACGATCGTCGTGGATGAACCGGTGAAGGCGATCTCGTTGTTGGAGAAGATACCGCCCTCAATGTATTGAGTCGATCCGCTGGTCTGAACCGTATTCGTACATTCTTTGACGTTGCTAATCGCGAAAATCGCACCGACCTTCGAGGCATCAAAGGGGGGCGTGCAGCTCCCGACCGCGTGCGTCGTGACTTGCAGCGGTCCCTGATAGACCACCTGAATGAAATAGGCGGGTTTGTTGGCGGTGATGGAGACCTCGACGTAGTTGAACCGATCCGGAGCGCCCGAGTCGACGGACTTTTCGCCATGCAGCGGCGGATTGCTGACGCTGACCGAGCGATCGCCCTCATTGCGGAAGCCGTTGGCGGCAGCCGCTTCGTAACCGGCATTTTCTACCGCGGCTTGGTTGCCGCCGGCGCAGAGGGCATAGGTCGCGGCGAGCACGGCGGCGTCGGTCGCATTCTGAGCGTCGCGCTGCAGGAAGAACATGCCCCCGCCGTCAATCGACAAGCCGAGCATTCCGATCAGGGCGATCATCGCCAGCGCCATCAGGATAATCGCCTGACCGGACTGAGCTTGCTCAAGGCGCGAGAGCCTGCCGGGGGAGCTTTTGGAGTCCATAGCTGTATACTGATTCATTGTGTTATCGATCCTCTTGCCCGCGCTCACGGATTGAGCGTGCAAACTCCAAATTGTCGATCGAAGACGGCGTTGGTCGCTCCGGCGAGTGTCATCGAGAACTGCTCGTTCTTGCTGTTTGATTTGCCGTTGTATACGTTGACCGAGATGGTCTGGGTCGTCGTTCCCGGCGGGAAGGACCGCGATCCGCTGGTCGCATCATAGTCAATTTGCGAAGCACCGGCGTTCGAAATCGCTGTTCCGTCGAGTGTGGTGAAATTGACGGTCACGGTCTGCGTACCGGTCGGGTAGAGCAGGGTCACCGTAAAGTTCGCCACACCAGCGCTACGGTTCACCGAGATGTCGTCGATGGTCAGCGTCGGTCGGTGCAGCGGATCGCCGCAGTTCTTGACCTCGTCGCCGTCACTCACGTTGTCGCCGTCGGTATCCGGGTTGAGCGGGTTGGTGATGTACCCATCCGGGTAATCCGGGTTAGGCGGGCAGTCGGCGCCGAACGCACCGAAATGTTCTTCGCCATCGGACAAGCCGTCGCCGTCGGTATCCGACTTAACCGGATCGGTGCGGGTCGAGCCGATCTCGATGTCGTCGTCGAGACCGTCGCCGTCGGTATCCGCCAGCGCCGGATTAGTGTGATAGATGTTCACTTCGTCGCCGTCGGTGAGCGTGTCGCCGTCGCTGTCCGACTTGTTCGGGTCAGTGTGCCAGCGGTTGACTTCGGCACCGTCGCTCAAGCCGTCACTATCGCTATCGATCACGTTCGGGTTGGTGAACCACGTATTGATTTCGGCACCGTCGTTTAAGCCGTCGGCGTCGGTGTCGGCTTTGAGCGGATTGGTGTCGGTGCCATTGACGCGGACTTCATCGTAGTCGCTTATGCCGTCGCCGTCGGTGTCGGCTCGCGTCGGTACCGTGTGATAGACATTCACTTCGTCGCTATCAGTCAGACCATCGAGGTCGGTGTCAACGTTCATCGGGTCAGTATGATAAACGTTGACCTCGGTTCCGTCCTTCAAGCCGTCGTCATCACTGTCATCGTCGAGCGGGAGGCTGGTGTAGGTATGCTCAATACCATCAACGGTGACTTTGATCCCGTTGACTTCCGCGCCGTCGCTCAAGCCGTCAGCGTCGCTGTCGGGGATGCGCGGATCAGTACTCCACGTATTGACTTCGGCACCGTCGTCCAAGCCATCAAAGTCGCTGTCAGTGAGCATGGGGCTGGTCATTGAGGTCCAAACCTCATAACCGTCGCTCAAACCGTCACCATCGCTATCAGACTTGTTCGGGTCGCTGTGATGCGCTTGCTCGCAAATATTGTCACAGGTATCGCCATCGGGATCGCCGCTGCTCGGCTGCGAGAGGTCGCCGAAATTGTCGAGTTCCCATTGGTCGCCCAAGCCGTCACCGTCGCTGTCGATGCCCAGCGGTGGCGGTACGGATGCCGCATTAGTCGGGTCGGTGCCGTACAGGAAGACCTCGTCGTAGTCGGGGTAGAGGTCGCCGTCGGTATCCGAGTTATTCGGGTCGGGGTAGTAAATGTTGCCATTTACATTGACGCCCCCGACTTCTAAGCCATCGCTCAAGCCGTCGCCGTCACTGTCGGTGTTATGCGGGTCAGTCGACCGGTGATAGTTATTATCCCCGTACACTTCTTTACCGTCGTCCAGACCGTCACCATCGCTGTCCGGGTTGAGCGGATCGGTGATGTAGAGCGTTGCGCCGTCGCTGGCGAAGGCACCATTGACTTCGTCGCCGTCGCGCAAGCCGTCATTGTCGGTATCGGGGTTGTTGGGCAGCGTGTAGGTGACATTCAGTTCCACGTCATCGCTCAGGCGATCGTTGTCACTGTCGGTCGACAACGGATTGGTGCCGTAGAGGTAAATCTCGTCGTAGTCGTTGATGCCGTCGCCGTCACTGTCGAGCTTGGTCGGGTCGGAGTAGTAGGTATGGTCAACACCATCAACGGTGACCGTGATCCCACTGACTTCGCTGCCGTCGCTCAAGCCGTCGCCGTCGGTATCGGGATTAAGCGGGTCGGTGATGTAGGTGTAGTCCGTTCCATCCACGGTGACCTTGGTGCCCGTGAGTTCATTTCCGTCTAGCAGCCCGTCATTGTCGGTATCGGGGTTGAGCGGGTCGGTGTAATTGATGTAGACTTCCGCGCCGTCGTTCAGATTGTCGTTGACGGAGGTGGGATCATCCTTGTTGTAGTCGGAATTGGGGTTATTTGGATCCGTATTCCGCGTTTCCTCGCAGCCATTGTTGCAGTCATCGTGGTCGGGGTCGTCAAGGGCAGTATGCTCGGCTAAACACTTCACCCGATTCGGGTCATTTTCAGGGGACAATTCATATTCTTTACAGAAATTGGTGACTTCCCACGAGTTCGAGCAGTCCATCGTAATCGACATCGCCGGAGGCGCGGGTGGTCAGAGGAATGTCGTTGACGATGGTGCGCTGACCGTAGAAGTCAAAAGTCAGAACCGGGAACAACTGCGAAATCAACGGTGTGATCAATGAAATCGTATTGTGGACACTGATTTCAAGGAGATCGCCATTGTCGATTTTGGATTGGTCCATTTTGGTGCCGGGCACGCCGCTGTTGCAATCGCCGTATTTCGGCGGCTCAGTACCATCAACCGTACTGGTGGCTTTTTGGTAATAGATTTCTACATCGGCATCACCGACGAAAAATGCCTGCTTCGCCATCTCGCGGATGCGATCGCAGTCCGTATAGCTAATCTGCCCGTCGCTGTAGCCGAAGATTTCGGCATTACGCAGTGAAGCGCGCAGCGAATTCGACGCCATCGCGTAAGCGACGAAGGCGCGCCCAAAGTCGAAAATGCCCATCATTAGGAATAACAAGAGCGGCAGCACAAGCGCGAACTCGACGAGTGTTTGTCCCCGTGTTTTCAGGTGACGAGCGGTCATAGCATTCCCCTTGCTCATAACAAGTCGCCTAGCGCTCTCGAATGATGATCTGAGAAGCTTGTGTTTCTAGGAAGATTGGATTGATCCCGGCGAAACGAGGCATGAAGGGCGTTAACAGCTTGACGGGATAACGGATTTTGACGGAAACGGGGTCGCCAACGCCGTAGATCGTGGGGCGCTCAATCGTGATGTCTGCGTCCGACCAGTTGATGTTCTCTTGTCCAGCTTCGCGTGCGCGATACTCCGCATTGTTGGGGTCGGCGCAAAGCTGTCCATCAATGGTGTAGTCCGTTGCTGTGCGGCAGGCGGGGTCAATCGACAGGTAGAGCGCGGCTTCACCGGCTGCGTCCTCCATGGCGACGTAAATGAAGTACGCTCTGCCGACGTCCAGCAATCCCGAAAGGGCGATCAACAGCAAAACAAAGCCAAATGCCATTTCGACGAGGCTTTGTCCGCGTTGGAGGCGTTCGAGTTGATCAGGCTGCAAAAATCTTCTCATATCCGTCAATCCGTAACCAAGCTGAAAATCTATGTGACGTTGCCCGCTAAAACGTTGAGAATTCGTGAATGTCACGGCGGATCTCAATTGAAGTTGTATTGGTTTTGTCTAGATTGAGCGGACATACGTCAAGACGAGGAACTTCATCGGGGGGATGACTTCTGTACTACTCAACAACGTTTTCCCCGTGCTAGCACCCAAAACCTGCCCGATCTGGGTGCAAAATCGCAAAACCGCGTGCGACATTCATGGGCGCTGTAACGTTAGTAGTGGGCGTAGCATCATCTGGAGGTGAATATGTTACGCAAGTTAGGTCTTCTCTTGTTCGTACTGGTGCTGTTCACGGTGTCACTTGCTCAATCGAGCGCGAAATCTCCTTCGACTGATCCGGCAACGCTGAGTGTCGTCGCTGGTCCGGTCGATCTTGGTCAGGGCGTCATCATGGTCAACAACTACATCATCGTCCCTTCGACTGGACTGCAATCGCCCACACTGCAACAGGGTGATGAAGTCGTCGTGATCGGCTACTTGCAACCGGATGGCGTGACCGTTCTGGCAACGAGCTTTGAATTGTTCGCTGGAACGAACGCTCCGCTGTTGGAATCGACCGAAGAACCGACGCCTGAAGCCACCGTCGAACCCACAGCCGAGGTGACGATGGAACCGACGCCTGAAGTCACCATGGAGCCGACGCCCGAAGTGACGATGGAGCCGACGCCTGAAGTGACGATGGAACCGACGGCTGAAGTTACTACGGAACCGGCAGACTGCATCCAATCCGGTCAGCCGGTGGGACAGCGGCTTGCCGACGATTTCGGCGTATCCTACGACGAAATCATGGGCTGGTTCTGCCAAGGGTTTGGCTTCGGCGAAATCGCCCGTGCCTACCTGATGGCGGACTCAAGCGGTGATCCTGCTGCTAGCTACTTCGATCAGCGGCAAGCAGGCATGGGTTGGGGCGAGATTGTCAAAGAAGCGGGAGTCCAGCCGTCTTCACTGGCGCCGGGGCAGGTGATCCGTCCCCACAGCGATAACCCCGAAGATCAGCCCGGCAACAGTGGTAATAACGGCAACAATGGCGATCATCCCAATAACGGCAATAACGGCGACCATCCCAACAATGGCAACAACGGGAATGGCAACAGTGATAACGGCAAGAGCAACAACGGACGCGCCAACGGTCACGGCTAATAGCATCCATCGCTGATTAGGCTAGATGAGCAACGCGGGGGCGCGTTTGAACGCGCCCCTCAATTCCCCTTACCAATTTCCCCCTACCCATTTCCCCCGATTGGTGCAACATTCATGATGCTTTACCGTTTTTATATTTTGTTGCGGATAAAGCCGGGATTAAAACTGGGGAGCGTGGACCAATGAAGGAGCATGAGGAAGTGCTCAAGCGGGCGAATGAATTCGCTCGGCAGCGCCGCTATGATGAGGCTCGGCGGCTGGCATTGCAGGTCGCGCGTGAAGATGGACGCAACACGGAGGCGCTCTGGCTCGTCGCTTGTGTCACCGCTTCGCTGAACGAGCGTCGCAATGCGCTGCGGACACTGCTTCGCCTGCAGCCGGAAAATGCGCTAGCGCGGCGGATGCTGGGGGATACTAATCAAGAACTTGGCGCAGCGGCAGCCCAGACTAATTCATCGAAGCAGAAATCAGGCGTCATTCGCTCAATCAATCCCGATGCTTCGCTCTAAATCAGCATCGGAGCACAACAGCCATTTACTCTGCAAATAGCGTTGATCCGGGCGCTCGAAGAACGACTTTCGGGTGATTGGACCTAATCTTCGGGATTATTCAGGCGGAAGCCGTGTCCCCGCACCGTGATGATGTACTGCCATTCGGGATCGACTTCGGCGAGGCGGTCACGCAGGCGGCGGACGAGGGCGTCAATCGCCTGTTCACTGACGCCTTCGCCGATCGCGTCGGGCCAGACGGTCTCGATGACGGCGTCGCGGGTGCAGATGCGACCGGCATTACTGTAGAGCAGTTCCAATAGGCGGTATTGGGGTGGACTCAGCGGCGGATCGATCTCGTTGTCGTTGATGAACACGCGGCGCGCGTCCCGGTCGAGCCGCAGCCGACCACCGGACAAATTCACCGGTACCTGAAAAGCAAGCGGAGCCGTCGCGCCGGAGCCGATGAACTCAAGATGGACTGCCAGCGCTAGATCGATCTTGTCGCCATCGTAAAGGCGGCGGACGCCTTTAAGCTGCTGACCATTAATCCACGTACCGTTTCGGCTTTCTAAATCTTCCAAGTAATAAGCATCATCTTCTTTAAAGATTCGGACGTGTTGGCGCGAAATCTGCCGCTCCGGTAGCACTATGTCGCATTCCTCGCCCCGCCCAATGACCGCGCTGTCTTGTGCGAGTATCCACTGGTTATCCGTAATCTTATCGTCGTGGATGATGAGGATTGGGCGTTCCTTGTTGGACTCGGACATACACCGCCACTCCCAGAATTCACAAGTGCCATGCATTAAACTAAACGTTAATTATACACGGTCTCAAATTGCTGACCAGTTAGCTTATCGACGCAGGATCAGATTGGATGAAGCCGGTCCACAAGCCCTGATCGGTGTAAATCGGCGTTGCCAAGGTTCCGGAAAGCTGCGTGATCTGCCCGCGCTGATTGTTGCGGTAGTAAGCGCGCACCGTGCTCGACCGGGTCGTGGGGTCGAGGTTGATGCGGGCGTCGCCGGCGGCGAATTCGACGGTCACGATGCAGCTCTGCCGGGGACCGAGCAGACGTAAATCCTGTTCCGGGATCGTCGTACTGTCTTGACGCTGCACGCCAGCAGTCAGCGAGTTCGCCGGATTGAAGATCAAGCCGAGACCGCTGGTACCATTATCGCCCACAATCACACTTTGCGGATCGTAGACGAAGGGGATGGTCCCCAGCGAATCATTGGTGACGATGATGTTGACGTACCAACTGCCGCTCGCGTTGCTGGGGTCGGGCAGCGGACTGGGCTGGACGCGCAGACTGATCGGGTTGGCGGCGGCGCGACCGAGCAGCGATTGATGATTAGCGCGGTCGTCGGCGGTCTTGAGCCACGAGCAAGGGACCCCGGCAGCAAACTGAGGAAAGACGTTCGACAAGAAGCGGGGCAGGCTGCTCGGCGCGATGAAGACGGCGAGCAGGATCACCAAGATCAGCCCTACGAACAGGTTCGGATTATTCCGGCGAACGGATCGCATCAGTTCAACTCTTTCCGGCTAACCCACCAGCCAGTCTTTGATCTCGTCAATGACCGCGGCTGATGTCAAAGTTTCCACATTGTGCCACACAATTTGATGATCGTGACCGCGAAACCATGTATACTGTCGCCTAATGAAGTCGTGAGTCGCATTGCGCGTCGCTACAACTGCATCATCGAGCGTTAAGCCGCCGAGCAAATGATCGGCAAGCTGGCGGTAGCCTAGCCCGCTCATGGACGGCAAAGCGGGATTATAGCCGCTGGCGAGCAGTTCGCGCACCTCGTCGAGGAAACCTTCTGCCATCATCTGGTCGAGGCGGGCATCGGCGCGGGCGTAGAGCCGGTCTCGATCCAGCGTCAGCCCGTAGACGCGAACCTGATAGGGCGGTGGCTGTTTGCCGCGCTGTTCGCTGAATGGGCGTCCGCTTTCAAGGCAAACTTCCAGCGCGCGGATCACGCGGCGCGGGTTGCGGGCGTCGACGAAGGTCGCGGCGGGATCAAGCTCGATCAGTTGCGCATACAGGGCGGCGAGTCCGCGTTCAGCGGCGACGGCTTCCAGTTCGCGGCGCAGCGCCGGGTTGGGGGCGATCTCAGGAATTACCCAACCTTCAAGGAGCGCGGTAATATATTGTCCCGTTCCACCAACCAACAAAGGCAAGCGTTCACGACGGTGAAGGTCGTCGATGGCAGCGTAAGCGAGCCGCTGATACTGCGCCAGCGACAAGTCTTCGTCTGGGTCAACCACGTCAATCAGATGGTGGATGGCTCGTTGACGTTGTTCGAGCGTGGGCTTGGCAGTGCCGATGTCCATCTTGCGGTAGATCTGGCGGCTGTCCGCGCCAACGATCTCGCCACCGAGCGCTTGCGCGATGTCCAACGCCAGCCCGGTCTTACCGGCGGCAGTCGGACCGAGGATGACGACGAGGGGGCGGTCGATCCGGCTACCAGTCGAGGGCATCTTCAACATGCTCAATGATCGGCGATCCCTGTGCGGGGATGCCGATGGCAATCACATCGACGCGCCAATTGGCGGTCAAGTCGTGTTCAGCGAGATAAAGCTGAGCGGACTGTGTTAGTGTTTGCCGTTTGCGGGAGTTGATGCTGGCAAAGGCGGCTTCGGTTCCGCTGCGCCGCGTCCGCACCTCGACGAAGACAAGCACGTCATTCTGACGGGCGATCAAATCGATTTCACCATGCGCGCAGTGCCAGTTTGCGCCTACGAGCGTATAGCCATGCTGCTGGAGATAGGCGGCAGCGAGGCGTTCGCCGCGCGCGCCGAGCAGCTGTCGGTTGGATTTAGGCATGGGAAGGTGACATCTGACTAATTCTTGCACCAGTTTTTATAGGGATTATCCAAAACGCGCAGCGCTCACGCATGCGCTTAAATGGACCAACACTATTTTACAACATCAAAGGAGAAGGCATGGAATTTCTGATCAGTAACGTCGCGTGGATCGGACTCGTGGTCAGCCTGATCGGGTTGGCGTTCGCCGGATATACGGCGCGCTGGCTCTTGACTCAAGATGCCGGGACTGACCGGATGAAAACAATCGCTGCTTACATTCAGCGCGGTGCCCAAACATTTCTCTCGCGTGAGTATCGCTACGTCGCCATCGTCGTCGTGTCGGTGATCGTCGTACTGTTGATCCTGAGCGCGGTGCCCGGTTCGGGCATGAGTCCGTGGACAGCGGTTGCTTTCGCCTGTGGCGCGAGTGCATCGGCGCTGGCGGGCTACATCGGCATGAGCATCGCCGTGCGCGCCAACGTCCGCACGACCGCCGGGGCGATGAAAAGCCTCAATCAAGGGCTGCGGATCGCTTTCGCCAGCGGCTCGGTGATGGGGACGACGGTCGTTGGCTTGGCGCTGCTGGGCATTAGCGTGCTGTTCTACCTGCTGACCAAAGTGATCTACCCCGGCGATCCGCAAACGGCGGCGAGTGCGCTGGCGGGTTTCGGCTTTGGCGGGACGTCAATTGCGATTTTTGCCCGTGTGGGCGGGGGTATCTTCACCAAAGCCGCCGACGTCGGTGCCGACCTCGTCGGCAAGACTGAAGCGGGTATCCCCGAAGACGATCCGCGTAACCCGGCGGTGATTGCCGACAACGTCGGTGACAACGTCGGTGACGTAGCCGGGATGGGTTCGGACTTGTTCGAGAGCTACGCTAGCTCGATTATCGCGGCGATTGCGATTGCCGGGTTGGGCAGTGGCTTAGCGGGCGTTCAGCTTGACCCCGGTGTGCTGCAAACGCGGATGGAAGCCTTTCCGATCCTGATCGCGGCGGTCGGGCTGCTGATCGCGCTTGGCTCGACCTTTCTGGTGCGGACCAAAGAAGATGCGACTCAAGAGCAGTTGCTCGGCAGCCTGCGGCGCGGCGTTTATACCGCCAGTATCCTCGTCGGCGCTGCCGTGATTGTACTCGGTTCGCTGCTGGAACTGGGCACCGGCGTGATCGCCGCGACCATCAGCGGCTTGCTCGGCGGCGTGCTGATCGGCTACTTCACCGAATACTATACGTCGGACAGCTATTCGCCGACGAAATCGATTGCCGAAGCATCGGTTGGTGGTCCGGCGATTGTTGTGATTCAGGGCTTGGCGATCGGGATGCGGAGCACGGTCGTCCCGGTGATCATCGTCAGTCTGGCGACTGTGATCGCCTTCCAGTCGGCAGGCTTGTACGGGATCGCCGTCGCCGCGGTCGGAATGCTGGCGACGCTGGCGATCACGCTGGCGACTGACGCTTATGGTCCGGTCGCGGACAACGCGGGCGGGATCGCGGAGATGGCGGAGTTGGGTGGCGCAGTGCGCGACCGTACCGACGCGCTCGACAGCCTCGGCAACACGACGGCGGCAACCGGCAAGGGCTTTGCCATCGGCAGCGCAGCAATGACGGCGCTGGCGCTGATCTCGGCGTTTATCACGGCGACGGGCACGGCGCTGCCGACCGAAGGCGTCACCTATCTGAGCGTGATCCTCGACGCGCGGCTGGCGGCGGGGCTGTTGTTCGGGGCGATGCTGCCTTACTTCTTCAGCGCGCAGACGATGCTGGCAGTCGGGCGCGCGGCGCAGCAGATCGTGGTCGAGGTGCGCCGCCAGTTCAAGGAAATCCCCGGTTTGATGGAAGGCAAAGCGGAACCGGATTACGAGACTTGCGTTGCCATCAGCACCGAGAGCGCCATCCGTGAGATGATGCTGCCCGGCATCGTCGCCGTGCTGGTGCCGATCACGATCGTGGTGCTGACGCTGCTGGGGCGGGGCAACTGGCTCGGCGAATTTATCGGTGTACAGACGCTGGTCGGCGTGCTGCTCGGTTCGCTGGTGTCGGCGTTCATGCTCGCCGTGATGATGGCGAACGCCGGTGGCGCGTGGGATAACGCCAAAAAGTACATCGAGCGTGGCAATCTGGGCGGCAAGAAATCCGACGCCCACAAAGCGGCAGTGGTCGGCGACACGATTGGCGATCCGTTCAAGGATACGTCAGGTCCGTCGCTGAACATCCTGATCAAGCTGTTGGCGATCGTCTCGCTGGTGATCGCGCCGCTGCTGGCGAACATGCCGAAGTAAGCAACGGTTCATCTTCGTTCACATGAATCAAAAGAGCGGCTCTTGCAGCCGCTCTTTGGGTTGACCTATTGTCGCTCAGTTTTGTTCGAGCACTTGGCGGAATTTGTAACCGTAGACGATCATCCCGCGTGCGCCCTCGGTCGTGAGCTTGCGCGTCACCATCTCGACGTGGCTGCCGATGGCAGGTGGTCCGTCGAGGTCGGTGATCTGCGCGGTGATCAGCGGTCCCTCGTCCAGCTTGACCAGCGCCAGCACGTAAGGGGCTTGCCCTTCGAAACCCTCCGGCGCGTCCTGTACGGTCGTATAGCTGTAGATCACACCGGTACCGGCGAAGGTGTAACGCTCGGTCTGTACGTCGACCTGCTTGCGAGTTTCCATCACTTAACGCCCGGCAGTGACCGGCACGCGCTCCCGAACCAGCTTGTCGGACGTCTCACGCTGATCGACGCAGGGCATGACGCGGGCTTGCAACCGGACTTCACCGTTGACGTAGCGAACACCCTCAAGACGATACCGCTGTGAGTTCAACCGCCAGTGGCGTGAAATCTGCATTCTCAATACTCCCTCAATGCTATCTTGTACTTGCGCTTTTTGGCACAACTTGCTTTGAATAGTATGCCTAAAAGGCTATCAAAACCTATCAGCAGGGGAGGAAAGCCTTTCAAAGCCTCTCAATGATAGTGATTTGACGCCCTTGTAAGCGGCTCGATTGCAGAAACTTAAATGAAAAGAGCGCACTCGCCGGTGCGCTCTCAACAGACGATTTTGGTCGATTAAGCTTGCAGAACGTGGGTGATCGCCGTGCTGCCCAAGCCGCCAACGCTTTGAATTAAGGCGATCTGCGCTCCGGCAACTTGATTCGCGCCCGCTGCGTTGCGCAATTGCAGCACGGCTTCGAGCGCTTGATAGACGCCGGTCGCGCCGACCGGATTGCCGCGACTCTTGAGTCCGCCAAAGGTGCTGATCGGCAGCTTGCCGTCCAGCCCGATCTGATCGGCAAGTTTCCAGCCCTCGCCGCGCTCGGCGAAACCCGCCGCTTCCAGTGTAAGGACGCTCAAAATCGTGAAGGCGTCGCTGAGTTCAAACAGGCTCAAAGCATCGCGCTCGACGCCAGCTTGTGCCAGTGCCTTCCGGGTCGAAAGCTGGATAGCTTTCATGGCGAACAAGTCGTCGCGCTCATGCAGGGCGAGGGTATCGCTGGCGGCAGCGCTGCCGGTGATGCGGATCGGCTGCGGCACGAGATCGGCGGCGCGCTCGGCGCTGGTCAAGATCACCGCCGCGGCACCATCGGCATCCGGGGCGCTGTCGAACAGGCTGACCGGATCGGCGATCATCGGGGCTTTCGAAAATGCCCCCGGCTTGATGCGATTGCGGAACATCGCGTTCTCGTTCTTGCCGCCGTTGGCGTGGGCGTTGATGCTGAACCCCTCGAAGGCGCTCAGGTCGACGCCGAATTCTTCCATGTAGCGGCGCATGAGCAGGGCGGCGAGTGCGGCTTGCGTCGCGCCGTGAACCGCTTCGTAGTCCGCGTCGAGGCTGACCGCGCGGGCGAGCGTGCGCGCTGTGCCGATCATGTCGGTCGATTTCTCGACGCCGAGCACCATCACGGTATCGACTGCGCCGGAGGCGACGGCGAGATAGCCCGTCCGCAGCGCCGCACCGCCCGATGCTTCGGCGGCTTCGACGGTGTAGGCTTCGACGCCATTCAACCCGGCATAGTCGGCGATCAGCGGCGCGATCTGCGACTGGCTGCTGATCGGTGCGCCGTAAGCATTGCCGACGTAGAGTGCGTCAACGGCGCTGATCCCGGCGTTCTCAAGGGCGGCACGAGCGGCATCGGTGCCGAGCATCCGCAAGCTGGTATCCCAGTGTTCGCCGACCGGCGTCTGCCCGACGCCAATTATTGCTACTTCACGCATAATTCATTTCTCCAAGTACTGAGTACCGAGTACTGAGTGCTGAGTCCAACCGCTCATCGATTTTCTTTCCCCTCTCCCCACTTGTGTGGGAGAGGGGCAGGACGCTCAGCGTCCGGGGTGAGGGGTTAGTCTTATTCTTTGAACAGCCCACGATAGCGGATGTAAGTCGCGTAGTCGATGGCGGTACGGCGGGCGATGTAATCGCGGGTCTTGGGCGCGCGGTCGCGGATTTCGAGGATCCGGTCGGTTACGCGCAGGTCAAAGGCATCCGATCCCGCGCCGCTGCCGTAGCTGATCATCAGGATGCGGTCGCCCGGCTGGGCGATGTCGAGCGTCGCCGTCAGCCCCAACATGCATGAGCCGGAGTAGACGTTGCCGACCTCGCCTGCCAGCAGACCGGGCGCGATCTGCTCAGCGGTGAAGCCGAGCGTCGCGGCGGCGCGCTGCGGGAACTTGACGTTCGGTTGGTGGAAGACGGCGTAAGTGTAATCGCCTGCTTGGGTGCCCATCATCGACATCAATTGACTGGCGGCGGAAATCGTGTGATTGAAGTAGGCGGGTTCGCCGGTGAAGCGCTCGCCATGCGAGGGATAACTTTCGTCGGCGCGTCGCCAGAAGTCGGGCGTATCGGTGACGAAGCTGTAGCTGCCCTGATAGACGGCACAGGCTTCTTCCGCCGCGCCGATGATGAAAGCTGCACCGCCGGAAGCCGCCGTATATTCGAGCGCGTCGCCGGGACGCGCCTGCGCCGTGTCCATGCCGATGCTGAGCGTATACTTGCCCATGCCGCTGCCGACAATGCCGATCGACGCCTGCACCGCTTCCGTGCCCGCTTTGCAGGCGAATTCCCAGTCGGCGGCTTGAATGTTGGGCGATGCGCCGATGCTCTCGGCGACGATGGTGCTGGTCGGCTTGACGGCGTAGGGGTGGCTCTCGCTGCCGATCCAGACCGCGCGCAGTTCCAGCGGATCGATGCCCGCGCGGGCGAGGGCGTTGCGCGCCGCCTCGATGCTCATGGTCGTCACGTCTTCGTCGGGACCGGCGACGGCTTTCTCGGTCACCGGGCTGCCGCCGAGTCCGCCTGTCCAGACGCGCGCGACCTCAGCACCGGGCAGCCGATAACGCGGCACGTAAGCACCGTAACCGACGATCCCGACCTGACGATCCGGGCGCATCAGAAAACTAGGCAGGGGGTTGTTTCCGTTCAACATGGGTTATTCCTTTTGCCAACTTCTCGATAGGGCAGGCGATAGTTACGTCGCTTTGCCGAAATATTCTTTGCTATAGCGCCAGAGAAATTTGTCCAAGTCTTTGAATGTGAATTCGCCTAAGCCGTAGTGATCGCGGAAGGCTTCAACCGTCCGCTTGAACTTGACGTAATCACGGGCGATTTCGTTCTCCCAGAGCTGCGCCGCGAAGCTGTCGAGGCGCTGGTACTCGACGATCAAGCGGGCGACGACGTCATCGAAGATCGGGTAGCCTTCGGGAAGGTGCCAACTGCAGTATTTAGTCGCGAAAGCGTAAAAGCGTGTCGTCTCGCCGTCCTTGATCGGCGTCAGGGCGATCTCATTGACGAGTTCAGGCGCGCACTCTGCCAGCCGCGCGTCGATGTCGAGCGACAGGATGTGCCGCGCGGCGGGCTGTACGGCGACGACGCCGGTGCTGTCGAGCGCGTTCAGCCCCAATACTTTCAACAAGACGTGCTCGAAACGCGTATTCGTCGGGAAGGTGCGAAACAAGTCAAGCAGCGCCTTGTCGATCAAGCCGTCGCGCCCGTCGTCAAACTTGCGGACGTATTGACGAACGAGTTCCGGCGTCGGCGGCAGCGGACGCTGCTCCGGGATGTTCATTTAGCTGTTTGCCTTGAGCGCGGCGACGATCTCCTGTGCGCGTTCGAGCCGCAGGTTGTTTTCATCGATCATCTGCTGGACGACCTGCGCGACCTGTGCGCCGGTCGCACCGGCGGCGATGGCGAATTGACGGGCGTGCAGCCGCATATGACCATGCTGGATGCCCTCGGTCGAGAGCGCGCGGATGGCGGCGAAGTTTTGCGCCAAGCCGACGGCGACCATGACTTCGGCGAGTTCGTGCGCTGTCTTCACGCCGAGAATCTTCAGCGCGACCTGCGCTGTCGGGTGGACGCGCGTCGCGCCGCCGACGATGCCGACCGCTAGCGGCAGCTCGATTGTTCCATGCAGATCGCCGTTGCCGTCCTGCCACCAGCGGGTCAGGCTGGTGTACTGACCACCGCGCGCGGCGTAAGTGTGCGCTCCGGCTTCGATCGCGCGCCAGTCATTCCCGGTGGCGATTGTCACGGCGTCGATGCCGTTCATGATGCCCTTGTTGTGCGTCGCTGCGCGGTAGGGATCGACGGCGGCGAAGGCGCCTGCCTCGACAATCGCGCGGGCGACGTCCACTCCGCTGAGTGTATCGGTCGCCAACTCACTCGCCGGGACGACGCCCTCGGCGCGAGCTTTGCGGCGGTCGGCGAGGTTGCTTAAAATCCTCAAGTTGACGCGCCCGCCGGTCAACGCCTCGATATGCGGGGCGAGAAACTCGACGGCGGTGTTGATGGTGTTCGCGCCCATTGCGTCGCGAGTATCCATCAATAGGTGGACGATCAGCATCGCGCCGACTGGGGAGTCCGGCAGCGGGCGGACTTCGATGTCACGCGCGCCGCCGCCGAGCGCGACCATCACGCCGGCGACCTCCGTGTTGACCAGATCGACGAGGCGCTTGCGCTGCGACTTGACCGCGCCTGCTGCGACGTAGACGTCCTCCACGTCGAGCACCTGAATCTGCCCGATCATGATCGGTTCGTCGCTAGAGGTGGTGAAGCCGCCACCGGCGCGGAACATACGCGCCGCATTGCTGACCGCTGCCACGACCGATGGCTCTTCGACCACCATCGGGATCAGGTAATCATCACCATTGATCTGGAAGTTGGTCGCGATGCCGAGCGGGAGCGCATAGATGCCGACTGCGTTCTCGATCATGTTGTCGGCTTGCGCGGCGTTCAACCCACCGACGCCGAGCAATGCTGATTGCTCGGTCGGCGTGAGATTTGCCCACTCCGCGACGAGCGCGGCGCGCTCTGCCAACGAGCGTTTGTAGAAACCGGGTATGCGTGAAGTATGTGTCATAGTGCTCCAACTTTAGCGGACGTAAACTACCAAAAGCTATCAAATGGTGAAAAATAGCACAATTCGGCGCGTCCCTAATAGATTTTGATAGACTTCAGGGAATCATAAAGGCGAGCCGCTGCGTCGAGATTGCAGCCGCTCGCCTTATGAAAATTCGATCTGGAAAAATGTTGCTCTAATCCGGCAGGATGCGCGTGTCGAGGAAGTAGTCCAGCCAGATGACGAAGACCAAACCGAGCGGCAGCGCCGTCCACAGGAAATACTGCGTTCCGTATTTTTCGATGCTGATGGGCACGCCGCTGTTGGGACCCATCCATGGCAGCACCAGCGTCACGACCAGCGCAGCGATAATTGCGCCAATGGACAAGCCGACGACAAATACAATGATTCTCCGAATCAGAAGGGACGACATAGTAGACTCCTGTTGTCAAGCAACGCGTAGATCCTATTTTAGCGCGCTTGTGAAGGTTCGTGCAAGTGAAAATGAGAACATTTCTTTGTCGAGTCCGTAATTCTTGTTAGATAACGCTCCTGTTGATAAAATTCCGGCATTCTGATCACCGCAAATCGACTGATGCCGCTGGGTGTTATCACAGGTGATCGCAACACTTCTAGGGAAAGGGGCACTTTGTGGCCGACTTGTTTGACAAAGCGAGGGATTACACTCAGGCGCGTGAAGCTATGGAACTGGGTATTTATCCCTATTTCCGCGCCTTGAGTGACACGGAAGGCGCTATCGCCCATTTCGAGGGCAAAGAGGTCGTGATGATTGGCTCCAATAACTATCTGGGGCTGACGACCGATCCGCGCGTGCGACAGGCAGCGATTGATGCAATCGAGCATTACGGCACGAGCGTCACCGGGTCGCGTTTTCTGAACGGTACGCTCGAACTGCATTTGGAGCTCGATCGGCGGTTGGCGAAGTTTGTCGGTAAAGAGGCGGCGCTGGTCTTTCCAACCGGGTATCAGACCAATGTTGGTACGATCACGGCGCTGGTGCAAAAAGGCGACTATGTGATCGTTGACAAGGACGATCACGCCAGCATCGTTGACGGCTGCCTGATGTGTCGGGGGGAGCTGCGGCGCTTCCGTCACAACAGCGTTGACAGCTTGGAAGACGTGCTGAGCAAGCTCCCGGCGGACGCGGGCAAGCTGGTCGTGATCGACGGCGTTTACAGTATGGGCGGCGACATCGCGCCGATGCCGGAGATCGTCGCTATCTGCAAACGCTACGGCGCGCGGATCATGGTCGACGATGCGCACGGGATCGGCGTGACCGGCAATGGACGGGGGACGGCGGCGCACTTCGGGCTGACTGACGACGTGGACGTGATCATGGGTACATTCAGCAAGAGTTTCGCCAGCATCGGCGGGTTCATTGCTGGGTCGAAGGAAGTCGTTCACTACATTCAGCATCACGCCCGCTCGCTGATCTTCTCGGCGGCGCTGCCCGCAGCTAACGCGGCGGCGGCGTTGAAGGCGCTCGACATCATGGAAACCGAACCGGAACACGTCGAGTCGCTGTGGGACAATGCCGAATATATGCGCAAGGGCTTGAAGGAACTGGGCTACGATACGGGTAAGAGCAACACGCCGATTATCCCGATTCTAATCCGCGACGAGTTCCGCACCATTCTGGCGTGGCACGCGCTGATCGAAGAAGGCGTCTACACCAATCCGGTGCTCCCGCCCGGTGTGCCGACGGGCAGCAGCCTACTGCGGACGAGCTACATGGCGACCCACAAGAAGGAGCATCTCGACCGCGCGCTGAAGGGCTTTGCGACGGTCGGCGAGCGGCTGGAACTCATCAATCAATCGGCTCCCGCAGAGGAGTCGATCGGGTAAGTCAGACCCCGGAATCAAAAGGGCGACACGTCCGTCGCCCTCCGATGCGTTAAGTCAAAAGGGGACGCTTCTCAGCGAAGCGCCCCCTTTTTTGCTGCTATCTATTCGTTCGATTTGCCGCGCGAACGGCTGATGCGCTTGTGCAGCGGATCGAGCAGCATGTAGGCGACCGGGACGACGATCAAGGTGAGCAGCGTGCTGCTGAACAACCCGCCGATCACGACCGTCCCCAGTTCCGAGGCGATAATCGCGCCCTCGGACAAGCCGATTGCCAACGGGATTAGCGCGCAGATTGTCGCGACCGCCGTCATCAAAATCGGGCGCAAGCGCCGGTTGCCCGCCTCGATCAGCGCGTCATGAGTATTCATGTCTCGCTCGTGCTGGTTCGCCTGCACGCGGTCGATCAGCACGACGGCGTTGGTCACGACGATGCCGATCAGCATCAACAAGCCGATCATCGCCGAAATACCGAGCACACGGTTGGTGAGCGTTAGCAGAATTGCCGCGCCGACCGGCGCAACCATGATGCTCAAGATGATGTCAAACCAGTGAACGAGCGACCTAAAGGTGATGATCAGGATGATGACGACCATCACGATGGCGATCAGCATGGCGCGGGCGAGTCCGGCGAAACCTTCGGTTTGTTGGGCAGTGGCGAAACCTTCGCTGATGGTGACGTCGGCGGGTAGATTCGGCATAGCGTTGACCGCCGCCTTCGCCGCGCTGGTCACGCCGAGCGTGTTCTCGGTTTCAAGTTCGCCGGTGTAGCTCACGGCGGATTGCCCATCGATGCGAATGTAGGTCGTCGGTGCTTGATCGCCGCTGCCGGCAGCCGACATCGCGGAGAGGTTGCTGCTGACGTTGGTCAAGCCATCGACGCTGTTGAGCGTAGCGATCACGTCGTCGTTGATCGCTTCCAATTCCGTTTGCGGTCCAGAAAGTACCAGCGCGAAGCCGCCGAAACCCTGCTCGCTGAGCGACGCCGCCGAAACTTGGACGTTGTTCGCTCCAAAGATGTCCTCGGCTTTGCCGCGAATAATCCCCGCGAGTTCGTCAAGCTGGCTCTGGCTCTCAACGGCGATGGTAACCTGCGCCACATTCTCGCTGATCGACGAACTGCCGAGGATCATGCTTTCGAGTCCGCCGCCGCTGCCGATGGTGGTCTGCACCGCGCCGAGTTCGCCTTGCGGCAGATCGGTCTTGAGCATGGTTTCGAACTGCTCGACCAGCGCGTTGGTGTCGGTGATTTTGGTGCCGCTCGGCAGATTAATCGACACGCTGATCTGCGGCTCGCCGAACGAGGGCAAGAAAGCTTGTGGGCGACCGGCGAACAACACCATGCCGAAGATGAAAGTGACTGCTGCTGCGATCAACACGATGACGCGGTGCGACGGTTGGTCGAGCGACCAGTGAAGCGCCGGGAGATACAGGCGTTCGAGCCAGCTTTCATGCTCACCGCTGATCTCGCGCTCGTCCAGCAGCAGGTATGCCAGCACCGGCACGACCGTGATTGCGACGACGAACGACGAAAGCAGCGCGTAAGTCACTGCTAAGCCAAAGGGCAGGAAGAACTCGCCGATGATGCCGCCGGTCAAGCCGAGCGGCAGGAAGACGACGACCGTGATCACAGTGGCGGCGAAGATGGCGACGGAGACGTCGCGCGTGCCGGTGATAATTGCGGTCTTCTTGTCGCCACCTGCTTGCACCTGCCGGAAAATGTTCTCCAGCACGACGATCGAGTCGTCGACGACGCGCCCGATGGCGACGGTCAAGCCGGAGAGCGTCATGATGTTCAGCGTGATACTTGCCGGGAACAGCCGAAGTAAGAAGGGGATAAAGGACGAGCTTTCGGCGGAAGGCACCAGCGCGCTATGGACTGCACCGGGCAGCCAGCGCATCAACGCCATCGCCATCAAGACCGAGAGCGGGATACTCACGGCAGTCACGAGCGTGCTGCGCCACGACGGATAGGGCAGCTTGACCGGAAGGAACAGGATGCCCAAGCCCGCCAGCAAGCCGCCGATCAGCAAGGCGCGCACGATGACGTTGATTTCGGCGAAGGCAGCGCCGAGGTCGCCGCCGGTCGCGCCGGAGTTCGAGAGCGTGAACAGTGCCACCAGTACGAGAACCAGCGCGACCATCACCGCGCCGGTGATCCGGCGTGGGTAGCTGCCCCACGTTCCGCTGCTCAGGAAGATCAAGATCACGATGACGGCGAAGATCGCGCCCAAGCCACCCTCACGCGCCACGCCGCTGATCGATTCCTCGATGAAGCTGGCTTGCTCGAAAGCGACGTTGACGTGAATATTCGGGTTGTCCTGCATCAGTGCGTGCAGGTTGTCATCGACGATGTGGAAGGCTTCGACCGTGTTGGCGTCGCTGGTCTTGTAGACGGTGACGACGAGACTCGGATTTCCGTTGAGGCGGGTGACGTTCTCGGTCGGGATGAACGGCGCCGCGCCCGACGCGATCCGCTCCTGCACGTCTTGGGGCAGGGTGGCAATCACGTCCGGCGAGAGCATTTGCAGCGCCTCGATCCGCAGGTCGGTGAGGAAGGTCGGGTCTTGCTGCACCATGTAATCGACGGCTTCAGCGCTGAGACCACCGAGCAGACTCGGCGCGAATGCCGCGCCCTGCGCGCTGTCGAACAGGCTGTTGATGAAATTGGTCGCGCCGGGTGGGAAGCGGAGCAGGTCGTCGGCGGTGTCGAGTTCGTGACCGACAAAACCAGCAATCGTCGACCACTCCGAATTTAACGCCGGAGCATTCGGATCGGGCGGCGCGACATCCGTGTTGGTATCGCTGCTCAAACTGGCAGCTGCGGGCGGCTGCTCACCGCTGGCGATCGCCTGCACCTGTGCGGCGGTATCGGCGGATAGGCTGGCGATCACGTCAGCGGGCACCAGCTTAAGCGCATCCGCCGATAGTTTGAGCAGTACCGACGGATCAAGATTCTGGAAGAAATCCGGCTCGCGGATGATGAAGTAGCGAATGGTGCCGGTCGAGAGGCTGTCAAACAAGCGAGTCTCGTAACCGGCGAAGCGCTCCGGTACGTCGGCGTTTATTTGATTGAGGACGCTCGACGGGCTGCCGTCGCCGAGTTGGACGACGTCTTGCGCGGTCCGCAGCGGAGTGCTGCTGAACTGCGGCTGATTGGCGAGGTTATTCCAGACCGTATCGAGCGGTGGCGCAATGTCGGGCAAGGCGAGAACAGCGTCGGAGAAAGCGTCGTAAACCCCCGCCTGAAGCTCGCTTAAGAAGGTCGGATCGTGATCGATCAGGAACTGAACGGCTTCCGGGCTGATCTGCTTGATCAAGCCGACGGTGCCGCCGGGAATCGGGATCGACGGCGAGCCTTCCGGCAGCGACGAAGGATCGTTCAGCAGGATTAGGAAGTTGAAGAACTGCCCGGCGCTAATCGTGCTCGAACCAAGCTGGCTGGCGAGGTTTTCGGGCAGTTGTAAGTTGATCAGGTCATCGGCGGTGTTGAGTTGCATCCCCAGCGCGACGCCCATCAAGTTGAACAGCGGTGGCAGTGCCGGTCCCTCAGGGATCGGCTCGGCGGTCGGTGCGGGCGTTGCTTGCGTCGCCGGTGTCTCGGTCGGCGCAGCGGCGACTGCGCCTGCTGCACCGGCTTGATCCGCTGCCGGGATCGCTGCTGTCCCGGAAATACTGTAGTTCGCCAGCGGCAGGTCGTCGAAGCTGAAGGTGATCAACTGCGGCGGCTGAATCTTCCACGCTGCCGGAAGATCGACCGGAGCGGGATCGGCGTTGGTGCCGGTGAGGGCGCGCGCCAGCGCTTTTGCTGCTAACTGGTCGCGGGTGATCCCGTCCAAATTGGCGATGTAATCGTCGGGCAGGGCGGCGAACACGTCGTCCGGCATCGCGGCGAGTTGTTCGGCTTTGAAGTAATCGACCATCGCCGGTTCGATGGTGAGCATCTGCGTGATCACATCCGGGGTCAAGTCGTCAGTCTGACCGAGCGCACCGACGATCTTGCCGGTAGTGGCGAAGTTGTTGAAGACCGCGCCGACGCTGCGCGTGAGCGTCTGCATCTCGCGGAGATCGCGGGCATCTTTGAAGCGATCCATCTGCCAGCTTTCCGGCAGGGCGGGCGGCGCCGTTGGAATGTCGACGGTTTCGCTCGCCAGTTGAGCGACCGCGCTCTGATCCAGCGGCGCGCTGATCCCGGCTTTCGCCGAGGCGATGTCCCAGACTGCCGGTGTCAGTTGGAGCAGTAGGCTGGGCGCATTGGTCCCGGTTGGCTCCGGCGTGGCGGCGGCTTCGCCTTGATTGGGCAGGGCTTGCCCGCCGCTGACCGAAACACTGGCGACCTGCGAGATCGCTTCGAGCGCGGGCACGATTTCCTGCTCGACGACTTGACGGAGAGCGCTCTCCTGCCCGGCAAATTCCTGCACCTGTCCGGCGAGATAAGCCAGCAGCGTCTTGACGGTCTGATCAGGGAGTGCCTGCCAGACTTCCGGCGAGAGTTGGAATAGGAAGTTCGCGTCGTTTTGAGCGAGATAGATTAGTACGTCCGGCGTCATGTCGCCGAGCAGCCGATCTGCGAACGCCTGTGGATCTTCGCCTTCCGGCGGAGCGATGCGGCGAGTGGGCAGCCAGACGCTGTCGAGCGCGGCTTGAATCTTGCCGCGCAGCCGCTCCTGATTGACGCCGAAGTCATTGCGGGCGGTGATGACTGAGCCGAACGCGCCGGTGGTCGTCGATTCGAGATTGACGACTTCATCAACCTTCGACAGCGCATCTTCCATTCGCTTGGTCAGCACGTCCAAGACTTGGTCGCTGGTCATGCCGGTAGCTTGGGCGAGAATAATCGTCTGCGGGAACTCGACAGACGGGATTAATTCTTGTTTGAGTTGGGTAACGGCGATGATACCTGCTATCGAAATCAGCACGACCAGCACCAGCGTGATGGCGCGGAGGCGCAGCGATAAGGCAGTCATGTACCTGAACAAAGACTTCATTGACGAACTCCTGCGAGCGTAGTTGTCGTGTGGTGGGTTATATTAAGGTGTGTCGGGCTGAAAATCTAGCCAGATAGCTGTAAACACCCCATCATTGTACTGGTAAAATCGGCGAGTGAAGCTTGAACTTGTGAGATTTCTCACCAATTGCCGCTTTCTGCTATGAAATCGGGCAAAATGACGCTGATGGTGTTAGAAATCCGTGAGTGCTGCGGTTCTAATTGGCTCCGTTTCGTTGCGGTCTATTGCGGTTAATGATTAAATGAAGATGCAATAGCGATTACCAACCGGAAAGGGAATTTCCAGCACACATGCCGCTCGATGCCAGCTTCCCCGAAGACCTGACGCGCTTTCTCCCCGCCGCTTTGCAGGAGCGTCTGCCTAGTCCGCTGGCGATCACTGAAGCGCTTCAACATTTGAACAGTCTCTACAAGGCACTGACCTCGTTTTTGCCGCTCTACATTGCGGAAGGTGTCATTGGGCAGACGCCGGAATATCGGGCGCTGCGTCAAGGCACGTTCATGTTCGCGGACGTGTCGGGATTCACGGCTTTGTCCGAGCGCTTGAAAGAGGAAAACAGCAGCGACGGCGCCGAGATCCTGACCATCATCATGAACGACTACTTCGCCGAGATGCTGGAAATTTTGGCGAAATCCGACGGTCAACTGCTCAAATTTGCGGGCGATGCGCTGCTCGTGCTCTTTCCCGCTTATGACGATGATCTAAGCGACCTCAACAAAGCGATTCGCGCGGGCTGGCGGATGCAGCGAGCGATCACTCGCTTCCAGCCGATTAGCGATCCGCGGCTCGTCGCGCTGCTCGGTGGCGAGCAGTCGTTTCAACTCACCATGTCGATCGGTATCGCCCGCGGCAAGCTGTTCGAGGCGCTGGTCGGCAACAATGTTCAGCGCGACCATCTGATTCAGGGCGAACTGCCGGGTCAAGCGATGGCAGCGGAGGCAGCAGGCGTGCGCGACGAAGTGATCGTCGACAGCGGGCTGGTGCCGCTCCTCGAAGCGGATTATGAACTGAAGCCGTTGGGCGAACAGTTCTATCAAGTGGTCGATAATCAAGGCAGCGCGCTAGACGATTACGAGTTTGAGCTGGTGCGCCGTCGCCGACCCAAAACATCGGCGGTCTTCGATCTCTCGGCGACGAGTTTGGTCGAGCACTTGCGCTTGCAGCTTATGCGCGTCCGGTCGGTGAGCAGCTACGTCGCGCCGTCAGTCTTGAACGAACTGATCCTCAGTACCGATTACCACCTGCGCAGCGAAAACCGCTACACGACAACCCTGTTCATCTACGCGACGGGGTTCGCTGAAATGCTGCGCGACGTCGGCGAGGAGCATCTCGACGTGGTCGTTAGCCTGATGGAACGCTACTACAGCATGGTCCAGCGCGTGATCACCTCGCGCGGCGGCACCCTCACCCGTACGGATCCCTATAATTTGGGCATCAAGCTGCTGGGGACGTTCGGCGCGCCGGTCGCGCACCCGGATGACCCGGATCGCGCGGTGGATGCCGCTTTGGAGATCAACCGGCAGTTGACGCAGTACAACCAACGGTTATTGGAAGAACTCGCGCCGGAATTTCACCGCCACCCCTTTGTGACTCAGCGGGTTGGCATCACGCTCGGCGTGATCTTCGCCGGGGAAGTCGGCTGGAAGGCGCGCCGCGAGTATACCGTCATGGGCGACGAGGTGAATCTTGCCGCGCGCCTGATGACCAAAGCGCAGCCGGGTGAGATTTTGATCGGTCCGCGGATTTATCCGCGTATCCGCGAGTCGTTTGAAACCGAGCCGGTCGAACCACTGAGCCTGAAGGGGAAGAGCCAGCCGGTGCAGGCGCATCGCGTGCATAACGCCGCGCTGCCGACCATCAACATGGATTTCTCCTCGGAAATGCCGTTTATCGGGCATGACGTCTTTATGCTATCGCTGACCTACACGCTCAAGCAGGCGATGGGCAGACGCCGACGAGCGGTCGCGCTGGTCGGCGATGCCGGGATCGGCAAGACGCGCATTGCTCAGCAGCTCGCCAAAGCCGCCGAAAGCTCAGGTTTCTCGGTGGCATGGGCGACCTGCACTTCACGCAGTGGGCGCAAGACCACGTGGGCAGCCCTGATCTCGCAGTTGATCGGGATTGAAGCGACCACGCCGACGGTAGCGTCGCGCCAACGTTTGCGCGAACGTCTCATCGAACTCGGCTTGCTCGATTTGGAGGGCATGATCGACGATTTGCTCTACGACGTGCCATCGACGACTGATTCGGGGGTTTTCAAGTTGGTGCGGCATCCCGCCGACGATCAGCGAGAAGAGCGGATCGAACTCAAACGCGCCGCGCAGCGGATCAGCTTGGCGGAAGGCGTCGAGCGCTTCTTGACGGCGTTCACCGAGCAAACGCCGACGCTGCTGGTGATCGACGATCTGCATCAGGAGAACACGCAGGCGCTCTACGTGCTCAATCACGTGCTTGAGACGATCAAGCAGGCGAAGCTGGTGGTTGTCGTCACCTATGAACCGACGCTGAAAGTTGATTTGGACGTTCAGGCGCTGAACGTACCGGATTTGAACGAAGAAGAAACCGATCAAGTCGCGCTGGCGATCTTGCACAGCAGCGAGCTAGGACCCCGGCTCAAGACCCTGCTTTGGGAACGGTCGAGCGGGCGCCCCTTGTTTATCGAAGCGCTGCTGCGCAAGCTGCTGCAAGCCGGTTACATTGAGCGGGCGCAGGGCTACGCCGAACTCAACCCGGACGCCGATCCCGACATGGTGCCGGACGACGTGCGCGAGTTGGTCGTCAGCCGGGTCGACAGCCTGCCACCGGAGTCGCAAGCGTTACTGCGTGGCGCTGCCGTGCTGATCGAGGACTTCACGGCGGAGGCGCTGCTGCCGCTGAGCGAAATCGACGACCCGGCGCAGGTGCAAGCGATTCTCGACGATTTGTGCAAGGCGCAGTTGTTCGAGCAGCTTGACGCGAATGTTTATCGCTTCCGGCACGGACTGACGCAAAGCGTGATCTACGAAAGCCTGTCGCGGGCGCAGCGCTTGAAAATCCACCGGCTCGCCGTCGATTACTGGCGGGCACATCCAGAATTTACCTATCAACCGGTCGTGCTGGCTTATCACTTGATGAAATGCGGGCTGCTCCCGGCGGCGATCGAAGTCGTCACGACCGCGGCTCAGAATGCGGAGACCAACGGCGACCCCGACCGCGCCATCGAACTCTACGCTCATGCGCTAACCATCTTCCCGGACGACCACAGTATTCGCGCACAGCTTGACCGGCTAGCCCAGTTACAGCGAGACCAAGCGTGAAGCAGACTATGCCGCAGATTATGCTGATATTCGAGAGATTGAAAGCTAACGTGCGTTCTGACGCTAAACGGAAGATTCTTTTTCTCATTCAGAACAACACCGATTGGCTCAAAATGACGACTCAAAGCATATAGACCATGAATTTACAGAGTGATGAATCATTGGCACGACAAGCTCAGATGGGCGATAAGCAGGCATTTTTCACGCTCTATAACCGGTATCTCAACAAAGTTTACAACCGGGTAAAGAGCAAAATCCCTGCGCAGGAAGCAGAAGACGTCACTCAAGACATTTTCTTCGCAGTTTCGCGTTCGCTGAAGAGCTACAAGCAAGAAGCTCGCTTTAACACATGGCTCTATACCATTGTCAACCGCCAGATCGCCGACTTTTACCGGCGACGCGGTCGGCGAAGTAATCCGATCGAAGTCGAAGTTGACCTCGAAAATGGCGAGCGAGTGCCCTCGTCGTTCGACAGTGGCGACATCGATCGAAGGTTGCTGATCCAACGCGCATTGGACAGCTTGCCGGATCACTACCAAGAGATAATCTTAATGCGTTTTGCGGATGGTTTGACGTTTAATGAAATCGCGCAAGAGCGAGATCAATCGCTCGAAGCGATCAAGTCGCTGTACCGCCGCGCAATCCAAGCGGCGAGAACGGCAATGGATGAGGTTTAAGAATGGATAAACTGGACGACGAACTCGCTGGGGCAACCGACGCGCTGCTTAGCGGAAGAAATCTGCCCACGCTGTCCGATGAGAACCGCGAACTAGGCGAGGTCTTGCGCCAGCTTTACCGGGCGATCGAGCCGGATGCGCCGCCCAGTCCGGCGTTCGAGGCACGCTTGACCCGGATGCTCGATGGCGAGTGGGAACGGGCACACCAACCGGCACTGCGCTTAGTCGAGCGCCCGGTCATGCGCTTCGCGGGCTTAGCCGCGGCGATCGTATTGGTCTTGGGCGCGCTGGCGGTGCTCGCCGTTCCCGATGCGAGCCAGCCCCTGCAAGGTATGGCGATCGGGATGAGCGACAGCGCCGCGATCGTCATTCTGCTAGGCGTCGCTGTCGGGGCGCTGCTGTTTTACTGGCGTACCCGGCGTTAGCTTGCACCTTCAGTCTTCAGCGAAGTAACTCAATCGACCGCAAATTCGCACGGCTTGACGCATAGCCAAACTGCTAAATGAAGTTTGACTTTGTTCTTGTCGTGCGAAATTTCGCTTGCGAGTTGCGATCTGCATTTCGCTGGTCAATAATGTGGGGTGTGCAAGAAAGGTGTGGCTGTGACTACGCTGGCTGCCTACGCGATTACCCTGCTGATTCCGCCGCTCGCGTTCTACGCGATTTACGCGCTCGATCTGTTCAAAACCTCGAAGCCCCGGATGTTGATGATCTGTACGCTCTGGGGTGCTCTGGGCGCGTACCCGCTGGCGGCATTGATCAATGGCGAACTCCACCAATTGATCGGCTATACGCTCGTGATCAGCTTCACCGCGCCGGTGATCGAGGAGATTCTGAAGGCGTTGGTGTTGTTTTACTGCACTCGCCAGCCGAGCTTCACCTATTTCGTCGATGGTGCCGTCTATGGCTTCGGCGTCGGCATCGGTTTTGCCATGCTGGAGAATCTCGCCTACATCAGCGCGTCACCGTCGCTGACGTTCGCGGTCACGCGCGCGCTGTCCACCTCGCTGCTGCACGCCATGACGAGCGGGATTGTGGGCATCGGCTTGGGACGACTGCGACGGACGCGCGCGCCGCTGCTGCCGTTGTTCGCTATCACCTTGGCGATCAGCCTGCACGTCGCCTACAACAACATGGTCAATGTGCTGACGGGGATCAACTTACTCCTGTTCGCTGTCGTGATCGGCGTGAGCGGGGCAGGGCTGATCGGGCTGCAAATTGTCTACGGGCTGCGGCAGGAGAAGGCGCGCTTCGACCAGACGCTCGGTTTGGCAAGCGACGTCTCGCCGGGGGAACGGCAGGCGATCCAGCGGCTCGGTGGCACGTCGATTTCGATGATCCTCGCCGAACTGCGCGCGACCTTCGGCGAGGCGAACGTCGAGTTGATTCAGCGGTTGTTGGTGACGCAGGCGAACATCGGCATCCTCGAAAACAACCTCGCGGCGGCGAACGTCAGCCCGCGACTGCGCGAAGCATGGACGGCGGAGATCGCGCAGCGGCAAGCGGAAAGCCAAGCGCTCCGTCGCCAGATGGGGCGGTCGGTGCTCGCCTACCTACAAGAACTCTTTCCGACGCAAGACAGTGCCATGTGGGACGATCTGCAAGCTCAATTCGCGGCACACGATCCGACGCTGGTGCATACCTTCGACATGTTCATGCGTTTGAGTGGCTTGGCGTATAAATATCCACCGGAGCAGCTTGAAGCGCTGGCGCAGCGCCTGAGCCAAATCGACATCTTTCGGCAGGTTTCGCTGGCGGACCTCGAAAACCTCAGCCGCGCAATTGAGATTGAGCATCATCCTGCCGGGACCATGCTGTTTGACAAGGGTGACGAAGGCGACACGATGTACCTAATCGAAGACGGCGCGATTGCGATCTACGCCCTCGATTATGCTCAGCACGAGCAGCATCTACGGACGTTTGGGATTGGGCAGGTGGTCGGCGACTTCGCCGTGCTCGACGGTGAACGCCGCTCGGCGCGGGCGCGGGCACAGGGCGATCTCTCGGCGTTTGTGCTCCGGCGCGAGGTCTTCCAGATGTTCATTCAAAGCCGACCACAGGTGATCCTCGCGGTCTTGGTGGTGCTGGCGGAGCGCGCGCGTTACACGACCCGTGCCGTCGAGTTCGACCATCCAGACTTTGAGCCGCATGGCTCAAGGCGAGGCGGTCGCTGCACCGGCAGCGCCGCCGGTTGAAGTCGAGCCGGTCACGGAGATCACGCCGAACGTCCCAACGCTGATCGAGTTGGTGCTGACGCGGCTCTCGGCGCGGTTGGCGCTGCTGCGCAGCCATGATCGCGCGGAGAATGTCCTATGAGCGCGAGTGACGAACTCCGGCGCTTCGCGCTGCTAGAGCGGTTGGATCCGCCGGAACTTGACGCATTGACGGCGCTGCTGCACCGCCGCACCTTTCCGGCAGGCACGCTCTTGTTCAACAAGGGCGATCCGGGCGAGACCATGCTGCTGATCTGCGGCGGCGAAGTGCGCATCTTCATGACCGACGGGGATGGCAACGAAATCACATTTCGCCGGTTGGGTGTCGGGCAGATCATCGGCGAGTTTGCGTTGTTGGACGGCAAACCGCGATCCGCGTCCGCCGTCGTCACGACGCCACTGGAGACGCTGGTCTTGCAACGCGCCGATTTCCTTCGGCTGATTCAGCAGCGACCGCTGGTCGGCGTGCAGTTGATGCGCGGGTTGGCGGAGCGGATTCGCTATGCGACCAGCTACCTTGAACACTTGTATGACGTGCTCGAACTGCTCGCCAACCGCGAGTACGACACCGCGATCCGCGAACTGGCGATCAACGCCAACGGCGATGAGATGCAGCAGTTGATCGCGGCATTTCTGACGCTGGCGCGGCGCGCTCAAGGGCACGACGAAGCGACTTCGGCAGCGTTGGATGGGCACAAAAAGAAACCCCTAACGTGAGGGGCTTTTAGAGACAAATCTTCAGTGAAAGCGACGATGCTAAGTCAGCAGCGTCTCGGCGACGTGGCGCATCTTCAGGGCGATCGGGTGGTCGGGGTAGCGGAGCACGAACACACCGCTGCTCGCCAACACCATCATTTCATCAGAATGCGGGAGCACTGCGCCCACTTCGCAGTTATAGGCTTTCTCGACGCGCGCTTTCACTTCGTCGAAGTCGAGCGACGTCGGCGTCTTGTTGACGATCAACAGCATTCGGGGCACGTCGAGCTTGCGGGCAACTTCGACGGTCACGCCGGTGCCTTGGTAGTCCTGCTGGTCGGGGCGCATGATGATCGCCAGCGCGTCGGAAATCGCCACGGAGAGCAAAGTCTCCTCGTTCAAGCCGGGGTGCGTGTCGATCAGCAGGACGTCGAGCTTGAGGTCACGCACGAGGTTCTGAAAGCCATCGTTGAGCAGCCCCACGTCGTAGCCTTCGCGCAAAATCCGCGCAATTTCGCCGACCTTGATACTGGAAGGGATCAGGAAGACTTTACCGGCTTCCGGGACCGCGCCCGCACCGCCCTGTAAGTCGCTGTTGAGGATCGAGGTCACGTCATACGCGGCTTTATCGATCTCGATCTTGCCCCACAGATAATCGTTCAGTGAATACTTGATGTCGTCTTCGTGCAAGCCAAACAGGACGTGGATGCCGGGTGAGTTGATGTCGGTATCGATTACACCTACACGCAGCCCTTTGCTGGCGAAAATCGCCGCGAGATTCGCCGTCGTGTTCGATTTCCCCGTGCCACCACGAAATGAGTGAACCGAAATGATTTTGGACATGAAGAACTCCTGTAGGCGTCATGGACTGAGTTTGCGACCGTAATAAGGCTAATGTTACCTGTTTTCCGCCGCGCCAGCCAATCGCTTTTCGATTTATCCCTACGCAGCAAACAGGGCGAATTGATTTCGCCCTGTTGAAGGATTATGCACTATTGTACAGGTGAATTTACCAAAAGTGCAGCATTTTGCCCGCGCGGTGGATTAGTCGTCCATGAGCGCGTCATATAAACTCGTGCGCCGAGTGCTGCTGTTCGCGCTGCGTTTTGGTTCGGGCGGGCTTGGTTCCGGATCGCAGAGGCAATCCCAGATTTGCTGAGGTAGGCGACGCTTGCCGGTGCGTTCGATCGGCAGCGCGCAGTTATCCGGGTCCGCCTGTAAGTTGATCGAGAGCGGCTGCGGAATGGCTTCAAGGTCGAGCGTATTCCAGAAATCCGGGTTTTGGCTGCTGCCGGTCTTCTCGCGCGAATTGACCCGGTAGAAGACCTGCTGATCGCGGCTCTGCTGCACCAGCCAGTGCGTCGCGGTGAGGTGATCGAGAGCGGCGTGGAGCTTGCCGTCGTCGAGTTTTTGCTCGGAAACGGCGTCGCGGAGCTGCGGGTAGGACATCGGCGTTTGACGGAGGACTAACCGCACAATACAGCGCTCAGTTGAGGGTAAATCCATGAAGTCAATTACATTAAATCCGGTAGTCATCGCTGCGCTCCTCGGCTGCGCCTGACGATTTACCATCTCATTATATACGAATTTTAGAATACTTCGCCGATTAAGATTGATTTTCCCCCAAAGGTCATAGCCAGAAGGGGAGGATCGTCTCAATGGCGGTCGGCATAACGCCGCGCGCGACCCCGTTCTCGATCGAGTCGGCGTTGTGGATCGTGACGGGCAGCTTCGGCGGTCGCAGCGTGCCGTAATGCAGCAGGGTAAATACTAACACCGACTGAATCGCGTCTTCGATGGTGAGCGGTGCATCACAGCGCAGGTGGAGGGGTTGCAGGCTTGACGCGGAGGACTGCACGAACGCCTCGGTATCGCTCAGCTTGAGGACGCTGCCCCATGCCGGTGGTTCGATTTTGCCGCCGCAGAGCGCATACATCCGGGGGACACCGGCGCGCAGCACCTCGACCGGGGCGAGCGAGGCGGCGAGTTCGTCCTCCCAACTGCCGAGCGCGCGCAGCGCCTCGCGCCGCAGGTAGCCGTCGCTGTGAACGATGATCCGCTGCCGGGCGAGCAGGTCGCGCGGGAGCAGCTGCTCCAGCAGCGCGTCGGGGATGCCGCCGTCGGCGCTCGGAACACTCGCCAGCACGCCGCGCAGCAGCCTGCCGTCGCTGGTGTAGATGCGGGCGACCCCGGTCACGGTCTCGCCTTCACGCTTATTCTGGTGGATCAAGCTCAAGCCGACGACCCGATCGGCAAACGGCAGCGGATCGGCGAGCAGGTAGGGTGTGGCACCGGCACGGGCGATCAAGCCCATGATGACGTTGGTCATGGCTTCCGGGCGATTGAGCGTGGCGGCATTGATCGTCAGGCAGGGCAGTCCGCGCCCGATGACCTGCGTCCGGGCGGTGCGGTCGCTAATGCCCTCATCCTCATCGGCGCCCGCTTCGGCTTCATCGGGCAGAAAGACCAGCACGAGGTCGGAAGTCTCTTTTTGGAGCAGGCGCACGGCGCTTTCGAGGTTCGCCGGTGAGATCACCCGCATGTTGCGCTCGCGCACGACTTCCAGCGCCAAATGATAGTCGCGTTCCAGCACCCGCCGGAGTGCTTCGAGGAACAAGCCGACTTCTTCGCCGAGCGTGTTGATCACGACGACGCGGATCGGTTCAGTGGTCAAGCGCGCCGGGAGCTGCTGCGCGCCACTATCGGCGAAATCGATGGCGAGCTTTGCCGGGTCGAACGGGCGGACGCGCTTCTCGGCGAAGATCAGGTTGGGATTGGGGGCTGCGCCGCGAAAGATGGCAGGTGCGTTTTGAGTGCTGTAGGCGCTGCCGATCAACTTGGCGTCTTTGATCACGTCGGCGACCAGCTTGACCATCTGGGCGTGAAGCGCGGGTTTCAGATGCAGCGCCTTCTCGATCTGCGTGTGATTGATGGCGAATTGGCGGATGTCTTCGGGGCGGATGACGAGATCGAGCGCATCGGCGGCGTAATCGTACTCACGCGAACCCGCCAGCACGCGCACGACCCAGTGATCGCCGGGGGCGGCTTCCGTGAGCGCGCGCGTCGTCTCACGCTGCGTCAGGTCGAGCAGGCGCTCCCGGTGCTCATCGAGTTTGCCGACCAGCTTGATCACCTCGCCTTGTACGCGCGAAGTCTTGTCGGTGACCCACAAGCCGACGACCTCCGACGGCTTTTCCAGCGTGTCGAGATAGGCTTGCAAATCCGGCTCGTAGAGCAGGCGCGAGATCACCGAGACGGAAAGCGCGGGATCGTTTCCGACTGTCCACGTCCGCAGATGATATTCGCGCTCGATGCGGGCGCTGCGGATGGTGTAGACCGTGCGTGCCAGCGCCTCTAGGATCGCATCCTCGACCAGCGCGACCGGACCGCGCACGATGTAATCGGCGATCTCGTCGGCGGAGGGCTGCCAGTGGAAATCTTCCTCGACCGTCTCGACGTGCCCGAAGCTGCGACGCTGCTCAGTACGGGCGGTGTCGAGCGCCATCACCAGTTTGACCGGGTTGGGCGGCGCATCGGTGATCAGCCGCCCGCTGCTGTAGACCCAGAAGCCGCCGAAGACTTCCCCTAACCACGCGGCGAGTTTCGTCCCGACGCGCCGGAGCGACTCGCCGCTGCCCACGCTCAAACGATAGGCGGTCAGCGGCGGGAGCGTGTCGGTCAGAATCGGAAAGACTTCGGCGAACAATTCTTGATCGGGCATAGGTCAACCAGCGATGTTTGAACAGTGCCTTCGATTGTAACAGATTTGGAACAATTGTGCTACTTTTAAGCGACTGGTTTGCTCTCGTCGCTGCCCCAGTCTTTCCACGAGCCATCGTAGACGCTGCCGCCGCTCAATCCAGCGGCGCGGAGTGCTAGCAGCCCATAGCTCGCCGAAACGCCGCCGTTGCAGTAGAAAACTACGTCCGACGAGTGTTCGCTGATCCCGGCGGCGGCAAAGTGCTCCCGCAAGGCATCAGGTGAGAGCAGCGTACCGTCGGGAGCCAGCAGCGTCGGGCGTGGGACGTTGACCGCGCCGGGAATGTGCCCCAAACGGTCGATCCGTGACGTCTTGCCGGCGAATTCTTCGGGCGAACGCACGTCGATCAACTGCTGGTTGCCGTCGAGTTGCGCGAGGATCTGCGCGCCGCTGCGGAAGATCGCCGGGTTGGGGTGGGCGACGAAATCCGACGGCGTGATGTCCGGGATCACGGCGGTTGTTGGTCGCCCTTCGGCGATCCACTTGTTCCAGCCGCCATCGAGCACGGCGACCTTGTCATGACCGTAGTAGTTCAGCGACCACCACAGCCGCGCGGCGAACATGCCGTTAGCGTCGTCGTAGGCGACGACGAAGGTGTCGTCGCTCACGCCGATCCGCTGCATGACTCCGGCGTAGCGTTCCGGCGGCGCGATCTGGGCGTGGCGCGGATCAGCCGGATCGGTGATTTCTTTGACCCAATCGACAAAGACCGCGCCCGGTAGATGCGCCTTCGCGTAGTCATCAGCGTGATTGAAGTAATGCGGATGCGGCTCGGAGGCGGGCAGCACGTGCCCGCGAATGTCCACGATTCGCAAGTTGGCGTCCTCCAGATGGTCGGCGAGCCAGCCGGTACTGACGAGTAAATTGTCACTCACGGTGCGGTCTCCAAGTCAGCAAAATCAGCGATGGCAAGGCGGCTGCCGCGCTGAGCTGATTGGAGCATCGCCTCGATCACGGCGAGGTCGCGCAGCGCTTCGAGCGGCGAATTTCGATGCTGCTCACCGTCGCGGACAGCGGCGGCAAAGGCGGCGAGTTCTTCGGTCACATTCCGCCACGCGCTGAAATCTTCGCTGCGCGTGTCGCCGTGCGCCGTGACTTCGAGGCTGCCGGTTTTCGCGCGCACGACGCCATCGTCGCCGACGACGGTCAGGAAAGTGGGGAAAGGCGCACCGGCTGCGTAAGTGACGGTGTAGCTGCCAACGACCCCACTTTTAAACTGAAGCGCGACCGCCAGCGTATCGGCGGGGGGAAGGTCGGAACGCATCTGGCGGATTTCGGCGCTGACGCTGGCGATCTCGCCGACGACCTGTCGCATGGCTGCGACGTGATGCACGCCGCCGTCGAGCAGAAAGCCGCCGGGAAAGGTGCCGGAGCGTCGCCAGTTGGTGCCGTAATACTTGTTACCCGGCAGCGTCGGCAGCAGCAGCAGCCACTCGGCGAGTACGACCGCGCCGATCTCGCCGCTCTTGACGACCGCGCTGGCGCGGCGAAAGGTTTCTTCGTAACGATAGTTCTCCGCCACCATCCAGACGTGATCGGTATACTGGCGTTGGTAGGTCTGGACGAGGCGGCGTCCGGTGGCGACGTCCGGCGCGAGTGGCTTCTCGCTGACGACGTGCTTGCCCGCGCGCAGCGATTTTTCGACGGCGTCGGGCAGCACCTCGATCGGTAGAATCACGTCCACCGCTTCGATACTGTCGTCGGCGAGCAGGGCGTCAAGGTCAGTATAGACTTGAGCGCCACCGGGGACTTGGGCGGCGAGCGCCTCGGCATTGGCGCGCGTTCGGCTGTAGATGGCAGCGATCTCGAAGCGGTCGCCGAGGGTTTTCAGAGCGGGTAAATGGGCGTCTTGGGCGAAAAGTCCCGCGCCGATAAGTGCCAAGCGAATTGGTTCAGACATAGTTCTCTCTCGCTATCTGCAAAGGCTCTAGGTATTATTCTACCCGCAATTGGACAGAGATACTCGCGGGAGTGCAGATTGCGGTTTCCCCTGATGGCAGCGCTGTTGACACTGGTGCTGCTCGGCGTAGTACAACCGATTGGCGCGGCGGACGAGGCGATTCCGCCCTGTTCCGAGCGAGCGACCAGCTTGTCCGAGCCTTGGATTCAGATCGGTCTCGCTTGTCTCGAACAGGTGATCAAGCAGCCGACCGCCGGGACGTTGGCGTTCACCGCGCTGGCGGCTGCGCCCGATGGCACGCTCTACGCGACCCGCCCGCTGCAAGGCGAAGTCTACGCCATCACCGACACGGATGGCGATCTGCTGCCGGACACCCCGCACCTGATCGCCAGCGGACTGACCTTCCCGAACGGACTGACTTATGCTGATGGCGCGCTCTACATCGCCGGCGGATCGCATGTCTATCGCTGGCAGGACGGCGAGTTGACCACACTCGTGGACGATCTGCCGACGGGCGGCGGCTTCTGGACGGGGGGCATCGCGGTTGACGACGAGCGACTCTACGTCAGCACCGGCGCGCCCTGCGATTTCTGCGTTCCTGACGATCCGGCGCGAGGGGCGGTACTGAGCTACGCGCTCGACGGGACTGACCGTCAGATCGTGGCGACCGGGCTGCGTCAGCCGGTCGATTTGACCTTCGCCGCTGGCGATCTGTGGGTGACGGACAGCGCGCGCAGCGGCTTGTTCGCTACGCCCGACCTCGATGAAGTGGATCGGGTGACCGTGGGTGCGAACTTCGGTTTTCCCTACTGCGTGGGTGCCGACATGCCTGACCTTCCCGGCTTCGACTGCGCGACCACTGTGCCGCCTGCCGTCGCGCTGCCGACTGCGAGTACGCCGACCGGAATCGCCGCCTACCAGAGCGACGCGATTCCCTCGCTGACAGGCAAGCTGATCGTCGTCCTGTACGGTTCGTACAATCAGCTCGATCTGCGTGGCTATGCCGTCGTCGCGGTCGATCCGCTGGCGGGGACGGTTGAACCGCTGATCCCGGCGAAACCGGATGACAGCCCGTTGTCTGACTTCACCGTTCAAGTCATGAACTATCGCGGCAGCGGCTTTTACCCGCAGCGCCCGCTCGACGTCGCCGTGACCGATCAAGGTTGGGTCTACGTCAGCATCACCGACGGACGCATCCTTGCCTTACGCCCTTGAGATTTGCCCATGCCTTACTGGATAACTGACAGCCTCGCCGGTGTTCCGGCGTTCTTGTGGATTTACGTCGTGCTCGGTGGCTTGTGGTCGCTGGCGGTACTGCCCCGCGCCGAATGGGGCAGGCGGGTGCAGGTGGTCGCCGTCGCCTTCGCACTGGGACCGATGCTGCTGACCGCGTGGATGCTGGTCTTGGGTATGGTCGGCGCGAGCAATGAGACGGCGCTGCTGACCAACCTCAACGTGAATGGCGGCACGGTCGTGCTGGCGCTGATCGCGCTGGTGCTGGTTCTGCGGAAGTGGCGGCAGCCGGTCAATGTGACGGTCGAGCGTCGCCCGCTGTTGGCAGACGAGCGTCTGCTGATCGTTCTGGTGATCGCGGCGCTGGTCGTCCGCTGGATCATCACGGCATACTGGCCCTTTACCGCTTATGATGCCTTGTGGGTCTATGGCTATGAAGGACGGCTGTACGCGCTGCTCGGCTACATTCCGCAGCGGATCGGCTACTACCCGCAGTTCTTGCCGCTGCAATTCACCTACGCGCAGTTAGGCGGCATCAGCGACCATGCGGCGCGGGCGGTGCTGCCGTTCCTGCACGTCGGCAGCATTTTGGCGACTTACGTGCTCGGCGAGCGGCTGATCAACCGGCGTACCGGCATCCTTGCGGCGGCGATCTGGGCGCTCTATCCGCACGTCGGCGAGTGGGCGCGCATGGGCGACTTGGAAATTCCGCTGGCGTTTGCTTTTACGCTGGCGGCAGCATTCTTCTTGCTGGCGTGGATCGGTCAAGCGCCGCGCCGTCGCAATGCGCTGATTGCCGGGCTGCTGCTGGGCGTCGGCATGTGGATCAAGCCGACGATGGGCGCGTTCGTCCTCGGTGTGGGACTGCTGCTGCTGATCGATGGCGTGCGCGTCGGCTTCAATTTCGCCCGCTGGCGACCGCGAATTGAAGTCGTTTTCCTGACCGGGATCGCGGCTGCGCCGCTCGGCGGCGTCTGGTACCTGCGTAATCTGCTGCTTGGTCACGCGGCGGTGATCTTTCCGACTCCCTATTGGCTAACACTGGCGCAGCGCGGCGGGCGCGAATTCGGCTGGCTGTTGGTCGCGCTGATCGCTTGGGCAGTCCTGATGGTTGTGCGCTATCCGCGTTATCGCTGGCGCGTCGGCGGTGCGGGGCTGGCGCTGGTGCTGCTGGCGCTCATGCCGTCGATCCTGTCACCGCGCCGGTTGACGTGGGTTGAGTTCATCCTGTTGGGCGTTGGCGTGATCTTACTGGCGATCAATACGTGGCGTGCTGCTCGCGATCTGTGGGACGATGACCTACGAGCGACCGCGGCGAAAGTCGGCTGGGGCTTGGCGTTGGCGCTGCCCTATTTCCTGACGTGGTTCTACTCCTACAGCTATCACTATCGCCTCGCCTTCGCTATCGTCCCGCTGATGATCCTGCCGACGGCGGTCGTTCTGGAGTATTTCCTGACCCCGAAGCGGATCGGGCAGGGCGTGCGGCGGCTCGCCTATCTCGCCGTGATCGTGCTGCTCGCCTATCCGGGAGTCATTGCGGCGGTCGGCGATTTAAACGGCGGTATCGATTATCTGTGGACAGACAAATATCCTGACGATACCGCGCGCTATCGCTCCGGCAACGAGGCGCTGATGAACGTGGTCGATGGGTTGAACGTCTGGCACGACGAGCATCCCGGCGAAAAACTGGTCGTCGCCGCGCCGAGCCTCGATCGGCTGCCGTTTTTCTTCCCACTGGACGATATTCGCGTCGATGATGCGCCGACGCGCCTCGCTCAGCTTGAGGGCGTCGACTACTTCATCTACGCGACGCTCGAAGCGCAGGGTGATTACGCTAATGTGCCGCCGACCGAAAACCAAGTGCTGGGCGCGCTGGATCGTAAGGACATCATGCGGCGGGCGTGGGGGATGGATGACGGGATCTTCCGCTACGACGTCTACGAGCTGCAGCCTCGATAATCGCTGGATCGCACCGACGCCGAACGGTCTGGAAACTCACGACGTCGTGATCGGTGGTTTCGCGCGTTACATTGGCTACGACATCGGCGGTTTAGACTTGTGGCCCGGTCGCAAGGTGATCGCGCATCTGTATTGGCAGGTGATCGCGCCGCCGACCGACGATTACTCGATCATGATCCACCTGCGTGACGGCGACGGCAATCTGATCGCCTCGTGGGATGGTCCGGTTGCCAAGGGCGAGCATGGTTACTACTCGACGTTGGTCTGGGAACCGGGCGAGTACATCAGCGACGAACGCACGATCAAGCTGCCTGATGATGTGGATGCGGTCGGTGAAGGCTATCGCCTCGTGATCGGTATCTACAACACGCGCACCGGCGAGCGGCTGCCCGTGACCGTCGACGGGGCGGCAGCGGGGACGGACTACCAGATTGAGAATCGGATTAACTTATTGGCTCAGCCGCCGGGCTAAGGGTGTGAAATTCGACCGAGTGCGTTATGATAGAGTTACAGTTTGCCAACGTCAGTAGTGTGCTTCCCTGCAGCTTATCACAGGATACTCAATGCCTGAGAATAACGGTGTCACGACCCAAGTTGTCGAAGCGCTCCAGCAAACCGCGACCGAAGCGCGGCAGCTTGAAGCGATTTTTGATCGCCTCCTTCAAGTGCTTACCCAAAACGGATTTCAAATTCAGGTGGATCTGGTCGCTGTCGCTCAGAAGATGTACCAGCGGCTTGACGCCGCTCAAGCGCAGGCGCAAGGGATGGGACGTCAGCTTGAACAGCTCGAAGAACTGATGCGGACGTTCACGCTGATTACCGGGTCGCTGGAACTTGACCTCGTGCTCGAAGAAGTGATGGATACGGTCATCCGGCTCACGGGAGCCGAGCGTGCCTACCTGATGTTGAGCAACAAAGAGACGTCAGAACTGGAAATTGCCGTCGCGCGTAACTGGGGCAAAGAGAATATCGCCGATAACGACGCCGTGTTCAGCCGCAGTGTCGTTAGTGAGGCGCTTAAAGAGAACAAGGCGATCCTGACGACCAATGCCCAGTCGGACGATCGCTTCCAGAACGTCAAAAGCGTCGTCAACAATCAACTGCGCTCGATCCTCTGCATTCCGTTGACGCTGCAAGGACGGGAGATCGGCGCGCTCTATGCCGACAACCGGATCGCTCAGGACGTGTTCCGCGCCGAGGAGATTCCGCTGCTGACCGCTTTTGGCACCCAAGCCGCCATCGCTATTGAGAACGCGCAGCGTTTCGGCGAGGTCAAGAGTAATCTTGATAAGGCGCTGACTGAAATTCAAACCCTGCAAATCGAGATCGACCGCAGTCGAGTCGATAAGCAGGTCAACGAGATTACCGAATCGGATTATTTCCAGCGCCTTACGTCGTCGGCGCGCAATCTGCGCCAGCGTGGGAAAACGGACGAGTAAACTAGCACGATGCGATGAAGAAAACTGGCTTGCTGAATCAGCCTTTGTCCGCGCTGATTGCCGGGCTAGGGCATACCGATACGATTGCCATTACCGATGCCGGATTGTCGATCTCGCCGGACGTTCAGCGGATTGATCTAGCGGTTTCGGCTGGTATTCCCAGTCTGTTGGCGGTCATGCGGGCGGTTTTGGGCGAAATGCAGATCAGCGGGGCGGTGGTTGCCAGCGAACTGGTCGAACACAGCCCGCTGTTTTATGCCCAAGTTGTCAAGCTGCTCGACGGAGCACCGGTCACGGAAATACCCCACGTCGAACTGCTGAAGATGACGCACTCCGTTCGTGCTGCCGTGCGCACGGGCGAATTCACCCCGTTTGCCAACATCATCTTGGTTTCCGAAGTTATCTTCTATGAGCAGCATCTAAGTGGGATAAGGGTAGAGGCATTCAACTGAATGCCTCTACTGAGATGAGGCGGAAGTCTATGGTACCCACGCTTTGACACTTGCGCGGGAGATTGGCTACCGTTATGGCGAAGTTGTCGCGCTGGGTTCGCTGGGCGATCTGTACCTGACCGCCGGGTTGAATACCGTTGCCATCGAATTCCTAGAACAGTCGCTTGCGTTGGCGCGCGGCGTCGGGCTTTGCCGGTTCGAGCGGCAGGCTTTGATGGAGTTGAGCCTCGCGCACCTTCGCAACAAGTCCTACGATGACGCTCTGGTTGCTGCTCGCGATCAGCTTAACTTAATGCAGAAGGGCGACTTTCCCCAGTGGGAAAGCGGTGGTTACTACACCATCGGCAACGCGTATTTGAAACAGAAGCAGCACCGTTTGGTGCTTCCATTCTGGCGGCGCGGTTTGGCTGCTGACCGGCGTAACGGACTGCGCGGTCGTTACCGTCAGAGTTTGATGATGACGCTGCTGTACACACCTTACCTCGTCGTCGGCTCGTGGTTCGGACGCCAGCCAACTCCGCAGATTGATTTAACCGCGCTGCTAGAACCGCGCCAAGACTAAGGCCTAATCGAATGTCTCGCCGTGCTGACACCTCAGCACGGCGAGTTTGCTATTTCAGGGCGACCCGTTTCGTCAGCAAGCCATAGCGAGCGAGGGCGTTGTCGAGGATCGTGTTGATCAGGCGCTCATATGCCCAACCAGCCGCGTCGCTTTGCAGACAGAGATCGCTGAAGCCGGGATTCAGCCCCGGCAGCGGGTTGATCTCCAGCACGTAAGGCTGACCGGTCTCGCCGTCGATGCGGAAATCGACGCGCGCGACATCCTTGCAGCCGGTCACGCGGAAGACCGCTCCGGCGAGAAAACGCAGCCGCCGTTCGAGGTCAGCGTCGAGCTGCGCCGGGCATTGATAGCGATAGTCGTCGGCGAGGTCGGTTTTCATGCGGTTGGTGTAGACGTCGCCTTCCGTGTCGACGTGGGTCGGCTCGAACTCGATGATCGGCAGATAGGTGAGTTCGTCAGGGATGCGTTCGTCATAGCTGCGCTCGCTCAGACGGCGGGCTGCTGTCGGGTGCAAGTTGCCGAGGATGCCGACCATTAGCTCGCGCCCGCTGATGTAATGCTCGCAGAGGATCGGCTCGTTGTAGCGGCGGATCATCTGCCCGACCCGCTCGTGAAGCTGATCAGCGCTGGTGACGATGCTGTCGGCGCTGATGCCCATGCTCGTCCCCTCGCGGCTCGGCTTGAGGAACAGCGGGAAGCGCAGCACCCCGTCATCGTCGGCGAGATCGGCGCAGATCGGCTCGTCGGCGCTCTCGAAGACTTGAAACTCCGGCGTCGGCAGGTCGTGATAGGCGAGGACGCGCTTGGTCATCGGCTTGTCGAGTGCCAGCGCCAGTGCCATGACTTGGCTGCCGGTGTAGGGCAGGCGCAGCATCTCTAGAATTGCCGGAACTTGGGCTTCGCGCCCGTCGCCGAAGTGACTTTCGGCGATGTTGAAACAGATGTCGGGTTGATAGCTGGTCAGCCGCTCGATCAGGTTGAAGGGCGGCAGAATGCTGGCTTCGAAGAACTCTGCCTCGTGACCGGCGCTGACGAGCGCTGCCGCGAGGTTCTTGACGGTCTTTTCGCTGTCGAGGTCATCCCACTGATCGGCGGGCATCCCTTCCCAGCGCGGCGCATTTTGCTTGAGATTGGCAAGAATTGCCACACGCATGATGGCTACCTTTTGGGCGAGCGGCTTTTGCGCTCGCCACTTGGAAAATAACTGATCAAAAGTTTTGACCGTACACTCTGAGATATTCTTTGACCGCTACTCGATCTACGTCCAAGTCGAGTTCGTCTAGCGCATTCAACGGAATCCAGACGAGCGCATCAGCTTCGTTATTCTGAAGCTCACCCTCCCATGAATTGACGACAAAGTAATTCAACTTCCTAAATTCGGCTGATCGGTGCAGCAGCGAGCAAACGAAGTCATAGTCGTCGGTAGTTACGCCTAATTCTTCTAGGAGTTCACGTTTCAAAGCAGCTTCTAGGCTTTCGTCTGCTTCGACATGACCCCCCGGTATCGCGGTCGCGCCGGGGCAAACGGTCTTGGTCAGCTTGCGCTGCTCCGCTAGGATGCGATTTTCTCTAATGATGAGGTAGGCGATTGTGTCGATCGGTTTCATGGCTCAGTTCGCTGGCGCATAGACGCGAGCACCTTGGATAATCACGGCTGCCGGTGGTTATGGTTGCGCGAGTGATTGAGGAGTGGATCGTGCTGGGCAGTGTTAATGCTGGCTCCGTCGCTGCTGCCGGGGGCTGCCCATTGGGGCGGCGTGTGATCGCTTGGCTCGGCGGCGCGTTGATGGGTCGCGTCGAAGCCTTCCGGCTTGATCGCCATTTCCTCGCCTTCAAGCAAGCCGGTGATGCCGCCTTGACCCGGCTCCGGTCGGCGCTGTGCCTGCCGGTCGAGGTGGTCGATCAGATGCGGATCGTAGTCCTCCGGCTCGCTGTAGGTGCTGATGTAGCCTTCGTAGTTGCGCAGGACAACTTTGCCCGGTGCTTGGCTGATCAGGTACTGCGGATTCACGGGGACTTTGCCGCCGCCGCCGGGTGCGTCGATCACGTAGGTCGGGACAGCGTAGCCGCTGGTGTGTCCGCGCAGCCCTTCGATGATCTCAATGCCCTTGGCGACGGTCGTCCGGAAGTGCCCCGCGCCCTCGACTAAATCACACTGGTAGAGGTAGTAGGGGCGCACGCGATTGCGGACGAGCTTGTGCACTAACTCGCGTTGGATGTTCACGCTGTCGTTGATCCCGGCGAGCAGCACGCTCTGGTTGCCGATCGGGACGCCCGCATAGGCGAGCTTTTCCAGCGCGCGGCTGACTTCGGGCGTGATCTCCTTGGGGTGGTTCACGTGGATGTTCATCCAGAGCGGGTGGTACTGCTTGATCATGTCGCAGAATTCATCGGTGATGCGCTGCGGCAGGAAGATCGGTACGCGCGTGCCAATGCGGATGATCTCGATGTGCTCGATGGCGCGCAGACTTGCCAGCACGTATTCGAGCATCCGTGGCGCAATCGTCAGCGGGTCGCCGCCGCTGAGCAGCACGTCGCGCACCTGCGGCGTCTCGCGCAAGTAGGCGATCTGCCGGTCGAATTCGGCTTTGCTGAAGTTGGCGCGCGGGTTGCCGACGATCCGGCTGCGGGTGCAGTAGCGGCAGTAACTGGCGCACTGGGTCGTCAGCAGCATCAGCACGCGGTCGGGGTAGCGATGCACCAAGCCGGGGACGGGGCTATGGGCGTCTTCGGCGAGGCTGTCCACCATCATGCCGTTGAAAGCGTCCCGTTCGCGCCCCAACGGAATCACTTGGCGGCGGATCGGGCAGAGCGGGTCGTCGGGATCAATGAGGCTGGCGAAATAGGGCGTGATGTCCACCCGAAATAAGCCGTCAGCCGTCAAGCCGTCGATTTCTTCCGGTGTGAGGTGGACGATTTGGGCGAGTTCTTGGTAAGAATTGAGGCGGTGGGCTAACTGCCAGCGCCAATCGTTCCAGTCTTCGTCGGGGACGTCGCTCCAGAGGGTGGGGCGAGGGGTCGTCGCCAAGACAGCGGTGGGGTGGGGAGGCTCCTTAGGAGGCTCGGTGGTTAAGGTCATGCTTTGTGCTGCACACTCCTCGTCAACAAAAAATAGCCGCACGTCACGGCACGGCTAAAACAATCTCGATTCAATTATACGCAAATTTGGATTGGGAGGGGATGAGTTTTTTGGTGAATGGCGCTCGGGAAACGCAGGTCGTAGGGGCGAGGCACGCCTCGCCCCTACACATCCCGCTAGCGTTCTTTGTCTGGCACCGGCTCGGCGACTTTGCCGTTGCCGTTACTGTCGCTTGGTTCTTCCTCACGGCGGAACTGGCTCATGTAAAGGTCGTAATATGCCCCCTTCTTCGCCAGTAGTTCGGTGTGCGTGCCGCGCTCGACGATCTCACCGGCTTGGAGCAGCATTACGAGGTCGGCGTTGCGAATCGTGCTCAAGCGGTGGGCGATCACGAAGCTGGTGCGCCCCTTGAGCAGCCCCTCGAACGCCTTCTGGATCAATCGTTCCGTTCGTGTATCGACGCTCGACGTCGCCTCGTCCAAAATCAAGACGTTGGGACTCATCAGGGCGACGCGGGCGATGGCGATCAACTGGCGCTGTCCCTGACTTAAGCCGCTGCCGCGCTCGCCGAGGATCGTCTGGTAGCCTTCGGGCAGTCGCTCGATGAACGAGTCGGCTTCGACCAGCTTCGCCGCCGCAATGACTTCGTCGTCGGTCGCGTCGAGCTTGCCGTAGCGGATGTTGTTCATCACCGTGTCCGAGAACAGGAATGTGTCTTGGAGCACGAGACCGATCTGACTGCGCAGACTCTCCATCGTTACGTCGCGGACGTCGATGTCGTCGATGCGCACCGCGCCGCTGCTGACGTCGTAGAAGCGCGGGATCAGGTTAATGATGGTCGTCTTGCCTGCACCGGTCGGTCCGACGATGGCGATGGTCTGTCCCGGCTCTGCCGTGAAGTTGATGCCCTTGAGCACGTCCTGACCCGTCTTATAACCCGCCTGCACGTTGTCGAACTGCACTTTGCCCTTGATCGGCGGCATGACGATCGCGTTTGGCTTCTCGGTCAGGTCGAGCGGCGTGTCAATGATGCCGAAAATCCGCTCGCCACCGGCGATCGCGTTCTGGATGTTCGCCCAGAGTACGGCGATCTGTGTGACCGGTTGGGTGAAGCGCTGGACGTACTGGACGAAGGCGAACACGGTGCCGAGTGAGATCAGCGTCGTGCCGAGCAGCGGTTCGTTGCGCAGCACTGACAGCCCGCCGGTCAGCACGACGATGCCGATGGCGACGTAGCCGAGCGCTTCCAGCGTCGGGTTCAGGGCGCTGGTGAACGAGGCGGCGCGGACGTTGGCATCGCGATTGGCGGCGTTCGAGCGGCGGAAATTCTGGATGTTCTCGTCCTCGCGGTTAAAGGCTTGCACTTCGCGGACGCCGGAAATGCTCTCCTGCAGGTCGGCATTGACGTTGCCCAACTCCTCGCGGCTGACGCGGAAAGCCTTACGCGCCTGATTGGAGAAGTAGACCGTCGCGATGAACATGACCGGCACCAGCGCCAAGCTGATCAGCGCGTAGGGTACGTTGGCTTGCAGCATCTTGATGACGATCCAGACCATCAGCAAGATACCGCTGATCACGCTGAGCAGCGCAAAGCCGAAGACCTGCTGAATCGTCTGCGTGTCATTGGTGATGCGGCTCATTAAGTCGCCGGCGTCGTTTTCCGAGTAGTAGCTCAGCGAGAGGGCGTGCGCCTTCTTGAACAAATCCTGCCGCAGTTTGCGCAGCACCTGCTGTCCCGTCCGGCTCATGGTGAAGAAGCCCAAGCCGCTGGCGACCGCGCCAAGCAAATACAAGCCGAGCAGGATCAAGACCAGATGTCCCATTCCGGCGAGCTTGACGTCGGTGGTGATGTTGGCGAGCGATCCGCTTTGGATGGCGGCTTGAACGGTGCTGTCGAACCAACAGTTGCTCGTCGCCTGCGGGAACAGGTAGCAGTCCACTGCTTGACCGATGTAATCGGGCGAAAGCACCTGCGTCCACGTCGCGACGACGATCAACGCCAGCGCCAAGATCACCCCGGCGATGTAAATGCCGAAATACTGCCCGAAGCGACCGATGGTTTTGCTGACGCTGGTCGCCTTCTGGGATTCCTCTTGCAACATGCGGTTTGGACCGCCCATTGGTCCCATCATAGTGAGTTTGCCTCCTCCGCTGCTTCGGGCGCTTCCACTTCCACATCCCCGACGAGCTGCGAGTTGTAAATTTCGGCGTAGATGGCGCTGTTTTCCATCAAGGCTTCGTGCTTGCCGCTGGCGACGATCTGACCCCGGTCGAGGACGAGGATCAAGTCGGCATTCAGGACGGTGCTGATCCGCTGGGCGATCACGAAACTGGTGCGCCCTTCCATCAGCAGATCGAGTGCCTTCTGAATCTTGTACTCCGTGATCAGGTCGACGCTGCTGGTCGAGTCGTCGAGGATCAGCAGGCGCGGGTTGAGCAGCAGCGCGCGGGCGATGGCGACGCGCTGTTTTTGCCCGCCGGACAGCGTCGTGCCGCGCTCGCCAACTGGCGTGTCGTAGCCGTCCGGGAACGACATGATGAAGTCGTGGGCGGCAGCGGCTTTGGCGGCGGCGATCACTTCGTCGTCGGTCGCGTCGGTGCGCCCGAAAGCAATGTTGTCGCGGATCGTGCCGCTGAACAGGTTGGTCTCTTGGAGGACGATCCCGATCTGGCGGCGGAGGCTGTCGAGCGTTACGTCGCGGACGTCGTTACCGTCGATCAAGACCTGACCTTCGCTGGCGTCGTAGAAGCGCGGGATCAAGTTGATGATGGTCGTCTTGCCGCTGCCGGTTCCGCCCAACAGCGCGATGGTTTGACCGGGAGTCGCTTCAAAACTAACATTCTGGAGCACCGGATCGCCGGAGGCGAAGTAGCGGAAGGTCACATCCTTGAATTCGACATGCCCCTGAATCGGAGGCAGAGCACTCGCGCCGGGCTTATCGGCGACGTCGTTTTCGGCGTCGAGAATCTCGAAAATCCGGTTGGATGAAGCGGCAGCCTGTGCCATCAACTGGATGATGAAGCCCAACATGCCCAACGGGAAGAACACGTAGAGCAGGTAGAGGCTGAAGGATTGATACTCGCCCAGCGTCAGCGTGCCGTTGATAATCTGACTGCCGGAGAAGTAGAGGATCGCCGCCTGCCCGACCTGCATGATCAGGAAGATCACCGGGAACAAGAACGAGAAGGTGCGCGCGACCTTGATCTGCTGCTCGTAGTACGAGTCGTTGGTGACGTAGAAGCGTTTTGCTTCGTAGTCCTCGCGGGCGAAGGCGCGCACGACCTTGATCCCGGCGAGATTTTCTTGCAGCACCGTATTCAGGTTCGAGAGGCGGCGCTGAATTTCCGCGAATAACGGCTGGGTCAGGCGGGCGAAGACCGCGAAGACCACGAAGGCGATCGGCAGGATCGGCAGGATGACCAGCGTCAACTGCCAGTTGGTCGCCAGCAAGATGATCAGCGTGGCGATCAGCAGCAAGAGCGACTGCGCCAGCATGATCATGCCCTGTGCGATGAACAAGCGGACCCGCTCGACGTCGTCGGTGGCGCGCACCATCAACTGCCCGGTTTGATTGCGGTCGTGATAGCTGAACGAAAGCCGCTGCACTTTGGCGAAAATCTCGTTGCGGAAGTCGAAGGCGATGCCTTGCGAGGTTTTTTCCGCCATATAGGCTTGCACGAACGAAAAGACCGCGCGGGTCACCGCGAAGATCACGATGATAATCACGGCATTGATCAACCACTGATCAGCGCTGGTGTAGGCTTCCCTGAGCGCTTCGGCAGTGGTACCCGCTTGGCTCGCGGCAACCCCGAGCGCCAACTGCTGACCGATTTCCGGTAAGTTTTTCGTCGCCGGGATGATCTGATTGGCGATTGTCCCTTGGGTGATAGCGTTGATCATGTTCTGAACGAGCTGCGGCACCGCAAGCTGCGCCAGTGTCGCTACGACCAGTGCGCCGTATGCCATCAGCGTCGATGAACGCTGTTTCCCCAGATAGCGGATGGCACGTCCGAGACTGCCAGTGCCCGCCGGGCGTTTTCCGCCCACTTGTCCTCTAGCCTGTGCTTGCAACTTGATTACCCCTCCTCTTGCTCACACATCACGTTTGCTAAACCGTCGTCGCATCCGACTGCGGAGCGCTCGACGGCGTTCGCGGGATGATTGCTCATCTAAATCGGGCGTACCTCGGATATTGGGTTCGCCCGTGAAACAGGAATGTCCCAACTGGTGAATGTTGGCGTCGCCTGCTTGATAGGCGAACAGCCGCTGCTCGATCAATTCAACCATGAACTCACCGTCCGGCATCTTGGTGACGACTTCGCGCAGCAAACTGAGCAGAGCCGCGGATTTTTCCTCACCCATCTCCTGCAAACACTGGAATAGAAGATCTTCTTCGTGAGTCAGCGGCACATCCTTGATCATGGCTGCGCCTTTTTCCGTCAGTGAAAGCGGGACGCGGCGGCGGTCGTTCGGATCGCGCCGACGCGAGATCAAGCCCTTGTGTTCGAGCGCATCGATCACCGGAACCAGCGTCGAGGGATCGAGGACGAAGCTCCGGCTCAAGTCGCTGAGCGTGACACTGCGGAAGGCGAGCGTCCGCATGATGCCGTACTGCAAGCCGTTGATGTCGGTGCTGGTGGCGGCGAAGCGCTCCTCGATCGATCGTGATGCCAACCTCCCTAAGACGGACGCGAGAATGCGGATCTCGACGGACTGCATGAAAGCAGCGCGTTTTTCGGTATCCATGAGCACACCAATGTTTGGTTATCAAATATTTGGTATGCCAACTATATGCGCCGTACGATTGACTGTCAAGTGGAAGTAGGGCAGCAACAGTTGCGTTGGTCGTGTCTGAATGTACATACGTTGCAGCCCACCAAATGGTTGCCCCTTAATGTCAGATCCTTAATCTTTTGTGCCGTTGCAACGGGCGGTTTGGGGATATAAACTTGACGCAAGAATCAGGCACAGTGGAGACGAGATGGCTAACACATCCCTGATCAATCAGTTGATCAATGATCTGCGCATGGGCGACGAGCAGCAGCAGCGTCACGCGCTTTATCGCCTCGCTCAGCTCCGCGAACCGCTGGCACTTCCGGCGCTGCTGGATGCGCTGAACCACAAAGATCGCAAAATGCGGATCTTGGTCGTGCAGACGCTGAGTCTGATCGGTGATCCGGCGGCAGTTCCGGCGTTAGTCGAGCGCCTGTCTGACCGGAGTAAGGACGTTCGTCGAGCGGCGGCGCAGGCGCTGGCGATGATCGGCGAGGACGATGCAACGCCGGGGTTAGTTGGCGCGCTGCTGGGTGATGACAGCAGTTTCGTGCGTTGGGAAGCAGCGAAAGCGCTGCGCGATCTGGGCGATCCCTCAGCGCTGCCCGAACTGTTGGAGGCGCTCTCGGCGGATTCAAACAGCTACGTGCGTTATGCGGCGGCTGAGGCGCTGGGCGTGATCGGTACCGACCTCGCGCTGGATGGCTTGGAACATGCGCTGCTGCAAGACGACAATGATTTCGTCCGCTTCGCGGCAGCCAAAGCGCTTGGCGAGATTGGCGACTCGACCTCAAGTCCGGCGTTGATCCGGGCGCTGACCAATTCCAACAGTCACATCTGGCAGGCGGCAGCCGAAGCGCTCTGGATGATGGACGAGGAAGTGATGCCTTACGTCGTCGAGGCGCTGCTCGACCCGGACATGGAGGTGCGGCGGGCGGCGCTCAAGGCGACGCTCTGGCTCTCGGCGGAATACGACGACGAAGAAGCCACGACTCGAACCGGGTTGGATTGGGTCGATACATGGGGTTGGTGGAACTAGCAAATTTGACGATGTAATGTTATTCTTTATGACGCTCGTTTTCGTACAAATGAGGAGATAAAGAATGCCGACTCGGACTTCGTCAGCGGTTTGGAATGGTGATCTCAAGGATGGCGACGGCAGCGTCAAACTCGGCAGCGGCGCCTATGAAGGGCAGTACAGTTTCGCGTCTCGGTTTGAAAACGGGACGGGAACAAATCCTGAAGAACTGATCGCTGCGGCTCATGCCGGGTGCTTTTCGATGGCGTTAGCTGCGGCACTGTCACGAGAAGGCTACACGGTCAACAGCGTCACGACGACCTCCTCGGTTGTCCTTGACAAAACGGACGCGGGCATGACCATTACCCAGATAAAGCTCGTGACCAAAGGTGACGTCGAAGGCATCGACGAAACCAAGTTCAAAGCGGCGGCTGAGGCAACCAAGACTGGCTGCATTGTCTCGCGGGCGCTCGCGGCGGTGCCGATGACGCTGGATGCCTCGCTGGTCTAGCAAGCACCACCAACGTATACGCCACAAATGCAAAAGCGTCGGAAATCTCCGACGCTTTTTGTCTTCGTATGGGGTGGAGGCAGGTCTCAGACCTACCCCTACAACCGATTTTCGCCTTGTGGCTCAGCGCATTTCCGGGCGGAGGATGTCGCTGAAAGCCGGTTCATAAACCCTCAATGCCGCCAAGTCGGACAGCCAGACTTCTGGCGGTGCGACCTGCGTATCCGGGAAGACCACCGAGATCGTCGCGAGGAAATGCCCGCGCTGCCAGACGGTCATCGCGGCGACGGCGTCCCCGTCGCAAGCGGTGGTCGGCTGCGTGTAGATCGGGTAGTTCAGCCCCTCGACGTCCGAACTGGTGAAGCCGTTGGCTTCGGCAAGCTGGGCGATGAAACCGTCGTCAAGCGCGGCAGCGGCATCTTCCGGCGTGGCGAAGCGATCGAGCGTATAGCCCATCGAGATAAACGGGATCGCCTGCAGGTCACAGGCGGTGTTGGTGACGCCATGTCCGGCGCGATACTCGTGATGGTACTTGGCGAGGAAGTCGGCGAAAGCGCTCTGGAGGTCTGCCGGCGCTGTCGCTGCGACCTGATCGGTCTCGAAGATACCGGTCATGGCGTCGTTGACCGAAAGTTGATCCGGCAGCGTACTGGTAAGCTGATCGAGCAGCGCGCTGATGTCGTCACGAGTCGCCGGAGCGGGTGGCTCGTAGGTCGTGATGACGGAAGCCGGGTCGGTGACGATGACGACGGTGTTGAGCGCCGTGCCCGGTTCGGTTGCGGTGTCGGGGTTGCGCAGCTTGATCGCGGCGGCGTTGTCTTGACCCTCAAGGACTTCGCCAAAAATAGTGTAGCCGAAGTCCAGCGACGGATAGGGCGCGGTGGTAATGAAGAACTGCCCGCCAGCGCTGTTCGGTTGCCCGATATTCGCCATCGCCAACCAGCCGGGACGGTCGAAGTGCAGGAAACCGACGAACTCGTCGGCGATGGTGTAGCCGGGGCTGCCCATGCCGGTGGCGCTGGGATCGCCGCCCTGCGCCATGAAGTCTTGCATCACGCGGTGAAAGGTCGTGTTGTTGTAATAGCCCTGCTCGGCGAGAAAGACGAAATTGTTGACGGTAATCGGCGTATAGTCTTCCAGTAAGTCGACGTAGATCGGTCCGGCGTCGGTGCAGAAGATGGCGCGATAATCGATACCGGGTTCGGTCACCTGCTCCGGCTGCGTGAACTGGCGCGTTTCCGGGGAAGGGGCGGGTACGGCATCGGCACAGATTTGCTCTGGCGTTTGCGCAGTCGCTTCGGCTGTCGCGGTGGCGTCCTGCGCGAAGGCGACTTGCGTCATGCCGAGCGCGAGCAGCACCAAACCGACGAACTTCAATTTCCTCATGTTCTAGTCCTCAAACGTAGCGAAGCGGCTATTGTACCTGATTTATTGCGCAAACCGGATCACCGTAAGACTCTGCGCTGTGAGTTCGGAAACGGGCAGATAGTCGGCGAAGCCGCCGTCGATAATCTGCGGTGATACCACCTGATCGGCACCGTAAAGGGCGGTCGCGGTGACGGTGGTTAGACCGGCGTTCTCGACGCTGAGCGCGTAGTCGCTGGTTGGCTTGTTATCGAGATTGACGATCACGAGCACGGTCTCGTCGCCGGTGCGACGCAGGAAGCTGTAAACCCGACGTGACGCTGAGTTGACCTTGACGAAATCACCGTAAGCGAGGGCGGGTTGATCGCTGCGCAGGTGGATCAGTTGGCGATAGTGATTCAGCAGCGAATCGGGATCGTCGGCTTGCGCGGCGACGTTTACCGTCTCAGCGTCGTTCTGAAGCGGTTCCCACGGCGTACCGGTCGTGAATCCGGCAGTCTTTGGGGTGGAGTCCCACTGCATCGGCGTGCGGATGCGCTCGTCCGGCTTGATGCCTTGCATCCCGATCTCCTCGCCATAGTAGACAAAGGGGACCCCGGGCAGCGTCAGCAGCAAGTCGGCGGCGACCTTTGCCTTGTTCACGTCGCGGATGGTGCTCATAACGCGGTTTTGATCGTGGTTGGTCAGGAAGGTCGCGTATTCGCCGGGCGGGTACAGCTGAGTGGCGCGGTTTTGGAGCGAATCGACGGCGTTGGGATTGCCGCTGCGCGCGCTCTGCACCAGCGCGGCGGCGAGGTCGAACTCGAAGACCAGATCGACGGCGGGAACGTAGTTAGACGTGTTGAAGCTGCTGCTCCAGACCTCGCCGATGACGATCGCGTTCGGGTTGACCGAATCGACGTAATCCTGAAAATCGCGCGCCCACGCCAGCGTCTCCGGCGTGTTCTCCTGCACTTTGCCGTCTTCGACGATCTGCTTCAGCGCATCGAGCCGGAAGCCGTCGACGCCGACGTCTTGGAGCCAGAAGCGGGCGATGTCGTCCATTTCGGCGACGACGGCGGGATTGCGGTAGTTCAAGTCGGGCATTCCATCCCAGAAAACGGCGTAGTAACAGCTACCGTTGAGCGGAATCCAGACTTTTTGACCGGAAGGTCCGGGATAAGTCGGACAGCTATCGTCCCAGACGTACCAATCGCGGTAAGCCGGATCACCGGCGGCGGAGGCGACGAACCACGGATGCTGCGACGAGGTGTGATTGACCGGTAGATCGATCAGCACTTTGATCCCGCGCGCGTGCGCCGCTGCTAGCAGTGCTTTGAAGTCGTCCATCGTGCCGTAATCCGGGTTGACGGCGCGATAGTCGGTCACGTCGTAGCCGTGATAGCTCGGCGAAGGCATGATCGGCATCAGCCACAAACCGGTCACGCCGAGATCGGTGGTCGTGGTCGGGTCGCCGTCGTTGAGGTAGTCGAGTTTCTGGATGATGCCTTGAAAATCGCCGATGCCGTCGCCGTTGCTGTCGTAAAAGCTGCGGACAAACAGCTCGTAAAAGACACGATCCTGCCAGTTTCCGGCGTTCGGGATGCGATCATCCTGCGCAGCAACCGGCGCGACGATCAAGAGGGCGAGCAGCAAAAAGAGTAGTTTCTTCATGAAGTTCACCTAGGCAAAATATCGGGAGCAGTTTCCTGTTGGCTTGATTAAACCGCCAAGGCACCAAGTTTGCCAAAGTTAGGCGTGTTGAGCTGGTATCGTCGAGGCGCGAACGATCAATTCGGGGATCATCAACCTTCCGAGCGGATCAGGCGTGTACCCGTCGAGCAGGTCGAGCAGCAGCCGGGTCAGTTCCCGCGCGGTCTCGAAAACCGACTGGCGAATGGTGGTCAAGCCGGGATGGATGTAAGCCGCAGCGGGGATGTCGTCGAAGCCGGTAACGGCGACGTCCACTCCGACGCGCAAATCGTGCTCTTAAATCACGCCCATCACGCCGAACGCCATCAGATCGCTGCCCGCCATGATCGCGGTCGGGGGCTGCGGTAGGGCGAGCAAACGCTCGGCGGCAGTGCGCCCGCCGGTCTCGGTCAGCGTGGCTTCAACGATGCAGTGGGCGTCAATCGCGATCCCGTGGGCGGACATTGCCGCGTGAAAGCCATCCAGCCGGTGCTGCGTGAACATCAGGTCAGCAGGAGGGCAGGCGTAAGCGATGCGCCGGTGTCCCTGCGCGATCAGGTGCTCGGTCAGTATACGCTGCGCGCTGGTTCCGTCGGTGTCGAGGTAAACGAACGGCTCGGCAGCCTCAATGGATCGCCCGAAGACGACGAACGGCACCTTGGTGGTCAGCAAGTAGTTGATGCGCGGATCGTCGCGACGGGTGCGCGTGAGGATGAAGCCGTCGACCCGGCTCCCCGCAATCATACGATGATAGACTTCGACCTCGCCGGGTTCGGGACCGTGCGTGCTCAGCAGCAGATCATAGCCGGCGGCGGCGGCTTGGCTGCCGATTCCGGCGACAAACTGGCTGAAAAATGGGTCGGAGTAACGGGTTTCGTTGGCGGGAATGACGAAGCCAAGCGTCTGTGCTCGCTGACCCTGCAAGGCGCGGGCATGGAGGTTAGGCGTATAACCCTGCCTCAGCGCTTCTTCAACGATCAAACGTCGTGTTGCTTCATTTACGTCGCTGTAGCCGCCAAGCGCTCGCGAGACCGTCGTGATCGAAAAGCCCGTCGCTCTGGCGATCGACTTTAAAGTTGCAGAACTCATCAATCTAGTTCTAACTAAATGGAAAGTAATCGTTCAATAAACTGGCTAGCCCGAAACGTTTCGGATAAGCTTACGCCTAGAATAGCCCGAAACGCCGTCGTCGTCAAGTTTGCGACAGCGGTATGATAGGGCTTCGCGATCGGGCGGACTAGCGCTTAGGAAGAGGAAAAACGGATGACGATTCACGAAGGTCAGCCGGTGATTGCGGCGGGCGCGGCGCTGACGGCGGCGCGCGGTGTGGTGGTCATGGTTCACGGGCGGGGCGCAACTGCCGCCAGCATCCTAGCGCTGGCGGCGGAATTCGACCAGCCGGACTTAGCCTATCTTGCGCCGCAGGCTGCCGGGAATACGTGGTATCCCTACAGTTTCCTTGAGCCGCTCGAACGCAACGAGCCGTATCTCTCGTCGGCATTGAGCGCGGTCGGCGCGGTCGTGGATCGCGCTGTAGCGCAGGGCGTGGCGGCAGAGCGGATCGCGCTGCTCGGCTTTTCGCAGGGTGCGTGCCTCGCGCTCGAATACGCGGCGCGGAATGCACAGCGCTATGGCGGACTGATCGGCTTGAGCGGCGGTTTGATCGGTGCGGAGGATACGCCGCGTAACTATGGCGGATCGCTGGACGGGACGCCGGTTTTTCTCGGCTGCGACGACCACGATTTTCACGTCCCGGCGGCGCGAGTGGATGAAACCGCTGTCGTGCTGGGGCAGCTCGGTGCGGTGGTCGACAAGCGGCTGTATCGCGGTCTGGGGCACACGGTCAACCACGACGAGATCACCGCCGTGACTGCGCTGCTCAAGGGAATCGACGCGGGGTAAGAATGCGTTCGTCGCCGCGTCTGTACTTGTGAACCAACTCCTGACAATTGAAGACAAATCTCGTGAAGCCGATGATGAGTCGGCTTTGTTGTCATTGCCACGAAAGGGCAATCCCAATGCCAATCACCGGACTGCATCACATCACGCTGGTGTCCTCGAACGCTCAGCAGACAGTGGATTTTTACACGCGCGTCTTGGGGCTGCGTTTCGTCAAGAAGACAGTCAACTTTGACGATCCGGGCAGCTATCATCTCTATTTTGGCGATGAAACCGGCAAGCCGGGCACCGCGATCACCTTCTTCGAGTGGGCGGATGCACCGCAAGGACATCCCGGCGTTGGCGGGACGCATCACGTTGCGCTGACGGTCAACGACTACGATGGCTTGCTCATGTGGAAGCGTCGCCTAACCGAACTCGGCACCCATGTCGCCGGACCGTTTGACCGCCTATATTTCCAGTCGATCTACTTCCGTGATCCGGACGGCGTGATCCTTGAAATCGCGACGCGCGGACCGGGCTTCGCGGTCGATGAACCCGCCGATCAACTGGGCACCGAGCACCGCGATCCGCCGGAAGCGATGCTGCGCGCCAACCGTGACGCCGAGCGCATCGCGGCGACGACGTGGAACGAGCCGGTACCGGAGATCACGCCGGAAATGGCGCTGAGTCACGGGATGCACCACATTTCGGCGATCAGTTCGAACATCAAGCGGACGGACGCTTTTTATCAGCGGCTGCTGGGTTTGCGGCTGGTCAAGCAGACCTCGAACTTCGACGATCCGACCTCGGCGCACTGGTATTGGGGCGTTGGCGATGGTGAGCCGGGCACTTTGATCACCTACTTCGAGCACAGTGCGGGCGCGCGTCGCGCCCAGATGGGCACCGGGCAGACGCATCACTTCGCCTTCGCCGTCCCCGACGAGGACACCCAGCTCGAATTCCGCGAAAAGTTGGTGCAGGCAGGTTTGCGCGTTTCGCCCGTGATGGATCGGGTCTACTTCAAGAGCATCTATACCAACGATCCTGACGGTCACATCGTCGAACTGGCGACGATCCCGCCCGGCTTCGCCGTTGACGAAGATGTGAGCGAACTCGGTACGCATCTGATGCTGCCGCCATGGTTGGAAGATCATCGCTCCGCAATCGAGGAAGTGCTGACGCCGCTCGAAGTCGAAGCTTAAAACCCCGCTCACCTCAGACGCTCACGCGCCTAGCCCCGCTCCCATACAAGTTGGGAGTGGGGCTTGATTCCCCCATACACTATGAATTCTTAGCCGTTTCTTCCACCCGTGATCGGGGAACTGATCGCGGGATTTAACCAGACCCTCACCGGAAAACACTTGAAATTAAGAACATCCGTGCTATAATTAAAGCAGATACTAGAGCAAGGATTGTGGCGATGAAACCGACCGAGATCAAAAAACTCCAACGCCGCAGCCGAAACCTGCACGTCCGGCGCGTCGCTAAGAACACCCTCGTCGTGACGAGTAGGTCGAACCCTTATTTGCAGCATATCGTCACGCTGGAGACCGACGCCGCGACCGGGACGATCCACGCGCGCTGCACTTGCCCTTGGGCGCAGAACGGCGGTTACGGCTGCTCGCACGTGATGGCATCGCTCAACTATCTGGCGACCAAGCAGCGGCGCGCGATCAGTTTTTGGGGCAGCGCTGAGGAAGCCAAGAAGCAGCGGCATCGCATCCTGCGCTTGGCAGGCAGCGGACCCGACGGCGACATCTTCATCACTAGTCGACCTGCCTAAGCGCAGTAGAGGCTATTGCAACAGGCGTACCAACTAGTCTAAACTCAATTGGTACGCCTGTTTTGCTATCAGAGGGAAAGCGGATGAACTCGAATGCGTTTGTTCTCGATTGGACGATGGACGACTATGAACTGCTGAAGCAGGAACTAGGCGGCGCAGGATTCAATTTCAAGCCGGAATCAGGTAAGGAGCACATGCGGATCACCATCCCGTTCGCGCGGGTTCAGGAGGCGGCAGCGATCCTTCAGCCACACTTGAATACCCCCTGCAATTACGTGGACGTGCAGTTCCCGGACGAGAAATGCACGGTGATTATCTTTCGGGACAAGGTTTTCACGGTTACGACCAAAGCCGAGAACGATAAAGTGGTTAGCTGGGCAATCGCTCGCGGACTGGTGCCGGAGCAAGCCGATTGGCCCCTGAGCTTTTGAAATAGAAAGGGCGCACAGCCGTGCGCCCTTACGATCTTGTCTTTAATTCGCGTCCGCGACCATCCGCTCGCGGGCTTTTTGTTCCTTCATGCGGCGCTCGTTGTTGAGGATGCGCTTGCGAATGCGGAGTGAATCCGGCGTCACTTCCAGCAGTTCGTCTTCTGCCAAGAACTCCATGAAGTCGTCGAGGCTCATGTTCGGTGGCGGCTTCAGCTTGACTTCCTTGCCGAAGTATTCGGTGTGGATCGCCGAAAGCTGCTTGGTTTTGCAGACGTTGACGGCGAGGTCTTCAGGGCGAATGTGCTCGCCGACGACCATGCCTTCGTAGACCTCGGTGCCCGGTTCGATGAAGAACGTGCCGCGCGGCTGCAGCGCGACCATGGCGTAGGTCGAGGACACGCCCGGATCGGAAGCGATTAGGCTGCCGAACTGACGACCGGGGATGCTGCCCTGAATCGGCTCGAAGCCGTAGAATAGGCTGTGGATCTGCCCCATGCCGCTGGTGGCGGTCATGAAGTGCGAGCGGAAGCCGAGCAAACCGCGCGTCGGCACCAGATACTTGAGGTAGGTCGTGCCGCTCTCGGTGCGCATGTCGATCATCTGTCCGCGCCGCACGCCGAGCAGTTCGACGACCGTTCCGGTCATCGCGTCGGCGACTTCGATGTGAACTTCTTCGATCGGTTCGAGCATTTCCTCGGTATCCGGGTCGCGGTGATAGATGACTTCCGGCTTGCTGACCTCGAACTCGTAACCTTCGCGGCGCATCGTCTCGATCAAGATGGCGAGATGCAGTTCACCGCGTCCACTGACGACGAACTTTTCCGGCGATTCGCCGTCGCTGACGCGCAAGGCGAGATTACTGCGGGTCTCATTGTAGAGCCGCTCGCGGATACGGCGGGACGTTCCCATGCCGACCTTGCCCTCGCGACCGGCGACCGGCGACGTATTGACGCCGAAGGTCATACGCACGGTCGGCTGCTCGACGCTGATGGGCGGCAGCGGCTCGGCGTAATCCGGGTCGGCAATCGTGTCGCTGATGCCGATGGTCTCGAAGCCGCCGAAGGCGAGGATGTCGCCCGCGACCACCTCATCCACTTCTTGCTTGGCGAGGTTGTGATAGGTGAACAGATACTCGATGCGTCCGTTCTGGCGCTCGCCTTGCGGCGTGATGCGAACGACCGGCATTCCGCGCTTCATGACACCGGAGTGCAGCCGACCGACGCCGATCTGTCCTTTATAGTTGTCGTATTCGAGCGTCGTCACGAGCAAGCGAGCGGGCTTGTCCAGCTCGATGTTCGGTTCGGGAACTTCCTTGATGATGGTCTCGAACAGCGGGATCAGGTTGTCCTGCATGTCATCCGGGCTGTAGCCGGCGATTCCGTCCAGCCCGACGGCATAGACGACCGGGAAATCGGCTTGTTCGTCGTTCGCGCCCAACTCGATGAACAGGTCAAAGGTCTCATTGAGGACTTCGCGCGGGCGGGCAAAGGGGCGGTCGACTTTGTTGATGACCACGATCACGCGCAGACCCGCCGCCAACGCTTTACGGAGCACGAAGCGGGTCTGGGGCATCGGACCCTCGACCGCATCGACCAGCAGCAGCGCGCCGTCGACCATGTTAAGGACGCGCTCGACCTCACCGCCGAAGTCGGCGTGACCGGGGGTGTCGACGATGTTGATTTTCACGTCATCCCACGTGATGGCGGTGTTCTTCGCCAAAATGGTGATGCCGCGCTCGCGTTCGAGCGCGTTGGAATCGAGAATCTGCGCGCCCGCTGTTTCCGGGTTGCGGAACACTTTGGTCTGCTTGAGCATCCCGTCGACCAGCGTTGTTTTGCCGTGATCGACGTGAGCGATAATAGCGACGTTACGAATATCTGCACGTGTTTGAGCCACACAAGACCTTTGAGAACTTCAAGTTACGGAGTTAGACTGATTCTATCAGGGAAAGGTTAAGGAAAGTAGGGATAGTTCTCACTGAGACCGCGCGAATCTATTAGCTGCATTGACCAGCACGCAGTGATTACGCTGCATCCTCGGTTGTCTTCCCGGTGATCCTAGGGTTTGACGCCTTCGCCGACCAGTTTCTTACCGATGCGCAGCACTTCGCGGACGAGCAGGTCGAAATCTTCCCGGCGGCTGCGGTGATTGACGTTGCACATGCGGATCGCCTGTTTGCCGTGCAGGATCGTCCCGGTGACGACGGCAGTGCCGCTCTCTTGGAGCTGGATCGAGATTTCACTGTTGAGCCGGTTGAGCGTCTCGTCGTCGAGTGCCGGATCGCGGTAGCGGAAGCAAACGACGTTGAGCGCAACCGGCGCGAGCAGTTCTAGCTCTGGTGCGGCGTCGACCAACGTTTCTAAATAGTGCGCCTGATCGACGTTCTGCTGAATCAGCCGCCCGTACTTATCGATGCCTTCCGACTTGATCATCATCCAGACCTTGAGTGCCCGAAAGCTGCGCGTCAGTTGGATGCCGTAATCGCTGAACCACGATTTCCCGGCAGCGATGCCGCGTTCGCCATGCGCCAGATAGTTCGGCGTCAGTGTAAAGGCGTTGTAGTGCAGGTCGGGGTTCTTGACGAGCGAGCAGCCCACCTCGAAGGGGGCGTAGAACCACTTGTGCAGGTCGAAAGCCAGCGAGTCGGCGCGCTCCATTCCTTTTGTCAACGGGCGCAGGTCGGGCGCGAGCGCTGCCAGCGCTCCGAAAGCGCCGTCGACGTGATACCAGAGATGCTCGCGGGCGGCGATCTCCGCCAGCCGGTTCAAGTCGTCGAATGAGCCGGTGTTAGTCGTCCCGGCATTGCCGACGATGCACCACGGTGCGTAGCCTGCCCGCCGATCCGCCCGAATGGCAGCTTCGAGGGCGTCTAGATCGATCTGATAGGCGCTGTTCACCGGGATGTTGTGGATCGAGTCACTGCCTAGTCCTAGCAGCTCGACTGCCTTTTGCACCGAACTGTGCGTCTCAGTGGAGCAGTAGAGGATCGGACGGGCAGGGAGGGCTTGCACGCCTGCTTTGCGCAGGTCGATGCCGCTGTGCATGTTGCGGGCGACGGTCAATCCGACGAGGTTTGCCATCGATCCACCGCTGACCAGCAAACCACTGGCGTCCGCCGGATAACTCAGCATCGCTTTGCACCACTCAAGCACCTGCGCTTCGACTTCATTGGCGGAATGTGACGCTCCGCCGACGTTGGGGTTGACTCCTGCCGCCAGCATCTCCGCCAACATGCCCAGCGGCGTGCCGCCGCCCATCACCCACGCCCAGAAACGCGGATGGGTATTGCCGGTGACATAGGGCAGAACATCGCGCTGGAAATCGGTGTATGCCGCTTCGGCACCCTGCGGTTCGTGCGGCAGTGGTTGATGCAGGCGTTCTTTCGCGTCTGGCGGCAACGGCTGCCAAACAGGTGTTTCGCGCCGGTTCTCAAGGTACGCAAACATGTCGTCGATCATTTGGTGACCGAGGGTTTTTAGTTCATCCCAATCTTGGGGATCGAGCGTTTCTTCGACAATGGGGGGATTCATGGATCGGCTCAATAAATACAATAACGATGTTTCGAAGTAATGAAATAATTATAGCGCTTTAAGTGCATAAAAACACGGATCAGTTCGGGGGGGATATGGTGAGGGACGTCGCGCGCCCCCACCAGCTTGACAACCTTAGCCGCGCACACCGAGCAGAATCTCGATGGCGAGTTGATCGAGCCGCTCGTAGGGGAAGGCGCGCGCGCCAATCGCCACGCGGTCAAATTCTTCATCCTTCAGGCGGGTAATCGCTTCGGGGCTGAAGCCGTCATTCAGGTAAGCGTACTTGCCGGAGTCTTCGTTGATCTCGGCGAGCAGCTGCTGAATTTCGGAATCGGCGTTAAAGGCGGCAACCTTTTCCTTGAGGATCAGGTAAGTCCGCATACAGCCCCGCGCGAAGGCACGGACGCCGTCATAGTCTTCGGTGCGATAGGCGTGCGCGTCGAAGTGCTTGCTGCCGGAGTAGCCGACGTCTTCAAGCAGCTTGACGAGGAAGAAATTCTGCTTGAGCATCGCCGAGCCAAAGCGGTAGTCTTGGTCGAAGCGCCCAAACATCTGGTCATTGAGGTCGATGTGGAACAGCTTGCCCGGCATCGAGCGCTTGCGCGACCGCGTGCATGAAGTTCAAGCCCGACATGTGCTCGTGGGCGACTTCGGGGTTCACGCCCACCATCTCCGGGTGATCGAGCGTGGTGATAAAGCCGAGCATCGCGCCGACGGTCGGCAGATACATGTCGCCGCGCGGTTCGTTCGGTTTCGGTTCCAGCGCCAGTTTCAGATCATAGCCTTGGCTGATCACGTATTCGCTGAAGAAGTTGATCGCTTCGCGCATCCGCTTCAGGCTCTCCAGCGCGCTTTTGCTGGCATCGCTTTCGACGCCTTCACGCCCGCCCCAAAAGACGAACACCTTCGCGCCCAGCTCCACGCCTTGATCCATGCAGCGGATCACCTTCTGGCGCGCGTAAGCCCGAACTGCCGGATCGTTCGACGTGAACGCGCCGTCTTTGAAGGCGGGATCGTAGAACAGGTTGGTGGTCGCCATCGGGACCTTCAAGCCGGTTTCGCTGAGCGCCTGCTTGAAATCCTTGAGGATGCGGTCAGCTTCGGCGGGAGTGGCGTCGATCGGGATCAGGTCGTTGTCGTGATAGTTCACGCCGTAGGCACCGACCTCGGCGAGCAGGTGGACGATCTCGTCGGGGGCAATTGGCGAGCGTACTGCCGCGCCGAACGGGTCACGACCAACGTTGCCCACAGTCCACAACCCAAAGGTAAACTTGTCTTCCGGCTTCGGAGTGTAATCTGCCATTTTTGAACCTTTCACCTCTATTTGTTCAGCTAAAAAACAACGGACACTATCATACTGCCAAAGTGCCACTTTCGCCGCTTGATTTGGTTTTGGTTTCGTTATTGGTAACGTTACTCATCTCGTTATCCATTACGTTATGCTGATTTGCGGTGATTGGTCGCTGTGTGCGGGTGATGGCGAGCAGATCGTGCTGATGGTGTTGGAAGTCGCGCATTCAGGGTACGGGTTGCAGACCGGCGTCGTCATGCTCAGCGACGACGCCCAAGTGCGCATGAAGAACGACAGGGTGCGCAAGGTGTATCTCGGCGAGAACTAAAAACGACCTCACCCCTAAATCCCCCCTCCCTAGGAGCGGGGACTTAAAACCCATTTCCACGTATTCGTAATCATTCCGCAATCAATCCCCGTATAATAGAGCTATGGTTAAACAAGCGACGATCCTCGTAGTAGACGACGAAGCGACGGTGCGCGAAGTCGTCCGAAAATATCTGGAACATGACGGTTTTCACGTCATTGAAGCCGAGAGTGGAACCGAAGCACTCGACTGTGTCCGTGATCAACACCCTGACTTGATTGTCTTGGATGTGATGCTGCCGGGTGCCGACGGCTTCACGATCACGCGGGCGCTGCGCGATGCCGACGATTACGCGCCGCTCTACGTCGATAACGCGATCCCGATCATCCTGCTGACGGCGCGGTCGAGCGAACTCGACCGGATTGCCGGGTTTGAGGTGGGTGCGGACGACTACATCGTCAAGCCGTTCAGCCCGCGTGAGTTGGTCGCGCGCGTCAAAGCTGTCCTGCGGCGCAGCGCGAACGGCTTGGTCGAAGTGGACGAGAAACCGATCCTGCTCAGCGCGCTGACGATCGATCCGCGCAGCCGTGAAGTTCGGGTGCGTGATGCGGTGGTCGTTCTAACTGCCAAAGAATTCGATCTGCTCTGGTTCTTGGCGCGCCATCCGCGACAGGTTTTCTCGCGGTCGCAGCTGCTCGACCAAATTTGGGGCTTCGAGTTCTACGGCGACGAGAGCACCGTGACCGTCCACATCCGGCGGCTGCGCGAGAAGGTCGAAGCGAATCCGAGCGACCCCGCCATCATCCAAACGGTATGGGGCGTCGGCTACAAGTTCGAACCGGCATGAAACGCATCGCTGCTCCAAAGCGGACGTTCTATTTTACGCTGCTGCTGGCGCTGGCGGCTTTGGCACTGCTGATCGGCGGGGTGATGTTCACACTGCCGCGCTTGGGCGTCGCCGAAGACCTGAGCACCTTGGTGATCGCCATGGCGGTGATCGGCGTTGCCTCGATTGCCGGTGGTTACGTCGCCTACCGGCTGCGCTTGGCGCGCTGGCTGGGCAGCCTGCGCTGGGCGCTGCTGGTGACGTTGGTGCTGACCGTCGCGCTGATCTTTCTCAACGTGTGGGTGACGGCGCACCTGATGTTTATCAGCGAAAATGACCTGATGGTCACGGCACTGCTGCTGGTTTTCGCGGGTGGTATTGCGCTGATCTTCGGGTTTTTCGTCTTCAGCGCGGTCACCGAGAGCATTCGTGAACTGGCACGCGCTGCCGAGCAGATCGCGCAAGGGAAGCTGGAGACACGGCTCGCCGTGCATGGCAACGACGAACTCGCCGATTTCGGTACGACCTTCAACTGGATGGCGCAGAGCCTCCAAGAAGTCGATAAGCAGAAGCGCGAACTCGACCAGCAGCGGCGCGACCTGATCGCGTGGGCGTCGCACGATCTGAGAACGCCGGTTACCTCGATTCGCGCGATGATCGAGGCGATGGTCGATGGCGTGGTCAGCGATCCACAGACGACCAATCGCTATCTGCATAACATGGATCTCGAAATTCAGCACCTAACCAAGCTGATCGACAACTTACTGGAACTGGCGCAGCTTGACGCCGGTCACATCACCCTGAATTATCAGATGGCATCGCTGCGTGACCTGATCTCGGACACGCTCGGCAGCATGAGCATTCGCGCGCAGCAGCAGAACATTCGCTTGACCGGCGAAGTTGCCGCTGGCGTGGACGTGCTCTACATCGCGCCGGACAAAGTTCAGCGCATCCTCAACAATCTGCTTGACAATGCGCTGCGCTACACGCCGGAAGGCGGCATTGTTGCGCTGACGGCGCAGCCCGACGGTGACGCGGTACGGGTGCAGGTGCATAACAGCGGCGCGGGTATGGTCGGTATCGATCTGACGCAGGTTTTCACGCGCTTCTACCGCGAGGAACGGTCGCGGGCGCAAGCCAAGGACGGACATCGCGGTGCGGGGCTGGGCTTGGCGATCACGCGGGGGTTCGTCGAGGCGCACGGTGGCAAAATCTGGGTGGACAGCGATGCTGAAGGTGTCACCTTCACCTTCACCCTGCCGATCCGCCAACCGACTCGTCAGGCAAGGCGTCAGTCGAAGCAGCCGCCGATGCGCTCGCAGCCGTGAGGCTCGGACTGGCTTGGTCTTATGGTGGACGTGCTAGACTAGTTGAACAGGCGAATAGCCTGTTTTTTGTTGACTTAAACATGGATGAAAACTCATGAAATCAGCATTACTGGTGTGGGGCGGCTGGGAAGGTCACGAACCGGAACAAACCGCCAAGATTTTCAACGAAGTGCTTCAAGGCGAGGGTTACCAGACTGAACTGTCGAACTCGCTCGACAGCTATCTCGACGCTGAGAAGCTGAAGTCGTTTGACCTGATTGTGCCGGTCGTGACCATGTCGTCGATCTCGAAGGAGCAGCTCGAAGGTCTGGTGACGGCAGTCAAGAGCGGCGTCGGCTTGGGTGGCTGGCACGGCGGCATGGCGGACTCGTTCCGTCAGGCGACCGAGTATCAGTTCATGGTCGGCGGACAGTGGGTCGCGCATCCGGGCGGCGTGATCGACTATCGCGTCAACATCACCAACCACGAAGATCCGATCACCGCCGGACTCGATGACTTCGCCATGCACTCGGAGCAGTACTACATGCACGTCGATCCGTCCAACGAGGTGTTGGCGACGACGACGTTCAACGGCGATCATGCTCCATGGATCGACGGGACGGTGATGCCGGTCGTCTGGAAGCGGCGCTATGGCGCGGGTAAGGTGTTCTACAGCTCGCTCGGTCACGTCGCCAGTGATTTCAACGTGCCCGAAGCCAAGGAAATTCAACGGCGCGGGCTGCTCTGGGCGACACGGTAAAGAAAGCAATCAGCGGTCAGCTTATCAGCACTCAGCTCAAAGCTGACCGCCTGACCGATAGAACGCGCGGACAGCAGGGGACTCGTTAGCTGAAAGCTGACTGCTGAAAGCTGATAGCCAAAAGGGAAAAACATGCACATCACGGTTTGGAACGAATACCGGCACGAGCAGCACAATGAACTGGTGAAGAAAATCTATCCCGACGGCATCCACAACGTGATCGCTGGCGGACTGCGTGAAGCGGGCTTCGATGACGTGAGTACGGCGACGCTCGACCAGCCGGATCACGGATTAAGCGAGGCAGTGCTGGCTTCGACGGACGTGATGCTGTGGTGGGGGCATATGGCGCACGGCGAAGTCCGCGACGAGATCGTGGACAAGGTACAGCAGCGGGTCCTCGAAGGGATGGGCTTGATCGTGCTGCATTCGGCGCATTTCTCGAAAATCTTCAAGCGCTTGATGGGGACGACCTGCAACCTCAAGTGGCGCGAGATCGGCGAGAAGGAACGGGTCTGGGTGATCAACCCGGCGCATCCGATCGCCGACGGGCTGGGCGACTATTTCGAGATTCCCCACGCCGAGATGTACGGCGAACCCTTCGGCATCCCCGAGCCGGACTCGCTGGTGTTCACCAGTTGGTTCGAGGGGGGCGAGGTCTTTCGCAGCGGCGGTTGTTGGTATCGCGGACGCGGGAAGGTCTTCTACTTCCGTCCCGGTCACGAGACTTACCCGATCTACTATCAGCCGGAGATCCGACAGGTGATCGCCAACGCGGTCAAGTGGGCAGCACCGACCAATGGTCCGCAGATTCCGGTCGAGAACATTCCGGTGCCGTTGGAGCCGGTGCGCTCGCAGGAGACGAAGTAAATTATGAAATTGCAGCCGTATCTCGATTTTGCGCTGGATGCGACGTGGCAGGCGGGGCGGATCACGCTCGGCTATTTTCAGACGGGGATTACGGTCGAGCGCAAGGATGACAATACACCGGTCACCGCCGCTGATCGAGCCGCTGAGAAACGCCTGCGTTCGTTGATCGGCGAGCGTTTCCCCGATCACGGCATCATTGGCGAAGAATACGGCGAGCACGCGGCGGCGAGTGCGCTCAAGTGGATTATCGATCCGATTGATGGCACCAAGTCGTTCGCCTGCGGCGTCCCGATTTACGGCTGCTTGCTGGCGTTGGTCGAGAATGGTCGTCCGTTGGTGGGGGTCGCGCATTTCCCGGCGCTCAACGAGACGATTTATGCAGCGCGTGGCTCTGGCTGCTTCTGGAATGGGCGACGGGCGCGCGTCTCAACGCAGTCGACGCTCGGCGATGCGGTACTGCTCGCCAGCGAGATTGGGAATTACGAGAAGAAAGATGCGGCGTTTCGGCGGCTGGTCGGGTCGACCTACATCCAGCGAACGTGGGGCGATTCCTACGGCTACCTGTTGGTGGCGACCGGACGCGCCGAGATTATGCTCGATGCCAAGATGCACATTTGGGATTGCGCGCCGTTCGGCGTCATCATGGAAGAAGCTGGTGGTACCTTCACCGACTGGCAGGGCACGCCCACCATTGACGGGGGCGAGGCGCTGGCGACCAACGGTGCTTTGTTCAATCAAGTGATGGCGATCACCCGAACCTAAGCAGGCGAATGCGCGCCTGCCATCATCAAGCCGAGCATTTCCACGTCGGCGTCGTCGCGGTCGAGCACGCCGACGATCTGCCCTTCGTAGATCACCGCCACGCGATCGGCTAGAGCGAGGATTTCGTCGAGGTCTTCCGAGATCAACAGGATGGCGACTCCCGCGCTGCGCTGCTCGATCAGCACGTGGTGGATGTACTCGGTCGCGCTGATGTCCACGCCGCGCGTCGGCTGCGCCGCGATCAGCACGGACGGCTGGCGCGCCAACTCGCGCGCGAGGATCAGCTTTTGGACGTTGCCGCCGGAGAGATTCTTAGCGGGCGTCTGAGCGTTGGGCGTCTTGATGTTGAAGTTGCGGATCAAGGTGGCAGCGTGCTTGTTGATCGCGCTGAAGTTCAGGAAAATGCCGCGTGTGTAGTCGGCATGGTTCTGCAAAACGGTGTTTTCGGCGACCGAGAATGAGCCGATGATGCCGTCACGGTTGCGTTCTTCAGGGATGTAAGCCAGCCCTGCTTTCAGCCGCGCCGAGATCAACTCGCGGGCGACCGACTTACCGCCAATACTGATTTCGCCGCCGCTGGTGTGGCGCAGTCCGGCGATGGCTTCGGCAAGCTCGCGCTGACCGTTCCCGGATACCCCTGCCAGACCGAGAATCTCACCGCTGCGCACGTCGAGCGTCACGCCATTGAGCGCGGGCAGCCCTTGATCGTTGTCGGCGTGTAAGTCACGCACCGAGAGCTTGACCTCACCGACCTGCACCGGCGGTCGTTCCGGTTGAAAGACCACGTCGCGCCCGACCATCATTCGCGCGAGCTTGCGGCGCTCGATGCCGTCGTTGCGGGTCGTGTCGATCACGCGCCCATCGCGCATCACGGTGATGCGGTCGCTGAGTTCCTGCACTTCATGGAGCTTATGCGAAATGAAGATCAGCGCGTGCCCCTGTGCCCGCATCTCTTTGAGCGTGACGAACAACTCGCTGCATTCTTGTGGGGTCAAGACGGCGGTCGGCTCGTCGAGGATCACCAGCGCGCCACCGTGATAGAGCGCCTTGATGATCTCCACGCGCTGCTGCTCCCCGACCGAGAGATGCCAAATCGGGGTGTCCGGGTTGACCTTCAGCCCGTAGACCTGTGCCAGCTTGAGCAGCCGCTCGCGCACGGTGTCGAGGTCAAGGATCAAGCCCTGCGAGCGCAGACCGAGGGCAATGTTCTCGGCGACGGTCAGCGTCGGCACGAGCATGAAATGTTGGTGGATCATGCCGATGTTGTGGGTCAGCGCATCTGCTGGTGAGTGGAGCGTCACGGGCGTGCCGTCAAGCAGAATCTCCCCGGCATCCGGTTTGTACATGCCATAGAGGATCTTCATCAGCGTCGATTTGCCCGCGCCGTTCTCGCCGAGCAGCGCGTGAATTTCGCCCGCTTTCACGTCGAAATCAACGCGGTCGTTAGCGAGGACGCCGGGAAAGCGCTTGGTGATGCCGCGCATCTCCATGAGATCGATACGTTTGTGACCGGAAGGCAGGGTTGCTTGAGTCATGGGCGTGCATTTCTAGTTTGGGTAGGGGCACAGCGCGCTGTGCCCCTACGAACGAACACATCGTAATCTCACCGTAGTTCTGTCCCCCTCTCTACGAAGTGGCGAGGGGTTAGGGGTGAGGTTGGTACCTAGCTAGCCGCTTCCATTGTTGCTTCGGGCGTGGCTTCTTCTTCAAGCGATTGCTTGACGACAATGTCGCCATTGACGATCGCTTGAGTTGCTTCGTCGGCAGCCGCCTGCACTGCTTCGGGGATTTCGACCTGCCCGTAGACGAAGACCTGTCCCTTGTTTTCCAGCGTCAGAGTGTAGACCGTGCCGCCCAGTTCACCGGCTTGAATCTTCTCGATCATGTCGGTGAGGGTGGGCACCCAGTCGTAGACCTGCGAGACGACGACGGTATCGGGCCACTGCACGCTCTGATCCCACTGCGTACCGAACCACAGACCCTTGGCGGACTGGATGGCGTCAATGGCGCCGACAACCTGCTGCGCCGAGCCGGTCAGCACGTCCGCGCCGGCGGCGATCTGCGTCTGCGCGACTTCAGCGGCGGCGGCGGTGTCGCCGAAACCACCCGTGTACGCCAACAGGATTTGCGCGTCGGGGTTGGTCGCTTCCACGCCCTGCTGGAAACCGTTGATGTAGAGCAGCGCGTCGCCTGCCGGAACCGGACCGACGATGCCGATGATGCCGGTCTGGCTCATCATCGCTGCCATCACGCCCTCGACATAAGCACCTTCTTCGGCGTTCGCCTGATAAGCGAAGACGTTGGTCAAACCTTCTTCTTCACCGGTGTCGGTCGCGGTGCCCCAAGCGAACGAGGTGTCCGGATAGTCCGGCGCGATCTCGAACAGGGAGGAACCGTACTGCGTGCCGTGCGCGATGATCAGGTTGTAGCCTTCATCCGCATAGTCGCGGATCGCCTGAGCGGCGGCGGTCACGTCGAACATATTCTCGCTGTAGTCGATCTTCATCGCGCTTTCGCCGCCCATTTCCGTTTGGACAGCCACCAGACCCTCGTACATCGCTTGGCTCCAAGAGATGTCGGTGATGGTGCTGGGCATAACGAGGGCGACTTTGAACGGTGCGTCTTGCGCGCTGACGATGCCCACACTCAAGAGGGCGAGCAGCATACAGACCAATAGGATTTTCTTCATTGCGGTTTCCTCCATAAATCGTGCGCGTATGTAACGGTGTCCGGTACGTGCGGACAGCGACCGTGACCTGTGTTGTCGGGCATCCGGTTGGATGCCTTCAGTCTAGTTCTCGCCTCGCTGAAATGGCTTGGTGAGCGCGGCGGGTTCGTTCTGCTTGCGCTGACGGGTGAAGACCAGCACGGCGATCGTCAGAATGTAGGGAATCATGATCAGCAGGTTGGGTGGAATCGCTGATCCCGCAATGGTGATTTTGAAGATTTGCGCCCAAATTTGTAGGTTGTTGGCGATGCTGAACAGCAGCGCACCCAACATCACGCGGAAGGGCGACCAGCCGCCGAAGTAGACCAGCGCGACGGCGATGAAGCCGCGCCCTTCGGTCATGTTTTCCTGAAAGAGGGGAGTCGCGGCAATCGAGAGCGAGGCTCCGGCGATACCCGCCATGACGCCGCCGAAAATGAGGGTGGCGTAGCGGACGAGGACGACGTTGACGCCCATCGAGTCGGCGGCTGCCGGGTTCTGCCCGACGGCGCGAATCTGCAAGCCCCACTTGGTCCGGTTGAGCACCCACGTCAGAATTGGCACGAGGGCGAAAGCCGCGTAGACCAGAATGTTTTGCTGGAAGAAAATTTTGCCGATCACCGGAATGTCGCTCAGCACGGGGATGTTGATCGGTTGGAAGCCTAAGCCTTGCGCGGTGATCACGCCGCCCGCCAGCAGCCGGAACAGCAAGCTCGATAGACCGAGACCGAACAGCGTAAAGCCAATGCCGCTGATGCCTTGCTCGGCTTGCAAGGTCACGCTGACGAACGCCATCGCCAAGCCCATCAGCCCGCCGACGACTGCCGCCGCCAGCAAACCGAGCACCGGACCGCCTTGGAGTCCCTGCGGCGAGACGACGTAAATGGCGATGAATGCACCCATCAGCATCATGCCTTCGACGCCGAGGTTGAGCACACCGGAGCGCTGGACGAAGACCTCGCCTAAGGCGGCAAACAAGTAGGGAGTCGCAAAGAGGATGGTCAGCGGCAGCGCTTGGGCAAGGATTTCGCCGAATGTCATGTGACCACCTCCGGGGTGGGTTGGCTGAGTTCAGGTGCGGTCGGCGGAGCAACGGTCGCGGTGCGGGCGCTGCGACGCGCGTTATAGCGGCGCACGAAAATGTCGCTGCTGACCACGAAGATCACGATCAAGCCCTGTAGAGCGGTGACGGTTGCCGAGGGGACTTGCATCGTCCGCTGCATCTTGTCCGCGCCGACCAGCAGCGCGCCGAACAGGAACGCCGACGGGATCGCGCCGAGGGGGTGCAGCCGCCCGAACAGGGCGACGACGATGCCGGAGAAGCCGTAGCCGACGGCGAAGCCCTCGACCACGCGATGATTAATGCCTTGCAGCTCGACCGCACCGGCTAAGCCTGCCAAGCCGCCGCTGAGCACCAGCGCCAGCATCAGGTAGCGCGGCACCGAGATCCCGGCGTAGCGCGAGGCGTTCTTGTTCTGCCCGACCGCGCGAATACGATAGCCGAGCGTCGTTCGCCAGAGCAGCAGATAGACCACAACCGCCATCGCCAAGCCGATGAGCAGCCCGATGTTGACCTGTGATGGCGGGGCGAGCCGCGCCAGCCATGAGGCTTCCGGGATTTGCGCCGACTGGGGGATGCGCGTGCCCGCCTCGATCTGTTTCGGGTCGAGCATCGGACCGCTGAGGAGATACAGCAGCAGCTGCACGGCGATTTCGTTCATCATCACCGTGCTGAGAATTTCGTTGACGTCGAAGCGTGCCTTCAGGTAGCCGGGGATCGCCCCCCAGACGGCGCCGCCGAGGAAGCCGGCGATCAGCGTGAGCGGCACGAGCAGCCACGCCGGGAGCGTGGCACCCAAGCCGAGCGAGAAAGACACCGCCACAATCGCGCCGACGAAGACCTGTCCTTCGGCACCGATGTTGATCACACCGGCACGAAAGGCGATGCAGATGCCGACGGCGATGATCAGCAGCGGGGTGGCGCGAGTCAGCGTGCGCAGCAGCGCGGCTTGACTGCCGAAAGCGCCATCGATCATGGTGCCGTAAGCTTTAATCGGGTCTGCGCCGAGGATCAGCAGCAGCACGCCGCCCGCAACCAGCGCGAGCAGAATGGCGATGATGGGAGCGAGGGCGACAACGAGGTCGCCGCGAGAGAACGCGAGTCTGGATTTCATGGCTGTAATACTTATCCGGCTCCGCTTATAAATCTACAAGAAATTTTCGGTTTTTATTTGGTGAAAAGTGACAAATCGCACAAACGATTTTCCGAAAGAATCGGCAAGCAATCGTACAAACTATAGCGCGTTCGCCCGCTTGTACCAAGCGACGGCATAGGTTAAACTACGTTTTGGATAATACTGTGAAAATGAACGTGAAATGACGATCCAATGACCATGCAAACTTGGGAGCATTATTACACGCCCGCGACAGTAGACGAGGCGCTCGACCTGCTGGCAGAACACGCCGGCAACGCCCGGATCATTGCTGGCGGGACGGATTTACTGATCGACATGCAGTTCGCCGAAGGCGATCATCACGTCGATGCGCTGGTTGATTTGACCCGCGTCGCCGAGATGACGACGATCACGGAGGCGGACGGCTACGCTGCTGTCGGTGCGGCGGTGACGCACACCGCCATCACCAAATCGGCGCTGCTGGAAGCGAAGGCGACCTGCTTGGTCGAAAGCTGCGGCGTCGTCGGCGGACCGCAGGTGCGGAACGTCGCCACGCTGGGCGGCAACGTCGCGCACGCGCTGCCCGCTGGCGATGGCACGACCTCGCTGATGGCGCTGGACGCCGAGGCGGAGGTTTACTGGGGCGATCAGCGTGTTCGCGAGTGGCTGCCGCTGGCGCAGTTGTTCAAGGGACCGGGTATCTCGGCGCTCGACTCGACCCGCGATGTGCTGGTCAAGTTCCGCTTCAAGCTGGCTGGCGCGCGCGAAGGCACCGCTTTTCACCGGATCATGCGTCCGCAGGGCGTCGCGCTGCCGATTCTCGGCTGTGCCGTGTGGGTTAAACTGAATGAAGATTGCACGGCGTTTGCTGACGCGCGGATCAGCATTGCGCCGGTCGCGCCGACGCCGATCTTGGCGGAAGCCGCCGCCGACGCGCTGCGCGGTCAGCCGGTCAGCGACGAAACGATTGAAAAGGCGGTCGAAGTGGCGCACCAGACGCTCAAGCCGCGCACGAGCAAATATCGCGCGACGGGCGAGTATCGCCAGCACATGATCGGCACGCTGCTGCGCAAGACGCTGCCGCTGGCGGTCGAGCGCGCACGTACGGGTATCGCGCACGCCGAAGGTGTAGGGATGGGGTGAGGCACAGATAACGTATTGAAGAAATGTCGTGTCGTTGATTTACTCCGCTTCGGTGTGATGTATCTGTTCTGGTCATTAGTGCTGATTCTTAGGGGCAATCTTCGCAGCACGACTGTTAGTCGGTACGGGTTCGAGCAAAATCGGGGATATGCTGTTAGCGATCTTTTGTAGTTTTTGGATCGGGATTATCGGGGCTATCCCGTTGACGATGTTTTCGAGAAGAATTGTTAGAAGGGCTACCGCATGATTGGTCATGGTTGCCTAACGGAAGCGGGGATATGAGATGAGCGAATTAAAGTTAATCGTAAACGGAACTGAACATATGCTCGACGTGCCGCAGTCGCGGACGCTGGCGGAGGTGCTGCGCTATGACCTCGGCTTGACCGGGACGAAGATCGGCTGCGGCGAGGCGGAGTGCGGCATCTGCACCGTTCACGTCGACGGTACGCCGGTCGATTCGTGCGTCTACCCGGCGTTCAAGGCGCAGGGCGCGAGCGTCGTCACGATTGAGGGACTCGCGCAGGGCGATCAACTGCACCCGCTGCAAGAAGCCTTCATCGAGCACGGCGCGGTGCAGTGCGGTTTCTGCACCCCCGGCTTGATCATGAATGCCGCCGCGCTGATCGACGGCAACCCCGATCCCGACGACCACGACATCAAAGTCGCGCTCAAGGATACTTACTGCCGCTGCACCGGCTACACCGCCGTGATCAGCGCGATCAAGTCGGCGGCGGCGGTCAAGCGCGGCGAAGCGAAGCTCCCGGTCAACGAGCCGGAAGTGATCGAGCCGCTGCATTCGGTCGGTCACAACGAGAAAGTGCAAGACGTGGTCGCGCGCGTCACCGGCAAGGCGAAATATACCGACGATTACAGCTTCGCCGGGATGCTGTTCGGGCGCACGCTGCGCTCGCGTTACCCCCATGCCAAGATCGTCAGCATCGACACCAGCGCGGCGAAAGCGCTGCCCGGTGTCCACGCCGTGCTGACGGCTGCCGACATCCCCGGCGAGAACATTCACGGGCTGGTGCATCTCGACTGGCCCGCGCTGGCAGGCGATAAAGTCCGCTACATGGGCGATCCGGTGGCGGTGGTCGCCGCCGATTCGCCGGAGATCGCCGAAGAAGCGATCGGCTTGATCGAGGTCGAGTACGCGCCGCTGCCCGTCGTCGGCGATCCAGTTTACGCGCACTCCGAGGATGCGCCGATCATCCACGAAGGGCGCGAGGGTGGCAATCTGCTCAAGCACATCAAGGTGCGGCACGGCGATCTTGGAGGCGGGTTTTGCCGCCGCCGACGTGATCGTCGAGCGCACCTATCACACGGCGACGACCGAGCACGCTTTCCTTGAGCCGGAATGCTCGATTGGCGTCCCGGCAGGCTTCGACGCCGATCACGAAAAATTGACGATCTACGTCGGCTCGCAGATTCCCTATCAGGATCGCAGCCAGATCGCGGGGGTGCTCAATGTGCCGGAAGAAGTCGGTGCGCGTCAAAGGCTGCCTGATCGGCGGGGGCTTCGGTGGCAAAGAAGACATCGCCGGGCAGATTCACGTCGCGCTGCTGGCGACGGTGACCAATCGCCCGGTCAAGATGCTGTATACGCGGCAGGAATCGCTGCTGTTCCACCCCAAGCGCCACGCGACCATCATCCGCATCAAGACCGGCGCGACCCGTGATGGCAAGCTGACGGCGGTCGAAGCCGAGTTGTACGGCGACGGCGGCGCGTATGCCAGCCTGAGCGACAAGGTGATGACCCGCGCCACCACTCACGCGACCGGTCCCTATAACGTCCCCAACGCCAAGATCGACTGCTTCGCCATGTACACCAACAATCCGCCGAGCGGCGCGTTTCGCGGTTTCGGCGTGACCCAGAGCGCCTTCGCCGTCGAGCAGAACATGGATATGGTCGCCGAAGAACTCGGCATGGACCCGGTCGAGTTTCGCCGCATCAATGCCCAGAAAGTCGGCGTGACGACGGCGACCGGGCAGCTTCTGCGCGAGAGCGTCGGCTTGCTCGACACGCTCGACCTGTGCGAGAAGGACATGCACGGCAACCTGAACGGCAATTTCCGTTGGGCGTGGCGCGAGGGCGATCTCGCCTACGGTTGGGGCGTCGCGTCCGCCTATAAGAACACGGGTTTGGGCGGCGGCGCACCGGATCGCGCCGATGCCGAGGTCGAAGCCTTCGAAGACGGCACGGTCGAAGTCCGCACCTCGTCCGCCGACATGGGGCAGGGCTTGGTCAGCGTGCTGGCGCAGTGCGCTGCCGAAGAACTCGGACTCCCGTATGGTCAAGTGCGGGTGCTGCTCAGCGACACGGACTTGACCCCGAACGGCGGTCCGACCACCGCTAGCCGCCAGACTTACATGAGCGGCAACGCCGTCCGCATCGCGGCGTCGAACCTGCGGCAGATGCTCTCGAAGGTCGTCGCCGAGGAACTCGACTGTCCGCCGGAGCGCTTGCGCTTCGAGGAAGGGCTGGTGCGGCAGGATGGATCGTCGGTCGCGTTCGGCGAGGCGATCAAGCAGGCACACAAGCAGGGACTCGACACTAAAATCCTGCAAGCCTACTACGGACCGAAAACGCAGCCACTCGGCACGGGCGGCGACATGCACTTCGCCTTCTCCTACGCGACGCAGATCGCGCTGGTCTCGGTCGATACGACCACCGGCGAGATCAAAGTCCACAAGATCATCTCGGCGGCGGACGTCGGGACGCGCGATCAACCCGTTGCAGACGCAAGGGCAGATCGAGGGCGGGATCGTCATGGCGCTGGGCAACTGCCTGACCGAAGCCTTCATCGTCGAGGATGGCGTGCCGTGGTCGACGCTACTGGCGCGCTACAAGATGCCGAGCATCAAACACGCGCCGGAGATTATCAGCCATTTGGTCGAGCACAAGACGGCGGATGGTCCTTACGGCGCGAAGGGCGTCGGCGAACTGCCGTCGATCAACACGTCGCCCGCCATCGCCAACGCGATCTACAACGCGGTCGGCGTGCGCGTCTTCCGCCTGCCGGTCGATCAAGATGCGCTCTATCGGGCGATGGTCGGCGGTGAGACCGAAGTGCATACGGCGTGGCAGGATGTGAAGTAACACGTCATAATCGTTGTAGTAAACGAATAAAAAAAGTCCTGATTGTCAGGGCTTTTTTATTGGCGAGGATCGTCAATGTCAACCCATCGCTGGACGACGGAAGACGAAATTCTGGCGCTGGCGCTCTACGTCCGGCGCCAGCGCTATCCCCCGAATGATTCGCTGATCATGCAGGTTCAGACGTTCTTGTCGCAGCGTGAGATTTCGGCGGGAAGTCTGGGCGTGAAGCTGGCGTATTTTGAAGCGCTCGATCGCGGCGAACAGCCCGCCTTTGGACGCATCAGCCGGCAGACGCGCGCCGTCTGGGACGCATATCACGGCGAGCCGTTCATCTTGCAGCGCGACGCCAGAGACATTCTGAATGATGAGTTTTCGCTGGAAAGAAGGGATGATCTTCGTGCCCAATGAAACGATTACGGCGTGGTACAAAGCAGCGCGACCACGCACCCTGACCGCGACTTACGCGCCGCTCGGCTTGGCGGCGGTGATCGCGCTGCAAGACGGCGTGTTCGACCTCGTGCGCTTCGCCCTCTCGCTGATCGGCGCGCTGTTCTTGCAGATCGCCGCCAACTTGATCAACGAGTATTTCGACTTCAAGCGCGGCGCGGACGAACTCAAGACGGCGGGGCAGGGCATGATCATCAAGAATGCTGTGTTGACTCCGCGCGCCGTGCTGATCGGCGCGGTCGTCAGCGTGCTGATTGGTGTGGTGATCGGCTTGTACCTGCTGACGCAGAGCGGTCCGCTGCTGTTCTGGATCGGCTTGGGCGGCGTGCTGGTCGTGATCACCTATACGGCGGGACCTTTCCCGCTGGCGTACAACGGCTTGGGCGAGATCGCCGTCTTCATCTTCATGGGTCCGTTGATGGTGCTCGGCGCGTACTACGTGATGGCGCGCGAATTTAGCTGGACGCCCGTGATCGCCGCTGTTCCGCTCGGCTTCATGGTCGCGGCGATCATGCACGCCAACAACGTCCGCGACCTCCCCGCGGATGCTGCCGTCAACAAAAGTACGCTGGCGGTGAAACTCGGAAGGCGTGGCGCACGTATTGAGTATGTAATCTTGGTGGGCGGGGCTTACGTGGCGGTCGCCGTGATGATCCTGCTCGGCGTGCTGCCGCTCACGACGGCGCTGGTGTTGGTCACCGCGCCGGAAGCCTACCGCCTGATCGAGATCGTCAACAGTACGGAAGAAGTCCCGCCGCTGCACGTGGCGATGGGACGGACGGCGCGGCTGCACGGACAGTTCGGGTTGTGGCTGGTCGTGGGCTGGGCGCTGGCGTTGGTTTTGCGGGCTATCGGAGTAAGCATCGTCTGAGGGGAGGATTTGATCATGTTCGTTCGCAATTTCATCATCCGGCTGATCATCAACGCGATTGCGCTGGCGATCACGGCGGAGCTGCTACCGGGAATCAGCATTGGCGGCGGTACCGGGACGCTGCTGTTGGTCGCCTTCGTTTTCGGCGTCGTCAATGCGGTCGTCAAGCCGATTATCGCTATTTTGACCTGCCCGGCGGTGATCTTGACGTTGGGCTTGTTCATCCTCGTGATCAACGGCTTGATGCTGCTGCTCACGTCCTCGCTGGTTGGCGCGCAGAACTTCGCCGTCGATGGTTTCGGGACGGCGTTTATTGGTGGCATCGTCATGGGGATTGTGGCGATTATCGTCGAAGCGGTGCTCGACGCGCTGGGACTGGACGAGAGCAAATAGATTGAATTATTTGTAGGAACGGAACTTAGTTCCGCCCCTACACGTTATCAAGCGTACCTTTGCCTGATCGTCGGGATCAGGTAGTCCTTGAAGGCTGAGTCGAGACCGTAGGCGGGCTGCCAGCCCCAATCGCGGCGCGCGGCGCTGTCGTCCACCTGTGCCGCCCAACTGTCGATGATCTGCTGGCGGCGTTCGTCGATGACGAAGTCGATTTGAGCGGCGGGGAACGCCTCACGCACGATCCGCGCGATTTCCTCGGCGGAGGGGTTGAAGCTGGTCACGTTGTAGACATGGCGCGTCAGTGACTCCGACGGCGCAGCCGCGAGGTCGAGCAGCGCCTTGATGGCGTCGGGCATCGCCATGAAGGGGATGCGCGTCGACGGGCGGACGAAACAACGATACGGTTCATCCTGCGCAGCTGCGTGGATCATTTCCGGCGCGTAGTCGCTCGTGCCGCCGCTCGGCAGCGTGATCGCGCTGATCAAGCCGGGGAAGCGCAGCGCCCGGAAGTCGATCAGGTGGAGTTCGGGGGTGGCGGCAAGCTGGCGGTAGTGCTCGGCGAAGTAGCGTCCCAACTGCTCGCAGTAGAGCTTATTGCAGCCGTACATGGTCGTCGGCTGGTTGAACTGCTCCTCGCTCACGGGCGGAGCGGCGGCTTTGGTCGCTTGATCGGGCAGCCCGTAGACTGCAATCGAACTGGGGAACATGAACTTGACGCGGCTGCCCTGCGAGCGTGACTGCTCGGTCGCCAGTTGGAGCAAATTTAGCGTGCCTTCGACGTTGACGCGGTGTGCCGCTTCGGGCGTGAACTCGGCGCGGGTCGAGAGCAGGGCGGCGAGGTGAAAGATCATGTTGATTTCGTAAGTGCTGGAAATGCGCTGAATTACGTCCTTGTCGAGGATATTGCCGATCAGGGCTGCTTTAACCTGCGGGCGCAGCGCCGGGTCGAGTTCGGCGATGTCGAGAGCGAGAATGTCGTGTTCGCCGGTCGCGCTCAACTGATCGATCAGCCCGTGCCCGACCTCGCCGTTCGCGCCGGTGATGAGAACTACTTTCCGTCGAATTGCCATGCTTAGATCACACCTAGGGTTTTGCCGACCGACTCAAAGGCGGCGAGCGCCTGTTCCAAATCATCCTGCGAGTGGGCGGCGGTGTTCATCACGCGGATGCGCGCCGCGCCCTTTGCGACGGTCGGGTAGCCGATTGCCATGGCAAAGACGCCGTTTTCGAACAGCTTGCGGCTGAATTCCTGCGCCAGTGCCGCCTCACCGAGCATCACCGGGATGATCGGGGTTTCGCTGTGCCCCACGTCGAAGCCGAGCGCCGCCATCTCACGCTTGAGCAGCGCGGCGTTATCCCACAGCCGCTTGACGAGTTCGTCCGAGCTTTCGAGGATGTCGACGGCGGCGAGACAGGCAGCGGCATCGGGGACGGTCATCGCGCTGGAAAACAGGAACGGTCGTCCGCGCTGACGCAGCCAGTCGACGATCACCTGCTTGCCGGCGACGATCCCGCCGACCACACCGAATGCCTTGCTCATGGTGCCGACTTCGACATCGACGCGCCCGTGCAGATCGAAATGATCGACGATCCCGCGCCCGCCTTTGCCGAGTACGCCCTCGCCGTGCGCGTCATCGACCATCAGCAGAATGTTGTGTTCCTCGGCGATTTCGACCAGTTCCGGCAGCTTGGCGACGTCGCCGTCCATGCTGAACACGCCGTCGCTGACGATCAAGCGATGTCCATACTCGGTCGTCTCGGCGATCTTGCGGCGCAGATCGTCCATGTCATTGTGGGCGTAGGCGACGATCTGGGCGCGGCTGAGACGGCAGCCGTCGATGATGCTGGCGTGGTTGAGCGCGTCGGAGAAGATCACGTCGCCTTTGCCGACCAGCGCCGGGATCGTGGCGAGGTTGGCGGTGAAGCCGCTTTGCAGCGTGATCACCGCTTCGGCGTGCTTGAATTCGGCGAGGCGCTGCTCAAGCTGGATGTGCAGGCTCATCGTCCCGGCGATGGTGCGCACCGCGCCCGGTCCGATGCCATATTGGTCAATCGCGCGTTTGGCGGCTTCGCGCAAACGTGAATCGTTCGCCAAGCCGAGGTAATTGTTGGCGCAGAAGTTGAGTACGGGTTTGCCATCGACGACGATGCGCCCGTCCATCGGGCTGTCAATCGTGCGGATGGTGTTGAACAGTCCTTGTTGTTTCAGCGACGCCAGTTCATCGCTGATCCACTGCGTTTTGTCAGTCATAAGTCTATTTTTCTCCTGAATGATTCCCATCATAGTGTAGGGGCAGGATTTAATCCTGCCCCTACATCGCGTTCTTCGTGTCTTGGCGGTTCAAGCTTCCGTCTGCTGTTGCAGCAAGCGGATAGCGGTCGCTGCCAGCAGCGCCGCGCCATTCTTGAAGGCGCTCTCGTTGAGGTCGAAGTAGGGGTTGTGATGCGGGCGACTCCGCTCGTCGAACTTCGCGCCGAGCCGGAACATCGCGCCGGGGGCTTTGCGAGTCATGTAGCTGAAATCCTCGCCGCCCATACCGGGGGTGTCGTCGATCACGCCGTCGCTGCCGAACAAGTCGAGCGCGGTCTCGCGGATCAAGCCGGAGACGGCGGGATCGTTGTAGACTGAGGGGCAGCCCTTTTAAATCCGCAGCGAGAAATCGCCGCCGAGCGCGCGGGCGACGCCGAGTGCATTTTCGACTTCGCGCCACATCTGCTCGCGGGTGGCGTCGTCAAGGGTGCGGATCGTGCCGGTAATCGTCACCTCGTCGGGGATCACGTTTTCAGTCGTGCCACCATGAATGGAACCAATCGAGAGCACGGCGGGGCGAACCGGGTCGATGCGCCGGGCGCGGATCCCGTGCAGCGCGTTGATCACCTGCGCGACGATGAAGATCGGGTCAACACCGCGATCCGGGTGAGCGGCGTGGCAGCCCTTGCCGGTGATGGTGGCGTAGAAGTTATCGACCGCCGCCGTGATATAGCCGTCGTTGATGATGATTTTCCCGGCGGGGAGGTCGCTGGCGACGTGCAGGGCGATCACCCGGTCAACACCGTCGAGCGCGCCGTCTTCGACCATGCGGTAGGCGCCACTCCTGCCTTCTTCGTCTTCGGTTTCCTCGCAAGGCTGGAAGAAAAACCTAATTTCTCCAGCGGGACGGTTGGGCATTTCGGTCAGCAGCTTGGCGACGCCGAGCAGCATGGCGGTATGCGAGTCGTGCCCGCAGGCGTGCATGACGCCTTCGTTCTGCGAGACGTAGCTGACTTCGTTGGCTTCGAGGATCGGCAGGGCGTCCATGTCGGCGCGAATGCCGATCACCGGGCTGCCTTCGCCCAAGGTAGCGACGACGCCGGTTTTGCCGACGCCGGTCATGACTTCCAAACCCAGCGCGCGCAAATTATCGGCGACGAGGCGGGCAGTACGAAATTCCTGAAAGCCGAGTTCGGGGTGCATGTGGAGGTCGCGCCGCCAAGCGATGATCTGATCCTCGATGGCTTGAGCGCTTTCCACGAGCAATTCGGCAACCATTGGCTCTACTCCTGATAATCGGTTGAGCATACGATACAATCTGATGCGGATACAGAAAGCAAAATGGATACCTAGTTTCCAAGTCTTTCGTTTTTAGCCGAGAACCAAAACTAAAAACCAAGGACTGATCGCATTGCTGCTGTCTGTTGCCCATCATTATAGCTTGCGGTCGGTTGAATTCTAAGGATTGGTATGTACGATCTGATTGTCATTGGGGCGGGAGCAGTCGGCAGCGCGACGGCGTATCACGCGGCGAAAGCCGGTCGGCGGGTGCTGCTGCTCGAACAGTTCGAAATCAATCATCAGCGGGGGAGTTCCTACGGCTATTCGCGCATCATTCGCTATGCCTACAATTTGCCCGCCTACGTGGAATTGATGAAAGCAGCGTATCCGGCGTGGCGAGCATTTGAGCAGGACAGCGGCGAGACGATCTACACCCGCACGGGTGGCATCGACTTCGCGCCTTCCGGTGAACCGTCGCTGCACGCGGTGATCGATGCGCTGGCGGAGACGGGCATCGAGCACGAAGTCATGGGCGGCGACGAAGCGCGGCGGCGTTTCCCGCAGTTCGCTTTCGACGACGACATGGAAGTGGTCTATCAAGCGGACGCCGGACTGCTGCGGGCGTCGAAATCAGTCAAGGCGCACGTCAGGATGGCGCAGCACTACGGCGCGGACGTGCGCGACAATGCCCCGGTCACGGCGATCACGCCGGTAGGGACTGGCGTCGAGGTTACGGCGGCGGGCGAGACGTTCAAGGCGGCGAAGTTGGTGATCGCGTCGGGGGCGTGGGTTGCGCCGATGGTCGCTCCGCTTGGCATCAACTTACCGCTTCAGCCGATCGCGCCGCAGGAAGTCTACTTCCAGCCGCTCGACCCGGCGTTGTTCACGCCGGAGCGCTGCCCGGTCTTCATCGCCCATAATGACAGCGTGACCGGGATCGGCGTCTATGGCTTACCGTCAGTTGACGGATCGGGTGTCAAGATCGCGCTGCACGGCGGACCACCGATTGATCCGAACGAGCCAAAGCGCACGCCGGATATGGGCGTGGTCGAGACGGTGCACCAGTTCGCGGAACGCTACATCCCGCAGGCGGCGGGCGAGTTGGCATCGACGCGCGTCTGCCTGTATACCATGTCGCCGGATCAGCACTTTATCATGGGCGTACACCCTGATTACCCGCAGATCGTGATCGCGTCGTGCTGTTCGGGGCACGCTTTCAAGTTCAGCACGCTGCTGGGCAGCATCCTGAGCGATCTCGCGCTGATCGGCGCGACCGAGCACGATATCAGCCTATTCAGCCTGTCCCGCTTCGAAGGGGTGCAATCATAGACGACCTGCGATCCTTATTCCTGATCGATCCGACGGTCACATTCCTGAATCATGGATCATTTGGCGCGTGTCCGCAGCCGGTGTTCGACGTCTACCAACAATGGCAGCGCGAACTGGAACGTCAGCCGGTGGAATTTCTGGGGCGGCGCGTCGGCGGCTTGCTCGACGCCGCCCGCGAACCGCTGGCGGCTTATTTGAACTGCCCGGTGGACGATCTGGTGTTTGTGCCCAACGCGACGTCGGGCGTGAACGTCGCTGTCCGCTCGCTCGACTTGCAGCCCGGCGACGAGATCCTGACCACACAGCACGAATACGGCGCCTGCACCTACACGTGGCAGCATGCTTGCGCACGCAGCGGCGCGCGGCTGGTCGAGCAGGCGATCCCGCTGCCGTACACGACGCCGGAAGCGTTCGTCGAGGCGTTCTGGCAAGGCGTCACGCCGCGCACGCGGGTGATCTACCTGAGCCACGTCACTTCGCCGACGGCGCTGATCTTCCCGGTCGCCGAAATCTGCACGCGGGCACGAGCGGCAGGCATCATCACCGTGATCGATGGTGCGCACGCGCCGGGGCAAATCCCGCTCGACCTAACGCAGATCGGCGCGGATTTCTACACCGGTAACTGTCACAAATGGATGTGCACGCCGAAAGGCTCGGCGTTCTTGTACGTGCGCCCGGAGCGTCAGGCGCAGACCGAGTCGGTGATCGTCAGTTGGGGCTGGGGTGAAGATGCGACCTTCATTTCGCGCAATCAGCGACAGGGCACGCAGGATCCGGCGGCGTACTTGAGTGTGCCCGCCGGGATCGACTTCTTGGCGGCGCATGAGTGGGACAGCGTGCGGACGCGCTGCCATGACCTCGGCGTCGAACTGCGCGAGCAGATCGCCGAACTGACGGGCTGCGAACCGATCGCGCCGGACTCTTGGTTCGCGCAGATGTTCGCCGCGCCGCTGCCGCCCTGCGATCCGGAAGCAATGAAGTTGAAGCTGTATAACGACTATCGGATCGAGGTGCCGGTGCTCACGTGGGGGGATCGTCAGTACGTGCGGGTCTCGCTGCAAGGCTACAATACTCGTGAGGATGGTCAGCGTCTGTTGGAGGCGCTTCGGGAGCTGCTGGTTTGAGTCCGACCCTTTTGCTGCTGCTGCGGATTGCCCTGTTCGCTGGCGGTGTCACGATCGTGTTCGGCACATTCCTCTCGGCGGTGCGGACGTTCGTTATGCCGCGCAGTTCCGACGAACGGCTGACGAACACCGTCTTTAGGGTTGTGCTGCTGATCTTTCGGCTGCGGCTGCGCCGGGTCACGACTTACGAGCAACGCGATCAAATGCTGGCGCTCTACGCGCCGATTTCACTGCTGATGCTGCCCGCCGTCTGGCTGACGGTGATCCTGTTCGGCTATGGTCTGATGTACTGGGCAGTCGAGCCGCGCCCGCTCTACGACGTCTTCAGCCTCAGCGGATCGTCACTGCTGACGCTCGGCTTCACCAAGTCCGAAGGGGTGCTCTCGCTGATACTGGAATTCACCGAGGCGATTTTCGGATTGACGATGGCGGCGCTGCTGATCGCCTACCTGCCGACGATGTACTCGGCGTTTTCGCGGCGCGAGGCGATGGTGGCGATGCTCGACGTGCGCGCCGGGACTCCGCCGACCACGCTCGAATTGATCAGCCGCGCCCACCGGATTCGCGGGCTGGACTCGCTGACAGAGTTGTGGGTTTCGTGGATGGAGTGGTTCGTCGAAGTCGAGGAGAGCCATACCTCGCTCGCGGCGCTGGTCTTTTTCCGGTCGCCGCAGCCGAATGCGTCGTGGATTACCGCGGCGGGGAGTATTCTCGATGCCGCCGCGTTTATGGAGGCGGCGGTGGACATCCGCAACGATCCCCAAGCGCAGTTGATGATCCGCGCGGGTTATCTGGCGCTGCGGCGGATCGCCGACACATTCCACGTCGATTACGACCCCGAACCCCAGCCTGACGATGTGATCAGCATCGCGCAGCACGAGTTCGATAGTCTTTACGATCAATTGGCGGCGAACGGGGTTCCGCTCAAGCCGGATCGGGAACAAGCGTGGCTTGATTATCGCGGCTGGCGCGTCAATTACGATCGTGTGCTGCTGGCGTTGGCGGCGCTGACGATGGCTCCGTACGCGCCTTGGGTCTCGGATCGGTCACTGCCGCGCGGGACAATGTTCCGACGGCGCGGGCAGCGCGCCGGAAATGGCAACGGGAGGCATTAGCACGCTCGTGCCGCCGAGGTAAACAAAAACGGGGCGATCCGGATCTGGATCGCCCCGTTTTGCTATCGGTTGACTAGAAGTTAGTTCAGGCTAGGCTGAGCCGTACGTACCGGGATGGTGCGCGGCTGCGCTTCCGCCGTCTTGGGCAGCGTCAGGGTGAGAACGCCGTTCTCAAGCACTGCTTCGATGCCGTCTTGCACGACCGGCTGCGGCAGGCGAATGCTGCGCTGCAGTTTGCCGTAAGTGCGCTCCAGCAGCAGCGCGCGGCTGTTTTCGTGAGTTGCCGGCTGCGTTTCGCCGGAGATGGTCAGCACGCCGTCGTGCAGGCTGATGGTCACGTCGTCGGCGCTGACACCGGGCAGCGTCGCGCTGACGACGTAGGCATTATCGGTTTCGTGCACGTCGAGCGGCAGCGTGCCATTCTCGGTTGCGCCGCGCGTATTGCGCCACGTCTCGTCAAACAAGCGGTCGAGCGCGCCCTGCATCGTCGCCATTTCACGGATCGGGTTCCAGCGGATAACAGTAGTCATGGTTTTGAGTCCTCCATCGGGTCAAGCAATAACGTGTTAGTCAATGCTTTGAATTTAGCGCGACTGCATATGAGGAATATCAGAGGGGACGTAAGAGAAATATATGAGGTTCTGAGGGGAGAATGGGGCGCACGCCGTGCGCCCCAACAGGATCGATCTAGATGGGGCGGGGCTTGTTGTGCTCTTCGGGAATGCGAGCGTAGAGACTGGTCATCTCGGCAAGCCGTCCTTTCGAAGGACCTTCGAACATGCGCGGAGTCGCCCGCCACGTCCAGTTGCCGGCGGCTTTACCGGGCGTGTTCATGCGCGCTGCTTCGCCGAGGCTGGCGATGTCCTGCATCGGGATGATCGCCGTGTGCGCGACCGACATCATCGCCAAGCGGATCAGCTCCCAGTTCGGCTCGACGATGCGACGGTCGAGGTACTGCGACATGTGATTGCGGATTACGTCGTCGATCTCATCGGTGAACCACCAACCGTTGGTCGTATTGTTATCGTGCGTGCCGGTGTAGACTATCGAGTGCGGGCGGTGATTGTGGGGCAGGAACCGCGCCTCGCCCGACATATCGCCCCACGCGAATTGCAGGATGATCATCCCCGGCAGGTCGAGCGTGTCGCGCATGGCTTCGACCGGTGGCGTGATCACGCCGAGGTCTTCGGCGATAATCGGCAGACCGCCGAGCGCAGCCTTGACGACGTTGAAGAAAGGCAAGCCGGGACCGGGCATCCACTCGCCTTTGACGGCGGTTGGCTCGGTGGCGGGAACTGCCCAGAAGGCTTCAAAACCCCGGAAATGGTCGATGCGCACCACGTCCACCTGTGCCAGCGTCGCCTTGAAGCGCAAAATCCACCAGCGATAGCCGTCGCGCTCCATTGCGTGCCACTTGTAGAGCGGATTGCCCCAACGCTGTCCAGTCTCGCTGAAGTAGTCTGGCGGTACTCCGGCGATGATGGTTGGGTTGCCGGACTCGTCAAGGTAGAACAGATCGCGGTTCGCCCAGACGTCGGCGCTGTCGTGGGCGACGAAGATCGGGATATCGCCGACCAAGCGAATGTGCTGTTCATTGGCATAGGCTTTGAGCGCGTTCCACTGGCGGGCGAACAGCCACTGGCGGAACTTGTACTGCTCGATGCGCTCGGCGTGGCGTTCTTGGGCATCGACCATGGCTTGCGGCTCGCGCAGCGCTTCCTCCGGAGTCCACTCGACCCACGCATGACCGCCGTGCTCTTCTTTTAAGGCGCGGAACAAAGCATAGTCATCGAGCCAATAATCGTTATCTTTGCACCATTCCTGAAAAGCAGTGATCTGTTCGTCATCGGCGTTGGCTTCGAAGTTGGCGAAGGCGAGGTCGAGCAGGTGATTGTGATAAGGGATGACGCTGCCGAAATCGACATACTGCTGCGGGAAGTCCGGCAGATCGCTGACGTCGTCTTCGCTGAGCCAGCCCTCGTCGATCAAGTCGTCGATGCTGATCAGGGAGGTGTTCCCGGCAAATGCAGAGAGCGTCTGATAGGGCGAGTCGCCGTAACCGGTCGGACCGAGCGGCAGCATTTGCCAGACCGACTGTTTGGTCTCCACCAGCCAATCGACGAAGCGATACGCCCACTTGCCAAGATCGCCGATGCCGTAGCGTCCCGGCAGCGAGGTGGGGTGCAGCAATATTCCGCTGGAACGCGGGAATAAGTCCATAACCGTATCCTTTCTCTGCGCCAAACTGACGGTAAACATAACACAAAAGCCGGTCGATGTGATATAGTTCTAAACTGCGCTACGCTTAGAAAATCGTTAGTTCAATGGAAACCTTAAAAGGATCGGTAGAGCGGGTTACGTTCTACAACGAGGAAAACGGCTACAGCGTCGTCAAGATCAAAGCGGATAAACGCTACCCGACCGCTGAAGCCCGCGATGGCATGATCACCGTCGTCGGCACGATGCCGGAGATCAAAGTCGGCGAGACGGCTCAATTCGGCGGCGATTGGGTGGAAGACCCCCGTTACGGCAAGCAGTTTCGCGCGGAAACGATCACGCCGATCATGCCGACGACCGAATTGGGGATCGTCAATTACCTGAGCAGCGGCATTGTCAAAGGGATTGGACCCAAGACGGCGCAGAAGATCGTCGATTTCTTCGGCACCGAGACGATTGACGTGCTCGACAACGAGCCGGATCGCCTGAGCGAAGTGCCCGGTCTCAAGCGCGAACTGATTCGCGGTCTGAAACAGGCGTGGGAAGAAAACCGCGCCGTCCGCCAAACGATGATCTTCTTGCAAGGCTTCGGCGTCACCGCCAAGATGGCGGCGCGGATTTACCAGCATTACGGCTTTTCAACCATCAATACCGTGAAAGAGAATCCGTTTGCGCTGGCGGACGAAGTGTTCGGGATCGGCTTCATGCGCGCCGACGCCATCGCCCAGAGCATGGGGATCGACCCGGACGCGCACAATCGCATTCGCGCGGGGCTGCACTTCGCGCTCAACCAACTGGCGAAAGAAGGACACGTCTACGCGCCGCGCCCGCTGTTGGTGCAAACGGCGGCGGGGCTGCTCAAGATCGACAACTACGACCGGATCGAGGCGGTGCTGATCGCCGAGATCGACCACCACTTGATCCGCGACCTGCTCTCGCTGGAGGATGGCAGCGAAGTCGAGGCGATTTACCTGCCGATGTACTACAACTCCGAGAAAGCCGCCGCCGAGCGCCTGCGCGATCTGGCGTGGATGGGGTCGCCGATCAAGGACGAGCTGAAGACGGTCAACTGGCGCGAATTCCTCGAAGATTTGGCAGCCGAAAACAACGTCACACTGAGCGATCAGCAGCAGGATGCCGTGCAGTCGGCGCTGGCGAACAAGGTCTCGATCCTCACCGGCGGACCGGGCACCGGCAAGACGACCACGCTGCAAATGGTGATCCACGCGCTGGAAGCGCTCGAATTTGAATTCGCGCTGGCATCACCGACCGGTCGCGCCGCTAAACGCTTGAGCGAAGCGACCGAGCGATCCGCCAGTACGATCCATCGCTTGCTGGGGTATATCCCCGGCGAGGGCTTCGATCACGATGAGGACAGCCCGCTGGACGTGGACATGCTGATCGTGGACGAGTGCTCGATGCTCGACCTGCTGCTGTTCAACGATCTGCTCAAGGCGCTGCGTCCCGAAGCGCACCTGATGCTGGTCGGCGACGTCGATCAACTGCCGAGCGTGGGCGCGGGCAACGTCCTGCGCGACGTGATCAACAGCGGCGTCGCTCACGTCACGCGGTTGAACACGATCTTCCGGCAGGACGAGGGCAGCCACATCGTCGTCAATGCCCACCGGATCAACCACGGCGATGCGCCGATCATGGACAACAACAGTCACGATTTCTATTTCTTCGGCGAAAACGATCCGTCGCGGGCGGCGGAGTTGGTGGTCGACATCGTGCGCAAGCGGCTGCCGGAGAAGTTCAAAGTCGACCCGATTGACGAGGTGCAGGTGATCGCGCCGATGTATCGCGGACCGATTGGCGTTCACGCGCTCAACGAAGCGCTGCAGCGGACGCTCAACGGCGACAAGCGCGTCGCCGAAAAGCAGTTGAGCGGGCGGCTGTTTCGCGCCGGTGACAAGGTCATGCAGACGCGCAACAACTACGATAAAGAAGTCTTCAACGGCGACATCGGGCGGATTTCCGGGATCGACTTCGGTCACTCGACGCTGGAAGTCGTCTTCGACGGGCGTTACGTCGATTACGATTTCATCGAAGCTGACGAACTGATCCATGCCTACTGCATCAGCACCCATCGCAGTCAGGGATCAGAGTATCCGGTCGTGGTCATGCCGCTGATGACGCAGCATTACATGATGCTCCAGCGCAATTTGCTCTACACGGCGGTCACGCGCGCCAAGAAGATCGTCGTGCTGGTCGGCAGCAAGCGCGCGGTGCACATGGCGGTCGAGAACAATAAGGTCGCGCAGCGCTACAGCGGTCTGCTGCAACGCCTACGCGATTTTTAGGCTGTTGTCGGGGAGCGATAAGATGAAGCTCGCAGTCGCTCTGCTTGTGGTTGCGGCGGCACTTACTGGATCGATGCTGGCAGCGCAACCGACTGAGCCGGTAACAGCAGACGAAAACCTGAGCATTTATTTCACGACAGCGGATGGGCTATTTCGGTTTGACCCCCGTACCGGCAATGCGGAATCCATCGATTTACCCGCGAACGCCGACTTCGAAATCTCCAACGATCAGCAACGGGTTGCCTTTTGGAACACCGAACACCTTTGGGTAAGTCCGCTTGCCGCATGGAATCCGGCGTTGTTGTCTACGTGGGCAGGGGAGAGCATTACTCGAATTGCGTGGACACTGGATGACAGTCGTCTGCTGCTCTATACATCGCGGGATGCGCCGCCGACGCTTGCCTTTGATCTGAACGAGGACAAGCTCGTCGACTGGAACTGGAGCCGGTGCGACGGTGTTGTCCGCGATCGCACTACTTATGTCCTTGGCGTATTGTGTTCAGGCGAGGATGCCGCCGAGGTCTATCTCTGGGGCGGCGAAAGCGTACTGTTCGACTCAGATCGATTCCAACGCCTAAACCGCGAAAGCTATATGGGATCGGACATTGAGTGGGGCAATCGAGGACGAGCGATCGCCTATGTCGAGAAATTCAATTCCGAAGCAATGGTCGCTCCTGATGTCGCGGGCTTTTCCTTTCTGAATACTGCTTCTCAGTCACCCGATGCCCCACTCTTTTTACTGCGCCAGCGAGTTTGGGCGCTTAGCGCTTTTCGGCTCTCCCCAGATGGGGATTACATCGCTGTTCTGATACGTCCCTCAATGATGAACTGGTACATGCTGCAGATTTATCGCCTTGATACGGGGGAACCACTGTGGGATGAAGCCTTGGACTTTGATGCTACGACAGCGAGCGATATTGCTTGGTATCCCAATGGCGAAAAACTCGCCGTCGCAAAATTCATCTATCCGACGAGCTATCTCTCGATTGTCGATCTTGCTTCAGCAGCGGTACAGGATTATGAGGTAGCGCAAACGACCATTGGGCAGGTCGCGGTGGCGCTGAATGAAAACCGCCCCGATTGAGCGACGCGGTTTGCTGCAACACTCGCGCGATTTTTAGGCGAATTCTCCTGTAGAACTATCTTTACGAAAACGTTATACTGGCACGGTTTTTGTAAGATATATTAATTCACGAGGAGATTTTGTATGTCGAACCTGCGTTTTGACCTGCCGCAGTCCGAAATCCCGACTCAGTGGTACAACATCCAAGCCGATCTACCGCGCCCGCTGCCGCCGGTGCTGCATCCGGGCACGCATCAGCCGGTCGGACCTGACGACCTCGCGCCGCTGTTCCCGATGGCGTTGATCATGCAGGAAGTCAGCCAAGACCGCTACATCGACATCCCCGAAGAAGTGCGCGAAATCTACAAGCTGTGGCGTCCCACGCCGTTGATGCGCGCGCGGCGGCTGGAAAAGCTGCTCGATACTCCGGCGCACATCTACTACAAATACGAGGGTGCATCGCCGAGCGGCAGTCACAAGCTCAACACAGCGGCGGCGCAGGTCTACTACAACAAGCAGGAAGGCGTCACCGGGCTGACGACCGAGACCGGCGCGGGGCAGTGGGGGACGGCGCTCTCGCAGGCGTGCAGCTTCTTCGGGCTGGAATGCGTCGTCTACATGGTCAAGGTGAGCTACCAGCAGAAACCCTATCGCCGCGTGATCATGCAGACCTTCGGCGCGACGGTTCACGCCAGCCCGACGAATACGACCAACGCCGGACGCGCGATCCTCGCCGAGCACCCCGACAGCACCGGATCGCTCGGCATCGCCATCAGCGAGGCAGTTGAGGCGGCGGTCACGAGCGGTGGACGCTATAAGTATTCGCTCGGCTCGGTGCTGAACCACGTCCTCACGCATCAGACGGTGATCGGGCAGGAGTTGATCAAGCAGATGGAGATCGCGGGCGAATACCCCGACGTGGTGATTGGCTGCGCGGGCGGGGGCAGCAACTTCGCCGGAATCGCGCTGCCGTTTGTCCACGACAAGCTGGTCAAGGGCAAGGACATTCGGATCGTCGCGGTCGAGCCATCAGCGTGCCCCAGCTTGACGCGCGGCACCTACGCCTATGACTTCGGCGACACAGCGGGGATGGCTCCGCTGGTCAAGATGTACACGCTCGGCGCGCAGTTCGTGCCGCCGCCGCTGCACGCCGGTGGGCTGCGTTATCACGGCATGGGCAGCATCGTCAGCGAGTTGTACGACCAGCAGATCATCGAGGCGCAGGCGATCCCCCAGATGGAGACCTTCGAGGCTGCGATCAAGTTCGCGCGCAGTGAGGGCATCGTCCCGGCGCCGGAGTCGTCGCACGCGATTGCCGCGACGATCCGCGAAGCGTTGGCGGCAAAAGCAGCCGGCGAGCAGCGCACCATCCTGTTCAACCTCAGCGGGCATGGGCATTTCGACATGGGCGCCTATGAGGCGTATCTGAGCGGCTCGCTGAGCGACTACGCCTACCCACAAGAAGATATTGACGCGGCAAAGGCGCATCTGCCGGTAATTTAAGTAAACGAGTTAACGCGAAGACACGAAGGCGTAAAGCGAATTCTCTCGCTTTGCGCCTTTTCTGCGAGCGCATTTAATCGGCTGCCGCAAAGCGGTATACTGCTCCCACTTCGGTCAATGAACTCCATAGGAAACTTATGTCACGCTCCGCAATCCTGCTGATCTCCTGTCCCGACCGCACGGGTTTGGTGGCAGCGATCACCGATTTTCTCTACCGCAACAACGGCAATATTCTGCACCTCGATCAACACGTTGACGCCGAAGCGAGCGTCTTCTTCATGCGCGTCGAGTGGGATTTGGACGGCTTCGCCATCGCGTCCGACGCGATCAGCACGGCGTTTCAACCCGTCGCGGAGCGCTTCGCCATGCAGTGGGCGCTGCATTTCTCCGACGACGTGCCGCGCATGGCGATCTTTGTCTCCAAACAGGGACACTGCCTTTACGATCTGCTGGCGCGGGCGCAGGGCGGCGAATGGAACGTCGAGATTCCGCTGATCGTCAGCAACCATCCGGACATGGGGACGGTCGCGCGGCAGTTCGGCATCGACTACCACGAGTTCGCGGTCAATAAGGACAACAAGCCGGAACAGGAAGCGGCGCAGATCGCTTTGCTGCGCGAGTACAACGTCGATTTCATTGTGCTGGCGCGCTACATGCAAATCCTCTCGGCGGATTTCGTCAACGGGTTTCCGAACCGGATTATCAACATTCATCACTCGTTCTTGCCCGCTTTCATCGGCGCGAAACCGTATCACGCGGCGTATGCGCGCGGCGTCAAGATGATCGGCGCGACCAGCCACTATGTCACCGCTGACCTCGACGCCGGACCGATCCTCGAACAGGACACCGTGCGCGTCAATCACAAGGACTCGGTCGCCGACATGATCCGCAAGGGCAAAGACGTCGAGAAGCTGGTGCTGTCGCGGGCGGTGGGGTTTCATCTGCGGCGGCAGGTGTTGGTTTACCACAACAAGACGGTGATCTTCGCGTAGGGGAAAGAAGCAAAAAAAGAAACAGATTCAACGCAAAGACGCAAAGGCGCTAAGACGCAAAGAAGAGGGCGACACATATGTCGCCCTCGCTCATTTCAGCTATGGTTTTATGCCCTCTCCCCGCTTGCGTGGGAGAGGGTCGGAACGAAGTTCCGGGGTGAGGGGCAATCTTTACCCCTCGATCAAGCAGGCGTTCGGGGTCTTCGACCAGTTCCTTGACGCGGACGAGGAACTGAACCGCCTCGCGCCCGTCAACGATGCGGTGATCGTAGCTCAGCGCGACGTACATCATGCCGCGAATAACGACCTCGCCATCGAGGGCAATCGGGCGCTGCTCGATCTTGTGCAAGCCCAGAATGCCGACCTGCGGCGGGTTGAGGATCGGCGTGCTCATCATCGAGCCGAAGATGCCGCCATTGGTGATGGTGAAGGTGCCGCCGCGCAGCGCATCAATCGGCAGCGTGCCGTCCGCCGCTTGCTTGGCGTAGCGCTTGATCGCACCCTCGATTTCCGCGAACGACATCCGGTCGGCGTCACGCAGCACCGGCACGACTAAGCCGTCTTCCGCGCCGACGGCGATGCCAATGTCGTAGTAGTGCTTGAGGATCATCTCGTCGCCTTGAATTTCGGCGTTGAGGCGGGGCTGGAACTTGAGCGCACCGATCACCGCCTTGACGAAGAACGACGATAACCCCAAGCTGACACCGTAGCGCTCCTTGAAGAATTCCTTGCGGCGCTCGCGCAGTTCCATCACGCCGGTCATATCGATTTCGTTGAAAGTCGTCAGCATGGCGGCGCTGTGCTGCGCCTCGACCAAGCGTTGAGCGATGGTGCGGCGGCGGCGTGAGAGCTTGACGCGCTCCTCGATCCGGTGATCCTCGGCGGCGGGGGCGGGCGAAGGTGCTGTCACCGCTGGCGCTGGTGCGGCGGGTTTGGCGGCTGGTGCTGATGCTTGCTGATCCTCGATATAGCGGACGACGTCGGTTTTGGTGATGCGCTGACCGGGCTTACCCGGCTCAACCTGCGCCAGATCGACGGAGCGTTCGGTGGCGACCCGCTTGGCGACCGGAGTCGCTGCCACTTGATCGGCAACCGGAGCAGCGGCAGGTGCGGCGGGCTGCGTCTTTGGTTGCTCGGCTGGCTTCGCAGCGGCGGGCTGGGCTTCGGCGGGCGCGGCAGAGTCGTCGATTACGCCGATCACCTCGCCGACTTTGACGTCGGTACCGTCGGGCTGCTGAATGGTCGCCAGCACGCCGTCTTTCTCCGCGCCGACTTCGAGATCGACTTTCTCGGTTTCCAACACGACGACCGGCTCACCAACGGAAACCGGATCGCCTTCGTGCTTGAGCCAGCGAGAAATGGTCGCTTCGACCACCGACTCGCCTAAATCGGGTACGACGATGTTGAATGACATGAATGCGTCCTCACTTGACGATGATTCCAGTTGGCGGGGCGGTTTCGCGGTTGAGTGGCTCGACCGCGAACGCCTGCTCGATCAAGGCGATTTGGCTGAAATTGTGCGCTGCCGACGAACCCTCAGCCGGGCTGGAACTGCGCGGACGACCGAGATAGCGCAGCGGCAGCTTCCCGCCCAGTAGATCGGTCAGCAGCGGTCGCGCGAACTCCCACGCGCCCATGTTTTCCGGTTCTTCCTGCGCCCAAACGACCACACCGGCATGGGCGTAGCGCTCGATCACAGGCGTAAGATCAGCGGTGGGGAAGGGGTACAACTGCTCGACGCGCACGAGCGCCACTTCCGGGTGATCGGCGCGGGAGCTGCTGGCGATCAAGTCGAGCATGATTTTGCCGCTGCCCAAGATGATGCGCCGCACTTGCTTCGGGTCGGCGTCAGCATCATCGATCACCGGCTGCCAGTGACCGTTCGCCAGCTCATTGAGGTGCGATGCCACCAGCGGGTTGCGCAGCAAGCTCTTGGGGGTCATCACGATCAGCGGCAGCGGGTCTTCGCCGAGCAGCAGGGCTTGTCGCCGCAGCAGGTGGAAATACTGGGCGGCGGTGGTCGCGTTGGCGATGCGTAGGTTGGTATCGGCTGCCATTTGCAGGAAGCGTTCCAACCGCGCGCTGGAGTGGTCAGGACCCGCGCCCTCGTAGCCGTGCGGAAGCAGCATCACCAGCGACGGCGTTTGCCCGAACTTGGCGCGCGCCGACGTGACGAATTCGTCAATGATCGTTTGCGCGCCGTTGTCGAAGTCGCCATACTGCGCCTCCCAGATCACGAGGCGACAGGGTTCTTGGACGTTGTAGCCGTACTCGAAGCCGAGCGCTGCGCCCTCGGAGAGCGGGCTGTTGTGGATCTCGTAGGCGGCGTTCGCCTGAGGGATCGCCGCCAGTGGCGTGAAGGTCGCGCCGGTTTTGACGTCGTGAAAGACCGAATGGCGCTGGCTGAAGGTGCCGCGCTCGGCATCTTGCCCGGTCATGCGCACGGCGGTGCCTTCTTCGAGGATGCTGGCAAGGGCGAGGTCTTCAGCCGTCGCCCACTCGATCGCGGGGGCGTCGGCGTCGTCCAGCGCGTCGCGGCGGCGCTTGACCGCGCGCAGCAGCTTCGGATGCACGGTGAAATCGTCCGGAAAAGTCAGCAGCGACTGGTTGAGCGCGCGCAGTCGCTCGACGGAAACGCCGGTCTTGACGCGGCGCGCCGTCCCCGGTATGGGGGCGAGCGGGCGGTAATCCGCGAGATCCTTTTCGGGATCAAGGGCTTCAAATTCGTCCTGAAGCGCCTGCATCTTGGCATCGACCAGCGCATCAGCCTCGGCTGCCGTGATAGTGCCGCGTCGGACAAGCTCATTCGCCCACAGCGTACGGACAGTCGGGTGCTGCTCGACGACCTGATACATCAGCGGTTGGGTAAAATTCGGCTCATCGCCTTCGTTGTGACCATAGCGCCGGTAGCCGATCAGGTCGATCACGAAGTCTTTGCCGAAACGCCGCCGATAAGCGCACGCCAGCCGCGCCGCCGCGATACAGGCTTCGGGATCGTCGGCGTTGACGTGAACAATCGGCATCTTGAAGCCTTTGGCGAGGTCGCTGGCGTAGAGCGTGCTGCGACCATCGCGCGGCTCGGTGGTGAAGCCGAGTTGATTGTTGGTGATGATGTGAATGGTGCCGCCGGTCCAGTAGCCGGGAAGCTGCGACAAGTTAAGCGTCTCGGCGACGATCCCTTGACCGGGGAAGGCGGCATCGCCGTGAATCAGGATCGGCTGGGTCAGGCGGGGGTTGAAGACCGGCGCGCCCGGTTTGCTGACGTCGGTACCGGCGGCGCGCGCCATCCCTTCGACGACCGGATTGACGGCTTCGAGGTGGCTGGGATTCGGTGCGAGCCGCACCATTACTTCCACCGGCACGCCGTCGATCATGTCGCGGGTGCTGCCCATGTGATACTTCACGTCGCCGGTGAAGCCGAGATCGTCGCGGAACTTGCGCGGCATCAACGGATCTTTGAATTCGGCGAGGATCTGCTTGTAGGGCTTGTCGAGGATGTGGGCGAGGACGTTCAACCGTCCGCGATGTGCCATGCCGAGCAGAATGTTACGCTCGCCCTGTTCCGCCAGCGTATCGACAATCGTGTCGAGCATCGGCACGAGGATGTCCAAGCCCTCGACTGAGAAGCGGTGCTTACCGGGAAAAATCCGGTGAATGAAGCGCTCGAAGGCTTCGACTTCGGTCAGCTGCTCCAGCAGATCATGCGGGTCGGGCGGGGCGGCGAACTCGCCGGATTCGACGGCGTTGCGCAGCCATTCGCGTTCTTCGGGCAGACGAATGTGGTCGAAGTCGAAGCCGCTGGTCGCGGCATAGATGCGGCGCAGCGCCTCGGTTGCTTCGAGCGCGTCGCGTGAATTTTGCACCAAGGGACCGCCGATCAAGCTGGCGGGCAGCGAGCGCAAGTCGTCGGCGGTGATGCCATGCGCCGCCATGTCGAGTTCGGGGTCGCCCGGTGGTGGCGTGCCCAGCGGGTCAAGCTGCGCACCCAGATGCCCGTACTCGCGGATTGACTGGGCGTAGTTGACCGCCCCGACGATTTTGTCGATGGCGAGCGACGGGATCTCAGCGGCAGGTTGGGGCGCTGAACCATTGGTCGCTGCTGGCGGAGTCCACGTGGCGAAGTACTCGCGCACCGCTGGATCCACCAATGTGGGATCCTGCCGGTAGCGGTCGTACAACTCCAAAAGGTAGCCGGAATTGATCCCGGCAATGGTATTGCGAGAGGTCATATTCCCTGATTCCATAGCTAGCGCGTATATATTTATCTTAACATTATTTGGCGCAAAGCGCGAGGATATTCGAGGTAAGACTTGCAGCGCAAATGGAAGAGGCGATCATGGTTTGACCGCCCCGTGAGTTCGAACTGGCGCTATTTCGTCAGCGTAACTTTGTGGATACCGCGCGGTTGATCCGGGTCGAGCCGTTTCGCTTGCGTCAAGCCGTAGGCGAACAACTGCCCCGGCACGATCGCGACCAGCGGCGAAACCCATTCGGGAATCCCGCTTGGCAGCGGCAGCGGCGTTTGGGCGAGGGCGAGCGCATCCGGGACGGCGGAAATGGTGATCAAGTCGGCACCGCGATCGCGAAGCTGACGGGCGAAATCGGTCAGTTCAGCCGCCAGCGCCCCTTCCGGGACGACCGTGACCACCGGGAAGTTGTGCTCGACCAGCGCCAGCGGACCGTGCTGGAAATCGGCGGAGGAATACGGCTCGGCGATGACGTAGTTCAGTTCCTTGAGCTTGAGCGCAATCTCGTAGGCGGTGGCGTAGTTGTAGCCCCGGCTGGCGACGACGCAGTAATCGATGTAGCAGTAGCGCTCGGCGGCTTTGAGGATCGCATCGTGATTTTGGAGCACCTGATCGACCCAACCGGGCACGCGCGCGAGTGTCTCGAAGCGCGATTGATCGCCGGAGAGCGCCGACGCCAGCATCGCCAGCGCCATCAGCGAGGTTGTGTAAGTCTTGGTCGCGGCGACGGCTTTCTCCTCGCCCGCGTGCAGCAGAATGGTGTGCTCAGCCGCCTGCGCCAGCGGCGAATCGGCGTAGTTCGTCAGCGCGATGGTCAGCGCGCCCTGCCGCCGCCCTTCCTCGACCACCGAGACAATGTCCGGCGATTGTCCTGACTGTGAAATCGCGATGATCAGCGCTTCGGTCATGCGCGGCGGCTGCTGATAAATCGTGAAGATCGACGGCGTCGCCAGCGCTGCCGAGAGGTTGTTGATCGTGCCGAACAAATATTGACTGTAGCGGGCGGCGTTGTCCGACGTGCCGCGCGCTGCGAGGATGACGTAATTCGGGTTGCGCTCACGAATCGCCTGCGCAATCGTCTCGACGTTGGCGCGCTCCGCTTGCAGTAGTTGGGCGAGTACCTGCGGCTGTTCGCCGATCTCCCGATCTAGGATGCTGGTCATGAACAAAGTCCTTGTAGGTAAGCATTTCTAGCCTGATTCTGCCGCGTGGAGGAGAAAAACGCAATCGGCGGCAGGGCAGATCGTTTCCGGGGCTAGTTGGTCGGGGTGTTAGCTGCGCCCCGACCAACTCTGAATCGCTGCTGAAACCGCCTAGCCGAATAATTGGTTCAGATAGTTCACTTTTTCGACGGATTGATACATGCCGCCGCCTTCGTGATAGTTGTAGGTGTAGACGCGGATGTCTTTTTCGCCCGCGTAGTAATTGTAGGCGGCGTAAACGGTCGATGGCGGGCAGGTGGTGTCCATCAAGCCGACCGAGAACAGCGCTTTCGCTTGAGCGCGGGTCGCGAAGTTTACGCCGTCGAAGTAGCTGAGCGTGTTGAAGACGGTATCGACTTTGTCGCGATGCGTCTGGAGATACTTGGCGATTTCGCTGTAAGGCGCGTTGTCGATGATGGTGGTCGCGCGGCGGTAATGGCACAGGAAAGGCACGTCCGGCATCGCGGCGACGAGGCTCGGCTCCAGCCCGGCAACCGCCAAGGTGATCCCGCCGCCCTGACTGCCGCCGCTGACGACGATCCGGTCGCTATCGACCTGCGGATTAGCGCGGGCGGCTTCGACCGCGCGGACGCCGTCGGTGAACACGCGGCGATAGTAGTAGTTGAGCGGATCGAGGATGCCTTGGGTCATGAAACCGGGAAAGAACGGGTTGGCACCTTCGAACAGGTCGGGCGTGTCGCCGTTCGACCACGCGCTGCCTTGACCGCGCGTATCCATGACCAAGGTCGCGTAGCCCGCGCTCGGATACAGCAGCCAATTGTGCGGGAAATTGCGCCCGCCGCCGTAGCCGATGTACTCGACGACGCAGGGCAGCGGTTGATCGGCGTCGCGCGGGACGAGGAACCAGCCCTTGATCCGCTGACCGCCGAAGCCGGAGTAGGTCACGTCGTAGGTACGAACCTGTTTCAAGCCATAATCGACCTCGACGAATTCGGCGTTAAGCGGATGCTGGCGAGCGTCGGCGAGGGTGGCGCTCCAGAAAGCGTCGAAATCGGGCATTTCCTCGCGGGCGGGGCGATAAACTTGCAGTTCTTCTAAAGGAAAATCAAAAAATGCCACGGCGATTTACTCCTAGTGTGGTTCAAATTAAGTCGCTTCGGAAAGAAATTGATCGAGGATACCCCGGAATTGATCCAGTTCAATGGCACCATAAACATGATAGACGATCTCCCCCTGCGGGGAAATGACCAACGTCTGCGGCACCCCGACCTGAAGATTGTAGTTGTTGAGCACGTTGTCGTCAGGGTTGGTCAGAATCGGGAAGCTGAGATGATGGCGGGTCATGTAGCTGCGCACGTCGTCGTCGCTTTCGCGCATGTTGATGCCGAACAAGACGACTTGCCCGGAACGCTCGTTGGCGATGGTTTGCAGCGCGGGCATTTCGGTGCCGCAGGGGACGCACCACGTCGCCCAGAAATTGAGGATCACCCAACGACCGCGCATCGTGCTCAGGCTCAGCGTCCCGCCGTTGAGCGCCGTCAGCGTGAAATCCGGCGCGGGGTAGGGGGTGACGTAGCCGCCAACATTGGTCGCGGGAGTTTCCGGCGAGCAAGCGACGAACGCAAACGCCGCGATCGTCAGCGCGAGAATGAGAATAAGTCTTCGCATAGTCACTAAGGTCAGGCGATTCCTAGCCGATGGCGATTCTACTGCACCCAAGTCCAAAAAATCCCTGCCAGTCCGCTGTAGGCATCCGCCACGCGACCATCCGGCAGCGAGAGATAAGTATGCACATGGCTGGTGCGCCCCACTACTTGCATGGTTAGCATGTAGGTAGATTCTTGGGCGGTCGCCCAGCCCAACTCTGCCCGGATATTCTGGTCCCAACCGGCTAAATTGTGCCACACACGCTCAAAAGCACCAACTGGTTCGATTCGACCGGTCGGTGGCACTTCCGGTGTTGCCGGTTCAAAGCGCGCATATTGCGACTGCGCAAAATCGAACCAATGCGCTCGATCACTTCCGCGTGCTGAATCGACAAAGACCCATACATCGCCGCTGTTACGCAGCCAGAGCATGAAGCCATGCTCGAACGACTGGTAAGCTGCCTCGGTTGTGATTGGTGGAGCCGGGCAGACGTCGAGCGCTTGATCGCTGAAGAACAGCGTTGTGGCACACGACGTAGGCGTGTTGTTGACCGGAAGTCGAATCCACGTGCCATCATTACGGATTTGGAGCGTGCGGTTGTCAAGCTCGCCGATCTCGATGGTGGCGTTGACGACGAGGATCGACGTCTCGAAGCCGATCTCCGGCAGGATGGGTTTGCCCAAGTGTCGCCCGGACGTCGGCGTTGTTGCCCCACACCTGCCCGAAGCCGAAGATCGGTCGAAGGGCGTCAGTGGGTTGCGGCTCGATCGGGTTGTCGGGCAGACTGCTGTAGTCGTAGACGCCGTAGCTGCGCGCGTGACCATCATCCGCCAGCACGTAGATGGTGCTGTTATCCGCGCGCCAAATCATCAAACCGTGCTCGAAGCGCTGCGTGGTGACGTAAACCGTCAGCTGTTGCGCAGCGGCACTGCTGGTCGCGATCAATGCCAGTACCAAGCCGAGCAAGGCGAATAGTGAGCGTTTTGAAAGCGACATCACATGGCTCCGTCTCTTGCAGTTCGGTTGATACTATCCTGCCACAAAATCAGTGGCGATTACACCGACGGTTGCCCTTCGTGCTTGGGTTCAGCATGGGTCTCAGTCACGCGCGGTGGATTGCGTTTTGCTCGCCAGCGCGCCCATGTCCCGACAATACCGTATGGGAAGACGATCACCACGAGGATGAACAGAATGCCGAGGATCAGCGTCCAGCTCGCGCCGATGTCGATGCTGACCGAACCGAGTTCGATCACGCGGTCACGCAGCAGGCGATCGCTCAACTGCAAGCCCGCCGCACCGATCACCGGACCGGCGAAGGTGCCCGCACCGCCGATGATGGTCATCAGCAATGGGTCGATGGTGTAGCCGAGGCTCAAGAGTTCCGGTCCGACCTTCTTGTTGAAGATGATCTGGAGTATCCCGGCGACCGCCGCCAACATCCCGGCGACTGTGATCGCCAGCAGCTTATAGCTCAGCGTGTTGTAGCCGATGGTCTTGGCGCGCTCCTCGTTCTCGCGGACGGCGAGCAGTACCGCGCCGGTGGGGGAGTTGATCAGCCGGCGGATGAAGAGGAACGTCAGCACGAACACGATCAGCACGATGTAGTAAAAGGTCAAGCGACTACGGGTCGGGTCGATGAAATCCGGCAGCGATCCGAGGCTGAAGCCATCTTCGGCGTGCGTCAGTCCGTAGCGGCTGAAGAAGATGTAAAACATCTCGGCGACGGCAAGCGTGAACATGGTGAAGTAGACGCCGCGCAGCCGCAGCGAGACCAAGCCGATCACGAAGCCGAGCGCGGCGGTCACGGCGAGCGCCAGCAAAATGCCGACGATTAAACCGGCATTCGCGCCGAGATCGGTGTACTCGAGCACCATGCCGAGAGTGTAGCCGCCCATGCCGAAGAACAGCGCGTGTCCGAACGAGATCACGCCGGTGAAGCCGAAGATCAGGTTGTAGCTCATCGCTAGCACTGCGACGATCAACACCTCAATCAGAATACCTTGCCAGTAGATCGACTGCCCGATGGGGCGTCCTCGTACGCCGAAGGGACTGTCGCCGGTCGTCCAGCCGATGATGTGCGGCAGCAGAATCAGCAGCAGAACGATCAGGGCGTAGAGCCAGTTGGATTGCAGGGTCAGGCGCAGTCGGCTGCGCAGATCGCGATTCATCTAGCTCTCCTTCCCGAATAAGCCACTCGGACGGACGAGCAAAATGACGATCATCAGCAGCATCGGCGTCAGACTGGTGAACACCGGCTGATTGATCGCGGGCGAACTGACGAAGTTGGCGACTACAGCCACGGACAGACCCACCAGCAGGCTGCCGATCGCGGTGCCGCCGTAAGAACCCAGCCCGCCGAGCACGACGACGGCGATGGCTGCCAGCAGGTAGTCGTCGCCTAAACCGATGCCGACGTTGAGGAACGGCGCGGCAATCGCTCCGCCGAAGGCGGCAATCGCGCAGCCGAGTGTGAACACGAGCGTGAAAACCGCGCGCACGTTGATGCCGAGCGCCTCGACCATCTCGCTATCCTCGACGCCCGCCCGGATGATGATGCCGATGCGGGTGCGCTGCAACAGCAGCGCAATGGCGATGATCAGGATAAAACCGATGGCGATCACGAAGAGTCGGTAAGTACTGAAGCGCTGATCAAATAGGGTGAAATAGCCCTCGCGGAAGCCGAACATCGCAGTCCAACTGTGCGGCGTGGTTCCCCAAATGAACTTGAGCAGTTCAGTCAGGACGATGGCGACGCCGAAGGTCAGCACAATCTGGAAAATCGGGCGCGCGTAGAGCGGGCGCAGTAAGACGCGCTCCAGCACCACGCCGAGCAGCGCCCCGACAGCGGTCGCCGAGAGCACTGCGATCAGGAAGCGGATATTGGGATCAGGGATGGCGGCGGTCACGGCGACCGAATGATGGATGGAGTAGCTCACGTAAGCGCCGACCATGAAGTAAGCGCCTTGCGCGAAGTTGAGCACGTCCATCAAGCCGAAAACAATCGACAAGCCGGACGCAACCAGAAACAGCAGCATCCCCTGAAATAAACCGGACATCACGGTGATGCCGAAGCTGCCGACGTCCGGCGCGGTGAAAAAGCCGAACCCTAGCAGCAGGATCGTGATCGCGGCGACGAGCAGGATATTTCTTCTCATTGCGTTCCTTTAGGCGAACCGGTAGGCGGCGGCTAGGCGACGCCGAGATAGCGTTGGATCAGTGCGGCGTCGTGGACGAGATCCGGCATCGCGCCGGAGACGACGCTGCGCCCTTCCTCGATGATAGTGAAACGGTCGGCAAGCTGGCTCGCCATGCGAAAATTCTGCTCGACCAGTAGGATGGTCGTTTGCGCTGAAAGCCGCCGGATCGCGCTCATTAACTGTTCGATAATCACCGGCGCGAGTCCTTCACTCGGTTCGTCGATCAAGAGCAGGCGGTTATCCGGCACGAGCGCGCGCGCGATTGCGAGCATCTGCTGCTGACCGCCGGAGAGATTGCCACCCGGCAGATGGATCAGGCGTTTCAAGTCCGGGAACAACTCGAAGATGAAATCGGTTTTGCGGTCGAGATCGCCGCGCTGCCGCTGCGCGATTTCGAGATTTTGGCGTACGGTCAGGTTGCGGAAGATGGCGCGATGTTCTGGCACGTAGCCGATCCCCAGCTTGGCGATCTCGAAGGCGCGCTTGCCGTCGATCCGCTCGCCTTCAAAGGTGATCGAGCCTTCGCGCGGCGGGGTCAAGCCCATGATGCTGCGCAGCGTCGTCGTTTTGCCTGCGCCGTTGCGTCCCAGCAGCACGCTGATGCTGCCCTGCGGCACGCTCACCGACACGCCTTCGAGAATGTGAAATTGTCCGATAAAGGTATGGATGTTCTGGACTTCGAGGATGCTGCTGGTGCTCACGACTTCCCCCCGGTCATAGTGGCGAAGTCACCGTAGAGTTCGCCGAGATAGACGTTTTGCACCGTCTTGTTGGCAGCGATCTCGGCGGGCGCACCTTCTGCTAGCACGCTGCCCAAGTTCATCACGGTGATGCGATCCGAGATGCCCATCACGACGTTCATGTTGTGCTCGACCATGACGATCGTCTTGCCGCTCTGCTGGCGGATGGCGTCGATGGTGGCGATCAGTTCCGGCACCTGCTCGGATGCCATGCCCGCCGTCGGTTCGTCGAGCAGCAGCAGTTCCGGGTTCGGGGCGATCAAGATAGCGAGTTCGAGCTTGCGCTTGCCGCCGTGGGGCAGCACCGTCGCCGGAACGTGAGCAAAATCGCGCAGACCGACCAACTCAAGCACTTCGTGGGCGCGGTCGATGAAGTTCTGGTAGGAATCGGCGCGGCGCAAGAAGCGAAAGTTGACGCTGCTCAGCGCTTGCGCCGCTAACCGGACGTTTTCAAGGACGGTCAGGTTCGGGAAAATGTTGGTGATCTGGAAGGATCGCCCGATCCCTAGATGGGCGCGGCGGTGCAGCGGTGTATGCGTGATCTCGGCACCGTTGTAATGAACCGCGCCGCTGGTCGGGAAGTAGTTCCCGGTGAGCAGGTTGAAGAAGGTCGTTTTGCCCGCGCCGTTGGGACCGATGATCGAATGCAAGCTGCCGCGTTCGACCTGAATGCTCACGGCGTCGACGGCGACCAGTCCGCCGAATTCTTTGCGTAAATCGTGGGTTTCGAGAATGACGTTATTCATCAAAGTGATAATTTCCAAAATTAGGAGCGTACATAGGTAGGGGCGCAGCGCGCTGCGCCCCTACGATGACAATGTGCTGAGTTACATGCCTTCGGTCGCTTCGGGCGTCGGCAGCGTGCTCATGAACTCATCGTTCATGGCGCAGCGATCCGCCGGGGCTTCGCAAGGCGGCGCGATGTCGAGCGCCGGGACTTCTTCCAGCAGCTTATAGAACTTGAAATCCGGGTCGGTGATGCTGACCAACTGGACGATGTACATCGGCACAAGTGCTTGATGATCGCCGGGGCGAATGATGTAAAGCCCCTTAGGTCCGTCGAACTGCATCCCCTCCAGCGCCGGGATCATGGCGTCGGGGAGGGTGTCGCCGTTGGTGGCGGTCAGCGCGTTGACGAGCGCTTCGGCGGTGGCGAAACTGCACTCGGTGAACAGGTCGGGCACGTCGTTGTAAACCGCCTTGTGCTTCTCGACCAGCCAGTCGTTGATGGCGTTGTTCGGCAGCGTGTAGTGGTAGATGATCCAGCTAATGTCGCCGATGTTGGTCGGCGTGGCGCTGGCGGCGACGATGTCGTTCGAGTTGAAGGCACCGAGGACGGTCATCTTGTCGCGGACGCCAAGTTCGTCCAACTGCTGGTAGAGCGCGACGCTGGTATCGCCTGCCCAAATCGGGAGCAGAACGTCGGCACCGCTGTTGAGCACCTGCTGAATGTAGGGGGTGAAGTCGGTCGTGTCGAGCGGCGCGTAGATCGTGTCCTGCACGAAGTTGATGCCAGCGGCAGTGTAGACGGCGGTCGCGGCGTCAGCCGACGAGTGACCGAAGTCGTAGTCGGCGGCGAGGATGACGAAGTTCGAGCCGAGGTTGCCCTTGGCGTATTCCGCCATCGCCTTGAAGTCCTGATAAGTGTTGCGGCAGACGCGGAAGGTGTTGACGTTGAAATTCGCGCCGGTGATCGCCGGGGATGCGCCGGGGGCGGCGAACAGGATGACGTTGTAGTCTGCCGCGACCTGCTGCAAGCCGACCGTCACGCCGGAGGACGGCGCGCCGACCAAAACTTCGACGCCTTCCTGCTCGATCAGTTCGCGTGCTTGGCTGGCAGCAGTATCGGGATCGCTGCCGTTATCACGCACGAGCACTTCGACCGGGCGTCCGTCGATCTTGACGTCTGCCAGCGCTGCGTCGAGGCTGTCATACTGCGTCGGGTCGATCCCGGCGGCGTAGAGCAGCCCCAGTTTGAAACCATTTTCGAGTTCGACGCCGTAGATTGCCAGCGCGCCGGATTCGTCGGTCAGGAGTCCGACCTTGATCGGCGTATCCTGTGCGGCGACAAGGCTTGTGCCGAGCACCAGTATCACGACGGCGAACAGTAAACTTAGTTTGCGGATCATAGCTCTCCTCATTCTCTAAATTTTAAACACCAGTTATTTTGTGAAACGGGCAGCAGGGCACGATCACTTCCCGTTGAGCACCAAGGCTAGATGCCGATAAACGGCTGGAAGATACGATTAAACTCGTCCGGTTTTTCGACGTAGGGTGTGTGCCCGGTTCCCTCGATCACGACCTCGCGGAAGCTCCCGCCAGCAGCTTGATACTGCTCAAGCACGGCGCGCGTCTGCGAGACCATCGGCTGGGGCGGCATGACGTCCTCGCCGGGCCAGCCGGGGATCGCGCCCAGCTTGCCGAGCGTCGCCACGTCGAACAGCGATCCGTCGGCGACGATCTGGTCATCGCTGCCGCGAATCCACAGGATCGGCGGCTTGGGGTCGATGCGGTAAAGGCGGGATACGTCGCCACAGTACTTGGGCGACAAGCCGTTGGAGGGACCGAGCACGCCCGGCTGGACAAAGGGCCAGTTGGCGGACGGTGCGAAATCGCCGGGATAATCCTCTGGTCCGACGTGCGCCGACAGCAGCGAAGACAGTAGGTCTTCCTCGCGCGCCGGGACGAAGGGCGGTTTCCAGTAGAAGGTGTTCATGACGATGCGCGGCGAACTTTGCGGGTTGTCGGTCGAGCGGTCACCCGCCGCCATGCGTTTGGCGAACTCGGCGTTGACGATGCCCCCGCCGGAACCGGCGAAGTCGTCGTAACAGGGCGTGCCGTCCAAGCCTTTCGAGCCGTTGTAGCCGTAAGGCGAGCCGGGGCAGACCTGCGTCACCGTTAGGAAGCGTTCGGGTGCGTCGATCAGAAGCTGCCAGTTGACCGCGCCGCCGAGCGAGTGCCCGATCAGGTGAACCTTGTCGAGACCGAGTGTGTCGAGCAGCGCGATCGCATCGTCGGCGAGATCGCCCATGCCGCGCGTCGCGTCGATCTTCTTGGCGGGATCGGCGTCACCGTAAGCCCGTTGATCCGGCGCGATGGCGCGATAACCGGCGGGTAGGGCGAGCATGATCTCTTCCCAGAAGGTCGCGGAGGAAGCGTTGCCATGCAGGAAAAGTACGGGAATGCCGTCATCCGACCCGCTGAAAAGGACGCGAGTTGTGATCCGGCTGGTCGTGATAGTTTGCGGCGTGACGCCGGGGAGGGTAGGAACCGTCATAAGCATCATCCTTTAGCAACAACGCTAATCTTGATAAAAAGGTAGTTTGCCAGATTAACCAAATCTTGATTTGATTATAGTATCACACATCCGTTACGGATACGCGATTTTTCTGTCACTTTTCACCAAATTGGGCGACGAGCTGCTTCTTGTCGATCTTGCCGGGTCCGGTTTTCGGCAGTTCGACGAGAAAAATCACCGATTTGGGCACCTTATACTTGGCGAGCCGCGCGAGCATGAAGGCGAGCAGGTCGGCTTCGGACAGCGTCGCGCCGGGTTTGACGACCACGCAAGCGCGCCCGACTTCACCCCATTTGTCATCGGGGACGCCGATCAGCGCGGCTTCGGCGACGGCAGGATGCGCGTGCATGACGCTTTCGATCTCGGCAGGATAGATATTCTCGCCGCCGCTGATGATCATGTCCTTGAGCCGCCCGACGATGGTATAACAGCCGTCGGCATCGCACAGCGCCAGATCGCCAGTATGGAGCCAGCCGTCGACGATGGTCTTGGCGGTCGCTTCCGGGTTGTTCCAGTAGCCGGGGGTGACGTGCCCGCCCCGAATGATCAACTCGCCGGCTTCGTCGGGAGCGGTTTCGGTTCCATCCGGGCGGACGGTCCTGACGTCGATGTGAAAGAGCGGATAGCCGACCGCGCCGGGCTTGCGCCGGACTTCGGCGGGTGGCAGCCAGAAAGTATTGGGTCCCGCTTCGGTGAGTCCGTAGCCGGTTTTGAAATCGACGCCTTTTTCCCAGAAGCGTTCGAAGATCGGCAGCGGGCAGGGTGCGCCACCGCTGATGATCAGCTTCAGCCGGGAGAAATCGGCGTCCGCCCAGCGTTCGCTGGCTTGCATGACGACGAACATCGTCGGGACGCCAAAATAGATCGTGACGTCGCCGCGTGCGATCAAATCGAAGACGGTATCGGCATCGAAGGCTTTGCAGACGATGCTCTTGCCGCCCGCGTGGATCAAGGGCAGCGTGAACACATTCAAGCCGCCGGTGTGAAACAGCGGTGCGTTGAGGATGGTCACGTCGTTTTGGTCGAGTCCCCAACTCATCACCGTGTTGACGCTGTTCCACGTCATGTTGGCGTGGGTGAGGATCGCGCCCTTCGGTAAGCCGGTTGTCCCACCGGTATAGCAGATGACCCAAGCGTCATCCGGGTGCAGATCGGGACGGTTAAGGAGGGTGGTGGGGTAGCTGTCGCGCTCGACGAAGCGGCGGTCATGATCGCCAGCGGTTTTCCCGAAGGCGACGAAATGACGCACGCTCGGCAGCCCCGAGCGCAGTTGTTCGACCTGCTGGCAGTATTCATCCGAGTAGATCAGCACGACCGGAGCGGCGTCTTCGAGCAACTGACGCAGCTCCACGAAGGTCAAGCGCCAGTTGAGATTTTGCAGAATAGCGCCGATCTTGCCGCACGCCATCCAGACGTCGAGATAATCGATACTGTTGGTCGCATAGACGGCGACCCGATCGCCATGTTCGACGCCGAGCGAGCGCAGATAATTCGCCGTGCGATTGGCGGCGGCGTTCCACTCGCGGTAGCTGATCTCGCGCCCGGTCGCCGCATCTTCAAGCGCGATGCGATCCGGTGAGAGTTTCGCGCGGCGGTCGAGCCAGTCGGTCACATATTGAGATTTTTGGAGTTGATCTGGTAAATGCATGATTTCTTCTGTGGTAGCTAACTAACCTGAATAAAGCTATGGACTTTGTCCTCGGCAATTGTAGCGAATGAGTCTCGGTCGCGGCGAATGTAGATCCTCAGTTTGGTATCAGCGTAAACGCGCTAAGTGCCGGGGTACATGGCATAAAATGCCATGTACCCCGGCTCGCTGAAGCATATACGGGGAGAGAAAGCGCGACTAAGCGCACGACTGCTGCTTAGCTGTTGCGAATATAGATACTCCAACCGTGCGTGGTTTTCGTGAGCAGCGAATAGTTCGCATCAACGTAGGTGAAAATCGGGTCTGCGTCCGAATTCAAAACGACATAATCGTTCGTCGGAGTCCAATTGGCGCGGGCAGCATCATCCAGCGGAACGCCGCCGCTGTCGCTGCTGATGTCGGCGATCAGCTTGGGAGGATTCTTTTCCAGATCGCTCAGAAATTCCCCGAAATGCGCAGCGCTTTCGTATTGCGGCAGGAAAAGCGGAAACTGGTAGACGTAGCGGGTCGGCGAAGGTACACCGGTCAGATAGTTGATCTCGGCTTCTGCGCCCCAAACGAGCAGCGTATCGTCTTTACTGGTCTGCTGATCAACGACATCGATCACTTCGGCGAAGTCGGTGTTGGTACTGGGGCGATTGTAGATGTGATAGGCGATGGTGATGACCGGTGCTGCGACGATGCCGATGGCGAGCAAAACCGCCATCAGGTCGGCTGAAAGCGTCGATCCTTCACCCGGTTGCGATTCGATGCGGTTCCAAAGCTGCGCGATGAAGTAGGCGCAGAGGATTGCCAACGCCGGCAGCCACGCGAGGTAGTAATGCGCATAGGTGCGCCCGGAGATCGAACTCGCGACGATTTCGGCGGGAAGCGCGATGATTGCGACTTTGACGATAGTTGGCAGCGCTGCTCGTTGACTTGGCTTGAGGATCAGAATGATCACGCTCACGAGCCAGCCGGCTAGCGCGAAGAGACCCAAACCCGTGCCGCTCTCAAAGTTCAATCCGGTCATCACGGAAGTGGCGACGTGCTGCAGGCTGTTGCCTCCGGAATAAGCGAAGTTGTATGTGAAGAATTCGGCGATCATCGCTTGAAAGCTGTGGGTGATAACCAGATAGCCAATAATCACCCCGGTGACGATAGCGGCGCCCACGATGAAGAAACCGATTCGTTGTAGGCTAGCGGATCGTTGGGGCGAACTCACCAACTCCCAAAGCCAGTAGAGACCAATCGCCAATAGGGTGGCGACGAGATTTGGTCGGATGAAGAAGAGCAGCGCGAAGATGACCCCCAGAACTAAGCCGTATTTCCAGCCTTGCCCAACCTGCTCGGATCGGTCAACACAGTAGAAAGCGAGAAGCCCTAAGGGGATGGCGTAGAATTCCGGGACGTTGAGCGGCGCGGTTGTCATCAGGAACAGCCACGCAATACCGGACAAGAATGCTGCGGTTTTCCCAATCCGCGCTTTCATTACGCTGTAGCCGGCTACCGTTCCGATGAGGAGTAATACGGCGTCGATAATCCAGATACCCCAACCCGACTGGGGAGTCAGCAGTGTTGCGGCGGCATTAAGCGCGTACAGAGCCAGCCCTTTATGATCCCACACGTCGACATAGGGTATGGAACCCCGGTTCATCGCTTGACCCATATACAGAAAAACGCCGGAATCGATATTGGGAATTGGAGAAACGATCGGGATATTGGGAATGAGGACAAGTAATGTGCTAATCACCAGAACGAGCAAGATAGTCCGATTGCCAAGCCTGAGCTGCAACATAACGAATACCTTCCCGTAGCACGGCGTCACTAGGCGCTGAATTGGAAACGAGAACGCGACTTAGCTGCGCAATTCGGCGATCAGTATAAGCAGCAGCCTAAGAACTTGCTACCAAAATGGTAAAAATCGTCCGGTATGAGTCATGTAGGCGGCATATTCGGGGTAGGTGGCTCTAAGCAAGCCTTCCTCGTAGCGTGATTTGAATGTGAAGAAGACGATCATCACCAGCGCGACGATCATCGGGACGAGATGTCCATGAGCCAGCGCGACCCCGACCGCCCCGATCAACACGCCGGAGTAAATCGGATGCCGGACGTAGGCGTAGAGTCCCGTATCGACCAAACCAACGTGCGCGTTGGGGGTTGGCGTGATGTTGGGGAGCGTGGCGTTGCGTCGCATGTGCTCCCAAATGGCGATCGTGAGCACAGCAAAGCCGAGCACGATCAGCAGCAGACCGATGATCCGCAGCGGCGTTGAGCCACCGAGCGGAAAGACGATCAACGCGACCGCCATGATCCCAAACAGGACGAACTGACCGATGACAAAGAGCGTTGCTCGGCTCATAGTTTGCCCCAGCGCACGGCGACGGCGCTCCACGTGTAGCCGACACCGGCACCGGCGAGGACGATCAAATCGCCCGGCTTGATCTTGCCTTGCGCCAAGCCGAGTTCGAGTGCTAGCACCTGATCGACACTTTGGATATGTCCGTAATCCTCAAGATAGACCGACTGATCCGGCGTTAACCCCACCAAAGCGAGGATCTCGACGAAGGCTGAGCGCTTCATGTGGGTGATGCCGAGAAACTTGATGTCGTCGATCGACGCGCCGCCGCGTTCGACTGCTTCGCCGATCACGCGGCGAAAGTTGGGCATCGATACCTCGCCCAGTCGAGTCGCCATGTAAGCCGGGTCGGTCACGTCGAGCCGCCCGCGCAGGTCGCCGACATTCGGATCGTCGCCGTTGAGGGCGTCCGGCTCGCGGGTGATCACGACCGTCTCGGACAGGCTGCCGTCGGTGATCGCCGAAGCGCCGAGGATCACATTTTCGGTCGCGTCGCGCTTCAGCAGCATCGCGCCGCCGCCCGCCCCGAAATTGAACATAAAGCGGGCGCGCTGATTGCCCAGATTGACAAGATCGTTCTCCCGGCTGCCCGCCGCCAGCAGGACGTATTGCAGGTGATCGTCGGCGAGCATCATGCCGCGCGCGGCGTTCATGGCGATCGGCGCGCCCGCGCAGAGGGCGTACATCTCGAAGCCATAGGCGTTGACCACCCCTAGATTTTGCTGAATCTTTGCCGCCGAATTCCAGACCACGTGATCCTTATATTCGCTGCCATGCGAGATCACGAGATTGACCTCGGCGGGCGTGACTCCGGCGCGGTCGAGCGCTTGGCGCGCGGCGTGAGTCGCCATCGCCGTGACGCTGTCCTCGGCTCCGGCGATGTGGCGCTGGCGGATACCCATTTTCTCGCGCAGGATGATCTCTGGAATACCAGTACGCTCGACCAGCTCGGCGGCGACTTCGATCCGGTCGGGGAAATAGGTCCCGAACCCGGCGATCCCGATTTGAATACTCATGGTGTGCTCCGGTAGACGATGCGCCCTTCGGCGACGGTGAGGTAAACGTTGACGTTGGCGTCGATCAGCACGAGGTCGGCATCCTTGCCGAGTTCGAGACTGCCTTTATGGGCGGAAACCCCGGCGGAGCGAGCAGCGTTCAGGCTGCTGGTCTGCCAAACATGCGCCAGTGATGCGCCGGTCGCGGCGAGAAAATTGCGCAGTGCCCGATCCATCGTCAAGGTGCTGCCTGCCAAAGTGCCGTCGGGCAGGCGTGCCGAGCCATCCTTAATCGTGATGGTGCGCTCGTCAATCGGATAGTCGCCGTCGGGCATACCCGCACCCCGAATCGCGTCGGTGATCAGAATGACGTGATCCGCACCTTTGCAGCGGTAGATCACGTCGATCACTGCCGGGTGGACGTGGATGTTGTCGGCGATCAGTTCCGCATTGATTTCCGGCAGCGTCAGCACCGCGCCCAGCGTCCCCGGCTCGCGGTGATGCAGCCCGGTCATGGCGTTGCAGGTATGGGTCGCCTGAGTGATACCCAGTTCGACGGCGCGGCGCATGTCGGCATAGGTCGCGGAGGTGTGCGCGGCGGAGACGGTGATCCCGCGCTTGGCGCACTCGCGGATCAGCCAATGGTTTTCGGTGAACTCCGGCGCGAGCGCCAGCAAGCGCACGACGTCGAGATCGAGCAGCGCCAGCGCTTCGTCACGGTCGGCGCGGCGGATGTTGACCGGGCTTTGCGCGCCGGGGCGCTCCTCGCTGATGTAGGGTCCCTCGATGTGCGCGCCGATCAGCGTTGCGCCGTCCGGCTGCTGCCCGACCGAGGCAGCGATGGCTTCGAGGGCGGCGTGAATGCGCGGACGGGTATCCGTCCACGTCGTCGCTAGAAAAGCAGTGACGCCGTGACGGGCGTAGAACTGCGCCATCGTCCGCAGGGCGTCGGGCGAAGCGTCCATCGCTTCGGCGCCCGCGCCGCCGTGAACGTGAACATCGACGAAGCCCGGCAGCAGCGTCTTGCCGCTGCCGTCGATGCTGGTCGCGTCGATGCCGTCAGGGGGAGCGCCGAAACCTAGCGCGGCAATCTTGCCCGCCTCGGTTAGCAGCCAGCCGCGCTCGATGGGGCGCGTCGGCGTCATGATCTCTACATTGCTAAACAGCAGCTTGTCCAAATTGAAGCACCTTTCGTATTGCGTCGATGGTAAATCGGCGTTTGATTAGGCGCAAGTGATTGTCGGCTGATCATGGCATAATGAAAATGAGACGGGAATGATGCCGGGATGGTAAAGCATGACGATCTTGGTCTTGGACATTGGCAGTTCGTCGGCGCGGGCGCTGCTTTTCGACGATGCGGCGCGGCTGCTGACGCAGGTCGCGCGGCGGCATCAGTTCACCACGCAGCCGCTCGGTGCGGCGACGTTCGCTGCCGAACCGCTGCGCGAGCGGGTCGAGTCCTGCATTGACGAGATTCTCCAGCAGCCCGAAGCGCACGACATTCGCGCCGTCGCCGTCGATACCTTCGTCGGCAATCTGCTCGGCATCGACGCCGACGGCAAGGCGCTGACGCCGATCTTCACCTACGCCGATACCCGCAGCTCTGACGACGTGCGCGATCTACAGGCTTTTTTCGATGATCACGTTTTACATCAGCAAACCGGCTGCCTGAATCACACCGCCTATCATCCGGGGCGGCTGCATTGGTTGAGACGGACACAGCCGCAGACTTATCAGCAGGTGAATCGCTGGGTTGATGTTGCTTATTACCTCTATGGGCAGTGGTTTGGCAAGCCAGCGACCAGTTACTCAGTCGCGTCGTGGTCGGGGCTGCTCAACCGCGAGACGCTGGCGTGGGATGAAAACTGGCTGGATCGGCTTTCGCTTGGCGAGAGCCAGCTTACACCACTCGCCGATTACGATGAGCCGATCAGCGGGCTGCTGCCGCCCTATGCCGAGCGTTGGTCAGCGCTGCGAGACGTGCCGTTCTTCCTCGCCGTCGGCGATGGCGCGGCGGCGAACGTCGGCGCGGGCTGCGTGGGCGTCGGTCAGATGGCGCTGAGCCTCGGCACGACGGCGGCGCTGCGAATCGCCTCGGCGGAACGGCTGCCGCGCGTGCCGGATGGCTTATGGAGCTACCGGATCACGCGCGATCTGCATCTGATCGGCGGGGCGACCAGCGAAGGCGGCAATGTCTACGAGTGGATCAGCCGGACGATTGCGCTGCCGGGGGATAGCGAGGCGCAGTTGGCGCAGCGCGCGCCGGATGGTCACGGGCTGACGCTGCTGCCGCTGTTCGCCGGTGAGCGCAGTCCCGGTTGGGCGGCGGACGCGACGGCGACCATTCACGGGCTGCGCTTTTCGACCGATGCGGTCGACATCTTGCAGGCAGCACTGGAAGGAGTGGCGCTGCGGCTCGCTGCGATTGCCGACCAGCTTGGCGCGGGCGATCAGCCGGTGGTTGCCAGCGGCGGCGCGCTCGATGCTTCGCCGGCGTGGGCGCAACTGATCGCCGATGCGCTGGCGCGACCGCTGCGCTTTGCTTCCGAGCGCGAGATCACCGCGCGGGGGACGGCGGTGCTGGCGCTGGCGGCACTCGATGGTCGTCCGCTGAGCGATTTTGCGCCGTCGATTGTGCGGACCGTCGAGCCACAGGCGGCGGGAGTTGCGGCGCTGCGGGCTGCCCGCGATCGCCAGAGCGCACTCTATCAGCAGTTTTACGGCGATTAGGTAGTTTGCGCTGCATAAGGGGCGGCTCCAAATCCACGGTCGCCAAACGAGCTTCGTTATATTATACTTAATTTAATGGCGTGGATGACCTAACTTAGCTCGTGATAAAGGATGCTTATGGAGTGGCAGGCTTCATTGGGTGCAGTGCTGCTGGACGAAAATCGTTGTGAGTTCCGAGTGTGGGCACCGGAAGCGAACACCGTCGACGTGCACCTGATCGATCAAGGTGCTGCTGACCGCTACGTTTCGATGGCGAGGCTGGATCAGGGCTATTTTCGGGCGGTGGTCGACGACGTTATGTCGGGACAGCTTTATCGCTACCGGCTTGACGATGGCGACGAGTATCCCGATCCTGCCTCACGTTGGCAGCCGGACGGCGTCAGCGGGGCGTCGCAGGTGGTCGACCGGCGCTACGTCTGGCGCGCGGAGGCGTGGTTGGGACTGCCGCTCAAAGACTACGTCATCTACGAACTGCACGTCGGTACCTATTCGCCTGAGGGTACGTTTCGCAGCGCGATTCCCTACTTGGATGAACTGGTCGACTTGGGGATCACGGCGGTCGAGTTGATGCCGGTCGCGCAGTTCCCCGGCGCGCGCGGTTGGGGTTACGATGGCGTTTTCCAGTTCGCGCCGCAGTGTACCTATGGCACGCCCGACGACTTCAAGGCGCTGATTGATGCCTGTCACGAGCGTGGCATCGCAGTGATCCTCGACGTGGTCTACAACCACTTCGGACCGGAGGGGAATCCGCTGGCGCACTACGCGCCCTACACCCGCCCGATCTACAAAGGACCGTGGGGCGATGCCGTCAACGTCGATGGTCCCTACGGCGACGAGGTCCGTGCTTTCTTCATCGAGAACGCGCTCTACTGGCTGGACGAATACCGCATCGACGCGCTGCGGCTCGACGCGACGCACTTCATCTACGACTTTTCACCCTACACCTTCTTGGAAGAACTCACCGACCGGGTCAACAGTTATTGCCAGCATACCGACCGCCACATCTATCTGATCGCCGAGGATGACCGCAATCTGGCGCGGCTGGTCTGCTCGCGCGACGAGAGCGGGATCGGCATGGATGCTCAGTGGTTGGACGACTTCCATCACGCGCTGCATACCAACCTGATCGGCGAGAGCTACGCCTATTATCAGGACTTCGGGCAGTTCTGGCAGTTGGAGCAAACCTTCCGCGACGGCTTCGTCTACACCGGGCAGTATGCGCCTAATCGCAAGCGACGGCACGGCACGTCGTCGGCGGACGTGCCCGCCGAACGATTTATCGTCTTCATCCAGAATCACGACCAGATCGGCAACCGGATGCCGAATGACCGCTACGTCAAAATCTTCAGCCATGAGCAGGTCAAGTTGGCGGTGGGGACGGTGCTGGTTTCGCCCTATCTGCCGCTGTTGTTCATGGGTGACGAGTACGGCGATACGACTCCGTTCGAATACTTCATCGACTACGAAAATCAGGAACTCGTGGCGGCGGTGCGCAAAGGGCGGGTCGATTCGTTTGGGTTTCTGATGCCGCCGGGAACCGAGCCGACCGATCCGGCGAGCGTACAGGCATTCACGCGGTCGAAGCTCGATCACAGCTTGCGTGATCAGGGAAGGCACGCTGTTTTGCTCGACTACCACAAGAAGCTGATCGCCCTGCGGAAGTCGATCCCGGCGCTGGCGGAGCCGGACAAGCTGCGGTTGGAAGTCAACAGCTACGGGCGCGAGCGCGTGCTCTATCTACGGCGCTGGAAGGACGCAAGCGAAGTCTTTGCTGCGCTCAACTTCAATGAACAGGAAATCACGATCAAGCTGCCGATCCCGTCGGGCAAGTGGCGGTTGCAGCTTAATTCGGCTGATCCGCGTTGGGACGCGGACTCAGATCGATCAAAGCGGGCGAAAGCGCGGACGCTCAACGTGGTCGGAGAAACCGAACTGACGCTGAGTCCGCATTCGATCCAACTGTTCTTGCGAGCTGACCAATAACAACGATGACATAGAGCCATGCAACCTTGGCAGAGCGGAGCGCATCCGACTTGTTAAGGCTGCTACTGGACTTTAAAACTTTCTTCACGCCAGATTGGTCTTGCTTGGATATAATGAGAACTGATACGATCAAAAACCCGTCTTAAATTTGAATAGGAAGGTCTAGACGGCGCGTGACGACAGTAACAGTACCACACGCGCAGCAGGCGGACATGCGTTGGCTGTGGGGATACGTCGACCGCCACCGCTTCGCTGCTGTTGCGTCCATTTTGAGCGGTTTCCTCGGCGGATTGACTTCCGCTGCTGAACCGTTCCTGATCGGCGTGATCATCGATCACGTCCAAAAAGGATTCAGTCCCGATGAGATGATCGGTGACATTGCCTTGCTGATTGGCTTGGCGATCGTCACCGTGATTGCCTTTTACGGGCAGCGGCGCTACAGCGGCGACGTTGCTTATTTCGTCAACTTCGACATTCGGCGCGACATTTTCGATCACCTGCTGACGATGGAGCAAGGCTTCTATCAGCACTATGCGACCGGTGACTTGATCTCGCGGATGTACAGCGACATCGACACGATTTGGCGGCTGCTGGCGCTAACGTTCAATCGCTTCGGCAGTGCCTTCGTCTCGGTGATCGTGACCTTCGTGCTGCTGGCGTCAATTAACCTACCGCTGACGCTGACAGTGTTCGCCGTGCTGGCGGTCTCGACCAGCTTTCAGATTCGCGCCGGGTTGGTGCTCGCACCCTACTTCCAGAACGTACAAGATCAAATGGGTGTCCTCTCGGCGCTGGTGCAGGACGCGGCGAGCGGCATTCAGACGATCAAAACCTTCGGGCGCGAGCAGGGCGTGATCAACAAGTATCACGAAGAAAACATGGAATATCGCCGCCGCTGGTTGTTCTTCAAGCGGCGCAACGAACCGGTTGGAATGCTGCCGAATATGATCAGCCAGCTCGCCGCCGGAATCGTCGTGTTATTCGGCGGTATCCTGACCCTCGACGGCACGCTGACGATTGGTAACTTCACCCAGTTCTTGCTGTTCCTCGGCATGATCAGTACGACGCTGCTGCAACTGGGCACGATCTACCAGCGCTATCAGCAGACGCGCGGGGCGATTCAGCGGATCACGCCGCTGCTGGTCGATGCGACGATCACCAGCCCGGAACCGGCGCAGCCGCTCAAAAACCCGCATGGCGACATCCGTTACGAGCACGTTAGCGTGCAGATCAATGATAAGTGGCTGCTGCGCGACATCACGCTGGACATTCCGTCGGGCGCAGTGACCGCGATCGTCGGGGCAACCGGCTGCGGCAAGACACTGCTGGTCGACTTGCTGGCGCGGGTGCTCGACGTGTCCGAGGGGCGCGTCTTGATTGATGGGCACGACGTGCGGGACCTCGACCTGATGGATTTGCGCCGCGCTATCGCTTACGTGCCGCAGTCCACCTTCCTGTTCAGCCAAACACTGCGCGAGAACGTGCGCATGAGCAAGGCGGATCTGACCGAGGACGAACTCGACCGCGCGATCCACATCTCGCGGATGAGCAACGATTTGCAGCAGTTACCGCATGGGTTGGACACGATGGTCGGCGAGAAGGGCGTGATGCTCTCCGGTGGGCAGAAGCAGCGGGTTGCGATCGCGCGGGCAATCGTCCGCGACCCGACGATTATGGTACTGGACGATGCTTTGTCCAGCGTCGATACGCAGACCGCCGCCGACATTCTGAGCGATCTGCGCCACGTGCTGCGGACGCGCACCAGCCTGATCATCGCGCACCGGATCGCGACGGTGAAGGATGCCGACCGGATCATCGTGATGGACGAAGGACGGATCGTCGAGCAGGGGACGCACAACGAATTGATCGAACAGAACGGAATCTATGCGCGGATGGTCGAGCGCGAACTGAAGCAGGAGGACAGGGAATATGTCTAAGGCACCTGTCACACTGGAAGATGTTCAGAAGGAAACGATCGAGGTCAAAGTCACCGATCGTTATCTGTTCGGGATGCTGGCGCGCTTCCTCGCGCCGTTCTGGTTCCAGATCGTCGTGGTCTTCGCCTTGCTGCTGGTCGTGACCGGGCTGACGCTGCTGCTGCCGTATCTGGTTCAGCGGGCGGTTGACGGTCCGATCCACGACAAGAATATCAGCGGGCTGGTCCCGTATGGACTCGCCTACTTCGGCACGATCCTCGCGCTGTTCGCGGCGCGCTTCGGGCACACTTATCTGCTGCAAACGGTTGGGCAGAACACGCTGGTGAACATCCGCCAGAAGTTGTTCGAGCACATTCTGTGGCAGGACATGCGGTTCTTCAACAATACGCCGGTGGGCTTGATCGTCTCGCGGCTGTCGAACGACATCGAGGCGCTGACCGAACTGCTCTCGACCAGTATCGTCATGGTCGCCAGCAACATGATCACGCTGGTCGGCATCATCGTGACGATGTTCGCTGATCAATTGGCGCTTGGCGCTGCTCGGCTTGGCGGTCATGCCAATCATGACGGTGGCGACGATCTTCTTCCGCGTCCGTATCCGCCGTGCTTCGAACCTGTTCCACAAGGTCGTCGGCGAGTACCTGTCTTACATCAACGAGCAGTTCAACGGCATGGTGATCGTGCAGTTGTTCGGACGGCAGGAGGAAAGCCGCAAAGGCTTCGACGAGATCAACGTCAAGTACCGTGACGTCCACATGCAGATGCGGGATTACTACACTTACTACGCTTCGATCCTGCAACTGCTGACGACCGTTGGCTTTGCGATTGTGCTCTATGGCGGCGGGCAGGGGGTTTTGCTGAAGTGGGCGACGCTGGGTATGCTGCTCTCGTTCATCGACTACACGCGGCGCAGCTTCGAGCCGATCTTGCAGCTTGCCGACCAATTCTCGCAGATTCAGACGGCGCTGGCAGCCGGTGAGCGGATCGCGCGGATGCTGCACGTCGAGCCGGAGATCGGCGAACCGGCGCAACCGACGCAAGTCGAGTGGGTGGACCGCACCTTCAAGTTCGATCACGTCAATTTCGGCTATGAACCGGCGCAGTTGGTGCTGCGCGACCTCAATTTCTACGTGCCGACCGGTCAGCGAGTGGCGATCGTCGGTGCGACCGGTGCGGGCAAGACCTCGCTGGCGGGGCTGCTGGCGCGGTTCTACGACGTGAATGAGGGCGGCGTGCTGATCGACGGCGTGGATGTGCGCGAACTGAGCCTCGCCGATCTGCGGCGGGTGGTGACGGTCGTGCCGCAGAATCCCTACTGCTTCAACGGTACGATCGCGGACAATCTGCGGCTGTTCGACCCGTCGATCAGCTACGAGCAGATGAAGGAAGCCGCGCACATCGCTTGCGCCGACAAGTTCATTGACCGGCTGCCCGGCAGTTACGACTTCGAACTGCTGCCCGGCGGCGCGAATCTCTCGCAGGGACAGCGACAATTGCTCGCCTTGGCGCGGGCGCTGGTGCATAACCCCAACAGCATCTTGATCCTCGACGAAGCGACCAGCAGCATCGATACCGAGACGGAAGCCTACATTCAAGAGGGGCTGAAACGGGTGTTGGAGCGGCGGACAAGCCTCGTGATCGCGCACCGTCTGAGCACGATCCGTGAGGTAGATCGCATCCTCGTCATGCAGCGCGGCGAGATCATCGAGGATGGCACACATCGCCAACTGCTCAAGCGCAACGGCGTCTACGCTCAGTTGTATCGCCGCCAGTTCGAAGAAAACGAACCGGAACAGAAGTCCGCCGCGAACTTCTAAAAAGTGGACATTTGTCCACCGTTGGCTTGAACGGCGCAAATGGGGTTACGATGAAAGTAGAGCAGGATCAAAAAACCGCCCTCACATTGAGGGCGGTTTTTGATCGTGCGGGGATCGTCGCTGCTAGGTTTTCACCTGCGCGTATTCGGCAATGCGGGCTTGCAGTTGGCGCTGAATGTCGACGACGTCGGCGGTGTCGCGCCCGGCGATGATGCAGCCGAATTCGCCCGCTTCCAGCGCCGAGGTCACGGTGATAAAGATGCCGCGCGGCTCATCGTCGAGCGGATACTCGAAATCGCCAACGACGGCGAGCAGATGATCTAAGTCGCTGATGCCGCCGCTGGACAGGGTATCGTTGCTCAGCAGGGTGACCTTGTCGAGATAGTCCGCGCCGAAAACGTGTTCGGCGAACTCGTGGACGTGGGTGCCGCCGGTGCGCCGGGGGTTGATCTCTAGCAGGTAGACGCGCCCCTCGTCGTTGACGACCGTATCGAGGTCGAAATGCCCGACGTAACCCATCGCTTGCAAACGATGGGCAAAGATCATGCCGCTGCGCGCCAGCGGCGGATACCACGATGCCGCCAATAGTTCACGGCTGACCAGCACGCCGCAGAAATCGCCGAAGCCCTGAAACAACTGATCCGAGACGTAGGTGATGTGCGGATCGCCCGCGCCTTGTGGGGGCACGTAGATTTCCAATGACGGCGAGAGCGGGTTGTCGGCAGCGATCAACTCCTCGACGGTCAGCCAGTGGTCATCGAGAAAGCTGCTGGAACGCAAGACCGTTAGGACTCCCTCGGCACTGGCGAAGTCACCCGGTTGCAGTACGACGTTGCCGATCCCGTTTTCGCCGATGTCAGATTTGACGAGGCAAGCCCGGTCATTCTGCAAGAACCAGAAAGCGGCGTCGGCGGCGACTTCGATGGTCTGGCAGGCGAAGCCTTCCGGTAGAAGCTGATCGGCGTCGGGCAGCCAGCGTCCGGCAAAGACGCGATAACCGATTTTCGAATCGACGTAATCCCGCAGCCACAAATGATCGCGCGGGGGCGTTTCCGGCAGGTCGACGGTCAACCCATAATCGGTTTCGAGCACGTCGATCAACTGCATCAACTCGTCGGTGGCGGCGTAAGGGATGATCTGCAACGCTTTGCCCGCACCGGCGTAATCGACAATCCGTTGGAGCAGGGCGGGTTCGCGCAGAATGTCGAGCGAGAGCCATGCCGTCGGCTGCTCCGGCGCTGCATAGGTGGTCCGGGCGAAGCCGGCTTGTCGATAAAGGTGATCGGCGTGCGGGATGGGCAAACTGGTGAAAACGAGCTTGGGATCCCCTGCCCAGACGATCGCGCGGTCACCGCGATACTGCTCACCCTTGATCAGGTGGTCAGCGTCTGGAGCGTGGCTCAAAAACTGGTAGAACGTCTCGGAGATATTGCAGACGACGACGACCGGGATGTTGTGATCAATGTGCAATTTGTCCGCCTTCTCATGAGATTGATCGGTCAGGTTGTGTTCCGGTTTTCGGATTGGCAACGGGCGACGGACGCGATAGGGGCAGGTCTTAGACCTGCCCCTGCGGCTTTGCCCGGATGATCCTAACGTAGCGCTTTTATTCGTTTTCCTGTTCGCGGCGGCGCGAACGCATCTCATACGCTTTCGATTGCAGGTTCTGGAAGAAGTCGTTATCGACGATCTCCTTGACCTGCTCATCGCGTTTCGAGTGATCGATCTGGATTTGCAGTTCAGCGACCTGCTGCTTGAGTTTCTCCTCGCGTTTGGCGACCTTGCCGATCATGATCTGGAAGACCTCCGCCAGCGTGTCGATCTCGTCGGGAATACGGCGGTCGATGATCTTGGCGAAGTCCTGATCGTAGTCGCCTTCGCCGATTTGCTCGGCGATCTTGGTGATCTGGGTGATCGGTCGGGAGAGGATTTGCGAGACAAGATAGATCAGCGCGAACATCACGACGTAGGTGATAATGAACGCCGGAATCGCCAGATTGAGAATCTCGTGCTCGACGTCGATGATGTACTGTGCCAGATAGTCGATGCCCAACCCGGCGACGACCTTCCCGCTTGAATCTTTGATCGGAGCGTAGCCGGAGACGTACCATTTCCCTTCCCATTGGTAGGTATCGTCGATGTAGACGGCAGTCCCGTTCAGCCCGGTGAACAACTGACCGTCGATCGCTTCGTCATGCTCCTTGAAGTTGACGGTGTTGTTGGGCAAGGGGTTGTCCAGCGCCAAGCCATCGACGACGTAATAAAATCCTTCCGGGTCGGTTGCTTGATCGGCGCGGACGAAGGTCCACGGCTGGGCGTTCGGATCGATGGTGCGGACGGTGTGGAGCCACTCGGCGATCGTCCAGTAGCGCGGGTCATCGGTATAGTAGACATCGTTATCAGGGTTCGTGTCGCCCCGGTCAGAATAGAGGGTTGGCTCGGCTTCGTTGTAGAGCGCCATGAACTCGTCGCCATTGATCCGGGAGACGGCGGCATTCAAATCATCCTGAAGCGAAACCCCAATGCGCGTCTTGGCGACGCCGGTCGCGTAGTTATAGAACCAGATGAACGCCGCGGCGAAGACGATGCTGAAGATTAGCGTGAAGACGACTGCCAATTTCACCTGAATCTTGACGTAGAATTTGCGCTTGGGTCTCTGTTCAGTAGTCATGCGTAAACCTTTTTTCCGACGGTAGGGCAAGCGTATGGCTCCGGTTCGGCGGCAGGTTCATTACCAAGAGCGAACACGCGCCGAACAGTCACTAACGCTCAAAAACTCAGTTTATCGATGATACTTGCCGTGCGTTGACGGCGTTTAAGCCGCCAGTTGAATAAACTGCTCTCGTAAACGTTCCGCATTCTTAGAATCCACCAGAGGGCGACCAGCGATAAAATGGCGCCGATGACTAAGTAGATCACCTCCGAAGGCAGTGATGGAATTGACGGACTGACGAGCAGTACAATGCCGATAATGACGGCGCTCAGGATGACACCGGATGCGAACAGATAACTATCCATAAACATGCTGACACGTCCGCGTCTTTCTTCCGGTACTAATGATTGTAAGGTCTTGCGCGCGATGTCGTCAACACTATTCAACGACAACTTTGCGACAAGGTATGCTCCCGCGCCACTGACGATGCCGGGAAAGCCCAACGCCCAAGCGACGCAGCCGAGGGCAAACAGCGGCATGATCACGAAGGTGTTCTTTAAGCCAAAGCGCTCGATGATCCGCCCGGTGACGAAGGCTTGCAGGATGATGGCGATGATCGTTTGGGCGAGGAAGACCAGACTATAGAAGGTCTGGAAGTTGTCCATCTGGTTGTAGACTTGCTCGGTGGTATCGAGGAAGTGGTATTCGATGATAGTCATGACGACCGCAATCGCAATCATCGAGAGCATCAAATAGCGGAATGAAGGCACTTCTTCGACGAACTTGACACCTTCGGTCAGCGACTCGCGCGCGGTGGTGGATTTCGAACTGGCTTGGCGGGTGTTAACGCGCTGGAGCAGGTACGACAGGGCAAAGGGGGCGAGGAAGCAAGCCATAATCAGGTAAATTAGCACGCTTGAGTCGAGGTGCAGCGCATTCAGCACCGACGGCGCCGCCGCGCTAATGCCCAACCCGACCACGTCGCCGACCACGCCGAAGCTGGCGATCAACGGAAAGAGGCGCTTCGCCTGACTCATGTCGGTCATATCGTTGGCGAGGATCCAGTAAATCGCGGGGAAGAAATACAACTGCTGATCGACGAACAGGCAGAGCAGCGAGTAATTCAACCATCCGGGCAAGCCGATGGCGAACATGATCGCCAGAATGAGATAGAGGCTGACGAAGATCAGACTCATCGAGCGGAGCAGGGTCAGCCGGTTGAAGCGATCCACGATCAAGGACTGCGCGCCCGCCGAAATGATGATCAGCACCATCTCGATGATCCAGAGCACGAGAATATTCTTAACACTGACCTCGCTAATGAATCCGCTGATCGAGACGATGTTCGAGATTTGCAGGGCGATGGAATTGAAGAAGAGGATGAAGCCCATCACGAGCACGAGCCGCATTTCTTCGGGGCGTACTCGTAGAGACGATCGTAACCAGCGTGTGAGGCGCAACGTCAAGCTCCCGGACTGCGTTTGAGTAAAGCGGTGATCGCTCGCGATGGAATAGTCGTATAGCGACCTTCGTTGTCATTCTCCCAAATCAAGCCGGGATATTCACGCAGCAGCGCCAGCATATCCGCGCTCGCGACGAGTTCCTGCATGTATGCCTCGTACTCGGCGAAGTCCTCGGCGCTGACCTCTTGCAGCGCGAGACAAGCGTCGCCGGTGAAATGTTCCAGCTGGATCGCGCCGGTCTCCCGCACTTTGACGATGATGAAGGGCCAGATCCGACAGTCGAAGGGACGGACCTCATAGATCGAGCATTCGTAGCTGTCTTCATCTAGAAATGGGCAGACCAGCGGATAAACCGGATCGGCATGTTCTGCTGGTTTAAGTCGAATTTGCCGGATGTTTGTGGTCGCTTTAAAGGGAGCAAATTCGGGCATTGGCTGGTGATTGTGCTCACGGACTGCGCGAATCGCCGCGACTTCCTGATCGGTGAAAATCGGCGCGAAGTCCTCACGGTTGGCGCGGAACCGGCAGCACTCGCGGCAGCGCCGACACTGCTCATGGTGGACAATTTGATTCATCATACTCGCTGATAAAACTGGACGGACGAGGATGGATGGAGTTAGACATTTAGAATTATTACAATTATACTCTACCCGATGCACAGTCCCTACTAAATTGAGGGTTTGTGAAAAAATCGCTAATCCGAGCGCGCGCGTCGTTGGGGCGGCGCGCTTTTGATCGGTTTGAACTGAAGGAACGACACGCAAGCTATGAAGCTAAATATCATCAGCACACATCTGGGCGAAATCAAAGTCATCGGGCACGAAACTTTCGACGATCATCGCGGCTTCTTCATGGAAGCCTATCACCGCGATCATTTCAAAGCTGCCGGACTGCCGAGCGAGTTCGTTCAGTTGAATCAATCGGGATCGGCTAAAAACGTCGTGCGCGGGCTGCATTTCCAGTGGGATCCGCCGATGGGCAAGCTGATGCGCGTGATTCGCGGGGCGGCGTTCATCGTCGCGGTGGACATCCGCAAAGGATCGCCGACAGTGGGGCAGTGGTATGGCGAGACACTCACCGCCGAAAATCACTTGCAGATGTGGGCACCGGCGAATTTCGCGCGCGGGTTTGCCGTGCTCTCGGATTACGCGGAAATTGAGTATCTATGTACCGGGAACTATAACGGCGCGACTGAATCCGGTGTGCTGTGGAACGACCCGGCGATCGGGATCGACTGGCCCGTAAGCCAGCCGATCCTGTCACAGCGCGATAGCAGCGCGCAGACCCTCGCGCAGTGGTTGGAGTCGCCGCAGGCGGATAATTTCAAGTATTCGGGCTGACGGTCTCGTAACCCTGCGGGTGACTGCGATGCCACGCCCACGCTGTCTCGATGATCTGACCTAGGTTGGCGAATTCGGGACTCCAGCCCAGTTCCTCTTTGATTTTGGTGCTGTCGGCGATCAACACCGCGAGGTCACCCTCGCGCCGGGGACCGATCTGAACCGGGATCGGGTGTCCGGTGATTTGGCGGGCGACTTCGACGATCTCCTTGACCGAATAGCCTTTGCCGTTGCCGAGGTTGTATTTGCGACTTTGCCCATCGGCGAGCGCTTCGAAGGCGAGAATATGCGCCGTCGCAAGGTCGAGGATGTGGATGTAGTCGCGAATGGGCGTGCCGTCGGGGGTGTCGTAATCGTCGCCGTAGAGGGTCACGTAATCGCGCTGACCGAGTGCGACTTGCAATACAATCGGGATCAGGTGCGATTCTGGTTGATGATCCTCGCCGATGTGCCCGTCCGGGTGCGCTCCAGCAGCGTTGAAATAACGCAGGCAGCAGGACTTCAGCCCATAGATTTGATCCATCCAGTAGAGCAGACGCTCGATCATCGCCTTGCTTTCGCCGTAGGGACTGCCGGGGACGACCTTTTCGTCCGCCGGAATCGGGATCGTCTCCGGATCGTCGAAGAGGGCGGCAGTTGACGAGAGGATGAAGCGTTTGACGCCGTGCGCGGTTGCGGCTTCAAGCAGGTTCGCGGCAGCAAGATAGTTGTCGCGCAGATACTTGAATGGCTTCTGCATACTCTCTGGCACGATGATGTACGAGGCGAAATGGAAAATGCCGTCGAACTGGTGCGCGTCGAAGAGGCGAGCGACTGCCTCGCGGTCGAGTAAGTCGCCGACCACGAGTTCCGCGTCTTGATGGATGGCTTCGCGGTGTCCGGTCACTAAACTGTCGAAGACGACGACGTCATAGCCTTCCGCGATCAGTAAATCCACCATGTGGCTGCCAATGTAACCCGCGCCGCCCGTGACAAGTACCTTCATAGTGTGCGCTGTCCTTTGTGCGTCATTCGCAAAGCCCGTAGCATACCAACCTTCCGGCAAGAGGGCTAGGGCGCGTAAGCTGACGCTTCGGTTATCCCAACTTTACCCAAATTATCCCAAATCGACCTAGAACACCAGATTAGCGCTGCACCGAACCGATGATGTTGGTGGTCGCCAGCAGTTCGGCGAGTTCGTCAGGCGTGGTGATCACGTCGTCGCCGTGCTGACTGAGCGCCAGCGCTGCCAGCGTCACGCCGCAGCGCAGCCCATAGGTGAACTCGCCTTGCAGCCAGCCATGAATAATACCCATCGCCAGCGCGTCACCCGCGCCCATCCGGTCGATGACGCGCACGGGGAGCGCGATTTCCTGATAGTAAGCAGAGCCATCCCAGCCGATCACGCCGTCCTCGCCTAACGTGACCGCCACCGCCTTCGCGCCGGTGAGCTGCGCCAGCCCCTCGACGATGCTTTGGGGCGTACCTTCGAGACCGAATAGCCGCTTGGCGTCACTCTGCCCGCAGAGCAGCAGATCGACGTCGCGCACATTGCGCTGGATCCAGTCGGCGGCGTCGGCGGGCGACCAGAGCTTCGCCCGGTAGTTCACGTCAAAGCTGATCGGCACCCCGGCGGCTTTCGCGCGCGTGATGATCGCTTCGGTGGTTTCGCGGCAGGACTCGGAAAGCGCTGGCGTGATGCCGGTCAAGTGGAGCAGCCGGGTAGCGAGCAGCGTATCCCAGTTGAGTTGATCCGGCGTCACCTTAGTGATACACGAGTCGGCGCGGTCGTAGATCACCTGAACGGCGCGCGGCGGTACGGTGAACTCGATGTAATAGGTGCCAACGCGCCCGGTGTCGTGCCAGATCACGCCGTCGAGGTTGACACCGGCAGCGCGAATGTGGTCGGCGAGGAGCCGCCCCAACGCGCTCGCTGGAAGGGCGCTGTTCCACGCGACCGAGTGTCCAAGCCGCGCCAGCAGCATCGCGCAGTTGGCTTCCGAGCCGCCGGGAATCACGTCGAACTGGGTCGCGGCTTGCAATCTGGTGCCTTCCGGCACGCTAAAGCGAAGCATCACTTCGCCGAAGGTGGTGACGTCGTACATGACAAATGCCTCCTTAAGTCAGGAATAATCTTTTACAGCCGCCGCGACGCTTGCTTGCGGTGCGGAGACACGCTTGGGTGCTGCTCAAAAAAGTCTTACAATTGAGGCTTAATCATAACGATTATGGCGGCGAATTGCTGGTATTAGTCGCTGCAGATTAAGGAGGCGTTCGTGTGAGCGCACGATGCTTAGGATGAAACTCAAATGGTATGGACAAGCAGCGTTTGCCATCACGGCGGATGACGGGCTGCGGATTGTCACCGATCCTTACACGCCGGAGACCGCCGGTTACGTACCCATCACTGACCCGGCGGATGTGGTGATCACGTCGTCGGCGACCGACAGCTTTCACTGTCGCTACGACTTGATCGCGGGCAAGGCTGGCGATCCAATTTGGATTAATGCGTTGGACGTAGCGGAGCAGGGCGGTGAGCGGATCGAGAAGGGGATCAGTTTCCGCGCCATCGAGACGTTGGAAGCGCTGGCGCATCGCGATGGCAACCCGGACCGCAACGCGATGTACCGGTTCACAGTTGACGGCATCCGCATCGGTCACATGGGGGACGTCGGGAACGCGCTCACGCCGGAGCAAATCGACTTCTTCCGCGACCTCGACGTGCTGCTAGCGCTGGCGGGTGGATTTCCGACCCTGCCGCTGGATGCACTCAAGACGGTGATCGATACCGTGAAGCCGCGGCTTGTCGTGCCGATGCACTTTCGGACGCTGCGCCTGAAGCGGCAAAATCAGTTTTGGATTCAGACTTTTCTGAACTATTTCCCGGATGAGCAAGTCGATTTTGCCTATGACTGCGAAGTCGCGCTCGCGAAAGCGACCCTGCCTGAGTCCATGCGGGTGCTGGTCTTGACCTACGCCGGGTAGAATGAGTACCGCGATCAAGGAGATGGCTGATGCTGCCTTTCAGTAACCTGTCACTGTTCTTCGCCGCGGCGATCGCGCTAGTGCTGACGCCGGGACCAGCGGTGCTCTACGTGGTCACGCGCAGCGTCGATCAAGGGCGCAGAGCAGGTTTAGTCTCGGTGCTGGGCATCGAGATCGGCAACCTGTTTCACGTTTTCGCAGCGGCAGTAGGCATCTCTGCGCTCGTATTGTCATCGGCGCTGGCGTTCGAGATCGTCAAATATCTGGGTGCGGCGTATCTCATTTACCTCGGCGTTCGCAAATTGCTGACTCCGGCACACGCGCTTGAAGTGCCGGTGGTCCGTGAGCGAAATCTACGCCGAGTCTTTCGGCAAGGCGTGATCGTCGCCATTCTGAATCCGAAAACGGCATTGTTTTTTCTCGCGTTTTTGCCGCAATTCGTCGATAGCTCGCGCGGGCAAATCCCGTTGCAGACTTTCCTGCTGGGATTGATGGTCGTGGGCATCGCGATTGTCAGTGATAGCTGCTACGCGCTGTTGGCAGGAACCGCCGGAAATTGGCTCAAAGGGAGCCGTTGGTATCTCCGGTTCCAGCGCTACGTGAGCGGCAGTCTTTATGTTGGTTTAGGGGTTTTAGCAGCAGTTTCGCAGGGGAAAAGCGCTGATTAAGCGCACGCTCTTTGAGCAAGGGAAGAAAATTATGAACGTCGGAGTGATCGGTGCAGGGCGAATTGGCAAGGTTCATGCTGAGAATCTCGCGCTGCGAATTCCAGAAACAAAGGTCGTCGCTATCGCTGACATCAATGAGGCGGCAGCACAGGAGACCGGAAAACGGCTGAATATCCCGCTGATCAGTGGTGATTATCGCGCCGTCATCGAGTCACCGGAAGTCCAAGCGGTCGTGATTTGCTCGGCGACTGACACTCACCCGCAAATGATCATCGAGGCAGCGCGAGCCGGCAAGCACATTTTTTGCGAAAAGCCGATCGATCTCGACCTGCGGCGGATCGACGAGGCGCTGGCAGCGGTTGATGCTGCTGGCGTCAAGCTGCAGATCGGGTTTAACCGTCGCTTTGACGCGAATTTCCAGCGCGTGCGGCAGGCGGTCGTCAACGAGGAAATCGGGCAGCCGTTCCGCCTGCACATCATCAGCCGTGACCCCGCGCCGCCGCCGATCAGCTACGTGAAGGTATCGGGTGGTATGTTTATGGACATGACGATCCACGATTTCGATATGGCGCGCTTTCTGATCGGGAGCGAGGTTGAGCAGGTTTACACGGCTGCCGGTGTGATGGTTGACCCGGAGATCGGCGCGGCGGGCGATGTCGATACGGCAGTCATCACGCTGAAGTTCGCCAACGGCGTCATCGGGACGATCGACAACTGCCGTAAAGCGGTCTACGGGTACGATCAGCGCGTCGAGGTTTTTGGCAGTGGTGGCAGCATCAGCACGGAGAACAATTTCTCGAACAGCGCCGTGATCAGCACCGAAGCCAGCATTCACCGCGATCTCCCGCTGCATTTCTTCGTCGAGCGCTACGCGGAGAGCTATCTGGTGGAAATGCGCGCCTTCGTCGCTGCCGTGCTGAACGATCAGCCGGTTCCCGTGACCGGCGCTGATGCCCGGATGCCCGCTTTGATGGGGTTGGCGGCGCGCAAGTCCTATGAGGAAAATCGCCCGGTGGCGCTGGCGGAGATCGGTGGCTAGCGTCGGGCTGCATTGAGAGTAAAGTAAAACAAAACGAGGAAGGGGTCAATCCTTCCTCGTTTTTTATTCCGGTGCTGATGGTTTGAACTGCTAGCCGTAGACGATCTCGATCCAGTGATCGGTCGTGAGGTCAAACCGGAATTCGATAATCGCGCGGTCGAGCGTGTAGGTCGCCGCCGGGTTGGGTGAGATGTTGACCGCCGACATACCCGGCGGCAGAATGACTTGTACACTGACGGCGTTGGCTGCGGTGCCCGCCTGTTTCTGAATCAGCAGACGATAGCGTTTGTAGGGACCGAGATTTTCGACGAGCGGCTGGGTTGTGTAGTCGTATTGGAACCGCTGGGCGCTGTCGAAGGGAATGTACAACCGCGAGACGAATTCGGCATTATTGTCGTTGAAGACAACCGTCGGTTCGGTCGAGACGTTGGTGGTTCCCTTCAGGGTCGAACCGGGCGGCACAAACAATTGGAATAGGTTGTTGTAGTCAATCGGACCGTTCACGTCGGGATTTACACCGGGGTCGTCCGCTGCAACGCGCGCCGAGTAGTCATAGGCAACGGTCGTGCGCCCGCTGACACTGCCGTCGGCTTGGAGGTCAACGTCATAGGTGATCTGACGGATCACGGAGCTGTTGGACTTATTGCCGAGGTTGGTATCGACTGCCATCAGATAATCGGCGTTGGTTGGCGCTGCTTGGGCGCCCGACCAACCCAGCAAATCGACGGCTTCGTTGAGCCGATCGTCGTTGAAATACATCATGATGTGTTTTTCTTGCAACGCGCGGACCAGCGCTCCGAAAAGTTCGGTGTTTTTCGTCGCGTCGAAGCTCACATTCTGCCACTCGGTGAAGATCTCTTGGTAGAGCGCGGCGATGAATCGCTTGTGCGGCACTTCGCCACCACCGTAGGCGCGAATGTCGTAGACTACGTCGCGGAAATTGGCTGACGAAACTGTCACGTTATAACCGGGGACGGACACATCGCCCAGCACGTCGAGCAGGTACTCGAAGCCGGTAATGTCGATCGAGATCGCGCCATCGACCGGCGACTGCGGATTATCGCCGGTGTTGTAATACCACATTGCCATACGCGCGGTAGATGGGTAATCAGCATACCAACTGCCATCCCACGCGGCGTAAATCGGCTCGCTGTACTTGAGCCACCAATCAGGAATATTCAGTTGTGACGCCAACGATGCGTCCGGCGGACTCGGACTGGTCGCCGTGGTCGGGCTGTAGTTGTAGTTTGTCACGCGACCATTGCGGATCGTCAACCAGCCGTAGGTGCTGAGGTAGCCACCGGAAGGACGAAGCTCGTCGTTGTTTTCCGAGAGCACCAAGTAATTCCGCTGACTGTCAAGCCCAAGCGCGGTGGTGAGGAAGTCTGGGGCATCCGTCAATACTTTATTGATGTTGCTAAGCTGATCGTAGTACTTGTTGAGCTGTTCCAAGGTGAGGATGATGTTACTCGGCGCCGAGGCGAGGTTGATAGCGTCGATTTCGGTTTTGGCTGCGGCGAGATGATTGTCCGCGCTGGCAAATCTTCCGCGCCCGATGCCGAGCAACTCGACAACGCGTTCACCGGACGAGATTTGAGTGACAACAGCGCTGTTGTCATCGCCTGAAACCAAGAAGAACAGCGTCGGTTGCAAGCCGTTCAGCATATCGCCTGCGGCTAAAGAGAGTTCGCGCGCCGAATCAATTCCAGTCAACGCGATGTCAAGTGAGGGATTGAGCGACCTAAATGGACGCAGGAAGCGCAAGCGCGATGATGCTGTCCCTAGGGAGCGACTGAGGTCATCGACGCCGGAAGCGAGCCGATTGAAGTCGTTGAGTGTTAAATCGGTGCCGGATCGCGTGGAAAGCGAGTCGACGACGCGCTGAAAACTATTGAGCGAGGACTGCACCTGATTCATCGAATCCGCCACCAGAACCAGCGTGCCGGTGATGATAACGATGACGATGGTGATGACGATTATAAGTGCGTTGAGCCATTTGAAGCGCCCCCGAATTCGTCGGCGCAGCCGCTTTGACCATGATGAGTGCCGCCGTCGGCGGTGTGTGGGTAAAGGCTGGACGCCTTCGGTTGGTTGAGGGGAGTCTGACGGTGATGCATCTTGCGAATAAGTCATAGAAGAAACCTGTGCTCCGCTGACGAAGGCGCGGGACGCAACTCAATAATGGACGGTAAAGAATGGGGCAAATCAGCGAACCCCATTCTGGCTACACGCTATTCTAGCACGTTGGGCTGAAAAACCCCGATATTATACGATCTTCTGGTCGCTGTGGGTTTCGATTTCAGCGGACTCGATTTGGTTCATCTGAGGATAGTTGATCAGTTGGCGCAATTTCCCGATCACGTTGGTTGGTTGTTCGGAACCTTCGATGATCAAGCGGTCGATCTGCGACCAAAACTCAGCTGGTTCGATTTCGTCGGTCCACGTATTGACACTCATGATGCTGGGGTGAACGGTCTCACTGGGGTGCTCGACACCATGAAATAGTTCTTCATGCAGTTTTTCGCCGGGGCGAATACCGGTAAATTTGATCTCAACATCCGTGTAAGGACGGAGTCCACGCAGCCGGATCATGCGTTCGGCAAGCTCCACGATGCGAACAACTTCGCCCATGCGCAGCACGAAGATGTCATTGCCGGCGGTCATACAAGCGGCGTGGATGATCAAATTAACCGCTTCAGGGATACTCATGAAATAGCGGGTCATTTCCTGATGCGTGACGGTCACGGGACCGCCGCTGTCGATCTGCCGGTTGAAAGTCGGCACGACGCTACCCCGACTGCCCAAAACATTGCCGAAACGCACTGAAGCAAACAGTGTATTGCAAGATTCGTCTTTTGAAAGCGCGTGGAGCATCAGTTCGCAAGCCCGTTTCGATGCGCCCATGATACTGGATGGGTTGACCGCTTTGTCGGTCGAGATTAAGACGAAGCGTTCAACGCCATAATCCCGCGCGAGTTCGGCAACGTTGCGCGTACCGCCGATATTCACGCGCAGTGCCTCGGAGGGGTAGTACTCTAACATGGGCACGTGCTTATACGCGGCAGCATGAAAGACGATTTGCGGGCGATTATTCTCAAAGACGCTGCGGATGGCGCCGCGGATCGTAATATCAACCAGCGCGGGGACAAGCTCGACTGCCGGGAACTTCGAACGCAGCTCGGTCACAAGATCGTGCAAGCCGCTCTCGTTATTGTCGAGCAGGATCGCTTTGGTCGGCTTGTAGAGCATGATTTGACGGCTCAACTCGGAGCCGATCGAGCCAGCCGCGCCAGTCACGAGGATCACTTTGTTCATGACCGGGGCGAGATCCACCGCTTCGTGCCGAGTGATCGGGTTGCGCCCGATCAAGTCTTCCGCTTGAACATCACGGAGCAGCGCTGCACCCTGCCGGGCGTTGACAAGTTCTTGAAGGTCTGGCACGACTTTGATCAAAGCCTTGGTACTTTCGCAAGCGGCGAGCACCCGGCGGAAATCGAGTCCAGAAATGTTGTGAATCGCGACGACGATCAAATCAATGTTGTGGCTCTCGGCAATGCGGACGATGTCATCGCGCCCGCCCAAGACCTTGGAGCCTTCGACAAACATGTTCTGCTTCTCAGGATCGTCATCGATGAATCCGACGACCTCGTAGGCACCGTTGCTCATGCGATGCTTGAGCCGCCACGCCAGCGTTTGACCGGACTCGCCCGCGCCGATAATCATGACCCGGGTGCGCTGCTTAGGAAATTCACGCTCGACGACGGCTTTCCAGCGCCATTCGAAGCCTGATATTAGGCGCGAGCGGTAACGAACGGCGACGAATCCGCCAAAAGAAAGGAGATTTCCCAAAAGAATGATATGGATGGGTAGCGGGTTTTGCTGCAGAAGGAAAATCAATGGAATTGTAATCAAGGTTGCGGCAAGCACGGCATTGATAATCACGGTGACGCCATGCCCGCTAGTGCGCTGCCAGATGCGCTGGTAGACACCGAAGAAGTAAAGCATCGCAATCATGATTGATGCTATGACTAGCGTGAGGAAGAGACTAGTGGGATAGTCAATGGGAACGTCGAACATCCCCGTAAAGATCGCTGCGGCGTAAGCAGCGAGGATAACCATGAAGTCGACAAGAGCACTCTTGATCACTCGCCTGTAGTAATTTCGCGTCCCATGCGAAGGCATACTACGTGATTTCAGTTCCATTGACTGCACACTTTCTCTAGACGAAGATAAGATAGGGTGTTTGCCAGCGTGATCAATCGGCGCTTAGAAATACTACATAATATGCGGATGATAAGGAATGACCATCACTCAATTATACCCTTGTGGTTGTTTATCACGCCTTAAAATCAACACTCTCATTAAGAAGCATTCTACCGACAAACTTAATAAATTTCGTCGGGTAGAGATCGTCGCGGAACTCAAACCCAAACTTTAAAACTGGCGGAGTTGATTGCGCATTTGATAGTTTGCGCTCCTCAACTAGGTTGCATGACTGGTGCAACTTAGACAACCGTCCCAAATTCTAGTCTGACGCGGGCTTGTGCAGGTCGCTGTCATGGGGAAGATTGAGAATTACAGGTTGATTGCAGTCTATGTCATTCTCTCGATTTTGTCACCACCCGCGTTACAATAAACTTACCGACCCTATTTGCCACTGGCACGAAAGCCAACTCTGACAATAAGCGTCAGCGAGAGAGGATGTTACGAGACGAAATAATTATTTCCGACGGCGTCGTTTTGAATATAACAATTCTAAGAAGAGCAAATCGTGTAAACGATCTTCTGTATCATACATGAATTTTTTAGGAACATCGTAATTGATTCTAATCTTAATGGTTGAAAAACGGCAGATTTGAGTGAAGTGACCGAGAAACGTAAGAATATTTTACGGAATTTATGTTTCACATACCTTATAATATCAAATAGTTGTAACATTGGCTGTTCGACTAACGAGAAAATAGCGTATAATATCTTGAAGTGGATCCGTCATCTCGCAGACTTGAACCCTAGGAGAGCCTATATGCCTGCTCGACGTTGGTTATTTTTGTTATTGATCTTTTGCGCTGTAATGCTCTCGTCGGTAGCCTTCGTAGCAACAGCGCAAGATTCGACGACGTGCCCGGCATTGGTGAAAAGTGCCCTCAATGATTTGGGAACGAACTGCGCCAACGTGGAGCGCAATACCACCTGCTACGGCTATGATACTGTGCAGCATACGGCGTTCACGGAGTCTGTTCCGAGTGATTTCTACACGACCGCCGGTGATCGAGCCGATCTGCCCATCACTGAGGCGATTCAGACGGGTCCGATGAGATTGCCCCAAACATGGGGTCTCAACGTCATGAATGTTGAAGCTAATGTGCCGAATGCCTTACCGGGCAAGGGCGTTGTCTTTATTCAGACGGGTGGAGTTGAAGTCGAAAATGGCGTTGAGCCCGGATCCGCGGTCAATTTGGTGGACGGCATTAGCCTTTCCACGATTAGCCAGACCGATTTACTGACTTGGCCCGCACCTTCAGTGGTGGGACACGCCTCCGAGACGATCATGACGGTTCCTAGTGGTGGATCGGTTGTCGTGGATGCGGTCGACCCGACCCAAAGCTTCGTGCGAGTGGTCTACCAAAATCAGGTGGGTTGGATCAGCCGAGATGCGCTGGCGAGTGATGCGGATCTGACCAGTCTGCCGACGATTGGTGCCGATGATATGACGCCGATGCAGGATTTCTACTTCCGCGTTGGTATTGGCGGTGCTCCTCCTTGCCCCGAAGCGTCATCGTTCTTATTTGTACAAACACCGGCTGGCGGTCCCACCGACCTAACGGTCTTTGGAACGCATTTCCGTATCAACGGTACCGTGATTTTCCGCTCGCTTCCGCCGGGAGATCAACTTGGAAACGAGATCGAGATCATTGTGCTTTCCGGTATTGCTACCATCTACCCGGATACTGGGAATGACATCCTTGTTCCGCCCGGTTTCTCCAGTTTCGTGGGTTTGTGCCCGGAATTCGTCAGCCTCGGTATTGAAGGCGACCCTGACGAAAAGGCGATTTGCCCCGGTAACGTATGGTCCCAGCCTGCGCCGCTGACGCAGCCCGAACTGGATACGTTCAAGACCGTCGAAGACTTCCCCAATAACATCACCGATTATCCGGTCACAATTCCGGTTATCACCACGCCGTCGGGTACCGGTGGCACACAATCGCTGCTGACCTTCCCGAATCAAGCGGCACTCGATGCGGCACGCGCAGCTTGTCTCGCGTCACCGCCGCAGCTTTCGGCTGATATCTGTGCCTATCTGGGGATTACAAGCTAACTTTCCGGTTTACTGATGAATTGAACTCCGCCCCTCAAATTCTGAGGGGCGGAATCGTGAAGGACGCTCACCATAATCGGTGGGCGTCTTTTATTTACCTATGGTACTCATATGCGGTCTGTGGTTGGACTTATTGCTTGCGCTATCATAGTGCCTTCGGTCTATATGGAAAGCGAGCAATCACGCTCGCCGGGATAAATTTATGCCAAAACCAATTGCTGTTCAATTATATTCAGTTCGTGAGGCGCTTGAGCAGGACTTTGAGGGTGTGGTTCGCAAGATCGCCGCTATGGGTTATCAGGGCGTAGAGCCGGCTGGATTCCCCGGCACGACAGCGCAAGCTGCTGCTGATCTGTTCAAGTCGCTGGGGCTGCAGGTGCCGAGTGCTCACAGCCCGCTTCCGCTGGGCGATCAGCAGGATGACGTGCTGGCAACCATGAAGTTGTTGGGCTGTAAGTATCTGGTTTGCCCGTACGTGCCCGCCGACGAGTACAAGAGCGTCGAGAGCGTCCGTGCCGTCTGCGAGCGACTGAACGCCGCTAACGCCGTCGCTCGTGCTGCCGGGCTAGAGTTCGTGTATCACAATCATTGGTGGGAATACGAGCCGCTCGGCGATACCTATCCCTACAAGTTGATGATCGAGCAGCTTGATCCGACGATTGGCTTTGAAGTCGATACCTACTGGGTCAAGGCTGCCGGACTCGATCCGGTCGCCGTGATCACGGAACTGGGCGCGCGGGTGCCGCTGCTGCACATCAAGGATGGCTCAACGGTCAAGAGCGATCCGATGGTCGCGGTGGGGCAGGGCGTGATGGACATTGCCGGAGTGGTCGGCGCGGGTACGTCGGCGGAGTGGTTGGTCGTGGAACTCGATCGTTGTGCGACTGACATGCTGGAAGCAGTGGAGCAGAGCTATCAATATCTGGTCGGAAAGGGATTGGCAGATGGCAACCAAAGCTAAAGTCGGCATTATCGGCTGCGGCAATATATTCCCGGCATACATCAAGGGCAGCAGCAAGTTTGATATTCTGGACGTCGTCGCTTGTGCCGATCAGATCCCGGAGCGAGCCGAGGCGCGGGCTAACGAGTTCAACATCCCTAAAGCATTGACGGTCGAGCAAATGTTGAACGACTCTGACATCGACGTCGTCATCAACCTGACGATACCGGTTGCGCATTCCGACGTCAGCCTCGCGGCGATTGAGGCGGGTAAACACATCTACAGTGAAAAGCCGCTGGCGCTCACCCGCGAAGCGGGCAAAGCGATCGTCTCGTCGGCGAAGGCGCAAGGTGTGCGCGTCGGCTGTGCGCCCGATACGTTCCTCGGCGGCGGGCTGCAAACCTGCCGCAAACTGATCGACGACGGCGTGATCGGCGAACCGGTAGCGGCGACGGCGTTCATGCTGTCACACGGCGTTGAGGCTTGGCATCCGAACCCCGACTTCTACTATAAAGTGGGCGGGGGACCGATGTTCGACATGGGACCCTACTATCTGACGGCACTGGTGCATCTGCTCGGACCGATCCGGCGGGTGACTGGCTCAACTCGCATCTCTTTCCCGGAGCGCATCGCGACGACTGAAGCACTCAACGGACACCGGATCGACGTTGAAGTGCCGACCCACGTCACCGGCGTGCTCGATTTCAGCAGCGGCGCGATTGCGACGATGATTACGAGCTTTGACGTGTGGGCGCACAATTTGCCCCGCATCGAAATCTATGGCTCGAAGGGGACGCTGAGCGTACCCGATCCGAACACCTTCCTTGGACCGGTTAAGGTAAAACTGGGTGGTGAGACCGAATGGCGCGAAATCCCGCTGACGCACAGCGACGAAGTGGGGCGGGGGATCGGCGTTGCCGATATGGCTTATGGCTTCATCTATAATCGGCTGCATCGCGCCAGCGGTGAGCTCGCTTATCACGTACTTGACGTGATGCACGCTTTCCACGACTCGTCTGATTCGGGGCAGCACGTCGTCATTGAGAGCACTTGTGCTCAACCGGCACCGCTGCCGGTCGGCTTAGCTCTGGGTGAACTCGACACGATTATCGGCTCGTAAAAACCACTTCAGAATTTGATGGGCGCGGCGCTGATGGGGTCGCGCCCATTCTGTAACGACCCTTTCCACAGGTAGTCACCGACAAATTTGATACAGCAATTTTGACAAATTGTCTCGGCTAGATTAGTAGTCGATGAGCTTGTGCGATATTTCATTAATCGCGACCCCTTTGAGCACAAAACTCCGACTCATATATATGACAAATGTCATGAGTTATGGTGGAAATGTGTAATTTAATTTCACCCGCAGCCCCTTCGTATTATAATTCTGTGGGTTCAGTTACGCATTGACAACCATAAATCGCGCGCTAAATCTTTTTGCTTGTCTCGTGGAATCAGGAGCAGCACATGTCCAAGAAGATTCTGGTTACGCTTTCCGAATACGGCTACTGGGGTGAAGAATTGATCGGACCCCTCGACGTAATGAACGAGCACGGCTACGAATACACCTTCGTCACCCCGCGTGGGCGCAAGCCGCCAGCCTTGCCGCCGAGCATGGAAGTCGGGTTTTACGATCCGCCGCTGCACAAGGTCGTCACCGACGAATACTATGCCAAGCGGACGAAGGAAGTTCACGAGTTGGATCTGCTCGCCAAGCCGGTCAACCTCGAAGCGTGGTTCCCGGAGCGTCCGTACTTCAATTCGCCCAACTATGGGCACGACCTCGAAGCCTACTACAATGCTCGCGATAAAGCGTGGGCAGACCTCGAACAGTACGATGCGCTGGTGATGCCGGGCGGCAGTGGTCCGATGATTGACATCAACAACAACCTCCGCATCCACGACCTGATCCTCGGCTTCCGCAAGCAAGACAAGTTAATCGCGGCGGAATGCTACTGCGTGACGGCGCTCGCCTTCGCGCGTGAATTGGAAGACCGCAAGAGCATCATCACCGGCAAGCACGTCACCGGTCACGCGGTCGAGTACGACTGGAAAGAAGGCACGGGCGTGATGGGCATCAATGCCGACTTCCGCTGGCCCTTCTATCCGCTGGAATACATCCTGCGCGATGCGACTCAACCGGGCGGTCAGTATCACGGTGGCGTCGGTCGCACAATTTCCACGATCCTCGATTATCCTTTCTTGACCGGACGCTCGACGCAGGACTCGCGCCTCGTCGGGGAACTGATGGTCGAAGTGCTGGAGAACGGCTTGCGTCGTTACGGTTGGTAAGCACGAACACTGGCTCGGTCAGTCCTGAGAATGGGCTGACCGAGTTCCTTTTTTAAGCGTATCTACTAGCAGAAAGCGCAAATTATGCCCGGTAAAACTGGACGCTTTGCGATGATCGAGCAGTTCCTTGCCGACGACATTCATTTCATGTTCGGCAATCCGGGAACGGTGGAGCAGGGCTTCCTCGATTCGCTGGAGCAGTACCCGGATTTCAAGTACATCATGGGGCTGCAAGAGACGGTCGCGCTCGGCATCGCTGATGGGTATGCCCGTGTGACCAAGCAGCCGACGGTAGTGCAGTTGCACAGCGGCGTGGGCTTGGGTAATGGGATCGGCATGATGTACCAGTCGATGCGTGGACACGCGCCGCTGGTCGTGATCGCGGGTGAAGCGGGAATTCAGTACGACTCGATGGATGCGCAGATGGCGGCTGACCTCGTGTCGATGGCGAAGCCGGTGACGAAGTGGGCGACCCGGGTGGTCGATTCGAAATCGCTGCTGCGCGTACTGCGTCGCGCGATCAAAATCGCTTCGACGCCGCCGATGGGTCCGGTCTTTGTCTGCGTGCCCGGTGACGTGCTCGACGCGATCAACGACGAGCCGATTTTCCCGACACCGAAGCTCGACACGCGGGTCACCCCGACAAGCGAACAGATTAACGCGATCGCCGGTGTGCTGGCGGGCGCGCAAAACCCGATGATCATCGTCGGCGATGGCATCGCTTACTCGCGGGCGCAGGCTGAACTCGCCCGTGTCGCCGAGGCGCTGGGCGCTCAGGTGTGGGGCGCGGATGCCTCGGAAGTCAACCTGCCGTTCAATCATCCGCTCTGGAAAGGCATGTTGGGGCACATGTTCGGCGCGTCGAGTGCGAAGGTCACGACCAAAGCCGACGCCGTGCTGATCGTTGGCACCTACGTGTTCCCGGAAGTCTATCCGCTCTTTGACGAGGTGTTCGCCCCGAATGCCAAGATCGTTCATGTCGATCTAAACGCTTATGAGATCGGCAAGAACTTCCCGGTGGACATCGGTATTGTCAGCGATCCGAAACTGACGCTGGCGGCGCTCGGTGATGCGCTGGCGACGACGATGAGCGACAGTCAGAAGCAGGCGGCTAAATCCCGCCTCGACGCGAGTCGCAGTGCCAGCGATGCCGCCCTGCAAAAGCAGCTTGAACACGATCAAGCGCTGCACGACTCGTCACCGCTGCGGGCTTCCGCCTTCATGGAAGAACTGGCGAAGCACGTTCCCGAAGACGTGATCGTCTTCGACGAGGCGCTGACGACCTCACCGGACTTGACCCGCTATCTACCGCCGACGCTGCCGGATCACTTCTTCCAGACGCGCGGCGGATCGCTGGGCGTTGGTATCCCCGGCGCGATCGGCGTCAAGATCGCGCACCCGGATAAGACGGTCATCGGCTTCACCGGCGACGGTGGCAGCATGTACACGATCCAATCCCTGTGGACGGCGGCGCACTACAACGTCGGTGCGAAATTCGTCATCTGCAACAACCAGAGCTATATGCTGCTCAAACTCAACATCATGCAGTATTGGGCAGAGCAGGCACACGTTCCGCTGCACGAGTTCCCGCACAGCTTCGACCTCGGCGACCCCGTGATCAACTTTGCGCAGTTGGCGCAGTCGATGGGTGTCCCGGCGGTTTGTGTGGATCGGGTGGAAGACGTTCCTGCCGCTGTGCAGCAGATGATGGAGACCGACGGTCCGTTCCTGATCGACATGGTGATCAGCAACGAAGTTCCTAGCTGAGCTATCCCGTCATTTATTGACATGCATTCCGAAAGCGAGGATCAATGAGCACTACCGCAGGCAAGCAGTTCTACGATCGTCAGATCAAATATCTGGAAGCGAACGACGTCCCCGGCTTGATTGCCAATCAATATGCCGCTGATGGCGTCATCGTTGGCTTTGGTTTCACCCGTAAGGGAACCGAAGCGCTGCTGGAACACTTCAAGAATTACATGGCACAGCTTGGCAAGATCAAGCTGATCTCGACGGACAACTTCACCGAGACCGACGATGCAATCTTCTTCGAGGCAACGGTGGAAACGGGCGGCGGCATTGCTCAAGTTTACGACGTGTTCATCTTGAACGATGAGCACAAGGCGACTCATCACTTCACGGGTCTGAAATCTTTCAAGCCTTTCGACAGTTAGTAGAGGGCAGAAGCGTGACAACACCATTAAATGAAACTGAAATCCGGGCGATGGGCGACGAATGGTTCCGTTTGCTCGACCAGCACGCGCGCGAGGTCTATCTGCTGCCGCTGCTCGTCCCGGAAGGGCTGGTGCAGAAGTGGCCCGACTACGACGTGCAAAATCTCGGCGATTTCGAGGGCTGGTATCAGCGCGCGCTGCGCCTGTTCTTCGACGAGATCCACACGATCAAGCAGTTCGACGTTAGCCTTAATGCTGACGGCTCGCTGGCGACGGTCAAGGTCGTCGTGAACTGGGACGCGAAATCGTGGACACCGGGCGATGCCAAGAGCAAGCATTTGTGGATGGACGCCTACCAGACGTGGGAAGTCGTGCGCTCGTCGGCGACGGGCAAGCCTGCCATCAAGACCATTCTGGTGGATGATGTCAAGCTGATGGAAGGGTCAGATACGCTTTAGTTTCGATTGCTATGTCGTGACTCCGACCACTTTTGTGTCGGAGTCACGACATAAGAAGTACAGCGACAGGCGATCAATTCTATAGGTAGTTGACAGCCCGATCTTGGGCTGAGCTGCTGCGACAATCTAGTCTTCTGTATATAGGGAGCGATAAAAATGGCGAACACCGATTTGGTAGCTAAGATGTACGAACTCTTTGCCAAGGGGGATATGGAAGGCATCAAGCGCGATGTGTTCCATCCCAACATGTCGTGGACTATGCCGGGACGTCACCCGCTCTCCGGGCGTATGGAAGGTGTGGATGCGGTGCTCTCGTTCTTTGGCGCGCTGTTCAAGGCTGGCATCGTCGTCGAAGACGCCCACTTCGGCGAACTGGATGACGGCACCGTGATCGAGAAGCACATGGGTCACGCCGATTTTGAAGGCAAGACCTATTATTTCCCCACCTGCACCAGCTACAAAATGAAAGACGGCAAAATCTTCGAAGTGCAGGTCCACAACGGTGATTATCCGACCGTTGAAAACTACATGTTCTCTGTTTTCAAACTGAAACCGATTCCTGCACGCTTGGCAGACGAATAGAAGTCGAGGAAAGCTTTCATGGCAAAAGTAACTCCCGAAATGGTTCAGAAAGCGTACGATGCGCTGGGTACGCTCGATGACAAGGTGATGGCGGACTACTGGGATGAGAACATGGTCTGGCTCGTCCCCGGTCACAATCCCCTGTCCGGTTGGTATCACGGACGTCAGGCGTTCATCAATTTCATGAAGACCGTCGGCGAGCTTTCAGGCGGCAGCTTCAGAATGACGCCGATCTCCGTCATGACGAATGACGATTATTCCACCGACGTGACCAATAATCAGGGATCGCGGGCTGGAATGCCGAATGTCAAGCTGAACATCGACGTGGCTCACGTTCTGCGCTGGCGCAACGGTAAGGTCGTTGCGGGCAAGGGCGGTATCTTTGGCGATGGCACGGATCAGTACGATCACTTCTGGTCGGCGCGCGCTTAGTTAGGGCGCACTACTTACAGACGGCTGAAGACCGCACAGTACCGGTGAGTTAAACGGATGGGCATTGTCCGGCTTTCAGTCGTCGGTTTATTGATACCAACTTAAATTTATTGCCTATTCTTCCGTGTCAGGATTACTCGGAATGACGTTTGAGAAGGACTAGAGCCAATGCCAGTTATCACCGTACAGTTTATTAAAGATGTTGTCGCCACGCCGGAGCAGAAACGCGAACTGATCGTTCAGTTGACCGATACGTTCGTGGGTATTTTGGGTGACGTGGTACGCCCCTTTGTCTACTGCATCATCGAAGAAACGCCGCAGCAAGAATGGGGGATCGCTGGCGTGCCGATGCCCGACTTGGTCTACCTGACCAGCGACGAGCATGCCAAGGTGATCGAGCGGTCGAACGACCTGATGCGCGGCGCCATCGCTCAGATGCAAGAGGCACAGGCAGTAGAAGCGCAGAGCGCCAACGAGCGCGCCGACGCGATCTGGCGTGGCGCTAACGCTTCAGCCAATGGGAGCCACGCCGAGGAACATCGCAAGCTGTTTGCGCGCTGGTTCGATCAACTGTGGAACAGCAAGAACTACAACATCGCCTACGAACTGGTCGACCCCGACTTCACGGCGCACGGCGCAGGTGGTCAGGACATCAAGCAGGGTCCTGACGGCGTAATCGGCATGGTCAAGGCGTGGCACACGGCGATGCCTGACGGACAGATGTCGATGGACGACATCATCACCGAAGGCGACCTGTCCACCATCATGATGACGTGGCGCGGAACGCACACCGGACCGTTCGGCGAGATCCCGGCGAGCGGTAACAAGATCGAGGTCACGTCGATCGGGATCGACCGGGTGATCGACGGGAAGATCACCGAAGGCTGGGGCGAGCTGAACATGATGGGTATGTTGCAGCAGATGGGCGCGATTCCCCAATCGTAAATTTCGAGCAAGCAGACCGCGTTCGCTTTGATTCGACTGTGAGTTAAGGAGTTAAAAGTAATGCCAGTTATTACCGTGCAATTTATCGAAGACGTGGTTGCGACTCCAGAACAAAAGCGCCAGTTGATCATTGAACTGACCGACAAGTTCGTCGAGATTTTAGGCGACGTGGTGCGCCCGTTTGTCTACTGCATCATCAAAGAGACACCGCAGCAGGAGTGGGGGATCGCTGGCGTGCCGATGCCGGATCTGCCTTACTTGACTAGCCCGGAGCACGCGCAGGTGATCGAGCGTTCTAACGATCTGATGCGCGGCGCAATTGCCCAGATGCAAGGTTCTGCGCCTGCCTCTAGCGCTCCGGCGGGCGATGACGTCCATGCCGACGCGATCTGGCGCGGCGACGCCTAACGAGACCTTAGCGGAAGAATTTTAGCTTTGCTGGCGAAGAGATAGGTGTTTTATGCCGATCATCACGGTGCAGTTCATAAAAGATGTGGTTGCCACACCTGAGCAGAAACGCGAACTGATCATCCAGTTGACCGACACGTTCGTCGGCATTCTGGGTGATGTGGTGCGTCCGTTCGTCTACTGCATCATCGAAGAAACGCCGCAGCAGGAGTGGGGGATCGCTGGCGTGCCGATGCCCGACTTGGTCTACCTGACCAGCGACGAGCACGCACAGGTGATCGAGCGCTCGAATACCCTGATGCGTGGCGCGATCGCCCAAATGGGCGGTGCGGCAGCTCAAGCGGAAAGTGCTGAGCAGGCTGACGCCGTGTGGCGGGGCGCGGACAGCGATCAAGCTCAGGCGAGCGGCATTTCGGATGCCGACCTGCGCTACTGGACTCGTTGGTTCGACGAGTTGTGGAACAAGAAGCACTACGACATCGCCTACGAATACGTCGATCCCGACTTCACGGCGCATGGTGCCGGTGGTCAGGACATTAAGCAAGGACCGGACGGTGTGATCGGGATGGTCAAGGCGTGGCACGCGGCGATGCCCGACGGTCACATGACGGTGGACGACATCATCACCGAAGGTGATCTATCGACTATCCGCATGACGTGGCGGGCGACGCAAACAGGACCGTTCGGCGATATTCCTGCCAGCGGCAACCAGATCGAAGTCACGTCAATCGGGATCGACCGGGTGATTGGCGGGAAGATCACCGAAGGCTGGGGCGAGTTGAACATGCTCGGCATGTTACAGCAGATGGGCGCGATCCCGTCGCCAGATCAACCCGCGTCGGATGCGGCGAAGAGCGATCACAGTGTCTTGGAGCGCTTCTACAACGCGCTCAACAATCGCCAAAGTGCTGACATCCGCGCGATTCTGAGTCCTGATTTCATCAGTCACGGCGGCGTGAGCGGTGATTTTACCGGTGTCGATGCACTGCTGGCGGCGCAGGAAATGTTCTATCAGGCGATGCCGGACTGGCACATTAGCCCGACTTACGCCGTCAAAGAGGGTGACCGCATCGCTACGCGCTCGACGATCACCGGGACGCATCAAGGGGCGTTCATGGGCGCAGCGCCAACCGGTAAACCGGTGTCTTGGACTGAGCTGATCGTTTACCGGCTTGACGGCGACGGCAAGATTGCGGAACGTTGGATTGACACAGATGCGATTGCAATGTTGCAACAGCTAGGCGTCATTCCGTCAATGGGCTAGGTCAAGCTCGCTTTACTAACCCAGTTTGAAAGGAATCACATGGCTACAGAACAAGAGCGCAACAAAGCAGTTGTCCTCAAGATGTTCGAGGAGATGTGGAACAACGGCAATCTCGATCTGGTTGATGAAATTCTCGCCGAAGATTTCGTTGACTATCCGCCGAAACGCTATTTCACGACGCCGCTTCAGGGGCGCGAGTCACTGTACGATGCGGTCAAGGGTTTCCGCGAAGGGATGTCTAACTTCCACTTTGAGATGCTCAGGATGACCGCCGAAGGCAACCGCGTCTTTTATCTAGGGCGCGCGACGGGTACGCACGACGGTAATCTGTTCGGCGCGCCGGCTTCCGGCAAGCAAGTGAACGTCGTCGGGATTAACGAATTTCACCTCGAAAACGGCAAGATTGTCGAGCGGTGGGGCGTGTTCGACGTGTTAGGCATGATGCAGCAGATCGGCATGATCCCATCCGGTCCCGGCGGACATTAAGAGAAGAGGGCGCGGCAATGACTGAATCAATCGGTAAACAAGTCTACCGGCGTTTTGTTGAAGAAGTGATCAATAAAGGGAATATCGACATTATCCCTGAACTTTATCATGATGATTACGTCGATCATACAGCGCCGCCGGGGGCGCCGACCGGCTTAAGTGTCTTTGAGCAGGTGAGCGCTATCCCGAAGATGTTCCGGGGCGCTTTCCCGGACGTTCATTTCACCATCGAAGATATGGTCGAGGAAGACGGCTGGATTGGCACGCGGGTCACCGGGAAGGCTCAGCATCTCGGTCGCCCGTTTATGGGTGTGCCGCCGAGTGGTCGCAAGATCGCATGGTCATCCTTTGGGCTATTTCGGATCCAAGATGGCAAGATCATCGAGCACTTCGGTCAGCCCGATATGATGGGCTTGCGCGAGCAGATCTCGGCGAAGCCGGAACCCGGCTCGCTGGACGAGAATCGCGCGCTCGTGACTCGTTACGTCTATGAAGTGAACATGCAGAATCTCGACGCCTTCGACGAGTTCGTCGATCCGGGTTTCGTCGATCACGACCCGATCCCCGGTCAGCAGCCCGGCATCCCCGGCTTGAAAGCCGCGTACCAGATGTTCATCGACGCCTTCCCGGATGTATGGTTCACGTTCGAGGATTTGATCGCTGAAGGCGATCTCGTCATCGGGCGCGGGGTGATCGAGGGCACGCATCAAGGTGCCTTTATGGGTGTTCCGCCGACGGGTAAGCGACTGCACTGGACGGGCACGCGCATGTTCCGGGTCAAGGACGGCAAGGTCACCGAAGGCTGGATTAATCTCGATCTGCTGGGGCTGCTGCAGCAAATGGGCGCTATGCCGACCCAGAACGCTGCGTCCCCTGACCCAAAAGCTGAAGGCTCGGCGTCCAAGTTTGACGCGCGTCGAGCCGTAATTCAGCAGTTGTATGACGAAACAAACAAAGGCAATGTGGATTTTCTGCGCGAACTTCTGGCACCCGATTTCGTCAGCTACGGTGGCGCGGGTTTTCAGGATTTGCACGGATCTGAAGCGTTTATCGACCTTTGGCGGACGTTCACCGCTGCTTTTCCTGACCTGCAATTCCACGTTCAGCAGATCGTTGTCAGTGATGATGACTATGCGGCAGTGCGCGGGATTCAGACGGGTACGCATAGGGGCAACTTCCTCGGCATGGTTCCGGCGACAGGCAAGTCGGTCGAATGGTCGGGAACCGCGATCTTCAAGTTTGACGAAAACGGTAAAATTTCCGAGCGGTGGCAGGACCTCGACAACCTCACCTTGTTCCAGCAGCTTGGCGTGATTCCGCCGTTTGGATCAGCGGGCGGCTGATCGGTCTGGAGCGTGATTGCGGGCGAACTCGTCGAGCGACGGTTCGCTCGCGGCGATACTTAGTTTTCTTCAGTCGAATGCCAATTAAAGAGGTGATCGCCATGCCGGATACAGAGGAATACAAGCGTCGATTTCGGCATATACCTGAACTGATCATGAATCGGGGAGATCTCGACGTCGCCGACGCCGAGATCGCCGAAGACTACGTGGAGAATATTCCGATGCCACCGGGATTTCCCCCGAATCGCGAAGGCTTCAAGAGGTTTGTTCTGATGCTGCGTACGGCATTTCCTGATCTGCATTACGACGTGGATCACCTGACGACGAACGACTTGATCGGTGAAAACCAGAAAGTCGTGCACCGAATTGTGGCACATGGCACGCATGCAGGTCCGTGGGGACCGATTCCGGCGACGAACAAGGCGATGACTTGGACCGAAATTCACATCGGTCTGTACGTGGGCAACATGTTGGTCGAGCATTGGGGCAATATCGATACGCTGTCAATTATGCAGCAGATGGGCGCGGTACCGGGTTGGTACGAGAAACCTGCCGTTCCGCCGCGCCCGACTGTGACCGGCAGTCGCAAAACCGACTACGAGGAAAATGTGGCGATGGTGCAGCACTTCATCCGCGACTTGTGGAACAAGGGACACCTTGAAGTCGCGGACGAACTGCTGCATCCCCAAAGCATTGATCCGAGCATTCCGCAGTTTCCGGTGGGTCCTGAGGGAGCGAAGCTCGGCGTGATGATGTTCCGCAACGCTTTCCCCGACCTACGCTTCTTCATTCTCGACACGATTGCCGAACAGGATGTCGTGGCGATCCGCTTCGCGCTGACCGGAACGCATAAAGGGGTCTTCATGGGGATTCCGCCGACGGGTAGGGATGTCGAGATCGGTGGGTGTAGTATTTTCCACTTTGGCGACGGGCAGATCATCGAGCGCTGGCAGGAAGCGGATATGCTCGGCTTGTATGGTCAGCTTGGTGTTGGCGCTTAAGCGGTTGAACGGCGCGAAGCGGGTCGGTTTCACCGGCAGCGACGCAGCAAAATTGCGATTATGGAAGTTGTATCCTCTCGAAGAAAGGGCAGCGAATGTCAAAGGTCGAAGAAAACAAGGCGATTATGCGGCGCATGATCGAGGAAATCTGGAACGAGGGTAATTTGATGGTCGCCGACGAATTGTTCTCGGCGGATCACTACAGCCCCAGCGCGCCGGATCTGCCGAAAGGTCCGGAAAGTGTTAAGATGCTGGCAGGAATGTTCCGGAGCGCAATGCCGGATTATCACATGGACATCGACATGATCCTCGCCGACGAGAGCAAGGTTGTCGCGCGCTTCGTCCAGAGCGGAACGCATGTCGGCGCACCCTTGATGGGCATGGAGCCGAGCGGGCGTCGCGCGGAATGGACGGAGATCGGCGTCCTTGAGATTGAGGACGGCAAGATCGTCCGCAGCTGGTACGAAGTCGATATGCTGAGCATGATCCAGCAGTTGAATCCGCAAAACTAACGGAGGAGCATATGACGAGTAAAGAAATCATCGAGAAGTATTTCGAATACGCCAACGCCGGCAAGTGGGATGCTTGGTGTGACTTGTTCAGTGAGGACTGCGTTTACGAGGAGCAGCTCGCCGGTCACATTGAAGGACGGGAAACGCTGCGCCCGATGATGGCTGGTTTCCCGCAAGCCTATAAAGTGTTCATCAACATTCCCCGGCACTTCGTTGTTGACGGGAATCAGGCGATGGCAATTTCGCACATCACGGCGCAAGCGATGAAGTACCCCGACGAGCAGATCGAAGCCGAGGCGGTGCTCTATCTCGAAATCGCGGATGGCGAAATCGTCTTTGCGCAGAACTTCCATGAACTCGAAGCCGTTTGCGCCATTCCTCCGCCAAATCAGCGAGGGATCATGAGCGACAATTACGATTTCATTGTGATCGGAGCCGGGGCGGGTGGTTCCGCCGTCGCCAATCGCTTGAGCGAAAACCCGGACGTCAAGGTGCTGCTGCTCGAAGCGGGCACCGGTGAAATCCCGGAAGCGGTGCGGATTCCGGCGGCGTGGCCTACGCTGTGGAACACGGACATCGACTGGCGCTACCTGAGCACGCCGCAAGAAGCACTTAACGGTCGGCAGGTCTACGAGCCGCGCGGTAAGGTCGTCGGCGGGTCGAGCGACTTCTACATCATGATGCACATTCGCGGACACGTCTCCGATTTTGACAACTGGGCGTATAACGGTGCGCCGGGTTGGGCTTACGAGGACGTGCTGCCGTATTTCAAGAAGTCGGAAGATCAGGAAGATGATACCAGCCCGTGGGCGGGGCACGGCGGCGCGATCAGCGTGATCAACGCCAAGAACCACAACCCGAATCCCACGTCGGCGGCGTTCATCGAAGCGTGCGTTGAACTCGGCTATCCCCGGACCGAGGATTTCAACGGACCGGACATGATCGGCGCGGGCTGGCATCACGTCAACATCAAGGATGGCAAGCGTCACGGTGCGAATGAAGCCTATATCGAGCCGATCCTCGGCAAGCGCGATAACTTCACGCTGACCACCAACGCGCAGGCGACCAAACTCCTGTTCCGGGGCAAGCGCTGCACCGGTGTCGAGTACAAACAGGGACGCAAGAAGGTCAAGGTTTACGCCGACAAGGAAGTGATCGTCTGCGGCGGTGCGATCAATTCGCCGCAGCTGCTGATGCTCTCCGGGATCGGCAACGCTGAGCATCTGGCGGAACACGGGATCGACGTCAAAGTCGACCTGCCGGGTGTGGGCGAGAACTTCCACAATCACGTGCTGACCGGGCTGATCTACGAGACGACCAAGCCGGTCCCGCCGCCGAACCTGAACATGTCCGAGTCGGCGATGTTCGTCAAATCTGATCCGGGTTGGGTCGGTCCTGACCTACAAATGGCGTTCGTGCACGTGCCGTTCGACATTATCATCGGGCAAGCGAACCCGAACGCGGTGAGTATGCTGCCCGGTGTCGTCCGTCCGCTCTCGCGCGGCTGGATTCGTCTGAACAGCGCCGATCCGCTCGATAAGCCGCAGATCAATGCGAATTACCTGAGCGTCCAGTCGGACGTGGATCGCTTGATCAAGACGATCGAGATCGGGCGCGAAATCTTCAATGCCAAGGCATTTTCGGAGTGGATCACCGGCAAGGAACTGCTGCCGGGACCGCGCGTCAAGACGAAGGCGCAGCTTGAGACCTTCGTCAAGTCACGCGCCAACTCGTATCATCATCAAGCCGGGTCGTGCAAGATGGGCTTGGACGCGATGGCGGTGGTCGATCCGGAATGCCGGGTCTATGGTGTCGAAGGGCTGCGTGTCGCCGACGCCAGCGTGATGCCGTTTGTTGTGTCGGGTAACTGCCATGCCGGTATCCTGATGATCGGTGAGAAGGTCGCTGACCTGATCAAACAGACGCACGGGATTCAGTAATACCATTTTTCCTTCAAGACGGAGCGGTGCGCGCCGAGTGACGCACCCGCTCCGTTTATGCGATCATATGAGTGTGGGCAAATATCCATGAGCTTGCAAGGTAAGAAAGTTGGCGTTCTCATCGAAAGCGACTACTACGAGAAGGAAATCTTCTACTACGAGCACCGCTTTCCCGAAGAAGGTATCGAACTACATTTCCTTAGCCGTCTATGGGGTCAGCCCTATCTGACGTTCAAGGGACACGAATATCAGGCGCCCTTCGAATGTCACGAGAGCTTCGAAGACATCGACGACGACGAACTGCGCACCTATTCGGCGATCATCGTGCCGTCGGCAATCGTTTCGGATCGGCTGCGCTATACGCCCGATGTGAACGTGCTGCCGCCGGCGGTCGAATTCATGAAGCGGGCGTTTGCCCAACCGGACATCATCAAAGGGATCATCTGTCACGGTATGTGGTTGATGGCTCCCGCGCCGGAATTGGTACGCGGGCGTCGCGTGACGTCGCACAACAATCTGCATGGTGACGTCGTCAACATGGGCGCGATCTACACCGACGAAGACGTCGTAGTCGATGGCGACCTCGTGACCGGGCGCACGGGCGGTCACTGCCACCTGTTCGCCCGCAAGATCATTGACATGATGTACGAAAAAGAAGGGGGGCGGTGATGGTCTTTTCTCACGTCGCGCTGAACTGCAAGGATCAGAAGACGATTGAGCGGTTCTACACCAACTACTTCGGCTTCACCCGTTCCAGTGTTTTCGACATCGGTGGCGGAAATGAACTCATCTTCGTCAAGTCGGGCAGCGTTTACCTTGAGCTGTTCCCCGGCGCACCGGATCGAGCGGGTGCGGCACCCGAAAAAGATGGCTATCCTGAAGTAGGCGTGCGGCATATCGCCTTTCAGGTGGAAAACGTCGATGCCAAGCTCGCCGAGATGGGCGACGCCGCGAACATCACGCTGGGACCGTTGGATTTCGATGCTTTCATCCCCGGCTGGCGCACCGTCTGGATTGCCGATCCCGAAGGCAACATCGTCGAAATCAGCCAAGGCTATAAAGACCAAGCCAATCCGCCTGCACTTGAGATATAGGACGAGGACACCGTGAACAACTTTGACTTTACCTTTTCGGACACCATTCAAGGCTACGTTTCGTACTTCGACCGGCGCGAGCGTTCGGTGCAGCTCACGACGTCGGACGGTCGGCAGTATAAGGGCAAGCTGGCATCGAACGCCTATGCGCGCATCGCCGAGAACCTCGAAGAACCCTACGCCGATGCCACCGGGCGGCTGGCAGAACTGCTGATGCCGGGCACGCTGGTCTACGCGCATGGCATGTTCTACCCCGAAGGCGATAACACGACTTTCGAGATCAAGTGGCTGGTCTTCCCCGGCAATGGTCCCAACGTCTACCGTCAAGACGAGCAAGACTGGTGGATCAAGCAGATTCACTCGATCGCTAGCTCGTACATAAGCTGGCAGTTTGATTATCCCAACACTCCGATCAACTGGCGCAACTACCGCACCTTCCTGCACCTCGCCGGTGAGAAGCGCGGCGACTTCCTGCAGGAAACGGACACGATTTCGCGCCTGATCTACGGTTTTTCATCCGCCTTCATGCTCACCGGTGAAGACAGCTTCCTCGAAGCAGCCGAAAAAGGTACGGAGTACCTGCGCGAGCACATGCGCTTCTACGACGCCGACGAAGACCTGATCTACTGGTATCACGGCATTCAAGTGAGCGGCGAGCAGGAACAAAAGCTGCTGACGTCGGAATTTGGTGACGACTTCGACTCGATCCCGGCTTACGAGCAGATTTACGCGCTCGCCGGTCCGATCCAGTGCTATCGTGCCAGCGGCGACCCGCGCATCCTTTATGATGCCGAGAAGACGATCGACCTGTTCGAGAAGTACTACAAGGACAACGAACTCGGCGGCTACTTCTCGCACATCGACCCGATCACGCTCGACCCGCGCGCCGAGATGCTGGGACCGAATCGCGCCCGCAAGAACTGGAACTCGGTTGGTGACCACGCCCCCGCTTACCTGATCAACCTGTATTTGGCGACGGGCAAGCAGGAATACGCTGATTTCCTCGAATACACTTTCGACACCATCACCGAGCATTTCCAAGATTACGACGAAAGCCCGTTCGTGCAGGAAAAGTTCCACGAAGACTGGAGCAAAGACCAGACGTGGGGCTGGCAGCAGAACCGCGCCGTCGTCGGGCATAACCTCAAGATCGCGTGGAACCTCAATCGCATGCAGTCGCTCAAGTGGAAAGATAGCTACGAGGAATTCTCGAAGCACATCGCCGACCTGATGCCAAGCGTGGGCATGGACACGCAGCGCGGCGGTTGGTACGACATGGTCGAGCGCGTGCTCCAGCCCGGTGAGAAGTTCCACCGTGTCGTCTGGCACGACCGCAAGGCATGGTGGCAGATGGAGCAGGGCATCCTCGCTTACCTGATCATGTATGGCATGTACGGCATCGAAGAATACAAGCGTTTGGCGCATGAAGGCTCGTCCTTCTACAATGCCTTCTTCCTCGATCACGGCGATGGCGGCATCTACTTCAATACGCTGTCGAACGGTCTGCCGTATCTGCTCGGCAACGAGCGCTTGAAGGGCAGCCACTCGATGAGCGGTTATCACTCGATGGAACTGTGCTATCTGGCATCGACCTACACCAACCTGATGATCACCAAGCAGCCGATGGATTTCTACTTCAAGCCGATGGTTGGTGGTTTCACGGACGGGGTGGTGCGCGTCGCGCCCGATCTGCTGCCGCAGGGTTCAATCAAGATCGAGTCGGTTGAGGTTGATGGTGTTGCCTACGACGACTTTGATGCTGAAGCCTTGACCGTTAAAATTCCGCAATCGGATAAACGTGTTAAGATCAAGGTGCGAATCGTTCCCACCAAAGCGGGGTAATTCTATGGATGTAGAAGTCAAGCCTTACGGCGACGCAACAGTTGTCGAAGCGCGCGGTGATGTCGACGGCAGCACCGCGCCCGAACTCCAAGAGAAGGTGTTGGCGGTGGCTCAACCGGGCTGCCGCCTTCTGCTGGATTTGACCGGCGTAGATTACATGTCTAGCGCCGGGCTGCGCGTGATGCTGCTGCTCCATCGCCAGATTTCCGGCGGCAAGGGGCAGGTCGTCCTCGTCGGGTTGTCGGATGACATCAAGAGCACCATGTCGGCAACCGGCTTCCTGAAATTTTTCACAACTGCTGCTACCCTCGAAGAAGGCAAGGTTGCATTGGGTCAACAGTAATGGATCGGATCGATACTTACGCAACACATGAGCTGAACGGCTACCGGCTGCGCGCCGGGCACACGCTGCCCTTCGGCGCGACGATGGTTCCCGGCGGGATCAATTTCTCGGTCTTTTCGAACAGCGCGACTTCGTGCACGCTGGTCCTGTTCAAGAAAGACGAGCCGGAACCACTAGTCGAAATTCCGTTCCTCGACGAGTTTAGGATCGGCGATGTCTATGCGATGACCGTGTTTGATCTCGACTACGAGAACATCGAATACGGTTTTCGTATGGATGGACCGTGGAATCCCACTGAGGGCTACCGGTTCGACAAGACCAAAGTGCTGATGGATCCCTATGCTAAAGTGATCGGCGGGCGCGACGTATGGGGCGTGTCGCCGGACTGGAATGACCAGTACCAGCACCGCGCCCGTCCGGTGCTCGACGACTTTGACTGGGAGCACGACCGTCCGCTGGAAACGCCGATTGAAGACCTCGTGATCTACGAGATGCACGTGCGCAGCTTCACCCGTCACGAGTTCGTCGGGCACGAAAGCGGCGGGTACCTTCGCCGGGCTGATCGACAAAATCCCCTACCTGAAGTCACTCGGCGTCAACTGCGTCGAGTTTCTGCCGGTCTACGAGTTCGACGAGTTCGAGAACAGCCGCGTTCATCCGACCACCGGCGAGATGCTCTACAATTACTGGGGCTACAGCACGGTTGGTTTCTTCGCGCCGAAAGCCGGTTACGCGGCGACGGGCAAGTTCGGGATGCAGGTCGACGAGTTCAAGAATCTGGTCAAGGAACTGCATAACGCCGGGATCGAGATTATGCTCGATGTGGTGTTCAATCACACCGCTGAGGGCAACGAGCAGGGTCCGTACATCTCCTTCCGGGGCATCGACAACAAGACTTACTACATGCTGACGCCGGAAGGCTACTACTACAACTTCAGCGGCACGGGCAACACGCTCAACTGCAACAATCCGGTCGTGCGCAATATGGTGCTCGACTGCCTGCGCTACTGGGCGTCGGAATACCACATCGACGGCTTCCGCTTCGATCTCGCCTCGATTTTGGGGCGGGCACCGAATGGCGCGCCGCTCTCGAATCCGCCGCTGCTGGAGGGGTTGGCGTATGACCCGATTCTCGCGAAGTGCAAGCTGATCGCCGAGGCGTGGGATGCGGGCGGTCTGTATCAGGTCGGCTCGTTCCCGGCGTATGGTCGTTGGGCGGAGTGGAACGGCAAGTACCGCGATGGCGTCCGCAAGTTCATCAAGAGCGAATCCGGCTTGATCGGCGAGATCGCTTGGCGGGTGCAGGGATCGCCGGATCTCTATTCGTCGCGGGGACCGACGGCGTCGATCAACTTCTTGACGGCGCACGATGGCTTCACGTTGATGGACTTGGTCTCGTACAACGAGAAGCACAACTGGGACAACGGCGAGAACAACAACGACGGTGCCAACGACAACGAGAGCTGGAACTGCGGTTGGGAAGGTCCGACCGATGACCCGGCGATCAACGAACTGCGCCATCGCCAGATCAAGAACGCGCTGGCACTATTGCTGACCAGTCAGGGCGTGCCGATGATCCTGATGGGCGACGAGGTCGGTCGAACGCAGAACGGCAACAACAATACCTACTGCCACGACAATGAACTCAACTGGTTCGATTGGTCGCTGACGGAGACGAATGCCGATCTGCTGCGCTTCACCCGGAATCTGATCGCTTTCCGCCACGCGCACCCGATCTTGCGCAACCGCGATTTCTTCTCGCACAGCGATTATCTCGGTGTTGGGCTGCCGGATATGAGCTTTCACGGCACCCAGCCGTGGCAGCCGAATTGGTCGGATAGCAACAGCCACACGTTGGCGTTCATGCTCTGTGGCGATTACGCGAAGGGTGGCACCCAGCGCGACCAGAACATCTACGTGGCAATGAATATGTACTGGGATTCCGTCTGGTTCAACCTACCGCAGCTTCCGCAGAATTTGCGCTGGCACGTCGCTTTCAATACCGGTGTAGCCTCACCGGAAGATAGTTGGGCACCGGGCACCGAACCGGAACTGAGTGACCAAAGCAGTATTCTACTGGGCAACCGCTCAGTGATCATTCTTGTTGGACGTTAACGCTGAGGAGCAGTAAAGATGGCTTTTGAATCAAGTCTCGAAATGGCGGACGGTGGTATCGCCAAGATTACGCTGGTTGGCGAACTCGACGCCAGCGTCGCCGGCGACTTCAAGACCCGCATCGAAGAAGCAGCGGCGCAGAATGCCCAAAAGCTGGTGCTGCTGTTGAACGCGCTCGACTACATGTCTTCGGCTGGCTTGCGTGCGCTGGTGTTCGCCAAGCAGAAGATGGGCACGAAGGTGACGATTTACGTCGTCGGCGCTCAGCCGGGCGTCATGGAACCGATTCGGCAGACCGGTTTTCATCACAGTGTCGTCGTGTTAGACGACTACGACGCCGCGGTTATCGAAGGCTAAGACGCGGGTGCCCCGCAGTTGGTCCAGAGGACGCCCCGGCAGCTTGTACGGCGTTTGCCGGAGATGTTTTGCTACATCTGCAAGCGGCAGGTGTTGGCAGCAGGGGCGTCTTCTCATACTTTGTCGATCCTAGCCCGAACGCACCGTTTCCGCTGTGGTTTTCTCAGCGGCTACCAGCGTAAATAGGTAATTTATGTCTCAAAAACTACCCTCAATCACCGTTTCGGGAAGATTTGATCAGATGGGAGAGTCGCTTAAGGCACTGCGTGATTACGCCGTGCAGGCAGCGGAAACCGCCGGTTTGTCGAAAGCGCGGATCGACGGCTTGCGTATGGCGGTGGACGAGTATGCTACGAATATCATCACTTACGGCTATCATGATGCCGGTCTGGATGGCGAGGTCGTTGCCACTGCGTCGCTGGATGGCGATCAGATGATTCTGACGCTGATCGACGCCGCAGCCGCTTTTGATCCGACTAAAAGACCAATGCCGACTAATCTTGATGATCCATTAGAGGAACGTGGGATCGGTGGTTACGGGATAATGCTCGTGCGTGAAAGCGTCGACGAATGGCGCTACGAGCGGGTCGGTGATCAGAATTATAATACGTTCTACCTGAAGCGTGATTAAATCGAGCAAGTTGATCTATAAAGGTAAGCCATGACGAGCCACTTGAACCACTTGTTGATCGTGGACGATAATGAAGCACATCGAACCGAGCTGAGCGACTATCTGCAAGGGAAGGGGCTTACGGTCGAGATCGCCATTGATGGACAAGCCGCCGTTGATGCGCTGGATACCGGGCACTTCGATTTAGTGCTGCTGGGTGTCAATCTGCCCAAACTAACCGGCTATCAAGTGTTGGAACACATGAAGGCTGACGACGACCTCAGCACGATCCCGGTGATCATGATCTCGTCGACGGCGGATCTCGGCAGTGTGGCGCGTTGTATTGAACTTGGTGCTGATGATTACATTCAAGAGCCGTTCACCAACGAACTGCTGGATCTGCGCTTGCGAATCATCGAGGAAAAGCACCTGATCGAAGATGAGCATCAAGAGCATCTGCGGCGGGTCGAGCGGCTGGCGGATCAAATGGAAAATGTGATCCTGCCGATGGGCGTCGCCTTGTCGACGGAAACCGATTTCGACCGGCTGGCGCAGCGGATTCTGATGGAATCCAAGCGGATCTGTAATGCTGACGCCGGAACGCTCTACATGCGGATGTCGGACAATATGCTGCGCTTCGCCATCGTGATCACAGAATCGCTAGGTATCCATCTCGGCGGAACCAGCGGCAAGCCAGTGAATTTCCCGCCGCTGCCGATGTATGACCGCGTGACCGGCAAACCGAACTTGAATAACGTCGCCTCTTACGTGGCGATCAACGGCAAATCGATCAATATTCCTGACGTCTACGAGGCGGAAGGCTTCGACTTTTCGGCGACCAAGGTTTTCGACAAGCAGAACAACTATCGCTCGCAGTCGAGCTTGACCGTGCCGCTGAAAGATAACAAGGGCGAAGTGATCGGGGTGCTGCAACTGCTCAACTCGCTGGACGATGAAGGTAACATCGTTCCGTTTGACGAATACAATCGGCTCGTGGTCGAGTCGCTGTCGTCGCAGGCGGCGGTGGTGCTCAATAATCACCTGCTGATTCAGCAGCAGCAAAAGATGTACAAAATCGAGAACGACATTCAAATCGCGCGGCGGATTCAATTAAACTTCCTGCCGAACACACTGCCGGAAGTTCCCGGCTGGGAGATCGGCGGACGGTTCCAACCGGCGCGCGAAGTTGCGGGTGACTTCTACGACTTCTTCAAGATGATGAACAACCGCCGTTTGGGAATCATCATCGCGGACGTATGCGATAAGGGCGTTGGCGCGGCATTGTTCATGTCGCTAACCCGTAGTTTGCTGCGCGCTTTTGCCCAACAGAGCCATAATGTCAACTGGGCGGAAAGCTTGTTTGAAGATCCCGACTCGTCATTCAGCGTCAAAACGGGAAGCGGACGGTTAGCAATTCGGGCGAATGCTTTGAAAACCGCTGTGGTTGATACCAACGAGTACATCACTGAACATCACCTTGACTTGAACATGTTTGCGACTATGTTCTTCGGGATGCTCGACCCGGCGACGGGGAAGCTGCTCTACATTAATGGCGGTCACTGTCCGCCGATGATCATTAGCCCGGATGGTGTGATCAAGGAACGGTTGGAGCCGACCGGTCCGGCGGTGGGTATGTTCCCCGGCGCCGAGTTCGAAATCCTTGAGGCGAAGATGGAACCCGGCGACATCTTGTTCTGTTTCACCGATGGGGTAACTGATGCTCGGAACCCGGCGGGCAAGATGTTCCACGAAGAAGGCATTATATCGCTGATTCATCCACCGCTTGATTCAGCTAATGACCTGCTGGATCGGGTTCACAATGCGTTGAACAATTACATCAGCGATGCGGTCCAGTTCGACGACATCACCATGGTGGCGGTGCGCCAGATGCCGCGCGAGTAAGCCCTCGCTTCAAAAATGAGGGGCGGACAATTAATTGTCCGCCCCGTCGATTTCCACAGCAGTAGTGACTCTCAGCGCCCCTCGACTGATAAACTGACATTCTCAGGATCACAAACCAGAGGAACGGGCTTTTTCTTCCGTCCAGACATCCTCGTCTGGTTCGAGTCCGGCGCGGGCAGGGCGTTCGAACAGGGCGTAGATCAGCAGGGCGAGGAACGCGACGATCACGCAGCCGATGCCCAACGGAAACGCCAGCGCAAAGCCGCCGCGCAGCAGCAACGCCGTGATCACGGTCGGCAGCGTCATGCAGAAGCCGACTACGCCGAGGAAATGGAAGATTCTCGCCGGTGTACCGCCATGAACTGCAGTCCTCGGCGACCGACCGACGGGCAACAAACAGCGCGAAGACCACGCCGAAGATCAAGCCGACGAGCAGGGCGATTGCTCCGTTGGACAGTCCGGTGAGTGTCATGGCTAGAACATCGGATAGATGAAGGGCGCGGTCGCGGGATTGCTGCCCAGAATGATCAGCACGATGAACAGCGCCAAGACGATGATCATCGGGATCAGCCAGTAGAGTTTGCGCCGCCACAGGAACATCAGCAGTTCGCCTAAAATGCCCATGCGGGCGATGATGTCACGCATGATAACTCCTCTTTATTTCTGGACGACGAACGAACCGAGCACGAGCAGATCGATATCGCTGTTCTGGAACGTGTTCCAAGCGTCGCGCGGCGAGGTGACAATCGGTTCGCCGCGCAGATTGAAGGACGTGTTGAGCAGCACCGGCACGCCGGTAAGATCGGCGAAGCGCTCGATGACGCCGTAATAACGTGGGTTGGTCTCGCGCTCGATGGTTTGCAGGCGTCCGGTCCCTTGATGGCAGACCGCTTGAATTTGATCCTGCTTCTCCGGTTTGATCGGACTGACCATTAGCATATAGCGCGGCGCTTCGTGCTGCTCGACACCGGGATAGTCGAAATACTCCGCCGCCCGGTCGCGCAGAATCACCGGGGCGAAGGGGCGGAACGGCTCGCGGAACTTGATCTTGGTGTTGACGACCTCTTTCATCGCCTCACTGCGCGGGTCGGCGATGATACTGCGGTTGCCGAGCGCGCGCGGACCCCACTCGAAGCGCCCCTGAAAGAAGCCGATCACTTTTTCCTGCGTCAGCTTCTGCGCCAGCAGGTCGAGCATCGCGTCGTCGTTGTCGGCGTACTCGGCGTACTTGACGCCCTTGTCGTCGAGGAAGGATTTGTAGTCGGCTTCGGCGTATTCCTGCCCCCAATAGGCGTTGGGCATGACCCAGTTGCGCGGCTGGTTGAGCACGAGGTGATACGCCCACATAGCCGCGCCGAGCGCGCCGCCGTCATCTCCAGCGGCGGGCTGGATGTAGATTTCGTCAAACGGCGTTTCGGCGAGGATGCGATAGTTCGCCTTGGTGTTAAGGGCGACACCGCCCGCCATCACCAATTTGGACATACCGGTCTGGGCGTGCAGGTAATTCGCCATCTTGATCAGGGCGTCCTCGGTGACGCTCTGAATGCTGGCGGCGATGTCGGCGAAGCGCTGATTTTCCGCCATCGCTGCGCTTTCGGCAGCCCGTTCCGGATTGGTGTTCATGGTGAAGAAATCGGACTCGGCGGGACGCGCCGCGCCGAACAGATCGACGAAGCGATTGTTATAGGTGCTGTGAGTCGAGTGGTGATAGCTGAAGTAATCCATGTCCAGCCGGAAGCTGGCGTCAGCGCTGCTCTGCTGGAACAGTTGGTAGATTTTATCGACGTAGCGCGGCTCGCCATAGGGAGCCATCCCCATGACCTTGTACTCGCCGTTGTTGACGTGGAAGCCGAGGTAAGCAGTGAATGCCGAATAGAGCAGCCCCAACGAGTGGGGAAAGCGTTCTTCGTGGAACAGTTCGATGCTGTTGCGCGCGCCTGAATTGGCATCACTTGCCCAAACGCTGGTCGCCTTGCCGAGCGTGGTTGTCGTCCACTCGCCGACGCCGTCGACGGTCATCACGGCGGCTTCGGTGAACGGACTGGCGAAAAAGGCGCTGGCGGCGTGGCTCATGTGATGATCGCAGAACAGAACGCGATCATACTTGATCTTGATCTCCTGCTGGATGATGCTCTTGATCCAGAGCTTGTCCTTGAGCCAGTTGATCATGGCGTCGCGCCAGACGTCGGACGACTGCGGGAAGGTGCTCAGCGTCGTCAGGAGAATGCGCTCGAACTTGACCAGCGGTTTCTCGTAGAAGACTACGTAATCGAGATCAGCACCGGTGATGCCCGCTTGTTTCAAGCAAAAAGCGATCGCCTTGTGCGGGAAGCCGTTATCGTGCTTCTTGCGCGAAAAACGTTCTTCCATCGCGGCGGCGACGAGTTTTCCATCTTCGATCAGTGCGGCGGCGGCGTCGTGGTAGAAACAGGAGATGCCGAGAATGTACATACTTTATCCCTGCCTGCGGGCTTCTTCGAGTTCGGTTGGAACCGGCGGGCGCTCCTGCCACTGGGGTGATTCATCGTGCTTGAGGCGGAGCGAATCGCCGAACAGCCGCGCGCCAATGCCGAAAGGCACGAGGATCGTGAAGTAGAACAGCGTGACGATCACCCGCCCTTGCACGTCGCCGACGATGCTGGTGATGATTTTGAAGCGATCCCAAGCGAGATCAATGATTTCCTTCAAGGCACACTCCCTTCACGGAAATTGTACGGGATAACCCGGCGATTCTCCATACGGAACCGGCGGGGGCGGTGCGGACAAGGTTGAAGTCTACTGCGCTGCCAAATCACTCCGCGTGAAGCGGATGGTATCGACGGCAACGGCAAGCTGGCGGGTGTCGGCGCTGGGTTCCACGTCTGCCGGAGCGATCGCTGCGTCATAATCGAGCGTCAATTGGATGTGTTTTCCAGCGCCGATCGCGCTGGCGGGAACCGCGAACGTGAAATCGTGGAGTGAGTCTACCGGAACTGCAAGCAACTCTGCCACAACCGTATCATTGATCAGGACGTTGAGGTGGCGGGTTTCCTGAAATGCCTGTGCTGAAAGCGTGACCGTATAGTCCGCCGGGGGCAAATCGACGTAGACGCGCGTTGGCGGCGTCTCTTGGGGCAGCGCACCCGCCCAGCGCAGCGTCACACCGGCGATATCCTCGGCATAATACCAACCCCAACCCAGATAGGCTTCGTCACCGGGTGAGCCGACGTCAATAGTGTAGACGCCGGGCGAGGTCTCCGGCGGCGTGCGCGGCGGACAGCCGTCGGGATGCCACGCCGTCCGGTAAAAGACAGCGTCACCTTCGACGGCGACCGGGCAGAGCAAATCGCCGAGTGAGTTCAGATAGCCGAGCACCTCGTTATCGGTGGTGGTGTCGCGCCCGATCAAATCTTGATGAACGACGACGTAGCCGATCTGCCAATCGTAGATGCGCTGGCGGAACTGCTGCGCGACCGTTTCCGGTTCGAGGAAGCGTCGCTGACCGAGCCAGCTTAGCATCGGGTCATCGGTACGCATGTACCAGAAATCTTCCAGCGGCGTCCGCGAGATGAAACCGTTGACCATCCGCTTCTGATGGACGACGCCGTAATATTGAAGCTGCACCGCCCGCTGATCGCCGAGGATGATCTCGCCGGTGGCGGCAGCCGTCGGCACTTCGAGGACAACCTCATTGTCGTAGGGAGCACCGGTCTCGGCACCGATGGTGTGATAGTAAGCGTAATCGACCGGCGCGGGGTCGAGCGGTCCGCCGCCGAACAGCCGGACGTCGAGCGTCAGCAGCAAGAGCGCTGCGCCGATCACGATCAGGCGCGCGCTGCCCAGCCGTCGGAAGATCGGCGTCCACGTCTTGGCGGCGAAGATCAGCGCGGCGATGATGAAGATCGGTGCGAGTCGCCAAGGCATCCGAAACATGCCGTTAGTCAGCTCGTGGAGCAGGCGATAGGGCAGGGGAATGTCATTACCGGCGATGGTGAGCGTCGGTCCGAGCGCGAAGATCAGCGGCGGCAGCATCAGCCAGAACCAGAGCCAGCGCTCGCGGAGGCGATCCCGGCGCAGCAGTGCGACGATCAGCGCAGCGATGACGACCACTGTGATCAAGGCACCGAGCGAAGGCGTGGACCAGTCCCACCACGTGGGACTCATGGTCAAGAAGCCAGACGGGATCGGAATGCCGGGGCGATCCTCGACTGTGCCGGGCACGAGGGTGCCTTGGAAGCGGAAGATGTAAGGCAGAGGACCGGCGAACCAGAGCAGTGGCAGCGTCACCGCGACTACGACGATCCCCGCTGCGATCAAACGCAGGCGGGCGCGCGACTGCCAGAGCGTGACCAGTCCGTACGGGACGAGCAGAAACGCCGCGAAGATCGGGAACTGGAGGTCGGTCAGCGTCAGACCCCAGAGCGCGATGCCTTGCACGACCGCCCAAATCAGCGCGCGCCGCAGCCGTCCGCGGTCGACCGCGCGGACGATCTGCTGCCAGAGCAAAAGCTGAACCGGCAGCCAAAACCAGTCCATCAAGTTGAGGTGGGTGTTGTAGTAGAAGTAGCGCAGGATCGGCGCGCTTTGCAGCATCGCACCGGCGAGTAAGGCTAGCCCCGGCGCGACGCGAGCGCGTCGCAGCAGCACAAAGAGCAGGTAGCCGTTGAGCGTGCAGGCGACGATGATAATCACGTTGACGGCGGTCAGCGTCCCGGCGAGCGGCTCGATCAGCGCCCAGAGCGGATACCAGAACAACGTCAGCGCGTGGTAGCCGTAATTCGCCATGAAGGGGAACATGACGAAATCGCTCTGGTAGAGATTCAATCCGGGCGTGGTCAGCGCGTGGCGTGTCCACCAGAAATTCCAGTTGTAGTCGAAGTAGTCGAACCCGGCGACTTTGACGCCGTTGTTGAAAATCAACGGATAGAGCAGAATGAAGGTCAGCCCGGCGAAAAAGAGCAGCGCGACCAAGTGAAGTTGTCGTGAGCGAGATATATTGACGCGCAAAGGATACCCCCACTGAATACCGGAGTTGGTATACCACAGCTTGCCCGTTCCGAGAAGTCTGAGCCAACCGACGTTTGATCGACGCTGTCGCGTTTACTATGGTGAAATCGCGAGAATTCCCCTAAACTTTATGCCATTCGTATGATTTTGGAGAAAGAAGCTTATGCTGCGTGAACGTCTACTTCGTTTGTCCGCGCTCGTGCCGGTGATCGGTGGGCTGCTGGTTTTGATCGCTACGGTGCTGCCGACGAGCACGGCATTTGCCTGCTTGCCATGCCAATGCCCGGACCTAACGAGCGTGAACTGTTTTGGTCCCTATGCGCTTTACACCCCGACCACCAAGGATGGGGATTGCAGTATCGACATCTGGATCATCGAGGATGGGCAGGGCAAGCGTGCGCTCGAACTCGACGGTGCTGATCTCGCCGAACTGCCGGCTGCCGAGGACATCGACGGTTATATCCTCGCCGACGACGCCTACAACGGCTACATCTCGCTGTACAAGCTGCAAAGTGGTGAGTACCAGATCAACGTGGGACCCGATGGCGAAGGCAAAGTCTACGTGATCGACTTCAAGGGCTGCCCCGCCGAGGACGTTCACGAAAGCACGTTCGTCGTCGGACAGTAACTCCTCACCATGCGATCATCGGGGCGCACGCCATGCGCCCCGACCCGCTGCGCTTCTTCTAGATTTTCGTCTTCGCCCATTCAATTGTGCGCGCCATCCCGCTTTCCAGATCGACTTGTGGCTGCCAGCCGAGCAGCGTCCGCGCCCGGTTGATGTCGGCGGCTGACTGGCGCAGATCGCCGGGCTGCGCCGGATGGTATTCGACTGGATAGGTCGCGCGGGTTTGCCCGAAGGCGCGCAGCACGATGTCGCAGAGTTGATTGACGCTGGTCGGTTTTCCCGTGCCAAGATTGATCACTTGCCCGTAGCACTGCGGGGTTGTCGATGGCGTCGACCCACGCGCGCGCGGCGTCGTCGATGTGCAGAAAGTCGCGCGACTGTTCGCCATCGGCGTGGATCTTGATCGGCTCGCCGCGCAGGACGTTGCCGGTGAAGATGGCAAACACGCCTTGATAAGCGTTCGTTAGGCTCTGGCGCTCGCCGTAGATGTTGAACATCCGCAGCGAAGTGACGTTGAAGCTGAAGTCGAGGTCACGGCGCTGCGCGGTCAGGTGAACGTAGCGCTCGGCGGCGTACTTGGTCACGCCGTAGTAAGAGACCGGATCGGGCGCGGTCGTTTCCGGCGTTGGCACGACGTCGGTATTGCCGTAAATCGTCATCGAACTGGCGAACAGCAGCCTCGGCACCCGGTGGGCGATGCACTGCTGGAGCACGTTGATTGTTCCCAGCGTGTTAACGTTGAGATCGTTTGCCGGGTCGTTGAATGACAGTCGGATCGAGGCTTGTCCGGCGATATGCAGGACGGCATCGACGCCCGCCGCGAAAATCGGTGCGAGGTCGGCAGGCTGGCGCACGTCACCGGCGATGAACTCCGCCGCCGGATTGACCTGCTCGCGCTTGCCGGTGCTCTCGTTGTCGATCACGACGACGCGGAAACCGCGCTCGACCAACCGGTCGACAATGTGGCTGCCGATAAAACCGGCGCCACCGGTCACAAGGATGCGTCGAGTCACTTGGCTTTCTCCACTGGAGTAGGGGCTTCGTCGCCCACCCACGGCACGAACACGCCGTCGTCGGTGCGGCGGGTATCGCGCTTGACCAGCAGCCACTCGAACCAGACCGTCAGCAGGGTGTACAGGTAGCGGCTGCCTTGCTCCTTGAGCTTGAGCGCCGATTCGCCAACCGTGCGGTTGCGCCACGAGATCGGGATGACTTTGTAGGAGTAGCCGCGTACCATCGCCTTGAGCGGAATCTCGATGGTCAGGTTGAAGTGGGGCGAAACGAACGGGCGACAGCCTTCGATCACGTTGGCGCGATAGCCCTTGAAGGCGTTGGTGGTGTCGTTGTAGCGCGTGTTGAACATCAAGCGGATGATAAAGTTGGCGAAACGATTGATGACGAGCTTGAACTTCGGATAGTCATAGACATGCGAGCCGCGCAGGAAGCGTGAGCCGAAGGCACAGTCGGCTTCGTCGCGCAGGATGTGGAAGTAGCGCACCACATCCGCCGGCGAGTCGGACGAATCCGCCATGGTGATGATCACGGCTTCGCCGGTGAAGTTGTCCAGCCCACAGGCGACGGCGCGACCGTAGCCATTGCGCGCCGGGTTGCGGATCACGCGGATGCGCGGGTCGCTTTCGCCAAGTTCGGCGACGATCTCGTAGGTTCGGTCGCTGCTGCCGTCATCGACGACGAGGATCTCGAAGTCGCGCACGTCGGTGGCGGCGAACTGCTCGCATAAGGCGGCGATCGTTGCGCCAACGTTGCCTTCTTCGTTGCGCGCCGGGATGACGACCGAGAGTTTCATGACTGTCCGTATCTCAGCGACTAAGCCAGCAGCCGCTGCTGCCAACTGGCGACGATCTCGGTGAAGATGTCGTCGAGCGATTTGGTGATATCCCAACCGGGCAGGGCAGCGCGCATGTGGCTGAGGTCGGAGATGTAGCAGATGTGATCGCCCGCTCGCGCTTGATCGACGTAGTGATAGTGCATCGGCTTGCCGGTGAGCTGCTCGACGCGCGCGAAAGCTTCGAGGATCGAGACCGTGTTGTCACGTCCGCCGCCGAGATTGAAGACTGCGCCGGACTGGGGATGCTCGTAGAAGATTTCAATCGCGCGGGCGACGTCGTGCGAGTGAATATTATCGCGCACCTGCTTGCCCTTATAGCCGTAGATCGTGTACTCGCGTTCCTCGACGTTGCAGCGGATCAAGTAGCTGAGGAAGCCGTGCATCTCGACGCCGGAGTGATTGGGACCGGTCAGGCAGCCGCCGCGCAAGCAGCAGGTTTTCATGTCGAAATAGCGCCCGTATTCCTGCACCATTACGTCCGCCGCGACTTTGGAGACGCCGAACAGCGAATGTTTCGACTGATCGATGCTGAAGCTCTCGCTGATGCCGTCGGCGTAGGCGGGATCGGCATAATCCCAGCGGGTTTCCAGTTCGACCAGCGGAATCGTGTTGGGGCGATCACCGTAGACTTTGTTGGTGGACATGTAGGCGAAAACGGCTTCGGGCGCGTGACGCCGCGTCGCTTCCAGCAGATTCAGCGTGCCGACCGCGTTGACGTCGAAGTCGTCGAACGGGCGTGAGGCGGCGAGATCGTGGCTCGGCTGCGCGGCGGCGTGGACGATCATGTCTGGTTGGATTTGCTCCAAGAGTTCCAACACGCCGTTACGGTCGCGGATGTCGAGTTCATTATGCTTAAAATTGCGGCAGTTGGCTGCGAGCCGCTGCTGATTCCAGCGCGTATCGCCGCGCTCGCCGAAGAAGTCGCGGCGCATGTTGTTATCGACGCCGAACACCTGCCAGCCGAGCGCGTCAAAGTGGGCGACGACCTCCGAGCCAATCAAGCCATTCGAGCCGGTGACGATCAGTTTTTTCACGGGTTAAGATCCTTTTGCAGTGCTTGGTAAAGCAAATCGGCGGCGATCTGGTTCGCCTCGATGCCGGGATGGGTGTCGAACCGGTTGACGGTGATTTCTGAGACGCTCTTACCCCGCAGCGGATCGGTCATGTCGACAACCTGCACACCTTGTCCTCGGAAGAAATCGCTCACGCGCTTGGTCGCCGGTGTCGAGGCGGCGACCTCGCCCAGATTGGGCCACACCAACACAATCAGGCGCGCGTTATGATTATGCGCCCAAGCGACCATCTCGTAAAGCCGGGGAACCTGCTGATTCCAGAGCGTGTCATCCATATGCGCGCCGATCAAATCGTAGGCGAAGTTGGACGTGCGCGTCGACGACGTGAACTGCAAAATGTTGTAGTACAGGTAGTTGGGTAGGAAAAAGTCGCGGATGAAATCGGCGAGCAGCGGATTCTGAGGAAAGGCGAAGTTGTTGTCCGGGTTGAGCGATGGATCTGCCATCAAGTAATCGATGTCGTTGAGATAGTAGGACAGGATGACGATATTCGGGCGCAGCGGATACTGGTCGAGTTCGTAGAGTTCGACGTCGCTGTCCCAGCCGGACTCGGCGATTACGTTGACGTCGTAGCCCGCGCCGAGTTTCTTTTCCAGAATTTGTGGAAAAGTATCGTCGATATTGTTGATGCCGTGCCCCATCGCGAACGAGTCGCCCACGACCGCGATCCGCGTCAGCGGATGCGCCGGGTCATCGGGGGTCGGTTCGTAATCCCGATAGCCGTAGGAATTCGGGTTCGCCCAACCGTAATTCTCATACCACCAGTAATTCATCGCCGTGAAGCCGTAGCCGTCGGTGGTGATGTAGAAGATGCGCAGATAGGCTTCGCCCGCGAAGAAAATGATCACCAACGTCGTCAGCGTGATCATGATGCCGGTCAGCTTGCTGGCGCCGAGCTTGGTGCCCGCCTCGCGCAGTCCTTGTTCGTGCACCTCATAGCCGACCAGAAAGACGAACAGCCACAGTGCCCAGAGCACGTAAGCGAACTCGATGGGACGAAGCGCGCGCCCGTTGGTCGGTTGATAGGGTACAAGCCAGAACGAAATCGCCACACAGACGTAGACGAGCACGATCAGCCAGAAGAGGAAGGGGGCAGCGCGCAGACGGCGCAGCGCGGCTCGCAAGCGCCCGCGCAGCGGTGATGGAATCAAGGCGCTGGCAGTCACAATCCATGCGAAAACCAGAATCGGCACTAGCCAACCTTCGGAGGGTTGCGGCTGTGCCTGTGTGCCCGCAAACGTTGCACCGATCAGGAGCAGCAGCCAGATGCTATTGAACCAGCGTATTTTCACAAACTATCCTTCAACATCGCGGGCGCAGCGAAAGCCGAACGACCAATCAGGTTGATGGGGAAGAGGCAAAAGGGCGTCGCTGAACTCGTGCCGGGGCGAAATGACCTTGATTCCTGCCGGTATACCGCTCGATTTCTGACGCACATTATGCCTTTCGTCGCTGCCCGAAGCAAGCCACAAGTCTTTCGGCAAAGCTCGCGTCGTGGTGTATATTTAAAATGACTACCAAAAGTTGAGGACAAAATTATGGCGATTTTGGGAGTGGACGTCGGCGGAACCGGCATTAAGGGCGCGCCGGTCGATGTAGAAGCAGGTACGCTGCTGGCGGAGCGTTTTCGCGTGGTGACGCCGCAGCCGGCAACTGTCGATGACGTGGTGGACTGTATCGCTAAGGTGGCGAATCACTTCAACTGGACGGGTGAAATTGGCTGTGGTTTCCCCAGCGTGGTCAAGAAAGGTACCATCCTCACGGCGGCGAACATCGATCATAGTTGGATCGGCGTCGACGCCAAAGCGCTGATCGAGCACAAAACGCAGTGTCGCACCCATTTGATCAACGACGCGGACGCGGCGGGCTTGGCTGAGATGCACTTTGGCGCCGGACGCGGGAACAAGGGTATGGTGTTCGTCGTGACGATTGGCACGGGACTAGGGACGGCGCTGTTCATGAACGGCGAGCTGATCCCGAACACGGAACTGGGGCATCTTGATCTGCGCGGCAAAGAAGCGGAGCTGCGCGCCTCGAACCGCATCCGGCTGGAGAAAGAATTGTCGTGGAAGCGATGGTCGAAACGCTTCAACGAATATTTGGTCATGATTGAGAAACTGCTCTGGCCCGATTTGATCATCATTGGCGGCGGGCTGAGCAAGAATTTCGCCAAATTCGCGCCGCACTTGAAAGTTCAGGCTCCGGTTGTCCCGGCGGAAATGCTCAACGAAGCCGGGATCGTTGGCGCGGCGATGACGTTCTCGCACGGCGAAATTTAGGTATGGACGACAAACTGGCGCTGCGCGTCAGCCAAGCCGGTATGCGCTTCATCGCGCAGATGACGATCTACAACAGCGGTGATTTCGAGCGCCTGCGCCAGTTTGTCGCCGAGGGTTATGCCGAAAGCGCTTTGGCGGAGCAGTCCACCGAAGCGCGCATGGAGGAATTTCAACAGCGTTATGCGACGATCGGCAAGCTGCGTGTCCAGCAGGTGATCGGCACGGGCAAGCATCACGTGATCGTGCTGCTGCGCGCTCAAAACGACGATGAATTCTATCTAAATCAGCTCAAAGTCGATGAAGAATATCCGCATCTGATCGTCGAGTATCAGCACGACATCATGGTCTAGGGGCTGCCGAGGAAGTAGTGGGACGGTGATCGATCAGCCACCGCCAGACGACGCCGAGCGCTTCGACGTCCGCTTGCTGGTAATTGCAGGCGCGTGAGAGGGTGTTTAGGTCGCCGGTACGCAACCACAGACGATAGTCGTTGTAGGCGGCATCCCAAGCGTCGTATTCGACCCAGTCGAAATCCAGATAACGCGCAACCGTCTTGAGCGAGTTACCGCTGACCGGGAACTTGACGCTCTGCTTGAAGGTTTTGTGTAGATCGTGCATACGGTCGAGCAGTTGGACGCGCACCGCGTGCGGCGCGAACTTTTGGGTGATGCCAGCGTCAAAACCCGTCCAGTGAAAAATGAGTTGATTCTCTAGCCCGACCAGTTCGGCAAACAAATACCACGCATCTTCTTGATCGCGGACGGTATAGATGGTGCGTCCATCGGGCAGGGTTACCGTACTTTCGTTGAAGCCCGGCGCGGTGATGATATTGGCGGGCTTGCCGTCCAGATCGCACCAGCCCCACGACCACGGCGTCTGCGTGAAGGGATCGGTTTCGAGGTCGAACATATACCCGACGGGAGCACAGGCTTCGGGGAAGTCACCATGCCACACCGGGCAGCCCTCGACGTAAGCCCGCGCGTGGGCGTGAATGGCAGTCGCTGACGTCTTGATGCCCTTGAAGCGCTGCAAGTCAGCGGGGGTGAGGCTGGCGATTTGCGCCAGCGTCGTGATTCCGCCGCGCCGTAGATTTTCTTGCGCCTGTCGGCTTAGTCCGGAGAGTGCGCTCAGTTCGTCCACCACTGCCACCATCTGTGTCCCTGCTGAAATAGATGTTCTACTGCATTTTAACGATGATGTGTCGGTTTGCCAATGAAACTAGGCACAGCGCACTGTGCCCAGATATCACTTTAGCTAGCGTGCAGACGATAGAGTTTCGCGCCGTGCGGCGGCACAGACTGGCGGAGCACGCCGGCGATACTGCCGACGTCGCGTTGCGCCCATAGATCGCGGACGTCGTAGCTGGTCGCGGCGCCGAGCAGCGCTAGATCGACCTCAAGTGTTGCGTCGGCGTCGCTCAGGTTGAACAGGGCAAGGTAGCGGTCGTCTGAGTCGCTGCTCCGAGCCGTCCACGTCACGAGATCCCCGTGTCGCCAAAGCTGAGCATTCGCTTCGCTCGCCTGATTCAGCTTGAGGACGTCTGCGTTAGTCAGCAAGTTGAGCGTGAAGTCGTCATTACTGGGCAGGTCGCCGCCGAACATCAACGGCGAGCGGCAGATCGACCAGAGCGTCATCAACGTTACCTGTTCGTCGCGCGTGAACAGGGATTGCCGATCGATGCCGCGTTCGGCGCGAATACCGATGCGTCCCAAGGGGAGCATGTCGGCGTCCGCCCAGCAGCCGGGTGCCGTGAACGGTGCCCACCGATTGCACAGTTCAAACTGCGCCTTCAGGTCTTCCCAACGATCCCAGAAATCAGCAGAGATGCGGAACAGTTCGCAGTTCTGTTCCAAATGGGGATAGCGGTCGGTGGTCATATTCACGCCGGGCGAGAGGCTGAGGACGATCGGGCGGTTCGCGTGCCGAATCGCTTTGGCGACGGCTTCGATCTCCGCAGTGTGGTAGGTCCAGAGCATATCGTCGGCTTTGATGTAGTCGACACCCCACGAGGCGTAGAGTTCAACGATCGAGTTGTAATAGTCCTGCGCGCCCGGTTTGGCGAGGTCGATGCCGTACATGTCGTCGTTCCACTCACAGATACTCCATGTGTCGGCGATATCCTGCGCGTGATAGGGCGAATTGAGGATCGGCAAATTGCGCTGGACGGCGCGACGGGGAATCCCGCGCATGATGTGGATGCCGAACAACAGCCCTAAGCTGTGGACGTAATCCGCCAGCGGCTTGAACCCGGCACCGTTTGCCGCCGATGGGAAGCGATTAACGGCGGGCAGCAGCCGACCGAACTCGTCCATGACCAGTTCAGCGTTCGGGCGATACCCGCCCGCTTTGGCGTTCGGCTCATACCACTGAATATCGACGACGACGTAGCGCCAGCCGTAGGCGGCGAGCTTCGCTGCCATGTAATCGGCGTTGGCTTTGACCTCAACTTCGCGAACGGTGGTGCCGTAGCAGTCCCAGCTATTCCAGCCGAGCGGCGGTGTACGTGCCAGTTGATTGTTGATGCTCATCGAAGGTGCTGACTCCAAATTGAGGGTATGTAATTTTGTCTAATTCTAGCGATCTCTATCACGCGCCGCGAACGATCCAAATAAAAAGCGGGAGCAACCATTATGGTTACTCCCGCTGATGGATTACGACTGCTTGCTAGCTGTCGAGCGCGTCTTCTTCCGGCAGCGTTTCCGGCGCGAGCGGGGTCAGTGGGAGGTCCACTGCGCCCTGACCGTCGCCTGATGCTCCCACGGCGTCCGACTTTCCGGCGGCAGTCTGGACGCTGGCGAAAAGCTGTGCCAGCCGCACCATCGTCGTTTCGACGTCCTCGCCGCTGAGCGCTTCGACCTTCGCCCGGAAGGTTTCCGCGACTTCGGGAATGTTCATGAGCATATCCATGAAGGTGTTGCCCGTGCCGCCGTTTCCGCTGCCATTGCCGCCAATCTGCACGACGCGGACGTTGCCACCCAAGCCAGCAAGCGCTTGTGAGATCGCCTGCGCTTTGGCGACATCGGCGCGCATGACTTCTTCGATCAAGAACTGGCGCAGGTTGATCTCGTTTTCGGCGGCGCTTGCCGCTGCGATCTCGCGTCGACCTTCAGCTTCCGCCAGCAGTTTGGCTTTTTCACCCTCAGCTTCCGCCAGCGCGCGCGCTTGCACGGCTTCGGCTTCGGCTTTCGCGCCGGAGGCTTCAGCTTCGCGCATCGCCAGCACGGCGGATGCTTCACCGCGTCCTCTTTGCTCGGTCGCGGCGGCTTCGGCTTCGGCGCGCGCCCGTGTCGCCTGAGCCTGCGCTTCGGCGTTGATGGTGATCTTGTGGCGGTCGGCTTCAGCCTCGATTTCGGTCGCTTGCCGTTTGGCGCGCGCCGGGACGAGAACTTCGGCTTCCTGCTGCTGTTCGACCGCCAGCGCCCGCAGCTTCTGCACTTCTTGCTCCGACGTTGCTCGCGCCAGCCCGACCCGCTTGTCGACTTCGACTTCGCGGATTGAGAGCGCTTCGCGCTGCGCCAGAATTTCGCGCGTGGCGTTGAGTTCTGCTTGCTCGGCTTCCTGCCGCGCCGAGGCAGCCTTGACGCGGGCTTCGCGCTCGGCTTCGGCTTCGGCGACGGTCGCGTCGCGCTTGACGGCGGCGATCTGCGGGGCAGCCATCGCCGTCAGGTAGCCCTGATCGTCAGTGATCTCCTCGATACCCATCGAGATGATGCGAACACCCATCGCCGCTACGTCGTCGCGGGCGAGGTCTTGCACCTTCTGCACGAACGAGTCACGGTCGCGGTGGATCGCTTCGACGGACATTTGCCCGACGATGGCGCGGAAGTTAGCGCTGAGCGTCTCGGTCAAGATTTGCTGAATTTCAGCGCGAGTCTTGTCCAGAAAGGCGCGTGCGGCGGTCCGCAGCGAGGCGTCGGACGGGTCGATCTGCACCTGTGCCACCCAGTCGAGCTTGATCGCGACACCGCTGACGGTATAGACCTCATCGCGTTCTTGCTTGATGGTCATGATGGTGAAGTCGAGCATTTTGTAGGTCTCGATCACCGGCAAAATGAAGACGCCACCGTTCGTGACCATGCGCGCGTCGCGCCGACCATAGACGACCATCACTTGGCTCGGCGGCACCCGATGATACTGCCGCACGATCAAGGCGATGACCAACAACACAATGATGGCGATCACGGCGACCGCAATCAACAACCCTGTCCCAGTTCCGGGCATGGCTTTACCCCCTTTTAGTATTGATTAAATTGACCTGAACTGTGGACAAATGTGATCAGAACTTGTCCACAGTAGACGTCAAATTAAGTGTGTTTGCGCTTGACGTAGAGAATGCCGTTATTCGTATCGACGACTTCGACTTGATCGCCGCGATTGAGTGCCGCGCCGCTGGTTTCGCGGACGGGGAACTTGGTCACGTGGGCGCTGTCCATGATGGCTTCGCCCGTTTTTCCGGCGGGTGTGTCGATGGTGACGCGAGCCACCATGCCGATCAAGTCTTCCGGGCTGATACTCGCGGTCTGCTGCGCCATGATCAGCCGGAGGAAGGCTTTGACCAACCGCCCCATCAAAACACCGATGGCGGCGGCGGCGACCAGCGTCATCAGCAGACTCCAGCCGGAGAGGGTGCCCAACAGCCCGATCACCCCGAAAACCGACATGAAGGCGGCGACAATCATGCAGCCGAAACCACCGTCGGCGTCACCCAGCCCGATCGCGTCGAGATTGAGCGCATCGCCTAAACCGTGATCGCCGCCGAACAGAATAGCAAAGGCAAAGTAAATTACACCAGCGAGCGTGATGGCTCCGAAGATGTAGGGAAGCATGTCATTCATGCGGCATCCCCCCTTGTAGATGACTAAAATGACTATAGCGTAATTTTCTGCTTCTCACTCCCCTAAAGATTGGGAGCTGGCATTGAGAATCACGGTAACAAAAAGCGCCCGATTGTGGGTCGGGCGCTTCAGTTTTGAGGCGTTTGCTTCGTCTAGATGTCGAGATTGCGGACGCTCTTGGCGTGAGTCTGGATGAAGCGGCGGCGTGGTGGCACGCTCGACCCCATCAGCATGTCAAAGACGCGGTCGGCTTCGGCGGCGTCCTCGACTGTGACCTGCAGCAGCGTCCGCTGCTGCGGATCCATGGTTGTATCCCAAAGCTGCTCCGGGTTCATCTCGCCGAGACCTTTGTAGCGGCTGACTTTGACTTTGGTCGGGTCTTTGTACTGCTTCAACGCGCGGTTGAGCAGTTCGTTTTCGCTCAGCCCGGCTTCGCTGTAGTGATACTCGATGTTCTTGCCGTCCTGAATGCGGAAGATCGGCGGCTGGGCGATGTACAGATGCCCGTTGGTGATCAATTCCTGCATGTGCCGGAAGAAGAAGGTCAGCAACAGCGTGCGGATGTGGCTGCCGTCGACGTCGGCGTCGGTCATGATGATGACCCGCCCATAGCGCAAGCTGGTGGTGTTGAAGTCTTCGCTGATTCCCGTGCCAAGCGCGCTGATCAGCGCCTTGATCTCGTTGTTGTCGAGCATCTTGTCGAGCCGGGCGCGCTCGGTGTTCAGAATCTTACCGCGTAACGGCAGGATCGCCTGAAAATGGCGGTCGCGCCCCTGTTTGGCGGAGCCACCGGCGCTGTCACCCTCGACGATGTAGATTTCGGCATTCTCGCCGTGCGACGAGCAGTCCGCCAGCTTGCCGGGGAGCGTCGAGCTTTCGAGCAGGCTGGGACCGCTGCGGACGAGATCGCGGGCTTTACGAGCCGCTTCACGAGCGCGCATACTGGTCATGCACTTGTCGATGATGCGGCGTGCCTCGCGCGGGTTGAGTTCCATAAACTCGTTGAATGCCTCGGTGATCACCGATGAGACCGCGCCCTGCACTTCGGGATTGATCAGCTTAACCTTGGTCTGACTCTCGAAAGCGGGGTGGGGGTGCTTCACACTGACAATCGCGGTGATGCCTTCCAGCGTATCGCTGCCGGAGAAGTTGCTGTCTTTGTCCTTGAGCAAGCCGAGCTTGCGCGCCTGCCGATTGATCACGCCGGTGACGGCGGAACGCAGACCGGTCAGGTGAGCGCCACCATCGGGCGTATTGATCGTATTGGCGAACGCCAGCTCGGTGACGTTGGAAGTATCGCTGTACTGGAAAGCGACCTCGACGCCGACCGTGAACGGCTCTTTGCCGTCCGGTGTGATGTCGACGTCGCGCTCGGCGTGGACGACCGGATGCACCGCCTCACGGCTGCGATTCAGGTAGCTGACGAAGGCTTTCAGACCGCCTTCAAAATAGAACGTCATCTCCTTCGGGATCGGCTGGACGCGCTCATCACGCAGCGTGATGGTGACCTTGCGGGTCACGAACGCCATTTCGCGGAAGCGCGTCGCCAACGTCGTGAAGCTGAATTCGTTCCGCTCCATGACGGTGAAGTCCGGCTTAAAGGTGATGGTCGTGCCGGTGCCTTCGCCCGGTTCGAGTTCGCGGACGGCGTGGACTTCGTCCACCGGCTTGCCTTCTTGGTAGGTTTGCTCCCACATCTTGCCGTCGCGGTAGACGGTCGCCGTCAAGCTCTCGGACAGCGCGTTGACCGCCGAGACGCCGACGCCGTGCAAGCCACCGCTGACCTTGTAAGCCGTATTGTTGAACTTACCACCGGTGCCGACCTCGGTCATGACCATCTGCAAGGTGGAGACGCCTTCTTGCTTGTGGATGCCGACCGGGATACCGACGCCGTTATCGGCGACGGAGACGAAGTTGTCGTCGAGCAGCGTGACCATGATGGCATCGCAGCGTCCGGCGAGTGCTTCGTCGATAGCGTTATCGACGACTTCGTAAATCAGATGATGGAGCGCGCGGGCGTCGGTGCCGCCGACGTACATGCCGGGGCGCAGCCGAATGTGCTCCATCGGCTTCAGCTTGATGATGTTTTCTTCGGTATAGGAAACGGGAGCAGAGACTTTGTCCGCCATTCTATCCCCTTGTTATCGTGACCCGAAACGCGCAATACGTACCCATCTCCAACCGTCGGCGACGATTGAATTTTGATGCTGCGTCAGCTTGGCATTTCGGGATTTCTATACGGTGTTCAACGTTACCTCACTTCATTAATTATACCCTACTGTGGGGTTTTAAACAATCGTGGAAAACAAACGTTCGCCCTACGTCCTGCTTGACGAGCTAGGGGGGCTGTTTTACAATGTGCCGCAGGTTAGCCCCTGTAGCTCACCCGGATAGAGCGCGCGCCTTCTAAGCGTGAGGCAACAGGTTCGAGTCCTGTCAGGGGCGAAAAAAACGCCTGCATGGTGCAGGCGTTTTTGCTTGATCGAGCTAGGTGGTTTAAAGCCGACTCAATCCATGATTTCTTGGTAGAGGGCTTGGGTTTCCGGCGTGATTTCGCTGCCGCGTTCTTCGAGCAGCTTCTGATAGTGGGCAGCCGCCTCGCTGCGCCGACCGAGGCTTGTGTACAGGCTCATGATCGAGCGGTGGATATCCTCGCGGCTGTTATTTTCGCTGACGGCACGCTGGTACAGTCCTAAAGCCAGTTCCGGGCGATCTTGCTCGAGGCGATACTGTGCCATTTCACAGAGCGCTTGGAGAAATCCAGCTTGGAAGTCGGCGCGGCGGTCGAGAATCCAGCGGTCATTATGCCCTTGCAAGAAGGGTCCGCGATAGAGATCGATCGCTTTTTGCCACGAAGCGATGCGATTGTCGTTTTGCCGGTCGCGCCCCGCCATCAACTGGGTGGTATAGCGCATCACGTCGTACTCGATGTCGAGTTCGGGGCTGATGCGGTAGTAGCCGTCATGATGGACGAGGACATCCATGTCGAGCGCCTTGTGCAGCCGCCGCTTGGTGACGTGAAAGACGTTGACGGCTTGGTCGATGTCAAGCTCGGGCCAGAAGGCTTGGCAAATCTCTGACCGGGTGATGATGGGGCGGTCGAGGGCGAAGAAGAACAGCAGCCGGGGCAGGTGTCCCTCCCACGTGTCAATTGGCTTGTCGTTCAAGAGGACGAAACCGGGACCGAGCGCGTAAACGTCCAGTGGTTGGCTGCCGTGACCTTGCGTGTCATAGAAGTTTTCGCGGATCAAGTCGGCATCGCGCAGCATAAGCGCGCGCCCTTGCGCAATCATCGCCACCCAAGGGAGTCGGGGCAGGGTACGACTATTGATCACGAGACGGCAGTTTTCTGGCAGCCGTGCGATCATCCTTTCAATGAACCATTGAATATCATCAGCAACGTCGCTGCGATCATACTCATCGAGGATCATAATGTAGGAGTCGTCACTCAGTTCGGCTAAATCTTTGAGGAAAGTGTCGAGCAGGGTTTCGAGATTATCGTAATCTTCCGGTTCCAACATATTGATGTGACGTCCGAACATCGGGTTCTGGTTCGCAACGTCGTGCGTGATCCCATCAAGGAATGAGGGCACGCTGATGTCATCTGGTCCCATTGCATAGTAGAATACCCGGTATTCGGGTGAGTTTATGAGCTGCGCTACCAGCATGGAGCGATAACGGCTTTCGGGATGCAGCAGCACGACCCGTGCATCTTCAAGGTATTCTTGGAAAGTTGCGTAAACGTGGTCTATTATTCCGGTGAGATTCATCTCAAAGTAAGCTCCCATAAACGAGCAAGCGCCTATAACCCGGATTTTAACACAACTTGTCTACAGTGTGGTAACGCTTTCGTACTAAGTCCTTATGGATCTATGTAAATTATCTGTGTTTGCATGGCTTACTTCATACGCGGAAATAAAGTATGAATACTGGAAATAATCGACCGGTGCGCACTTTTGGGCTTTCGCTGGCAATTCTTGCCAGTGTCATGTTGTTCTCACTGCTGCCGCTGCTGCAGGTTGCCATGGTCATGTTGGTACGCGCTCGCGTGCAGTCCATGAGTCTCGACATACCGGGAGAAGCTGACGCCGTGCTGCCGATGCTGTCCGGTGGATCGTTCACCGGCGTTGCCGACGCGAACCTCGTTGCTCAAGTGGTGCTGGGCGTCGCCTTTTTGGTGATCGCGGTTTGGGCGTGGCGAGGACGACCCGGCTGGATCCGCTTCGTGATGCTCGGTGCGGTCCTCATCCTGACGGCGATCACGATCGTCCTGAGCGTCACGCCGCTGCTTGCCAACCCGGATCTGGCTGCTGGAATTGATTCCGGCGGAGCGATCATGCGGGTGCTGCTTTCGGGACGCTTGCTCATGAGCGTGTTGGTAGCGTTTTACGTCGTCTGGTACATGAACCGGGGTCCTGCGCGCGCTTTCTATCGTGGCTACTATCTTTCAGACCCGGATAAAGCTGCTGAGGACGACCGCTAAGCCTAAGCGGGGCGGAACGATGCTACTCACTCCACCCCGCCAACTGATTGCTTCGTCGTTCATTGTCCGGTTTGATTGACCGGCACAGCGACGTCCTTGGGCAGACTGGATAATTCATCTGTCTCAGCGGCGCTGCGGGCACGGTCGGCGAGTTCCATCTGTACGAGTTCACGGCGCAAAGTCTTGCCCACACTGCTCTTGGGGAGGGCATCGACAAAGGCGTAACGGGTCGGGACTTCATAACGAGCGAGACGTTCCGCACAAAAGGCGATCAATTCTTCGGGCGTGACGCTCTGATCGGGGCGCCGGACGATCCAAGCCTTGAGTGCTTCTTGCCCCTCTTTGGTTGGGTGCGGGATGGCGGCGACGGCAACGTCCATCACTGCGGGATGCTCCGAAAGTACTTTATCGATCATATTCGGGTAGACGTTGAACCCACCAATCAGCGCCATGTCCTTCTTGCGGTCGACGATGTAGAAGTAGCCGTCCTCGTCCATGCGCGCGATGTCGCCCGTGTAGAGCCACGTTTTGCCGTCGATTTCGCGGAGTGTTTGGGCGGTCTCCTCTGGCGCTTTGTGATAGCCGACCATCAACTGCGGTCCCGACATGATCATCTCGCCGATTTCGCCGAGCGGCACCTCAGTGATGCCATCTTCTAGGCTGACGATGCGCACGCTCATATCCGGGAAGGGGAGACCGATCGAGCCAGTGCGATTTTCGTTCTTGACCGGGTTGGCATGGCTGGCGGTGGGCGCTTCCGACATGCCGTAGCCTTCACATAGATTGCCGCCGCTGAGCCGCTCAAATTCACGTTTGGTCACAGCGGGCAGTGGGGCGGAGCCGCTCATGCAGACGCGAATGCTGCCGAGGCTGACCCGTCCTGAAGTGACTTCCGGGTGATGATTGAGGGCGTTGTAGAGCGCGGGGACACCCATAAAGATCGTCGGTTTGTATTTCTGGATGACGCTCAAGAGATCGTCAATGTCGCGGGCGTTGGGGACCAGTGTAATCTGCGCGCCGAGTGCCATGGCGAAGCTGACGACCGTGACTAAGCCGTAGACGTGGAAAAAGGGAATCGCACCGAGAAAGATTTCGTCGCTGGTGTCGACGGTGTCGCGGCTGAGCAGTACCGCACGGCATTGCAGCGTATTGGCGACCAGCGCTTTATGCTGCGACATCGCGGCTTTGGGCGTGCCGGTGGTTCCGCCGGTGTATTGGAAAATGGCGAGATCGCTACCCGTCACGTCAACGTCCGGTTTTTGCCCGGCATACTGGGTCAGCAAATCCTGAAGCCAGAAATCGCCGGATTGCAGTGCTTCGAGGTAGTGTCCGTCCTTTTTCTCGCGCACTAAGGTGAAGAGAACGCGCGCGAGTGGCGGCAGATATTCCTTGACGTTGGTGACGATAACGGTCTTGACCTTCGTTTCCGCCTGAATTTGCTTGATAGTGTTATAAAACAGCGTCAGCGTGACGACGAATTCGGCGTCACAGTTGTCGATCTGATCGCGCATTTTGCTGGCGGGGTAGGTCGGGTTGGTCGCGGCGACGATGCCACCGGCTTTGAGCGTGCCGAAATAGGCGATCAGGAAGGCGGCGACGTTCGGCATCACAATCGCTACGCGATCCCCCTTCTTCAAGCCGTGATCGACGAGCGCCGCGCCAAAAGCATCGGTCGCCTGATCGAGCTGCTCGTAAGTCAGAACGGCACCCACGCGACCGACAACCGGCAGATGTGCGCTGGAGACAACCGCCGGGTTGGTTGGGTATTTTTGGGCGCTTTCGCGGAGGAGTTGAAACAGCGGAATATCGGGATAAGGTTCGAGTGAAACGGGCACACCGGGATCGTAATGCTTAGTCCATGGACTATTATCATAATTGATCATGAAATGCTCCGTAATATTAATATTTATCTTTCATGCCTTTGAATATGAGTATATTCGAATATATATTAGGTTGTCAATCGACCCCGAAATTTGAACGCTAAAATGCGCCATTTGAGCGAGAAAAGGCGCATTTTGTGGTCGATTTTGAGAAGTAATCAGGTCGTGAGCTGGGTGCTGTTTAGACGGTCCAAGCACGCCACTCATCGGGGATGGTGGTGACGTGTCCATCATGGGTAATGCAGATGTGGCGGGTCTTGCCGGTGACGAGCAAAGCGCCGGATTTCAGCATCAACGATCTCGTAGCCGAAGGTGAGGGCGCGGCTTTTCATCTCCTCGATCCAGCAGCGCACCGTGATCAACTGACCGTAGATCGCCGGTTTGATGTAGCGGGCGTTGACTTCGGCGACGGCGAGGTAGCGTCCGCTGCGCTCGAAGCTGGCGTAATCGCTGCCGCGCTGACGGGCGTAATTGCTGCGCCCTTCCTCGAAATAGACGATATAGCTGGCGTGATGGACGATGCCCATCGCGTCGGTTTCGGCATAGCGGACGTAAAAAGTGTTCTCGATGACGACCCGCTCAGGCATCCGTGCTTTCCTTAGCGGCGTGACGGCGCTCGAGTTCAGCGTAAACCTCGTCGAGCGTGATGTCCTTGATCGCCATGAGCACAAGAGTGTGATAGATGAGGTCGCTCAACTCGCCGATTTGCTCGTCGCGGGGTTGGCTGAAGGCGGCGACGATCACTTCACTGGCTTCTTCGCCGACTTTCTGGGCTGCGCGCGAGAGACCGGCATTGAACAAGCTGTTGGTATAGCTGCCGGGTTTCGGATTCTGCTTGCGATCTCGAATGATCGCTTCAAGTTTGGTCAACATGTCAGGTGTGGTTTCAGGCATGGCTGACTTCCTCTAAGGTGCGATAAAAACAGGAGACGTTTCCAGTATGACAGGCTGGACCTGCCGGATCGACCAAAATGAGTAGGGTATCGCCGTCGCAGTCAGCGCGGATTTCGCGGACGGTCTGGACGTTGCCTGAAGTCGCGCCCTTATGCCACAGTTCGCGGCGGCTGCGGCTCCAGAATACGGTTTCGCCGGTGTCGAGCGTCTGCTGCAGCGATTCGGCGTTCATGTAAGCGACCATCAAGACCTGCATCGTTGTCGCGTCCTGCACGACTGCCGGGATCAGCCCGGTTGCATCCCATTTGAGCGCGTCGAAATTCAAAGCGTGACTTGTCACGACCGTTCCCATCCTTTGAGCCGTACCGGTACCCCTTGATCCGCCAAATAGCGTTTGAGGTCGCCGACGCGGATCTCGTTGTAATGAAAGAGCGTCGCAGCGAGCGCAGCATCCGCTTTGCCGACGGTCAGCGCCTCGCAAAAGTGCGCCATCGTGCCCGCGCCGCCGGACGCGATCACCGGGATCGACACGGCTTCGGCGACGGCTTGAGTCAGTTCCAGATTATACCCTGCTTTCGTGCCATCCCGATCCATGCTGGTCAGCAGAATCTCGCCTGCGCCGCGATCTTCGACCTCACGCGCCCAGTCGAGCGCGTCCAAGCCGGTCGGCACGCGCCCGCCGTTGATAAACACTTCCCACTTGCCGTCGATCCGCTTGGGGTCGATGGCGACAACAATACACTGGCTGCCGAACGCCCACGCGCCCTGATTGATCAGGTCGGGCGTCTTGACGGCGCTGCTGTTGATCGAGACCTTGTCCGCGCCCGCGAGCAGGGTCGCGCGGATGTCCTCGATGCTACGGATGCCGCCGCCAACGCAGAAGGGGATAAAGACCGCATCGGCGACGTGGCGCACCATATCGAGCATGGTGTTGCGCGCTTCGTGCGAGGCGGTGATGTCGAGAAAGACGAGTTCGTCCGCGCCTTCGCGGTCGTAGATCGCCGCCTGTTCGACCGGGTCGCCCGCGTCGCGCAGATCGACGAAGTTGACGCCCTTGACGACGCGCCCGTTCAGCACGTCGAGGCAGGGGATGATCCGTTTAGCTAACATGCTGCTGCTCCTTCTGCTGCTGCGAGGGCAGCGGGTAGGGTGAGGCGACGCTCGTAAAGTGCCATGCCGATCACCGCGCCGGCGACGCTGCCGCTCGCCGCTAGATCGCGGATTTCTTCAATGGTGCTGACGCCACCGGACGCGATCACCTGCAAGCCGGTAGCGCGCCCTAAGGCGACCGTCGCTTCGACGTTGCTGCCGCTCAAGTTTCCGTCGCGGCTGACGTCGGTATAGAGCGCGTGCTCGACGCCGAGCGCGCGCATCTGCAAGCCGAACGCGGTCGGCGTCAAGGTGGTCGGCTGCTGCCAACCGTGCGTCGTGACCACGCCGTCACGGGCGTCAAGCGCTACGCCGATACGCTCCGCGCCCCAGCGCTCGACCGCTTGCGCGACGATCTCCGGCTGCTGGACCGCGACTGTCCCCAAGATCACGCGGCTCGCGCCGCGTTCGAGCGCTCCGGCGATGTCGTCGAGCGTGCGCAGCCCGCCCGCGAACTGGACTTTCACGTCAAGCTGAGCGACGGCGGCGAGGATCGCGCCGTTGTTATTGGCGGTTGCCAGCGCGCCATCGAGGTTGACCATGTGAATCCACGCCGCGCCGTCGGCGATCCACTGGCGCGCGGTGGCGACGGGATCGTCGCTGAAGACGGTTTGGCGATTAGGATCGCCTTCGCGCAGACGAACGACCTTGCCGCCACGCAGGTCAATTGCCGGATAGATGATCACGAGGCGATCTCCAAGAAGTTGGTCAGCAGTTGCAGCCCGGTCTTCTGGCTCTTTTCCGGGTGGAACTGGACGCCGTAGATATTGTCGTGCTGGACGCCCGCGCAGAAATCCTCGCCGTAGCAGGTCGTGATCAGCACGTCGGCGGGGTCTGTCGGGACGCAGTAGTAGCTGTGGACGAAGTAAGCGTAGCTATCGCCGTCGATGCCGTCGAGCAGGGGAGTCGCGCGCGTCGGCGTCAGTTGATTCCAGCCCATGTGCGGCACTTTGAGGTTGGGGCGTTCCGGAAACCGCGTTACGCGACCGGGCAGCAGTCCGAAACCGGCGTGATCGCCCATTTCGTCGCTGGTCTCGAACAAGAACTGCATCCCTAAGCAGATGCCGAGATAAGGAATGCCCGCGCGCACGGCGTCCTTGATCGGCTGAACGAGGTTTTGGGCGTGAAGCTGCTGCATCCCCGCGCCGAACGCGCCGACGCCCGGTAGGATGATCTTGTCCGCGCCGCGCAGGTCGTCGGGCGTGCGGACGAGGCGCAGGTCCTCGACGCCGAGGTAGTTCAGCGCGTGCAGCACGCTGCGGAGATTACCCGCGCCGTAGTCGATGACGGCTAGCATAACCACTCCTCTCGCTCAAATGAAAAAGCCCCGCCGGGTGCGGGGCTTCTGGATCACGTTAGGACGGAACGCGCTGAATTACACCAACACCGGGCTGCTCAAACCATATTCGTGATGGTGATGATGGAACTGGCGCGTCATGACTTTACTCTCTCAGATAATAGGTTGAGTATAACGAGGTGCTCAAGAGTTGTCAACGCTTGGCAAATCGCTACAATAGCAACTCTCTGGAGGAAACTATGTCATCGATTATCGCACTTTTGACCGACTTTGGCACGACCGACGCTTACGTCGGCGTGATGAAAGGGGTGATGCTCGGCATCGCTCCCGACGCTCAACTGATCGACCTGACCCACGCCATCGAGCCGCAGAACGTCAAACAAGCGGCGTTTGTGCTGTTGAACAACTATCGCTACTTTCCCAAAGGGACGACCTTCATGGTCGTGGTCGATCCGGGTGTGGGCAGCAGCCGTAAGGCGATCGCCGTTCGCGCGGGCGACTACACTTTTATCGCGCCGGACAACGGCGTGCTGAGCTACGTCTTGCGTGATTTGGGTGACTATCGAGCCTTTGAGTTGAGCAATCCCGCCTATCAACTAACCGGGACGAGCGCGACCTTTCACGGGCGCGACATCTTTTCGCCGGGAGCGGCGCACGCGGCGGCAGGGGTGCCGCTGGATCGGTTCGGCAGCGCGCTCGATCAACTGGTGGAACTGTCTAAGCCGGTGCTGACCGTCGATGCGCTCCACCTTGGCGGCGAAGTGCTGCATATCGATCACTTTGGCACGGCGGTGACGAGCATCGGCGGGCTGCGCTGGCTGTCGCCGGAACAACTCGTGCTCGATCCATGCTTCGGCGACGGCGCGTCGCTCGGTGTGGCAGCGCAAAATGCGGTTGTCACGGTCGGCGATCAGCGCCTTACGTCGATCAAGCACACGTATGCCGACGTGCCGCGTGGCGCAGTGCTGGCGCTGGTCGGCAGCAGCGGCTATCTGGAACTCTCGATCAATCAAGGCAGTTTTGCCGCGCAGTCCGGTGTCCGCATCGGCGACGCGGTGGACGTGCAGCTAGGGTAAGCTCATGCAGCAGTTTGTCATCGAAGGCGGACACCCGCTCAACGGTACGATCAAGGCGGGCGGGAACAAGAACGCAGCCCTTAAGATGCTGCCGGCGTGCTTGCTCACTGATGAACCCGTGATTCTGCACAATGTACCGGACATCGGCGACGTGCGGACGTTGATCGCCATCATGCGGCAGCTCGGCGTGCAGATCGAGTGGCTGGACACAAACACGCTGCGAGTTCAAGCGAGCGGTGAGATCGGCTACGAAGTGGATGCGGTGCTCGCGCGCAAATTACGGGCGAGCATTGTGCTGGCAGGTCCGCTGCTGGCACGCTGCGGACGGGTTTATCTGCCATCGCCGGGTGGTGACGCGATCGGCGAGCGGCGGCTCGACATGCACGTTTTCGCGCTGCGCAAGCTCGGCGCAACCATTGACTTCAACGGCGCGTTTACGATGACGGCGGATCGGCTGCGCGGAGCGAATATTCTGCTGGCTGAGGCGAGCGTCACCGCGACCGAGAACGCGATCATGGCGGCGGTATTGGCGCAAGGCACGACTGTCATCAACAACGCCGCGGGCGAACCGCACGTGCAGGATCTCGGCAACATGTTGGTGGGGATGGGCGCGCAGATTGACGGGATCGGCTCGAACCGGCTGACGATTGAGGGCGTCGAGCGGCTGCACGGTGGCGAAGCTCGCATCGGCGCAGATTATATGGAAGTCGGCAGCATGATCGGCGCGGCGGTGATGACGGGCGGCGCGCTGACGATCACCGAAGCCGACCCCCAATATCTCGACATGATCGCGCTGGTGTTCGAGCGGCTGGGCGTTCACTGGGACGTGCAGGGGGATGCGGTGATCGTCCCGGCAGGGCAGTCGCTGACGATCGTTCCCGATCTCGACAACCGCATTCCGATCATCAAGGCGCAGCCGTGGCCCGCCTTCCCACCCGATTTGATGAGTGTGGCGCTGACTGTCGCCACGCAGAGCGCTGGATCGGTACTGTTCCACGATTGGATGTACGAGAGCCGGTTTTTCTTCACCGATAAGCTGATGCGCATGGGTGCGCGGATCACCCTGTGCGATCCGCATCGCGTGCTGGTGCAGGGACCGACGGCGCTGCGCGGCGTTCCGTACATCGGCAGCCCGGACATTCGCGCGGGGATGGCGCTGCTGCTGGCGGCGCTGGCGGCGAAAGGCGAGACACGGATTGCCAACGTTCAGCAGATCGACCGGGGTTACGAGCGGATCGAAGACAAGCTGTCGGCGTTGGGCGCGAATATCGTCCGCATCAACGTCGGCGAACTACCGCATAGTGAAGCTGCGCCCGATCTGGTCTGAGCGTTACCAGTCACCGGCATAGGCGACATCGTCATACGGCGCGGCGAAGCGTAAAATGCGCGCCCAGCGCAGTTCATTCAACTGGCGGATGTGCAGCAAATCGTGAGCAACCCACGAAGCGAACATATCGCCCGCCGTCATGGTGCGATAGGGAGTCGTGTAGGTCGCTTCCCAGTCGGGATCGTTCAGGCTGCGCAACCAATCGAGCGATTTGGCGCGTTCGGCGGCAAAGCCTTCGAAAACTTCGGCGAGATTGCGCTCGTTGTAGCGGCGCGCCGTCACATTGCCGACAGTGTCGTTCGGTGCGAACGGCTGATCCGGATGGTGCAGCATGATGTCGAGGCGCGGGCGGAAATCCTCGCGCTCCTCGTCGTAGAGGTGACAGACGACTTCCAAAATCGACCACTCGTCCGGCGACGGCTTGATCTGCGCCTGTTCCTGCGTGACGCCGATCAGCAGCGCGCGGATAACGTCGATCCCGTGAGCAAGTTCCCCGTAAAGCGCTTCGAAATCCATTAGCTTAGTCCATTACCATTCGCGCCACCGTTCGTGCCGCTGCCATTGGTGCCATTGCCCGCTTTGGGAGCGGCGGTCGTGGGAATGCTGGTGCCGGTGTCGAACTCCATCAGCATGGCGTGATACCGTTCGCGGTAGAGCTTGGCGCGCTCGCGTTCGAGATTCCAAAGACGGTTAATGCCATCTTGCAGCGGTGGGAACAATCCTTCCATGTCGGAAAGGCGCTGGACGAAGCGCTCGAACTCTTTGTCGTGGAGCCGCCAGACTTCATCATTGGAGAGCGTGAACTGTTTCCAGCGTTTCTGATCGTCGGAACGCCAGTCGTTCCACTCTTGGCGGAACCGCTCCTCGCTGAGCCGCTGCATTTCGGCGACTTCGTTGATCCGGCGTTCCAGCCGGTCCCCGATGCGCTCGAAGTCGTCGATGATCTTTTTCATGTCGCGGTAGGCTTCCGCCCACGTTTCGAAGCGCTCGATGTTGCGCTGGATTTGGCTGTCCTGCTCGCCGAAGCGGTCGACCAACGCTTTGACCTGCTGCTCGCGCTGCTGATCGACCAGCGTTTGCTGATCGATAAACTGCTGAATCTGCTCGCGGCGGTCGCGGTCGCCAACGCTGACTTCCTGAACCTTACGCTCGTTGCGCAGCGAGAGTTCTTCGATCAGGGTCAGCTTGGGCTTGAAGCCATCGATCACTTTGCGGACTTCGGGCAGTTCGGATTCGACTTCAGAGAGGCGGCGGGCATCTTGGCGGCGCTGCTCCTCAAGAAAGGCGAGGCGGCGATCCGGCTCTTCGAACCGTTTGAATAAGTCGTCAACGCGCTGCTGGATGTTGGCGACCGTTCCGGCAAGCCGATCCTTTTCGACGTTGATCGCCGGAAGTTCGGTCGTTTGGCGTTCGAGCTTGCCCAGCTTTTCGTTGATGTCGCGTACCGGGCGGGCGACCGCTTCACGCGCGAGTTCGGCGCGACGCTCCGCTTCGCGCTCGGCGGTCAGGCGCTTGGCTTCGACGCCCTCGATCATCTGCTGCATTTCACGGCGGAGTTGATCGACCATCTCGGCGTCGCGCCCGGTTGCACTGACCTCGCCGCGCAGCACCGTCTGATCCGACTCGATACTGTTGAGACGCTTGTTCAGCGCTTCGACGGTCTCTTGCTGCTGGGCAAGACGCTCTTGCAGCGTGGCAATCGTAGCTTTATCACGGCGACGTTCTTCGTCGAGCCATTCAATCATGCGTGCGGCTTGGTTTACGTCCACATCGCCCTCCGCTCATCCTCTGACCTTTACGCCCGGATTATAGCACATGGCATACTCAACCGGTGATCGATCATTCAGGATTCGGAACTGCTCGCCAGCAGCCAAAACCGATCGCTTTAGCGCAAATTGCTCCCGGCAACGAGGACGCCGGTGTATAATCTGATCAATGGACATACCCTTTGGCTGCGGAACGGAGATGGGACTCCACGACTCGATGCGTATGGCTGAAACCGACAAGCAAAATCGCGCCATTTTCGACAATATATTCACCATGAGCGAAGGCGAGGGGCGCGAAGTCAGCGAGCTGCGGGCTGAGCTGCTGGACGCGCTGTTCGACCAGATGCCGATCGGTATGGCGGTGATTGACCGCGATCTGAAGCTGCTGCGCGTCAACCCATCGTGGCGGGCTTCGCTGCAGCGCTATGCGCCACTCAGTGATTTGCAGAGCAAGACCGCGTTGTTTGAGTTGTTTCCTGAAGACCGCCAGCGCTTTCAACCGACGCTGGATGAAGCCTTCGCAGGCAAAGTCGTGCGCACCGAAGCGGTCGCGATGCAGCGCGATGGTGTTGTCTCCTATTGGGATGTGGTGGTTACACCGCTGCGCCATGGCAAGGCGATCAGCACGCTGTTGATCGTCGTCGTCGATGCGTCGGATCGGGTGTTTGCGAATCGTCTGCTGGAGGAGAAAGAAGCGCAGTATCGCAGCATCTTCGAATCGACGAGCGACGGCGTGATTATCCACGACGCACAAGGCATTATCGTCGAAGCAAATCCAGCTGCTTGCGCGATGTACGGTTACCGCTACGATGAGATCATTGGCAAGGCTAGTTCTAAACCCTTCATGGATGCGCTGGACGAGGTGATGCGCGGCGCGTCGGTTGACTTCCAGACGGTGCGCTATCGCAAAAACGGCGAGCCGTTCAACGTCGAAGTGCGCGCGACGCTGTTCACCTATCGCGGTGAGCCGCACATGTTATCGGTCGTTCGCGACATTACCGAACGGGTGCAAGCTTATCAGATGCTGGAACAGCGGGTCGCGGAGCGCACGCGCGAACTTTCGACGCTGCTGACCGCCTCGAACAACATCACGGCGACGCTTGAATTGGAACCACTGCTCGACAAGATTCTGGACGAACTGAAGTCGGTCATCGACTTCAGCGGCGCGGCGCTGCTCACGGTGGTGGACGAACATACTTTGGGAATGCTGGTCTACAGTGGACCGATTCCTGAAAACGAACTCCTGCGCGAGTGGACCTTTAGCGATAATCCGGCGAATGGCGAAGTCATTCTGGGCAAGTCGGTGGTGATCATCCCGGATATGAGCGCGGATACACCCATGGCGAACGCCTTCCGCGAGGCAGGGGAGCGCGGTGGCAGCCTCGATTACATTCGCTCGTGGATGGGGATTCCGCTGATCGTGCGCGAGCGCGTGATCGGGATGCTCGGTTTTGACAGCGACATGCCCGACCACTTCAATCAGCATCACGCCAATTTGGCGCTGGCTTTCGCCAATCAAGCCGCGGTGGCGATGGACAATGCCCGGCTCTACGAGGAGGAGCAGGAACGTCGCTATGAGACGGAACAACGGCGGCGCGTCGCCGAGGGGCTGCGCGACATCCTGACGATCATCAACTCCAACCGCTCGCTTGAGGCGATCCTCGATTACATCGTCGCGCAAGCGGGACGCTTGTTGGGGACGGACAGCATCGCGATTTACGAACTCCAGCGCGACGACAATGTGTTGACGGTTCAGACGTCGATTGGGCTGGATGAAAAAGTCATGTGTCGCCTGCGCGTTCCCTTCGGACGGGGAGCGGTTGGGCGCGCGGTGGCGGAGCGGCATCCGGTCTGCGTTCACGATTTGATGACGCTCGACTTGCCCGACGACGATCAGTACAACACGGTGATCGCCATGCTGTCAAAGCGCTACAAGGCGCTGCTCGCCGTGCCGCTGATCGCCCGCGATGAAGTTTATGGCGGCATGGTGGTGTACTATCCCCGGAAGGATGAGTTCACCGAAGAGGAAATTCAGTTGGTCGTTGCCGTCTGCGATCAAGCGGCGCTGGCGATTGATAACGCGCGGCTGCGCGCGCAAGCTGCCCAAGCTGCCGTCGCCGCCGAGCGCTCGCGGCTTGCCCGCGACCTGCACGATGCGGTCACGCAGACGTTGTTCTCCGCCAGCTTGATCGCCGAGGTGCTGCCGCGCCTGTGGGAGCGGGATCGGGAAGAGGGGCTGCGGCGGCTTGCCGATTTGCGCCAGTTGACGCGCGGCGCGCTGGCGGAGATGCGCACGCTGCTGCTCGAACTACGCCCGGCGACGCTGGTTGAAGTTCAACTGCGCGATTTACTGCGCCAGCTAAGCGAGGCACTAATCGGGCGAGCACGGATTCCGGTGAATCTGCACGTCGAAGGGTTGGCACGTCCGCTGCCAACCGACGCCAAAATTGTCTTTTACCGGGTTGCTCAGGAAGCATTGAACAACGTCTTCAAACATGCTGAGGCGAGCGCAGTCGATATTAGCCTGAATTACACGGATGATGATATTACGTTGGTCGTGTCGGATAATGGGCGTGGCTTCGACCCGGCGCAGGTCGCTCCACAGCGGCTTGGTCTGAACATCATGCGCGAGCGCGCTGAGGGCATCGGCGCGGAGTACCGGGTCGAGACTCAGGTTGATGGGGGAACGCGGGTGACTTTGCGGTGGTCAGAGGGGGATAGTTGATGGACAAACAGAACCGGATTCGGGTTTTCATCGTCGATGATCATGCGATGGTGCGGAGTGGATTATCAGCCTTTTTACTCGCCTACGACGACTTGGAGCTGGTCGGAGAGGCGTCAAGCGGCGAAGAAGCGGTGCGTAAGTGCGCCGAGATCGCGCCGGACGTCGTGTTGATGGATTTGATGATGCCGGGGATGAACGGTGCTGAAGCGACCCGCGCGATCCGCCAGCGCTGTCCGGATGTGCAGGTGATCGCGCTGACGTCCTTCAAAGAAGACGAACTGATGCAGAAGACCTTGCAAGCCGGGGCAATTGGTTATCTGTTCAAGAATGTCTCGGCAGAGGAACTCGTCAACGCGATCTATGCGGCGAAGGCGGGGCGTCCGGCACTGGCACCGGAAGCGGCGCAAGCGCTGATTCACGCAGTGACGCAGCCGCAGCGGGTCGGTTTCGATTTGACCGGACGCGAGCACGAAGTGCTGGAGTTGATGGTCAAGGGGTTCAACAACCCCCAGATCGCGGACAAGTTGGTGATCAGTCGCTCGACGGTGAAATTTCACGTCAGCAGCATCCTCTCGAAACTCAGCGTCACCAGCCGGACTGAGGCGGTCGCGCTGGCTTTACAACACCACCTAGTCACCTGACCAGTTTCGAACTAACCAATCGTAGCATCCGAACTCCCCCCATATGCTTGACGGCATTTGAGGGGAGTTTTTGTATTCTAAGGATGGTTAGCAAAAAGAGCGTTTTCCGGCATGACCAAGCACCGGCTCAAGCAGTAAAAAGGAATACCATGATGCTTTCACAAATCGAAAAAGACCAGATGATTGCCCAAGACCGTGACCGGGCGCTGCGCGTGATGGACGGCGATCAGGATGCTTTCGCCGACCTTGTGCTGGCATATGAGCGCGCGGTTTACAACTTGACCTATCGGATGCTCGGCGATCACGTCGAGGCGGAAGATGCCGCTCAGGAAGCTTTCCTACGGGCATATACCAACATCAACCGCTACGACACGAGCCGCCCGTTCCGCACGTGGGTCCTTTCGATTGCATCGCACTACTGCATCGACCTCATTCGCAAGCGCCGCCTGAGCTGGTTGTCGCTGGATGATATGCTGCCGGGGCAGTTGATGGCGGCGATTGAAAGCCGCTCGATTGAAGACTTGACGATCGATGGCGAACGGGAGCAGACCGTGCAGGAAATGCTGCGGCTGGTCAAGCCGGACGAACGGGCGATCATTGTGCTGCGCTACTGGTATGATCTGTCTTACGAGGAAATCGCCGAGGTGCTCGATACCAATATCGGCGTGGTCAAATCACGGCTATTCCGGGCACGGCAGGCATTCGCCAACCGGCTCAAGGTCCACGAAATGGGGTTCGCTTTCGGTTTCGCCGCGGCGAGCTAGGCGAGAAAGCAAACATGCACTTTATCCTTGCCGACGACCAATTCGACGTGCGACAGGCGCTCATCTGCCTGCTTGAGAACGAAGTGAAGTATGAACTCGTCAGCGAAGCTGCTAGCGCTGACGAGTTGCTCGCGTGGCTGATCAATGCTTGTCCCGATCTGCTGCTGCTCGATTGGGAGCTTTCCGGAATGAATGGGCGCGATCTCTTGTTGAAGGTGCGGGCGCTCTGCCCGCACGTCAAAGTGATCGCGCTCAGTGGACGCCCGGAAGCCCATGACGAAGCGCTTAATGCTGGCGCGGACGGATTCGTCAGCAAAGGCGATCCGCCGGACTGCCTACTCCTCGAAATTCACAAGGTCGCGCCGCTTGGCGCTGCTTGACCACCGGCTGTGCCGATCTCATCACGGTGGTTGTATCAAGCCAAGCTTTGAGGTTGGTACGGTTCACAAAAGGCAATTCCCGTGTAGGGGCGCAGCGCGCTGCGCCCCTACAAACCCCTATGACTGTTTCTGACCTGCTTGATCATCTTGATGCGATTATCCTGCCGATTTCATGGTTCTATTTGACAAAGCGAAACCGCATCACTACTATAATTCTCTCATGAAGCAGTCGGGAGGATAAAGCGATCATGCAGGAATGCGAACACGTCAAGCAGATTCAAACGCGGACGCCCCGCGCTAAGGGCTGCGAAGAATGTATGAAAATGGGCGATACTTGGGTGCATTTGCGGGTCTGCTTGATCTGCGGACACGTCGGCTGCTGCGATTCGTCGAAGAACAAACACGCGACCAAGCATTATCATGAAACCGGGCATCCGATGGTGATGTCGCTGGAGCCGGGCGAGGAGTGGGGTTACTGCTACGCCGACGACATCTTCTACGAGAAGATTTAGCCGAGTTTCAGATCGATCGATGACAGGCAGCGAGCACCCGCTCGCTGTTTTTGTATCCGGCTTATTCTAACAATAGGCTGGTCGTGTACTTGATCTCAGTCAAGACGATGCTGGTCGAAATCCGCGCGATGCCCGGAATCGGGGTCAAATTCTCCATCAAGAAGCGTTCTAGCTCCTTCCGGCTGTGGACGGCAACTTTGATCAAATAGTCGTACTCGCCGGTGATGAAGTAGCATTCGAGCACTTCGGGCATCTGGGCGATGGCATCCCGAAATAGGTTAATATTCTGCATGTGATGCACTTCGAGCGTCACGGTGATCAAGCAGAGAATGTCATAGCCGACTTTCTCGCGGTCGAGGATAGCGGCATACTGGCGGACGTACCCCAGTTCCTCTAGCCGCTTGATGCGAGCATGAACCGCGGGCGGCGACAGCGAGATCCGCCGCGCGAGTTCGACATTGCTGATGCTGCTGTCGGTTTGCAGCTCGGTCAGAATCGCTTTGTCGGTGTCGTCTAGATCAAGACTGTAGTCTTTCATGCGAGGTGCTTTCGTCTGTGCCGCAGATCGTGCCGGTATCGAATCCAACATCGGCAAGCGAAACTGAGCTGGAAATTCGATCGGTCTGCCGACATTAGCTCCTATTGTACCGAGTTTCGAGGTTTACCGGCACTTCCACCCGAAGTGGTAATACGCGAACACTTACAATCGTTTAATGCTGGCTCGTATCCCGCGCTGGCTAAAGGCGTTACAATTAGGAAACGGTAAACAAAGGAAGTTCGCCATGTATTTTGATCGGGAGCAGCTTGAGCAAATCGAAGCAGCACGACTTGCCCCTTATGCCCTCCGCAGCGGCGATAGCACCGGGCGCTGCCACCCGGAAGCGGAATCCGCTTACCGGACAGCGTTTCAGCGCGACCGTGACCGCATCATCCATTCGGCGGCATTCCGGCGGCTTGAGTATAAAACGCAGGTCTTTGTCAACGACGAGGGCGATTATTATCGCACGCGCTTGACCCATACGCTCGAAGTCGCCCAGCTGGGGCGGACGATTGCACGGGCTTTGGGCGTCAACGAGGATCTGGTCGAGGCGATCTGCCTCGCCCACGATTTGGGGCATCCGCCTTTCGGTCATGCCGGAGAGGAGACCCTCGACGCACTGATCAAGGATCAGGGCGGTTACAATCATAATCACCAGAGCTACCGCGTGGTGACGCAGTTAGAGCGTCGCTACCCGAATTTCCCCGGCTTGAACCTGACCAAAGAAACGCTGGCGGGGCTGGCGAAGCACGAAACCGAGTACGATCATCTTGTGGTGATTGCGGGGCTGGACCCGACGACGCGCGGCAGTCTCGAAGCGCAGATCGCCAATATGACGGACGAACTGGCTTATAATGCCCATGACCTCGATGACGGGCTGAACGCCGGACTACTCGCACCGACCGAACTGAATCAGCTTGAGATTTGGCGGCTGCTGTGCGACCGGCTCAACTGGCACGGCGAAGTGATGGATGAACTGACACGCCACGGCTTTATCCGCGAATTGATTGGCATGTTGGTCGGCGACGTGCTCCGCACGACCGAGGCGCGGCTGGAGCAGTTGCAACCCCAGAAGTCAGCCGACATCGAGCAGCAGTCGGCGAATATCGTCGTCTACAGCGAAGCGATGGCGGCGATGGTCAAGCCGCTGAAGGAGTTTTTGTTCGCCAACATGTATTACAGTTTCCGGGTCGTGCGCATGAAGAAGCGCGCGCAGCGGATCATCGAGCAGGTGTTTGCGACGCTGCTTGAGGATCGACGCCAGCTTCCGCCCGACCTGCTGCGCGAAACGGAAGAACGCTCGATCGAGCGCGTGATCGTTGACTATATCGCCAGTATGACCGATCGCAGCGCTGTGCTAGAATACCGCCGGTTATTCGATCCGCTCATGCGACCCTGAGGAAACGCTCAATATGTCGAATGAAACCGTGCTCAATGGGCGTTATCGCCTTGTTGCCCAGCAGGGCAGCGGCGGTATGGCGGTCATCTACAAAGCGATCGATCAGGCGTTGGGGCGAACGGTCGCCGTCAAGATTCTACGTCCGAGCCTGACCAACGATCCGGCGTTTTTGGCGCGTTTTCGCAACGAAGCGCGGAGTGTCGCCAATCTAGCCCATCCTAACATCGTCACGGTTCACGATGTGGGCAGCGACGGTCCAACGCATTACATCGTGATGGAATTCGTCGAGGGCACCGACCTCAAGCGCATCATCAAAGCGGAAGGTGCGCTGAACATGGATCGGGCGCTCAACCTTGCAATTCAAATCTGCGGCGGGATTGGCTTCGCACACCGTGCGGGGCTGGTTCACGCCGACGTGAAACCGCAGAACATGCTGGTCACGACCGAAGACGTGGTGAAAGTAACCGACTTCGGCATCGCGCAGGCGCTCAGCGACGCGCAGCCCGGCGAGAAGCAGCAGGTTGTGTGGGGCAGTCCGCATTATTTCGCGCCCGAACAGGCGCGCGGCGAGAAGCCGACGCCCGCGTCGGACGTTTATTCGATTGGCATCGTCATCTTCGAGATGCTGACCGGACGTCTGCCCTATACCGGCGCGAATCAGCAGGAATTGGCACTGGCGCACATCCGCGATCGTATCCCGATGGTGACGGAGTTCAACCCGAATGTGCCTGAACCGCTGGCGCGGATCGTTTACAAGACGATGAGCAAGGAACCCGCCGCCCGCTACCGTATGGCGGATCAGTTAGGGCACATCCTCGCCAGTTACCGGGATCGCGGACACGAGGAGTCGTCTCAAGTGCGGCACACGCCGCCGCCGAGCCAGCCGATCGCGCCGAGTCAACCGCCGCAGCAAAGCTCGTTTGTGCCCCCGCCACCGCCGACCCCCGGTTGGCAGCAGCCGACTTGGCAGCAGGCGTCCGGTCAGCAGCGTCCACCGCTGCCGCAGGGCATGGAGCCACAGCCAACGCAGCGGTACGATCTGGCTCCGGTTGCCCCGTCCAGCTATCAAGCGGGGCGTCCGCAGCAGCCCTCGCCGTTTGCGGCGCAGCAGCACAGCGGCAATACCAGCCAGCTCTTCGCGTCGCAGTACAATTCGCGTCCGCTGCGGCGTGATCCGCCCTCGTCGCTCGATACGGTGACGATTCTGTTGGCGATTTTGGCGTTTTTCTCGGTCGCGTGCTTGATTCCGCTCTACATCGCCGTGTTTCAGGCGCGGCTTGGCTGAGCCGAATCAGGGCGGTCCCGTCATGGATGGGACGCTGGAATAGACGCGGTAGCTAGCGAGGGTGACGGTCGCGTCGCCATCGTCGGTAGCAAAGTAGACGCCGATTTTGCCCGCTTCGAGCGTGCTATCGCTGACGCCCACCACCCGCCGGCTGTTGACGTAGCCGCTGATGAAATCCCCAAGGACCGTCACGGTGAGTTCGTTGTCCTCGCCCAGCCGATGCACGACGTCATTTGGCGTCCAATTTTCGTCGGCTTGACGGAGTTCTTGCCAGACACCATCTGTGCGTACCCAAATGCTGTAGCGCCCCATGCCATCGACGGCGAAGACGTTGTAGTTGTCCTCGTCTTGGTAGCGAAAGACGATCCCGTAGGCGCTGGACGGCTGGCTCGATGCTTCGAGTCGCCCGTTCATGGTGATCGCCATGCTGGTGTAGACCGTGTCCGTCTGGACGATGCTGGTTTCGGCGGTAAAGGCACGAGTATTGCGTAGTTGGTAATGCCCGTCAGGGGTAAACTCGCGGGTGAGAAACTCGGTGCCGTCGGTCGACCAATAAGCGTTGTGCATGTCGTCGGCAGCGAAGGTGCTAGCGAAGTAGGGATTCGAATCGGTCATGCTCGGCACGTTGGCGGCTATGGTTGGAATGGCAGGCGTAGGCTCAGGGGTATTGCGCTGGCTTCGAGCGGTCAACAGCAGGAACGTGAGCAGCACGACGGTCGCGGCAACTGCCGTGACCAGCACCGCTGAGGTGCGTGGATTAGCACGAGCGGCGTGCGAGAGCGTCACGAACAGGCTGGTTGGTCCGCTAGAAGTTGAGTTGACTACCGGGATTTGCTCTTGCGACGGCAGGATCGTCGTCCGTTCGTGTTCTGGGGTATCGGTCGTTGCCCGGAAAGCATCGAGCAGCTCGGCGGCACTCTGATAACGATCGTCTGGATCTTTAGCAAGGGCTTTGCGCATGAATTGATCGTAACGGGTCGTGCTGATGAAGTCGGAAACGTGAGGCGGCGTATCATTCAGGTGCTTGAGCATCACCGAGAGGCTGTTGTCGTCATTGAATGGCGGTCTGCCGGTCAGCATCTCAAAAATGATGATGCCGAGCGCGTACAGATCGGTGCGCGAGTCGCCCGCCTGACCGCTCGCTTGCTCCGGCGACATGTAGATCGGCGTGCCGGTCGAAATGCCCTCCTGCGTCAGCCGGTTGCTCTCGATCATCCGCGCGATGCCGAAATCGGTCAGTATGGCGTCACCGGCTTCGTTGAGGAGAATGTTGCTTGGCTTCACGTCGCGGTGAACCATCCCGCGCGCGTGGGCATAACTCAAGGCATCCGCGATGTTGGTGACGAGCCGCAGTACCCGCTCGCGGGGCAGGTGCACCTTGCGCGCTGAGACGTCCTCAAGGTAGGCTGCCAACGTTTGCCCCGGCACGTAGGACATGACCATGTAGTAAAGGAGGCTGCCATCGCGCGGGCTGACCTTGTAATCGTAAAGCTGAACGATGTTCGGATGGTTGAAGCTGGCGATGAATTTGGCTTCCCGCTCGAAGCGTTCCTTGAAGGTTGGGTCGTCGGCGAGATGTTCGTGCAGAATCTTGATCGCTACCAACCGCTCAAGGTTGGTGTCCCACGCCTTGTAGACGCGCGCCATCCCGCCCGAACCGAGGCGTTCCCGGAGTTGGTAGCGGTCTAGCTGACCGTTGGCAAAGTCGATCATGAAACTCCGTCTCCAAGCGTGTATCCGCACTCTGTGGCGATGAGGTCGTGGAACGATAAGGATCTCGGTCGTACTGCTCTAAGGGCATTATACTCCCACGTAAGTTTTCGTCACGAACGCGCTTTCTAGATTTAGACACGGATAGATTAAGGAAACGTAACATCTTTGTGGATTTTGAACGGCTAAGTTATACTTTTGTATCATGAACAGCGCGCGCGTTCGTCTCCTGCTCGGTTTGGCGGTCGGTGCCATCCTTTTGGTCGGCGGCGCGGCGCTTGCCCAAGTTCCCACGCCCGATCCCACTCAGGAAGCGCAGACGCATCACCTGTACGAACCGATGACGTTCTCGGTCGATATCGATCCCAGTTGGTACACCAATCCCTTCGACGCGGCGGACGTTGAACTCGTCGGGATTTTCACGGCTCCGTCGGGGCGTCAGGTCGTGATCCCCGGCTTTTGGATGCAGCCGTATGTTGATACTTGTACCCAGCCCTGTTGGGTCGAAAACTTGCAGCCTTCCGGCGATCCGGTTTGGCAGGTGCGTTTCGCCCCGGACGAAGTGGGGGAGTGGGCTTACACGCTGCAAGTGAGCGACGACGGCACGATTAGCAGCAGCGAAAATGGCGGATTTACCGTCGAGCCGTCGGATCACCCCGGTTTTATCCACGTCAGTGCCAATCAGCGCTATTTTCAGTACGACGCCGGACAATCCTACTTTCCCATCGGGCACAATCTGGAATGGTCGTGGGATGGCGGTGGGGGATTAGTCGCCTATCGTCAGTGGTTGGCTGACCTCAGCGCCAGCGGTGGCAATTACGCACGCCTCCTGATCGACGATCCGTTTTTCATCGGTTTGGAGTGGAACAGCGCCGCCGGTGATTATCGCGCGTCGCAAAAAGAGGCGGCGCGGCTCGATTCGATCCTCGACATGGCGGCGGAGTACGGTGTTTCGCTGCAAATAGTCGTGCTGTGGCATCAAGCTCTGATCACCTATCAAGGGCTGCCGGTCGTCGCGCCGGAAAACCCGGCGCGTCCCGATGCCAGCGAGGATTGGGACAATTACGGTTATAACGTCCTCAACGGCGGACCGCTGAGCGGACCCGGTATCTTCTTTTCGTCGGCGCAGGCTCAAGATCTGTTTCGGCGGCGGCTGCGCTACATCGCCGCGCGCTGGGGCTACAGCCCGCAGATTTTCGCGTGGGAACTGATCGACGAGATCGACCACACGACGAACTATAATGCGCAGACAGCGGCGGCGTGGCTGCAAACGATGGGCGGCTATCTGCGGCAAATTGACCAAAATCGCCACTTGATCACGGCAGGCAGCCGCGACTTCGACGCGACGATCGCCGACAGCCCGGCGCTCGACTTGACCGAGGCGCGCTTCTTTCAGCGCCGTCCGTTCGAGACCGTCGCGGATCAGGTTGTCGGCTCGGTCAATGCCATCCGGCAGAATCTGGAAGCGGTGAAGGTGCCGACGCTGCTGACCGCGTTCTCGCTGAACCCGTGGTTCGAGTCGACTTCTGAGGATCCCGACGGGATCAGCGTGCAGACGACCCTGTGGGCGTCGGCATTCTCCGGGGCAGCTGGCGGTGCGATGTCAGCGTTTGGCGAAACTTACGTCGTACCACGCGAACTGCAGCACTACTATCCGCCGTTGGCTGCCTTTGCCTCGGTGGTCGATTGGGCGAACCTCGACTTGAAACCCGCCGATGCCGCCTTATTGGCGGATGATAATTCGCTCTACCAGCCCTTCAAGATCGATAACTTCGTGCGTCACTATGGGGAGCCGCCTGCCGATTCGGTGACGCATCTGATCACATCGGATGGCGTCGTGCCGGATGTCTCGGCGGTCTCGAGCTACCTGTATGGGCAGCTTTACAACCAGTCGTGGCATCAGACGCAGCAGTACCGGGTGGCGATTTCGCACCCGACTTATTTCGAAGCGCGCGTGCGCTCGACCTCCTCACAGGCGGGGGCGCGCTTGGTGATTCAGGTCGATGGCGCGACAGCCGCCGAACTTGTGCTCGACGCGGACGCTAAAGACGTTGCGCTGCGCGTGCCGTTGGACATTGGTGAGCATACGGTCACGCTGGAAAATCAAGGCGATGATTGGCTCCAGCTCGAAGCGCTGGAGATCGGCGCATTTACGGCTCCGGTGCGCGTTCTGACGCTGCGGGATGCTGCTGCCGGTGTCGCCGTGTCGTGGCTGCAATATCGCAGCTACACATGGGATCGGCTGGACGAACCGCGTCCGCCGCTGCTGTTCCGCTATCGCCTCGACGGAATGCCGGTTGGTCGCTACGCCGTCGAACTCTGGAGTCCGCTTACCGGCGCGGTGATCGGTCAGGAACTCACGACGGTGGGCGCGGACGGCACACTCAGCATTGATCTCGTGCCGATGAGCGACGAATTGGCGCTGCGGGCGGTACGTCAAACGGAAGAACTACCGACGGCGACGTCGATCCCGTCCGCGACGCCGATCCCATCGGCGACACCGACGGTGTTCTCAATCCAGACGAATACGCCGCTGCCGACGTCAACGCCGACGAATACCGCAACCCCATCGCCGACCAACACGGACACGGCGACGCCGACGGCGACCGATACGCCGCTGCCGACCGCGACCAGTACGGATACGGCGACTTTCACTATGACGCCTTCCCGCACGTCAACGCCCACCAGTACAGCGTCGCCGACACGCACGTCGACGCGGCGTCCGACCCGGACTCCACGTCCTACCACGACGCCGACGCTCTCGGCTACGTCAACCCGCGCCCCGACTGTGACTGATACCGCAACGCTGCCAACTGCCCCCTAATTGGGCTGCTCAGCGCGAAAAAACGAATTTTGCTATACTGCAAATGTCACTTAGTGAAGGGCATGAGCAGCTAATGGCAGCACGATTGACGAACCGGACGGAACGTCTGATCAAGATGGAGCAGTTGTTGTTTCGAAACACGTCCGGGCTGCGCGCCGTGGAGCTTGCCGAGGCGTGCGGCGTGGATCGGCGGACCGTCTACCGAGATTTGTCACTGCTGACCGAGGTCGGTGTGCCGGTGCAGCAGAAAGAGGGACGGTTTTGTCTCGAGCGCGAACAATATTTGGCGACGCTGCGCCTCAGCTTCAATGAGACGGTGGCGCTGCTGCTGGCTGCCGCTGTATCCCGGCAGGAGAATCCGCATCTCAGTTCGGCGATGGCGAAGCTGAGCCAATCGCTGCCAGACTCGGTTGCCGCCCACGCCAATGTACTGACCGAACTGTCACAACAAACGGCTGCCGATACTCCGCAGGCGGCGCTGCTCGATTTGCTGACCCGCGCATGGGGCGATCAACGCTGCATCAAAATCTGGTATCGCAGCCGGGATCAACTTAAAGTCTATGCTCGCGAAATGTCGATTTATTTCATCGAACCCAAGCCGAGCGGTGCGGTTTACATTGTCGGCTTTGACAGCTACGCCGGTCGCGTGCGGGCGTTCAAGCTCAGCCGGATTCAGCGAGTCGAAGTGCTGCCGACGACCTACGAAATGCCGTTTCACTTCGATACGAAGCGCTACCTGTTCTATTTGCGAGGTGCGTCGAAGTCGAAAACGAATCACGGCGACGATCATCGCAGCGTCTAAGGCGCGGCGTTAGCAAAAATGAGCGCCAGCCGGTCGAAAGCCGGGCGCTTATCCCCAGCAGGATCGATCAGACTATAATAGCAAGCCTCCGGGTTGGCTGGCTGAGTCAAGCAGCCGTTCAGGTTGTAACCGATCATCACGCCGACGAAACCTAACCGGGCACCGATTTCAAAACCCTGCGCGAGATACTGCGCCTGTTGTTCGAGGCTGTTGTAGCTCACGTAGACACTGTTATGCGGCGGAGCGGAGGTGTCCGCGCTCGTCCCCCAACCGAAGCGCGTCGCCCAGATGAGCTTCGCTCCATCCCCATACTTGAGCATAATGGCGTGATAGTCGTTGAGCGTGTCGAGGAAGTAGAAGCTCGGATGCCCATAATGGCTGAGAACGCCTTCCGGTGCGGCGCAGCAGGTCGTATCCGGCGGATTAGCGAAGCCGTAGGGATGCGCACCGATAGCATCGCTGAACTGCGCCAGACCATGCGCGTAGAGATCGTCCAAATACAGGCGATCGTCGACGGCGTTGATGCCGTCGTTGAAGCCGGTTGGCGCTAACCCCGCGCTGATCACCACCGCTGCCGGATCGACGGCTTTGATGGCACTATAGGCGCTGCGGAGCAGATTGGCGTAGACCTCAGCACTAATCGGGAAGACGGCGCTGTTCCATTCACGGCGCAGGTTCGGCTCGTTCCAGATTTCGTAGGCTTGCACTCGCCCGGCGAAGTGCTCGGCGAGTTGACCCGCGAATTGGGCGAACTGAGCGAAATCGTCGGGTGGTCCGTTTTCGACTTGACTGGACCGCGCCCAATCCGGCGCAGTCGTGATCGTTAGCAAGAGGTTGAGCGAGTGACTGCGCAGGGCGTCGACGACGGCATCCAATTTCGTGTAGTCAATCACGCCGCGCGTGCTTTCGAGATCGCGCCAGCGTGCTTCGATCTTCACCCAGTGCAGGTTGAGTGCCACGATTTGAGCGACGATACCGTCAACGTCTTGCCCACTGAAATCGGCTTCGATGCCATAATCCAGCGGCAGGGCGACAATCGGCGCGCTCTGCGATTCGGCAGCGAGTTCGGGCGTGGCTTCCGGGTTTTTGGTGGGGCTGGTTGAGGTGGTTGGCGTTGCGGTCGCGCCAGTTGTCGCTGGAAGCCGCAGCTGCTGCCCAAGGACGATCAACTGTGGGTTAGTTAGATTATTCAGCCGAGCGATCTCGGCGACGGTGGTGTGGTGCAGCGAGGCGATCAACCCTAGCGTGTCGCCGTACTGGACCGTATAGAGAATAGTCTCCTCTGGCGTTGGGGTGGGGGTAACGTCTTGTACTGCCATACCGCGCTGAAATCCGGTCAAGAGAATAACTATTGCGAATAACATGCCCCACCGCGTCATTGGATCCCCCCAATATACAGGTTGTTGACCTCATGATCTTACCCTTTCTCCCTGAGTCCCGCTATGCAGCCTCTAGCGTGAAACTCGCTTGAGGTTTATAAATAATGTCACGTGGTAAGGAGGCAATCTACCTATGCAGAGGCGATTTTTCGCGGCACTAGCTGCTGTTCTCGTTTTCGGGCTCGCGATGGCTTCGAGCGTTGTGGCTCAAGACAATCGCACGGTGACGTGGCAGCGTTGGGATGTGTCGATTGACAATGTCGATACGACCAACAATCAGTTCGACGTCACCGAAAGCTATGACATCAGCTTTGACGGGTTGTTCAGGTTTGGGTCAGCGGTGATCCCGAAGGATAACCTCAATAGTATCGGCAACGTGCAGGTCAGTGAGGATGGACGGGCGCTCCAGCAAAACTGCTCCGAAGCGCAGGGGACGTACTGTGTCTCAAACACCTCGAACGGCGTGTCGGTCAAGTATTATTTCTTCCAGCCGATCAACAGCTCGACGGGGCATTTCGAGTTGTCCTACACGGTTGACGGGGCGCTGCGGATTTATGCGGACGGTGATCAACTGTGGTGGAACGCTATTCCGTCCGAGCATTATGGGTTCCCGATCCTTGAAAGCACGATCACGGTGCAGCTTCCCTCCGGCTATGCGCCGCGTGAAGGTGTCGATCCGGTTGTGACTTATGGCGCACCCGGCGACGTTCAGGTTAAGGGAACCAAGATCGTCGCGACTTCAACCGGAACGATCACTGGGAATGAGGAATTCAGCATCCGCGTGCAGTATCCACACGATCCGAAGGCGACACCTCCGACTTGGCAGTCGAACTTCGATCAGCAGCGGGCGTTTGCTGAGAACGTCATGCCGATCATCAACATCGGGATTATTGCGCTGTCGCTGTTGATTGGGGTTGGTGGCGTGCTGCTGCTCTATGTGCTCTACATGCGCAAGGGGCGCGACCCGAATATCGGTCCGGTGCCGACCTTCCTCAGCGAGCCGCCATCGGACTTGCCCCCGGCGGTCGTCGGCACGCTGGTCGATGAACGCGCCGATCCGCGTGATGCCATTTCGACGGTCATCGACCTCGCGCATAAGGGCTACATCGTCATCGAAGAAGAGCAGAAAGAGGGCATTTTCGGACTCGGTGGTGGCAGCGAGTTCACCTTCAAGCGGACGGACAAGTCGCTCAGCGGTCTGCGCCCGTTCGAGCAGAAGATGATGGAGCGCTTGTTCACCGGCAGCAAGATGGAACGGTCGATGTCGTCGCTCAAGCAGAAGTTCTATACGGTGATCGCCGACATTCAGAGCAAGCTGTACACCGAGCTGGTGACGGAAGGCTTTTTCACGACCAGCCCCAGTACGACTCGGGCGATTTGGGGCGCGATTGCAGTCGCGATTCTGGCATTGGCTGGTGTCGTGGGCGTGGTGATGTTCAATCTCAGTGATAACATCGGCTTCGTGCCGCTGCTGCTGCCGATTGCGGTCGGTGTGGTCGGGGTTGCTGCGTTGATTATGGGTCCGGTCATGCCCGCGAAAACGCGCAAAGGTGCGGAAGAAGCGGCGAAGTGGAAAGCCTTCTACGAGTATCTTCGCAACCTCGAAAAATATGCTAAGGTAGAAGAAGCGGCAGCCCAATTTGAGCGCTATTTGCCGTATGCGGTCGCCTTCGGACTCGATCGCACGTGGATCAACAAGTTCAAGCAGGTCGATTTCGTGCCGATCCCGTATTGGTATTATCCGACCTATTTGGGACCGTACCGACGTGGCTACGTCGCCGGGACGCCGGTTCCGCGCATGAATATGGGTGGCGGTGACATGACCGGCGGGTTGGCGCGAGCCGGCGGCGGTGGCGTTTCGCTGGATCAGATGTCCGGCAATCTCGCGGGCGGGCTGGAGTCGATCTCGAACGGCTTGTCCAATATGCTCAACTCGGCATCGAGCGCGATGACCAGCCGTCCACAAAGCGCGTCGAGCGGTTCCAGCGGAAGCTGGCGCAGCGGCGGCAGCAGTTGGAGCGGCGGTGGCTTTAGCGGCGGTGGCGGCAGTGGTGGTGGCAGTCGCGGTTTTGGTTGATACAACACATACGAACGGAGCGTGAATGAACAGCAGTCGCTTGGTAGGCATCATTCTGACGGTCGTCGGCATCGGCTTGGCGTTGATCGCGGGGTTATGGTTGGCGACGCAGGCATCTTCCGGCAGCACGAGCAGCGGCGGCGTGATCCTCGGCGCGGGGATCGCGTTTATCCCGGTGGCGCTGTTGGTCGGCTTCGGCATCTACTTGTTCGTGCGCGGCGGCACGGAAGCCGAGCAGGAGTCGGTGATGCAGAAGCAGCGCCAACTGCTCGACATCCTCAAGAGTCGCGGGCAGGTTGGCGTCAACGACATGGCGCTGGAGATGCACGTCACCGTCGAGCAGGTGCAGCAGATGGTGCATCAGTTGGTGGGGCTGCAGGTCTTTAGCGGCTACGTCAATTGGGATGAGGGCACGCTTTATTCGTCGGATGCGAAGCAGCTCCGCGAACTCGATCACTGCAAGAACTGCGGCGGAGAAATCACATTGGCGGGCAAAGGCATCGTCGTCTGCAAATACTGCGGGACAGAGTACTTCCTGTCCTAAGTTAGGCTGACGCACCGCCGACGCCCTAAAACTGGGGGGCTGCTCGCCGCGCAGCGTCGTAGAATCAAGGTGATTGTTGACCCTAAAGGAGTAGAGCATGTCCGACCTTTACGAGCAAATTGTCCGCCAGCGCGGTTCGTTTGAGCGGCTGATCGCCCGTGTGCCGGGTTTTCGTGGCTACGTCGACAAAGGGGCGCGACGCGACGCGGACCGGATGGTGCGCGACTATATCGCCGACCAGCTTTCGCAGCGGATTAACCGCTTGGTGCAGATTGAGCGCAAGCTGCTCGATAAGGGCGGCTTGAGTTCGATGAGCAAGACCAACAGCGCCAAGACCAAACTGCAAACCTTCCGCGATCGGGTGAAGGCGGCAGCGCCGGGGTATTCGGGCTTTGGCGAAGCGGTGAAAGTCGGCGAGGAAGAACTAGAGCGGATCTACAGCTTCGACGAAGCGCTGGTCCGTTACATCGACAAGTTTGACACGGCGCTGAACGCGCTCGATCAGAGCGTGAGCAGCGGTGAAGGCGTCGAAGCTGCCATCGACAGCCTCGACCAACTGACGTTGGAAGCGAACGAAGCTTTTTCGCTCCGCGAAGACGTCTTGACGAATATCAACAAATCATTGACTGCATAAAGGAGCGAAGCAATGCCCCGGATTATCGATGTCGTTGACCATACCAATATCCAGAACGAGGAACTCGCCTACCGCGAGCCGCAGCAGGGCAGCGGTGATTGGCGCATGGGGTCACAGGTGATCGTTGGCGAGAGCCAAGCGGCGGTGTTCGTCCGCTCCGGTGAAGCGCTTGACGTGTTGGGTCCCGGTCGCCATACGCTTTCGACGGCGAACCTGCCGATCCTCTCCGGCTTGATCGGCTTGGCGACCAGTGGGCGGACGCCCTTCACCGCCGACCTGTACTTCGTCAATCTCAAGGACATGCCGCAGGTCGGGTGGGGGACTCGCCCGCCGATCCCGATGGAGACGCCGGGGCGTGGCTTGGGAATCGTGCTGCTGCAAGGACACGGCGTAATCGACATCGGCGTTGACGATCCGCTGCGCTTCGTTAAGCAGTACGGAGTTGGCAAGCCGATCACGCGCCTTTCGGACATCCGCGACCGCATTCAGAGTATGCTCGTCGGCGAAATTTCAGAATTGATCTCTAAATCCGGCGTGCAGAGTGTCCCCGACGCGAATAAAATTCTCAGCGACATCGAAGGCGCAATGCTGGTCAAGGTCAATGAGAAGTTTCAGGCGCTTGGCTTGCGGATCAAGGCGTTCGAAGCGGTGCCGTTCACGGCGAAAGAAGACGTCACGCTCGACGAGATTCGCAACTACGTGACTGCCGAAGCTTATGAGCGTTACGCCAATGAACGCCGCTTCAATATCGCGGAGACGGCGGCGGGCAATCAGGGCGCGGGCGGTATGTTGGCGAGCGCGGGCGTCGGCTTGGGCGTCGGTCAGCAGGTCGGTGGCGTGCTCAACCCCGATGCCGCCGATATGCAGCGTCGGCTGGCAGAGCAGCAGATGCAAATGCAGCAGATGATGATGAACATGATGCAAAATCAACAGAATCAGCAGCAGCCTCAGCAACCGGCTCCGGCTCCTGCTGCCAGCAGCGCACCGGCGAATCCCCAGACGAAGGAAGAAATTCAGGCATTTCTCGATGCGTTGGACGCTAAGCTGCTCTCCGGCGAACTTTCGGAAGGCATCTATAACCGGCTGGTCGAGAAGTGGCAGAAACGGCTCGACGAACTGGGCTGATCAGGGCACGTTGATCGTCTGAATAGTGTAACTGTCGCCGTCTTCCACTGGAAGGCGGCGATTTGTTTCCGGGTCGTAGAAGCCGACGACCAGTGTATAATCGCCCGCGGCGACGCCCGTCAGCGGCAGCGTGTAGACGTCACGGTAGACTACGCCGGGCTGCCAGTCAGTTGTGGCGATGCGTCCATCCTGTGGATATTGATCGTCCTGTGCGGCAATGACCGCTGTTTCGTCGTCGCCGGGGCGGAGATGCAGGAATACTTTCAGCGGTGTCTCGGTGATCGTGAGTGGCTGCCAATAGAGCCAAACGGTAAGTTCGTCGGTCGGCTCGGTGAAGACTTGTATCCCGTTGAGCCGCACGACATCGCCGAATGTCGCCAGCGGTACCCTCGAAGTTTCGTCAGCGTTGACCACCCATGGTTTGAACTCCTGCGCGCGCATTCCATTTGCCCACGTACTGCGAACTAACTGTAGATGACCAGTGAGCCAGTCTTCGGCAGCGTTGGCGTTCGCCCATCCGGGCGGCTGCGCCACGTACCAAATCGCTGCGGCTTGCTCGCTTCGCATAGTCAGGAGTGAGTCGATTTCTTGCGGAGTCTGATCCGGATTAGCCGGCAGCTTATCATCGCAGCTTGCCGGAATCGCGTATTCGTTGCAGTAAAACGTGAACGATTCATCGGCGGCGGCTTGCGTCACCCAATCGCCGGGCTGAACGTTGGCTTGTAGATAGCTCGCTAAGGCACGCCAATCAGGAGCTTTCGCATAGTCAGTAAGGAAATACTGATTGAGAGAATATATACCAGTCAACACCACAAGAACGAAAAGCATACTCCGTAACCAGCGATAATCTGTTTCCAACACCAACACTGACAGGATGAGCGTGTAGGCTGGAGCTGAACCCAGCACATATCGAGCAGTGAATACGCCTAGTTTTAGTGATACAACCCCTAACAAAATCAGTGGAACTATCCCGATCAGCCCAACAAGTAGAGCCTGCTGCCGATTACGCCGCCACCAGATCACCAACCCTACCAACAGCGCGATCGCGAGCAGGGGAGCTAACCATGCAACGAAATCCGGCGACATGGTGTTAGTGTCTCCGAAAGTGAGGCTTGGCAGAAACTGCGTGAACCACTGGACAGGGTCGAAGTTGCCGGTCGTGCCACCATAGCCGCTGCCGAACAGCAGCCGCGATTGAAGGTACCAAGGCGCGAGGATCAGCCCGAAAGCGATTTGCACACTAATCCAGCGCACCAGCAGACGGCGATCACGCCAGTAGGTGATGAGCACGTAGAGGTTCAGCGCGATCACGACGAACAATTCGAGATAGTAGACGTAGGCAGCAAGCGCAGCAGCGACGAGGTAAAGCAGCCAATCGACGCGGCGCTGACGGTCGAGGGCGCGGAGTGCCAGCCACACCGCCAACGGGCTGAGCATCGCCCAGATTGCGTAGTTGCGAGCATCCTGTGCGTGCCAAATCTGGAAGGCGTTGAGCGACCAGAGGAGCGCTGCCAGCATTCCCAGTCGCCAGCCGCGCAAGCGATGCCCCAGCGCGTACATGATGGGGATGCCCAATACGTTGAGCAACGCGGGGAGGATCCGGACGACATCCTCGCTCGTACCCACGATCAACCCCCAAGCGCGATAGAGCACATAGCTCAAGGGCGCTTGCGGGTCTTTGGTCACGATGTTCGCCAGCGTGCTGCTGAGCGGCTCGCGCATCCAGTGAATGACGGTGAACGCTTCGTCTCCACGCAGGGGAACACGGTTCAGTTGATAGAAACGTAGGGCGAACCCCAGTAGGGTCAAAGCGGCGACACAAGCGAGCCGCTGCTTCTGGTTCATGCTCAACGGTTCAGGGTTAGCTCGTCAAATTGTGCGATTTGCTCCGGCGTGAGCGTCGTTCGGTTCTCTTTACCGACGTCACGGATCAGGTCGCGGAGAGTGGGCGGACGCTTGCCCATCGGATAGACGACGGGAACTGTCGGGTTGACCGCAATCACTTCGGCTTTCGGATCGACAAAGACGATCACCGGCTGCACTTCGACATCCGGGGCAATCGATTCGAGCAGCTTCTCGATGTGATCGGCGGCGCGAATGGCTTCAGCGGTTGGATCGCCAATTCCGTCAAACCGGAATAAACCGGCGAGGCGACTGATCACGCTCTTGCGCGTCTGCCAGTGGTTGCCGTCAACGTGAAAAACACCTTCTTGGAATTTCGTGATAATCGCAAACACACCTTGCGGGCAAATCAGTACGTGGCGGGCGGGAAAGTGATAATAGTTGTAAAGCACGCTCTTGTTGCTAAGTCCCTTCAACCCGTCGCGGATGACGACCTCCGGGCGCGGCTGGCGCACCCAGAGATTAGTCATCCGGACTGATGCGATGGTCGTAATGAAGGCGATCGGCAAGACTGCCGTTTGCGCCAAGGTGACCAACAAGGCATTGCCTTCAGCTACCGCCGAAGCCTGTGTATTGAGGAAGACCAACCCCAAAATCAGGATGCCAAAGGTTGCAAAAAAGAGATACTGCGCGATCTGACGGTTTCGACGTGCCAGCCGCTCATTGGTTTCGACGCGCATTGCGGCGTCCTTCCTTAGTGTACGAAGTAAGCGAGATTGCCGGTTTGCCGCACTTCCGCGCAGACCACATCATTAAAGCGTTCCGTCGGCAGAATATGCCACTCGCGCGGCATCCCGTAAGCGATGCCGATGACTGCGCGGTCAATGTCCTCCGGGGCGGGGCGGATGCAATGCGTGATGCGATAGAGGAACGTCTTCTCGACAACGCCGTGATCCTTGAAGGCGATGATGTCGTAGAGATTACCGTGCAGGATGTAACCAACCGGCGGGGCAGGACTCTCCGAAACCGGGACGATCTCGCAGTGGAGATTGATCGCATCACCGTAGCTGATGTACTCATCTTCCAAGTCGTGACCAACGTCGGGGCAGGTGGAGTAGACGCCGATCAGACTCATATTGGCGCCTGTCTGTCCACCGGGAGTTACGGCGTTGTCACTAGTCGAGCTATTCGCTCCGGTGATCTCGGCGGTGATGCGTGCGACCCCGTTCATGTTGATGTTGACCGGCGCTGTGCCATCGGCAGGACCCAATACTTCCGCGGATGACAGCGTATTCAAGTCGAACGTCCCGCCGCTTGTCCATGCCCAATAGGTCACGACCGAGGTGCCCGACGTATCGGCGAGGAATACGAAGTTGACCGGCAGATAGAAACCGACCCAGACAACGGGCTGCGTGACCGTGACCGGCGTCGTAAACACGGCAGTATAGGTCCCCGCCGAGTCAATCGTCACCTGCTGGCTTCCGGCGAGGGTTGCGTCAACCGGCGAGCCGCCATTTGCATCCTGATAGACGACCACGTCGACCGGGGTGCCCGCTACCGCCGTTTGCACCGCGATGCTGACCTGATCGATCACAGCCGGGCGCTGGATGCCGAGGGCATTCAGGTCAAAACCGGTGATCACCAGCGATTTCTCGCCGGAGATGAAGAACGGCGCGTTACCACTACCAGAGTTATTCGAAAGGACTTGATCGCCCGCGCTGACCGGCGCAACGATACCGATCAGGAGGATACCGATGAAAAGGGCTGCTTTTTTCAACATGCTCTCAATCCCTGTCTTGCCACGCGCACGTATTTTAGGGGCTATACCGCCGCTGGTCAAGCAACCCGTTTTTGTGAACCTAAATCTTGATGGTTGTAAGTGAACGGAGCAGCGCTATAATCGACCCCTGTTTCTAGCAGTGGGTGGACGATGGTTGAATTTGTCGTACTAGGCGTGTTATTGGTGCTTGGTTTGGGTGCATACTGGTCGCTCGTGATCTATCCCCGACAGCGCGAATTTCAGAAACAACAAAAGTACGTGAATTCGCTGAATCCCGGCGACGAGATGATCACGTTTGGCGGCATCATCGGTCGTGTGATCGAAGTCGAAGCCGAGAAGGGGATTGCCACTGTCGAAATTGCTGATGGCGTGGTCATTCGGGTACTGGCAGCCGCTTTGATGCGCCCCTACGATCCGGAAGAACTCGCTGATAGCGCTCAGCTCGCTATGGGCAATCGTGAACCACAGCAGTAAATAATGTTTTTATCTCAGAATAAGTACGAAAGGTTCATATGACCGCTAATTTCCGCTGGTTGATCGTCATCATTCTCCTGACGGTCTTCGCTACTTGGGTGAGCCTACCTGATACAACCGGCATACATCTTGATACGAACAATGACGGCACGCCCGACATTAACCTCAACGTCAAGCAGAGCTTAGGACTTGACCTCGTCGGTGGACTGCGTGTGCTCCTACGAGCCGACCTGCCGGTAGGCAGTTACACGGCTGACGACCTGCGACAGGCAGCCAATAATGTTGCCAAACGTGTCAACGCGCTTGGCGTGACCGAGCCGACGGTGCAGGTGCAAGGTTCCAATCACATCCTCGTCGAACTTCCCGGTGAGACAAATCCGCAGGAAGCCATCAACACTATCCAGAAGACTGCGCTGCTTGAATTCGTCGACTTTAGCGGCTTGAGCAGCCAAGTCTCGAACTTCGTCGGGCAGAAAATCCTGACTACTCAGCAATTGCAGATCCAGCAAGCTCGTGAAGCGAGCGGCATCGCGGTCGACACGACTGATAATGGTATGGTCAATCCGCAGACTGGGCAGCCGTTCCAGACGGTTATTACTGGTGCGGGGCTGCAGTCTGCTGCGGCGCGTCTGGAGACGGGCGGGCAGTGGGACATTGGCTTCGAGTTGACGACTGATGGCGCGGCGATTTTTGGTCCTTTCACCGCCGATCACGTTGGTGAACCGTTGGCTATCGTGCTTGATGGCGTGGTGCTGTCAGCACCGCGGATCAACTCGCGGCTGGATACGGGCGGCGTAATTTCGGGTAACTTCAGCGAGCAAGAAGCCAAGCAGCTCGCGCTGCAACTACGCTCCGGTGCACTGCCAATTCCGTTGACCGTTGAGAGCACTGCGACCGTCGGTGCGACGCTCGGTCAGGAATCGGTCAACTTAAGTATTCGCGCTGGTATTCTGGGTGTGATCGTCGTGCTCCTGTTCATGCTGGTTTACTATCGCGTACCGGGCATTGCCGCTGCGCTCGCACTGCTTATCTTCATCGTCCTCAATATGGCGCTGTTCAAGCTAATCCCGGTGACGTTGACATTGCCAGCGATCATCGGCTTCATGATATCTATCGGGACGGCGGTTGACGGTAACATTCTGATCTTCGAACGCATCAAGGAAGAACTCCGTGGTGGCAGCACGCTCGATGTCGCCATTGATGACGGCTTCAAGCGAGCATGGAAGTCCATCCGCGATTCGAACTTCTCGACGATTATTATCTCCGGTATTCTGTTCCTGTTCGGTCAAACACCGGGCGCGAGCATCGTCGCCGGTTTTGCGATTACGCTAGCTATCGGTCTGATTATCAACCTGTTCACGGCAGTGTTGGTGACACGCACATTCCTTCACCTGATAGTGGGGTTGCTGCGCCAAACACTAACCGAGCGGGTATGGTTGCTGGGGGTCTAGGAGAAAACCATGTTTAGTCTGGTTCAGAAACGACGCTGGTTCTACCTGTTCTCGTCAGCCATCATTATCCCCGGCATCATCTTTATGGCATATTCGTTGGCGACGACTGGCTCGCTTTTCCACCTGAGCAACCAGTTTGTCGGTGGCAGCCAGTATGAACTGCGCTTCACTGCCGCGGGTGCGAACGAAGACAACATCCGTAAGGTATTCCAGCAGAACGGCAATACCGACATTAGCGTTCAGCAGGTCGGCAGCGCCGAGGACAACCACTGGTCGGTACGTGCAAATTTCCAAGATCAGGCGACCCAAGATGCGATTATTGCGGCACTCGACCAGATCGCTCCGCTCGACCAAAGCACCCTAGAGATTGAGCAGGTTTCGGCGACAGTTGGGCGTGAGGTCACTCAGGCAGCGTTCTACGCGGTAATCATTGCGGCGGTAGCCGTGACGGGATTCATCGTTCTCGCCTTTAGGCAGGTGCCGAATGCATTCCGCTACGGCGTCTGCGCGATTTTAGCGATGATCCACGACGTGTTGGTGGTTGCGGGCATCATGTCGCTGATGGGTTTGTTATTTGGTTGGGAGGTTGACGCGCTCTTCCTGACCGCAACGTTGATGGTCGTCGGCTTCTCGGTACAAGATACGATAGTTTTGTTTGATCGTATCCGTGAGAACATCCCGAAGCACCTCGGGGAGCCTTACGATGTGATCGTCAACCGCAGCGTCCTTGAGACTATCCACCGGTCGCTCGCAATTCAGTTGAACGTGTTCTTCATCATCATCGCGGTGCTCTTGTTTGGTGGCGAATTGATCAAACAGTTCATCGGCATTTTGTTCATTGGTTTGCTAACAGGTACGTACTCGTCGATTTTCATCGCCGTGCCGCTGCTGGTCTCGTGGGAAAAGGGCGAAATCCCGCTGATCAGTCACCGGCGTCGGGCGCAGCTCGAAGCTTCAAAGGCAAAAGCGTAAGCGATCCATGCGGGCATTGTTCCTCAATGGCGATCGGCGTGGATTGCGTTTTGAAGCGCAAACGCCGGCGCCAAAAGCGGTGGCAGATCAAGGACTGCTGAAAATTCGCAGCGCCGGGATCTGCCGCACTGACCTCGAACTCGTTTCGGGTTACATGAGTTTCAGCGGTATTCCGGGGCATGAGTTCGTCGCCGATGTCGTCGAGGGAACACCGGAGTGGCTAGGACAGCGAGTCGTTGGCGAGATCAATGTCGCCGACGGCTCGTGTGATCTCTGCCAACGCGGGCTGCCAAGCCAATGTCGCAATCGGACAACGGTCGGGATCGACCGGCATCCCGGTGCATTCGCCGATTACCTCGCCTTGACGACGCGCAACCTCCATCGTGTGCCCGACTCCGTTACTGATGAAGCTGCCGTCTTTGTCGAACCACTGGCGGCGGCGCTGCAAATCTTGGAGGCAACCCATATCCTGCCGACTGACCGGATTATCGTGATCGGCGCGGGCAAGTTGGGCTTATTGGTTTCACAGGTCATCCGCTTGACCGGGGCGGATCTCGCGGTCATTGCCCGGCATGAGAAACAAGCGCGTCTACTGGATCAGTGGCGCATTCCGGTGTTTGCTCGGAGCGAACTCCCGGATCATCGGGCGCAGGTCGTGATCGACTGCACCGGAACGGCTACCGGCTTCGCGGATTCGCTCACGCTGATCGAACCGCGCGGCAAACTTATCCTCAAGAGTACCTATCACGGGCTGCCCACCGCCGACCTCACTCAAATCGCTGTCAATGAGATCCAAGTTATTGGCAGTCGCTGTGGTCCATTTGACGCGGCGCTGCGTTTGTTGGCAGCCGGGCTGATCGACGTCACGTCGCTAATCGATGCGCGGTTCGCGCTGGATGATGCGCTAGCAGCATTTGACTACGCCGCTCAACCGGGCGTGCTCAAGGTTTTGCTTCAGATGAGTTAAGGTGCCAGCGGCACCGTGAAGAAGAAGGTCGAGCCGACCTCCGGCTCGCTTTCCAGCCAGATGCTTCCACCATGGGCTTCAACGATGTATTTGGAGATCGCTAGCCCTAACCCCGTACCCTGAACCGAATTTGCGGTATCCGCCACCCGGAAGAACTTCTGAAACAATGACTGCTGATCTTCCGGTGAGATTCCGTATCCGGTATCGGCAACTGAAACTTCAACAAACGGCTGATCATGGCGGATGCTGCTCGTCGACTGGACGTGGATGCTGCCGCCCTCACGGTTGTACTTGATTGCGTTGGTCAACAGGTTGAGAATCACCTGCTTGATCTTCCCGCGGTCGCCATCGGCGGGTAAGGCTTCAAGTGTCGACGTAATGGTCACGCCGCGATCCTGCGCCTGTGGCTCCACTACGTGGATACATTCATCAATCAGCGTTTCAATCGCAAAGCGGTCGTGATCGAGGTGCATCCGCCCTGATTCGAGCCGCGCGAGATCGAGAAAGTCGCTGGTCATCGTGATCAGCCGCTCGGTCTCGTTCTGCATGATCGACAGAATTTCGCGCTGATCTTCGTTTAACTCCCCGCGCTGCAGGAGTACGGCGCTGGTACGCAGCGAGGCGAGGGGCGTGCGCAGTTCGTGGACCATCTCAGCCATGAAATCGCTCTGTTGGAACAGCCGCGCGTTCTCGATGGCGATTGCTGCCTGTCCTGCCAGCGTCATCAGTACCTTGACGTCCTCGCTGTTGAAATGTGCCTGATCTCGCTTGTTGACTGCTTCCAGCGTACCAATCACCTTCTTATGCGTGCGCAGCGGTACGGCGAGCACGTTCGAAGTATGGAATTCGAGAATGTCGTCGACGTTGCGCGAGTAACTTGGCACCTGCGTCACGTCCTCGATAATGCGTGGCTCGCCGTGCGATGCGACCCAGCCGGCAATACTGCCTTCCATCGGCACGACAATGTTCGACATCTTCTGATCCATATTAGCTGCCAACTCGAACCGAAGTTCACCGGTTGACGAGTCAATCAGAAGGATGGAAGCCGCTTCAGTGTCAATTAACTCCATCGCGGCAGCGATGATCTGATGCAGCAGATCCATATGGCTGCGCGTTGAATTCAACTGCCGACCAACTTCGATAATGCGCTCGTAGCGCGCTAGCAGTTGGTTGAAGCGCGCTTGATCTTCACTTGGGTGTTGGGAATCAAGGGCAGTCACGAGATTTTAAGTCTGAGGATCATCGCGGCGCGTCACAAAGACGACACTTCACCGCTTGCCGGGACGCGGCTGCGGTTGTGGAGGTCTTCAGCGAGTTTAATCATTTGACTGGAAGCAATTGCGGTCGGCTGATACATCACCGCCGGGACATTCGCTTGTAGCGCCTGTGAGACGAGTTCGGACGCCAGCGAAATCACGGCGCGAATTTCGCGACCAAGCATTTGTTCAACTTCGTTCCATGATGGTGGCGCGCTCGATGCCGCGCGGTTGACGACGACAATGTGAATGCGGTTGCCATCAGGTCGGGTGCTCTCGATTTCCTGAATCATCTCTTTCGCCATCGCCAGCGTGACGAACAGCGGATCGACTACGACCACGAGTTGGTCCATTTCCAGTTGAAGCTGGCGAGTCAAAGCGGTAAGTCCGCCGCCGAGATCGAAGACCAACGGACGCCCCATCGTGCGCAGCGCCCGGACAACGGCAACTGCCTGTTCCGGCGTGAAGTCCAAAGCTGATTCGCTAGGGCGCACTGACGAGAGCAGCGCGCGCAGCCCCGATGGGTGCGTGACAAGTTCACCTTCAATTAGACGGGGACGAATTTCATCGACGGGTTTGCTCAGGACATTTGCCATACCGGTTGAACGTCCTAGACCGATCGACAGTCCCATCGTGCCCATGCCGAGCCGAAAATCAGCGACGATTGGTTTTTCTCCGGCGAGCAGCCGAGCAACCGCAATATTGAGCGCTAGTGTCGTCGTGCCGACGCCACCTTTCGCCCCGATAACACCGATGGTCGTCCCTTTGGTGACCGCGGCGGGGCGTTGGGTCGCACTGCGCATCAAGATCGCTTTCACCCGCGATGCAAGTTCCGCCGGATGCGTTGGCTTCGTCAGATAGTCATCGGCACCTGCTTCAAACCCGGCAACTTTATCGTCGATCAGGGTCTTAGCCGTAAACATGATAATCGGGATATTCTGGGTCGAAGCGTTGCGACGTAAATTCCGACTCACCTCGTAGCCATTCATATCCGGCATCATCACGTCAAGGATGATTAAGTCAGGGTGGTCATTGGTGGCGCGCGCGAGCGCTTGCGTGCCGGAATTGGCGGCAATCACTTCGTAGCCGTTCCGCTGAAGCATTAATCCAATCAGCTTGAGGCTGTCCAGGTCATCGTCCACAACAAGGATTTTTTCAGCCATTCCTTGACCACCAAAGTGACGTTGTTATTCACAATCTTAATAGCGAAAGTCTAGCATGAAAGGGTAGGTGTCGCAAGCAAGCTTACTGCCGCGCTCGGTACTGAAAATAACTGAGAACTCGCCCTAAACGATTGTATCACGAGATGACTGACGCAATCGTAAGGTTGACAATTGATCTGTTGTGCTGCGGCGGCTCTACACGCGTGGCAGTTGACACGGTTCAGAGGTGATGATCCCAGTTTGCGCGTTGGTGATGCAGATATATATAATAATCGTAGATCAAGCAGGTAATTGCGAGGAAGCAGTTAATGCAAGTGGATACAAAACATTGCGACTATCAACTCCGCCAAGTGCTTCACGTGATTGCCACCCAGCCACAATTTCGACCTTGTGTTAACCAGATCCTCCAAGCGGCGCTCGAACAGACCGATGCAATTGGCGCAGCATTTCACACGACTGACAAGCTCGCGCTGAGCGTGACGGTCGGCGTCAACGAGGCGGATGAGTTTGACGTCGCTGCCATGCTCAACCAACCGGAACCTCGCTACTTTACGGATGGTCACTTGCTGGCGACGCCGGTCGACGACTACGGCGTCCTGCTGCTGACTTTCCCCCAAGAGTATGCTGGCGACGATGCGGATCTTGAGTTCGTTGAAGCGATCGTCGACGGTTTGGCTATCGCTGCTGCCCGTGCGGAAGAAGAGCAGCAGCGTGGCTTAGCGCTTTCCGGTGTTTTCAGCATGGTCGACCCGCTGCTGATATTGGATGCAGCCAAGCGGTTAGTCTTGGCGAATCCGGCGGCTGTGACCTTGTTCGGTGATGCCGCTGTTGCGGGGAGTGCGCTGGCTGACGTTGTACCGGCGGACGACTTGCTCGCCTTTGTCGCGGGCGAACGAACGCTCACCGAGTGGGTTTTCGGCGAGAAAACCTTCGTCCCCCACGTACAAATGGCAGTCGATGCCGCTGAAGAGTCAACTGGCTGGGTTCTGACCCTACACGACATCACCCGGTTCAAGAAACTGAATCGGAACCAACACGAGTTCATCAGCATCGTCTCGCATGACATTCGCTCGCCGATGACGGCGATTCGCGGCTTTGGCGAGATGCTCAGCAGCTCGAACGGCTTGAACGACACCCAGAAATATCACATTAGCAAGGTGATGTCGGGTATCACCCAAATCACGTCGCTGCTCGATAATATCCAAGATGCGGGGCGGTTCGACCCGGAAACCGGGTTTTACGACATGACTCGCGTTCACTGCGACTTGGACGAGATCGCCCACCGGATTGTGGAAAATCACCTGCTCCCGGCGGAAAAGCAGGAACTCACCGTTCGGGTCAACGTCGCCGACGACGTGCCCATCATCAACGCCGACAAAGTGATGCTTGAGCGCGCCTTGACAAATCTGATCGACAACGCCATCAAGTACACGCCCAACGGCAGCAAAGTCGAAGTCAGTGTGGTGGTCAAGGATAACAGCGTCGTGATCGGTGTTCACGACAACGGGTTAGGGATTAGCCCCGAAAATCAAAAGCTGTTGTTCCAACGGCACGTCCGCATCGCCCGCAAAGAGCACCGCAAGATCAAGGGAAGCGGTCTCGGCTTATTCATCGTCAAGAGCGTTGCGCAGCGGCACGGTGGCGATGCTTGGGTGGAAAGTGTCGAAGGGCAGGGCAGCACCTTCTTCTTCAGTATTCCGCTGGAAGGCGAAAACCTCGTCGTTCGCCCTGAGAGTTGAAACCGCACCGCGAACGCGCTAAGATCGCACAGGTGTTCGCTGGTTGAGGATTCCCCATGCCAATCCACATTCTTACTGACGACGTGGTCGCGCAGATCGCGGCAGGTGAAGTGATCGAGCGCCCGGCGTCGGTCGTCAAGGAACTGCTGGAAAACGCGCTCGATGCCGGTGCGACCTACATTCAAGTTGCGCTGGAAGGCGACGGGCGCAAGCACATCCAAATCAGCGATGACGGTTGCGGGATCAGCGCCGACGAGGTCGAACTCGCATTTACCCGCCATGCGACCAGCAAACTCGCGTCCGCCGACGATCTTTACAACATCCACACGCTGGGGTTTCGCGGCGAGGCGCTGGCGAGCATTGCCGCCGTCAGCCACATGACGGCGACCACCCGCCACCGCGACGACGAGATCGGCACGCAGCTTCGGCTGGAAGGGGGCATTCTCCAGCAGCGACGTTCGGTCGGTGCGCCCAGCGGCACCGTGATCACCGTCGAGAATTTGTTCTTCAACACACCGGCGCGCCTCAAATTCATGAAGAAAGAGACTACCGAAAAGCGCCATATTGCCGGGATTATCTCCCGCTATGCGATGGCTTATCCCCGCGTTCGCCTAATCCTCGAACAGGACGGGCGCGAGGTCTTTCGCACCAACGGCAGCGGCAGCCTCGGCGACGTGATCGTCGGGGCGATGGGGTTGGATACGATCAAGAACATGCTTGAAGTCGACGACACGCATGGCGACATCCGCGTCTCTGGCTTCACCTCCGCGCCGCGCATGAATCGCGCTGATCGCTCGCGGATCACGCTGTTCGTCAACGGGCGCTGGATTCAGGATACCAGTCTGACCTATGCCGTCACCCAAGCCTATCACACGCTGTTGATGACCGGACGGTATCCCATCGCGGTGTTGATGATCGAGATGCCGCCGGAAGACCTTGACGTGAACGTCCACCCGACCAAAGCTGAGGTTCGGTTTCGGGCGGCGGACAGCGTCTTTTCGGCGGTGCAGCGAGCGGTCCGGCGCGCGGTAATCGATCAGGCGCAGACACCATCATTGCGCAGTCGGCGCTTCGCCGTTGACGAGAACGACTGGCAGCCCCATCGCCAAATGGACATGGAACTTCCGCTCGACAGCCCCGGTCAGCACGCGCGCCAGCATCTCGGCGAGACCGACGATCCAACCGCTATCCCGGAGGGCGCTGGTGCGCCGTCCATGCCGCGCACGCTGCCGCTGCTGCGGGTGGTCGGGCAGATTGGCGCGATGTACATCATCGCCGAGGGTCCGGCTGGACTGTACTTGATCGACCAGCACGCTGCGCACGAGCGCATTCTCTACGAGCAGTTCATGGCGGAGTACATGCGGCAGGATACCATCGCTCAGTACGCGCTGGCAGCCCAGACCGTGCAGGTCGCGCCGGATGAAGCGCGTTTGATCGAGGAGAAGCTGCCGCTCTTGAGCGAACTCGGCTTTGACCTCGAACCGTTCGGTCCCAACGTTTTCGTGATTCGCAGCGTTCCGGCGATGCTGGCGGATAACGATCCGGTCGAAGTGATCGCCGGGATCGTCGACGACCTTGAGCAGGGCAATAAGCCGGGGATGGCGTCGGTTGAGGAGAAGATTGTGCTGCGGGTTTGCAAATCAGCGGCGGTCAAGGCGGGGCAAATCCTCAGCTTTGAGCAGATGCAGGGGATCATCCGCCAGTTGGAGCGCTGCCAATCGCCGCTGACCTGCCCGCACGGTCGCCCCACCATGATCCACATGAGCACCGAACAGCTCGAACACGAATTCGGGCGCATCCCCTAAGCTAGGTGAACTATAGAATCGTAGGGCGCATGCATCTGCATGGGCGCCCTACCGAATTTGTGGGCTTAGCGGCTCTGCCACGAGAACCGTCGCCAGTCGCCACGCGCGCCAATATAGCGATACTGCCCCTGAGCATTGGGCGCGGCGACGCTCACCCGCCACTGAATCGAGTGCGTCTGCCCGTCGCTGGGAATGAGATCCTCCGGCAGTTGGTACGAGGTGCTGTGAGCGATGTCAATGTGCTGCGTTCCTGCCGTCTCATCCTGAATTTCGATCAAATAGACTTCCTGATCTTTCAGCACACCCACGCTGATCCATTGAAGCTGGAAGGTGCGCGGCGGCGCGATGGCATCTTGCGGCGGATAGACAAGCATTGGTGCGCTGTAAGTGGGGGTGAGCGTCGGCGTCTCGCTGCCGCTGATCGTGGGCGAGAGCGTGGGCGTCGGCGTCAGTGCCGGGACGTTGACGGTTTCGCCGACCGACAGCGGCACGTTGCAATCGGGACCGCCGCTCGGATTGCTGAAATCGCAGTTATAGAAACCCAACTGGGGATTGAGCGTCGCCATGATCGAGAGCGTGGTCGCGTTCTTCTGGGCGATGCCGATGATCGTTTCGCCCTCCTGCACGTTCACTTGAATGATCTCAGCATTGCCGGGCACGCCCGATTGCTGCTGTTGCGGCGGGTTCGGATGAGCCGTCTGTGTCATCGAGAAACCTTCGGGTGTTGGCGTCCCCGTCGGCAGCGGGATCAAGATGCTCGAACCGGGACCGGGCAGATGGTCTCGATCCGGGATTTGCGGGTTCAAGCGCAGAATTTCGGCGATCACGTCGGTGTTGCGGTAGTTGAACGGCGCTTGCTGGATAATGTACAGCATCGTGTCATTCGGCTGAATGATGTACGTCGCGTAGGGATCAGGTGTCGGCGTATCGGTTGGCGTTTCGGTGGGTGTACCCGGTGTCGGCGTGCTGGTCTGCTCAAGCTGGGGCAGCAACGTGAGGGTTGGACTGGGCGTTGGCGTGACTTCGACCGTCGGCGAAGGGGTCACCAGCGACTCGATCTCTGCTGTTGGCGTCGCTTGAGGGAGCTGTGACAGCTCGCAGCCGGTGAGCAGCACGGCGATCACCGCAAGAATAATCCGTCGTTTGTCGCGCATACGTTAACGTCCCTCCCACGTAAACAGGCGTGGTTCGGTGGAGAAGTAAGGGTTTTCCGGGTCAGCCAAATTGACGACGCTGACCGTCCAGCGATAGTCGTGACGCTGACCGTCTTGTCCCTGCCACGCTGCTGGAACGATAAAAGCTAGCTCGGTCGTATCACCGGAATAGGTCTTGCCGCCGGTTAAGTCCTCCACCTTCACGCGATAAGCATCGCCTTCGCTGAGCGTCCCGCTCGCGACCCACCGCAAGGTGATCAACTCGCTGCGCCCGAACAGCGCCCGGTCGGCAGGGCTGATCGCGCTCGGCGCGTTGAAGGTCGGCGTCAGGGTCGGCGTCGGCGTCTCGCTGCCCGAAAGCGTCGGCGAGAGCGTCGGCGTCGGAGTTGGAGCCGGAACGCGCATCTGCTGCCCCTCGTAGAGGATCACATTGCACATATCACCACCCGTCACTTTGCCGAAGTCACACTGAGAAAAAGTAATTTCGGGATTGAGTTGGGAGAGTGATTCGAGCGTGGTTTTGTATTCATAAGCGATCGAGGCGGCGGTTTCGTTAGATTGAACGGTGTGCCACATCACCCCCGGCAGCAGCGTCGGGGTTGGTACCACCGTCGGTGGACCTTGTGTCGGCGCGCTTGCCAGTTCCAAACCCGGTATGATCGAGAAAGCACCCTCGGTCGCCGCCACCGGATTGATAATAGCACTGGTATCGCTTGTGGTACTGCTCTCCGATGCCGCATTCGGGTCGATGGTTGGCGAGGGCCACGGTACGATAATCTCCTGACCCACTTGGAGCGCATCGGCTGAGGGCAGATCGTTAGTCGCAAGGATCAGCGGCAGCACGTCCAAGCTGCGATGCCCGCATTCCCATGCGATGCTGATCAAGTCATCGCCGGACTTGACGACGTGGGTACACGGTCCCGGCGTGGGCGTGAGCGTTGCTGTGGGTGGCGGCAGCGTGACCGTTGCCATGACCGGCGCTGGTGGCAGCGTATTGGTGGCGATCAGGAGGGCAGGAGCAGTCGCGGGCGCGGTTGGTGTCGGCTCCGCCACTGCGCCCGGAATCAACCAGCGCAAGACGCCGAAACCCAGCGCGCCAATGCAGATCAGCGCGGCAAGCGTCAGCAGTCCACCAAAAAGATAGACTTCGCCCCGGCGGCGCGGACCACCTTCGAGCAAATCAGTTTCGCCATAGCGGAGATCGTAGTTCGCTGCATTTTTCGAGGATTTCCGCGTTTCTGCGACGACCGGAACGTCCGCCAGCGACGTGCCACAGGTGCTGCACACCGTAGCATTGCGATGGGAAGGGGTTCCGCAAATCGGGCAGATTTTATAACCTTGCGACAACGGCAAATCCTTGATTTGACCAACGCGCTCGCCATTATAACCTCAGCGGCGGGTGCTCCGCGAGGGCGAAGCTGCCCGCTGAGTGAACCAGCCCGAATCCAGCGCGCGCCTGATACGGCAAGTCTTGCTATAATGGATCTTAACAGCAGTTAGCAAAGGCTGATACACGGTGAGCCTAAATCGCAAACTTGTCGCTTATCACATCGCGCGGCTTCGGGACAAAAGTGCTGCCGTGCGCCTCAAGTCGATTCACGAATTGGTCGAGTTGGGCGATCCGGTGGCGCTGGATGCGCTCCGGGAACTCTACGAGAACGATCTGGATTTTGAAGTCCGCAAAGCGGCACAGGAAGCCGGTCGCGTTCTCTTTCTGAAGCAGAAGTAGGGGCAGGACTCGAGTCCTGCCCCTGCGAGAATCGATCATCCGCACAAATCCGCCATCCGCGCGGCGATCTGTTCGGCGCTGGCTTGGAGCGTTGCTAAGCGCTCGCGCTCGCGCTCGACCACGTCAGGACGGGCGCGGCTAACGAACTGCTCGTTGCCGAGCATCCCCTCGCTGCGGGCGATCTGATCGCGCAGCTTGTCGGCTTCGCGGTTGAGCCGGTCACATTCCGCCTGAGCGTCCACGAAATCCGCTAGTGGTAGATAAATCGTCACGTCACCGACCGTCACCAGCGCTGCGCGCTGCGGGGCATCGCTGTCTGCCGGGAGCAGACTGGTCGTTGCCACGTTGCAGAGTCGAGCAAACAGATAATCGTGTGCCGTGAGCAGCGCTTCGTGGCTGCCCGCCGCGATCAACGCCGTGATCTTGCGTGACGGTTCGACGTTGTACTCCTCACGGACGTTACGCACGCCGCGCACGAGGTCGATCAGCATCAGCAAGTCGGTCTCAGCGGCATCGTCAATGTAGGCGGCGTTCGCTTCGGGATAGCTGGCGAGGATCAGCGCCTCACCGTCGTGCGGGATGAAGCTCCACAAGTCCTCGGTGACGAAAGGCATGAAGGGATGCAGCAGCCGCAGCGCTTGATCGATCACGTAGACCAGCACGCGCTGAGTATTCGCTTTTTGCGCGGCATCGCCCTGATAGAGCGGGTGCTTGCTGATTTCGATGTACCAGTCGGCGAACTCGCCCCACAGGAAATCGTCGATCTGTCGCCCCGCTTCGCCGTATTGATAGCTCTCGAACAAGCGAGTCACGCTGTCGATCAGCTTCATCAAGCGGCTGACGATCCAGCGGGCGGGCAGGTCGAGATCGTCGTGCGGCGGCAGACCGGCTTCCAGATCGCCCTCAAGATTACTGGTGACGAAGTTCGTCATTTGCCAGATTTTGTTGACGAAGCGCCAGTTGCGTTCGACGCGCGTCGTGTCGAGATTCACGTCGTTGCCCGGCGTGCCGCCGGTCAGCAGCGTGAAGCGCAGCGGATCAGCGCCGTACTGGTCGACCAAGTCGAGCGGATCAATCACATTGCCCTTAACTTTGCTGAACTTATATCCCTGTTTATCACGCACCATTCCGTGCAGGTAGACAGTATGGAAGGGCACTTCGTCGGTGAACCACAAACTCATCATGATCATCCGCGCGACCCAGAAGAACAGGATGTCGTAGCCGGTCTCCATCACGTCGGTGGGATAGTAGCGCGCCAAATCAGGCGTCTGCTGGGGCCAGCCGAGCGTGCTGAAGGGCCACAAGCCGCTGCTGAACCACGTATCGAGCACGTCGGTCTCCGGCGTCCACGTATAGTTGGGGCGCTCCGGCGGCGCTTCTTTGCCGACGTAGACTTCGCCATCCGAGCCGTACCACACCGGGATGCGGTGTCCCCACCACAGTTGGCGGCTGATGCACCAGTCCTCGATATTTTCGAGCCAGTGGAAGTAGATTTTCTCGAAGCGCTCCGGCACGATCTTGATCCGACCGTCGCGCACCGCTGCCAGCGCCTTATCCGCCAGCGGTTGAATTTTCAGGAACCACTGCGTACTGATCAGCGGCTCGACGATCTCGCCGCCGCGCTGCGAGCGGGGCACGGCATGGACAATGTCCTCGACCTTGACCGTTATGCCGAGCGCCGCCATATCTGCCCACAGCTTATCACGGGCGGCGAAGCGCTCCATCCCGGCATAGGGTCCGGCGTTCTCGTTGAGCGTCGCGTCGCGGTTCATGATGTTGATCAGCGGCAGGTTATGACGCTGCCCGATCTCGTAGTCGTTGAAGTCGTGACCGGGCGTGATCTTCAACGCGCCCGTGCCGAACTCCCGATCCACGTATTCGTCGGCGATCACCGGGATGCGCCGGTTCAGCACCGGCACGAGCGCGAACTTGCCGATCAGATGCTTGTAGCGATCATCGTCGGGATGCACCGCGACCGCCGTATCGCCGAGGATCGTCTCCGGGCGCGTGGTGGACACCGGAATGAAGCCGCCATCTTCCAACGGATAGTTGAAGTAGTAGAGCTTGCCGGGTTCATCCTCGCGCTCGACTTCCAGATCGCTGACGGCGGTACGCAAGCCGGGACTCCAGTTGACGAGGCGCGGTCCGCGATAGATCAAGCCCTGCTCGTAAAGGGTGACGAACACTTCTTGCACGGCGTTCGACAAGCCTTCGTCGAGCGTGAACCGCTGCCGATCCCAATCGCAGCTTGCGCCCAAGCGCCGGAGCTGCTGCGTGATTCCGCCGCCGTACTGTTCTTTCCATGCCCATGTACGACGCAGAAATTCGTCATAGCCCACTGCTTCGCGGCTGGTGCCCTCGCTTTGCAGCAGCTTTTCGACCTGAAGCTGAGTCGCAATCCCGGCGTGGTCGACACCCGGCACCCATAACGCCGCTTTGCCGTGCATCCGCTCGTAGCGGATCATCAGGTCTTCGAGCGACACAAACAAGGCGTGACCGAGATGCAGCACGCCAGTGACGTTCGGCGGCGGCATCGAGATCACGAACGATTCGGCGTCATCTGCCGCCACTTCCGGCTTGAACCAGCCATTTTGTTCCCACCAAGCATAGATGCGCTGTTCCGCCTCTTTGAAATCAAAGGTTTTCGGCATCGACTTCGGTGCTTGTTTCATCTGCTGTTCCATCTTCTTTCCTCGCGTATCAGCCCGGCTTGCGCGCCACGAGCACCCGCTCGGCGCGGTCGGGTTGGTCGGTTATGTCCACGAAACCAGCTTCCAGTAAGACAACTTTCACTTCGTCGGTTGAAAGTGGGCGGAAGACGACACGCCGCTTGATCGTCTCGTAGTGTCGTCCCCGCCCTTTTACGATAAACAGGTTTTGTCGCGCCAGTACCGGCGGTCCGTCACGCCATTCCCAGATCTCGAAGGTGATGAAGTCGTCGCCATCTTCCAAGCGGCTGACCAGCCCCGGCAGAAAGCGCGGGCGATCCTCCATGAAGGGACCGAAATCCCGCATCCCGATGACCAGCAGCCCGCCCGGTCGCAGAAAGTCGAAGAAGATGTGCAGCGTCTCCTCGATCTCGGCGTCGTCGACCAAGTGGGGCAGGGCATTACCCTTGCAGACGATGGCGTCGAAGGGACCTTTGATCACTGCGGGCAGGTCGAGAAAATCGCTGCGGACGAAGTGCATCTTTTCGCGCATGTTGTACTGTGTGGCAACCTCGACCGCTTTGCGCAGCATTCCGCTGCTCGGATCGGCAGCGACGACGTCAAAGCCCAACTGCGCCAGCGGGATCGCTTGAGCACCGGCACCGCACGCCGCATCGAGCACGCGCGTCACGCCCTGATTGCGGAAGATCGAGCGCAGACCTAGCCCTTCGCGTTCCATCTGCGTCTCCCAATCGCGGAAGAACAGCGGATAGTATTCAGCAATGGCATCATAGAAGCGGTTGGTATTGTTCTTCGATGGCATGGCGCTCCCTCACGGCAAATCAAAAAGCCCCGTCGATCACAAGGACGAAAGGGCTTTCGCGGTACCACCTTGTTTCCCCTCTTATCGGAGCCGGCGGCAGCGAAAAAGGAGCACTCTGAACGCGCTAACGGGCGTACCCGGCGGCATCTGGCGAACCGCTTGTGCGGCTATCGCTCAATGCTGCGAACTCATGGGCGACCTTCAGCAGTCTTACGCGAGCGGGTTTGCAGCCAAAGCTGATTTATCAGCCGACCCGCATTCTCTGGCGCGCTGCGCCTGCTTACTCCTCCCAATCACCGTCTTTGGAGGTTATTATCAATTAAGTTGAGTATAGCACGCTGCCGAAAAAAGCGTCAATCCCCGCCTTGTTCGTGAATTTGTGCCCGAACGAGCAGGCTGCTGATGCGGTCGGAAACCATGTCGATGGCGACCGTATTGAACCCGCCTTCGGGGATGATCACGTCGGCATAGCGCTTGCTTGGCTCGACAAATTCCATGTGCATCGGGCGCACCGTCGATAAATACTGATTGATCACCGAGTCGGCGGTTCGCCCGCGCTCGGCGATGTCGCGCTTGAGCCGGCGGATCAGGCGAATGTCGGCGTCGGTGTCGACGAAAATCTTCACGTCGAATAAGGGACGCAGCGCCGCTTCCGCCAGCACAAGGATGCCCTCGACCAGAATGATCGGCTGCGGCTCGATATGCTGAGTTCGCGGCAGTCGTTGATGGATGGTGAAGTCGTAGATCGGGATTTCAACCGCCTGCCCGGATTGCAGCGTTTGAATGTGTTCAGCCATCAGCGCGGTATCGAGCGCGTCGGGATGATCGAAGTTGATCACCTTGCGGTCGATCAAGGGAACGCCGGTTAAGTCTTTGTAGTACGAGTCGTGCGGGATGAAGGCAATGTGGTGGCTGCCGACCCGCTCAAGGATGGCGTTGGAGATCGTCGTTTTCCCTGAGCCGGTTCCACCGGCGACGGCAATCGTGACGGGGCGTAAACGTTCGATCATGGATAACTCCATCCACTCACAAAAATGCCCGCTAAGGTCACTATAAACCTGTGCGGGCAGTCTGAGCCACCCGAGGGACTTGAACCCTCAACCTCACGCTTACGAAGCGTATGCTCTGCCATTGAGCTAGGGTGGCAATCGACCAGCATTATAGCAGCGCTGCCGGGGCGTCGCAAGACTGAAACCCTCGAATTTAGGACTGAGGACTGAGGTTCGAGGACTGAGTAAAAACCGATTCTGCGCGAGCGCAAATATCGGCTGCGGCTTGCTTTTTCTCAGTCCTGATCCCTCAGTCCTTCTTTTTTCTAGTGCCGGAAGTGCCGCGTGCCCGTGAAGACCATCGCCATGCCCGCTTTGTCCGCTGCCTCGATCACTTGCGCGTCGCGGATCGAGCCGCCCGGCTGGATAATGGCGGTCACGCCCGCCGCCGCTGCAACTTCGATGCTATCGGGGAAGGGGAAGAAGGCGTCGGACGCCATCACTGCGCCCTGTGAGCGCTCGCCCGCTTTCTCAATCGCCAGCTTTGCCGCATCGACGCGGCTCGGCAGCCCGCCGCCGACGCCGACCGTCGCGTTCTTGATGCCGAGCACAATCGCGTTCGATTTCACGTGCGCGATGGCTTTCCACGCGAACTGCAGCGCCTCGATCTCGTCCTGCGTCGGTGCGCGTTGGGTGACGGTTTTGTACTGCGTGCCTTCCGGATCGCCCATGTCTGCCTGCTGAACCAGCAGCCCGCGGTGCACGCTGCGTACCTCGACGTCCATGCCGTCAAACGGCGCCGGAATTTGCAGCAGACGGCAGTTCTTGCGCTTGGTGTTGAGGATTTCCGTCGCCTCGTCGGTGAAATTCGGTGCGGCAATCGCTTCAACGAACAGCGAACCAAGGGCGGTTACGAATTCCGGCGTCACCGTCTGGTTCACGGCGATCACGCCGCCGTAAGCCGAGATCGGGTCGGATGCCAGCGCAGCCGGGAAGGCTTCGGCGATGCTCGCAGCGGTGGCGACGCCGGTCGGCGTCAGGTGCTTGACCACGACGACGGTCGGGTCTTTGAAGCTGCTGACCGCTCGCCACGCGGCGTCGAGGTCGAGGATGTTGTTATAGGAGAGCTTTTTGCCGCCGTGTACCGTTCCGCCTAGCGGTCCAGTCGTCGCTTTACGGCTGTAATAGGCGGCGACTTGATGGGGATTCTCGCCGTAGCGCAGCGATTCGACCTTCTGCATCCCCAGCGACAGATGCTCCGGCAGATCGTGATCGAGCAGCGCCGGGGCAATGTCTTCAGCGAGATAGGCGTGAATCGCGGTGTCGTAGTCGCGGGTGAGGGCGAAGACCTTGACCGCCAGCGCCCGCCGCAGCGCCAGATCGACCTCGCCGCCGTCTTGGAGCGCCGCCGCGATCCGCTCGTAGTCCGTCGGATCGCAGATCGGGATGACGCGCAGGAAGTTCTTTGCCGCCGCGCGCAGCAGGGTCACGCCACCGATGTCGATTTCTTCAATCGCATCCTGAAGCGTCACACCCGCTTTAGCGACCGTCTCTTGAAAGGGGTAGAGATTGCAGACGACCATGTTGATCGGCGCGAAGCCATTTTCCTTGAGCGCTTCGAGGTCTTCGGCGCGGTCGCGGGCGAGAATACCGGCGTGAATCGCCGGGTGAAGCGTCTTGACCCGTCCACCGAGCATTTCCGGCGATTTGGTAACTTGCTCGACGCTCGTCACGGTCAGCCCAGCGTCGACCAGCGCTTTCTGCGTCCCGCCGCTGGCGACGAGATCCCAACCCAAACTGACGAGCTTTTGCGCGAAATCGACCAAGCCGGTTTTATCGTACACACTTAGTAACGCACGAGGCATTGCGATCTATCCCTTTCAGTCTGTTGTGAGTTCAATCAATTGAGCAGCAAATTGGCGCGCCCGCGCGGGTGCATCGCCGACGTAGGCGGAAGCATCGAGCAAGTTTCGGATTTGCTCCGGCGTGAGGTACGCCGCGAGCAGATCGCTGTTTGCCAACGCCTCGACCAGCGGATTGGGTTGATCGTCAGCCAGCGCCGCCCACGCCGCAAGGCTGTGCGCGCGCAAGTGCTCGTGCATGACTTGGCGATCCGCGCCCGCTTTGACCGACGCCATCAACACCCGCTCGACCGCCGAGAAAACGCCGAAACGGGCGAAGTTGTGGGACGCAGCCAGCCTATCGATCCGTAAATCGCTGACGATCCCGGTCGTGACCCGCAGCATCTCGTCGGCGGCGAGGAACGCCACCGGCAGGCTCTCGCGGCGGTTGGCAGAATTGTCGAGCGTGCGCTCCAACAGCGAATGGCTGGCGTTGTCCCACGCGACTCGCTCCATGGCGACGACTAAGCGACCGAGGCTATCGATCTTCTCGGCGTTGATCGGGTTGCGCTTGAACGGCATCGCCGATGAGCCGACTTGATGCTTGCCAAACGGCTCGCCCCATTCGCCGATTACGGGGGATTGCAGCAGGCGCAAATCGAAGGCGAACTTGTACAAGCTGCTCGCTAGCCCGGAAAGCGCGCTGAGCACCTGCCAATCCTGCTTGCGCGGATAGGTCTGCCCGGTGATGGGGTAGGTGGGCAGGTCGAGCGCAGACATGACGCTCGCTTCAAGGTCTACCGGCGTCACGCCTGTACCGGTGAGCAGCTCACCGTAGGAAGCGCCGGTGCCAACCGCGCCTTTCAGTCCTTTGCCCCGCAGATTCGCGCGCGCTGTTTGGAGCGTGGTGTAATCGTCGAGCAAATCTTGCGCGTAGAGCGCCAGCCGGTAGCCCATAGTGGTTGGCTCGGCGGGCTGAATGTGCGTGAATGCCATCGTCGGCGTGTCTGCAAGCTGTTCAATCCTGCGCCCGAAATGGCAGAGCAAATCGCGCAGCGTTACAATGATCAAGTCGAGACTATCACGCAAACGGATGACGTCGGCATTGTCCTCGACGTCGGCACTGGTTGCTCCCAAGTGGATCACGCCACCACCGACGGGACACTGCTCGGCGAAGGTACGGACTTCCGCCATCAAATCGTGGTGAATTTGCGCCTCGATTTGGTCGGCTCGCTCGATGTCGATGTCGGCGACGTGCGCCTCAAGGTCGGCGACTTGTTCGATCGTCACCAGCCCGGCAGTCTGCTCCGCTCGCGCTAATTCGACCCAGATGCGCCGCCAAACGCGCCGCTTGTTGACTTCCCCCCAAATCACGCGCATTTGCGGAGAACCGTATCGCCACGTAAATGGCGACAGATACTGCTCGTGCGAAAACGTTGTTGTCATGCGCCCCCTTGTCGCTGGAATCGTCGTCGATTATAGCGCGTGACGGTCGAATCACCGCAATCTGGATGGATTGCCAAACTAAGTGAAAACCCGTATTGTGTATTTTTTCACAAAGTGCTATAATTGATATATACCGATAGACGAATATAGTTGAAGTCGGGGGGCACGATGAATGAAAGACCGCGCGTCATCATCGTCGGTGCGGGATTCGGGGGTTTGTATGCAGCCCAAACGCTGAAAAACAAACCAGTCGATGTCCTGCTTGTCGACCGAAATAACTTCCATACCTTCACGCCACTGTTGTATCAAGTGGCAACCGCTGGTTTGGAAGCCGAGGAGATCGCTTACCCGGTGCGGGGTATTTTCCGCAGCGACACGAATATCAACTTTCTGATGGGTGAGGTGACGGCGATCGATCGAGAAGCGAAGGCGATCACCATCCGTACCAACGGCGCGTCACGGAGCGAGCACTACGACTATCTGCTCGTTGCCGGCGGCAGTGTTACCAGTTACTTCGGCAAGCCGGAGACGGGCGCGTACGCCTTTGAACTCAAATCACTCGACGATGCCGTCGTGCTGCGGAATCACATTCTGCGTCTGTTCGAGCGGGCGGCATGGACGGATGACGATGCTCATCGCAGCGCTTTGACCACGATCGTCGTCGTTGGCGGCGGCGCGACCGGCTTGGAGACGATCGGCGCGATCCGCGAGCTGTACCAACACGTGCTGCGCAAGGAATACGCCGCGCTCTCACCGCGAATTGTGTTGGTTGAAGCCGCCGATCATCTGCTGGCGGCGTATCCCGAACGGCTGCGCGAAAAGGCGTTGGAACAGCTTAAGTCGCTCGGCGTCGAGGTAATTCTCGGCGACGCCGTCGCCGAAACGGCACCCGATCACATCCAGTTGGCGAAAGGCGAGTTGATCCCCACCTATACCTTGATTTGGTCAGCCGGTGTACAGGCGTCGCCGCTCGCTCAACTGCTGGATCTGCCACTCAAGAAGGGCGGGCGCGTGCCAATCACGCCGACGCTGGTGGTCGAAGGCGACGAAAATGTCTACGTCGTCGGCGATATGGCATATCTGGAAGCGCCGGACGGCAAACCCTATCCGATGCTGATCCCGGTCGCCAAGCAGCAGGGCATTCTGGCGGCGAAAAACATGCTGCGTCGCCTTGCCGGTGAGCAGCCGCAGACCTTCCACTACAGCGATCGCGGCATTATGGCGACGATTGGTCGTCGCCGCGCGGTCGCGTGGATTTTCAACCGGGTTCAGCTTACCGGTTATCTGGCGTGGATTGCGTGGCTCGGCTTACACCTCGTCTCGTTGATGGGCTTCCGCAATCGGCTGAACGTGTTGGTCAATTGGGTCTGGAATTACCTGACCTACGATCGATCCGTGCGCATCATTCTCGAACCCGGCAGGGCAAAGCCGGAGCACGCCGACGAAGCGCTCCAATCGGTCAAATAGAACGCTTGCCCAACGGCGTAAATCGTCGTTACAATACGGAGTGAGAAGTCACCGAACGAGGATGAATAGGGATGAGCAACGACAAGGTTCTGCTGCAAAAGCGCGACGCGAAAGCCAAGCCTCACCTTGAGCAATATGCGCCCGTGTGGTTGGTGAATCAGAAGATCATCGAGGATGACGAGGCAGTGCAGTTCAACGTCGTTTTTGAGCACAGCCGCTACGGGTGGGTGAGCCGTCGCTATCGCTATGATGGCTTCAACGACGTGCTCTACTACAAGGGGCAAACCATTCTTTCGGAAGACGAAGCGCTCGCGGTGCAGGAGAAAGAACCCTACGTGAGCGTGACCGTCGCCGACATTCCTAACGCCTACGGTGGCTAAGGGATAACCTAGTTAAACAGCACAAACGGGGCGCAACTGCGCCCCGTTTGTTTTAGCTGCATCGCGGTGTGGTGATGCGCTAGCGACGTGCTCTGAGTTCAAAGACCTTCGTATCTTCCGCACCCATGCGATACTTATAGGTTTCGTTACCGCGTAGGAAATCGAATACGGCGCGCTTGTGCTCGATGGCGTCGCGGATGTCGTAGGACAGCAGGACAATGCCCGGACTTAAATTCGCGTGCTCCTGTGGCAGCAAGCCGGAATTGTAGACCAAAATGTGATTGTTGTAGTCGAAATCACAGTAGGTCGCGGCGGGTGTCCCGTTGACCACCAAGAAGGTCATCTTCAGCCAGCCATTGGCATACAGCACCGGTATGACGCTCTGCATGAAGGCGAAATTCTGCGGATCGTCGAGGAAGCCCGACTTTTCCGGGTGACTGGCGCGCATCAAGCCGAGAAACTTCTCCACTTCAGCGTCGATGTCACATTTTTCGTCGACGACGTACCAGTCGATCACCGCTTCGCTTTCGGCGCGGCGCAGCTTGCGGCGAATCTCGTGGCGCTGTTTCTTGTCCAAACGGTCGAGATACTCATCCCAACTCTCCGGCAGGACAATGACCGGGCAAACTTCCTGCAACACGTTTTCGACGTTGAAACCCTGCGCCGCCAGCGCCGCGTGGAAACCTGACAGCGATGGTGAGGCTTCCGGGATGTTGCAGTAGTTGATGCGGTCATAAGCATCGGCGTGCTCGGCGAGAAATGCGGCGAAGGCGGCATGCACCTCGTTGACATGCGCGGGATCAACGATCAGATCGACGTAATCCGTCACGTCAACACAGCCAACCGTCCGCACCACGCGCTCGCCGTCTTTACTCTGGATGAACCACGAACCGATTCCCACCAGTTGATCGTCGTCGTCGCGGCAAGCAACGATCCAAAGCTGTCCACCATCATAAGCGTGCCACCATGTCGACTGCCATTCCCACGTACAGAAGATCGTGTCGGACGTGCTGCGATGCAGCAAATCATTCCATTCCGATCGTAACTCGTCAAAGCCGCTTGTGTCGGTGTAAGCCGTTAGTTTCACTTCGCCCCCTGAATTGTCGTCTATCGTCCGCGCATTATAATCGCATCCGGTTAGGAAGCAATTAAAAAGCCGTCCTAAATGGACGGCTTTGGACTTAATACTACTGAGTCGCTCTAGACCGAGGACGTCTCTGGCTGCTGGAGCTTGTAGTCGTAGGCGAGGGACAGGTTCGTATCTGCGTCGAACATGTGCAGGTTGTCGACATTGAACGCCATCGTGATGCGGCTGCCAACAGTGGCACGAGTACGCGGGTCAGTACGGGCGATGAAAGTCTTGCCACCATCTTCGAGATAGAGGTTGATTTCGTTACCCATTTGCTCGACGACGTCGACGTTGGCTTCAATCAGCGCCGGGGTGATACCCGCGGGCTGGAAGTTCACGTCGTGGATGTCTTCAGGACGCACACCGAGGATGACGCGCTTGCCCACCGAACCCTTATACGGCTCAGCCCGCGACGCCGGAACCTGAATCTGGAAGCTGGCGGTCTCGATGACGAGGCTGCTGTCACCTTGCTTGAGGGTCGCATCGAAGAAGTTCATCGCCGGGCTGCCGATGAAACCCGCCACGAACAGGTTGCGCGGGTTGTGATACAGGTTATAGGGCGAGTCGATTTGCTGAAGCTCACCAGCGCTCAACACGCAGATGCGGGTACCCATCGTCATCGCTTCGACTTGGTCGTGCGTCACGTAGATGAATGTGGTACCGAGGCGTTGATGCAGCTTGCTGATGAACGAACGCGCTTCAACACGGAGTTTCGCGTCGAGGTTCGACAGCGGCTCGTCCAGCAAGAAGACCTGCGGCTCGCGGACGACGGCACGACCGACCGCCACACGCTGGCGTTGACCACCCGAAAGCTGGCGGGGGCGGCGGTCGAGCAGTTGCTCGATACCGAGGCTCTTTGCCGCTTCACGGACGCGCTGATCGATGATCTGCTTCGGTGTCTTGCGCAAGCGCAAACCAAATGCCATATTGTCGTAAACCGTCATGTGCGGGTAGAGCGCATAGCTCTGGAACACCATCGCCACGTCACGGTCCTTCGGTGCGACGTTGTTGACAACGCGGTCGCCGATCAAAATCTCGCCGTCGCTAATCTCTTCTAAGCCTGCCAACATACGCAGGCTGGTGGACTTGCCACAACCAGAAGGTCCAACGAATACCAAAAACTCTTTATCCTGAACTTCAATATTTAAATCGCTTACTGCAGTTGTCGTGCCAAAACGCTTGTAAACATGCCTGAAGGTCACACTTGCCACGAGTTTTCCTCCGTATGACAATATAGCGGACTAAAAGTAGGCTCCAATGCAGGATTTGTTCAATATGCACAAAGAACTTGCGTTCCTGCAATTTCCACTTCTTGTGGAAGATTATAGTTGCGATTGGGCGTTTTGCAACATTTCGTGTTCAATTACGTTCGAGAGAGAATCACCGTAAATCATGAACTAAATGCTGAAGTCATTGCCATCGGTACTGAAATTCTACTTGGGGAGTTAACGGACACCAATTCTGTCTTTATTGCACGAACCTTGCGCGACTTGGGGATCAACCTGTTCTTCATGACTTCGGTCGGCGATAACGAGAAGCGAATCGCCGATGCGATCAAGATCGCGCTCGGTCGCGCCCAGATTGTGATCACCTGCGGCGGCTTGGGACCGACGATCGACGATATGACGCGCCAATCGGTCGCCGCGGCGACCGATCGCGGGCTGACTTTCCACCAAGACCTGCTTGACCAGATCGCCGAGCGGTTCGCCGGATTTCGCGCTCAGATGACCGAAAACAACCGTCGTCAAGCCTTCGTCCCCGATAATGCCGTCATCATCACTAATCCGGTCGGGACCGCGCCCAGTTTCGCCGTCGAATACGGCGATCAGGTCGTGATCAGCTTGCCCGGTGTCCCGCGCGAGATGAAATTCCTGCTGACCGAAAAAGTCGTCCCATATTTGCGCGACCGTTACGGCATCAGTGGCGCGATCATCAAGGCGAAAATCCTCAAAGCCGCCGGAATCGGCGAAAGCGCCCTTGATGAACTGATCGGCACCAAGCTGCTCGAAGCCAGTAATCCAACCGTCGGGCTGGCGGCGCACAGTGGTCAAATCGACGTCCGTATCACCGCCAAAGCCGACAGCACCGGCGAAGCGGATGCGCTGATCGCTGCCGTCGAGGATGATTTACGCCAGCGGATTGAGCCATATATCTTCGGCGTTGACACCGACAGCATCGAAGGCGCTTTGATCGCGACCTTGCGCGAAGCGGGTGAGACGCTGGTCGTCGGTGAGATCGGCATGGCACCGATCCTAAGCGAACCGATCAGGGCGGCGTTTGGCGAAGACGTGCTGGCGGCGGTCGAGACGCTGCCTGCGCCCGAGCAGCTGTCCGAAGCCCTCAAAATTGCTGATCCGCTGCCGCTGCGCCAACTCGCCGAGCGTGCGGCTGAAGCTTTCGCCGCGCAGCATGGCGTTCAAATCGCGCTGGTCGTCGTCAGCCGGGCGGATGCGCTCGAAGATCACGCCGATACCGACGAGGGGAGCGCCGTCGCCGTGTTCGTCAATGGAAAACTGCGCTCGCGCGCTTACGGCTTCGGCGGCGGCACCGATACGGCGCGTCAGTGGATGGGCACGTGGGGCATGTCGATGGCGTGGCGGATGCTCAGGCTCGACCGTGAATCCCGCTGATCCAGCGCTGGCGCGGCTGCTGTTCGACGCCGGGCTGATCCAATTTGGCTGGTTTGAGCACGGCGACGCGACGCAGCCGGTCGCCGTGCAGCTAGCGATGATCGCTTCGTTCCCTGACATCCTTGCCCGACTTGCCGAAGCTGCCGTCGCCAGTTTAGATCTGGCGCGCTATGACCGGTTGTTGAGCGTGGTCGATGCTCTGCCGTTGGCGACCGCTTTGAGCCTCGCCAGCGGCGTGCCGTTAGTCTACAGTCGGGGGACGGCTGAACCTGCTTCAGCCGATTTCGTTGGCGCTTACGATGGTGGGCATCCGGCGCTGCTGATTACGAACACGGTCGGGGCAGGGCGCGATCTCCGCCCGCTGGTGAGCAAGGCGCGGCGGGTGGGGCTGGAAGTCAATACGCTGCTGACCGTGCTTGAAGTCCGCGCTGAAGCACCGATTGAAGGCGTGCAAATCGTCCCGCTGCTGCGGCTGGAGGACGTCGTGCGCCAGTTGAGCGCTGATGCTCGTATTCCGGCGAATCACGTGCAGGCGACCTTGGAATGGATCGCGGCGGTGCCCAAATGATTTGCCAATTGCCTCGCCTGATGATTTTGACTACAATAAGAGGACTATAGTCCGGTTAAAACGAGCAAAACGCGAGGTTTCATTGTGCAAACCTTCCAATTGATGCAGTCACAGATCGCACCCGGATTCGCCGGCAGTCGCGATTTCCAGCACTTCGCTGCCGCCGAATTCCCGACCATCCATCCGATCCACTGGCTGCACTCGCATTTCGCCGTCGGTGGTTGGAGTCCGCTCCAGCGCTTGAGCGGGATGCTGACCGCGCACATGACGCGCATCGCGCCGCACAACGGCTTCACGTGGCATCCGCACCGCGCGCTCGAAATCTATACGTGGGTGCTGGAAGGCGACCTCTATCACGAGGATTCGACCGGCGGCAAGGGGATCATCCACGCGGGCGAGTTTCAGCGCATGTTCGCCGGTGACTACATCGAGCATCAGGAACTCAACGTCACCGACGACCCGGTGCGCGTGATCCAGATTTGGTTCATCGCCGACCGCAGCGCGCAGGGACTCCAGCCGCACTACCAGCAGCTTGAGCGCGAACAGCTTCCGGTGCGGCAGGTGGGCGATGCCTCAGTTTTCAGCTTGATCGGGGATGGTTCGCCGATGGATCAGCACGTCGCCGCGCGCCTGACGGCTGCGACGCTCAACGCCAACGGCACGACGACCCTTGAAGCGCCGCGTTTCGGCGAGAGCCTGTTCCTGTACGTCACCGACGGCGTGGGGCAGGTCGAGCAGGGCGGCGACACCTACAACGTCGGGCAGTACGACGTGATCCTCGCCACGCCGGACGCCGAACCCGCCGTCGTCACGTCCACCAGCGGCGCGCCGCTCCACTGGCTCAGCTTCTACCTGCCGGAGTTTCTATAGGCAAGTAGCAGACAGCAACCGCAATCGTTGGATGATGGGACGCCCCAAAATGTAACAATTCCTTGCTGAATTGCCCGTAACCAAGTAGCGATTGTCTGGGCTAAACGTAATCAGACTCACATCATTTGTCGTTCAATCAAAATGACGAGCGAGATAATTCAGTCAAGAGATTTCCGTCTTGCACACTTCTCAGTTCCAATGCTGCCACTTCGGTATCAAAATCAAAGCTCCAAGCGGCGTAGATTGTTTCATCTGAGTTGATTGCCATTAAGTTTTGGTCTTGTAGTTCTGCAAGTGCTACGCCTGAATTGACGTCTCGCAATCGAGATACACCGTCTTCGGAAACAGCAACGACATCGCTAAAGGCACGGCGCAGCAGAAACAATTCGCTGCCGCGTCATTGCCCAATACTCCCAAACCGTGAGAATTCAGATTGAGGATTTTTACTGCTGAATCATCTGAATACTCGGAAAACACCAAAGCATCTCCGGCGGAATTGAAGGCTAGATTACCTATGAATGTGTCTTGGTATACAATGACCGGATTATTCAATACATTGCCATCTGCATCCCACAGTGCAATGTCCCCATGCGAACTACTTAGGGCAACTTGGCGATTGTTTGGAGCAAAGGCAACTCTGTTAACGTAAGGTACTTGGATGTGGGCAATTTCTGAGTTTGTCTCGAAATTCCAAATAGTAACATCGCCAGTTCGCAAATTAGCTAATGCCAGCAGCCTACCATCAGAACTGAAGTTGCTGCTGTTCAAGTCACCGGGATAATTATCCCAGTGATGGACTTCCAATCCAGCTGTGATATCCAAGAGGGATATTGAATTGAACCCTCCGACAACCAATAATCGTTCGCCGGGGCTGAATAAAAACTGGATGCACCATCACTTTGGCTAAACTCGTCTAGTAACTTCCCTCCGTCCGCCTTCCAGACTTGTACAATGTCTTTCTGCATTGCCTTGAGGCTGCGCTGTCGTGATACCATGTGGCGACATCGGCGCCTGAATGGCTGATTTCAACGATGCCTAACATGGACAAGGGTTCAATCTCAGGTTGACGAGTATAAGCTCCGCTAGTTCTTAATATGGGACGCATTTTCGATAGACAATGATCGCAGATCGCAACTATTCCGTGCCAGAATAACCTGTGAAAATCCGAAAACAAGGTGAAAATACGGATAATCGAGGCTGGCATAACCTTTGGTCACGCTCTTGAGCCGGTCGTAGAAATCGACGATCAGTTCCGACAGGGGCAGCCGGTAGTGAATGACGACGCGCTTGGTGTCGAGGTACTCCATCGTGACGTATTCGCCGTGTTTCTTGGTCACCAACTCCATCAACGGACCGATGAAGTCATCCGGCGTGTAAATCTGGATCTTCATCCACGGCTCGCGGATTTCCTCGATGATGCTGGGATCGGGCAGTTCGGCGGGGCTGTCGATCTCGATCACTTCGCCGCTGCGCAGCTCAACCTGATACTCTACGCTCGGCGCGGTCACGAGGATGTCGAGTTCGTATTCGCGCTCGATGCGCTCCTGCACGATGTCCATGTGGAACAAGCCGAGGAAACCGACACGGAAGCCGAAATTGAGCGCCTGTGACGTCTCCGGCTCGTAGACCAGCGAGGCATCGTTGAGTTGCAGCTTTTCGAGCGCGTCGCGGAGTTCGCCGTAATCGTCGTTATCGACCGGATACATGCCCGCGAAGACCATCGACTTGACCTGCTTGTAACCGGGCAGGCGTTCGGCAGCGCCGTTGACCGCCAGCGTGATGGTGTCACCGACGCGGCACTCGCGCACCGACTTGAAGCCGGTCGCCACGTAGCCGACCTCGCCGACGCTCAGCGAGTCGACGACGGTCATCGCCGGACTGAAGACGCCGATCTCGACCGGCTCGAATTTAGCGTCGGTCGTCATCAGCTTGAGCATGGTATTTTTCGTGAACGTGCCATTAATCACGCGGACGTAGGCGACGACGCCCTTGTACGAGTCGTAATGCGAGTCGAAGACCAGCGCGCTCAGCGGCGCATCCATGTCGCCGCGCGGCGGCGGCACTCGCTGGACGACCGCTTCGAGCACGTCCTGCACGCCGAGACCCTGCTTGGCGGAAATCCGCAGGATATCCTCCGCCGGAACGCCGAGCAGATTCTCGACTTCCTGCGCGACTTCATCCGGACGGGCGGCGGGCAGGTCGATCTTGTTGATCACTGGGATGATTTCGAGGTCTTGCTCCAGCGCCAGATAGACGTTCGCCAGCGTTTGCGCCTCGATGCCCTGCGACGCATCGACCACGAGGACCGCACCCTCGCAGGCTTGCAGCGCGCGGCTGACTTCATACGAGAAGTCGACGTGCCCGGGGGTGTCGATCAGGTTGATTTCGTAGTCGTTACCGTCGTTGGCGACATAGTCCATCCGCACCGCCGACGCTTTGATGGTGACGCCGCGCTCGCGCTCTAGGTCCATGCTGTCGAGCAGTTGATCCTGCATGTCGCGGTCGGCGACCGTGTGCGTGAATTGCAGCATCCGGTCGGCGAGCGTGCTCTTGCCGTGATCGATGTGAGCGATAATGCAAAAATTGCGAATGTGGTCGCGCTTCATTCGATTTCCGTCTCTGTATAAAGTGCCTGAAGTATAGCAGACGACCTCTTGAGAGCCTATTCGGAATTCGCGTAGCGCAGCAGATAGATGATGGTGATAACGTGGAGAATGATCGCGACTCCCAAGCCGATTGCGTGATCGACAAGTGCGGCATCTGAAATTTGGCTGATCGCGTAGATCGAGTAGCTGCCGATCGGGATCAGCAGCAGGATGCTCGTCCACAAGCCGGGGTTGTAGCGGCGCAGTCGAATCGCCATCAAGACGTGCAGCAAGCCGTTGACCACCGCCGCGTAAGCAGCGATCAATCCGAACGCCGCGCCGATGTAGTAAGCTCCGTAGAGCGCTATCAGGTCGAGCATCCAGACGCCGATCATGTTCACCCAGAAGATCGGTGTGTCGGTGATCTTCTCCTGCCCGTGTGCGAGCAACATATTCACGAAATCCTTGAAGCGACCGTGTGCATGTTCCTCGTATTGATGGATCATGTAGATCGGCAGCATCAGAAATGTCAGGAACACCGCGAGGCTCATCACGCTGATCAGCAGCGGCGCGAGCAACAGCAGGACGATGCCTAGCGGTAGCCCCGCTCTCGACCAATTGGTTTTGAACCAGTCCGGAAAACTGTATTGCGTCGTCTGCATCATTTTTTCTCTACATGGCGCTCTTGATCAGCGCTTCAATCGGCTGCGATTCCGCTTCACTGCTCCACGCGAGCCACGCCAGAAACTCGATATTTCCGGCGGGACCCTTGAGCGGCGACTGGATCAGCCCGCGCACGGCGAAGCCTTCGCTCTGCGCGAAGGTCAGCACTTCTTCGAGCACGCGAGCGTGAACGTCGTGATCACGGACGACGCCGCCTTTGCCGACGTCCTGCTGTCCGGCTTCGAACTGCGGCTTGATCAGCGGGATCACGTCGGCTGGCGGCGTCAGCCAGCCTTTGACCGCCGGGAGCAGCAGTTTCAGCGAGATGAACGAGGCGTCCATCACGGCGAGGCTGATCGGCTCCGGCAGCGACTCGACGTAGCGGACGTTGGTGCGCTCCATGACCACGACGCGCGGATCGGTGCGCAGCGTGTAAGCGATTTGCCCATAGCCGACGTCAATCGCGTAGACCTTTCGCCGCGCCGTTTTGGAGCAGGCAGTCGGTGAAACCGCCCGTGCTCGCGCCGACGTCGGCGCAGATGCGCCCGGTCACGTCGATGGGGAAGGCGGCGAGCGCGCCCGCCAGCTTATCGCCGCCGCGACTGACGAAGCGCGGCTTCGACTTAACGGCGATCTCGGAGTCGATCAGTACGCGCGTTCCCGCCTTGTCGATCATCTTGCCGCCGACCGTCACTTCGCCCGCCATGATCATGGCGCGGGCTTTCTCGCGGCTGGGCGCGAGGTCGCGCTCCAGCATCAGCAGATCAAGTCGCTGCTTCTCAGCCACAATGAAGTACCGAGGACTGAGTACCGGGTACCGAGTGAAAAACTAATCCGTTTGTATTTATCATTTTACTCATTGCTCATCACTCGTTGCTCGTTACTATCCCTTAGTCAGATAAATCGGCACGTCAACCGACTGCTGATCCGGCTTGACTTCAACGCCGTCGGCGGAAATCGGCAGATAGCCCTCGGCGACGACGAAAACGCTGTACGGGACGTTCGGCTGAAGCAGCCGGTCGATTTGGAAATTGCCGCCGCTGTCGGTGATCGCCAGCGAGTAGACCTGATCCTGATTCCACTGGTCGGTGAACTCGGAGACGGAGAAATTTTCGTTGATCAAGACGACGGTCACGCCGGGGATGCCGACGCGCGTTTGACCATCGAGCACCTGTCCGCGCATCTGCGTACCACTCGCTTGAGAAAAGCGATCAATCGGAAGCTGCCCAATACCGATACGCGCGGTCGTTGAGCCAAAGGGGAGCTGCCCGATCAGCAGGTCGAGCTTGTAGGTTCCGTCGGGAACACCACCGGGGCTGGTCAAGCGGACTAAGAAATTCTGCCCGCTTTCAGCCGCATTCCACGGCTGCGTCTGCTCGTAGAAGACTTCGTCGTCGACCGACCAGCGCATCGTCCAGAGTGTCCCCGGCGCGATCTGCTCCCAGTCGAACAGGGCGTAGATGGTATCGGTGCTGGCAGAAAACGTACTGATCGGCGCCGTGTCGAGAGCTGCGGCGTCGGTATCTGCGGTCGTGAAGTGCAGATTCGAGAAAATGCGGGCTAATGCGCCTTGCTGCGCCCCCGCCAGTGTGAAATCCGAGGTGGCGGCGAGGCGCATCGCCCCTTCGGTTTGCAAGTACAGTTCAAGGCGGTAATTTCCCGGCAGCAGCCCATTCTGGTCCTGTACGCGGATCGTCTTCGTGCCGGTTGCGCCACTGTCCCACGTCTGATCATCACGGTAGACGATGTCCCCCTCATAGTACCAGACTGCCGCCCACGGCGTGCCATCCACCATATTGCGATAGACGAAGCGCGCGCTGGCGACGCTGCCGGTCGGCAGGACGAAGCCATTACCGAGCACGTCTCCTTGCGCATCTTCCAGACCAAAGATGAGATCGCTAAAAGCGGGCGTGTCTTGAGCCATCGGTCCAATGACAAGCCGCTTGTTATCGGCAGCGATGCCGTCGATGAACAAGGCGAAGTCGTAGATGCCATTGGGCCATGGCTGTCCCACACTGCCGATATACCAAACGCCGTTCCGTCCGCCGCTCCAGCGCACCGGCGAGAGGCTGAAAGCGGGGTTGGATACGCCGTTGACGGTGACGCGGAGTTCGTAGACCGTTTCCGGCGTCATGTCGGCGTAGTTGAAGAACAGATAAACGCTGTCGGTGCCGGTGGGTAGGTTGGTCACGACGCTGGCGGGCATCTCGGCTTCGTTGACGGACGACGAGAAGAACAAGCGGCTGAACGTCGGTGTGCCGCTGAGAAACGATTGTCCACTGGTCTGGCTGACATTGTTGAGCCGCAAGTCGAGTGAGGCGGCGCGCAGCAGCGGACGGGCATAAGTCGAAGGACGCAGCGTATTGATCGAACCGCCGACCGGGATGCAGACGTCGCTGGTATTCATCGCGCCGTCGCCGTTGGTGTCCTGCAGCGTGATGCAGCGGGCATCCGGCGACAGCCCAATCACCGGCGAAGTCGTCGGGATACCGATCAGCAGCCCCTGTTGATCGTAGACGCCGCCGCCGGTCATGGTACCGGGAATTGACGCACTGGTCTTGATCCACGATTTGTCGCCGCCGCTGGGTTCGACAGTGAAGCCGCTGATCGTCCCGCGCGCGACGCTGACCGGACTGTCGCTGATGTCGGGGTAGCCGACGACGGTCACCGTCTGGTCGAGCGTGACGGCTGCCGAGTCGCCCAGCTCGACGAAGGGCAGCGCCAGCGAACTGGGATCGACGGCGCGTCCGTCGCTCTGCTGCGTGATCCGCAGCAGGGCGAGATCCAGCCCCGGATTGGCTTGGATGATCGAGGCGCGGTAAACCGGCACTGGTGGCTCATCCAGTCGCACGCTCAGCGCGACGATCAGCGTATCGCCGGGGCAGTTCTGCCCGCTGACCGTGTTATGAGCATTGGTCAAAATTAGCCCGTCGCGGCTGACCAGCGTGCCCGATCCGACGCAGGTGATGGTCACGTCGCTGCCGGTGGTGGTCGCCTGCATGATGAAAACGGTCGCCCGCTCGATCCGTTCGAGGTCGATCCCGGTATCCTGCGCGGCTGCCGGACGACCGAGTGCCAACACTGCGAACAAAGCAGCCAAAAGCACGGCTCGCAGCTGGTACGCAGGTTTTGTAGGGGCGTTATATATAACGCCCCTACGGGCGATTGAATGAGCTTGCATTGTGAAAAAAGAACGACGTGACATACGTCGCCTAGAATTCCAGATCATCGAGAAACCTTTCAAAAATCGGCAGGTTTGCGTCGAAGCTGTTCGAGTCAGAGAGAAACGTGATGATGATCGCCTGTCCGCGCCGAATCGTGAGGATGTCCAAGCCTTCGACCACGGTCGGGATACTTTCGAGGAAGGGATCGTCTTCGCCGGCGACGTAGACGTAGCTCATCGCCGTCGCTTCCTGCCCGCCGGGGAGCGTATACGGCGGCGTCGAGAGCACGCGGAAGCGCGAGAGGGTCTGCATTCGGGTCAGGGTCAGTGTTTGGAGCAGGTTACTTGCGCTGGTGCTGAGCGTCACCGGTTGGACGTTGACCTGAATCGTCGTCTTGAAGCCGACGTGCTCGATGTCGCGGACGCGGAAGACATAATCGCCGGTGCTGTCGATCAGCCAGCGTTCGGGATAATAAGCGCGAATGCCAACCTCGCTGTTGCTGTAAGGTACGGTGGCATAAAGCGTCGCGTCGCGCAGATTGATGCCGATGATCACGGCGATGATCGCGTAGATAAAGACGAAATAGTGACTCCAACGCTGGCGTTGGGTGATGTCGCTCCGGGGTTCGTGGATTTCGATCAGCGTCACCGTTTAGTCCTCCTGACCGGCAGCCGATTCGCGGGCTTGGCGCTCGGCGTTGTTGAACAGGAAGGCGACGACGATTCCGAAGGCGACCAGCACTGCTGCTGAGAAAGCCAGCGCGAGGACGGGTTTGGGAGTCGGGCTGTGCGATGAAAACGTCGCTGCGATTAGGCTGATGATCGAAGGCGTTTCGGTGCTGCTGTTGAGCACAAATGCCGCATTGGTCAAGCCAGAACGCAGCGGAATAGCGATGCCGTTGATCAGCGCGCCGAAGGCGACCGTGATCGTCATCAGAAACGGCGTTGGCGTACCGAAGCGAACTTCGGACAAGCCATAGCTGACGACGAAGCTGGCGGCGAGATTAACCGCCACGTTATTGAACACCTGAATGGCGATGACGTCGGGCGGCAAGCCCGTATCTGCGAGGAAGAAACGCAGGTTGAGCACCAAGGCATAGCCGATGGCGCTGGCGGCGCAGTAGGCGACGCCATCCAGCCGGGTGCGGAACAGATCGGGCCACGTCGTGAAGCGTACCACCGTGTACTTGATCGTCTCCTGAACGATGCCCACCGTGAAGGTGTAACCGATGATCCGGTTAATCGCGCTGGTGAGCGGCAGCCAGCGTTCCGGCTGAAACAGATTGTCGATCAAAGGGATAGCGATCGCGTTGGCAGCCAGCGCCGTGATCACAAACACGGCGATCAAGCGGGTGCGCGGTTCGAGGGCGAATCGTTCGCCCCAGACCGAGAAAATCAGCCAGAGCACGACCGGCAGCGCGACAAATGCCCCATTCACGACCGGAATAATCGCATTTGGCAGCCGAATGCCGAGCAAACCGACTGCGATCGACGTCGCGGTCGCCGCGCCAAAGAGCACTGCACTTTCGAGAATCAAGCTGCGCCAGACGCGCCGATAGGGATAAACGATCTCGGCTTCGTCCGGCGGTGTTAGCAGTCCCTGCTTGTAAACGCTCATAAACCCTTACGTTTTCGATCCGAGATCGCTATACTGGTCTATCGTATCGCACAGCATCGTACCCTGAAAGGTAAAATATGCGTATCCCAGCCGCAAGGGTGACTCTGCTGGTGTTGCTGACGCTGGTTGCTGCCTGTTCATCACGCGCCCAGATGCAGCAGCCGCCCCCGCCGCGAAATCACATCGTCTACGGATTGACGCTCCAGCCGAGCAGCTTCGATCCGCAGATTGGCTCCTCGTCAGAACTGGGCATTCCACTGCGGTCGGTCTACGATACGCTCGTCTACCGCGACCCGGAGACGCTCGAATTCGTCCCCGGCTTGGCGACGAGTTGGGCGATCTCGTCTGACGGCTTGAGCTACACCTTCGCGCTGCGGCAGGGCGTCACGTTCCACGATGGCACGCCCTTCAACGCGCAGGCGGTCGCCGCGAACCTCGACCGCATCACTGACCCGAATACCGCCTCGCAGAAAGCCATCTTTTTGCTGGGACCCTATACCGGTTACGAAATCGTCGATGATTATACCATCCGCCTGCTGCTCTCCGAGCCATACAGCCCGCTGCTCAATTCGCTCAGCCAAGTCTATCTCGGCATCGCCAGTCCGACGGCGTTGAGCGCTTACTCCAACGAGCGCTACCAGTTCCATCAAGTCGGCACCGGACCCTTTAAGTTTGTCGAATACGTCCCCGGCGATCACCTGACGATTCGCCGCAACCTCGATTATGCGTGGGGACCTTCGTTTTACCAGCCGAGCACGCCGGATTCAGTCGATGAGATCGAGTTCCGGTTCTACGATCAGGATCCGTCGGCGCGGGCGCTGGCGCTCGAAAATGGGGATGTGCAGGTCGTCGGCGAACTGCTGCCGGTCGATGCGCGGGCGCTGAGTGCCAGCAGTGACGTGCAGCTTCAACCGACGACGATCCCCGGTCAGCCGCTCCAGTTCTTGATGAACACCAAGCGCTACCCGACTGACAATTTGCAGGTGCGCCAAGCGCTGCTTTACGGCACCAACCGCGAAGCAATCATCGACGCGGTGTTCCAGCGCTTTTCGCCGGTCGCGTGGGGACCGCTGGCGGCAGTGACCGAGTTTTACACCAGTGACGTGCGCGGTGCTTACGGCTACGATCCGACGCAGGCGCGCTCGCTGCTCCAAGCGGCGGGCTACAGTGACTCCAATAACGATGGTTACGTCGACTTCGGCGGCGCTAACCTCGAAGTGACGGTGATCGCTCCCAACTGGGGCTTAATCCCCGATACGGTACAACTGCTGCAAGATCAATGGCGCGAGATCGGCGTCAAGCTGACGATCGACTCGGTGCCGAGCGCCAGCTTGCTGTTCCAGCACGTCGACGACGGGGCTTATAACCTCGTCGCGTGGTACGAGTTCGGGGTCGATCCGAGCATTCTCAATCGCTACTTCATGAGCACCGGCGATCACAACTGGACGGGCTATGCTGACGGTGCCCTCGACAACGTCCTGACTGAAGCAGTCAATCAAACCGATCCCGATGCCCGACGCAGCCTCTACAATCAGGCACAGCGAACGATCATGCAGCAAGCGCTGGTCCTGCCGATCCGCGACTACGTCAACCTCAACGGCAGCACGACGGCGATTGACGGACTGACTTACGACGCCTATGGCTGGTTTCCGCTGCTCAACAACGTGACGGTGAAGAACGGTTGAGGTGACTCCCCTTCGGCAGATCATCACCGCGTTGGCGACGCTCTGGTTTGCGGCGACACTCGCCTTCTTCGCGCTGCGTGTCCTTCCCGGCGACGCGATCGAGGCGGCGCTCCGCGAGAGTGGGGCAGGTGCTGCCACCATCGCTGAACGACAGGCGGCGCTTGGTCTGGACGATCCGCTGCTGGTGCAGTATGGGCGCTATTTGACTGGGCTATTGCATGGCGATCTCGGCGTTTCGCTGCTCGACGGTCGCCCGGTGACCGAGATCGTCGCCCAGCAGCTTGCGCCGACGGTGGTGTTGGCACTCAGCGCGCTGACCGTCGCCGCGGTTGTTGGCGTTGGGCTAGGCGTGATCGCCGCGTTGGAGATTCCGCTGGCAGCTCTCGCCCGGTTGCTGCTCGACCTCGCCTTGAGTATGCCGCTTTACTGGACCGGCACGCTGGCGATCTACATTTTCGCGCTCCAACTGAACTGGGTTTCGTCGACCGGCTTGCTGCTGCCCGCTGCCGTGCTTGGGTTTCACACTGCCGGAGCGATCGGGCAAGTCGTTCGATCCGGCGTGCAGGAGACGCTGACCCTCGATTTCGTTCGCACCGCTCGCGCGAAAGGACTGCCGGAGCGCGGCGTGCTGATCCGCCACGTACTGCGGGCGGGCTTGCTGCCCGCCGTCACGGTGATCGCGCTGCAAGCCGGGTTCCTGCTCGGCGGCGTCGTGATCACCGAGAGCTTGTTCATCCGTCCGGGCATCGGGCGAGTGCTGCTCAACGCGACGCTGCGCCAAGATTATCCGGTCGTGCAAGGAATCGTCGTGCTAAGCGCGGTCGTCTACATTGTGCTCAATACCGCCGCCGATTTCAGCTACCGGCTGCTCGATCCGCGAGTGTAGCCGATGCGCGCGCTGCTGATCTGGCTGCTGGCGTTCGTGATCGTCGCGCCGCTGATCGCGCCCCACGATCCCATGGCGACCGACACCACTTTGCAGTTCGCGCCGCCCAGTTTTGACCATCTCTTGGGCACCGATTTGCTCGGACGTGATGTGCTCAGCCGGGCGCTCTACGGTGGGCAGCGCACGCTGCTGATCGCGGGGGCGGCGACTCTGATCGCGCTGATCCCCGGCGTGCTGATCGGCATTCTCGGCGGATTTACGGCTGCCGACCGGCTGCTGGTTGTCCTGATCAACGGTGTGCTGGCATTTCCGGGCTTGCTGCTGGCGCTGGTGATTATGACGCTGCTGGGGCAGGGGGCGCTGCCGCTAATTCTAGCGACCGGGATCACCCAGATTGCGCCGTGCGCTCGCGTCACCCGCTCCGCGGTGATCGCGGTGCGCTCGTCCGGCTACGTCGAGGCAGCGCGCGGGTTAGGCGCGTCGCCACTGCGCCTGATCGTCGCTCACGTTGCCCCGAATATCCTCTTAACCGTACTGGCTTATATGGGCGTGATGTTCAGCTATGCGGTCTTGAACGCGGCGGCGCTGAGCTTTCTCGGCTTGGGGGGCGAACCGGGCATTCCCGAATGGGGCGCGATGCTCAACGAGGGCAGGCAGGCGTTTCGGGTGGCACCTTGGGTCGGCTTCGCGCCGGGGATCGGCATCACGCTCACGGTGATCTTGACCAATCGGGCGATCCGGCGGCTGCGATAGCGAGAGGTAGGGGCAGGTTTCAAACCTGCCCCTATGCCGCAAATTTCTAGCGAGTGATCAGCGTGCCCGGCTGCGTTTGATCGAGCAGGGTAGTCCGCAGGAGTCCCGGCGTTAGACCGTTCATGATCCGAATACTCAAGTCGGGGCTGGCTTGCACCACCGCCAGCGAGTTGTGGACTTTGCTTCTCATGCCCCCGGTCACATCCGTGCCTGCTGAGCCGCCGAGCGCCTGCTCGACTTCCGGCAGCGTCGCCGGGGTGATCGCCGGAATGACCACGCCATCGACGGCGTAGACGCCATCGACTTCGCCGAGCAGCAGCATCCGTTTCACCGGTAGTTGCTGCGCCAAATAGGTGAAAATCGTCTCGGTCGAGATGATCGTGCCGCCGCGCTGCGAGTCGAGAGCAACGTCGCCGTAGACCAGCGGCACGAGCTGGTGATCGAGCGCTTCGCGGATCGGCTCGACCGCCATTTCGGTGATCACGCCGTCACGGGCAAGCGCTGACGCTGAAGGCTGCATTCGCCAGACTGGGACGCCTGCCGCGTCGAGCGTCTGCGCCATCAAGTGGTTGAGTTCGGCGGCGATGGTGGCAACGTGGGCGAAACCGCGCCACTGCTCGGGCGTATGGACGCCATCGACTGTCCCAAACTGCTTGGCGGCGACGTGACCGAACGAGCCGCTGCCATGCCCGACCAACAGTTGTAAATCAGGGTCGGCGTCCAGTGCCGCCTTGATCTCACTGGCGAGGCGCCGCGCAACATCGGCGCGAAAACGCCGCTCGACCTGCTTGTCCGTGATCAGCGAACCGCCCAGCTTGACGAAGATCAACATCAGCCCACCTCGGTCATATAGACGTGAATCGCTCCTGCTGCCAACAGCGCGCCTTCGACTTGGTGTCGATGCTCAGAATCGACCAGCGCGATCATGTTGCCACCGCGCCCCCCGCCAGAGAGTTTCGCGCCGAGCGCACCAGCGGCAAGCGCTGCCGAGACGAGGCGGTCGAGTTCGGGCGAGGAGACGGTCAAGTCGCGCAGCAAATCATGGTTGAGCTGCATCAGTGCTCCGAGCGCGGTTACGTCACCGCCTTCGACGGCGATCCGTGCTTGGCGCACCAGTGCACCGATCTGATCCAGCATCGTCTGGATGCGCCGCTGAATTGCGCTCGTACAGCCGACGAACACCGGCGACGGCTTCGCGAGTCGACGCGCCTTTGCCCGTGTCGCCAATCAATAGCGTGAAGGGCGCGCCGATGCTCAGTGTCTCTAAAGGCTGATTGCGAACGAAATAGACCGGACGCTCGTAGACGATCACGGTGTTGTCGATGCCGCTCGGCGTGCCGTGATGGATTTTCTCGACCTCGTAGATCAGCGCATTGAGATCAGCCTCGTCAAGCTGACGTTCCAGCACGCGGCACAGCGCGCGTGCCAGCGCCGTCGATACGGCAGCGCCGCTGCCTAAGCCGCTGGCAATCGGGATGTCCGAACGGATGTTGATGGTCACGTCTGGCGGTGGAGCAGCCAGCGCTTTGAGGACCAATCGCGCTGTCAGCGCCAGCGCGTGATCGACCTGTTCGCTGTCGAGATTGACCGGGATGTCGAGGTCGGCGGCAGTGATCCGCAAGCCACCGCTGCTCGGCGCGACTTCGGCGAAAGCCCGTAAGTCGGCGACCGGGATGGCGATTGCCGGTTGCCCATAAACGACGGCATGCTCGCCGACGAGGATCGTTTTCGCTGGTGCGCTGGCAGCGATCATAGCATTCGCGGGAAGTAGAGAATGAGCACGAAGGTTAAGCCCCAAAGCAAAATACTGATCTGCAAGGGACGGTCGCGCAGAAGTACTTCGTCCGGCGCGCTGCCTTCGCCTTTGACATGGATCAGGTAGAGATAGCGCCAAAGGGCATAGAGGACGAACGGCACCGTCACCAGCGCGAGTTTCGTCCCGGCGAGCAGCACCGAGGGTGCTTCGATGGTGTAGAGCAGATAGGCGATCAGCGTGCTGGTCATGACCATGCGCAGCATGTCGTCGAGCAGCGGGAGGTTGTAGCTGTTGAGGGTGGTGCGGATGTTACCCGCATCGTCGCCGAGTTCGATCAACTCCTGCCGCCGCTTGCCAATGATCAGGAACAGGGCGAGCAGGGCGGTGCAAGCATAAAGCCAAGGTGAAAAGGCTTGGACGTGGACGACGGCAACACCCGCGGCGACGCGCAGGACAAAGCCCGCCGTGACCGAAAGGATGTCGAGGATGATCATGTGTTTGAGCCGCCAACTGTAGAGCAGGTGGAGGACCAAATAGCTCAACAGGATGACCGCTAAGCCGATACTGTAGATTGCTGCCACGCCAATCGACACCACGATCAGGACCAGTGCCGCCGCTAGTGCGAAGCGGATCGAGATTTGCCCGGAGGCGATCGCCCGGTAGCGCTTCTTGGGATGTTGGCGGTCGCTTTCGATGTCGACCACGTCGTTGATGATGTAGATCGCGCTGGACATCAAGCAGAGCAGCGCTAAAGCCAGCAGTACCCGCAAGAATGAGTCGAGGACGAACAACTGCCCGTCAAAGACGATGCCCGCAAAAACAATCGCGTTCTTCGTCCACTGGCGGGGGCGCATGGCGCGGATTAATCCGATCAGTGATGTCAACGGCTGCCCTCATCAAGTGTTTAGAACGCTGCGCGATTATACCACGACCCTACGCTATAATAGCTGCGCGAATTGGGTACACAGAGGGCGAATCAGCGTGAAAGCAACGGCACGCGCCAACGCAAATATCGCGTTTATCAAATACTGGGGCAATCGTGACGACAACCTGCGGCTGCCCGCGAATGCCTCGATCAGTATGAATCTGGACGGGCTTTACGCGCAAACGACGGTCACGTGGTCGAAATCGCTGACCGAAGATGCGCTGATCTTGAATGGTGAGAAGACCACCGGCGCGGCTCGTGAGCGAGTGGCAGCGCACCTCAATGTGCTGCGACAGCGGCTGCCGCTCTCCGATTACGCCGAAGTGGTCTCGGAGAACAATTTCCCGACCGGCGCGGGGATCGCATCGTCGGCAGCGGCGTTCGCAGCGCTGACGGTCGCGGGAGTCGCGGCGGCGGGTGCCGAACTGAGCGAGCACGAGCTTTCTTGTCTGGCGCGGCTCGGCTCCGGGTCGGCGGCGCGCAGCGTCCCGACCGGTTTCGTCGAGTGGCGGGCGGGCGATACCCACAAGGAATCGTTTGCCGAGAGTTTCGCGCCGCCCGATTACTGGGATATCGTTGACGTGATCGCCATCGTCAGTCGCGAGCATAAAGCGGTTGGGTCATCGGCGGGGCATCCGTCGGCGCAGACCAGCGACCTGCAAGCTGCGCGTGTCGCCGGGGCGGATGAGCGCGTCGCCATCTGCAAACAGGCGATCCTCGACCGCGACTTCGCCACCTTTGCCGAGGTGGTCGAGCGCGACAGCAATCTGATGCACGCCGTCATGATGACGAGTCGTCCGCCGCTGTTTTACTGGCTGCCCGCCTCGTTAGCGATCATGGGGCAGGTGCGGCAGTGGCGCGCCGACGGCTTGAATGTCTGCTCCACGCTCGACGCGGGACCGAACGTGCATTGTATTTGTGTAAGAAAAGATAGCGAGCAAGTAAGCGCTCGGCTTAAGGCGATGTCTGAAGTTCTGGAAGTGCGCGACGGCTGCTCCCGGTGCCGGTGCTCAGGTGATCTCCCCCTAAGGCGAGCTTTAGGGATTGATAAGTGTCGCGGCGTCTCTGCTTGATTGGTGACGGCGATTACCCGTATAATGGGATTATGTCCATTCCCCAGTGGAACACGACTTCGTCCTCAGGTCAAGGTAACGTAAATGTTTGATTTTCTGCTCAATAGCGATGCGCTGTCCGCAATCGTCGCCTTTGTTTTGGTGCTGATTCCGGCGGTGCTGATTCACGAACTCGGGCACTTCCTTGTCGCCAAATCCGTCGGGATCACGATCCTCGAATTTGGCATCGGAATGCCGCCGCGTGCGCTCAAGCTGTTTTCGCGCGGTGGTACGGATTACACGCTCAACTGGCTGCCGCTCGGCGGCTTTGTCCGTCCGCTCGGCGAAGATATGGTGCGGCAGATGGGCGAAGAAGCGACCAGCGAAGACCGCGCTGAAGCCGAACGCCGCGGGGTCAAAAAGATCAAGGCAGTCAACGAAGCCTCGCCGCTGGCGCGAATTTTCTTCTTCGCCGGTGGCGCGCTTGCCAACTTCATCCTCGCCTTTTTGCTGTTCACGATTATCGCGCTGATCGGGCTGCCGGAGCCGGTTGGCGGGATCGTCAGTGTCGGTTACGTCGCGCCGAATACGGCGCTGGCGCAGGCGGGCGTGCAGTCACAGGACGTGATCGCGATGATTAACGGCGAGAACTTCGCCGACGCGAACGCCTTTTTTGCTCAGTGGAATGCGAACGTCGGCAAGCCGGTGACGCTCCACATTCTGCGAGGCGACGCGCAAACCCCGATTGACTTGACGGTTACGCCGACAGCGGCAGCAGGGCAGATCGAGACGCATCCGATTGCGCTGGACGTGGCGGCGAATTCACCGGCTGCCAATGCCGGGATTCAAGTCGGCGATCTGATCCTGAGCATGAATGGCACGGCGCTCACATCGTATCAGCAGCTTCAGCAGCTCACCGGTGAGAACCTTGACAAAGAGGTGAGCCTGACGGTCTGGCATAACGGCGAAGAAGTCCAGACGACGCTGACTCCGCGCGGCAACCCGCCAGCCGGTGAAGGCGCGATGGGCATCGGCATCGCCGACGCTTCGCTCGACCCGGCATTGGGAATCGCTTTCCAAGAAGGGGTGCGGCGCGAACTTCAGCCGCAGTCACTCGGCGCATCAATGAGCTACAGCGTTGACCGGATTGGCTACGTGATCAACACGATTGCCAGCATCCCCGGTCAGATCATTCACGGCACGGCTGACCCGGAGTCGCTGCGGGTGACCAGCCCGCTCGGAATCAGTCAGGCGGGTGCCGTGTTCTTGCAGGAGAGCATTCAGCGCAACCAGCCGGGGATCATCCTCGAATTCATGGCACTGATCAGTCTGGCACTAGGCTTGACCAATCTGCTGCCGATCCCGGCGCTCGACGGCGGGCGCATCCTGTTCGTCCTGATTGAACTGGTGCGCGGGCGACCGATCGCGCCGGAGCGCGAAGGCATGGTGCATCTGGTTGGGCTGCTGCTGCTGCTCTCGCTGATGGTCGTTGTGCTGTTCAACGACATCGCCAACCCGTTAACCAATCTGCTTCGTTAGCAAGCGAAGTAAAGGAATTGCATGAATAACATGGACTACGAAATCAACGAACGCCAGCAGCCGGATCTTGAGGAGACGCTGAGCGTTCTGCAAACGAGCGACAGTACGCATAACTCAACCCTGATTTATGGGCTGTCGCAGCTCGACGAGACGGGGATCAAGCGGCTGGAGCCGATCTGGGCGGCACTCGATTTGCCCTATCGTCGAACTCTGATGCACGAATTGGTGGAAGCCAGCGAGACGAACTTTGAACTCGACTATCGCAAGTTCGGGCATTTCGCGCTTGGTGACGCCGATACTGAAATCCGGGCGGCGGCGGTCGAGCTGCTCTGGGAAGATGAATCGCTGGTGCTGATGCGTCGGCTGATCCGCATGGTCATCGAAGATGAAGCGACTGAGGTGCGGGCGGCGGCGGCGAGCGCTTTAGGGCGCTTCATCCTGCTGGGTGAGTTGGGCGATCTGCCCGAAGATCAGACGGTCGCGGCGCAAGACGTGATCATCGACGTGCTCAACAACCTAGCGGAAGACATCGACGTCCGTCGTCGTGCGCTGGAAGCATTCGGCAACAGCAGTCACGAGAGCGTCGATGACGCGATCCGCGACGGCTATGACCATCCCGACCGCCGGATGCAGATCAGCGCGGTGTTTGCGATGGGTCGCAGCTTCGACGAGCGGTGGACCGATATCGTGCTGGAAGAACTGCAAAGTGAAGATGCCGAAATGCGCTATGAGGCAGCGCGCGCAGCCGGGGAGCTTGAACTCGAACAGGCAGTTCAACCCTTGTCGCTGCTGGCAATGGACGACGACCGCGAAATCAAGGAAGTAGCGATTTGGTCGTTGGGCGAGATCGCCAGCAAAGAGGCGACGCGTGTACTCGATCTGCTGGCGACGGAAGCCAAGCGCGCGCACGACGACGAACTTCTGGAAGCGATTGAGGACGCCATCGGTACGGCATCGCTGGGCAGTGGATCGCTCTATCTGATGCGGTTCGACGAAGAAGACGACTAAAGAAAAGAGAGGGGCGCACCGATTGACGTGTTCAGCAATCGGTGCGCCCCTCTGCGTTACTCCCAATCATTATTGGATTAGGGGCATCAACTTCATTGCCATACTGGTATCGCCCTGAATCTTGATTTTCCCGGTCATGAACGCCTGCATGGGGTTCAGCTTGCCTTCCAACATGCTGTAGAAGTCGTCGGCACTTGAACGCAAGGTCATACGCGGGTTCTCAATCTGCCCGGTTCCTGTTTCCGCTTTGCCGTCCGCGATTCGCAACCAGTAATCACCACCACTCTCGCCGCTCAAGCTGAATTGGATCGTTCCATTGACGCCTGCTGCCTTCGTCGGGTCGAACCGCTCCACCATTAACGGGAAGACGCTCGCTACTTCTTCGCGCGATGCCATCGTCTCAATGCTCCTCAAGCTGTTTGATCAAACGTGCGATAGTATACAATCAAACCATGCCTGTGCCCACTAGACGCGAGAATGGTGATGAAAAAATACGGATTATTGCTGATCAGTTGGTTGGTGCTGATGGTCGCCGGAGCAGTGGTCGCGCAAGACACGCCGGTCATTCCCGGACGGATTGCGGTCGTTGGCGCGGACTATAATCTCTACGTCCTCGATCCGCAGTCCGGTGAGCAGACGGCTTTGACGGACGACGCGGAAATCTCGTCCCGATCGATCCATATCTACGAAAGCCCGGTTTGGTCGGAAGCTGGCGAACTCGCTTACTTTGGCACCTCGGTGGATGCCAGCAGCGTGACGACCGATGTCTTGATTTCGGCGGACGGCAGCACTCCGGCTGAGACTGCCGCGACCCTGCCTGATTTGTCGATCACTTATGCGAGTTGGGCACCGCAGCCCTGTGGCGACGCCTGCCGCGATCTTGCTGTACTGCTGAGCGCTGCCAACACTTTCAAAGTGGATATCGTGCGCGTCGACGGGGGCGCTTACAGCGTCAGCGAGACCGGAAGCGGCGCGCCGTTCTATTTCAGTTGGAGTCCCGACGGCACACACATGTTGTGGCAGCGTAACAGCGCACATCTGGAGATTTTCGACGTCGCCCAAAAGCAGATCGCTAAGACGTTGCCGCAGTTCCCCGGCGCGATGTTCGCACCGGCGTGGTCGCCGGTGGACGACCGGCTGTTGTTCGCGACCCAGTCCGGCGATACTTCCGATCTCGTAATCTCGACCGATGGTGATTTGCAAACGCTGGCAGCTGATCAGGCGAACCCGCTGCTGTTCGCATGGTCGCCGGACGGCAGTCAGATCGCTTACATTGACCGGAAGGGACCGCTGTTTGTGGTCGATGCTGCGTCCGGTGAAGTGATTACGCAGAGCCTTGACGCCAACGTACAGGCGTTTTTCTGGTCGCCCGATAGCCAGCACATCGCTTACGTCACCTCCGGGATCACGCCGGGCGGTTCGTTCAACGCGAGCGCCCCGTCCGCCATCAAGGTCGCCGCACCAATGCCGCAAAGCTCGTCCACCTTCACGTGGTCGGTGATCGACGTTGCCGACGGTGCGGTGCGACGCTACGGCTCGTTTGTGCCAACTCACGAGGAAGCCTATATGCTGAGTTTCTTCGACCAGTTCGGGCAGAGTCATCGCGTCTGGTCGCCCGACAGCCACTATCTGGTTTACGGCGAGGTGGCGGGGAACCGCTCGGTGATCAGCGTACTGGACACGACACAGGAAGTTACCGTACCGCTGATGCTGACCGAAGGCGTAGTCGGCGTCTGGAGCTTTGACTAACCGGCGCGACATCACCACTTGCATTCAAAAGCATCGGGCAAGCGTGCGGTTCGATGATCCGGGATTCGGTAGAATGGACGGAAAGCTAGGGGAGTGATCGGTTTTGCTGACAGATTGGTGTGATGCGTAGACTTGCAGTTGTTACTCTGATGCTGATGTTGAGCGCGGTCGGCTGCGCGCTCCAGCAGCCGGACGCGATCGTGATCACGGCGACGTTTCCGCCGCCGCAGGCGACGGTAGCGTCGCCGCCGCCGAACGTTATCCCGACCCAAGCGCCGACGCTGCCACCGCTGGCGACCCTTCCGCCCGACGGCACCTTGATCGATCCGACGCCGAACTCGACGATTGCCGGTGTCAGCGCTGCGCCGCTCGGCGATTACGTCGTCCAGCCGGGCGATACGGTCTACGGGATCGCGGCGGAGCACGGTGTCAGCATGGACACGCTGCTGGCGATCAACGACGTGCCCAATCCCGACAACCTGTACGTGGGGCAGGTGCTCCACTTGCCCGATCCGCCGCGAGACGAAGGCAGCAGCTTCAAGATCGTGCCGGACAGCCGCCTCGTGCGCGCTCCCGGCAGCAGCGCTTTCGACGTGCAGGCTTTCATCGCTGGTCAGCCCGGCTATCTGCGGCGCGCCACCGATATGGTCGATACCGATCTGCTGACCGGCGCGCAGGTGGTCGAGCGGGTGGCGCTGGAATACAGCGTCGATCCGCGCCTGCTGCTGACATTGCTCGAATACAAGTCGCATCTGCTCAGCAACCCGAACCCAACCGATGACGAGAAGAATTTCGCCATGGGCGCTCCGGCTTACGCCAGCGGCGTGCTCCGCGACGGTTTGTACCGTCAGCTTGCCTATGCCGCCGATCAGCTTAACGCGGGCTACTATGGCTGGAAGCTGCGCGGGCTGAATCAGGTCGAGTTCAGCGACGGCGTGCGGTTGCTGTACGCGCGGGCACTCAACGCCGGGACGGTCGGCGTGCAGTATTTCCTCAGTCTGGGCAGCGATTATGCCAGTTGGCAGCGCGCCGTCAGCCGGGATGGGCTGTATCGAACTTACGTCGCCTATTTTGGCGATCCATTTGTCGGCGCGGTCGAGCCGTTGCTACCGCCGGATTTGCAGCAGCCGTCACTGGTCTTTCCGTTCCCGCAGGGGCAGATGTGGTATTACACTGGCGGTCCACACGGCGCTTACGGCGAAGGCAGCGCGTGGGGCGCGATCGACTTCGCGCCGCCCGACGATATCACCCAAGTGACGAGCGCCTGCTACGTCTCGGATAATTTCGCGACGGCGATGGCTGCCGGAGTGATCGCACGGGTCGCTGAGGGGACGGTGATCCTCGACCTCGATGGTGACGGCGACGAGAGCACCGGCTGGACGATCCTGTATTTGCACGTCGCAGCGCGGGATCGCGTCGCGGCGGGGACGACGGTCAAAGTCGGCGACCGGATCGGGCGACCGTCGTGCGAGGGCGGTGTCTCCAACGGGACGCATCTACACATCGCCCGCCGCTACAACGGCGAGTGGCTCCCGATCACTTGCGAAGACTGCCGGTCCGATTACTATTCACCGCCGTTCGTGCTCGACGGCTGGACGGTCTACGGTTTGCCGGGACAGGAATATCAGGGCGGAATGCTCAAGCCCGGTGCGGTAGATCGGTTGGCAGAGCAGGGACGCAATATCACCGAGAATCAGGTGGTGTGGTGATGTATAATGGCGTCGTTTTGCGACGGACGGAGAGAGTTATTTAGCGTATGATGCGTCAAGCGAAAATCTGCGGCATTCTAGCCGCTTGTCTGCTCGTGTTGGCGACTGCGGTCGCTGCTGACCCGGACGTGATCGCGCAAGTACCCACCGAGACGCCCGGTGTGCTCAACTTATCCCCCATCGATCAGGGCAATGCGGGGCAGGCTCCCGGCGCAGCAACACCGACCCGCACCCCAACGCCTGAGGGGAACGCCTTCCTCGAAGCGAAGGAATATGCCAATGTCCGCGCGGAGCCAAGCACCGACTCGGCGCAGCTAGGGCAGATCAATCATGGCGAGACTTACACGGTGCTCGGTCGCTATGCGTCGTGGATTCAATTCCAGTACCAATCGTCGCCGACCGGGAAAGGCTGGGTCTACGACGAATTGGTCGATCTCAGCGGCAATACCGCCAATATCCTCGACATCGATCCCTACGCCGCCGATCAGCAGCTTGACAGTGGGGCAGTGGGGGCGACGTCGACTCAGAACGTCCTAACGCTAACGCCCGGTGGCGTCTTGACGGCGACGGCGATCTCACAGCAGGGCGGGCTGGCGAACGCGGTGACCAGCACGCCGGAAGGAACGCGCGGGATTCTGCCGACCTTCACCTATCCGCCGGGAATGGTCGCCCTTGCACCGACGTCGGCTGCACCGGCAAGCGATCTGGCAACCGACAGTGCTGACCCCAGCGCCGCAATCACGCCACCGTCGAGCAGTAACTCGCTGCCACCAATCGCCCCGATCTTGATCCTCGGCGGGATCGGCATGTTGGGGCTGGTCGTGAATTCGCTGCGGCGACACTAGGAACGAAAGCCCGGTAAGGGAGAACTCAGTTCTGCCCCTACAAGGCGAAACAAGGCAATAAAAAAGCGACGTACCCATTCAATCGGTACGCCGCTTTTTATTTTGCTTTGAACCGGCTTACGCGCTGCAACCACCACCGCAGCCGCAGCTATCGCCTTCGGCACCTTCGCTGTCCTTCGTATGGAAGGAGTGACCGCAGCCACAGGTCGAGACAGCATTGGGGTTTTCGATGCGGAAGCCGCCACCCATCAGGCTGTCGACGTAATCAATGGTCGCGCCTTCGAGGTACATCAGGCTCGTCGGATCGACGACAAGCCGGACGCCATCGACGTCGACAATCGCGTCGAAATCGCGGGGCGCTTCTTCGAATGCCATCCCGTACTGAAGCCCGGAGCAGCCACCGCCGGAAACGAAAACGCGGAGTGCATAGCCGGGAATACTCCGCTGCTCAAGCAGCGTTTGGATCACACTGACTGCTGCCGGGGTAACTGTTAAAACCTGAGCAACTTCGACCTCAGGCACTTCAACCGGCGCATCTTGTACGTTGACAGCCATGAACCCCACTCTCCTTAAACCTTTAACCCACTGATCGTTAGCGATTTTAGCACTATCACGGGAGTGCGTCAATTAAAAAGACTATGATTAGCGTTATTCGTGACGTTTGTCATGCGTCAGTCACTTTTTCCGGGATGAGATAAGAACAGGTTTCGCCGCCTTGCGGGACGTGGCTGAGACGCCGGGGAACCGCGCCCAAGAGTGATGCGACCAGCCGCAAGTCGAGATCGCAGAGCGACGCGCTGCCTTCATCCAGCTTGATGTGGTGATAGGGACAGTTCGAGGTATACAGGACGTACCCCTCGTCGGTTTCTTCCCAGTAGGCTTCATAACCCCGGTCAGTGAGGTAGTCGACCGCGACGTCGAGACGCTCGGCAAGGTCGCCTTCGGGGATGTTGGCATCGTTCGCCATTTGATCGGCGACGCCTTCCAAGATCACGTTGACGCCTTCGGGCGGCAGCGCCTTCTGAATCTGATCGAGCAGACCGGCGGCGAGTTGGTGATAATTGCTGGGAAAAGTGTCGCGGGCTTTTTCGGTCAGGGCGTAAATGTACTGCGGACGTCCCGGCGAACTGCGTCGGCGTAGTTCCGGCGACGTGATTAGATCGTCGGCTTGCAGCAGTTTGAGGTGATGGCGAACGGTCACGGCGGTGATATTCCCCCGGCGCTTTTGCAACTCCGCCACGATGTCATCCACCGTTGCTTGCCCATGTCGCCGCAAAATATCCAGAATTGTTCGCCGCGTTTCTTGCATAACTTTTGGATTCCCCAAAATAAAACTGATCGTCATGATAAAAAAGTTTATCATTTTCCAGCCCTCCGGTCAATTTTCTGGGGCGGGTGAGAACTGGGGAGACAGACGCGCAGTCGCTGATTCTGGCTCCTGTGCGCGTTTTATTGACGCCGCGGGTGCGGTATGTTAGGCTTGTGCATCTTTGCACTTTTCCGCCTATCGGGAGTCGTTATTTTGCAGGAAAGCGTTGCCTTTCAAGGCATTCATGGCGCGTATTCAGAGCAGGCGCTGCGGCAGCATTTTGGCGACTCGGTTGCGGGGTATCCGTGCCCCAATCTCACCGACATGTTCGACACGATCCTGTCACGTCAGGTTCGCGGCGGCATTCTGCCGGTCGAGAACGCGCTGGCAGGGGCGGTCAATCAAGCGTATGAACTATTGATGGACTCTGACCTGCGCATCCAAGCCGAAGTGATCCTGCACGTGCATCACGCGCTCATGGCTCCGCCCGGTGTCAAGCTTGAGGACATCACGCAGGTGCGTTCGCATCCACAGGCGTTGGCGCAGTGCGATCAATTTCTACGTCGCCATAACATCAAACCGATCCCGTATTACGACACCGCTGGATCTGCTCAAGACCTCGCCCAAGACGGCGGTGATGGGCACACCGGTGCGCTTGCCAGCGAACTCGCGGCGCAGCTCTACGGCTTGGAAATCCTCGAAAAGCAGGTCGAGGACGTGCCCTTCAACTATACGCGCTTCTTCATCCTCGGCGACGATGACGCGCCGCGGGGCGAGTTCAACAAGACCTCGATCGTGTTTGCGACGCGCAACCGTCCGGCGGCACTCTATGAGTGCCTCGGCGAATTCGCCGACCGCGGCTTGAACCTGACCAAGATCGAGTCCCGCCCCCGGCGTAACCGTCCGTGGGAGCCGGTCTTTCTTCCTTGACTTTGAGGGTCACTGGCAGGATGCGGCGTGTCAAGAGGCGTTGGCGCGGCTGCTTCAGCGCGCATCGTTTGTGAAGATGCTGGGGTCTTACCCGGCGGTCAAGACGCAGTCGGTAGGGATTTGACGATGCAGAAATTGAAGGTGGCGGTTCTCGGCGCGACCGGCGCAGTCGGTCAGCGCTTCGTCCAACTGCTGGAAAACCATCCATGGTTCCAAGTTGCGGAAGTGATTGGCTCGGATCGCAGTGCTGGGCACGTCTATGGCGACATCACGCGCTGGGTGCTGGACGGTACGCCGCCGGCATCAGTCGCTGATCTGCCAGTCAAGCCGCTGGATGCCGATTTCGACTCGCCGCTGATCTTCTCGGCGCTGCCGAAAGAACCTGCCTACGCCCGCGAGGTTGAACTGGCGGCAGCGGGACACGTCGTTTGTACCAATGCCGGGGCGCATCGCATGGACGCGGACGTGCCGCTCGTGCTGCCGGAAGTCAACGCCGACCACATCGGCTTGATCGACGTGCAGCGGGCGAACCGCGGCTGGACGACCGGCGCGCTGATCGCCAATTCGAACTGCACGGCGATGCCGGTGGTGATGGCGCTTGCGCCGCTGCTCCAATTCGGCGTGCGCAAGGTGAGTGTCGTCAGTATGCAGGCGCTCAGTGGGGCAGGGTATCCCGGCGTTGCGTCGCTCGACATCGTCGATAACGTGATCCCTTACGTCAGCGGCGACGAGGATAAGCTGGTCGAAGAACCGCGGAAGATGTTGGGGCAGTTCAACGGCGCAGGCGTCGATAACCTCGACGCCGTGATCAGCCCGGCGTGCAACCGCGTGGCGGTGATCGACGGGCATCTGGTGGTGGTATCGGTGGAATTGGCGGATCAGCCCAGCCTTGATACGATCATCGGCGCGTGGAACAGCTTCCGGGGACCGGCACCGATACCCGCGCTGCCGACCGCGCCCGAACAGCCGGTCATCTACATGCCGCAGCAGGATCGCCCGCAGCCCCGGCGCGATCGCAACGCCGGTAATGGCATGAGTACGTCGATTGGACGGCTGCGCCCGGATCCGATCCTCGGCTACAAGTTTGTCGCGCTCTCGCATAACACGGTTCGCGGGGCGGCGGGATGCAGCATCCTGAATGCGGAGCTGCTCGCCGCTCAAGGTTATCTCGGCGCGTTTCGCCCGCTGGAAAGTTTAGCAAACGCATAACATAATCCACCGTAGCGGGGGCGGGAGTTGCGGGTTTCTACAGTTAACTGAGCTACCACCTCTCGGAGGCGTTTATGAAGGTTTTTATTGCCGGGATTGACGGCTATTTGGGTTGGTCGTTGGCACAACACTTGACCGCGCGTGGTCACGAAGTGGCAGGGAACGATCTGTTCCTGCGGCGGCAGTGGGTTGAAGAAATGGGCAGCCAAAGCGCCATCCCGATCTACAGCATGGCGGAGCGGTTACAGGCGTTCCGCGAGCGGTTTGGCAAGGACCTCGATTTCCGCGAGGGTGACTTGCTGGATTATGAATTCCTGCGCGGTTTTCTGGCGGATTTCCAGCCGGACGCGATTGTGCACCTCGGCGAGATGCCGTCCGCGCCGTACTCGATGATCGATCAGGCGCACGCGGCATTCACGCAGACCAACAACGTGATCGGCAGCCTAAACGTGCTGTGGGCGATGCGTGAAGTCTGCCCGAAAGCCCACCTCGTCAAGCTGGGCACGATGGGCGAATATGGTACGCCGAACGTCGACATCCCCGAAGGTGTCTTCGAGATCGAGTACCGGGGACGCAAGGATACGCTGCCCTTCCCGCGCCAGCCGGGGAGCTTCTACCACCTGACCAAAGTTCACGATACGCACAACACGATCTTCGCCTGCAAAATCTGGGATTTGGCGGCGACCGATATCATGCAGGGCGTCGTCTTCGGCACGGAGATCGACGCCATGGGCGACGATCCGCGGCTGCGCAGCCGGTTGGACTTCGACCAGAGCTTCGGCACGGCGATCAACCGCTTCTGCTGCCAAGCGATCATCGGGCATCCGCTGACGCTGTACGGCGTCGGTCAGCAAAAACGCGGCTTCCTGCCGCTGCGCGACTCGATGCAGTGTTTGACGATCGCGCTGGAAAATCCGCCGAAACCGGGCGAATATCGCGTCTTTAACCAGTTCGAAGAATGCTACACCATCGAAGAACTCGCCGACAAAGTCCGCGAAGCGGGCGCGGCGGTCGGCTTGGAAGTCGAAATCGAGCATTTCGAGAATCCCCGCAAGGAACTGGAAAAGCATTACTATAATCCTGACCGCCAGCACTTGATCGACCTTGGTTATCAGCCGACGCACGATGTGGTCGCCGAGATGAAGATCATGCTCAGCGATTTGCTGCAGCATAAGGAGCGGATTCTCGCCAAGCGCGACATCCTAGTCCCGGACATCCGGTGGGATGGCACGCATCGGCGCTCGCATCAAATTTCTCCCGAATCGACGGCGGTCAAGTCTTAGCGCGCGAACCTATCTCTTTTTCAGGTTGACCAAGCGCGGAGCAGACCGCTCCGCGCTTTTTGTTTGTCTAGACCCCTAAACCGAGGCGTGATGACGGAAAATACGCGACATCTTAAGGTCGAAGGCGGCGTCAACGTTCGCGATCTGGGTGGCTACCTCACCAAGGACGGATACACCACGCGCTGGCGGACGCTGATTCGATCGGCAGGGCTCGACCATATCACGGACAAAGGGCAGCGGCAGTTGCTCGACTATGGGGTGAAGACCATCGTCGATTTGCGCGACGACCGTGAAGTGATCGATTACCCGGACGTATTCGCGCATGGTAACCATGCCCACTACGTCAACCTACCGCTCTCTCCCAGCGGGTTTGCGAGTGGCACGGATTACGCGCATTTGGGCGAACTCTACTGCCAATATTTGAGCGCCTTTCAAGTCAACATTGGCAAGATCATCGCTGCAATTGCCGAGAGCGAAGCGGGGATTCTGTTTCACTGCGCCGTCGGCAAAGATCGTACGGGCATCGTGAGTGCGCTGCTGCTGGATTTGGTCGGCGTTCCGGTTGAAGTTATTGCCGAAGACTATGCGCTCACCACGCCGCAAATCGCGCCCATGGTCGCCGAGTGGCGTGTCAATGCCCTGCAAAAAGGGCATAATATGGTGCATTTTGAGCGGGATGTTGCTGCCGATGCGGAGTTGATGTTGCACATGCTCAAGGTGCTGAACGAAGATTACGGCGGTGCGGCACAGTATTTGCAAACCTGCCGCGTGACTCCCCAACAATTGACTCGCCTACATACGCTTCTAGTTGCTTCCTAGAGAAGGGTGAACCGTGATCCAATATCTGAAATTGAAGGACTTGTCCGACGCTGATCTCAAACGGCTGATGCGCCGCGCCGAAAAAGATATCAGCGACTTGTTCCCGCTGGCGCAGTCGATGATCGACCGGGTGCGTGCTGAAGGCGACGCGGCGGTGGTCGAGTACGCGCGCAAGCTCGACGCGCCGGAGTTCACGGCGGCGATGATGCGGGCGACGCCGGAGGATTTCGCGGCGGCTCGCGCGGCGCTCGATCCCGCCGTGATTGAAGCGATTGAAGCGGCGCACGACAATATCCGGCGCTTCCACGAGGAGCAGCTCCCGGAGCAGATGTGGTTCACCGAGATTCAGCCGGGGATCATGGCGGGCGAGAAGGTCTCGCCGATCACCAGCGTCGGGCTGTACGTACCGCGCAGCAAAGGATCGTTCCCGTCGGTGATGCTGATGCTCGGCACGCCTGTCAAAGCCGCAGGAGTTCCGCGTATTGTCGTCGTGACACCGCCCACGCCGGATGGCAAGGCGGACGCGGCGACGCTGGTCGCGGCTGAAGTCGTCGGCATTGACGAGGTTTACGCCGTCGGCGGCATTCAGGCGGTCGCGGGGATCGCCTACGGCACCGAGACGATGCCGAAAGTGGTCAAGATCATCGGACCCGGCAACAGCTACGTCACCGCTGCCAAGCGTTTGCTATTCGGCGTGGTCGACGTCGGCTTACCCGCCGGACCGAGCGAGTCGATCATCCTCTGCGACGAGCACGTCGATCCGCGCCTTGCTGCGCTCGACCTGCTGGTCGAAGCCGAACACGGACCGGAATTGGCTGCGATCCTCGTCACCCACAGCGAAACCGTTGCTCAAGCAGTCCTTGAAGTACTGCCCGGTTACATCGCCGATCTGCCCCAGTGGCGGCAGGAATTCATCAACAACGTGCTGGCGAACTACGGCGGCGTGCTGCTGACATCGAGCCTCGCCGAATCGATCCAGTTCGTCAACGATTATGCACCGGAACACCTCGAAGTCCTGACGGCGGATCCGTTTGTGACGCTCGGTAAGCTCAAGAATGCGGGCGAAATTCTGCTCGGTCACTACACGCCCATTCCGACGGCGAACTACTGCCTCGGCTTGAACGCCATCCTGCCGACCGGCGGCTTCGCGCGCAGCTTCTCGGCGGTCAGCGTGTGGGACTTCCTCAAACGTACCGGGATCGGCTACCTGTCCCGGGAAGGCTACGAGCGTCTGCAAGGGACCACGGCGACGCTGGCGGATTACGAAGGCTTCCCGGCGCACGCGCAGGCGATCCGCAAGCGGAATGAGATTCTGGGGATTAAGTAACGAGGTGTAGGGGCAGGTTTGAAACCTGCCCCTACAAAGGTATTTCATATGGATACGCTCCAACAGATACAGGCGCTTCAGTTCAGCGACCGGGCAGCGGCAGAGGCGCTGCTGCTCGATTTTCTGCGCGCGAACTATCCCGTTCGACGTGACGGCGGTCGAGCTGCGCCCGCTGGCGGTATCGCTGAACTCGTTCAACGGCTTCATGACGGTGCGTGACGGTGCGGCTGGCAGCCGGCGCTACTTCTTCAAAACCCACATCGAGTCGGACGGCGTGATCGACGAGTATTATCACGCGGCATTGCTGGCGGAGGCGGGCTATCCGGTCTTCAGCCGATCTACAGCGCGAGTGAGTTGGGTAAGCAGCTGCTCGTCTACGAAGTGATCACCGATCCGTCGGTGTTTGATCTGGCGTGGAGCATCGAAAATGATCCGCTTGTGGACGTTGTAGGGGCGCAGGGCACTGTGCCCACGCTGGACGATCTCACGCAGGCGCAAAATCAATCGGACGATCTGCTGTTGCAGCTCTACCTGAATTCGCTGGAATGGCAGGACGCCGATCAAGCTGCCGCCGCACCGATCCACCAGTTGTTCTATCACCGACTGACCGGTGGTCGGCTGGCGCGTTTCTACGACGGCACGAACATTGCCTTGCCGGGGGGCGTCGCGCCGATGACGGAGGTGCGTCGCGTTCGCTGGGAGATCAACGGGCAGCGCTACGACGTAACCCTCGACGACCTGATTACGGCGGCGACTCGGCTGCTCGACCCGGCGCAGAGCGGACCATCGATCATTGGTCATGGCGACGCGCACAATGGCAACGTGTTTTTTCGCGGCGCGGATCAGCCGCTGATGTACTTCGATCCCGCCTTCGCCGGGCGACACGATCCGCTGCTTGACCTGACCAAGCCGCTGTTTCACAACGTTTTCGCCATGTGGATGTATTTCCCGCAGGTGAAGGCGGCGCAGACGCGAATCTCGCTAGAGCGGGGGGATGTGTGGCGCGTCGAACACGATTACGCGCTGCCTCCACTGCGCGAGATGTTCCTCCGCAGCAAAACTGAGCGCGTACTGATCCCGATCTTGGGTGAACTGGAGCGGCGCGGCTGGCTGCGAGCTGATTGGCGGGCTTATCTCAAAGCGGCGCTGCTGTGCTGTCCGCTGCTGACGATGAATCTCACCGACGGCGAGAAGTTTCCGCCGGAAATTAGCTTGCTCGGCTTGGCGATGGCGGTCGAGATGGGCGCGGAGAGCAGTGGCTCGCGCAGCTTGATCGACCAGACGTTGGATGAGGTCGATCGAGTGATTTCTTCAACGTGAATGTTAAGGAATCTGAAGGGTAATTCCGCCGTAAGGAGGCGAGAAAACTCGCTTTCGAGGCTTGTATATCAATAAGATAATGTTATTATCTGAGCCGCTACCTTCTATTTAATGTGAGCTGTGAAAGGCAACCATGGTGGAGGCGAGGCGGCGTCTTTTTCAAATCGTGTACTTCGCGCTTTACTTCCTTCTCGCTATTTATGCGCTGCGTTGGCTGGGCGGTGCTCGCTTTACTCAAGATTTCAAGATCTACGCTGCTGCTGCTCAGGCGGCATTGAATGGTAGCAGCGCCTATTTCCCCTATGCCATCGGTTCTTCGTTTGTTTATCATCCCGTAGTACTGAGTTTTCTTTCGCCGGTGGTGGCTCTCGGCGGCGAAACTGCTTATGCCGTGTGGACGATTGCGAGCAGTGCCGCCTACGTCGTACTGGTTGCGCTCATCGCCAAACGCAGGGGCGGTGGGATTGCTGTCCTGCTCATCCTATTTGCGCCGTTTCTGGAGCAGTTATACATCGGGCAAATCAACAGTTTCGTCGCTTTGGCGATGGTCGCGTCGTGGGAACTGGCAGCAAGCGGACGTGATGAATATGCGGGAGCGGCTTTAGCAGTTGCAACAGTGCTAAAGGTGTCGCCCGGTCTGTTGATAATCTACTTCATCGCGCGCCGCCGCTGGCGCGTGCTTTGGGGAATGCTGGCGACACTTTTACTGTTGACGCTGGTTTCTGTACTTCAATTCGGACTCCAACCATTGAGCGACTTTATCACCGTGACGCTCAAAACTGGCGAGGCATTTCAGCTAAGCATCGAAAATTTGGGCTTGCTGGCGCTGATGGGGAGGCTCGGTGTTCCCTCTGCGCCATTAATTCACCGGTATTTGCTTTTGGGATTGCTTAGCCTTCTCACGTGGTCGGCGTGGCGACGCGCCTCAGCCTTCACGTTTGCCCTGTTCATCTTGGTCATCTTGGAGTTTTCACCGTTGGTCTGGCTGCATCACTTTGTGTTTGTTGCCGCGATCTTGGTATTCATTCCAATGCGGACGAGATTGCTGCGCCTAACCTACGTGGCGCTCTTCTTAATTCAGGCAGAGCGGCTGCTTACGGGGACGCAGCTGAACGGTGTTTTTTGTACATTTGCTGTCGGGTTGCTGATGGGGGCGTATTGGCTGGAAAGCAATCGACAACCTGAGGTCAAGCTAGCGGGGGCAGTTTGAACTCGTTTTGCCCCCGGTCGGTGTTGCTTAGCTGCTCGCCAGCGATTCTTCCAACCGCGCGAACGTCGGCGATGCTTCCATAAACACGTAGCGCACCGGGACGACGATACACTGCGTTCCGCCAAGTTCGCGTAGGAATTCGACCGCTTTGAGCAGATTCTTGCTCGAAATGATGATCGTGACGGTGTGCCAGTGGCTTTCCGTACCTTGAATCGGGGCGACGGTGGGTCCCTGCAAGCCGCGTGTGAGCGGGTTGGCGGCGATCTTGCGCGCGACGTCCTCGGCGCTTTCGCCGTAGATGTTGACCGTCACTTGTGAGAAGCCACGCCCTTGCAGTGCCGCGTCGATTTGTTCGAGCATGACGCGGGCGGTGTCGAGCACCGCCGGATCGTCGCGGAGCGCACGACGATTGCCGACCAGACAGGCTTGCGATTCGACGATTACGCCATCGGGCAGCGCTTTGAGGTGATTCTCGCGCAGAGTCGTTCCGGTTTGCACCAGATCGACGATGATGTCGGCATAGCCGATCGTCGGGGCGGCTTCAATTGCGCCTTCGGCGTTGACGAGCGTGAAATGATGGATGCCTTGCTCGTGTAGATATTGGCGGGCGAGATTGGAGTAAGTCGTTGCTACGCGCAGGTTGCGGCGCTTGTTCTCGCGGAAGTCGAGCGCGACCTCGGTCAAGTCGATGACGCTTTCCACGTCGACCCACGCTTCAGGTACGGCGACCAGCAGCTTGCATTCGCCATAGCCGAGGTCGTCGTGAATGACAATCAGGTCGTCGTGCGGATGCTCGCGCACCACGTCCAGCCCGGTGACGCCTAACTGCGCCGTGCCATCCGAGACTTTGTAAACCACGTCGGTGACGCGCTGAAAGAGCACGTCGACGCAGGGCAGGGCAGGGATCGACCCGGTGTATTGGCGTGGATTGGGCTTTTCGACGCGCAAGCCGCAGTCCTGCAAAAAGTTGGTGGTTGGGTCGGCAATCGCGCCTTTGCTGGGCAGCGCCAGCGTTACACGGTCGGTCACAGCGTTCTCTCCAGATCGCTAGCGAGGGCTTCATAGGTGGAATAGGTCTGCGTGCCGTGCCGGAGATCGCCGTTCGGCTGAGCGACGTAGGAGTCATCCACCGGCGCTTGGTCGAATAGGGCGACGGCATGACCATGCGCGCGCAGGGTTTCCGCCCAACGGATCGCTACCGGATAAGCGTCGGACGCGGCAGCGATCGCCAGCGTACGCTGGGGAGCGGTTGGCGCGGCGGGCAGCGCTTGCAGCAGTTGATCGACGTAATAGGCGAAGCCGACCGCCGGGACGCTGTGATCGCCGCCGACCAAGCGGGTCAGGTCGTCATAGCGCCCGCCACCCCCGAAATGACACCCGGAAGGCGACCATAGCTCGAAGACGATACCGGTGTAGTAGTCCCAACTGCGAGCTAAACCGGGCTGAATCTCGATGCGGTCGGGTGAGACTCCGTAAGCAGCCAGCAGTTCGATCGCCGACTGCCACTCGGCGAGCACCTGCTGGGCTTCCGGCTGATCGGGACCGATCAAGGCGGCAATTTGTGCGAACGCTTCCTCCGGTGGAGCGGAAATTGCGATCCACTGCTCCAAAAAGTCGAGCGCGGCGACGATTTGTGGACGCTCACCCGCGCGCTGGCGCTTTTGCAGCAGACGCCGCACGATGTCGTGGCGGGTGCGTCCGCCCATCGTCACGCCGTGCTGAGTCGCGTCGAGCAGCACGTCAAGCATCTGCTGGGTGCCGATCTCCGAGCCGACTTCAGTGTCAAGCGACGGATCGTCAAAGCCGCTTCTGCCCAGCAGCAAGCGATCGATTTGCAGAATAACGGTATCCTTGCCGAACTCTTTGAGCACGTGCAGGTGATTGAGCAAGAAGCGCTGGGTGCGGCTGTCGAGTTGAAAGCGGTTGAGCAGCAAGCGCATCAGTTCGACATGACCGATTACCAGCGTCGGTTGATCCAGCCCTTGCGCGGCAGCGCCCTTGATCGCCAGCGCCATCAGTTCGGCTTCAGCGGCAGCGCCACCCATGCCGATCAACTCCGCGCCGATGCTGTAGCGTTGATGCGCGCCGGATTCTTCCTCGAAGATCGAGCCGCTGAACTGCCAGCGCACGACCGGCTGCGGCTGATCGGGGTAGCGGGTGACGTAGGTATGGGCGGCGAGGGCGGTGAATTCCGGTCGCAGCGCCAGTTGACGCCCCATCCGCTCGAAGGTGAATAGGCGGTTGATGATTTGATCGCCGGCTTTGGTCAGAAACAAGTCTGCCGGCTGGATGATCGGCGTCTCGATTTTCTCATAGCCGTAAGTCCGCATGAATTTCTCCATGCGGTAGGCAAGGGGATTGATCCGTTGATCCTGCACTTGCGTCTGCTCCAGAGCTGTCGTATTGAGGCATCATGATAACCTGCTTTGGAGCAGACGCAATGGTTGATCAATCGTCGGCAGCGGGGAGCAGTGAGGAGATCGCTACTGAGCGGATCCGCTTCGCGATCCGTCAATCGGCTTTTCTCCCCTCTCCCCGCTTGCGTGGGAGAGGGGCAGGAGGTGAGGGGTTATCAGGGCATCCCTACTAAATTGCCCTCAACTAGCGATAGTCGCCGCTGCTGTAGACGTAGACCGCCGGACCGGGATCGTTGGGGATCGAAAGGTCGATTTCTGACGACGCCCAGTTATACAGCCAGTTGGCATCGGTGATCGACAGGTTGACGCAGCCGTGACTGTGGCGATAGCCAAAACCGTCGTGCCAGTAGGTGCCGTGCAAACCGATGTCGTGATCGAAATACATCGTCCACGGGACTTCCTGAAGGTAGTAGAAATCAGGCTTGCCGAAAGCCCCGCTCATGAGCGTGCGCGGAAAGCGGACGTAGACGTGAAATAAGCCTTCTTCCGTGCCCCAATCAGCGAGACCGGACGAGACCAGTGTAGCGAAGACCGGGGTTGAATTCTCGTAAGCGATCGCGACCTGCTCGTAGAGATCCACGCCGACCCATTTGACCGTATCGACGTCGGCGGGACGGTCAACCGGCAGCACGCGCGCGATCTTGCGCTGTTCGACCCACTGATCGACTCCGACCTGATACCAATCCCAGCCATCAACGTTGACGGTCGCGTAGATATTGACGACGGTATAGCGCAAGATCGCCAGCGTCCCGGCGAGCGGCTCCGCACCGGGGGTAGCGCTCGGCACGGCGTTGACCAGAATCCACGCGATCGGGTAGGGCAGTTCGGCGGGGAGTTCGACCCCGGCATAGCGTGAAGGCAGAACCTGCTCTAGCTTGTCGGTCGGAATCCACTGGGCATCGTTGATCTGTGTCCAGCCGTCGACCTGATTCTGGATGGTGACATAGTTGAAGCCCGCATCGAGGTGATCGACGACATTGCCGTTAGGCGCGTCGTAGATGTCGACGGCATCCAGCACGCGAAAATAGCTGCGGTCGTAGAGCATTTGCTCGTCAGGGTAATGCTGGACGACCTCCGGTTTGGGGTAAGCGAGGATTTGCTCGGCAGGCAGACCGGTACAAGGGTCGCTGCATGCGTCGTCGGCATGGACGACCAGCGCTCCGAACAGCAGAACGATCAATAATCCGAGCCGTATGAATTGCCGAGCCATGGAAGTTATCCTCTATGCTTTAATGCCGGTGCGTTAACCTAGTTATAGCAGAAGGCGGCTAAACGCTTCAACGTCGGCTTGCCTACGGCTGAGCGGCTGGTCGCACACGATGTGGATTTCGACAGCTTAACAGCGCAAATCGCGGTTTTTGCCTATACTTAATAAAATACTGTAGCTTTAGTTGCTGTGGTTTTCTACGCCGGTGTAGAGGCACATAACGAGAGGGGTTCTTATGGCACGCAGATTATTCGGTTTGGTCATCCTCATCAGTTTGTCGTTGGGCTTATTCACCCAATCCGCGTTCGCGTCGGCGACGGCGCAGGCACAGTACGTCGTGCCGAAACTCGTCGTGAACACGAGTTTCCTGAACGTTCGCAGCGGTGATGGTCCGCAGTACACGATTGTGGCAACCGTGGTCGGCGGGACGGACCTGCCGGTTCTGGGCATGAACAGCGATGGCTCGTGGTATTTGGTGACAACGCCGGTCGGTTCCGGTTGGGTGGACGTCTCGTTCACGCTGCCGCGCGGCGATTTCTCGAATGTCCCGGTGATCGACGTGGTCGCTCCGGCGCAAAGTCTACCGACACCGCTGACGATCGGGCTGCCGCAGTATGCCTCGAATCCGATCATCGCTTCCGCTCAAAACTGGGTCACGACGACGATGCGGGGCAAGCTGAACGTCCTCACTGTCAACTTGCTGACGCAGCCGTTCGAACTCCGCGCCAATCATCGGGCTGATCTTCAAAGACACCAATCTTGAATTTCCGGTGTTAGGTTATGCTTATGATGATGTTGGCATCCATTGGGTTTCGATCTTCGTTCCCAACATGGGAACCGGCTGGATCGCAGCGGATAAGCTCGACATTTACGACACCGCGCCCGCCAGCACCGACACCGCAGCAACGATCGCGGGTGTGCCGGTTCCGGTTGTCGGGTCAGCCCACATCGTCGTGAACACGAGCTACCAGAACATTCGTAGTGGTCCCGGCGGTGGTTTTGGCGTGATTGCGACGGTTCCGGGTGGCACCACCTTCTATCCGGTTGGCGTGACGAAGGATGCCAGTTGGTATTTGGTTCGTGGCGACTTCGGGCAGGGGTGGATTTCCAGTGAGTTTGTGCTATTCAGGGGTGTATTTAGCAGCGTCCCCGTAATTTACTATGCTAATTAGCAGCTGTGAGGATTGAGCAAAACCCATGCGTATCATCTACATTGAGGACAACCTCGCCAACGTCGCTCTAATTGAGCGGATTTGCCACATGAACGAAGACGAGCTGGTCACCTACAATGAGGCTGAGTCAGCTTTGTCGGCGATCGACCCCGGTTCAGCAGATTTGATCCTGATGGACTTGAATCTGGGTCCGCGGAGCATGGATGGTCTGCGCTTGACCCGGATGCTCCGGCAAAAAGGCGTCGATGAACCGATCGTGGCGATCACTGCTTATGATACGATGGGATATGCCGATCAATACGTGGCGGCAGGCTGCAACGATTACGTGCGCAAACCCGTGTCGATTCGGGGAATGTTGAACCTGATTAACGGGTATCGCTAAGCCGCTCACAGCTCAATAACGTTCAAAGCAAAGACATCTCAGGCGCTTCCAAATGAGATGTCTTTGTTGCTTCTTACCTACATGGCGATGGGTTCGATTTTGCCGGCAGTGAGTTCGGTTAGGTCAGCCGTGAACGCCTCGACGTAATCGGCGGGGAAGGTGGCAAGGACGGTCACTTCACCGGCGAAAGTCTCGTCATCGACGATGCCGCCATGCTGGGCGATCAGCCGTTTAACCTGTTCGAAGTAGTGATAGGGCACTTCGATGCCGAGCGTTTGCGTCTCGATCTTGCGGGTCGTGACCAGCGACTCCAGCCCGGTACGCGCGCCTTCACTGTAGGCGCGGACGAGTCCGCCGGTGCCGAGTTTGGTGCCGCCGAAGTAGCGCGTCACGACCACGATCACGTCGCCGATGCCGGAACCCCGCAGCACCGCCAGCACGGGCGGTCCTGACGTCCCCGACGGCTCACCGTCGTCGCTCATCCCCTCGATCACCGAATTGCCGAAACCAACACGATAGGCATAAACATGATGATTAGCATCGGGCATTTCGGCGCGCACGTTGGCGAGAAAGGCTTTCGCTTCGTCCACCGTCGTCACCGCTCCCACTGTCGTGACGAAACGCGAGTTGCCAGCGGTCGTCGTCACCCGATTAGTCTGCGCCGGGATCAGATAACCATCGCTCATGACGGATCGGGGTTGGATTCGACGTAGACGCGGAAGACCGGCGGCGCAATTTCGAGCCGCTGCTGGCTTTTGTCGAGCCGGAGCAGCCGCTTCTGCATCAGCATAGCGACGGCGTGCTCGGTTTCCGGGCTGACGTTGTAGGGCGTCAAACGTGCGACTGCCTTGAGGACGTACTGCTCGGAGCGATTGAGGCTCGTCCAGACGGTCGCGCATTCGGTGCGAATGGCGCTGCGGACTTCCAGCGCTTCGGCGAGCGTATCGACTGATTCGGTCGCCGGAGCGACGTTGCTCATTTCCTCAAGCGAGGCGAAACCGGCGCGCAGCAATCCGGCGTAACGTCCGGTTGCTTGCAGCAGCAGTTCATTGACGTTATCCGGGAAAGACGCGCTGGCGGCGGCGCGATAGTTCGGCGAGCATCTTGCGGGCGTCCTTGTCGTTGTAAGGACCGACGTAGAGGACGTTATCGGTGAAAAGCTCGATGAATGATTCGATGTCCAGCGCCGGGAGTTCGAAGCGCTCGACCAGCGTCGGCAGCGGTGAGCGGGTGAAGGTCAGGTAAACGAGCTGGCGCTTGTTCCCGTCGCGGATGCCGCGTAGAGTCTGGAAGAATTTGACCGGCACCTGCTTGAGCAGTTCCTCGAATTCGTCGAACATGAAGACGATCTTGTAGCCCTGCCGCAGGAAAAACTGCAAGCCGACCTCGAAGTAGCGCAGCGCCATGTAGGCGTAAAGTGGATTGGTGCCGTTTTGGAGCGCGAGATAGGTCTCGTAAAAACGGTTCGCCTCGTTTTCCGGGAGCATGTCGAACGGGTAGAACGCCAGAAACAGACGGTGCATCAGCAGTTCGTAGCCCGCCCAACAGCCGTGCGGATCGTTCTTGTCGGGTGGCAGCGGACCGAGCATATTGGCATCAATGGTGATGAACTTGACCCGCTGTGCTGCCTCTGCGCCAAGATAATGCTCGTGCACATGCGGATCGCTCAGGTGGGCGATCAGGTTGGATTTGCCCACGCTGCCGATGCCGACCAGCGAGCAGGAGGTCGATCCGGCGACGTGCTTCATGATGGTATCGACTTCTTCTTTGCGAAAATCCAACTCGTATTGACGCGTCGGGTTCATCGTCCGTCCGATCTTTGCCAGAGAGTCCGTTGCCAAATTCTAGCACAGATGAGAGAATAGGACGCTTCCAATCAATAGGTCATCAGAGTGCAGTCCATGCAGCGCGAGCGCAATTTCAAGTATCTTGACTACATTATGGTCTTGTTCGTCACGGTACTGCTGCTGAGCAATTTGCTGAGCAGCGCTAAACTGATCGATATCGGGCTGAGCATCGGCTCGGTGCCGCTGTTTTTCGACGCCGGAACGCTGGTGTTTCCGGTCTCGTACATTTTCGGCGACATCCTCACCGAAGTCTATGGCTATCGTCGGTCGCGGCGGGTGATCTGGTCGGGCTTCTTCGCTACCGCGCTGATGGGCTTCTTCGTCTGGCTGGCGGGGGTTCTGCCGGGTGAAGCGGGCTGGCAGGCGAGCGTCGGACAAGATGCCTACAACCTGATCCTCGGCGGGATTTCGGGCTTGGTCGTCGCCAGCCTCGCCGCCTATTTCATGGGCGAGTTCAGCAACAGCTACATTATGGCGCGCATGAAGATCCTGACCAAAGGGCGCTGGGTATGGATGCGGACCATCGGCAGCACGCTGGTGGGCGAGGGCATCGACTCGGTGACCTTCTTCACGATTGCGACGGCGTTGGGCGTGTTCCCGCCGGAGGCGTGGGTGTCACTGGTGGTAACAAATTACATCCTCAAGGTGGGGATCGAAGTGGTCATGACACCGATCACGCTGCAAGTGATCCGCTGGCTCAAGCGCAGCGAGAACGAGGATTACTACGACTACAACACCGATTTCAACCCGTTCCGCGTTGGCGACGTATAGGCTAGAAGAAAACAGCCCAACCACAAAGGGCACAAAGAACACAGAGAGTTCTTTCCGCGAATTTCTTTGTGTCCTTTGTGCCCTTTGTGGTTAAAAAATCCAGCTAACGATACTGGTTGATCTCGTCGCGGAGCGCGCGGGCTTCGGCGGCGGGATCCTCGGCGAAGATGACCGAGCGGGCGGCGTTGATGATCATGCCGCGCTTGGCGCTGTTCACGCCCGCCTTGACCGCTGCTTCGACGCTGCCGCCTTGCGCGCCGATGCCCGGCACGAGCAGCGGCATCTCGCCGACGATTTGCGCGAATCTGGCGCAGTTCGTCGGGGTAGGTCGCACCGACGACGAGCATACAATTCCCGTTCCCGTTCCAATCGCGGCTGACCGTTTCGGCAACGACCTGCCAGAGTGGTTTGTCGCCAACCTGTAAATCCTGAAGCTCGCCCGCGCCGGGATTCGACGTCCGGCAGAGGATGATACAGCCTTTATCGCTGCGCTCGAGGAAGGGCTGAAGCGCCTCGCTGCCGAGGTAGGGATGCAGCGTGATGGCGTCGAAGCCCAGCCAGTCGAAGATCGCGGTGACGTAGCCTTCGTTGGTCGAGCCGATGTCGGCGCGTTTGGCGTCGCAGATGGTCAGGATGTCCGGGTGCTCAGCGTGCAGGTAGTCGAGGGTCAGCTTGAGGTCGCGCAAGCCCGCGTCGCCGCGCGCCTCGTAGAAGGCGATGTTGGGCTTGTAGGCGCTGACGTAAGGGTGAGTCTGCTCGATGATCCAGCGGTTGAAGGCGAACTGCGGATGGTCGGCGGCGCGGAACTGCTCCGGCAAGCGCTCGACGGCGCTGTCCAATCCGACGCACAGCAGCGATTCGACGGCAGCAGCGCGGTGATCATACTTCTCGATGACGGAGGTCAGCTCAACTTGATCGGACAATTTGGTCGCTCCATTCTCTGATCGTGGCAATGGCTTCGGGTGAGAGGCGCTGCTGATCGCGCGCGGCGTCGAGCAGGGCGGGCAGGCTCGTCAGCGAGATCAGCGGCAGGTCGGCGGCGGCGAAAGCGGCGGTCGCTTGGGGAAATCCGTAGCTGAAAATGGTGAAGCAGGCGACCACGTCCGCGCCTTCGGCGCGCAGCGCCTCGACGCCGGACAAGCTGCTGCCGCCGGTGGTCACGAGGTCTTCGATCAGCAGGACGCGCTTGCCGCTGACCTCGCCACCCTCGACGCGGCGTTTCATGCCGTGCTCTTTGGGCTGCTTGCGCACGAAGACCGATGGCTGTTCCAGCGCATAGGCGAGGGCGGCGCTGTGCGGGATGCCGCCCGTCTCGATCCCGGCGATCACGTCGAAGGCGAGGGCTTGGGCGTCAATCTCGGCGCGAAAGGCGTCGATGATGCGATGCCACGCTTCCGGCGTGAAGGGTAGGCGGCGGTTATCGACGTAGAAGGGCGCGACGATGCCGGATTTGAAGGTTACCGGCGCGTCGGGCGAAAAGACGACGTTCCCGGCAGCGAGCAGCGTCGCGGCGACGATCTGCTGGGTCGTGCTCATGGGCGGATCTCCTGTTCAATTAGGGCGGCGGCGAGCGGTCCGCGATAGATCACACTCGAATAATACTGCATGGCGCGGACGCCGTGCTGCGGCGAAGGCGCGGAAAGTCGCGCCATCGAGCACGCCGCCGCAGGCGATCACGTCGAGATCATAGCCACGCGCAGCTTTCTCGTCAGTGAGTAGGGCAACGGCACGCAGCGCGGCTTGATGCAGACTTCCGCCGGCGAGTCCGGCGGTTACACCTTCGGGTGCGTCGTCCGGCGCGGGCGCAGCCAGCGTGTTGGTGGCAATCACGGCGGCGACGCCGGTTTCAGCGAAGGCGCGCAGCAGCACGCGATACTGCTCGTCGGCGAGCGCCGGACTGATCTTGACCCACAGCGGAATCTGTTGGGCACTGAGCAGTTCGACGACCGCCGCGCAGAGGGCACGGGCGCGGGCTTCGGTCTGGTGGCTGCCGGGATCGTCCTCGGTATTGGGGCAGCTCAGGTTGAGCGTGAACCACGATGGGCGCACGTCGCGTTCGAGGAACGCTTGCAGCGACTTCAAGACCTCCCGACGCTCCTGATCGGCATCGGTGACACCGGGGCTAACGGCAATATTGATGCCGAAGATCGGCGGCAGATCGCGGCGGCGCTGTGCCAGAAACTCGGCGGCGGCGCGCGCGCCGGGGTTCTTCAAGCCAACGCGGTTCTGCGTCGAGCGGGTCGCCGGGTCACGCCAGACGACGACGCCCGGATTGCCGAGCCGGGGATAGCGCGTGAAGGAGCCAAACTCGACCGCGCCGACGAGCAGCGGCATTGTCCGCCAACCGGGGATGATATTGCGCGTTAACGCTCTTTGCGCCGCAGCTTCGTCGACAAAGCCTTCGCCCTTGACGAAGCCCGCCGCAAGGATCAGCGGGTGGTGCAGCGTCACGCCGCCGACGCGCAGCGGATGTTCGTAGAAGGCGACGTCGTGCGTCCAGCGGATCGGTAGATGCAGCCAGCGCTGCTGATCCGAGCCACGCCAGCAAGGCGCAAGATCGCTTCGTGCGACTTCTGCGCGTTGGTATGGGCGATCAGGCGCGGCAGGATCAGCGTCGTCAGCGCGCGGTAGAGGGCGAGAAAAGCGTTGTGCATTAGTCTTCGTAGACCTGTTCCGGCGCGAGGTCGTGCCCAAAACCGGACTCGACTAATACGTTTTCGCCGTCGTAAACCTGCGTGCCGCGAATCCAGACGCCGGTTACGCGACCGGGGACGCGCATCCCGGCGAAGGGCGACCAGCCGCAGAGCGTGTGCAAGTTGGCGTTGTCGATGACGTAGTGGGCGTCGAGGTCGACCAGCGTGTACGTGTCGGGCGGCGGATCGAGATGGAAAATCCGCTGCGGATTGGTCGCGACCAGCGCGATCAACTGGTCGGTGGTCAGGCGTCCTTGCTCGACGGCAAGGCAGAGCAGCGGGAGCGTCGTCTCCAAACCGGGGACGCCGTAGGGCGGATTATCGGACTCTTTCTCGGCGATGGTGTGGGGCGCGTGGTCGGACTCGATCACGTCGACGATGCCATCGGCGACGGCTTGCCAGAGCGCGTCAACGTCGGCTTGGGTTTTGAGCGTCGGCTTCATCAATCCGAACGCGCCCAAGCGGGAGACGTCGGCTTCGGTCAGATAAAGATGATGCGGCGTGACGCCGATGCTGACGGGCAGCCCTTCAGCTTTCGCCGCGCGCAGCAGATCGATTTCGGCGCGGGTGCTGATGTGGCAGAAGTGGGTCTGACGGCGGTAGCGGCGGACAATTTCGAGAATTTCGGCGACGGTTTCGCCTTCGGCGTGGACGGCGATCGGTTTGCCCGATGCCCACGCGCGATAGTGCAGCGCCCGCTGCCCCTGATCGGCGATCAGCAGCGTGCCGGTGGTCGCGTTGTTGTACATCTTCAAGCCGACGACCTCGTCGGCGACGCCGAAGTATTCCTTGTCGTTGTTGGTCTGCGATGCGCCGAAGTACAAGCCCCAGTCGCAGACAGCTTGACGCGCGATGGCGTCGCGCTTGGTCGCCAGCGCTCGCAGCGGAGATGGTCGGCGGGGGCGTGTTGGGCATGTCGAGCACCGCCCAATAACCACCCGCGAGGGCGGCGGCGGTCTCGCTGGCAAAGGTCGCCTTGTGCGACCATTCCAGATCGCGCAGATGCACGTGCGGATCGAGCATTCCGGGGATCTTTAAAATCATGCGCGACCCAACACTTTCGCCACCAGCGCCATCCGCACGAACATGCCGTTTTCCATCTGGCGGAAGTAGGTGCTGCGCTTGTCGGCGTCGAGGACATCGTGATCGGCGGGTGTGCCCATCTCGTGACGGCGCGGCAGCGGGTGCATGAGGATGGCATCGGCTTTGGCGTCGGCGAGGACAGCAGGTGTCATGATGAAATCGTCGGCGATAGCGTCGTAGTCGGCTTTGTCGGCGAAGCGCTCCTGCTGGATGCGCGTCCAGTAGATCACGTCGCTGACGCTCAGAACGTCATGAAGGTTGTCGGTTTCCAGCGTTTCGACGCCGTGATTGTGCAGAAATTCGATGATCTCGGCGGGCATCCGCAGCGATTCGGGCGAGACGAAGCAGAGCCGTGTCCCGGTGACGCCGTAGAGCGCGATCAGCTTGGAGAGCGAGTGAACGGTACGTCCGTTGCGGAGGTCGCCGACCAGCGTGATCGTCAGGTCGTTGATGGCGTGCTTCGAGTCGAAGATGGTGAACAGGTCGAGCAGGGCTTGGGTCGGGTGCTCACCGATGCCATCGCCGCCGCTGATCAGGACGGTTTTACGCCCCAGTCGTTCGCTGAGCAGGTCGAGGTAGTAGGCGGCTTCGTAGGATGAGCCGACTTCAGGATGGCGCAGGACGATCACGTCAGCATAGCAAGCGACCGCGCGGATGGTATCGGCGAGGTTTTCGCCCTTGTAGACCGAGGAGAACTGAACGCCGCCGCTGGTGGCGATCACGTCACCGCCGAGGCGGTTCATCGCCGCTTGAAAGGACATGTCGGTGCGGGTGCTGGCTTCGTAGAAGAGATTTGCCATGATTTTACCGGCGCAGAAATCGCGGACGGTGAGATCGCTTCGGCGAGTACGATGGCGCAGTTCGCTGGCAAGGGCGAAGATGTCGTGCATGTCGTCGCGAGCGAACTGTTCGACGGTGACAATGTGTTTCCCGGCAAAGCTGCCCTGAATGGGCGGTGGTGTAAACGTGCGTGTGAATTGTTCTGATTGACGCAATCCGGAAGGTGTGACCACAGCTTTTGCTCCTTCAATTAGCAAAAAAAAGACCACTCAGCCAATGGCGAGTGGTCTATTGGAGTAGAAAATATAAGCATGCCAGCGGATGTAGGCGACAGGTAGACAACATTCGGCAGCACGCTCCCTTCATGTAAACTGCCCGGAAAAATCTGTGCGCACTGATGATAATCGATAATTGCAATTGTGAAAAGACTTTTCTAGAATTAACGACAGTTTAAACTAAACAACCCATGACCATACAACGGGGGAGCCTATTGCAGAAAGCACAGGTTTCAATGTCCGCTGTTCAGTCAGCAGCGACCGCCCCGGTCACCTTCCGGGTAGAGGTCGCAGCCAGTCGGCAAACGACTGGTTATCGTGTCAATCGTCTCTATTTTCTTCAGGGCGCACCCCCGAATCCGGGGAAATCCGACAGCGGAATTAGCGCCGAAACCATTGTCCACCTGAGTCAATCGCTTCTCGCAGACCCGGTAACGGAAACGTTCACCGTCACTGCCGTACCCCCTGAATTCGTCGCAAGCAAAACCGTCAAACACAGTATTGAAGTCACGCTGCTGCCGGGAGTCACCGACGCGGCGGCGGATAACTTGCTGCGCGCAGCGAAACTGCTCGGCGTTGAAGGGATCACACGGACGGCGACCGGACAGCGTTACTTGATCGACGAGCCGTTGAGCGACGCCGATCTCGTCGCACTGGCGAACGAGTTCGCGAATCCAGTGATCCAGCGCTACACGATCGACGCGCCAATCAGCCCGCCGTTCGTGCCGTACCAGCCGACCGACGCGACCGTCGAGATCGTTACGCTGCGTGATGCCGACGACGAACGGCTGCTGGCGATCAGCGCAGAACGACGTTTGGCGCTCAATCTCGCCGAGATGCAGACGATTTGTGACTATTTTCGCGCTGAAGGTCGCGAGCCGACCGACGCGGAAATGGAAATGTTGGCGCAGACGTGGAGCGAGCACTGCGTCCACAAGACGTTTCGGGCGAAAGTCGATTTCACCGATACGGCAACCGGCGAAACGAGGGTGATCGATGGACTGCTGCGGACGTACATCCGGGCGGCGACCGAGCAGGTGAACAAGTCGTGGGTGCATTCCGCCTTCGTCGATAACGCGGGGATCGTCGCCTTCGATGATCAGTACGATCTCGCGTTCAAGGTCGAAACGCACAACCATCCATCGGCGCTAGAGCCGTTCGGCGGCGCGAATACCGGCGTCGGCGGCGTCGTCCGCGACGTGCTCGGCGTGAGCGCGAAGCCGATCGCCAACACCGATGTGCTCTGCTTCGGTTTTCCCGATACGCCCGACAGCGCGATCCCGACCGGGACGCTGCACCCGCAGCGGATCGCCGAGGGCGTGATCAAGGGCGTCGAGGATTACGGCAACAAGATGGGTATCCCGACCGTCAACGGCGCAGTGCTCTATCATCCCGGCTACACGGCGAATCCGCTGGTGTTCTGCGGCTGTCTCGGCTTACTGCCGCGTGGTTCGCACGTCACCGGCGCGCAGGATGGCGATCTCGTCGTCGTGATCGGCGGGCGCACGGGGCGCGATGGCTTGCGCGGGGCGACATTCTCCAGCATGGAGATGGATACTACCACCGGGACAACTGCCGGAAGCGCCGTGCAGATCGGCAATCCAATTGAGGAAAAACAGGTACAGGAAGCCGTGCTGCGGCTGCGCGATGCGCGACTGTACCACGCGATCACGGACTGCGGGGCGGGCGGGTTGTCGTCCGCGGTCGGGGAGATGGCGGCGGGGTTAGGGGCAAGCGTGCAGCTCGAAACCGTGCCGCTCAAATATCCCGGCTTGCGCCCTTGGGAAATTTGGCTGAGCGAGGCGCAAGAAAGGATGGTGCTGGCGGTCTCGCCGGGGGACTGGAAACAGTGCCAAGCGATCTGCACCGGGCAAGATGTCGAAGCCGCCGTAATTGGTCGGTTCGAAGCGACCGGGAGACTCGTCCTGACGTATGAGCAAGTTTTCGTCGGCGATCTCTCGGTCGATTTTTTACATGAGGGTATCCCGCAGCTTCAATTGAAAGCGGTATGGACGCCGCCATCGACTGAGATGAGCGACGAGCAGCCCGCCAACGGGCGCGAAACCCTGCTGAAGCTGCTGGCGCATCCCGACATTCGCAGCAAAGAGCCAATTGTTCGCCGGTACGATCACGAGGTGCAGGGCGGCACGACGATCAAGCCGCTGGTCGGTGCGATGGAACAAGGGCATGGCGATGCGGCGGTACTGGTGCCTTCAGGGACGCAGCGTGCGAACTCAGCCCGCGGGGTTGCGCTGTCGGCGGGCATCGCGCCGCGCTACGGCGAAGGCGATCCCTATGCGATGGCGTGGGCGGCGGTCGACGAAGCCTTCCGCAATCTGGTCGCGGTCGGCGCCGATCCCGATCAAGTGGCGCTGCTCGACAATTTCTGCTGGGGCAGCCCGACGCTGCCGGATCGCATGGGCAGCCTCGTCCGCTGCGTCGAGGGCTGCTATGATGCGGCAATCGCTTACCAAACGCCGTTCATCTCCGGCAAAGACAGCCTGAACAACGAGTACAACGACGTCGATGGAACGCGCCACGCGATCCCCGGCACGCTGCTGATTTCGGCAATGGGAATTGTGCCGGACGTAGGACGCGCGGTCACAGCGGAGTTGAAGTCAGCCGGTGACGTGCTGTATCTCGTCGGCGAAACACGTGACGAGTTCGGCGGGACGCATTACGCGCTGATCAACGGCTTGAGTGGTGGAACCGTGCCCCAGCCGAAGCCGGATGCACTCGGCACGCTGCGAGCGCTGCACCAAGCGATCAGCGGCGGACTCGTCCGAGCCTGTCACGACTGTGCTGAGGGTGGGGTCGCCGTCACGTTGGCGGAGATGGCAATCGGTGGACAGTTAGGCGCGAACGTCAAGACGGATCTCAGTGGTAAGCAGTTGTTCGCCGAGTCGCTGTGCCGGTTCGTGGTCGAAGTCACGTCGGAGAATGCCGCTGCTTTCGAGCAAGCGCTGGCTGATCAGGTTGTCGCGCAAATTGGCACGGTGATCCCGCAGCCGACGCTGACAATCACAGCGGTGGGCGAAACGATCGCTTGCGAAGTCGGCGAGCTAGAGCGGGTGTGGCGCGGCGAGAATATCGTTATGCCGGTTGAGCTGCCGCCACCGACACCGAAGCAGTCGCTAGCGCAGCACGTCGCCAGCGCGCGAGTGACGCCGCCGCGCGTGCTGATCCTACACGCCGATGGAACAAACCGCGATCACGAGGCGGCGCTCGCCTGCGAACTAGCAGGTGGCGCGCCGGAGATCGTCCACGTTAACCAACTGGTCAGTGGGGAGCGGTCGCTGCTCGATTACCAAATGCTGGTTGTCCCGGGAGGGTTCTCCTACGGCGACGATCTCGGCGCGGGGACACTGTGGGCGCTCGATTTGCAGCAGCGCTTCGGTGCGGATGTGGAACGGTTCGTCGCGGAAGGTCGCCCGGTGATGGGCATCTGCAACGGCTTCCAAGCACTAGTCAAGGCGGGACTGCTGCCCGGCGGCGACGATCAGCGTAAGGTGACGCTGACCTACAACGAAGCTGAACGCTTCGAATGTCGCTGGGTGACGCTGCTGCCGAATCCGAATAGTTCCTGTTTGTTCACCCGCGACCTGTATGCGCCGATCTTCTGCCCGGTCGCGCACGGCGAGGGACGGCTCGTGACTGCCGACGCCGAGACCGCTGCGTCGCTGTGGTCGGATGGGCTGGTAGCGCTGAACTACTGCGACGACGATGGCGCAGCGGTCGGTTATCCGGGCAATCCCAATGGCTCAGTGTGGGGGATCGCGGGATTGTCGAATGCAGCGGGCAACGTCTTCGGACTGATGCCACATCCTGAGGATCACGTGTTTACATGGCAGCATCCCCGGTGGACGCGTGGTGAACGCGGCTTTGATGGGTTGCGATTATTCAAGAACGGGATCAAGTACGCATAACTGAGGGCGTAGCACGCTGCGCCCCTACGCAACAATTCGATGTGAAGTAGGCAAGGAGATTGTATGCTTAGTCGAGAAGAACTGGCGCAGGGACAGCCGATCCGTTCGGTCGATCTAGAGAGTTGGGGCGAAAAAGAGTCGGGCAAGGTGCGCGACATCTACCAATGGGGCGATCGGCGCATTTTGATTACGACCGATCGCGTGTCGGCGTTTGACCGGGTGCTAGGCGCAATTCCGTTTAAGGGACAGGTACTCAACCAGTTGAGCGCGTGGTGGTTCGGGCAGATGCAGGACATCGTCGCTAACCACGTGGTCGCCATCCCTGACCCGAACGTGACAGTTGCCCGCTCGGCGGAAACGCTGCCGGTCGAAGTGATCGTGCGCGGTTTCATCACCGGAGTGACCAGCACCTCGCTGTGGACTTGTACGCCAATGGTGAGCGCAAACCCTATGGCATTTCGCTTCCAGATGGCTTACAGAAGAACGACGCGCTGCCGACGCCGATCATCACACCGACGACCAAGGCGACCGGCGGCGCGCACGACGAAAAACTGACGCGCGACGAAATCCTCGAACGCGGGCTGGTCGAGCCGTCGCTGTGGGAGCAGGTCGAAACGGCAGCGATCGCGGTCTTTACGCGGGGGCAAGAGATCGCACGCAAGGCGGGGCTGATCTTGGTCGATACCAAGTACGAGTTCGGCTTGATCGACGGCAAACTGGCGCTGATCGACGAAATCCACACGCCCGATTCGAGCCGCTTCTGGACCTTGGAGTCGTATGCGCCGGGGAAAGACCCGGCGAACTTTGATAAAGAATTCCTGCGCGAGTGGTTTGTGGCGCAGGGATATCGCGGCGAGGGGGTCGCGCCGACTATTCCGGCGGATGTCGTCGCGCACGTCGCCGAGCGCTACGTGCAAGCTTACGAGCGGCTGACCGGGCAGCCCTTCATCCCCGGTGAGCAGCCTGCGCAAGAGCGGATCGCGCGCAATCTCGCAGCTTATCGCAGCAGTGTAGAAGGGTAAGACGATGACGGCATTAGTTCCGATTTTAATGGGGTCACGCTCCGACTTGAAGCACGCGCAGACGATCGCCGATACGCTGGCGCAGTTCGGTATCGCCTACGAAATGCATATCGCGTCGGCGCATAAAATTCCGGCGTATCTGCTCAAACTGCTGGAGACCTACGAAGCCGACCCGCGTGAGAAGGTCTACATCACGATTGCCGGACGCTCGAACGCCCTGAGTGGCATGGTCGACGCGCAAGTCTCGGCACCGGTGATCGCCTGCCCGCCGCTTTCGGATACGTTTAGCGGTGCAGACATTTACTCATCGCTGCGGATGCCGAGCGGCGTCGCTCCGGCAGTGATCCTTGACCCGGCTGGTGCGGCGCTGCTCGCTGCCAAGATATTCGGGCTGACCGACCCGGCAATCCGGCAAAAAGTCGCCGAACTCCAAGCGAAAAACAGTGAGCGCTTACTGCTTGACGATGCCGAGCTGAACCGTCCGGGATGACTATGCTTTCAAGCAAGGACTCGGAAATGAATGATTTTGCCGATCTGCTCGCGGACGATCATCCGCACGACGAATGCGGAATTTTCGGCGTCTACGCGCCGGGGCGGGACGTCGCACGACTGACGTTCTTCGGTTTGTACGCGCTGCAGCATCGCGGGCAGGAGAGCGCCGGAATCGCCACCAGCGATGGGCATGCTGCTTACTCGCATAAAGAGATGGGACTGGTCTCGCAGGTCTTCAACGAGGAAAACCTGAGTCCCTTGAAGGGCTATTTGGCGATTGGACATAATCGCTACTCAACGACCGGATCATCACACTTGCGCAACGTGCAGCCGTATTTGATCGAGACGATTTACGGTCCGTTAGGCGTCGCGCACAACGGCAACTTAACCAACGCGCTCGAACTGCGGCACCGGCTGCTCACGCGCGGCGTGGGCTTGTCCTCAACGACCGACAGCGAAGTGATCACGCAGATTCTGGCATCGCCACCGGAGGTGTGGGCAAGTGAGAATGCCTACATGAACGGTTATCACGTCGGCGAATGGGAGCAGCGCTTGCGCGCTTTTACGCAGGTCGCCGAGGGCGCGTACTCGCTGGTCGTGCTGACACGCAACGCTGTCTATGCGCTGCGCGACCCCTATGGTCTGCGTCCGCTGTGCCTCGGCAAGCTGGCGGAGGGCTATTGCGTCGCTTCGGAGACGAGCGCGCTTTCGACGATTGGCGCGCAGTTCGTGCGTGAGATCGAACCGGGAGAGATTGTGCGGCTAGACGATGACGGCGTGACCTCAATTAGCGGGCGAGTGCCGGAGCAGCGCGCGCTGTGCAGTTTCGAGTACGTGTATTTCGCCCGCCCTGATTCGGTACTTGAGGGCAGCGTGATCCATAACGTGCGTCAGCGCATGGGACGCGAGCTAGCGAACGAAGCGCCGGTCGAAGCCGACGTAGTCGTCCCCGTACCGGACTCGGCGACGCCCGCAGCGATCGGCTATAGTCTGGAATCAGGGATTCCGTTCAGCGAAGGGCTGATCAAGAACCGCTACATCGGGCGGACCTTCATTCAGCCGGACGATCACCTGCGGCAGATGGGAGTTCAGCTGAAATATAATCCGTTATATTCCAATTTGCAGGGCAAGCGAGTGGTGCTGGTTGACGATTCGATCGTGCGCGGGAATACGGCTGGTCCGCTGGTCGAACTGGTACGCTCGGCGGGGGCGGTCGGAAGTTCATCTGCGCGTCTCGTCGCCACCGGTGCGGCATCCATGCTTTATGGGCGTCGACATGGCAACCTACAAAGAGCTGATCGCGCATCGACTGAACACCGACGAGATCTGCAAGCGCGTGGGGGCGGACAGCCTCGCGTATCTCAGTCTGCCGGGGATGCTGCGCGCGATCGGCGACTCGCAGCCGGAAGGCGGTCGGGCAGGGGAGCATTGTACGGCGTGCTTCTCCGGCGAGTATCCGATTCGCGTGCCGGATTGGTTGTTTGCGGAAGACCGGGACAAACTGTTGTTTGAGACGGTTTGGGGAGCGCAGTGATGGCTGGTCGGCAAGTTCTGGTCGTCGGTGGGGGAGGGCGAGAACACGCGCTCGCGTGGGCGTTAGCGCGCTCACAATCCGTCGGGCGGGTTTACGTCGCGCCCGGTAATGCCGGTACCAATTGGGAAGCAGCACAGGATCGCGCGGCATGCAGTTCGGTGGCGATCAGTGTGGACGACACATCCGCATTGGTGGCGTTTGCGCAGGCGCAGCATATCGACCTGACCGTGATTGGTCCAGAGGTGCCGCTCGCCAACGGCATTGTCGATGCTTTTCAAGCTGCGAATCTACCCGTATTTGGACCGACACAGGCAGCGGCGCAGTTGGAAGCCTCGAAAGCATTTTCAAAAGCCTTCATGGAGCGCTGCGGCGTGCCAACTGCAGCTTTCGGCACGTTCACGGACTATGAGGCAGCACGACAATTTGTCGTTGACTTCAAGCGCCCGGTTGTCGTGAAGGCGAGTGGCTTGGCAGCAGGCAAGGGCGTAATCGTCTGTGAGACGCTGGATGATGCCTTCGATGCGCTGCGACAGATCATGCTTGAGCACGACTTCGGGGCGGCGGGCGATCGGGTCATTATTGAGGAGCGCTTAAGCGGAGTCGAAGTCTCGGCGATGGCGTTTTGCGATGGCGAGCACGTCGCGTTGATGCCTGCAGCCCGCGATCACAAGCGGATTTTCGATGGCGATCGTGGCGGGAATACCGGCGGTATGGGCGCATTCGCGCCGGTTCTCGATCTGCCGCCGGGCTTCGCGCATGAGGTCGAAGAAACGATCCTCAAACCGATCATCGATGGCATGGCGGCACAGGGTACACCCTACGTGGGCGTGCTCTATGCCGGGTTGATGCTGACACCGAGTGGAATCAAGGTGTTGGAATATAACTGTCGCTTTGGCGATCCAGAGACGGAAGTCGTTCTGCCACTGCTGGCGAACGATCTCGGAGAGATCATGCTCGCCTGTATGGGGGGATACCTGAACGAGTACGAACCGGAATGGTCGAAGGGCATCCTGCGCGACCGTTGTGCTGGCGTCGCCCGGTTATCCGGGGAGTTATCCCAAAGGACTGCCGATCAATGGATTGGGGGATGACGAGGACAATACGATCGTCTTTCACGCTGGAACCGCTGAACGCGACGGACAGATTGTCACCGCGGGCGGGCGCGTATTGGCAGTCAGCGGGATCGACGCCACGCTGGATGGAGCGCTCAAACGCGCTTATCAGCGGATTGAGAGACTTCAGTTTGAAGGAATGCAGTTTCGCCGCGACATCGGGCGGGTTTATCAAGGAGCACAGGAATGACGCAGGCTGATGCTTACAGTCGTGCCGGCGTTGACATTGCCGCTGGGAGCAAGGCGACGGCGTTGATGGCGGACGCGGTGCGCTCGACTTACGGCGCTGAGGTACTCGCGGGGATCGGTGCCTTCGGCGGTCTCTATGATGCTAATGCCCTCAAAAGCCTGTCTGCGCCGGTGCTAGTCGCGTCAACCGATGGGGTAGGGACTAAAACCAAGGTTGCGGCAGCATTGGGACGCTGGGACAGCATCGGGCAAGACTTGGTCAACCATTGCATCAACGACATTCTGGTGCAGGGCGCGCAGCCGCTCTTTTTCCTCGATTACGTCGCGTCGTCGCGTCTGAATGCTGATGAGATCGCCGCGATTGTTGGCGGTGTGGCGGCAGCTTGTCGTGATGCCGGTTGTGCGCTGCTCGGTGGTGAAACGGCAGAGATGCCGGGAGTTTACGAACCGGGCGAAATTGATCTCGCCGGGACGATCGTCGGCGTGGTCGAGCGGGGAAAGATCATCGATGGCAGTCGGATTCAGCCCGGAGACGTCATTCTTGCGCTGCCGTCGTCAGGACTGCACACGAACGGCTATTCGCTGGCACGACAGGCGCTCGCTGGGCTGGATTGGCGGAAAGTGCTGCCTGAATTGGGCGAGTCGGTCGGCGACGCCTTGCTGGCGGTGCACCGCTCGTATCTCGCGTCAGTACGTCAATTATGGGCGAATGAAATCGACATTCATGGATTGGCGCACATCACCGGGGGCGGCATAATCGATAATCTGCCCCGTATTCTGCCGCAAGGGGTGGGGGCGGTATTTCAGCGCGGAACATGGCAGGAGCCGCCGATTTTCGCCTTGATCCAGCAGCGCGGCGCAGTCAGTGATGCAGAAATGTTCCACGTCTTCAATATGGGCTTGGGAATGCTGGTGATCGTGCCGAAAGAGCAGGCTGAGGCGGCAAAAGGCGCTGTTAGTGCGGCGCTAATAGTCGGAAGCATCAATTCGAGCGGCAGAATCACAGTCGAGTAGGGCGGATTCAATGACAGCGCGGTTAATCGTACTGATTTCTGGTTCAGGCACCAATCTGCAGGCGATTCTCGATGCCATCACTCAAGGTGAGCTAGATGCAGAGGTCGATCTCGTCGTTTCCAATCGTAAAGCAGCTTATGGCTTGGTGCGCGCCGAGCAAGCAGGTGTGCCGACGCTCTATTTCGCGCTGAAGCCGTATCTCGATGCTGGGCATAGTCGCCAAGACTATGATCTTGCACTGGCGGAACAGATCGCAGCTTATCAGCCCGACTTGATTGTGCTGGCGGGTTGGATGCATATTTTCGACGCCGTGTTTCTCGATCGGTTTCCAGAACGAGTGATTAATTTGCATCCGGCGCTGCCGGGACAGTTTGCGGGAATCCACGCAATCGAGCGCACGTTTGAAGCTTACCAGCAAGGTGTGGTCGGCGGTGGTGGTTGCATGGTGCATTATGTCATCCCCGAAGTTGACGCGGGGCGCGTGATCGCGCAGGTCGAAGTGGCAGCACAGGATTCCGATACCTTAGAGATTTTTGAAGCGCGCATTCATGCGGCGGAACATCAATTGCTCGTCGGAGCGATCAAGCAGCTGATTGCAGTGGGAATTGCCGACTGAGATTCGGATCGCATTTGTTGATTTTGGCGTTTACTTCGTGATAAGTACCATTATCATGAGTAATGAAATACAACCAGAAATCGCGACGGTGCGATTTTTCAGGACAGCGTCGCCCAATTCGCGTCAAGGCGGCGCTGCGTTTCATCCCATGGGAGTATTCCGTCAGTAGCGCTGGCGGTTTCAACGCAGCAAGCTCCGACTGCCGCTGCCCAACGCGCACAATCTCTAATTGACAGCCCGCGCAGTAAAGCGGCAATCAATCCAGCATAAGCAGCATCGCCAGCGCCGGTTGTTCCGGCAACCGCGACTTTAAAGGCTGGCTGCATCACTTCCTGGTTTGCCCATGCGTCAACATCGATCAGCGATCCCGGCAATTGCCGCAAGCGTTCACGATCGGCGGCACGCAGATAGATGCCCGCTTCACCCAATTTGAAGCCAACCACAGCGCCACCGCCGATTTCCAACAATTCCTCGGCAAAATCGCGCACGTAATCCCACGAACCGAGCGCTGCGAATGAATCTCCCCAACGATCGTAATCGCTTCGGCGAAGCATAAACATTGCTTCGTTCAGGCTCGGTACGAAAATGTCGACATGTGGCAAGGTCTGCTCAAACCAGCGATGCCAATTGAGGCGTCCGCCGAGACTAGCCGGATCCGGGAGCGTCAAGTCCAGCGAGGTCATCACATCACGCTGCTGAATCGCGCTCAACAGCGCGGCGAGTTCGCGCCCGTCATCGTGGAGAAACTGCGGCAGCAAGGTCGGATAGCCGAAGTGAAATAGTCGCGCTTGCGCAACGACGTCAAGGTCAACATCGGCGGCGTTGAAAGTCTGGTTGGGACCGGTGCAGTGGAGAAAAATGCGGTCGCTGTGTTCGGGAGACAACACAATCGTGTACGCGCCGCGCTGGGTTGCGTCTACCTTGATCGCTTGTGCAAGGGCTGGGTCTCGGTCGCGAAGCAGATCGAGCGTCGCTTGTCCGATAAAATCTGCACCAACGGTCGCCATCAAGCGCACATCAACACCAAGTCGATGCAGTGCTAGTCCGGTATTCGAGACTGCGCCTCCGGTGGAAAGCCGCAAGCTCCCCACTTCGAATAACTGACCGGGAGAAGCGAGCGCGCTCAGGGGAACATGTTCCATTTCCGGTAGCAAATCGAGGCATAGATGACCGCAGACAACCGCATCAAAGGTCTTTTTCAACGGATATTTCGTCAAATTAGCCGCCCTGCTCGCGCGTAGTCAATGTTAATAACGATATTAAATGGTAAAAGTGGCGCAGAATTCGCACCCCCCTACCCTATCAACGCCGATCACCCTGCGCGAACTTGCTCACAATCGACCAAATTATACCGTTGATGGGCATTTTCGCCGCTGGTGGGCAAGGATCAGCCGAGCGAGTACAATGAGTAGACCTTGGTATTCCGGGCTTCGGGAGTAATTTCGGTGCAAATAGATACGTTTTGGTTGGAAGAACAAGCGGAACTTACTTACGAGCGGCTGCTGCCGCGAATTGAAGCGACGGTAGCGGGCTTGCCCGACGCGGACCTACTGCTTGAGCGCCTCCGCGACCACTTCAGTGATGCGTTTGCGCTGTTCTATCAACTCTACGGCGGACATTACGACTTTCTGTACCACCTTGAAGCGACGATTTTGACGGTCATCGAGGCTTTTGGAGCGCGATCCGAGGAACTTAAAGCGTTAGACGTACAGCGGCTGGAAGACCCGAATTGGTTTCAAAGTGAGCAGATGATCGGCGCAGTCGGCTACGTGGATCGCTTCGCCGGCGATTTGGACGGCATTCGACAGCAGATTCCTTACTTCGAAGAACTTGGTTTGACTTATTTACACTTGATGCCCCTATTCCGCTCGCCAGCAGCACACAATGACGGCGGCTATGCTGTCAGCAGTTTTCGCGAAGTTGACTCCGCGTTGGGTACGATGACCCAGCTTGAGGAGCTCGCCCGCGAACTGCGCCAACACGGAATTAGTCTGGTGCTGGATTTTGTGTTCAACCATACATCGGATGAACACGAATGGGCGCAGCGCGCGCTTGCCGGCGAGAGTGAATATCAGGCTTACTATCGCTTGTTCGATGACCGCTCCCTGCCCGACCGCTACGAAGCGAATTTGCGCGAAATCTTCCCGGAACAAGCGCCCGGCAGTTTTACCTATCGCCCTGAAATCAGAAAGTGGGTCTGGACGACGTTCCACAATTATCAGTGGGATTTGAATTACGCCAATCCTGAGGTCTTTCGAGCGATGCTCGGCGAAATGCTCTTTTTGGCGAATCGGGGTGCTGAAGTGCTCCGGTTGGATGCCGTGCCGTTCGTCTGGAAGGAATTGGGCACGAATTCGGAAAATCTGCCACAAGCCCACACGATCATCCGTGGCTTCAACGCTTTCGTCCGCATCGCTGCCCCTGCCCTACTCTTCAAATCCGAGGCGATTGTCCATCCGCGCGACGTGCGCAGTTACATCGACGCGAAAGAGTGCCAGCTTTCGTACAACCCGATTTTGATGGTCTCGATCTGGGAAGCGCTGGCGACGCGCAGTGTCGATTTTCTCCGCCACACCATGAATAAGCAGTTTATGCTGCCGCCGGGCTGCGCGTGGATCAACTACCTGCGCTCGCACGATGACATCGGCTGGGGCTTTGCCGACGAAGATGCCGCCGAAGTCGGTATCAGCGGCGAGGATCATCGTTATTTCTTGAACCTGTTCTATTTAGGGCGCTTTCCCGGCAGCTTTGCCAGCGGACTGCCCTTCAACTTTAATCCACGCACGCAGGATATGCGGATCAGCGGGACGACAGCCTCACTTGCAGGGATCGAGAAAGCTTACAAGCTGGATGATGCCGCTTATCTGGAGACTGCGATCAGGCGGATTACGATGATCCACAGCTTGATCCTCTCGGTTGGCGGAATCCCCTTGATCTACTTAGGCGACGAGATCGGGACGATCAACGACTACAGCTATCGCTCCGATCCTCAAATCGCCGATGACAGCCGCTGGGTGCATCGCCCAGCCGCCGATCCAGAACAATATGCGCGCCGCCACGATCCAACGACGGTTCAGGGACGCATCTTTACGGCGCTGACGCATTTAATCGCCCTGAGAAAGGCGAATCCGACGCTGTCTGACGGCGTAACGCGTTTCATCGCGACCGGCAATTCACACGTCTTGGGCTATACCCGGCACAATACGATGTATTTTCTGGCGAACTTTGCTGAGTCGACGCAATACGTGAGCACTGCGGCGCTGCAAAACGAGTGGTCGGGAATGCGCAGTGCCTATGATCTGATCGCTGACGCGCCGCTGTCGGCGGGCGATCAAATCCGGCTCGAACCTTACCAGTTTATGTGGCTGAAAGCGTAGCGATCAAGTCCGGCGCAAGAGGTAAATCCGGGGATGTAGCCCGCGTAAGTTAACGCGGATGACGCGTTCAGTCTGCCAGTAGCGATCTAGAGCGAGCAGCTCCTCGATCAGCTTAACTTCGTGTGTGATCAGCACGAAGCGGGCGGCGTGACGGGCAATGCGCGCAGCTTCGCGCAGCATCAGCGGATAGAGGTACAGGTTTGCTTGGTGGGACCCGCTCAACTGACCGAACGGGAGATCGGCACAAAGGACGCTGGCGCTGCTGGCAGCAAACGGAAGCTGCGTCAGGTCAGCACGCGACAAATTGATTTGGCGCTGCGTGCCACTCGCGGCAAGGTTGGCTTGAGTGCACTTAAGCGCGGCGACATCGTGGTCAATGCCGATGGCGCGGTGTGTCTTGCCGAAAGCCAACCGCTCGATCAGCAGCGTGCCGGAGCCGCAGCCCAGATTCACGAAATCATCTTCAGCTTGAGGTTGAGACAAGCGGATCATGGCGCTGGCGGTTGCGGCGTTGAGCGCGCCCTCGAAATTGCAGACGCGCCACGCGCGTGTCACCAGTGGTCGCGGTGAGAGCCGTGCCAATGTTTCCCAACCACCGCGCGCGGGACGAATCCGCAGCCACAGATCGCCCTTTTCATCCGCGACGTTAAGGCTGGTCGCCTGAGCGATTTCAGCTTTGAGGCGCTGCATGACGGAAGACTCGGAACCGGCTGCCGCGACGTAAAAACTACGATAATCTGCCGGTGAGGACAAACGCCGGACCTGCTCAATTTGATCGAGCAGCCGCGGAAAGTTGGTATTGCCGAGCAGCCCTTTTGGACGTGGGATAGCGAAGTGCTGGCGCGAGTAAATCGACTGCACCGTTCTTAAGCTGAGCAAGCGGCGGGGATCGCCCGTATAGCTGAAACCGACCTCGCCCTGCTCCCGGTCGAGGATCCGCGCGCCATACTCACGAAGCTCCTGTTCGGTGACAAACTCCAAACCGGGGGTGACTTCCGCTTCAAAAACCGCCGAACCAGTCTCATTTTTCGATTGCGAGTTGCGTTTCATGCACCATACCCATAGAATCCGCGCTGTGCGTAAGGCTGAAGTGATGTTAGTTGAGCTGCACGCCCCTTAAAAGCAGAGAGAGAAAGCGAACGCAATGCGCTTGATGAAAGCCGCAGTCGGTCTCTTGGCGATGATCTTCGTCGTATCAACCGCCCAGATGCAAAGCGACGAAGTGATCGCTCAAGCTTACCGCACGGTCAACGTCCGCAGCGGACCGAGCACAGAATACGACATTATCGGTCAATTGAACAGCGGAAATGAAGCCCGAATTACCGGGCGCAGCGATGAAGAGAGCAACTGGCTGCGGATCGAGTTCGGGGCGCATGAAGGCTGGGTCGCCTATTTCACCGTGACGGTCGTTGGTGATGCCGGTACGCTGCCCGTGGTTCAACCGCTGGCGGATCGGACTGGCGCGGCAGGATTGGCGCAGCCGACAGCAACCGTCGAACACCGCACCGGCGACATCTTCATTTCGGCATTTCGCCGGGTTAACGTGCGGAGCGGTCCCGGCATGGAATACCAGCGGATTGGCACGCTGGAGCCGGGAAGCAGTGCCGACATCACGGGGCGGACGGTCGACAATGAGTGGCTGCAAATCGATTTCAACGGTCGCGAGGGCTGGCTCGCCTATTTTGTCGTCACCGTGAGCGGGGATCTCGACCGCATAGCGGTCACGGGCGTACCGCTCACTGCAGCGACCCGGATTCCGCCGAAAGTGTCGGTAGTGACCCGTTACAACGTAAATCTGCGTTCCGAACCCATGATTGGCGCGCCGATCATCGACGTGATACCGTTTGCTACGACGCTCACGACCGACGCTCGCTCGAACAACCAAGGTACTTGGCTGCGGGTCTCTTATGCTGGCGGCGAAGAAGGCTGGCTACTCAGCTCGCTCGTGAACATCAGCGGCAGCCTGCGCACGCTGCCAATCATCAAGCTGGCTCCCGCAGAGAGCTAGGCGTTTATTGATCGGCGGCGGTTTGCTGGCGAATCGCCGGTAAGGTTTCTGGTAGGATAGAACCGTGCTGCGCAGCATGTTCGGCAGCAGCGATGGTATCGGGGACGAGCAGCATCGGCACGCCGTTGCGGTGTGCTTGCTCGACGATCGCTTGAATTTCCTGTTGGCGACGCTTTCCGGTCACGTCGCGGATGTATGCTGCGCGGATGCGCCCCGGATAGGCTCGAATGACGCGAAGGTAGATTTCGGAGTCGTGCTCGCCGCTGTCGCCGATCAGCAGGAAAGACAAATCGGGGTACGTGTCGAGCAGATGTTCGATCTGAGCGAGTTTGTTGCGCACCGGGTCGGGACGCGATAAGTGGCGCGGCGATAAGCCCAGATGAATCAGGAAGATCGGACCGGGTGGAATACCTTTCACGACGAAAAAATCAGCGATCAGATCGTAGAGATTCCACGGACTATTAGAGACGTAGAAAATCGGGTTGAAATGCCCTCCCGTGCCTCGCTGCAGCGCGTGATAAAACTCCGCAACTCCGGCGAATGGCAGCCGCGTGTGAGCATTGTAGAAAAAAGTGTTTCGCGCCAACTTCAGCCAATTGACGACATTCGAGTGCAGTACTGTGTCGTCCAGATCGCTGATGACGCCAAACTCCGCCATCGACGGTGGGATCACCACTGTCGCGTTAGCGATCGCGCCTGCTTGACCGCGATACTCCGGAAGTTCAAGCCTTACGTCATGCCAGACCTGATCTGAGATCAGCGGTGGATCGAGCACGATTTCGAAGTCAAAGAAGCCAGCGGCATCGGTTCGCGTCTGTGCTTCAACGCCAGCGATGCGCGCGGTGATGCGTACGCCCGGCATCTTATGGCTGTTGAAGCGGTGATAAGTATTGATCAAATTACGCCACTTGGAGTCCTCGCTGCGCCCGCTGACGACGCGATGCTTCTCAAGCACCCGCCCTTTGAGATAGATCACCGATTGTGTTCCATGCCCGATATAGGGGAGAATTTGTACGGAACTCGACTCGATGTCAGACTGCCGTACGATTTGCTTCAGTTTGGCGTACAATAGCCCGATGAAATGAACAATCAGGGACAAATAGCGTTCCGATCGACTGTAAACGTGGCAATTATTTCGAACTTGATTATAGAAGACTGGGCGACCGGTTTCAAACCGCGCTCAGGGGACACAAAACCGATGAAAGACCTGCCGAAGTTCAAAAGGCACAATTACGATCACGTGCTCGCGCTGGCGACCGAGGTCATGACGCGCCATCCTAACTTAGAGGAATCTTATCTGCGCCGGCTGGACCTACTGCGCGATGGTCACTACCGGCTGACCTTTGATCTCGATTACTTCGTAACCGAGTCGGGCGAGCCGACGAAATCGCAGTGGAACAGTCTGAAGAAGAAACTCAAACGGCACGATAAGGAAATTTTCGTGTTCAAGGAGCACGGGATCAGCTCAGCCCCGGAGCAGAGCGGAGAGCATTGGGGCTACCTTGAGTTCGGCTTCTTCGTCGAAGTCCGTTGAGCAGTGCGACCAGCCTCAGCGTGAGCGGGGGTCGAGGATATCGCGCAGACCGTCGCCGATGAAGTTGAAGGCAATCACCAGCAGCGCAATCGCCAGACCGGGGAACAACCACATCCACCATTGGTCAAAGTAATCGATGCCGACGGCGACCATGCGCCCCCATTCCGGCGAGGTTGGCTCAGGACCCAAGCCGAGGAAGCTCAACCCGGCGAAGGTGAGAATCGCGTTGCCAATGTCGAGCGTCACCAGTACCATCGTCGGCGCGAGGCAGTTAGGCAGAATGGTACGCATCAAGATGTGCCAGCCCGATGCGCCAAGACACTGCTCCGCTTCGACGTACTCGTTGTTTTTCACGCTCAACACAAGGCTGCGGACAAGGCGCGCGTAACTGGGCCACCAGACGACCACTAAAGCAATAATCGCGTTGCGAATGTCCGGTCCGAGCGCTGCTGTCACCGCCATCGCCAAAATGATCGTCGGGAACGACATGAACAACTCGCTTAGGCGCATGATCACTTCGTCCCAGACACCGCCGAGATAACCCGCCACCGCCCCGACCAACGTGCCGAGCGTGCCACCGATCAAGATGACCAGCAATCCGGCGGGCATCGTGATCCGCGCGCCGAAGAGGACGCGGCTGTAAATGTCGCGACCAAGCTCATCCGTTCCCCAATAGTGGACAGCATTAGGCGCCTGCATCCGGTCGCCGATGTTCTGCGCCAGCGTGTCGTAGGTGGCAAGCTGCGGCGCAAAGATCGCCCCCAGCACCCAAATGATCACAACGATGATGCCAAGCACCATCAGCGGATTTTTCCGGGCGAGGTAAACCGCCTTGTCACGCCGCGCGGATGCGCGGGTCGATGAAATAGTAGAGGATGTCAACGAGTAGATTTACCACCACGTAAATAAAGGCGATTAAAATGCTCACGCCCATAATCGCCGGGAAATCCTGCGACGTCGAGGCGCGAAAGGTATAACGACCAATGCCGGGCCACGCAAAGATTGACTCGGTCAGCACGGCACCCGCTAACAGCGATCCATAGGATAAACCGATCACGGTCACAATTGGCAGCAGCGCGTTGGATAAACCATGCCGCAAAATGACAAACCGCTCGCGCAGACCTTTGGCTCGTGCTGTCCGCATGTAGTCGGCACTGAGCACTTCCAGCATCGACGAGCGAGTTACGCGGATGATCAAGCCGGAAGTGTACATTCCCAGCACAATGCTCGGCAGCACTAGATGCGAAACGGCATCCTTAAACGTGTTGAACTGTCCGGCGAGCAAGCTGTCGACAGTGAAAAAGCCGGTGACAGTTGGCGGATCGGCGATGCGCACGCCTAATCGACCGGGACCGGCGACGATGCCAAGCTGCGCGTGCAAGACGGTTAGCCCAACCAGCGCGAGGAGGAAAACCGGTACGCTCACGCCGATCAAACCGAGCGTGCGGACAATGTAGTCGATCGGGCGGTTCTGCCAGACTGCCGAGATGACGCCGAAAACAACCCCCAAGACGACACCGAAGACGATGCTGGTCGTCGCGAGTTCAATCGTCGCCGGGAGAAACTGAGCGATGTCGTCGGCGACCGGGCGGCGCGTCTTGATCGAGCGTCCTAGATCGCCGTGCAGCAAGTTGCTGACGTAAACCAAATACTGCTCGACAGGCGACTTATCCAAGCCCCACTCAGCGCGAAAAGCGGCGACGATCTCCGGGTTGTTCAACTGATTCTGCGGTAGGTTCGCATTAATTGGGTCGGCGGGCACAGCATTGGCAATGATGAACGCCACCAGCGTGATCCCGATCAGCAGTGGAATGACGAACAGAACCCGGCGCAGAATGTAGCGATAAAGCGGCATTCAGACTCTCACAGCATATGGGTAGGGGCACGGCTTGCCGTGCCCCGATGAAAGAGATTGGATATGGTGGCAGGTTTTAGCCCTGCCCTACCCCACCGAGCAATTAGCTGGTGCGGCTCAGCAGCGAGAGATCGACCAACCACTGCGGATGCCAGACGTAGCCCTGAATGTCCGAGCGATAAGCGGTCTGGACTGCCGGTTGCAGGAATGCCGCCCAAGGACTGTTGGTTTGCAGCACGTCCTGAATTTGTTGGAACAGCGCAATGCGGGCGTCGGTGTTGGTTTCAACGCGTGCTTGATCGCGTAGGTCAAGGATGGTCTGGTCGGCGTTGGCGTCGGTCCAGTTGGCGCGGTCGGCAACGATGCCACCGGGCACGAACGAGAGCGTGTCGATCGGGTCGAGCACGTCCGGACCCCAGAACCAATAACCGAGAGCTTCCTGACCATTGCGGTATTCTTCCAGCGCAACCTGAAGCTCGCCGGGGTTGAGCGTCACGTTGATGCCGACGTCGGCGAGGTCAGCCTGAATCTTCTGGGCGTTGGTTTCCATGTTCACGCCTTGGAAGGTGAAGATCGGATAGCTGAGGGTGATGTCGAAGCCATCAGGATAGCCCGCATCGGTCAGAAGCTGTTTCGCTTTGTCGAGGTCGCGGACGACGGCGTGATCTTCACCATAGGCGCTCTGAAGACCGATCGCCATTGGCGACGCAGGGGTCAGCCCGCCCCACAATGCCTTGTAGCCTTCGTAGTCGAGCGCCAAGCGGATCGCTTCCTGAACCTGCGGGTCAGCGACGGGACCACCGACAGCGGGATCGTTATTCATGAGCAGGAAGTGGACGATGTTGCCAGCGCCATTGAAGATCGAGATGTCGGAATTGTTCTCCAGCGACGGGATTTGATCGGAGGTCAAGTCAAGGGCAATGTCGATTTCGCCGGATTCCAGCGCGACCTTCTGAGTCGCCGCTTCGGGAATGTTGGTGATGATGATTTTGTCGAAGTACGGCGCGTCACCCCAGTAGTTGTCGTTGCGGGTGAGGACGGTTTCGACCTGCGGTTCCCAGCTATCGAGCACGTAGGGACCAGTTCCTGCCGACGCGCCGTTGAGGTAAGTCTCGGCGGTGTCGGTCGTTGAGGCGTCTTCGGCGTCCGTGCCGCCGTTCGCCTGAACGACTGCCGCGTCGGTGACGGCGAGCGCCGTATTCGCCAAGTTCGCCAAGAAGGCGGGCGTTACTTCGCTAAGCGTAATCGTCACAGTGCTGGCATCGGTCGCGACGATGCTGGTCATGTTGCCCAGCAGGAAGGAAGGATTGCCCTGCACGTTCTTCAGACGCAGGAACGAGAAGACCACATCGTCCGCCGTGACCGCATCGCCATTCGCGAACTTGGCGTCACGCAGCGTGAAGGTGTAGGTCAAGCCATCGTCGGATACGTCCCAACTGGTCGCCAAGCTCGGCTCGATGCTGGCGGCACTGTCTTTCGGGAACGTCACCAATGTATCGTAGGTCAGCTTGTTGACGATTCCGGTTGTCTGCGTATAACCACGCGCAGGATCGAGCGAGTCGGTACTTTCGGCGTGACCGACGACCAACGTCTTTTCCTCTTGCGCGGCTAGCGCCCCGGCGGTGAGCAACAGCACCACCAACCCCAACGAGAGAATCCGAAGTAAGCGCATACCTTTTACTCCTGACAGCAGCTGATAAAGCGTTACGAAATATTACAAACGACGGTAGGATTGTAGCGAGGATAGCCTAAACTCGCAAGAATACCACTTGGTTATATGCCCGACTTGTCGCTGACGTGTTATAGTCGCGGCTTCTCATCGAAACTGACAGGTGCACCATGGCTACTTATTCCGAACGAATTCAAAAATTCCAGCAAGTCATCGACGCCGATTTGGTTTTTCTGCCGATTTCGTCTGACCTGCAATATCTCGCAGGTGTCCCGCGTGACATCCCCAATTTCGGCGCGACGATCCATCCCGGCGCGTGGCTCGAAGGCGCGTGGCTGACGCCCAAGCACGAGCCGATCCTCACGCTGCCGCGGATGACCGCCGAGTATGGTGGATTGAACCGGCTGAAGGGCGTCGATCTGCGGGTATTGGGCGATTGGGATGACCCGGACAAGCTGGTTGCCGACATCATCAAAGGACTCAATCTGCCCGCGAAACCCCGGGTCGCCGTCAGCGATTGGACGCATGGCGAAACGATTGTCCACTTGCAAGCGCTGCTGCCCGATGCCAAGTTCGTCTCGGCAACCGACATGCTTCGTTCGTTGCGCGTGATCAAGGACGAAGACGAAATCGCCGCGATGCGCAAGGCGGGCGAGGTCACCGAGGCGGCATTTGCCGACGTGCTCAAGCAGTTGAAGATCGGCATGACCGAACTCGACGTGATCAGCGAAATCGATCACCAGATGCGCAAGCATGGTTCGCGCGGACCATCATTCACGACGTCGATGTATAACAGCGGTCCCAATTATCCGTTGATGCACGGGGCGCGTGAGGCATCATGGAACCGGCAGATGCTTGCGCCGATGTCGCTGTTGTTCGACTTTGGGGCGGTGCTCGGCGACTACTGCTATGACTATGGGCGCACGGTCTGCTTCGGCGCGCCGAGCGCTGAGCAGCAGCGGATTTACGATACGGTCATGGCATCGCAAGCTGCCGGCATCGCCGCGCTCAAGGCGGGCGAAGTGACCTGTGAGGAAGTCGATGCCGCCGCGCGCAAGGTGGTCGAAGATGCGGGTTATGGACCGAACTTCCGGCATCGCTTGGGGCACGGGATCGGCGTGGATGTTCACGAACCGCCTTTCTTGACCAAGACCAACACGACCGTCGTGCAAGAGGGAATGCTGTTCACGGTTGAGCCGAGCATTCTATTCGCCGACGGCTTCTCGGCGCGCGTCGAGGACATCATCGTGGCGCGTCCCGGCGGCGGTGAGAAGCTGACCAACGGCTGGCAGTCGCTGATCGTCATCGAATAGGATCAGTCGTTGAAATTCAGCTTACGCTTCAATAATGACCTGCCCGCTGCCCAGTACGTGACGCTGGCGCGCACCGCTGAAACAGCGGGCTTTGATCAATTTTGGGTCAGCAACGATCTATTTCTGCGCAGCGCGCCGGTGATCCTGACGGCGATTGCGACCGCGACCGAGCGGATCGAGATCGGGACGTGCATCGTCAATCCGTACTCGATCAATCCGGCAGAGATCGCCATGTTCGCGGCGACGCTCGACGAGGTGTCCGGTGGTCGCTTCAACCTCGGCATCGCCGCCGGTGCGGGTGATTTTTTGAAATGGATTGGTATCGAGCAGCACAAGCCGCTGGCGGCGGTGCGCGAGTCGACTCACGGCAATCAACCACCTGCTTCGCGGTGAAACCGCCGCAGTCGAGGGTAAGTTTTTGCAGTGGAACGGCGAGGCTTATCTGCGGTTCAAGCCAGAGCGCCGTGTGCCGATCTACATCGGCGCGATGAGTCCCAACATGCTCCGGCTGATCGGTGAAGCTGCCGACGGTGGACTCCCCTTGCTCTTTCCGCCTGAGCATTACGAGACCGTACTGCCCTACATCCGCGAGGGCGCGGAGCGTGCTGGACGCGATCTCGATACAGTTGACGTTGCCGCTTGTATCTGGTGCTCGATTGGCGACGATCAAGCGGCGGCTGAGGACGTGCTGCGCGAAAAGATCGCCTACTACGGACACGGGCTTAGTCCGCTGATCTGGGATCAACTCGGTTTGACGCGCACGGACTTCGATCCGATCGAGCACGCGATCATGGTCGAGCGCGATACCGAGAAAGCCAAACGGATGGTCACGCCCGCGATGCTCAGGATTGGTATCACCGGGACAACGCATGATCTGATCGAACGCTTGGAGCATTTGGTCGAATTAGGCGTCCGTCACCTGAGTTTCGGACCGCCATTGGGACCCGATCCGCTGGCGGCGATCCAAGCCATCGGTCGCGACGTGATCCCCTACTTTCGGGATCGGTGAGGGGCGCGCATGGAGTTCGAACTCTACGACCTGCGTGTGACCGTCACCGCAATTGAGGGACGCTCGGTCTGCGGCATGAAAGTCGGCGATTACTTCGAGCTGACCGAAAGCAGCAAGCTGCGCTTGCCGCCCGGTCAGCACTTCTGTATTTATGCGCTGGCGGCGGTGCTGCCGCTGCTGGCGGCAAAGCAGCGCCAACTCGCTGCTAACGACTGGCTTGAACGCGACTCACTGATCGCTTGCCCGGACCCGGATGAGCGATTGATCATGCGGATTGAGCGGATTGGTCAGCAGACACTCGACAGTGATGCACTAACGTGAAGCAGATCAGCATCGCCCTTCAAACTGACAAGACTCCCGCCGAATACGTGGGGCTGGCACAGTTGATCGACCGCTATGGTTTCGACGTGGTCAGCGTTTACTCCGATGCCCCCTTTCATCCGAGCTATGCGCCACTGCTGCTGATGGCTCCGTACCTCACCCATGCGCGCATCGGCGCTGCGGCGATCTCCCCGGCGCGCGTCCATCCAATCGACATTGCCGCGCAGACTGCCCTACTCGCCCAGCTTGCGCCGGGCGGCGTTTACATTGGCATCGCCCGCGGTGCATGGCTGAGCGATCACGGCATCACTGAGTCGGATAAGCCGATTACCGCGATTCGTGAAGCAGTTGACGTGGTGCGCTATCTGCTGGAAGGCAGGAGCGGCGGCTACGATGGCGAAGTCTATTCGCTGGCGCCACACGTTCACGCGCCCTACCCCCTGCCCCATACCCGGATCCCGGTCTTGATCGGGACGTGGGGACGCAGCCTCGGCGCGGTCGCCGGAGAAATCGCCGACGAGGTGAAAGTCGGCGGTACGGCGAATCCCGACCTGATCCCGATCATGCGGAGCTACATTGCAGTCGGCGAACGGCGCGCCGATCGCGTTGGTTCGGTCCGTTTGTGCGTCGGCGCGGTCACGGTGATCGACGACGACCGCGAAGCCGCGCGTGCAGCAGCACGCCGCGAGGTCGCGCTCTACCTGCCGGTCGTCGCGCCGCTCGACCCGACGATCAGCGTCGAGCCGGAACTGATCGCCCGCTTGCGGCAGCAAGTCGAGCAAGGTGACGAGGACGAAGCCGCGCGACTGATCTCCGACGATTTGCTGGATCGCTTCGCCTTTGCCGGGAATGCGGCAGACCTCCTGCGGCAGTGTGAAGCGCTGTTTGCGGCAGGCGCGACGCGCATCGAGTTTGGCACCCCGCATGGACTCTCGCCCGAACGGGGCATCCGCTTGCTGGGCGAACAAGTGCTGCCTCATCTATCGCGCTGATACTCGCTGATTTTGCTGCCCGGTTCGCTCGGTTATCCGACAGCATTATCGATCGTGATCACGCGCAGCCCGACGTCAAACCAATAGCGTCCGGGCGGATTGACAAAGCGATAGGCGGACTGAGCAGGCAGATTATTGAAGGCGAAAGAACTGCCTTTCACCAGTTCATTGCTGCCGTTGCAGGTGCCTACCGGGTCATAGGTGATGAGTTGGGCGTCGTAGTTGGCGTCATAACAATCTGAAACCCACTCGCCGGCATTACCTGCCATATTCAGCGCGCCTACCCAACTCGCGCCTTCGGGGTAGCTGGTGACCGACACGGTGCGTCCGATCATGCCGTAGACATTCGCCTGATAGTTGAACGTATCGCCCCAAGGATAAAGCGGCGCATTTGGACCGCGCGCCGCATATTCCCACTCTGCCTCGGTCGGGATGCTCCCGCCGCGCCACTGCGCGTACGCTTCCGCTTGTTGGAGTGTCATCCCCACCCGCGGCGTATCGGATTGCGGCGACGACGCGAAGCTGTCGAGATTGGCAAAGGGCGATCCGGTTGCTTGGCGGAACTGCTCCCATTGAGAATTGCTGACTTCGTACTTATCGATCCAGAAATTATGAGTGATGCACACTGTTCGCGCGCTGTGTCCTTTGATCTGGTTACTGAGGTCGCCGAGGCTGTCGCTGCCCATCGTGAAGCAGCCCGCCGGAACGTAGACCTGAACCACGCCCTGCGAATCAGTGCGCTCTTGTGCCGGGGTGCTCCCTGAGGCATCCGACCAGACCTGCTGAACTACGCTCGGATTGACCTGACGCGGATCTAAGTTGATGCCGTTGTCGGTGAAAGCGGCATCGGAGATATAGACGCTCCCCTGTTGCCCGATGAAGACGATCGAACTAGTTTGCAGCGCAGCGAAAGCGATAAAACGGTAGCCGTACTGGTTGACGCTGATCTCGAAGCTCTTAGAGAATTTCCAGTCCTCGCCCTTACCAACCTGATCGAAGACGAAGCCGCGCACGCGCTCATTGGGTTGAAAACCAGCCAGCAATCCAGTGGTCAGCGCACCACGGAAGAAGATAGTGTTGGTAATCCCCGGCATGGTGATCTGCAGGTCGGCTTGAACCGGATTAGTCAGCGAAATACGCCAATTGCCTGCCGTGAGTGGCGCACGCAGCGGCAGCGCGGCGACGTAGACCGTCTCGCCGAAATTCTCGTCAAAGTAGGTGTAGAGCGCCGCTGGGGTGAGATTGCCGTTCGGATCGAAGACGCGAACGTCGGATGGCTTGATTTCAGCGTCGGAGCAAATCGACGGCAGTTGGACGCGGAAATCGGGGATCGAGCTGACGAACTGCGGATCGTCGTTGTAGTCCAATGCGCCGTTGGCGATGTTCATGCTGCAGACTAAGAAGGGGCGATTGCCACTAGTGCCAATCGACGCTCCGGCGATCAGATCGGGTGAGAAAAGATCGCCGAGATCGACCACCAGCGTCGCGCCGGGATCGTCGGGCGGTGCTGTCGGTGTGGGTGTTGGCGTCTCGGTTTGCGCTGCCGCTGGCAAAATCGTTACCCACGATAGCGCCAGCGTGATCAGCAGCACAAGCATTACGGTTGACAGAGATCGGTTCTTCATATCCCCTCCGTCTGACTATTCCACAGGTGCGTATCGACCGCCCTACCCGATTCGTTCAGGACGCGGCGGTCGCTTCAGGCGTTGCAGTTACCTCAGCAGTTTCCGTTTCAGCGGGCGGCGTGCCGGTTTGCGCCGCGATCATGCGGTCGGTCGCCTGCTGGCGTGACTGCTCGTAGCGTGCTGCCGCAGCGGTAACCTCCAGATCGTTCGCTAGCTTGAGCGCAGCATCATAATCATGGGCTGCGGCAGTGTTATCACCAAGGCGCAGATTCGCGTCGCCCCGCCAGCCGTAAACCGTCATCGCGCGTTCTGGAGCTAGCAAATCACGATTCGCCGGATCGTTGTAGATGTCGAGGGCGGCGTCGTAATCGTCGAGTGCCGCGCTCAGTTCACCGCGCGCGTAATGGGCTTGTCCGCTGAAAATGTGAGCTTCCATGACCGGGAAAGACCACGTGCTGTCGCTGCGGTCGGCATATCCAGCGATCGTTTCTTGAACTGTAGCGGTGAACGCGACGTAAGCGGGGTTTTCGGGATCGTGAAGCGCAGATGAATCCTGTGCTGCTTGTAGCGCCCACTGGAAGAATCGCACCTGAACCGCCGTCAGGAGGAGTTTGCGCCGCACGCCACCATCGAGATCGGCAGGCTTCAGGTGGCTCTCGTAGAGCTTGATATATTCATCAGCTTGACCTAATGCGCCCGAATCAACCCGGTTGGCGGCGCACTGATCGTTGGCTTCGGGCAGCCATAAAGCCCGCAGGGCGTAAGTGTTTGCCAGTCCGGCATAGGCGCGCGCTTCGAAGTCTTGATTGACGTGCTCGGCAACGTCGAGGCTTTGGGTGTAGACGGCGTCGGCTTCGTCAGTGTGCGCGAGTGTGGTTGCGCGGTCACAGCGACGAGCGGATTGCTCCGCCTGTTTCAGGTAAGCATTCCCCTGCAGCGCGTAGACGATCTCTTTGCCATCCTCGGAAGTCCAGCCGGGGACGGCGAGCGCGGCGTCGTAGGCGGTCAGCGCCTCATCGTACTTGAGCGTCATGTAGTCGAACAATCCGGTCATGATGTAGGACAGCGCGGTGATGCGGGCGTCCAACTCTTGGTTGCTGCCGGTCGCGTAAGCCGGAATATCTTTGCCGAAGGCATAGGTATCGGTGATGTCGGCAGCCTCGTTGAAATAGCGCCCGGTATCGATATAAAACTCCGGCTCCAGCACGGCACGCTGCTGATCGGCATCATAGTGAATCACGCCGTAGATGACGACCTTCGCGCCGTGCTCGACCAACCGGGCAGCAGCCGATTGGCGGCGTTCGTTACGCGTCGCGCCGGTGACACGGGTGACACCTTGCGGACCATCCATTTGATAAGTCGGGTAGCTGCTGGTGAGTTCGGCTTTAAGCTGGCTATCGAGCGATTGGGAGAAGTTGGCGATGATCTGGTCGGCTTCGTCCGCCGGGATCGCATCGGGCGGATCGACGACGAAGTAGCTGATCAGCACACCGACGTCGTAATCCGCGAGCGAGATCGTCGGCGTCGGCGGCAGCGGTGTGCTGGTTGGCTGAATGCCAACAATACCCGCGCGCGTCGCCAGCATCACACCGACGAAGGCGAGCATCACCAGCGCAATGATCGCAGCAGCGACTCTGCCGGAGCGCAGCATCAGCCTAAGTTTCGCTTGTGGAGCCGGTAAGGCGACCAGCAGACGGCGCAATCCGTCGGGATAGCTTAGGGTAAGATCGGTGTATTGCAAGTGGTCGAGCTTGAATGTTGCTAGTGTGTGGGCGGCATCGAGACGACGAACCAGCACCGGATAGATCGGTTTGTTTTCCGTCTGTGCCTGCTCGATCTCGGCTTTACAGAAGGGGGAATCGAGAAAATCCGGCGAGATGCAGGCGATCACGCCCTCAGCGCTGGACATTTGCGTGACTAGCTCGCGCCGCCAATCCTCACCCGGCTCGATACCGCGTTCGTCCACGTCCATCCACAGCACATAACCGTTCTGGCGCAAATCAGCAACCAGCTTATCCACAGCGATCCGGTCGCTGCGACTGTAGCTGATAAACAAATGTGAACGCGGCTGCGTTTGGCTCATATAGGCATTATATGCGCATAAGACGGCGGCGCAACCAGCGCGAATCCGAGCGGGTATCTACTGCTCTCAGGTGGATACCTGTCCAACCATTAAAGCTCACGAGGAAAGTCGGGAGTTCGCCCAAATCTGCGCGATAATAGAGATCAGTCTAGGTTGCGCTCCGGGAAATTGGCAGCACAACATTGATAAAAAGCTTCAGCCTTGCGCTGGCTCATCACCTCACGACTGAAGCTGACATGATTGAGGAGGCAATGGACATGACGGATCAAGGTAATCCGCCCGGGTATCCCGGGATTGAACCACGTTGGACATCGAGTGCCAAGAGCGGCGTCGGCACGGCGGCGTCCGGGCAAAGCCGGGTCTGGTTCACGGTATCACACGGCATTATCAATGAGGTTTACTACCCACGCATCGATCTCGCCAACACGCGCGATCTGGGTTTCTTGGTCACGGATAGCGCCGGTTTCTTCTCTGAGGAGAAACGGCACACCGATCATACGATCGAGATGTTAGCTCCGGGGACACCGGGATTTCATCTGACCAACACCTGCCAGCAAGGGCGCTATCGAATTGAAAAAACTGTCCTTACCGATCCGACCCGCGACGCGCTGCTTCAGCGAGTCACCTTCACGGCGCTGACGGATACGCTCGCAGACTATCATCTGTATGTGCTGCTCGCGCCGCACATTGGCAACATGGGCTTCGGCAACAGTGGTTGGGTCAGCGACTATAAAGGCGTACCAATGTTGTTTGCACGGCGAGATGATACCTTTCTCGCGCTTGCCTGTTCCGTGCCGTTTCTGGGCATGAGCTGCGGTTATGTCGGTACGAGCGATGGCTGGCAAGATTTGACCAAGAATGGGACGATGACGTGGTTCTATCCCGATGCTGAAGACGGCAATATCGCCTTGATGGGTGAAGTCGACCTTAGCGCTAGCAGCGGCGAATTCGTGATCGCGTTGGGGTTCGGCGGCACGATGGCGGAAGCCGGTCAGCGCGCGCGCGCGGCATTACTGCAGGATTTTGAAACGCTGCAAGACGACTTTGTGGACGGGTGGTCGCGCTTTCAAGCCAAGTGTCTTGATCTGGAGCAGCGTAACCCGCGCAACATCGATTTGTACCGCGTGAGCACGGCGGTGCTCAAAACGCACGAGGAGAAGCGCTTTTCCGGCGGGATCATTGCCAGCTTGTCGATTCCATGGGGGGCGGCGAAGAGCGACGACGATCTAGGCGGATATCATCTCGTCTGGCCCCGCGATCTGGTGGAGACTGCTGGCGGCTTGCTGGCGGCAGGCGACATTGAGGACGCGCGCCAGACCCTGCTTTACGTGATGAGCATTCAGGATGCCGACGGGCATTGGGCACAGAATATGTGGCTGGACGGAACACCCTATTGGTCGGGCATTCAAATGGATGAAACGGCGTTCCCGATTTTGCTTGCCGATGCCTTGCGTCGCGCGGATGCACTCGACAGTGTGGACGTCTGGTCGATGATTTATCGCGCTGCGTGCTTCTTGATCCAGAATGGTCCAATGACACCTCAAGATCGTTGGGAGGAAGACAGCGGTTTTTCGCCTTTCACGCTTGCCGTCGAGATCGCCGCCCTGTTAGCCGCGGCGGACTTCGCCGACATCCAGCATCAAGCTGATCTAGCGGCGTATCTCCGCGAGACCGCCGACTGCTGGAATGACCAGATCGAGCGCTGGACTTATGTTGTGAATACCGACCTTGCCAAGCAGCTTGGCATCGAAGGCTACTACGTGCGCATCGCGCCGCCGGAAGTCTCCGATGCCGCCAGCTTAAGCGAGGGACATGTCTCGATCAAGAATCGTCCGCTCGCGGAAAGCAGCGCGCCGCTGATCCACACGGTCAGCCCGGATGCGCTAGCGCTCGTGCGTTTTGGACTGCGCGCGGCTGATGATCCGCGCATCGCCAATACCGTCGTAGCGATCGATCAGCTCCTGAAGACGGAAACCGCAACTGGACCGGTGTGGCATCGCTACAACTTTGATGGGTATGGCGAACACGAAGATGGCAGCCCGTTTGATGGCACGGGGATTGGACGCGGCTGGCCCCTCCTTGCGGGCGAGCGCGCTCATTATGAATTGGCATTGGGACATCATGCTGAGGCTGAGCGGCTGCTCCATGTACTGGGAAATCAGTGCTGCATTGGCGGCTTAATCCCCGAGCAAATTTGGGATGCCCCTGACCTGCCTGATCTGGAACTCTTTAATGGGCATCCGGCTGGCTCGGCGATGCCGTTGGTTTGGGCACATGCCGAATACATTAAGTTACTGCGTTCTCTGCTCGATGATTCGGTTTTTGATACACCACCGCAAACCATCCGGCGCTATATCGCGGAAAAACATCCCGCCCCATTTGTGACATGGCGCTTCAACATGAAGCGCCGTACCCTACCCCGCGACAAGGCGCTGCGGATCGAAGTCCGCGAGGCAGCCCACATCGTCTGGACGATTGATAACTGGCAGACGACTCAAGTTTCGGCGACGGTCGACTCTCACCTTGGCGTGCAATACTTCGATTTCACCAGTAACAGCTTGAGCACCGCCAAGCAGTTCGAGTTTACGTTCTATTGGCTTGAGGCGGAGGAATGGGAGAACCAGAACTACGTCGTTCGAGTCGAAGATGGTGCTTGAGCAGTCGCGCATCTGTAACGATGTTAGCCGTGTGATCTTCTGAAAAGGGTTTGACCTTGAGTGCACAACCGGGCGAAGATCGTTATTGGGTTCAGCCAGCAGACGTACTGCTGAAACGCTTTGAAAGTACTGCGACCGGTCTTGCCAGCAGTCAGATTCCGGCACGTTTGCAGCAGTATGGGGCGAACACCCTGAAGGCGCGGCGCTCCGATACGCGCTTAACGCTGTTCTTGAATCAGTTTCGCAGCCCGATTGTGCTGATCTTGCTGTTCGCGACGGCGGCATCCGCCTTTCTTGGTGATTGGATCGATGCGGCGATCATTTCCGTGATTGTATTAGGCAGTGCGCTCCTCAGCTTCGTTCAGGAGTACAACGCTGGCAATGCGACGGCGAAATTGGTCCGGCAGGTGCAGATTACCGCAACCGTCCTGCGCGACGGTCAGCCCGCCGAGATCGGCGCGGAGGAGATCGTCCCCGGCGACGTGATCATCCTCTCAGCGGGCACGCTGATCCCGGCGGACGCGGTGCTGATCGAAGCTAAAGATCTGCACGTCAATCAGGCGATTCTCACCGGTGAGACTTTTCCGGTTGAGAAAACGCCGGGGATCGTCAAGACGGATGGCTTGTCGGACCGGATCAACACCATCTTCAAAGGCACCAATGTCAGCAGCGGGACGGGCAAAGCGTTGGTTGTTCAAACCGGCAAAGCGACCGCGTTTGGGCAGATTGCCGCGCGTTTGGAACTCCGTCCGCCGGAAACCGAATTCGAGAGCGGTATTCGCCATCTCGGTTTCTTGCTCACGCAGGTGATGTTCGTGTTGGTGCTCGTCATCCTCGCGCTCAACGTCTATTTCAACAAACCGGTCCTAGATTCGCTGCTGTTTTCCGTAGCGCTGGCAGTTGGCTTAACGCCGCAGCTGCTGCCCGCGATCATCAACATCAACTTGTCGAAGGGTTCGCAGCGCATGGCGAAGCAAGGCGTGATCGTCCGCCGCTTGAACGCCATCGAGAATTTCGGCAGCATGGACGTGCTCTGCACCGACAAAACGGGCACGCTCACGCAGGGAATCGTGCAGCTCGATGGCGCGCTTGACCCCGAAGGCGAGCCATCAGACGCCGTGTTTTTGGCTGCGTATTTGAACGCAAACTATCAATCTGGCTTGCAGAATCCACTAGATCAGGCGATTCTCGCCAGTCGCACGCCGGATATCAGTCAAACCAGCAAATTGGATGAGACGCCCTACGATTTCACCCGCAAGCGGTTGAGCATCCTTGTCCGCGAACCCGCTGGCGCGCGGATCGTTACAAAGGGCGCGCTGGCGAACATTCTGGACGTCTGCACGTCAGTATTGGTGTCCGCGGGCGAAGAACAGCCCCTTGATTCTGACCAACTCGCCGCAATTCAAAAGCGCTTCGCCGCTTGGAGTGCTGACGGCTATCGCGTGTTGGGCGTCGCTGTCAAAGCGGTCGCCAGCGATCAAACGGTTTTCAGCCGCGACGACGAAAACGCGATGACGTTCATCGGCTTCTTGCTCTTCTTTGATCCACCGAAGCCCGACGTCAAGCAGACAATTCTCGATCTGGCAGCATTGGGCGTGACCCTGAAAATCATTACCGGCGATAGCAAGTTGGTCGCCTTGCACGCCGCTGAGACCATCGAGTTGCCGATCGCGCAGGTGCTGACCGGAAGTCAGATCGCCGACATGCGTGACGAAGCCTTATGGTATGCCGCCGCCCAAACCACTCTGTTCGCAGAGGTCGATCCCAACCAGAAAGAACGGATTATCCTTGCCTTGCAAAAGACCAAGCACGTCGTTGGTTACATGGGCGATGGTGTCAATGATGCGCCGGCGCTGCATGCGGCGGACGTCGGAATTTCGGTCGATACTGCCGTCGATGTCGCCAAAGAAGCGGCGGATTTTGTCCTGCTGGAGCAGAGTCTCGCGGTGCTCAAAGACGGTATCCTTGAGGGGCGACGGACCTTTGCTAATACCCTGAAGTACGTCTTTATGGCGACCAGTGCGAATTTCGGCAATATGTTCAGCGTTGCCGGTGCTTCGCTCTTCCTATCCTTTCTCCCCCTACTGCCGAAGCAAATTCTGCTGCTCAATTTTCTGACCGATCTGCCCGAACTCAGCATCGCCAACGATAACGTTGATGACATGTTCATCCGAACGCCGCATCGCTGGAATATCGGCTTCATCCGGCGCTTTATGCTGGTGTTCGGGATTTTGAGTTCTGTGTTTGACTACCTAACCTTCGGGGTTCTGCTCGTTCTGTTGAGCGCAAATGCCGATCTATTTCGTACCGGCTGGTTCGTCGAGTCAATTCTGTCTGCCGTGCTCGTCGTTTTCGTCTTGCGAACTCGGCTTGCCATTCAGCGAGCGAGCCGCCCCGCTCGCAGCTTGCTGCTGGCATCCATATTGGTCGTGGTGGTTGCAATCGCTCTGCCTTACACGCCGCTCGCCGGTATACTCGGCTTTCAGGCGCTTGACCTACCCTATCTGCTTGCCATGATAGGGATTGCGGTGCTCTATTTTGCCGTCGCTGAACTCGTCAAGCGACAGTTCTATCGTCACGTCGCTGCCGATTGAGAGCAGTTCGCGCTAAAATCGCGCGGGCAAGTTAGCGGTTGCTAACTCATGTTGAACTGTCACCTACCGGAGTTACTTTATGCGCGTTCTTTTGACCGGCTTCCAGCCCTTCGGCGATCTTCAAGTCAACCCTTCGCAGTTGATCGTTGAGCACTTTCAGTCGCAACCGCGCGCCGATGTCGTGCCGTTGGTACTGCCGACTGCCTATCAAGCGGCGAGCGAAAGCATCGAGCAAGCCATTCATACCTATCAGCCTGACGCGGTGATTATGCTGGGCGTGGCGCAGACCCGCACCGCGATCTCGCTTGAGCGGATTGCGGTCAACCTTGATGACGCCAAACTGCCGGATAACGCTAACGTGGTCGCATCCGGTGCCTTGATCGCGCCGGATGGTCCGGCAGCCTATTGGTCGACCCTTCCCCTATCAGCGCTGCAGACGGCGCTCGAAGCGCGTGACCTCCCGGTGGCGATCTCGAACCATGCTGGTACGTTCGTCTGCAATCACGTCTTTTACGCGGCGCGACACCTGTTAGAAGCGATCGATCCAGTTATACCGTGTGGATTCATCCATGTACCGGCGCTAGCGGAAACTACCGATCAGCCCGGTCTGCCACTGGAGACGATGATCGACGCGGTAAATCTCTGCCTCGATACACTCCACTAGCCGATCGCGCCATTGGCAACGCAGAAGCGAGCGCTCTAATCGGAGATCCTTCATATGAGCCTACCCACTCAACAGCAGTTCCAAATCCATTTGCCCGGGCTGTTACGGGTGTTGGCAGAGAGCCTTTACTCGACTGAAAAAGTGGCGATACGAGAGTTATTGCAAAATGCCAACGACAGCATCGTGCGCCGGAGAATCGAATACAAAGAGCGCGATTTTCAGCCTCGCATCGAAGTCACTGTTGATCGTGAACATTCCTCTATCCAAATTCGCGACAACGGATCAGGACTGACACAGGAGGAAATTGACGCGTATCTTTCTACCATTGGACGTAGTTACACCCGCCAATTGAACGAAGACACTGCTGTATTTTCCCCGCAGCAAGCGGAAGCGCTCATCGGGCAGTTCGGCATGGGTTTCTTGAGCGCCTTCTTGATCGCTGCGGAGGTTCGCTTGGTAACGCAGTCGGCAGCTCAAGCGAATCCGTCGATTGAATGGCGCTCAGCAGGGGACATTCACTACACAACCCGGATCATTGATGGGCAGCCAACGGGTACAAGGGTTGAACTTATCCTCAAACCCAGTGCTAACTATCTCCTCGAACGCGAAATCCTAGTGAAGCTCATCCGCGAGTACGCGGATTTTCTTGATGTGCCGATTTACCTGACTGGACAGGCAGAGCCACTCAACCTCAGAGCATTTCCATGGGAAACGCAAGCCGGTGTCGAAAAATACATTACCGGTCAGATTGGAGAAACGCCGCCGCTGTACATTCTTCCGCTCCATGACCACATTCTACCGATTGCGAATGACGAGCTTCACATTCCGCTACGGGGGTTCCTTTACATTCCGTCGGCATCGGTCGTATCGATCCTCGAATACGGAGACCTCGCTGTTTTTGTCCGACGGATGTTCATCTGTATCGATCAAGGAGAACTGCTCCCCTCGTGGGCGCGCTTCGTGCGTGGGATGGTCGAGTCACCACTGTTACAACCTACCGCATCCCGCGAGCAAATTCAGCATGACGAAGGCTTTGATTATGTTCGTCTAGCGCTCGCCGAACAATTGTCGACGGCGCTGCGCCACATTGCCAACGAAGATTCGTTTACGTGGCGGCAGATTGTCCGCGCGCATCGGAACATCATCATCGGCTGGGCGGTCCGTGATAATGAACTCTTTGCGCAGGTTGCAGATTTAATCCCGTTTCGTACCGGTCGCGGATTTTTGCTGCTTCCAGAGTATCTCGCGCTCACAGACGGTGTAATCTATTACTCAACTACTGTAGGTGTTGGATTGCAGCAACAGCTTATACATCAAGGACAAGAGCGCCTCGCTATTGATGCCTCTGATTTTGTCGCGTCAAGCTTTCTCAGTAAGTACGCTGCGGCGCATCCTGAGATTCAGCTTATCCGTTTGGACGAGCAAGCTGAACTCCCTTCAATTCAAGTAGATGAGGAGCGATTTGAAGCGATCATCGCTTTTTACGAGCAAATCGGTGTTGCAGTAAGACTGACACGGTTTCAGCCTGTCGAAATTCCGGCAGTTATGACTTTTCCTGCTGATGCCGAGTTCTTTCGCGATGCGCACGGACTCATCGATGCGGGAGATCTACCACCAACATATTCGGACGTTGTGAGCGAATATCTTGAGCGCCTAGAGCCAACTGTGCTTTCGGGAACGCTTTGTTTGAATGTGGATAATCCTCTCATACAGGCACTTGCAGCGACGACAAATACTGATCAGCGAACTGCTGGGCTGCGATCAATCTATCTGACTGCTCGGCTGCTCAACGGTCAACTCCTGACGGTTTCAGATGTAATCGGGTTGTTTTACACCTCGAATACGGCATGGTTGAACCTTGTGGAGACCCATTGATGCGCGCCTTTGTCGATCTGAATAAATGGGTGCGAGACTTCGAAAAACGTGCACGCCGGGAGTTGGACGCCGATCGCGTGAAGCTTACTCAACTAGATCGACAAGGATGGCAGCTGCTCCAACGCAGTCCTGAAGAAGCGCTGCCGCTTTTTGAAGAAGGCGCGGCACTCGCGCGCCAACTCAAAGAATCGCACTGGGAACTCTGGTACGAATACTGGATCCTTGAGACTTACTTGTACTACTTGGCGTTGATAGACCTTGCGGAACGCTGGGCAATTCGAAATTTCGTCAAAGTACACCAAGCTGCTTATCAAGACTGTCCCTTCATCGGCAGAATCTATTTAGCGGTTATCTACATACTCTACTTCAAGGATGCAGAGGGCAATCAAGCCAAAATTGTGCAGATGCTCGATTACTTAGAGCAGCACGTTCCACTCGAGTACGAGACCTATACCCGTATAGTTCGTACTCGAGCAGGACTGTTCTACGTGATGGAGGATTGGGAAACGGCAGCAAGTCATGGAAAACGGCATCTTGAACTCGTCCAAACCATACCCTTTCAAAAAGTAAACGCCTACGCATTTCTAGCTTCAATCGCTTATCACCAGCAACATGCGCAGGAACTCCTCGAATATGGGCGTGAACTGGAGCACGCGGCTCGGCAGGCAAAACTCCCGTTCAACGAAGGTATTGCTGCCTTAGCCGAGGCTCATGCGCTTATGCAGCTTAACGATCCGGAAACAGCGCGCCAGTGTTACGAACGTGGGCTGCATCTGAGCGCAGATCTTTCGAGTATTCACAGTCAGGCTTGGTATAACTATGCTTGCGGATATCAGGAAGCTAATGGAAATCTCTCCGCAGCACTTGAGCTTCGGGATCAACAACTTGCGGGACTAAAGATCCGCGATTTGCCCGCGCATGAGACGTACTGTCGATTTGCACGGTTACGGTTGCTTGGCAAAATGGAAGAAGAAACACTATTCAAAGCGGAGCTTGAAGCTACCCGTCAAGTTATTACCCGACTGAAATCCCCAATCGTTGAACTCAACAGACTGAAGCGTATTGAGCAGGGTGATTACTCCTTATGAACACTCACCGATTGCGGTAACCCGGCGCTTTGCAGTTTAGGTGAGCCAGCGTTCGATTACAGTCTGGAGCTGTTGAAGCGAGAACGGCTTACAAAGATAGTCGCCCACGCCGGAAATCAGTGAACGGTCGTGACTTTCTATCCAAGCATGAGCAGTAAGCGCAACGATTGGTGTGTGTGTTTGGGTTTTGGCTTCATGATCGCGGACAGGAATACCGATTCCGGTGTCAGTCACTTCAAAAATGACGGTAACATCCTGCTTTGTTTCTGCGACTAGCGTAACTGCAATTTTGACATAACCCCGTGCCGTAAATTTCACCGCGTTGTTGACGAGATTAACCAGTATCTGACGCAACGGTACGGGATCAAGAATCGCCTCACCCGCTACGATCTTCGAAAAATCGAGGATGTCATTGATGATACGCACATGCTGTACCAAGAAAACGAAAAGCCAGAAGATGCATCCTCCGGCTCTCTAGTAGTGGATAATGAGATGCCCCATGGAGAAATTCGAGGCACAAATCGGTGGCACTTTAGAGTTAGAGGCAAATCCGGTTGCCTGCGTCCTGCGGCGCACTCGCAAGCTATCGAACCAACCGCCCAGCCCTGCCCTCTCCGTACCCGCTACGCAGCGGGCGAATCCCAATACAAAGCAATGCCGTCACGCAGAATTGTCAGTCTGCTAATTGTCGCCAGTGTCTACGGTGATAGAGCAACGGCTGCTTTTCATTGCTGGTTTGAGCAGCTTTGACCGCTCCCACGAGAATCCAATGATCACCGCCCTCGTAAGTTGTCCACAGGACACAATCCAACCACGCAATGCACGACGGCAAGATGGGGCTGCCGGTGACAGCGATGTCGACGGCGATCCCGGCGAAGCGGTCTTCGAACCTCGATGTCTTGGTAGCAAACCGTACCCCCCATGCTCGCTGATCGGCACTGAGGACATTGACGGCGAAAGCCTCACTTGCCCAAATCGCGGTCGGCATGAACATCTGCTTGTTCAGACAGATCAGGATTAGCGGGGGGTCTAGGCTAAGACTGGTGAGCGAGTTTACGGTGGCGCCAATCGGTCTACCCTCATGAACAGTCGTGACGATACTCACCCCGGTCGCAAAGTGCGCCATTGCTTCTTTGAATTCACTGACTTCGATCTCGCCAAGTTGCATGATTATGACCAAATAGGCTGACAGAGGAGTGGTTGCTTGACACTACACCTGACCGACGGCGACGGACGCTTCCTGTTCGGGCGCGCGGTGTCGCATCATCTCCATCTTCTCCATCATCTGCATCTTCACCAGCGGCATCGGTGGGAAGTCGAATAATTCGTTGCGCACCCATTGCGGTGCGCGCAGCTTGCCCCACAAGATGACCAGTGGCATTCGATAAGCGGGCGTGAAGTCGCCGTGATGCACCTCGGCTTTGCCCCAAGCGTAGGCATGATGAGGTAGCCAATCGCAGTTTTGCAGCGCGTTCAACATCGTATCACCCGCCTCCTTCCAAGCGATCCGCCCGGCTTCGGCGTCTTCGAGCACATCGCTGCCCAGATCGACCAACGTTTGAAAGCGCTCCGCGAAAGGTGGCGTGCTCAAATCAAGCTGATCAAGATAGGCGCGGTCGCCGCTGTTCATGTACTTCATACAAGTGCGCATCATCCAAATATCACCGTAGAGTTTCGAGGCAAGCCAGATTTTCAACCAGCCGTTCCAAGCGTCGAAACTGGCGAAGGAGCGATAGGCATTGAGCACCATCTGATCGTGCAGGTCAAGCTGGCGACGCGCTAGATCATCCAAGCCGTGAAAGCGCTCGAGGGCGAAATCGTCGTCGTTTAGCGCATCGATCAGGCGTTGAGCGAAGGTGTAGATCATCTCGAAGGTGCTGATCATGCCACGCGAGTAAAGCGCATCGACCGAGCCATAAGCCTGCGGCGTGATGAAGAAGCGCTCACCCACTGCGCGCTTGAAAGAATACTGCAAGCGCCCCGTGCCAATGTAAGGACGAACCGCCACCGCACCGTCCAAATGTTGAGCAATCGTCGGGTAGCGCGAGACGATTTGCCAGAATTCCTGCTCCGGCGTGATGTCGTCACGCTTGGGAAATTTACGAAGATCGAGCATCAAGCCGACGCTCGCTTTGGTATTGTGCGACTCGCAGTGGTTGCCAAACGGGATCACCCAGAACCAACCGCCGTCGAAGATGTGATGCACCGTACCGTCTTGCCAGCGATACTTGTTGCCGGGCAGTTCGGATTCGGCAAACAGATCGTCGTAGACGCCCATTCCCTCGAAGTGCGTGAAAATCGTGCGCGACTGAGTTTGCAATCGCGTCGGCGTGTCGCGCAGATCGAACGACTTGCCGACTAGCGAGTTGAAGCCGGAAGCATCGATCAGATAGCGGGCGGTGTACTCGACCCCGGCTTTGTCACGCACGAGCACCCCCTGATCGTCGATCTCTAACGCGACCGCCTCGGTATTTTCCCTCAGGACTGCGCCATACTGCTGCGCGACTTGTACCATGTACAGGTCGATGTCCTCTCGATAGAAGTGACTTTCCGAGATGAACGGCAGTTCCGGTGCGAGTAATTGGTGGCTTTCGTGCAGCATGTCGTGCGGCTGATTTTCGTGGTGATAAGCGAAGCCAATCGAGCGCTTGATCCCACTGGTCGGCGCAACGTCCGACGCGACGGTGCGCGCATCAGCGATCTTTTTGAGTTCCGGGATGCCATAGCGCTCGCTGATCAGCCACATCCAGTAAGAGGTTTGCGGCAGCGTCGATTCCCCCAGTGCGAAGCGTGGATGCTGAGACTTTTCGATCATCAAGGCGCTCAAGCCTTGCCGCGCGAGAATCGCAGCCAGTGTCGAACCGCCAATGCCGGAACCGAGGATCAATACGTCATATTCGGGGCTAGGCATAATCTTCTACTCCTAACTTGACTTGGGCTTGCGCCCGCTAACGGCTTGTGTTGGATCGTCAAAAACGTAAAGTTTCTATTCCCGCTATAATAAAGATTGAGCGCTTAGAGATCGCTCAGAAAGCGCATAGTGCTGCAATGGTAGGAATGTATTTGTGAGAGATTGCCATGCTCCACAAACCCAACGGGTCGCTGAAAGTCTATACACTTGGAGGTCTGCTGCTTGAAGACGCTGGTACGCCGCTGAACGAGTTTGTATCGCGCAAAGCGGAAGCGCTGTTTGTCTACCTGCTCTGTCATCCCCAGCCCCACCCCCGCGAAGTCTTGGCAACCTTGTTGTGGGATCAATCCAATACCGAGCAGGCGCTAAAAAATCTGCGCGTGGTGCTCTCCAGCCTGCAAAAATACCTTGCGTCTTATTTGGTCGTTACCCGTCAGTCTATCGGCATCCGTCCAGAGGCTGCAATCTGGTTTGACAGTCGGGTCTTTGAAGATTCCCTGCATAACTTTCAGCGCTACGGACGCTACCCGCGCCCCTCGCGCCGCGTCCTTGACCGCTTGAATGAAATTCTTGATCTCTACCGGGGCGATTTCATGGTCGGGCTGAACTTGCATGACTGTCGGCAGTTTGATGACTGGATTTTGCTGGAGCAGCAGCGGCTTCGCAATCTGGTCTCAGACGCACTGTACCAGTTCACCGAATGGGCAGTCGCCTTTGGCGATTTAACCAGCGGAACCAATCAGGCAAACCGGCTGGTCAGTATCGATCCCCTCTGGGAGAAAGCGCAGCAGCAGTTGATCCGGCTGCTGGCTTATTCCGGCAGGCGCGCCGCCGCGCTCGCCCAGTACGAAGCCTATGCCGCGCTGCTGGCACAGGAGCTTGACATCCAGCCGGAAACCGAAACTGTCCAACTCTACGAGCAGATCAAAGCAGGCACGATCAAAATAATTGAGCCAGCGTCACCACCGCCACACAAACTACCTGTACCGGTTACGCCATTCATTGATCGCCCGGACGAGCTTGCCGCCATCAACGACCTGCTCGACAACTCTGATTGCCGCTTGCTGACCCTAGTTGGCATCGGCGGCGTCGGCAAGACCCGGCTGGCGCTGGAAGCCGCCTATCAAAATCTGGATAGTTTCAAAGATGGCGTTTTTTACGTGCCGCTTGCCAGCGTCGACAAGGCAGAATTCGTCCCGCAAACAGTCGAAGCGGTGCTGGACATCACTGATCTTCAAGGGACAGCGGCGGAGCGAGTCGTTCGCTACCTCAGCGAAAAACATCTCTTGCTGATCCTCGACAACTTCGAGCAGTTGCTCGACAGCGCCGATTTTGTCGGCGAAGTTCTCGCCAATGCTCCGCTGGTCAAGCTGCTGATTACATCCCAGCAGCCGCTCAAGCTGCAAGCCGAATGGACTTACAACCTGTCTGGCTTGCCGATTCCCAGCGATCACCTGCGCGAAGCCGAAGCAGAAACCTACCCGGCGCCGCTCCTATTCGCTCAGTGTGCCGGGCGCGTTCTGCCGGGCTTCAACCTGACCGACACCATCGCCGACGTGGTTCGTATTTGCCAACTCGTTCAAGGCTTGCCGCTGGCAATCGAGATTTGCGCGAGCTGGGTAGACCGCCTATCGCCCGCGCAGATCGCCGCCCAGCTTGGCGTTCAGCTTAAACTACTGGATGCTTCCTATCGTGGCGTCCCCGAACGTCACCGGGGAATGCGTGCCTCGTTCGCCTACGCCCTGCAGCGGTTGGCACCCGATGAACAAGCCGCGTGGCTGCGACTGTCAGTCTTTCGCGGCAGCTTTGATGCCGACGCTGCTGCTGCCATTGCGGGCGTGAGCATTCCCCTGCTCAATCGGTTCCGGGAAGGCTCACTGATCCAGCCCGGCGAAACCAATCGCTATGCTCTGCATGAACTGCTCCAACGCTACGCGCGCGAACTGCTCGAAGCGCGCCACCTGATCGCCGACGTAGAAATGGCGCACGCTCGGTATTTCATCAATAAACTGAGTCAGCTTCGAGAAACGGTAGACGTGACCGATCACGATTACTTCGAGCAGATCGAAGCCGACAACGATAATCTGCTCTTCGCCCTCGACCGGGCGTATGAGAACCAGCGCACAGAGATTTTTCTTGACTTGGTCGATTTGGTGGCTGCATACTGGACGGAGCGCGAATACATTAGCGCCGGTGCCTATTGGCTGTCTCGCGCATTAGAGCTTGTCCGCGATCAACCCGATTCAAAGCGAAAGGGCATGATTACGCTGCGGGCGGCGAAAATCGCCTTTTTTCAGAGCGATTATGATCGGGCTTACGACTTATTCGAAGCCAGTCGTCAAATCCTGATCGCCTGCGGCGAAGAACAGAGTGTCGTCACCGTTCTGAACTATCTGGGGCACATTTCGCTGGACCAAGGCGATATCGAAGGCGCCGCCGAGTATTATCAGAATTTGCTCGACTTGGGACAGCGGCTCGGCGACGAATTAGCGCAGGCGACCGCCGTCGGCAGCCTCGGCGATCTGGAGGTTGATCGCCGCAACTACGCGCAAGCCGCCGCGTATTTCCAACAAGCGTTGGTCATTTTTCGTCGGCTTGACCACCAAAACGTCGGCTTTGTCCTCAATAATCTGGCGGTCGTCGCACTCAAACAACAGGACTACGCCGCCGCCGAACGTTACCTCAACGAGAGTTTGGAATACGCGCGGCGTCGCAAAACGCAAATACCCATCGCCGTCGCCCTCGCCAATCTCGGCGAAGTTGCCCATCTGCGCGGCGATCAGTCCCGTGCCAAACAACTATATCAAGAAAGCCTCAAGCTCAAATACGAAATGGGCGATAAACGCCGGATCGCCATCCAGCTAGAGGACTTGGCGAAGCTCGCGGTCGATTTGGGCGCTTTTCAACCAGCCATCCGCCTGTTTGCCACCAGCCGCGCCTTGCGTGATCAAATTGGCACGCCAGTCAAAGAGTACAACCTCCCGGAGTACGAAGCGGCGCTCACCGCCGCACAATCTCACTTCACAAGTGGCGAATACGATGCGCTATGGCAGGAAGGCAGCACGCTGACGTTGGATGCTGCTGTCGATCTCGCACTCTCCCTATGAATTGATCCCCGCTAGCCCGGTTTCCGCATGCTAATTTGCGTTTTCTGAGCGTTTTCTGAGCGCTCGTTGTTTTATGCTGTCGGTAATCCAATGACACATAACTACATCGCCGTATCCACCGCTCCCACAATGATTTCGAACCTCAACTAAAGGAGTACCGACATGCGATTCGTTCGCTTTTGCTTCTTGTTGCTTGTCCTTTTACTGAGCAGCGCCATCGTACAGGCGCAGCAGAGTGTCACCATTCAGGTGACGCCCCAGAGCGGACCGCCGGGCACGACCGTGACGATCGCCGAGGTTGGCAGCGCGGTGCAAGTCTTCTGTACGGTGACGCTGCCGTCGGGTCCCGTGCGGATCGGTACGCTGCCCAACCCGATCAATTACACCATACCCGGCGACGTCTCATCCAATAGCACCCTCTCGTTCCAGTGCGACCGCCCCAGCCCGCGCCTGCTGAGCAACACGGTCGCCTTCCGCGTGACCTCGCCACCACCCGCGCCGCCTGCTGACAGCGACGGTGACGGCGTCCCCGACGATGCCGACGCTTGTCCCGCTCAGGCGGGCGACGCGACCAACGACGGCTGCCCGGCAGTCAATCTGCCCGCGCCCGCCGACAGCGACGGCGATGGCATCCTCGACAGCGCCAACTCGTGCCCGAATACCGCCGGTCCAGCGTCAAACGGCGGCTGCCCCGCGCCGTCGCTGCCCGCGCTGCCGACCAGCGGTCAGTGCACACTGGCGACACAGGGCGCAGCGCGAGTCAACATCCGGCAGGGGACGTCCACCGACACAGCGATTGTCGGGCAGATCGATCCCTCACAAACCTACGCGGTGATCGGGCGCAACGCCGACGGCTCGTGGCTGCAAATCAACGGAGGATGGGTCGCCGCCTTCGTCACCCGGCAGGGGGGCAACTGCGCTGGTCTGCCTCAGACCGACGGCGCGGTCAATCCAGCACCCGACACGAGCGTCGGCGAGCCACCGCCCGCGCCCGATAACTCCAGCACGACCGCTTCCAACGACCTAACCAACGGCAGCGATCCGGTGAACATCGCGCTGCTGCTGCCTGCCATCAACGCGGCACGCGAAGCCGCGCGCACCAGTTCGTGTAACAGTCACTGCGCCGCGCCCAACCCCGACGGGATTCTGGCGGCACTGCCCTTCCTGACCAACGGCAATAGCGCAGCGGATGGCGGCGTGAGTAAATCCAGCTTCACCGTCGAAATTAGTGAAGCTCCGATCACCGACAAAGCTGATACGACGCTGGTCACGGTTTCGGAGAGCACAGCGCAGGGGTACGGCGGACCAAAATTCCACGTGGTGAGCACGACGGTGTATTCAACTTCGGCGGGTATGTTGGACACCGGAACGCAAACGGGTTCCATTTTCATGATCGCCGACCCGATGGGTGTCGAGATGATCACGCTGCCTAACGTCGGCTACATCCTGTGGGGCGACAGTACCGAAAGCCAACTCCCGTTTGTGATCGCCCCAGCGGGGATACCAACCCACGATCAGCTACTACCTGTGCTGCAAATTCTGGAAGCGTCTGGCGTGAACACGAACGCTTTCGCCATCGTGGACACGCAGAGCGCCGACGGCAGCGTGCTGCTGGAACGTAAAGACCCGAATGCCGCTCCCGGCGCATGGTCGTGGATGGACTTAATGCAAATCGACGTGCCCGGTATGGACACCGACCCGCTGCTCTGGCTGGTCAACGGTGATGGCTCAGTTCAAGAAATGGCTAATGGGATTAACGCGCTGATCGCCGTCTCTCAAATGCAGTGACGAGTCCGCGACGCCAAAGAGGAGGTTTATCGTGAGAATCTTGCGTTTATTGGCAGTTTTACTGGTCTTCGTGATCGGCACAGCGGTCGCGCTGGCGCAGCGAGGCGTCGCCATGCCGACGCTCCCATCCAGCGCGCGCCATCAGAATACCGTTGCCAGAGCGACCCCAACGTCGTTGTCATTCATTGTTCTGCCCACCAACACGCCGCTACCGTTCGTCGCCCGTCCGACCAACACGCCGATCCCCGACAGCGACGGCGACGGTATCCTCGATGATCGGGATCAATGTCCGAACCAATTTGGCGACCCGGCGAACGGCGGCTGCCCGGTGAATCCGCAGCCGCAGCAGCCGAATCCGCCTGCTCAGGGTGACAGCGACGGTGATGGCGTGCTCGACAGCGCCGACAGCTGCCCGAATGCCGCCGGACCTGCCGCCAACAACGGCTGTCCGCTCGCACCTTCACCTACTCCCGTCCCGCTGCCCGTGCTGCCGACCAGCGGTCAATGCGTGCTGGCGACCCAGAGCGGGACTCGCGTCAACATCCGCGAAGGCACATCCACCGACACGGCGATTGTCGGGCAGATCGATCCGTCGCAGACCTACGCCGTGATCGGGCGCAATGCCGACGGCTCATGGCTGCAAATCGATGGCGGTTGGGTGGCGGCTTTCGTCACCCGTCAGGGCGGTGATTGCGGGAGCCTGCCCGACCAAGTGCGCACCTATAATCTTATCAACACGTTTCCCATCCACGACACCGGCGGCGACACCACCGCTTCCGGCGACTTGACCAACGGCAGCAATCCCGATCCGGTGCTCGTCGCGCTGCTGCTGCCGGCGGTCATCTCGGCGCGCGAGGCGAGACGTCATAGCTCCTGCACTGAGTCCTGCCCGGTGCCCAACCCCGACGACTTCGCGGCAGCGCTGCCGTTCCTGCACGATACTGTCGACGCTCAGGGACGCTACCGGGTCGCTTTTACCTACGATACGGTCGGGTGGACTGATCCCGAATCGGGCACGCCGGTAGATACGACTCTGATCTACGGAACTAGCGACAACGGCAGCCATCCCGGAGCCATCAATGCGGTGTTTTGCGACGGCTCGGTACGTTTTGTTGGTGACAGCGTGCAATCGGGTCCATTGTTCGGCATCGTCGACCCGGCAGGCGTCGAGAAAATCACGCTGCCGAATATCGGCTTCGTGGTCTGGGGCGACAGCACGGCGAATCAGATTCCGTTCGTGCTCGTCCGCGCGGCAATGCCGACCGACGAGCAGCTTCAGCCCGTGCTGCAAGTGCTGGATGCGTCCGGCGTCAACACTGATCAAGTCGCCCTCGTCGATATGCGTACCACGGATGCCAGTCTGAGCCTGTTGAGCAAGGATACAAGTGCCGCCGGTAAGTGGGTCACTACCGATTACAACTTCGAGCTTGCGCACTCGGATACCGATCCCCTGCTTTGGTTGGTCAACGACGACGGCTCGATCCAGCCGCTCGCGTCACATATCGAAGTCTACGAACTGACAGTTGGAACCCGTGTGGGAACCGAGGGAAGTGGATCATGAAAATCTTGCGCGTATTCGCGCTTTTACTGGTCGTCCTGATCGGCACGGCGGTCACGCTGGCGCAGCAGAGCGTCACCATTCAGGTCTCGCCGCAGAGCGGTCCGCCGGGGACGACCGTCACGATCTCCGAGGTCGGCAGTACGGTGCAGGTCTTCTGCACCGTGACGCTGCCGTCGGGTGACGGTGCGGATCGGTACGCTGCCCAACCCGATCAACTACACCATCCCCGGCGACATCCGCGCCGGAAACATCATCACCTTCCAGTGTGACCGACCGTCGCCGCGCATCGTCAGCAACACGATTAACTTCCGCATCACCTCGCCCCCCGCGCCGCCCGCCGACAGCGACGGCGATGGCTACCCGGATAACTCGGACGCCTGCCCCAATCAAGCGGGACCCGCCGGGGGTAACGGCTGCCCGGCGAGCCAACCGGGAAATCCACCCGCCAACCCTACGCCTATCTGAACGGCACAACGAGCGCACGTTTCAAATGGTCGCGCAATAATGCGTCGAGGAATTGGCTCATAAACATCGTGGAAGAGACATCGTAAACTGCGTAGTAAATCTGCTAGCTACTAATTTCGCTTCTAATATCTTCTAAGTCTGAGTGCGGTTGGCACGAGTTCAAGTTAGTGCCAACTGCACATTTCTAGTGATCAACGTTCCGACGTATCGAGATAGGTGATGTCCGCCACCCACTTCGGATTGGGGCGCTGGGCGCTGAAATCGCGGTTCAGACGATGGGGTGCAACCCGGCAACCCATGACGGCTGTCGGTAGTTTTCACGCGACGATGACGACGATAGTTCGCTACCCGGTGATATTTCCGCATCAGCCGTGCCACCCGCTTGCGGTTACAGACCATGCCCTGCTGGCGCAGAGCTGCCGTCACCCGTGGACTGTACCAAGAAGACGAAAAGCCAGAAGATGCGACCTCTGGCTCTCTAATGGTGGGTAATGAGATGTCCCATAGGGGAATACGAGGCATAAATCGGTGGTACTCTTAGCCGGAGGCAATTGCGGTCGCCCGCGTCCTGCGCCGCATTCATCGGCTGTTGCATTAGCTGCCCAGCCCTGCCCTATCCTTCCGCGAACGCAATCGCATGATCCGCGCCCGCTACGAAGCTGGCGAATCTCAAGGGATCCTGCGCAGGCTTTCGGCATCTCCTACCAACGCATCCATCAAATCGTCAAGAGCAAACACCATTGAACGCGCTAACTCACCGCCACTCGCCTATTCATAAGTGATTTGGCGTAGCGCCGATCAAAGTGATGCAGCAAGTTTCCACTCGTTCCAGAGCATCATTCGCCAACTTGTCATACGATCAAACAAAAACGCTCAAATGACGTTGCATAGCCCTAACCTATGTCATTTTGATGAAGATCTTGAATCACAATCCTCTGTCTGAAAACCCCTCCCCTATTGGACTTACAGCTCCGAGTCCACTTTATTTGCCCACTATTGTGAAATAATATACAATGTCATTTAGTATGGGCGTATCTCATGGGGTAATTCTAGACATCACAATAGACAAAATGGCGAGATGACGCCCACCTGTGGGAAGGAGGGATCATGTTTACACGGGAGGACAGTGCCTCTCGAAACTTTATTTTGTCCGCGTCATTGTGGTTGGTTTTAGGTGTCTTGATGGGGCTTACGCTCGCCCTACAATTCGTCTTCCCCGATTTCTTTCGGGGCATTTCTTGGTTAGTTTTCCCCCGTTTGCGACAAGCACATACCAATACAGTGATGTTCGCTTGGCTATCCGGCGGCATGATGGGGCTGTGGCTCTATATCGTGCCGCGCCTTACCGGGCGACGTTTGTACAGCGAAATGCTGGGCAATATCTGCATGGTGCTGTGGAACGTTGCACTATTGGTCGGAATTGTTGGGTTGGTGACCGCCCACACCCAAAGCCGCGAATACGCCGAGTTCGTGTGGATCGTTGACGTCGGCGTGATGGTGGTGCTGCTGCTCAACATGTTCAACCTGTACATGACCATCGCTAACCGGGTTGAGCAGAAACTGTATGTCTCGCTGTGGTACATCAGTGGCAGCTTGATCTGGATGCCTGCGCTTTACTTCATCGGCAATGTGATGTGGCATCCGCAGACCGGCGCTTTGACCGGCATCGATGATTCGATCTTCAACTGGTTCTACGGACACAATGTGCTGGGGCTGTGGTTCACGACCGGACTGCTGCCCGTCATCTACTACATCGTCCCTCGTGAAACGCGAACGCCACTCTACAGCCACGTCCTGTCGCTGATCGCGTTCTGGGGCATCGCATTTTTCTACACTGGCGTAGGCGGACATCACCTGCTCTGGGCACCAGTACCGCCGTGGTTCAAGACGATCGCGGTCGCGGAAAGTATCGGCATGATCTTGCCGGTCGTCGCCTTTATGATGAACATCTTGCTGACGATGCGCGGCAACTGGAATCGCTTTGTTTCCAGCGTGCCGCTGCGATTCGTGATCACCGGTTGGGCAGCTTACATCTTCGCTTCGTACCAAGGGTCGCATCAAGCGCTGTTCGGCATCAACGAACTGACCCACTTCACCCAGTATGTCCCCGGACACGCGCATCTGGCGCTCTTGTTCTTCGCCGCGTCGGTGATTATGGGGGCGGCTTACTACGTCATTCCCCGTATCTATGACTGCCAAATCTACAGCCGCCGCCTCGCGAACGTGCAATATTCCGTTTATTTTGTCGGGTTCATATTCTTTTTTGGTGGCTTCTTACTAACCGGTCTGGTGCAGGGCACGAACTGGACTCATCAGGGTCTGCCGATCTGGAGTGTCTTGCCGGGACTGCAGCCTTACATGGCACTACGCGCATCCGGCGGAGCACTGTTGGTCGTCAGCTTCATTCTTTTCACTTACAACATTTGGGCAACAGCGCTTAAAGGCAAACCTGCTGTCCAACCCTCAGTGCCGGTCCCGACAACACCTGAGCCTGTCGTGGCTTGAGTAGATAGACAGGGGGTACAGCCATGAAAATGACTTTCCGGCTTGCCGTAATTGGCGGCTTTCTCGTATTTGCGGCGGTGGTCACGGTGGTGGTGATCGTCCCGGCGCTGGTGATCTCACCAGACCAAACGGTGATCGCGCACCCGTACACCGATCAAGAGGCGCTCGGACGCGAGATATTTTACTCGAACGGCTGCAACTACTGTCACACGCAGTACGTCCGCACCGTCGATGTTGCCATGGGTCTCAATTCCGACGCCGGCAACTACGTGTTCGACAACCCGATGATTCTCGGCTCCGAACGTACCGGTCCCGACCTTTCGTATATTGGGCGCAAGCGCAGCGAAGGCTGGGAGATCAATCACTTGAAAGACCCGCGTGCCTATTCGCCGATGTCGATTATGCCAAGTTTCGAGTTCCTCTCCGATGAGGAATTGTCCGCTATCGCCAGCTATCTGTTCGCTCTAGGTGATCGCTACGCCGGGATGCGTATGGTGCGTCCACCGAGCGAATACGTCTACGCTACCGATCCGGCGACACCGGCGGTGATTCAGCCGACGACCAGCGATCAAGGTTGGGAGGCGTGGACCGCCGCGAATCTGCAACAGGGCAAAGAAATCTACGTCGATCACTGCCTCACCTGCCATGGCTGCGCCGGAAACGGTCTGGGCAGCTATGCCCAAACGCTGATCGTGACGCCAGCGAACTATAAGCAAGAGCCGTATCGTTCGATGTCCGATGACGAATGGTTCTGGCATGTTTCGGAAGGCGTGCAGGGGTCGGTCATGCCGCCATGGAAAGCCAGCCTATCCGAACAAGCGCGCTGGGATGTGGTCAATTACGTTCAGACGATCTTCGCCCACCCCGCCATGCGCGATCCAGCCGAAGGTGACCCGACCGGCGAGTATGCCAATCTCACCAACCCGCTTGATCTGACCGTCGAGGTCGTGGACGAGGGCAAGACGATCTTCACCCGCGAGTGCATGGTCTGTCACGGCGACGCGGGGCGTGGCAATGGTCCCTATCGCTTTGAGCTTCAGCCCTCGCCGCCCGACTTTGGCGATGGCAGTTACGGCGACTACACCGACGCCGACTACTACTGGCGCATCAGCGAAGGCTTGCCGTGGAGCGCCATGCCCAGCTGGAAGCTGCGCTACTCCGAGGAAGATCGCTGGAAACTGGTGCACTATATCCGCGCTATCTTCACGCAGACCGAAACCGCACCCACCGCACCTCCAGACGGGAGCAACTTCAATTATCCCGACTTCTACCGCGAGAGTATGCGCTACCCCGCCGATGTCTCCTATGAGCGGGGCAAGGACGTATTTTTGCAGCAGTGTGCCCATTGTCACGGGCTAGCGGGTGACGGTGCGGGCTGGGACGGTGCCTATCTCAACCCGACCCCGGCGGATTTCCGCAGCATGGCAGGCAAGACGATGACGCCCGAAGCACAGGGCGAACACATCGCCAAAGTGACTTTCGGCATCCAGGACACGGCGATGCCGGTCTGGGGCGAATGGCTGACGTGGGATCAGCGCTGGGACGCGATCAAGTACTTGATGGACTCGTTCATGATGGGGCAGCCGGTCCCGGACAGCGTCTACACCAACGAGATCCCCGCGCGGTTTATCACCCTGAGCCGGTCGGACTGGACCGATGAGGGACACGTCATCGACACCGACCTCGGCAAGCAAGTCTACGATCAGTACTGCGCGACCTGTCATGGCAGTGATGGTCAAGGCAACGGTCCCGGCACGCAGGGCAATGCCAGTGGCAGCCCCGCACCACTTCCAGCCAATATGGAAGATGCTTACATTTTCTGGCGCATCTGGGACGGCGTGCCCGACTCGGTGATGCCGCCTTTCCGGTTGGGCTATGGCATTTCGGACGCGGACATCTGGAACGTGATGACCTACACGCAGCAGTTGGTCGCCGCGAATAGCGCGGAAGCGACCAGTACGCCAACGCCGGGAGGTAGTGGATCATGATGACACTCGGCGCATGGGCTTTTCTGGTCTGGCTCGGATTTGTGATTCTGAGCGGCATTGTTCTGCTCATCTGGGGCTGGCGGCGCGGACAATTCAGGGATATCGAAGCTGCCAAGTATCGAATGCTGGAAGACAAAGAACCGGAACCTTGGTCCCATCAGAAGGGAGAATGACATGCCGGAAAACACACTGGATGTATGGAATGAGGTTTGGTGGGTCGGCGCGGGCGCGGTCGTTCTTCTGCTGTTCGCAGTCCTGATCGCGATCAAACACCACCCCGACGTGCTGCCCGGTAGCAAGGGGCACCGGGAAAATGACTTTGAGGGGAATGAGGAAATCCGCGCGGATGGTTACATCGACAGCTTCGCCGGTGTGATCGAGGAAGCGGGCGGCGGGTTACCACCGCTGCTCAAACTAGCTTTGCCGGGGATTTTGATCTGGTTCGTTATCTACCTGATCACCGGCTTATTCTGAGCAGGAGGTTGTCATGGCGTACATATATCAGGTGAGCTTTGACATCCGGATGGACCAGATGGACGAATTGCAGATCGGTGGCGCGCTCCAGCGGGTGCTGGGGTATCTCAAGACGATGCTGCCGGTGGATGATGGCTATACGACCGCGCGAGCCATGTCGTCGCTCGACCTTGCGGATCGGACTCATCTGGTTTTCGAAAGCGTCTGGGAGCATTGGGAGGATTTGGAAGCGCATCGTAACTCTCGCTTGTCCGAGCACAAAATCTTGGATGAGTTTGAGCCGCATGTCGAGTTACAGAACCTCACCACCCACATTTTCACCGAAGTAAGCTGACACTCGATCAAGCCGGTGTGCTGGATGCAGTGCACCGGCTTTTTGTTTAGTGGGAGCAGTGAAATATGGCTGATACCTGTGATCTCTGTGGTATGCCGCTCAAACGCGAACCCGTCATCCGCGAAATTGGCGGCGAAACTAAGCATTTTTGCTGCAATGGCTGTGCCAATGCCTACGAAAAAGCTCATGCCAACGACCTGCTCGACCAGCTTGCGGACAAGCCATCACTGAATCCCGGACTTGGCAACTTGATCCGACCGCACGACCATCAAAACGCCTATTTTTCGATTGACGGCATGTGGTGCGCGGGCTGTGCGGTGGCGGCTGAGAAACTGCTGCGTAACCAGCCCGGCGTTCAATCGGTCGACGTCAGTTTTGCCGCCGAACGCGGGCGCATTCAATACGATCCGAAGCAGGTCGATTTGACCGAAGTGCTTCAGCGGCTTGACGGGCTGGGCTATCACGCGCGTTCACTGACGGATTTCGACGAACAGCGCGCCGAACGGCATCAGGAACGCACGCTGCTGCGTTTGTTGGTGGCGGCTGCCTTCGGGATGCAGATCATGCTGTTGTATCTTGAATGGCTCTATCCGCTCTATGCGCAGGGGCAGTTCAACGCCGGGGAGACGCGCAGCTTGCAGTACGTCGTCTGGGCGCTGGCGACCCCGGTCTTGTTCATCGGCGGCAGTTCGATTCTGCGCGGCGCGTGGCGGTCGCTGCGCGCGCGCACGGCGACGATGGATACCCTCGTCGCTTTGGGGACGCTCTCTGCTTACACCTACAGCGCCTACATCGCCCTGACCGGAAGCGGCGAAGCCTACTTCAACTCGGTCGCGATGATCACCATGTTCATCATGCTAGGGCGTTACCTCGAGACCGTCGGCGGTACGCGAGCGCGCAAAGACATTCGCCATTTGCTCAGTCTCCAGCCGCAGACCGCCCATCTTCAACATGATGGCGGGTGGCAAGACGTTCAGGCGCACAAATTGGTCGCTGGCGACACCATCTTGGTGAAACCCGGCGAGCGTGTACCCGCCGACGCGGAAGTGGTCGAAGGCTACGCGGCGGTCGATCAAGCGCTGCTCACCGGTGAATCGCTGCCGGTAGAGCAAGGTCCCGGCGATCTCATTTTCGCGGGAACCATCGTCACTGACAATGCTCTGACCGCTCGTGTCAAGCGTCCCGTCGAGCAGACCCGGCTGTCCCAGATCACACACCTTGTCGAGCAAACCCTCGCCACCAAGCCGCCGGTCCAGCGGCTCGCCGACAAAGCCTCCGCCTATTTTGCCTTCGGGATTTTAGCCGCCGCGATGCTGACCATTATCGCTTGGCTTTTGATCGGGCACACGGTTTCAACCGCAATCCTCGCGGGCGTCGCCGTGCTGGTGGTCGCCTGTCCCTGTGCGTTAGGGCTGGCGACTCCCTTGGCGCTCACAGTCACGCTGGGGCACACCACCCGCAAGGGCATCCTCGTGCGTAACGCTGTCGCGCTGGAAACCGCTGCTCAAGTGCAGCGGATCGTCTTTGACAAAACGGGCACGCTGACCTGCGGTCAAATGACCGTCGTCAAGGTCGCGACTGCCCCTGACGCCAAGCTATCGGAGGGCGATTTGCTGGGTCGTGCCGCTGCCGTCGAGCAGTTTTCCGAGCATCCGATTGCCCATGCAATTACCGCTGCGAATGCGGAGCCGCTCCCTAAGAGTGCTGACTTTAAGGTGGAGCGAGGTCGGGGAGTCAGCGCGCAGATCGACGACACTACTTTTCGTATTGGGTCGCTGCAATTTGTCGGCGGCGAGGCGATACCCGAATGGGCACAGTCAGACGTTGACGCTCGGACTGCGCGCAGCGAAACCGTCGTCTGGGTCGGCTGGGCAGAGACGATCGCGGGATATATTGTCCTACGGGACGAACCGAATCCGTCGGCGCATGAGGCGCTCGCCCAACTGCGCGCCGCCGATATCATCCCGGTTCTATTATCCGGCGATGATCCGCGCACGACTCAGGCAATCGCCCAAGAACTTGAGATTCCTGAGTTTGAAGGCAGCTGCGATCCCGCGGGCAAAGGACAGCAAATCCGCCAATGGCAGCATCAGGGCGAGCGGGTCGCGATGGTCGGTGACGGCGTGAATGATGCGCCCGCGTTGGCTCAGGCTGATTTGAGTATCACCGTCATGAGCGGAACCGACGTCGCGGCGGAAACCTCCGACATTGTGCTGATGCAGTCCGATCTGACGCTGATCCCGTGGTTTATCCGCCACAGCCGCCGCACCAGAAAAATCATCTACGAGAATCTCGGTTGGGCTTTCGCCTATAATCTGATTGCAGTGCCGCTGGCGGCGTTTGGCGTCATCTCGCCGATCATCGCCGCGGCGACGATGGCAACCAGCAGTTTGTTGGTGGTTGGCAATTCGCTCCGGCTGCGACGTTAAACCTCAGACTCAAATATCTAAGTGCAGGTTTGGAGTAATTCATAAGAGTGGCTGTGTGCCGAAATGGGCGCACAGCCGCCGCTTGGTTTCGTCGACGGACAAGTCGCCGTCAGGTTCACAGATAGCACGTTTGGCATGAACCCAGCGCGATTCAATCGGGTTGAGCCAAGGACTTTTAAGCGGAAGCACATGCGTAAGTAGCCGCACATCGCCGGTCGTCTTCGCGGTCTGGTTGTCGTGTCGGTCTATTTCTCCACCGTAGTAGCAACGTCGCTACCAGATGTGTCACATCTATTCCGACCAAGCGATGGTGGAAAGCAGCGCATTTTCTGCCTGTCGTGAGTCGAGACGTGTATGCTGCACCACCACTGGCACGTCAAACTCGATGGTGCTGGCATAGTCGGTGGCTTTCGGGATCGGCTCTGGGTCGGTGAGATTATTGAAGCGGACGTGCTTTGTTCGCCGCGCGGGGACGGTAACCCGATAAGGTCCCGCAGGGTCTCGATCTGCAAAGTAAATGGTGATGTTCACGTGAGCATCCTCGTCTGACGTGTTGAGCAAGCAGACCGTCTCGTGACTGAGCATCTGCGGCTCCGGTCCGTTGCTGCCATCGGGGATGTAACCCTCGGCAATCGCCCAACGATGGCGTCCCATTGCTTGTGGCATACGCTTTTCTCCCTTCTGCATCCTCGGCGTAGGAGCGCAGCGTGCCGCGCCCCTATGGATCGCACACCTGTTACTTACCCGCCATCTCGCCCTGCTGCTCGCGCGATTTGATCGCCTGCTGCATCACTTGAGCGATATGGAGCGCCTTGCGCTCGGTCGTCTGCTCGACCTGCTCGCGACAGCTAAAACCGTCGGTGATGATCAGCGTGTCGGTGTTGCTGTGCCGCACGCGCGGGAGCAGCACGCGCTCGCCCGCCGCAATCGAAATGTCGTAATGCTCCGCCTCGAAACCGAACGCGCCAGCCATCCCACAGCAGCCGGAATCGAGCACTTCGAAATCCAGCCCCATGCGCTTGAGCAGCTCGATCTCGTCCTGCATCTTCAGCACCGACTTATGATGGCAGTGACCATGGACCAGCGCTTTCACGTGCAGCTGCGGTGGCTGGTAATCGTCGGGAGTCTTCTCCACCAAGAACTCGCTGAGCATGAACGTCTGCTGGCTGAGACGCTGCGCCGCATCGTCGTTCGGGTATAGGTTGACCAGTTCATCGCGGAAGGCGGCGACGCAGCTCGGCTCGCAGCCGACCAGCGGTGTGCCATCTTCGATCTGCGGCTTGAGCGCTTTGAGCGTCTGCTGCCACAAGCCCTGCGCCTGTTCCATCATGCCCCAGTCGTAGAGCGGTCGCCCGCAGCACAGCGATTGCTGCGGGATCATCACGCGGAAACCTGCGTCTTCGAGCACGTCGACCGCCGCCTTGAGCACGTCGGGGAAGAAGTAGTTGTTGAACGTATCCGCCCACAGCATCACCTTCGGCTTGCCGACGTTCTTCATCTCGCGCTTCGCAAACCATGCCGTGAATGACTCGTCAGCGAATTTCGGCATCGTCCGCTCCTGCGCGATGCCCGAAATCTTCTTGCCGATTTGCGACAAGACCGGCGCGTGCAGGATGAAGTTGGCGATCTTGGGAATGCGCGTGGCAATCCGCGCCCACCAGTAGATCAAGCCCATCGTGTAGGCGGGCATCGGGCGGCGCTTGCCTTCATAGTAATGCGAGAGGAACTCCGCCTTATAAGTCGCCATGTCGACGTTGACCGGGCAATCGCCTTTACAGCCCTTGCACGCGAGGCACAGGTCGAGCGCATCTTTGACGCCTTCGTCGTGCCAGCCATTGTTGAGTTCGTCGCCTTCGATCATCTCGAACAGCAAGCGTGCTCGCCCGCGCGTCGAATGTTTCTCCTCGCGCGTGACCATGTAGCTGGGGCACATCGTCCCCCCACCCTCGCGGCGGCATTTGCCGACGCCGACGCAGCGCAGCGTCGCCTCGCTGAACTTGCCGTGATCGTCGGGATAGTTGAAGAACGTAACCGGCTCCCAAGGATCGAAATCGGGTCCCGTCCGCAGATTTTGATCTGGCAGATACGGATCGACCACCTTGCCGGGGTTGAGCTTCCAATCCGGGTCCCAGATCGTCTTGAACTGGTTGAAGGCTTCGATCAATGCCTCGCCGTACATCTTCGGCAGCAGCGCCGCTTTCGACTGCCCGTCACCGTGCTCGCCGGAGAACGATCCGCCATACTCGTTGACGAGATCGGCGGCATCATTGATGAAACGCAGATACTTCTGCACACCTTCTTCCGAACGCAAATCGAAATCGATGCGGACGTGAATGCAGCCCTGCCCGAAATGCCCATAGAGTGCGCAGCCATAATCGTACTTGTTGAGCAAGTCGCGGAAGTCGCGCAAATACTGCCCGACTTTATCAGGTGGGATGGCGGCGTCTTCCCAGCCGGGATGGGTCGTATTCATGCCGGGGATGTGCGCAGTTGCCCCCAAGCCGGACTCGCGGATTTCCCAGACCATTTGCTCTTCATCGGGGTCGTCGTAACGTTTGATCGACGGCGAGTTGTCGACACTTTTCAGCGCGTCGATCATCTTTTGGGCGTTGGCGTCGGAATCCCGCTTGCTTTCGCCGCCGAACTCAACCAGCAGCCAGCCTTTACCGTCTGGCAGCAGCTTCAGGTCGGTGACGTTCAAGCCTTTCTTCTCCATGTAGCCGATCAGTTGGTCGTCGATACCTTCCAGCCCGACAGGTTGGTACTTGAGGATATCGGGAACGTGATCGCCTGCTTGGTAGACGTCGGGATAACCGAGTACGACCAGCGTCCGGCTCGGCGGGCTGTAGACCAGCTTGAGCTTCGCCTTGAGGATCGTCACCAGCGTGCCTTCCGAGCCGATCAATGCGCGCGCGACGTTGAAGCCCTTCTCCGGCAGCAGGTCGTCGAGGTTGTAGCCGGAAACGCGGCGCGGGATGTCGGGATAGCGCTCGCGGATCAAATCGGCGTAGTGGTCGCGGATTTCCTTCATTTGCGCGTAAATCTCACCGCGCCGCCCGCCCGCCGCGATGATCTGCTCCAGTTCCTCGTCGCTGGTCGCGCCAACGGTCAGGCGCGTGCCATCGTAGAGCAGCACGTCAAGTTCGATCACGTTGTCGACGGTCTTGCCCGCCATCAGCGCGTGGATGCCGCACGAATTGTTGCCCATCATCCCGCCAAGCGTGCAGTGATTGTGAGTCGCCGGGTCAGGTCCAAAAGTCAGCTTGTGCGGCTCGGCTTGGTCGCGCAGGTCGTCCAACACGCAGCCCGGCTGTACCCATGCATACTTTTCATCGACGTTCAGTTCCAAAATCCGGTTCATGTACTTGGAGAAGTCCATGACAACAGCGACGTTGCAGCACTGCCCTGCAAGGCTCGTCCCGCCGCCGCGCGAGAGCAGAGGCACGCCGCGCTCGTGGCAGATCCGCACCGTCTCGATCACGTCGTCCTCGTCTTTGGGGATGACGACACCGATCGGCACTTGGCGGTAATTCGAGGCGTCGGTCGAGTACAAGCCGCGACTCGCGGCGTCGAAGCGGACTTCACCCTGAATGTGCGTCTTGAGTTCAGTCTCTAGCGCCGGGGCGTCGATTTGTGACGTATCAGCGGCGTGCTCTCTAGGATGTTCTTTGATCATCGTCTCTCCTTTAGCGTCTGCAACTATGTGAGATCGTGTAGGGGCGAGGCATGCCTCGTCTCTACGGCGCAATCTCCCCGGTTGCCTTTGCCTCATTCAGGTCAGATCGCATAATCGGCAGCATTGGCACGTTTGAACTCAATCCCTAGCCCTGCCCGCGACCAGTCCGGCGCGAGGCAGCCATCGCGCAGTTCCGGCATGCCGTCGAACAGCATCCGCTCGATGCGCGCGTGATCGTGGAAGTATTCGATGTGCCGCACCGCTGGCAGCGAGCAGCAGGGCGCGATGTGCAGCGTCGGCGCGCAGTGAGACGACAGTGGCATCAATCGCGACTGACAAAGCGCTCCCACCTGCAAAAATCCGCTGATGCCCGCGCAGCGAGTGGCATCGGCTTGCAGCACGTCGACAGCGTCCGCGTCGAGCATTTGGCGGAAGTACGGCAGGTCGTAGCCATACTCCCCCGCGCTGATTTCCATGCCCGCTGGCGCGCGATCGCGCATGAGGCGCAGCCCTTCGAGGTCGTCGGAGGGCACCGGTTCCTCGAACCACGTCACGCCGAAATCGGCGAACGCTTCAGCGAAATACAACGCCTGTTTGCGGCTGTAGCCGCCATTGGCGTCGACGAACAATTCCGCGTCATCGCCAATGGCAGCACGCGCAGCCTGCACGCGCTCGATGTCCGCGTCAGGGTCGCGCCCGACCTTCATCTTGAAGCGTGTGATCCCCTGCTCCGCCCAGCCGACGAACTGATCGCGCAGTTGAGCATCCGAATACGAGGTAAAACCGCCACTGCCGTAGACGGGCACACGGTCGCGCGATTTGCCCAGCAGCGTGATCAGCGGCACGCCGAGCAGCTTCGCTTTCAAGTCCCACAGGGCGTTATCGACCGCCGAAATCGCCATCGACGCGATGCCCGGCTGCCCCAGATTGCGGATCGAGTGGATCATCGCCGACCAGCATTCCGGGATTGCTGTCACGTCACGCCCTACAATTACGTCCGCCAGTTTGTCGCGGATCAGCGTGGCGGTCGCGCTATCGGCGTAGCTGTAGCCGATACCTTGCTCGTTGCCTGCGCGGATTTCGACAAGCACCAGCGTCGTCGCATCCCATTCGATACGTCCCGTCCGACTCCGGCGAGTCGGTCGGGACGCGGTACGCGGACACACTGATGTCGCTGATCGAGAGGTTCAATCTCTCAGCCGGTAAAGCCGTCTTATCCATCGTCGTCGCCCCGCTTAGTTCGACGGATGCGGGAGCACTTCGTCGGCGATCTGCTTGACCGACTGGGTGATCACGCCGAGGCGATCCGGGTCGCCCTCGAACATGGCGGAGGCAAAGGCTTTCGCCTGCTTGAGTGTGATGTGTGGCGGCAGCGGCGGTACATCAGGATCGACGTAAGCGTTGATGATCACCGGGCGGTCGGAAGCCAGCGCTTCGTCCCACGCCGATGCGATCTGTTCCGGCTTGTCGAGGCGAATACCCTTTAGCCCCAATTCAGCCGCGTATTGATCGTAGGGGAAGTCCGGCACGTTCTGCGATGCGTCGAATTTCGGGTCGCCCGCCATCACGCGCTGCTCCCACGTCACCTGATTCAGGTCGCGGTTGTTCAGCACGCAGATGATCAAATGCGGGTTGCCCCACTCTTTCCAGAATTTGGCAATCGTGATCATCCCGTTCATGCCATTCATCTGCATCGCGCCGTCACCAACCAAACCGATCACGGTGCGCTGCGGGAAGGCGAACTTCGCGGCAATCGCGTAGGGCACACCGCAGCCCATCGTCGCCAAGTTGCCAGAGATCGACGCCATCATGCCGCGCCGAAGCTTCAGGTCGCGCGCGAACCAGCCCGCCGTCGAGCCGGAGTCAGCGGCGAGGATGCAGTTATCCGGCAGTTTGGGCGAAAGTTCCCAGAATAAACGCTGCGGGTTGATCGGGTTAGCCGAGTCCATCGCCCGCTCTTCGAGGAGTTCCCACCACTCCTTGATGTTCTGCTCGATCTCCTCGCGCCACGAGCGATCCGTCTTGCGCTTGAGCAGCGGGATCAGCTTTTGCAGCGTTGCACGGCTGTCGCCCTGCAAATTGACCTCGGTTGGGTAGCGAATGCCGAGCATCTTGCCGTCAATATCGATCTGCACGGCGCGCGCCTGTCCTTCTTTGGGCAAAAATTCGGAATAGGGAAAGCTCGACCCGACGATCAGCAGGGTGTCGCAGTTCGTCATCATGTCCCAGCTCGGCTTGCTGCCAAGCAACCCGATCGGACCGGTCACGTAGGGCAGATCGTCCGGCAATGCGGCGCGACCGAGCAGCGCCTTCGCCACCCCCGCGCCGAGCAGTTCTGCCGCCTCCATCACTTCGTCGGTCGCTTCAAGCGCGCCCGCACCGACGAGCATAGCGACCTTCTTGCCGCTGTTGAGCACGTCGGCGGCGCGGCGCAAGTCTTCATCCTGCGGCACGATGTACGGCGCGGAATAACCGACGCTCGAATGCACCGTCCCATGCTTGCGCGGGGGCGTTTCGACCGCTTCCATCTCCTGAATGTCATTGGGCAGGATGATGCACGTCACGGTCCGCTCAGATTTAGCGATGCGGACGGCGCGGTCGACCAACTGGCGAATCTGAACGGGCGTGCTCGCCATGTGGACGTATTCGTGCGCCACGTCCTTGAATAGGCTGATCAGGTCGACTTCCTGCTGGTAGCTGCCACCAAGCGCCGAGCGCGCCTGCTGACCGACAATCGCCACAACCGGCTGGTGATCCATCTTAGCGTCGTACAAGCCATTGAGCAGGTGGATCGCGCCCGGTCCCGAAGTCGCCATACAGACGCCGACCTCACCCGTGAACTTGGCGTGAGCGCACGCCATGAACGCCGCCATCTCCTCGTGGCGCACCTGAATGAAGTCGATCTTGTCCTCGGCACGGTCGAGCGCGCCCATTACGCCGTTGATGCCGTCGCCGGGAAAGCCGTAAATCCGCTTAATGCCCCATTCGGTGAGGCGTTTGACTAAAAAGTCGCTGGTTGTCTCGCTCATAGAGTCTCCCCATTCGCTAGTCGTCGTGACGAGCACCGTCGGAGTTCTCTACGGCAGTGAGGGGATCGATTGAGAGAGCAGGCGATCAATACTCGCCATCAATTGCGTGAAACAGAATATTTACAAATTAGATTACCGCATTTCTTTTCATATTTCACTTACTTGTACTTAAAAATCTGCTTAGAGAATCGGGCTATGCCATTTATCCGTCCGTCGGGGCACGACATGACGTGTCCCGACAACTGACACCGCGCGCTGCACTCATTCCACCGCGTCGTTGGGTTCAACCCGATACGAGCGGCAGCCAAACGCCGCAAGCTCGACGGTCTGGTGATCGCCTTCGTGCAAACCGTCGGGATGGCTACTCAGCAGTACGACCAGTGTGTGTTGGTCGTCGGTGAGTTCGACCTTCGCCTTCACCCTTTTTGTCCGCGAAGTTGTGCAGTGCCGCGAACTCGCCGCTCTCCCAGCAGAAACGATGCGCGAAGACGCGCTCGTCGCCTACATCGAGGATTTCACAGTCGCCGTAGCCGATTTCAGGATACTGATTGCGATTGTGGATTGCGCTTTCCAGCCACGACAGCAGCGAGTCCTCATCGTGGCGCTGGAGCGCGACATTGACTTTGTGGTAGCTGAATTCGCCCTCGCTGATCACAGGACGGACGAGCGCGTCGGGCTTCGCTACCAAAAAGCCGCCGCCAAGTCTCATGAAGAGTTGCTCTCAGGAGGTTCTTAGTTTTGGGGCATCATTCGGCGCTATACTTAATTGATATAACGATTGGTATAACAAATCTAGCCTGATTTCCAAAACAGGGCGGACTGATCGCAGTGCCACACCGGTATCGGGCACGCATAACAGGAGGCGGAAACAAAACACGAAAGGAGTCATTCACGATGAAAGCCAAGTTGCTGAATAAAGATCGCGGTGAGAAAACCTACGCCCTGATCTTCGACGCGGGCGATGAAGTGATGAGCACACTGACTGAATTTGCCAGAGCGAATAAGCTGCTTGCCAGCCACTTCACGGCGATCGGCGCGTTCCAGCGCGTGACCTTCCGCTATTTCGACCGCGAAACCAGCGAGTACCAGAAGATTCCGCTCAATGAGCAGGTCGAAGTCTTGATGTTCGCGGGCGACATTAGCGACGACGACGGCAAGCCGAAAGTCCACGCGCACGTCGTCGTCGGCAAGCGCGATGGCACAGCGCATGGGGGTGACGTGGGCGAAGCGTACGTTTATCCCACTTTGGAACTGATCCTCGAACAGACGCCGGATTATCTGCGCCGCAAATACGATCCTGAAACCGGCTTGAGCTTGATCGACCTTGACCAAGAAGAAGTGAGCAGAAGCGTATGAGCGCACATCACACGGGACGGGTTGTCGTCCTCACGGGCGCGTCAGCCGGAATCGGGCGGGCGACCGCCCGTGAATTCACCAAGAGCGGCGCGCATATCGACTTGGTCGCCCGCAACTAGGAACGCCTCGAAACCCCCAAGCGCGAAGTCGAGGAACGAGGTGGAGAAGCGCTTGTGCTGCCAACCGACGTCCCCGACGCGGACGCGCATCCGCTGAGCATCAGTTCCCTATCTTCGGCAGGCGGAGGGGGTGAGGCGTGTCGTGAGCTAAAACGCTCGCCATCAGGGGGCAAAGATGTTGATTTGCCTGACTCCCCTAGCCTGAATCAAAAAGGTACTGTCCTTGAGAACGGTACCTTTTTGTGCCCCATAGGGGTTTCGAACCCCTGTTTTGGCCTTGAGAGGGCCACGTCCTAGGCCACTAGACGAATGGGGCGCAGAACACTCCGTCATCTTAGCAAGACGCCCGTCATTGGTCAAGACGGACTTGGCGCGAATCGGGAATGCGTTGGTGCAATAATCCCCACCAAAACCCTGCCCCCCACGTCAGATGCAACACAAAGTAGACAAGCGGGAGTCGCCAAGCCAACCAGCGATCGCCGCCACCATTGCTCAAAGCGGCTGTCGCCAGCAGGATTAAGTAAGCGAGTATGCCAACCGACATATACCAATACTGGGTAAGGTGAAACGCAAAAAGCGTAGCAATTGCAAGTAGGTATAGGCAAAATAGCGGAGCGGCAAGCTGACGCCAGCGGGTTGATGCGGGATGCAAACGCAAGGTGACCGATTTCCAATAACCGTAACGAAAATGGCGGCGAGCGAGATCTCCGAGTGTTGTAGCACAATAATATTCCGAGGCGATAAGCTGCGAGAGATAGATTTTCCCTCCGCGCTGGCGAATACGGTAGTTAAGTTCGTAATCCTCGTTAGCGACCAGTCGCTCGTCAAACATGCCGATCGCTTCAAGCGTGGATCGCCGCCACGCGCCCATGTAGACCGTATCAACGTAGCCCGAAGCTTGACTGATTCGAAAGGCGGTTGGGATCGCGAGCCGTGATGAACCTGCCTGCGCGATTGCGCGCCCCATCGGCGTTATACCATGTGGGCACAGACGTCCGCCGACTACCTGTGCCTTCGTAGTTTGAAGTGTTTCAACACAACGGCGAACATAATCGCGAGCGATGATCGTATGTCCGTCAACTCGAACGATGATGTCGCCGGTTGCCGCCTCGATCGCACGATTCAAACCTGCTGCTTGGATCTTGCTGGTATTTGGGACAATTCGCAAACGCGATGCAGCTGGCATTCGCTGAATCAGGCGGATAGTCTGGTCATCGCTCATGCCGTCGGCAATCACGATTTCCAGTTTGTCAGCGGGATAGTCTTGTTGTAGTACTGCACCGAGGCTGCGCTCGATGAAATGCGCTTCATTACGTATGGGCATCACTACCGTTACGTTTGGCTCTGAGTATTTACGCCCACTAGAGTCCACTTGAATCAATGCTTAGCTGCCTCGTGTTAACATACAGTGAAGTGGCGAACTTTGACGGCTGCAACTGCGATGTGCGGATTATGTGGTATTTGGTATTTCGATTCGAACCAAAAGCTAGATGAGCTGATTCTTCGTCAAATGACGGCGACGCTGGCTCATCGTGGACCAGACGGCGAGGCTTATTATATCAACCATGCGGACGCCATTGGTTTGGGTTTTCGTCGCCTGAGTATAATCGACCCGCACGGGAGTTCCCAGCCGCTGTTTAGTGAGGATCGAACTAAAGTCATTGTCGCTAATGGCGAGATCTACAATTTCCGCGAGCTGCGGAAAGCGCTCTCTCTTCAGCATCAGTTTCAAACTCGTGGCGACATCGAAACGATCCTGCACCTCTATGAAGAACTGGCTGAGCGCTGTGTTCAGCGATTGCGAGGAATGTTCGCTTTTGCGCTGTGGGATCACCCCCGGCAGCAACTGACTTTCGCAGTCGATCACTTTGGGCAGAAGCCCCTTTACTATGCGCTTGATGACGAAAAAGTGGTTTTTGCCTCGGAGTTGAAGGCGGTGTTGTGTCAAACCGACGTCTCACGCGAGCTGGATCCAGAGGCATTGGACGAATATTTGTCTTGTGGCTACATCACCGCGCCGCGTTCCATCTTTCGCTCGATACGTAAGCTGCCACCGGGATGCACGCTAAGGATCGATCGCGCCGGCACAGCCAAGCTGAGCCGCTACTGGCAGCCGATCTTCCCACATCCCGATCAATATCATCAGGCGTCATTCGATGAGCTCGCCTCAGATTTACGCGAGCATCTCCTAACGGCTGTTCGCCGCCATGCCGTCAGCGATGTCCCGCTGGGCGCGTTCTTGAGCGGTGGCGTTGACAGCAGCACCATCGTTGCGCTGCTTCAGCAAATGGATACAGGTAGATCGCTGAGAACTTTCAGTGCTGCTTTTATTGAGCAAACCTTCGATGAAAGTCCATTTGCGCAGCGCGTTGCCGACCACTTTCACACAAATCACGAAGTTGTTCGCGTATTCCCATCGACTGCGCGTGACAGCCTCCCTGCCTTGATCCGGCAGTTTGACGAACCCTTTGCCGATTCTTCAATGATCCCGACGCTGTTGGTTGCTCAGCAAGCGCGCAAGTCGGTCAAAGTAGTACTTGGCGGCGATGGTGGCGACGAAGTGTTCGCCGGATACTTCCAACATTTGTATGGTTATCGCCAAGCCCTGCTTGAGTCGCTGATTCCGATCAGGTTGCACTCGTCAGCGGCACGAACTGCTCGGCTGCTTCCCCAAATGGCAAAGGTCAAACCCTATCTTGCTGCGCTTGGTCAACCTTATGGTCATTGGACCGCCTCGGTGGGATTTTTCACGCCAGCGCAGCGACGGCAGCTTTATGCCCGCGACTTTGACATCAACGAGTTGAGAGCTGCTCGTGACGAGCGTGATGCGCAAGCAGCTCGATATGATGGTCTGTCGCAATTGCAATACAGTGACTTGACGAACTACCTACCCGGCGACATTCTCACTAAGGTAGATCGGGCGTCAATGCTCGCCTCACTTGAGGTGCGGTCGCCGCTGCTTGATCTTGATTTGTTCGAGTTCATGGCGCGCGTACCTCCGGCATATCGAGTTGGACTCCGATCGGGCAAGCGCTTGTTGAGGCGGGCTGTCGAGCCACTGCTGCCGACGATAACCCTGCGACGAGCGAAGCAGGGCTTCAGCATTCCGCAAGCAGAGTGGCTGCGGTCGATCTTTGCGCCCCAAGTTTGGGCACTATTGGATCACTCACAAGCGGGGTTGTTCAACCAGAGATACGTGCGCAGTCTTATTCGCGAGCATATGGAAGGCGTCGCCGATCACAAGGATCGGTTGTGGGCGCTGGTTTGTTTCGATCTTTGGGCACAGGAATATCTATGAGCCGGGCGATCTGGCAGGTCGATCCGGCTCATTTGACGCCTTATTATGATGATGCGCTTTGCCGTGCCGTTGCTGCGGCTGGTAGTGAGGTTCGTTTATTTACCTCACCGTACTTGTACGATCGCGCCCTGCCCTTCCCCACCGGCTACACCAGCGAGCAGGTTTACTTTCCGCGATTGGATTCAGCGCGGCTGCTCAATTCTCCGCGCTGGCGTCGGGGGTTGCGGGCAATCAGCTATCCGCTGGGACATCGAGCTTTCTTGCGCCGCGTGCGTGCTGAGCGCCCTGATGTAGTTCACTTTCAATGGCTGCACCTGCCCCGCTTCGATCGTTGGCTGATCGCGCAGATCAAGCAGCTTGGTATCCCGCTGGTGTTCACCGCCCATGACATCGATAACTTATTTGATTATCGACGTCCGGCGGATTATGCCCGTCTCTATGCTCAAATGGATCGGATCGTCGTGCATACTCAGGCGAACCGCCAAACCATTATCGCGCGCTACCCTGCCCTCGCTGACAAAGTCGCTGTCGTTCCGCACATTGCCATTGATTTTCCGATCCCCTCTGGGGCGACCCGCGAGCAAGCTCGACGCCTGCTTCGCATCCCGGATCATGCTCTGGTCGGTCTCTTGGCGGGAACGATTCGTCCGTACAAGGGTATCGAGGTTCTCGTCGAAGCTTGCTTGCTGGCGCAGCGTGATCGCCGCGATCTTTGGATTGTGATCGCTGGGCGCTGCGTTGATCGGACTGTGCTGGCACAATTGCGGCAACTGTGCCAACGCTCGGTCGTACAGACAGAATACATTCCGACTGCGCAGATGTGGCAGTATCACCTTGCGGCGGATTTCGCTATTTTCCCGTATCGGCAAGTTTCGCAGAGTGGCGCTTTAATTACCGCGATGGGGTTCGGCTTGCCGGTCATCGCCTCCGACATTGGTGGACTTCGGGAAACGGTCACTGGGAATGGCTGGCTCGTACCGGCGGGAGATGTCCGCGCGCTTGCTGACACGCTGAAGTTCGTTTGTCAGCATTCAGCCGAACTTCCGCAAATGGGTGAACGATCGCGCGCGTTGATTCGTGATCGGCATAGTCGGTCAATCGTCGCCTCACGAATCGCTTCGATTTACGAGGAGGTCAACTCCTGCAGCGTATCCTCTACTGCACCGACAGCTTGATGGCGGGCGGAACGGAACGACAGTTGGTCGAACTCCTGTCGCAGCTCGATCGGCGGGCATTCGATCCACATGTCGTCTGCCTGTATGGAGAACGAGCCGGACGCAGCTTACACTTTTTGCCGGCGCTTCAAGCGCTTGAAGTTCCCGTGACTGTGCTCGATCTAAGCTGGTCAGGAATTGACAAGCTGCGAGGTACCGCCCGCCTCGCTCGATTGATCCGGAACATCCAGCCTGATGTCATCCATGCGCTGAATTATCATAGCAATGGGCTGGCACGGCTGGCATGTCTGATTTTGCGGTCGCGTGTGCCCCTCATAACGTCGATGTACGTCGATTACACCCGCAAACAGTTGATTTATGAGCGCCTGTCTGGTTGGCGGGATGCGCTCTGCGTGTGCAATACCCTCCAGATTCAAGCTCAACTTCGCTCAGCTTTGCCGAACCGCCCGACCGAACTGATCTATAACGGGATCGATCAGGTGCGTTTTTCACCGCTTAATCGCTCCTTCGAGGGATCGTCGGTTGTTCTCGTCGGACGCATTGCTCGCCAGAAAGCGGCACATGTCTTCGTCGAGGCGATCGGTCTGCTGAAGCAGCGCGGCGATCTTCCTGCGAACTTTCAAGCGACGATTGTTGGCGAGTGCAGCGAACTGAGTGCTCAGCAGTTGGTTGACCAAATGGTGCAGCGCTATCAGCTTGGTGATCGCGTCTGTCAACTTTCCGCAATTGATCACGTCGAGGACTATTTTCGTACTTCTGTTGTCAGTGTTTTGCCCTCACTGTGGGAAGGTTTGCCCAACGCGATTCTTAAATCATTGGCTTGTGGCTGTCCGGTGATTGTATCCGAGTCGGCTAACCAAGCGGGTGTTGTTCAGCATGGCATTACCGGCTGGGTCGTACCGGATAATAACGCTGAAGCTTTAGCTGTGGCATTACAAGAGGCGCTTAACCTTCCGATCGAGGTGCGAGAGCAAATGTCGCTTGTTTGTCGAGCATCAGTTTCGAGTTTCATGGTCACGGCGATGGCGCAGAAATATGAGCAGATTTATCAATCGCTGAGTAGGTGTTCGTAGATGTCTTCGTAGGCGTTGATCATTCGGCTAATTGGGTATTTTTCTGCTTCGTGTCGAGCTTGTTCTCCCATTTGTTGAAGCTTAGCTGGTGAGGTTTTTATGACTTGCTCTAGTAATCTGGCTAAACTTTGACTATCTCCGGTTGGAAACAACCAACCGTTTATACCTTCTGTGATGAAACCGGCTTGATTAGCTGCGACTGATGCGATTACGGGTCTGCCCGCCGCGAAGGACTCCAAGATGACGTTGGGGGCACCTTCGGATCGCGATGGCAAGATAATTGCGTGTGCGTTGATGTAGTGCTTGCCGAGGTCATTAACCGGCGGAAGCTGTTGGATGATATCGTTAAGCTTGAGGTTCTTAATGCTTTGTTCTAGTTTACGTTGAGTTTCTCGTGAAGTGACCTCCCCTATTAGGGTGATCTTTAGAATGTTTCTAACGTTGAGCGGAAGTTGCGCAATAGCGTTGATAAGTGTTTCGTGATCCTTGCGTGGGTCGATGCGAGCGGGCATGAGCAGGTTGAAGTGACTGTCGGTTGGTGTTAAGAGGCAGTTTGGGTTGTACTTGTCTAGATCGATTGCGTTAGGGATGGTCGCGTGGCGGCGTTTGTTTTTGGGTGGTTTTAGTGGATCTTGGATTTGGTAATTGACTATGCGAAAATCACTCAATTGACAAAGTACTTTCTCTGAGCGGCGTGCATGAGGTGTAAGTACTTCTCGCGTCGAAGTAATGAGCTTGTGGCTAGGACACACTGGTTTTGCCGTCCCAGCGATTAAGTTGGGATAATGCAGCCAGCTATGAACAATCTGGGGGTGTAAGCTTGCCATCAAGCGAACGTAGCGTCGCAGCGCCTGAGCACGGTTCCGCAGGGTCAAATCGCCGTGATGCAGACTGAATAGTGGAATGCCGAGCGCTCGGAGGGTCGCTTCGTAATGCCGAAAGGAGTCGTAAGTGGTCACTACGCACGAGTTCATACCGCGCGTGATCGAGATGCTCCAATAGGTAGACAAGCTGGCGTTCTGTTCCGCCCGCGCCAAGAGTGTCGATAAAATGTAGGATTTTAGCAGTCATTGCTTGTTTACTAGATTTCCCCCACCCCGCCGGTACTGGAAGCTGATAGTAACCAAATTATGGACGTTGTGCTGTTCGTCAAGATAATCGATCAAATTGGCGGGACGGAAATCGGGACGCAGCGATTAGCGCGCGCCCTAAGTTTGCGCGGGATTCGCGTTACGTTGTTGTCTACTCAGAGTCTGACTCGTTGGAAAAAACACTACGCGGGATAAATGACTATGCGAAGGATTTCCGTATCATTCGCCTACCCGTCTGGCAGCGATCGCCCCAAATGTTTGCGCGGATGTTACGGCTACACTCGCACTGGATTTTCCCGACTTTACTGGGCAAAGCGGCAATCATTCACCTCCGCAGCTTAAGCACTGAGACCATCCAGCTAGCGCACATCGCGCGCGCTCACGGCATCAGAACTTTGTGTGTCCCCGGCGCGAGCGGCAGTAACGGTGACGCAGCCCATTTGCCATCGTCTGCCGTTCGAGAACTCGGCGGGTTCGACTGGATCAGCACATTAACGCCCGCGATGCAAGCGGAGATCGTTGGGCTTGGCTTTCCAATGGACCATACATCAGTCATCCCGAATGGCATCGATCCAGTCGATTTCGCGCCGCCGGAACACCCGCGCAATCTTCCACGCGTCATTTTCGTCGGACAGTTTCGCCCGGAGAAGCGGATCGACATCTTGCTTCAGGCATGGCAGCAGGTACAGGAGCGTCACGCGGATGCAGTCCTGACGCTGGTCGGCGAGCAGAATCGCGCCAGCTATCAACAGCGAGCGGTACAACTGGGTATCTCCCCCACTTTCACGTCAATGATCGCACCGGCTCAAATCCCCGACCAACTCCGCCAGCACAGCATTTTCGTCATGCCGGGCACGTCCGAGGGGATGTCGAACGCCTTGCTGGAAGCGATGGCGATTGGTTTGGCACCGGTCGTCAGCGCCACTCCTGCCAACTGCGCGGTCGTTCAAGCGGGCGTGAACGGCTTAACCTACGCTGTCGATTCGCCTAGCGATCTTGCTGCTCAGTTGATTCGATTGTTGGAAGATGCAGCACTCAGGAAGCAGCTTGGCGCCGCCGCCCGCGCAACCGTTCTTCAGCACTACACACTGGATCGCGTCGCCACAGCCTACACCGATATCTATGCGAAACTGCTCCGCATCACCGGGTAAGTTCAAGAGACCGCATTGAAATCATTGCAGGAGGAGATGCGAAGCAAGAGCAATTGCTTCGCTAAGAAAGTTCGGAAAGAGTCAGCGCGCCCAGAGGGATTCGAACCCCCGACCGTTGGTTCCGAAGACCAATGCTCTATCCACTGAGCTATGGGCGCAAACCTAGCTTGATTGTAGCCAACTTTGCCCACCGGTCAACGGGCAAAGTACCCACCTAAAATATCCCGGTTGCGCCGCGTAACTCGCAGACCAACTTTATCGCCCAACTTCATCTGTACCTGTTCGGCGTCCGCCAGCAGCAAACTCGCCTCGCGTCGTTCATCCAGCGAAATCAGCACCGCGGCTAGATTTGTCTTGGCGCGTGCCAATTCAAACAACTCACCCAACCGTTCTAGCAGCGTCACTACCTGTGTCAATTCGCGGCGCGCACCCGGAAGATCGCCCTGTCGCCGCTGAGCGCGACCGATGATCGTGTGTAGACTTGCCTCAGTCACCCGATCGTCATCGAGCAGGGTCAGCGCGCGATTGGCAAGGGTCAGACACAGCTTGAAGTTTTCCAGCAGCAGTTGAGCTTCGCTCTGAAGCGCGAGACTCTGTCCAGTTTCAGGAAGCGCGATCAGCAGTTGATAGGCTTCCGTCCCCCTGCCCTGCTGGATCAGAAGCTGCGCTTCTTGCTGGCTCACCCTTTCCAGCAAATCACTCGCTTGGGTACGCTGCCCGTACCGTTTTGCTTGATCGAGCAGCGTTCGCGCCTGCCGGAAGTCGCCCTGATACTTCGCTAAGATCGCCCACTCCACGAAGGCGCTCGCTTGAAGGGCAAACTGCCCGGTTCGCCCACAATCAGTCACCACCTGATAGAACACTTGCTGCGCCCCCGCCCAATCGGACAACCGGCGCAGGCAAACCCCATAGGCAAGCCGCAATTCCGGATCAGCGGCTTCGTTATGCGCTGACAATTCCAGAATCGCGCGCCATGTCGCCCAGCTTCCGCGCTGAAGCCCTGTCTGCCAATGCGCTCGACTCCATGAAATCCGCCGGGTTGGGCTGATGGTCGGAAAACCCGTCAACAGGACTTGCTCGATCACCTCAAGCGCTGCCGCTCCCGTCTTCATTTCGTCGATCAAGGCGTCGAGCAGAGCGTGAACGACCGGCGAGCTAGCATAATGCGCCTTGATGTAGGCGCGTGCTGCTCCGACGAGCGTCAACTCAGCGCCATTGGTTTCGATAACGTGCTGTTGTATCAGCGCATCAACCTCAGCGCGATCGAATTGCCACAGCGCCAAAAGCTCCAACCGTTGAATCGGATGCGAAAACAACGCGAGCGCTCCCCACAACCGCTGCTGACCGGAGTTAAGCGCGTCGAACACCCGATCAAATAGGTCCGTTTGCACCGTTTGGCTGATCGCCTCCCAATCCGGGCGATCCCATTGTGTCGCCGCCAATCTTAGCGCCAGTGGATTTCCACCGACCCGTCCCGCCAAATCGTGAGCGATCGCCTCAAGATCGTGAGGATCCAGTTCGACCGTCGGATCGGAGCGCAGCAGATCAACCATCAACTGATCCGCTGCGGCTGCATCGATCTCCGGGAGAGTGACGCGCAGCGCAAAGGGGATCATCCGCGTTAGTACCGGCGTGATGAACACGACGACCGCCGCGCCGAGATCACGGAGCAGCCCCTCCCAATCGCCCGCAGAAAGCTCCAGCCCGCCCGCCTCATCGATCACCACCGCCACCCGGTAGATCAGCAGATATTCGCGCAAATTGACCGCCCCACCCTCGTGCAGCAGTGTCTCAGCGAGTCGTTCGCGCACAAACTGCATCGACGGCGGGGCTTCGATCCAGATCAGTTGATCAAGTTGATCGCGTTCGATGAAACGGCGCAGCAATTCCTGCACCAGCGAGGTTTTCCCGATTCCACTTACTCCGGTCACCAATACGTGACACGGCGATAAGTTCCGCAGCCGCTGCTCCAGATCGTCGAGTAGTTGTTCCCGTCCGATCAACGGCAGCGCCGTGCTGTAGGGCAAGGCAGTCAACAATCGCCGCAGTTTCTGATCGCGCCGAGCCGCTCGTTCGCGCTGGATCAGTCGATGAGTCAGGACGCGCGTGCCGTAATTGCCATAGCGCGTAATCGTGCGAGTCTCGATGCCATAAGCGCGCGCCAGCGCTTCAACTGCGAAGTCGAGGTCAGCCCGCACGTAGCGATAGTAGAGCAAGCTCCACGCCAGTAGCAGCGCAGCACCAGCATCACGGTCACCGGCGATCAACTCAAGCGCTTGATCTACACTTTCGCGATCGTCGGCGCGATCCAATCCAAAGAAAGCGCGCTGCTCACTCAGCGCCGTGCTGATCTCCTCAGCCAGCAGTTCGCGCAGCGCCAATCGTCGCGCCTCGTCGCTAGCCGGCATCGTCGGTGCGCTGACTCGCAGATCAACCAGCAGAAGCTGGCTGAGCGCGTCCGTATCCGGCTCGCGCGTGGTATAGATCAGCGAGTGGAGCGCCGCCTCCACATCCTTGCGACTGATATATGGCACTGCCATCAGGAAATCACGAATTCATGCGCGGACAGCTCATTCGCCGCGCGCATGTTCCTTGAGTGCCTGTCGTAGTTGGCGATCGCTGTCGCGTTTAGCAATGTCGGCACGCTTGTCGTACTGCTTCTTACCTTTCGCCAGCGCGATCTCGATTTTGGCACGTCCGCGCTGCAAGAAAACTCGCGTCGGCACGACCGTGTAGCCACGTTCGCGCATCTTGCTGATGATCTGCGCGATCTCTTTCTTGTGCAGCAGCAGCTTGCGTGGGCGAATCGGATCGACGTAGCCATAGACACCCGCCTGCTCATACGGCGAAATGTGAACATTCATCAGCCACAATTCGCCCTCCCGTTCTTGCACGAACCCTTCTTGCAGGTTGATCCGGTTGGCACGAATCGACTTGATCTCCGAACCGCGCAGCACCAAGCCCGCCTCGTAGGATTTCTCCAGATGATAATCGTGACTCGCCCGCCGGTTGCGCGCGATCACTTTAATTCCTTCACCAGCACTCATAGTCTTACCTCATCGGGTGATGACCCGTTTATATTCATCGCTCTATGCCCAGTTGCCGCTACCGTCCTCAGACGGAATCCGCTTCGGGAGTCGCCTCACTCTGCCGCTCGCGCTCGATCTGCCGGACCGCTTCACCCAACTCCACGTCACGCCCTTGCTCATCAGGGATCATGGCGACATCCGGCTCTAAGCCCCACCCCATCGAGCGCATGGCGATCCGGAGTCAACCACTCTGCCGCCGTGACGTGCAGCGACGAGTGATCCGACAGCGGAAAAATCTGTTGCACTGTTCCCTTGCCAAACGTCTTTTGCCCGATCAGCAACCCGCGCTGATCGTCATGGATCGCACCGGCGACCAATTCCGCTCCGCTCGCCGTCCGCCCATTCACCAGCACCACCAGCGGCAGATCAGTTACTTTGTCTTCCGGTCGCGCGGTGAATTCCTGCTCGCCCTGCCGGTTGACTTCGAACGCCAGCGGTCCCGTACCAATGAAAGCATTCGCCACTTCAACCAACTCTTGCAGCAGTCCGCCGGTATTATCGCGGAGGTCGAGCACCAGCGACTCCACCTTGCTATCAGTCAGTGATTGCAGCGCTGCCTTAAGTTCATCCGGCGTCCGACTGGTGAAGCGCGTGATCTGCACGTAACCCACCGTCGGGTCTTCGACAAGCACGCGCCAGATCACCGACGGCACATTGATCACTTCGAACGGGATGAAAGTCGTGAATTCATCGCCCGTCGCCGCCTTTGTGACCGTGATCTCAACTCCGTTGTCGTCCTTAACCTCGCCGCGCAGCATTTGATCGATACTGTCTTGCGACAGTGTCGTATCGAGCGGCGTGCCATTGACTGCTTGCAGGATATCACCATTCTCGATTCCCGCTTTCAGCGCCGGGCTATCGGCATAAGGATAAAGGGCGATCTCGCCCTGCTCGTTGCGGGTAATCTGCACGCCGATGCCGCCGTAAGTTCCCGCTAACGCATCGGATTCACTGGCAGCGACCGGCGGATCGATAAAGAAAGTATAGCGGTCATTGAGCGCCGCCAGCATTCCACGAATGGCAGCATATTCGCGCTCGGTCTGCGCTGGCTGTTCGCGCACGAAATGACGGTCGAGCAGCCCTTGAACCTCGTCGAGCAGCGGATATCCGTCGCCCGACGCCGCAACGACCGGCGGCAGCGGTACGAGATCGCGCACCAGAAAGCCCGCCGAAAAGACCAGCGCCAGTAAAACACCGATGCCCACGCCGATCAACAATGACTGTCTATAATCGTGCTCATTTTGTTTTTGCATCACGATCAATTTCACGCTTATGATAAGAGAAGGTGAATTTTAACATTGCGTATGATAAAGCCAAATACCCGGTTGAGAGACTTATGAATTCCAAACAAGGACCGCTGGTGCTTGTCGCCGATGACGAGATCAACACGACGATCATGCTCCAGCACATTTTCGAGCGCGACGGCTATCAAGTCGTTCGTGTCAACGATGGTTTCACGGCGGTCGAGACTGCCAAGAATATTCTGCCTGACTTAATCCTCCTCGACATCCGAATGCCTCGGCTCGACGGTTTCGAAGTCCTGCGCCTTTTGCGTGAAGACGAGCAGACCGCCAATATCCCGACCATCGTCATCACCGCCAACGCGACCGCTCCCGCCGACGTCGAGCGCGGCTTGAATTTGGGCGCCGACGATTATCTTGAGAAACCCTTCGCACCGCAGGAACTGCTCGCCCGAGCGCGCAGCAAGATTCGCGCGCGCCAGCTTGAGGACGCGCTCCATCGGCGAACTCAGCAGCTTGAAGCGCTGCTGCTCGTCAGCGAGCAGCTGAATCAGCACCTCGAACTGAGCGATTTACTCGACCTGATCGTCCGCCTGACGGTCGAACTGCTGCCGGGTGACACGGCTATCATTCATCTGCTTGACGACGACAGCCGCATCACCGAACAAGCCGCTCGCACCGATCGATCTGCCCCGCCGAAACTCGATCAAGCCTTCGTGGATCGCGGTCTGCGCGCCGGCACCGCCGTCCTCTGGGACGCCAACTCGCTTCAACTCGAAGGCTTTACCGGCGGCATGACCGCGATGCTCAAGCACGGCGAGCAGTTGCTTGGCTTGCTGACCATGCTCAGCGAAACGCAAACTTACGAAGATAGCCATCTCCGCCTGTTCGCCGGTATTGGTCGCGAGGCTTCGCTCGCACTCCGCAATGCCCAGCTTTATCAGATCCAAGCCAATTACGCCCTGCACCTCGAAGACATGGTCGCCGCGCGCACGCAGGAATTGCAGTCGGCACAGCAGCTCTTGGTCCGTTCGGAAAAACTCGCCTCGATCGGTCATCTCGCCGCGAGCATCGCCCACGAGATCAATAATCCGCTGATGCCGATTGGTCTGCTGCTGGAACGGCTCACGGAAGAGCTAAGAGAGCAAGACAGTAACATCGATTTCGGCGACATCGAGATGATTCAAGAGCATGTCGAGCGCATTCGGCGGATCGTCCGCAATTTGCTCGATTTCGCGCGCCAAGATCCCAACTTACGCCCGCTTGAGGTCAATCACATTCTCGAAGGCATCGTCAAACTGAATGCGAAATTCTTTGAGCACGAGCGGATTCAAATTGAAACGGATTTCGGCGAAACGCCGCCGGTCTTCGGCAGCAAAGATCAGCTTGAAGCGGTCTTCATGAATCTCACTTTGAACGCGCAAGCGGCGATGGAAGGTGGCGGCAAGCTCAGCATCCGCACTTCGACCCGCAACCAGATGATCGTGATCGAGTTCAAGGATACCGGGCACGGCATTCCCGCCGCCGACATCGACCGAATCTTCGACCCCTTCTTCTCGACCAAACCGACCGGAACCGGGTTAGGGTTGTTCGTCTGCTACAGCGTCGTCGAAGGGCACCACGGCACGATTGAGGTTAAAAGCAAACCGGGCAAAGGCACGCGGTTCACCATTCAACTGCCCGGCTACTTCGAATAGCGCTCAGAAGAAACAAAAGAGATGCACTTGTGCAGTGCATCTCTTTGATGTCACGACCAGATCAATCAACGATTATTGAGGCTGCCAGAGGGCTGAGAACTGACCATCGCTCAGGCTGCCAGCCGCGTAAGCCTCTGCTGATGCCCGATCCGTAGCGACGGTGAGCAGATCGGATTTATCGCTGCAGTTGACCAGATGCACACCAATCGCCGCGATGCTCGCATCCAGCGCCGGGCTGTCTTTCGCCAGCGCGTACATCACCTGTGGCAGCAGTGTCCGCATTTCCCGCCCCGGAGCAGCGCAGACATTTGCCATCATCGTCTGCCCAAGCGAGGTTTCAACTTCCGTCACCCCATCTGCCGCCAGCGGGAAGGTCGCTAGCGCCGTATTGAGCGCACTGGCGTCCATCATCTGCGGAATAACTGTCTCCGCCACAACCGCCTCAGTCGCCGCTTCAACGACGGAAGTCGGCGTAATCGTCGGAGCACGGGTCGGCGCTTCGGCAGTGACCGCAACCATCTCAGTCGGAAGCACTTCCGGCGTTGCGGCTTCAGTCGCCATCTCCGTCACCGTCGGCACAACGACTTCTTGAGTCGGTTCTTCCGTCGCCGGAAGCATCACCGCGGGCGTCGAACTCGGCACCGCTGGCGACTTCGGTCGGCGTAGGCGTTGCTTCGCCACCGCCACCCGGCAGAATCAAGATCAGGAGGATGATCACGATGACGACCACCGCCGCTATCGCCACGAGGGGCACAATACTACTCCGACGTGCAGGCGGCACTTGGACTGCCGGGGTTTCCTGAGTAGCAACGGCGGGCGACGCTGTCGCGACCGGCTCCATGTCTGGGAATTCAGCTTCGGGAAGGCTCGGCGGCACGGCTGGTGCCGGCGGTGGCGGAACCACCTCGGCAGGTTCAGCCGCAGGCTCGTAGCGCTCCCGCGCAATCGCGATCAGCTCGGCAGCGCCGGGATAGGTCGGGTTAATCCGAAGTACATTTTCTAACGCTTCGCGCCCCTCGTCGGGATCGGTAGCCGCATGAGCATAAATCCACCATGCATCCGCGTTATTCTTGTCTGCATCTAAAATGGGATCGAGGATGGCGCGAGCTTCCTCATAATCTCCATTTTCGACGAGTTCAAAAGCCCGTGAAAGCGCCGATTTCGTTTCGTCGCTGCCCATGCAAATCGATCTCCTACGTATAGGTTCGCACAGTTGCAGTGTACAACGAAGCGCACGACCGCGCAAACAAAAAACCCACCTTTTCCAAAGTGGGTTCTTACGACACCTATTCTTACTTGGTTGCCCCGGAGAGGACTCGAACCTCCACGTCCAATAGGACACAGGCCCTCAACCTGCCGCGTATGCCATTCCGCCACCGGGGCGTGCTATCTGGAGCGTATTATACATGCGCCCAAAACGATGTCAATCCTTTAAAGACGGCTGAAAGTCGGGTAGGATATGGCAATATTGTCAACGAAATAAGCAGGTGAAATCTCATGCGAATCGCTCTTGATGCGATGGGGAGTGATAATTTCCCGACGCCTGACGTCGCTGGAGCGGTGCTCGCCGCGCGCGAGTATGGGGACACCATTCTTCTGGTCGGGGATCGCCCCAAAATCGAGGCGGAAATCGCCAAGCACAACGTCACCGGGCTGAACCTCGAAATCCACCACGCCACCGACATCATCACCATGCACGACAAACCAAGCGTCGTCGGCAAAGCCAAGCCGAACTCGTCGATGCACGTCGGCATGAACCTCGTCAAAGATGGGGCGGCGGATGCCTTCGTCTCCGCGGGCAATACCGGCGCAGCGCTGAGCATTGCGACGCTCTATACCCTCCGGCGGATCGCCGGAGTCAAGCGTCCGGCATTGAGCGGCATCGTTCGTGTCGGCGGCAGCGCCATCATCCTGCTTGATGTCGGTGCGAATGCCGAACTCCAAGCCAGAGTGGATGGCGCAGTTCGCCCTGATGGGCAAAATCTATGCCCATAATTCGTTGGGGCTGGATAATGCGCGCGTCGCCTTGCTCTCCAACGGCGAAGAAGAAGGCAAAGGCAACGGGCAAATCCGCGAAGCCACTCCCCTGATCGCCGCGCTGCCGCTCAACTTCGTCGGCAACATCGAGCCGCGCGAGCTGCTCAAAGGCGGCGCCGACGTCGTTGTCGCCGACGGTTTTGTCGGCAACGTCACGCTAAAAACCCTCGAAGCTGCCGCTAGTATGATGGGCAGCTTGATCCGCCAAGAAATCATGGCGGATACGCTGTCAAAAATCGGCGGGTTGCTGGCGCAGTCTGCCTTCAAGCGAGTTTACAAACAAGTTGACCCCTTTGAGGTCGGCGGCGCGCCTCTTTTGGGCGTGAATGGTGTTGTGATTATCGGACATGGTCGTTCCAACGACATTGCCATCAAAAATGCCATCGGTCAGGCACGCAAAGCCGTGTCAGGGCGGGTGATCGAAGCAATCGAAGCAGGCTTGAAAGAACAGGTACAGGTCGAGAGGAGGTAAGCGGCAAGCGTGCCGCTGCAACAACATGGAACTCTTACGGAATGGACGCCCGCGCGTCGTGATTACCGGCATGGGGTCAGTCACCGCGCTCGGTGGCGTTAAAACGCTCTGGGAGGGGCTGAAATCCGGGACATCGGGCATTCGGCGCATCGAAACGATTAACGTCGAACACGTCCCGGTCAAGATCGGCGGCGAGGTGCGTGGCTTCGACCCGACCGAGTATATCGAACCGAAAGAAGCGCGCCGCATGGGACGCGCCTCCCATTTCGCGGTCGCCGCAGCAACTCACGCAGTTGAGGACGCCGGGCTGACCAAGGACCTGATCGAAGAAGAAGGTGAACGGGTCGGCGTGGTCATCGGCACGACGCTCGGCGCTCACGAAATGGCAGAGCAAGCGACGTACAAGTACAAAACGTCTGGCTTCCGCAAACCCAACCCGCTGACGTTGATCAACTCGCTGCCCAACATGCCGGGGCATTACGTCAGCCGCTTCTTCCGCGCCTTTGGTCCCCTGCTCGCCCCCTCGACAGCTTGTGCATCCGGCACCCAGTCCGTTGGCGAAGCCAGCGAACTGATCAAGAACGGGCGCGCCGACATGGTGATCACCGGCGGCGTCGAAGCCGTTCTGCAAGACTACGCCATCGCCGGTTTCGACGCGATGGACACACTGGCAACGGGGTACAACGACAATCCGACCGCCGCCAGCCGCCCCTTTGACAAGAACCGAAACGGCTTTGTCTTCAGCGAAGGCTGCGCGATTCTGGTGATCGAGAGCCTCGCTCACGCCCTCAAGCGCGGCGCGCACATTTATGCCGAAGTTCTTGGTCACGCCTCGTCTTCGGATGCCTATCACATCGCCGCGCTCGACCCGACCGCCAACGGCGCCTACCGCTCGATGCGCTGGGCACTGGAAGACGCGCACGTGAGTACGGATCAGATCCAGTACATCAACGCGCACGGAACCTCGACGCAGGCGAATGATGCGCTGGAAACGCTGGCAATCAAGCGAATCTTCGGCGAGCAGGCATACAACATCCCGATCAGCTCCAGCAAGAGTATGTTAGGTCACGCGCTCGGCGCGTCGGGCGCAATCGAGATCGTCGCCTGCGTCATGAGCCTCGTCGAAGGCGTGCTGCATCCGACCATCAACTATGAAACGCCGGATCCGGCTTGCGACCTCGACTACGTGCCCAACGTCGCCCGTGACGTTGACGGGCTGAAATACATCCTGTCGAACAGTTTCGGTCTCGGCGGACAGAACGCCTCGATAGTGCTCGCGGCGATCTAATCTCGATCAAAGCTAAGACAAATCGTAACGCGCGTGATACCATAGAGTATCACGCGCGTTATTTTTGTAGCGGAATAACCCGGCTTTAATGGTAAAACGAGCGGACGAAAGTGATTTTGGAAGATTACAGCAGCGTCGAAGAATTACTGAGCAAGCGTGACGTCAAACGCGCTGAAATCCTGATCGCCCGTCGCCTACGCGCCGATCTACCGGCAGCGGATCGCGCCAAATATCTGATCGCCCGCGCGCACGCCCGTCTGCTGAGCGCTCGCCCGGACGACGCACTCGACGATCTCAAGACAGCACGCGACCTAGCTTCAGCGGATTTCGACACCGCCTACACGCTTGAGCTGACCGGTGACTGCTATTTCGCTCGCTTCGAACTCGCCAGCGTCGGTTTCGCCGACCGCGCCGACACCGCTCACGCGCTGGCAGCTTACGATCAATTGCTGGAACGATTTCCCCATTACAACAATCGCGGTTGGATCCAGTATCAACGCGGGCGGGTACTGCTCTCCGAGCGGCAGATTGACAAAGCGCTTGCCTGTTTTCAGCAGGCGTTGACACTGCCTAACACTATCCCGACGTTGACTGCCTACAGTTACGAACGGCTGGCTTTTGTCGCCTTCTACGAACAGCGCGAATCCGCTCAAGCCCTCGACTTGCTCAGTCAAGCGGTGGCGACCTACCCTGCCGGCGAAGATCGGACGTGGCTGGTGCACGTCTACACGCTGCGCAGCCACGTGCTCCGCGATCTGCAGGATTATCCCGCTGCCGTCGATGCCGCCAACGCCGCAATCCACGCCGCCGAGGACAAGAGCGCGCTCGGCGAAGCGCTGCTGAATGCCGCCGAAACCCTCAGCTTGATCGAAGGGCGCGAGCGTGAAGTCATCGCCGACTTGCAGCAGTACATCCAAATCAGCAAGAAACCGCTGGGGATCGACGTCACGTGGTCGCGCGTTCACGAAATGCTCGGCGATGCACTCTACCGGAACGGACAGCTTCCCGCCGCCGTCGCCGCTTATGAAGCCGCGCTGGACTTCAACCCGTATACGCCATGGGAAGTCTCGCTGCATTACCGCATCGCCCGAACCCTCTACCAACTGGGCGACTACGAGAAATCAGCGCAAGCGATCCAGACGATGCTCCAAGCCGCCGAAGCCGATGGTCAGGTCGTCGGCGATTATCGCGTCTACAACATCCTCGGCAATGCCTATTTCGCCCTCAGCAGTTACGACGAAGCCATCAGCGCCTACCAGACCGCACTGGAATATGCGCCCGCCAACGCCGAGAACCTCGACAAGATCAAGCAGTATTATCAGTTCGCCCGCGAACTCAGCCACCCGGTATAATGGGGGCGTTCGCCCGATTCAATCAGCTTATTGGAGTATGCATGACGAAAGACGTCAGCGTGATCGGCGGCGGTCTTGCCGGGTCGGAAGCGGCATGGCAGCTTGCCGAACGCGGGTTCAAGGTCAACCTATACGAGATGCGACCGCGCACGACGACCGGCGCGCACGTGAGCGACCGCCTCGCCGAACTCGTCTGCAGCAACTCATTCGGCTCGAAACAGCCGGATCGCGCGCCCGGACTGCTGAAAACGGAGTTGGAGCAGCTCCACTCGTTGCTGCTCGCCTGTGCCGAGCGCTCAGCACTCCCGGCGGGCGGTGCGCTGGCGGTCGACCGCGAAGCCTTCGCCCAAGCGGTGACCGATGCCATCAACGATCACCCCAACATCAGCTTAATCCGCGAGGAAGTGACCGAGATCCCGACAGGTCCGACCATCATCGCTACCGGTCCGCTCACTTCACCCAAGCTGGCGGCGAGCTTAGCGAAACTGACCGGGCAGGAATATCTCTATTTCTACGATGCCCTTTCGCCGATCGTCACCGCCGAGAGCATCAACATGGAAATCGCTTTTCGCGCCAGCCGCTACGGGCGCGACCGGGGCGACGAAACCGGCGACTACATCAACTGCCCGATGACCAAAGCGCAGTATGACCATTTCATCACCGAATTACTCGCTGCCGAGCGGATCGAACTACGCGACTTCGAGCAAGAGGACGATCAGTTCTTCGAGGGCTGCCTACCGATCGAGCAGATCGCGGCGCGTGGTCACGATGCCCTGAAGTTCGGTCCCATGAAACCGGTCGGGCTGCACGATCCGCGCACCGGAGCGCGTTTCTACGCCGTCGTCCAACTGCGACAGGACAATCTCGCCGGGACGCTCTATAATCTGGTCGGCTTCCAGACCAACGTCCGTTGGGGCGATCAGAAGCGAATTTTGCGGCTGATTCCCGGTCTGGAGCAAGCGGAGTTCGTGCGCTTGGGGCAAATGCACCGTAACACGTTCATGAATTCACCCGTGCTGCTCGAACCGACGCTCGCCTTGAAGTCGCGCCCGGACCTGTTCTTCGCCGGGCAGATCACCGGCGTCGAGGGTTACATGGGTAACGTCGCCACCGGTTTAGTCGCCGGGATCAACCTGGCGCGGCAGTTGCAAGGCAAACCCGGTTGGGACATCCCACCGGTGACCATGCTCGGCGCGTTGTGTCACTACGTCACCCATGCTGATCCGGCGTACTTCCAGCCGATGAAAGCGAATTTCGGCATCATGCCGAAGATTGAACCGCACATCAAGGACAAACGGATTCGTTATGGCGCCTACGTCGAGCGCGCTCGCCAAGCGATGAACGCCTCGATCCCTTTACTTGAAGATGCTTATCTGACCATGGAGACTATTTCGTGACCGTTTTACGCAAACTCATTTTGATTCTGTTGATCGCGGCGGTGGCATCGGTCGCCAGCGCTCAAGATACGCCCGATCAGTTCAGCGGCGATCTCGCCCTTCAGTACGTCGCCGACCAAATGGCGGTCGGTCCGCACCCGGTCGCCTCACAAGGCTTGATCGACGCGGGCAACGTTATCCTCAATCAACTGGATGGCTACGGCTGGACGACTTCCGAAGATTGGCACGTCGTCAATCTGGGCAACCGCAGCACCTTCGGTGCCGATGCCCAAAAGACGCTCGACTTGTGGCAGCCGCTCGAAGTCGGGACGCTGCTCAGCGATCAACTGAGCGGAACCAGCGACCGCCCAATCAGCTTTGACCCGCTGATCGTCCCGGTGCGCAATTTGGTCGCCAGCACCGGCAGCGGCAACACGATCATCATCGGCGCGCACTACAACTCGCGCCTGTTCGCCGATCACGACACCGACCCGGAGAAGCAGTTCGACCCGATGCCCGGCGCTAACGACGGCGGCAGCGGCGTCGCCGTGCTGCTGGAAATGGCGCGCGTGATCAGCGAGTATTACACGCCCAATCAGGAAATCCGCTTGGTCTTCTTCGACGCCGAGGACAACGGTCACATCGAGCCGTGGGCGTCGCTGCTGCCCCAAACCAACGGCTTCCTGATCGGCTCTGCGCTCTACGCCAACACCTTGAGCGCCGACGCGACCGTCGATTACATGGTGCTGGTCGATATGGTCGGCGACATGGATCAAAAGCTGCCGATTGAGGGCTACTCCAATCAAGTCGCGCCCGATCTCACCAGCGCGATTTGGGCGACTGCCGCCGATCTCGGCTACGGCGACCAGTTCATCACCACGCCGCGCAGCCCGGTCACCGACGATCACGTGCCTTTTATCCAGCGCGGGATTCCCTCGGTGGACATCATCGACCTCGACTATCCCTACTGGCACACCGCCGAGGACACGCTCGATAAAGTCAGCGCGGACAGCCTTGAGCGCGTCGGGCGGACGCTGATCGCCTATTTGGAGCAGACCGGCGCGATCACCCGCAAAGGTTGATGTGCTACACTTGCCGAAAACGAGAAGGAAACTATGCCCGTTCCTGCAAATCGACTAAGTCAACTCCCCGCTTACCCGCTGGCGGTGCTCGGCGCGCGCGTCCGCGAATTGACGGCAGCCGGTCACGACGTCATCGGGCTGGATATCGGCAGCCCGGATATGCCGCCGCCCGACTGCGTGATCGACGAGTTGGAACGCTCGGCGCGCGATCCGGGGCACCACAGCTACGCCGGTTATAAGGGCACGCCCGCCTTCCGCGCCGCCGTCGCCGACTACTATCAGCGGCGCTTCGGCGTGACGCTCGACCCGGAAACGCAGGTCGTCCCGCTGCTTGGCAGCAAGGAGGGGATCGTCAACCTCACCCTCGCCTATCTCGATCGCGGCGATTTGGCGCTCGTCCCTGACGTCGGCTATCCGTCCTATACCATGGGCGCGCGTCTCGCCGGTGCCGATTATCATTACCTGCCGGTCACTGAGTCGGGCGGTTACCTGCCCGACTTCGACGCGGTATCGGCTGATGTGCTGACCAATGCCAAGCTGTTGTGGATCAACTACCCCAACAACCCGACCGGTGCGGTCGCCGACGCCGCTTTCTACCAGCGCGCCGTCGATTTCTGCAACGCCCACGATCTACTGTTGGCGTCGGATAATCCCTACGTCGAGGTGACTTACGATGGTTTCGTCGCCGGGAGCGCACTCCAAGCCCGCGATGCGCTGAACTGCACGGTCGAGTTCATCTCGTTCTCGAAATCCTACAACATGGCGGGTTGGCGGCTTGGTGCGGCGGTCGGCTCGACCGAAGCGATCAGGACGCTGATGCAGGTCAAGACCAACATGGACAGCGGGCATTTCCGCCCGATTTATGACGCCGGTGTGGTCGCGCTGAATCAGGTCTCGCGCGAGTGGATCGACCAGCGCAACGCCATCTATCAGCGCCGCCGCGACCGCATTTTAGCGGCGTTACCCAAAGTCGGCTTGAGCGCCCAACCGTCGCAAGGCTCACTCTACGTCTGGGCGCACCTCACCGACGCGAGTTTTGCCGATGGTGCCAGCTACGCCGAAGCCGCGCTGGTCAACGCGCACGTGTCGGTCGCGCCGGGGCAGATTTACGGTCCCGGCGGCATGAACGACGTGCGCATCAGCGTCGGGGTCGCTGACGCGCGGCTCGAAGAAGCCTTAAATCGTTTAAAGTCGTGGTATGCCTCCCGGTGAGGCAAATAGAGAACCTTATGGAACGTGAACTGATTCAGCAGCGCGAACGCGCCTTTCTCGTCGGCTTAGGATTGCGTGGCAGTCACCCACTCTTGAGCGTCGAAGACTCGCTGCGCGAACTGCGCCTGCTCGCCGATACCGCCGGGATGGAGATCGTCGGCGAAATCTGGCAGAACGTCGGGCACATTGACCCGGCGACTTTCGTCGGATCGGGCAAAGTCGAGGAGATCAAAGAGGCGCTGCTCGTCGCCGAGGCGCAGGTCGTGATCTTCGATGATGAACTGTCGCCGCGCCACCAGCGCGAGTTGGAACAGCGCTTCGGCGAGGAAATAAAGGTGCTTGACCGTTCAGCGCTAATCCTCGACATCTTCGCCCAGCACGCCAGCACCCGCGAGGGTGCGCTTCAGGTCGAATTAGCGCAGTACGAGTATCGCTTGCCCCGGCTCACCCGCGCGTGGACGCACCTCGCGCGACAGGGTGGCGGTGCCTCCGGGCGCGGCGGCACCGGCGGCGTCGGCTTGCGTGGTCCCGGCGAGACGCAGCTTGAAGTCGACCGTCGCGACATCCGCCGTCGCATCAGCAAATTGAAGGAAGAGATCGAGCACGTCCGCGCCCATCGCAGCCGCCACCGTTCGCAGCGCGACCGTTCCGGCATTCCGTTGATCGCGCTGGTCGGCTACACCAACGCCGGGAAATCGACGCTGCTGCGCGCGCTCACCGGCGCGGATGTCTACATCGCCAACCAGTTGTTCGCCACCCTCGACCCGACCACGCGCAAGCTCAATCTTCCCAGCGGACGGCAGGCGTTGATCACCGACACGGTCGGCTTCATCCAGAAACTGCCGACAACCCTGATCGCCGCCTTCCGCGCGACGCTGGAGGAGATCGCCGACGCCGACATCATCCTCGAAGTTGCCGAAGTCAATCACCCGAACGTGATCCAGCATCTCGAAAGCGTCGAGGACACGCTCGCCGAGATCGACGTGCCACCAGTGCCGCGCATTCTGGTCTGGAACAAGATCGACCAGTGGGGCGACCAACCCTTGCCCATGATCGACAACGCGGACGAGTACGCTGCCGAGGTCGCCGTCTCCGCGACCGAGAACACCGGTCTGGATCGACTGCGCGAAGCCATCGAGACGGTGTTAGCGTCAGCGCTTTACAAGGTCACGCTCAAGCTGCCCTACGAGCGCGGCGAGTTGGTTTCGCAGCTGCACGAACTCGGTTCGGTGCAGAGTCAAAAGCACGTCGAAGACGGTATTTTGCTCACGGTCCAGCTGCCGCACGCCATCTACGAACGCTACAAAGCATATCGGGTCTGATTATGTTCAAACGGATTGATCGCTCTCCCACGCTCGCCCGCTGGCTGGAACAGCTCTCAGCGACGCTCGCCAAGCAGCGCGGCTTGACCATCGTGATCGGCGTCGTGCTGGTCGCGGTCAGCTTCGTCGTCCAGTTGATCAACGTCTACAATCCCTCGCAGACGCTCGATTTAATCTGGACGATCACGCATCACGTCGGGCTGCTGCTGGCGCTGATCGGTTTTCTGCTGGTGGAACCATTGGGACAGTAGCGATCATGCCGTCGTTTGAATACCGGGTCCTCGATACGCTCGACGAATTCGAGGCTGCCCACGCGCTGGAGATCGCTATCTGGGGGCTGCACCCGCGCGATGCCGTCGCCGTCAATCTGCTGGTCGCATTGCAGCACAGCGGCGGCACACTGGTCGGCGCTTATGACGACACTGAACTGATCGGGATTGCCCTTGCTTTCCCCGCTCACGTTGACTGGGCGCTGGTCGCTGTGGTCGCACCTCGCCGGCGTCGACCGGCGCTATCAAGGTCAGGGCATCGGCTTCGCGCTCAAGCGCTTTCAACGCGACTGGGCGCTCGCCAACGGCTTTGACGAAATGCGCTGGACCTTCGACCCGCTTCAGCGTGGCAACGCCAACTTCAATCTGCACCGCCTCGGCGCGACGGTCAACCGCTATTACCGCAACCTCTACGGCGTGATGGAGGACGAGATCAACAATGCCGCCTCGCCTTCGGATCGGGTTGAGGCGATCTGGCGGCTGCGCGATCCCCGCGTCGAGGCGCACTTGACCACCCCATCCGCGCCGACTGTCACCGCCGACACCCCTACCCTGCTCAGCGATCAGGGTCAGCCGGTGCCGTCCGCGCTTGATCTGCATCATCCCCGTTATCAGGTACAGATTCCGCGCCGCTTGAGCGATTGTCCCGATCCGCTGGCATGGCGCTTGGCGCTGCGCGAGACGCTCGAAACCGCTTTCGCTCATGGCTACACCGCCGTCGATTTCAGCGAAGACAACGCTTATCTGCTGGAACGTATATGAAGGTTGCCTAAAAAGTCGGGCAAAAGATCAGCGGCTTGTCTTTTTGCTCTATCTGGCATTTGAAATATAATTTCACCAGTATGTCCCCGTTTTAATCTTGTGTTACGTTTTGGAGGTTCATTATGTCAACGCGAGCGCGGCTTATACCCTTGTTGCTGCTCCTGATTCTGGCGCTGTCCGCCGGTGCAGTCATGGCGCAAGACGCAACTGAAACCCCAGCGTCCCTTCCTGACCTCGGTGGTCGCGAGATCACCATCGCGGTCGAGAATGCTTACCCGCCCTACAACTACATTGACGAAAGCGGCAATGCGGTTGGCTGGGACTACGACACCTTCAACGACATCTGTAAGCTGATCAACTGCGTGCCGGTTTACCAGCAGATGGCATGGGATGGAATGCTGATCGCCGTTTCGCAGGGTCAGGTTGACGTCGCGGCTGACGGCATCACCTACACGGATGAGCGCGCGCAATCGGTCGATTTCTCCAACCTGTATCAGGCTTACGACGAGACTCTGCTCGTTCGCGCTGACGAAGACCGCTTCACCACCGCTGACGAACTCAAGGCGATCCCCGATTTCCGCATCGGCACGCAAATTGGCACAACCAACGAAATCACCGCGCATAACCTGTTCGGCGCAGACAATGTCAAGTCCTACGACACCTTCGGCGCAGCGATTGAAGCGCTGCTCAACAACGACGTCGATGCGGTCGTCGTTGACCGTCCCGCCGCCGAGGGCTACATCACGGCGCAGGGTGGCATGAAGACGCTCGAAGAATCGCTGGCAGGGACCGAAGGTCTCGCCTTCGCCTACCCCAAGGGCAGCGATTTGGTCGAGCCGATCAATGCGGCAATGGCAGCACTGCAAGCCAGCGGTCGTTGGGATCAAATCTACACCCGCTGGTTCAACGAACCGGATCTGCCTGACCTCGCCGGTCGCGAAGTCGCCATCGCGGTCGAAAACGCCTATCCGCCCTACAACTACATCGACGAGAATGGCGATGCAATCGGCTGGGACTACGATACGTTTAACGTGATCTGCCAGCGTCTCAACTGCGTGCCGGTTTACCAACAGATGGCATGGGATGGAATGCTGCTCGCCGTCTCGCAGGGTCAGGTTGACGTCGCGGCTGATGGTATCACCTACACCGCCGAGCGCGCCCAGACCGTCGATTTCGGCAGCCTGTACCAGTCCTATGACGAGACGCTGCTCGTCCGCGCTGACGAAGACCGCTTCACCAACGCCGAAGAACTCAAGGCGATCCCCGGTTTCTTGGTCGGCACGCAAATCGGCACGACCAACGAGATCACCGCGCATAACCTGTTCGGCGCAGACAATGTCAAGTCCTACGAGCAGTTCCCGGTCGCCGTCCAAGCGCTGCTCAACAACGACGTCGATGCAGTCGTGGTCGACCGTCCCGCCGCTGAGGGCTACATCACGGCGCAGGGCGGCATGAAAACTCTGCCCGAATCGCTCGCCGGAACTGAAGGTCTCGCCTTCGCCTATCCCAAGGGCAGCGACCTCGTCGAGCCGATCAACGCAGCGATGGCAGCGCTAGAAGCCGACGGCACGTGGGACGACATCTACCACAAGTGGTTCGACTCCCCCAGCAGCTAGTAAGTATTTCGTGCGTAAGGGAAGGCTTAGGCGTGAAAACCTGAGCCTTCCGGCTTATCATTGACGGGAATCCTCATGACGCAACCCACCACCGCCGCGCAAGATTACCAGCCACCACGCCAGTTCCTCAATGTGCGCGCCTTCTCACGCAATCTCGTCGAGCGACGAAGCTGGTTCATCGGTTTTGTCCTGCTCGACCTACTTGTCATCTACGTTGTTGTAACCACTCCGGCGGTGACCGATGCTTGGAACTACATTTGGCCCGGCATCACCGTCACCGTCGAAATCACGATTATCTCGTTCATCTTGGCGACCGTAATTGGCTTGGTTATCGCGCTGGCGCGGGTCTCGCGCAATGTCCTGATCTATAACACGGCAACGCTTTACGTAGAGTTATTTCGCGGACTGCCGCTGCTCGTCATCATCTTGATCTTCTCCTTCGTCGTCACTCCCGCATTCATCCAATTTGCGGCGGGCGTTCCGGCGCTCGACGACATCTTGCAGCGTATCGCCGGAATCGACCCCAGCTTGATCGCCTCGACCACCATCAGCATCCGCAACATCCCGGACACGACCCGCATTCTGTTCGCCTTCGCCTTGACCTACGGCGCTTTCATGTCCGAGGTCTTCCGCGCGGGCATCGAAAGCATCGGCAAGGGGCAAACCGAAGCCGCCCGCTCGCTCGGCATGAGCTACGTGCAGGCGATGCGCTACGTCATCCTGCCGCAGGCGATCCGTAACGTGCTCCCGGCGATGGCGAACAACTTCGTCATGCTGCTCAAAGATACGTCGCTGGCGTCGGTCGTCGCCGTACCGGAAATCTCTTACCTGACTCGCCAATATTCGAGCAACCGCTTTCGCTACCCGGAAGGCTTGCTCTGTCTATCGCTAATTTACGCCAACCTGACCATCATCATGTCGCTCGGCGTAACCTATATGGAAACCCGCTTGCAAGCGGATAAGCGGGAGGATTAACCCAATGGCAGCCGAATCAGCGCCGATCATCAGCGTCCACAATGCGACCAAGCATTTCGGGCACGTCCATGCTCTCAATGACGTCAGCCTCGAAGTCCGAGCGGGCGAAGTCGTCGTCATCATCGGACCGAGCGGATCGGGGAAAAGCACGCTGCTGCGCTGCATCAACCGGCTTGAGACCATTGACGAGGGCGAAATCTGGGTCGATGGCATCCACCTCACCCACAAAGCGACCAATATCAATCAAGTCCGCGAAGAAGTCGGGATGGTTTTCCAGTCGTTCAACCTGTTCCCGAATCTGACGGTGCTCGGCAACGTGATGCTGGCGCAGCAGATCGTCCGCAAGCGCACTAAAGACGAAGCCGAAGCCGTCGCCCGCAAGCAGTTGGATAAGGTCGGCATTCCCGAAAAAGCCGACGTCTACCCGGCGAAACTCTCCGGCGGGCAGCAGCAGCGCGTCGCCATCGCCCGCGCGCTGGCGATGAATCCCGAAGATCATGCTCTTCGACGAGCCGACCTCAGCGCTCGACCCGGAGATGATCAAAGAGGTGCTCGACGTGATGCTCGAACTCGCCAAAGAGGGTATGACGATGGTCGTCGTCACGCACGAGATGGGCTTCGCCCGCGCCGCCGCCGACCGCGTGGTCTTCATGGATCAAGGCATGAAGCTGGCGGAGACAACTCCGCAAGCCCTGTTCGAAAACCCCGAACACGAGCGGCTCAAGCTGTTCTTGAGCAAAATCCTCTAGAAACAGCAAGGACGCACGTCTGTGCGTCCTTGTCATATCAGTCACCTGTATCACTTGCTCTCATTTACATCATAGCACGCATGTTCGCGCCCGCAAGAGACATTTGTCTACTTTTTGCGAGCGCTCAGTTGTCCAGCTTCGCCCAGTACAAATCCGGTGTGAACATGGTATGGACGTACAGCCGCAGATCCGGCGTGATCGTCAATCCGGCGAGCGGCGCGGATAGATCGCTGTAGAGCACGATTTCCACCTGCTCGTTGGTGCAGCCGCCGTTCGCTAAGCAAACTTGCGGATCGACCCGCCCAACCATCCCGCGATTGCCGAGCGCATAGGCGAAATACAGCAGCCCATCCGGACCAAGCTGAAGCCCGGTCGTATTCTGCAAACCGCTAACCAGCACGTGATTGGTCGGCTCGGCATCCTGCTCGCCATTGAGCAGCGGGTCGAGCGCATACCACTCAACCGAGCGGCGCGTGCTGCCGTAATTGGCGACGAAAACGGTCTTGTCGTCGTGGACGATGCCCATCGGCGCGGTCAAGTCGTCGCGCAGCACTTGATCGTCACCGCTGCGGCTCACCAGATGGATCGAGTTACCGAGCACGCTCGTGATCAGGAACTGCTGATCGTCTACGTAGCTAATGCCCCATGGCGTTTGCAAGTCCTTGACAATCGTCTGAACACCATTGCGCGTCACCTTCGAGAACACGTTTGCCGCGTAATCCGGCACCCACAGCGTCAATTCGTCATTAGCGTCGGTCTCGACGTAAAGTGACTGGGCATTCTTCACGCCATAGATCAGCGTGCGCGTGTCGCCGGTCGTGTCGTCGATCTCGTAGACCGTCCCGTCACCGGTGCAAGCGGTATACAACTTACCGTTGAACCACGCGATCCCGTTAGGGCGCTGCACGTTCCCGGTCAAGCGAGTCATATTCTCCTGCGTGAGCGACTGGAACGAGGCGTTCGGCTCCAGCGTCGCCGACGACAAGGGGGCGGTCACTGCCGGCGTGCTGATCGACGGCGCGTCGGTCGGCGTCTTGGACGGTGCGGGCGTCGGCGTGATGGTGCCGCTTTGCGCACTAGCCGCCATTGCCACCAGTAAAATCCACCCGGCGCAAAAGATCGTGATCGTTTTCTTCATACTTTTCCTACTCATTTAGCCTGATTTACCGGCACGGCGATAAAAAAGATCGTGCCGCTGCCGGGCGTGCTCTGTAGCCATACCCTACCCCGGTGATTCTCGACCACCGCTTTGACCAAACTCAAGCCCAACCCGGAGCCGCTAACGTGCTCGGTGCCTTTCTGCTTGGCGCGAAAGAAGCGATCGAACACCCGCGCTTGCTGTTCGCGGTCGATCCCGACGCCGGTGTCCTCGACCGCGAAGATCATTTGCCCGTCTTCACAGTCAACCCGCACCTCGACTCGTCCTTCCGGTGGCGTGAATTTGATCGCGTTCTCCACGAGATTGATGATCGCGCGCTCGAACTGCTCGACATCACAGGTAAATTCCGGCAGCGTCGGGGGCACGTCCGCAGTCAGCGCGATTTTTCCATCCGCCGCCCGCTCACGCAGTTCGTCGAACGCATTCTCGACAATCCGCCAAGGATGACACGATTCAAGTGAGAGCAGCCCCGATTTTAGCCGCTCAAGGTCGAGGATGCCACGAATAATTCGCTCCATCCGCCGCAGCTGTTTGTCGATCTGCAGCATCGTCGTGCGCGCATCCTCGACGTCACCGTCATCGAGATCGTCTTGCAGCAGATCGAGATTCATCATCGCCGCTTGCAGTGGATTCTTAAGGTCATGGCTGGTCATCCGCACCATCTCGCTCTTGATGCGATCCAGCTCTTTTAGCTGCGTCACGTCGTTGAGCACCGCCACCCACCCCTGAATCCGCTGCCGCCCTAATCCGGTCAGCGAGCAGAGAAAGATCCGCTCACCGTAGCTGACTTCGTAGGTGTAAGCGTGCTGATGCTTAAGCTGGCGCATGACCGGCAGCAAAGCGGGCGGCAGCACGTCGGGCGGGACAACTTGATAAACTTTGTGATCGATGGCATCGTCGGCGAAAGAGAATAACTGCTCGACCGCCGGATTCGCAAAGATCAGCTTGAGGTCGCGGTCGACCGCCAGCACCGGATTCGCCGTGCTGTCGAGCACCGCCTCAAGCTGGCTGCGCGCGATCTCGACTTCCTGCGTCAATTCCGCCTGTTCCTTGAACAAACGGTTGTGGACGATGGCAACCGCCGCCTGCGCACCCAGCAGTTCAAGCATGGTCACGTCCTCGCGCCAGAACAGCCGCCCGTGCCGCTGCGCCGCCACCACCATCAGCGCACCGATCGCCTCGCCCCCGTGAACCAGCGGCGTGCAGATCAGCGATCCGAAGGTCTCGCGCGCGAACGGGAGGTCATCGACGCCGCGCCATTCACGGGCGTAGTCGTCGAGGTGGATCGATTGCAGCGTGCGCGTCACCGTGCGAGCGATGCCATCCGGCGGCGCGGGCTGCACCCGCAGCGGATTGTTCGGCAGTTCGTGAGCATAGGCGAGTTCCAGCCCGCCTTTCGTGTCGAGGAACACGCCGACGCCATCCGCGCTCAACAGATCGGCGGCGAGCATTGCAATCTGGTTCAACAGTTGATCGATCCCCGTCTGACTGGTGATCGCTACGTTGACCTTGCGGATTGCCTCGACTTGCGCATCACGTTCCGCCAGCGGGCTGATGATGTCTTGCCCCAAAATCGCAAAACTGATCACCAATGCCGAGATCGCGCTGATGTTGATCGACAGCGCGAAGACTTGCAGTTCCGGGTTCAGAAAGCCGAGGCTCTGCCCGACCACAAACAGTACGATCCCGATCTGCAGCAGCCGCGACCGCAGCTTGCGCCGGTAGCGCCACAGCACGTACAGCGTCGCCCAGTCGAAGATCACGTAGAACACCACCAGCAGCGGCTGTGATTGAAAACTGAACTCGCCGGTAGCGATAGTGACAAAGGACGAGGGGGCATTGGCGATGATCGGCAGCAGCCGCGCGATCAATAAAACGAGCAGGCTCACCAGCCCCAGCGCGCGGAAGCGCCGGGTATGCACCTTGACGATCACGGCGGTCAGGACGTAGATCGCCACACTCGACCCGGTGAAGCCCAACTCCATCAACCCGATCAGCGGCTTGAGCAGCGGCGACTGCGGATCGACCAGCGTCAAGCCCTGCGCCAGCAGCGACCCACCGTTCCAGAGGATCACCAGCAGCAAAAATACGGCGAAGAATTGATTGAGTTCTTTGCGAACGTCGTTCCAGAGGATAATGACCAAGAACGCCAACGCCAACGGCAGCATGACCGCGTTGACCAACAGGGTGATGGCGTTTAGTCCGGTCATTTACCGGAGCACTCTCAGAATGATTTTTGCGGAGCGATTGGCTGTTTTTCGAAGCGATAGCCAACCCGATGCTCGGTGAGGATGTAGATCGGTGCGCCAGCGTCGCGCTCGATCTTGCGTCGAAGTTGGCTGATGTAGACGCGCGGGTAGTAGATGTCGTCGATATACTCGCGTCCCCAGACTTGCTCCAGTAGGTCGCGCTGCGAGACGACTCGCCCGGCGTTCTCCATCAACACCGCCAGCAGCTTGAACTCAGTCGGCGTCAGGTGAACTTTCGTCCCTTTGACGTAGACCTGCCGCCGGTGTAGGTCAATGCTCAGATAGCCGTCGTCGTAGCGCTGATCGGTATCCGGTGCCGCCATCTGCGCGCGCCGCAGCAGCGCCGCGACACGAGCGACAAACTCATTCAGGCGAACCGGCTTAGCCAGATACTCGTCCGCACCGGCGTTTAGTCCCTCAATAATGTCGTCTTCAGTGATCGCTTGCGCCGACAGCATCAGGACGGGCGTATCGGAAACCTCACGAATCCGTCGGCAAACCGTCAGCCCATCTAACCCATCAGGCATGATAATATCTAAGATGACGAGATCGGGATGCTCTGAATGGAAAGCCCGAATCGCATCCAGTCCGTTTTGGCAGACGACAACGTCGTAGCCCTCGCGCTTCAACTTACGGCTGAGTGCATCTCGAATTGCCTGCTCGTCGTCAACAATCATCACATTCATGATCTCAGTGTAGCATTGGCTGAGATTCGGGACAATAGGGTGATCTGTCCTAGTGGTCGTGTCAGGCTATAATGTTTCGTAGCGTAGCAGCAAAAGAGAGGAAGCGGATGGAAAAGCACCGCATGACAACGCATACAGCGCCCGGCAAGCGCGGTTTATTGACGCTGCTGGTCTTACTCGCTGTGATCGTGAGCGCCTGCAATTTGAGCGGTGCTCCATCCGAAGAGCAAATTGCTCAGACCGACACCGCCTTAGCCACCGTTCCGCCGACGCGCACCCCGCAGTCAACGAGCGGTATCCCGACGACGGTTCCGGTCACGCAGTTCCCGAACCAGCCAACCTTCATCTTCCCGACCTCGATTGTCGTCATACCGACCGGCATTCCGCCACAGGTTTTCCCATCGAGCACGCCGCTGCCGGTCAGCATCGTCATCCTCTCGCCGGTCTCCGGCAACGTCGTCGCGGGCAACGTGCAGATTTTGGGTTCAGCCATTCATCCGCAGTTCCTCCAATATCAAGTTGAGTTCGGACCAGACCCGAACCCCGGTAATCTCTGGTTCCCGGCGACCAGCGCAGTGACAGCGCCGGTCTTGAACGGGCTGCTCGGCATCTGGAACACGACTACGGTTCAGGACAGTCGCTATCAACTGCGGCTGCGCGTTTATCTGCGCGATGGCACGCTGCTGACTACCGTCATCGGCAACATCGCCGTGCAGAATCACATCAATACACCGGTGCCCTCGGCGACGCCCAACATCCCGCGCCCAATTGCCGCCTTCACGCAGGATAAGGCGTCGGGTAACGTGCCGCTGACCGTTCAGTTCAGCAGCCAATCGACCGGCTCGATCAGCTCGCTGCTCTGGAACTTCGGCGACGGCAACAGCAGCAATCAAGCCAACCCGAGCCACACCTTCGGCTCACCGGGTCTCTATACGGTCACGCTCACCGTCAACGGTCCCGGCGGATCGTCGAATGTGACTCGCCAGATTAACGTCACTAGCCCCACCGCTCCGGTCGCTGGCTTTACGCAGGATCGGACGGCAGGCGTCGCGCCGCTGACCGTTCAGTTTACGGATCAGTCCAGCGGCAGCGTCACCACCTATCTCTGGAACTTCAGCGATGGTTCGACCACCACCGAGCGCAATCCGGTGCACACCTTTACGACGCCGGGCACTTACAACGTCTTCTTGACGGTGACCGGTCCCGGTGGATCGTCCAGTGTGACCCGCCAGATCACCGTCACTAGCGTGATCCCGCCGACGGCGACGCCGACAGCCACATTCACGCCGACCTTCACGCCTTCGCCGACCAACACGGAGACAGCAACGGTCATTCCGCCGGCGGATACGTCCACACCGACCGAGACGACCACGGCTGTCCCGCCAACCGCAACCTTCACGGATACCGCGACAGCGACGGAGATCCCACCAACCGCGACCTTCACGCCGACCGAAATTCCGGCACCGCAAGCGCTGTTCAACGCTAGCGGCGTCCTCAACGATCCGCTGTCGGTGCAGTTCACCGATCAATCGACCGGTGCTATCACCGCTTACCTGTGGGATTTCGGCGACGGGTCTACTTCCAGTGAGCAGAATCCGCTTCACACCTACGCGGGCGACGGCACTTACACCGTGACCCTCACCGTGGGTATTGCCGATGGACGCACGGACAGCCACAGCCAGAATGTCACCGTCGCCACGCCGATCAGCGCGGCTTTCAGTGCCCAAATCAACGGCTTGGACGTCCAGTTCACCAATCAATCGACCGGCGCAGTCGCCAGCATCACGTGGGATTTCGGCGACGGCGCAACGTCCAATGACGTCAACCCGCACCACACTTATGCGAACAGCGGCACTTATACCGTGACTCTCACGGTGGGCAGCGCTGATGGGCGCACCGATAGCCACAGCGAAGACATCACTGCGACTGCTCCGCTAGTCGCGGGCTTCAGTGCGCAGCCCAACGGTCTCGACGTCCAGTTCACCAACCAGTCCAGCGGCGACGTCACCAGCGTCGCGTGGGACTTCGGCGACGGCGCGACCTCCACTGACGTCAGCCCGCTCCACACCTATGCGGCTGGCGGCACTTACACCGTCACGCTGACCATCGGCAGCGCCGACGGTCGCAGCGACAGACCAACCAGCAGGTCACCGTCAGCGCCCCGCTGGTCGCGGGCTTCAGCGCGCAGCCCAACGGTCTCGACGTCCAGTTCACCAACCAGTCCAGCGGCGACGTCACCAGCGTCGCGTGGGACTTCGGCGACGGCGCGACCTCCAACGACGTCAGCCCGCTCCACACCTATGCCGGCGGCGGCACCTACACCGTCACCCTGACCATCGGCAGCGCCGACGGTCGCAGCGATCAGACCAGCCAGCAGGTCACCGTCAGCGCCCCGCTGGTCGCGGGCTTCAGCGCGCAGCCCAACGGTCTCGACGTCCAGTTCACCAACCAGTCCAGCGGTGACGTCACCAGCGTCGCGTGGGACTTCGGCGACGGCGCGACTTCCAACGACGTCAACCCGCTCCACACCTACGCCGGCTGGCGGCACTTACACCGTCACCCTGACCATCGGCAGCGCCGACGGTCGCAGCAACAGCACCAACCAGCAGGTCACCGTCAGCGCCCCGCTGGTCGCGGGCTTCAGCGCGCAGCCCAACGGTCTCGACGTCCAGTTCACCAACCAGTCCAGCGGCGACGTCACCAGCGTCGCGTGGGACTTCGGCGACGGCGCGACCTCCAACGAGGTCAGCCCGCTGCACACCTATCCCGCTGGCGGCACCTACACCGTCACTCTGACCATCGGCAGCGGCGGACGGTCGCAGCAACAGCACCAACCAGCAGGTCACCGTCAGCGCCCCGCTGGTCGCGGGCTTCAGCGCGCAGCCCAACGGTCTCGACGTCCAGTTCACCAACCAGTCCAGCGGCGACGTCACCAGCGTCGCGTGGGACTTCGGCGACGGCGCGACCTCCAACGAGGTCAGCCCGCTCCACACCTACGCCGGCTGGCGGCACCTACACCGTCACCCTGACCATCGGCGCGGCGGACGGCAGCAGCAACAGCACCAACCAGCAGGTCACCGTCAGCGCCCCGCTGGTCGCGGGCTTCAGCGCGCAGCCCAACGGTCTCGACGTCCAGTTCACCAACCAGTCCAGCGGCGACGTCACCAGCGTCGCGTGGGACTTCGGCGACGGCGCAACCTCCAACGAGGTCAGCCCGCTCCATACCTATGCGGCTGGCGGCACCTACACCGTCACGCTGACCATCGGCGCGGCGGACGGCAGCACCAACAGCACCAACCAGCAGGTCACCGTCAGCGCCCCGCTGGTCGCGGGCTTCAGCGCGCAGCCCAACGGTCTCGACGTCCAGTTCACCAACCAGTCCAGCGGTGACGTCACCAGCGTCGCGTGGGACTTCGGCGACGGCGCAACCTCCAATGAGGTTAGCCCGCTGCACACCTACCCCGCTGGCGGCACCTACACCGTCACGCTGACCGTCGGCGCGGCGGACGGCAGCACCAACAGCACCAACCAGCAGGTCACCGTCAGCGCCCCGCTGGTCGCGGGCTTCAGCGCGCAGCCCAACGGTCTCGACGTCCAGTTCACCAACCAGTCCAGCGGCGACGTCACCAGCGTCGCGTGGGACTTCGGCGACGGCGCAACCTCCAACGAGGTCAACCCGCTGCACACCTATGCCGCTGGCGGCACCTACACCGTCACTCTGACCATCGGCGCGGCGGACGGCAGCAGCAACAGCACCAACCAGCAGGTCACCGTCAGCGCCCCGCTGCACGCCGACTTCACGACACAGGTCAACGGTCTCGACGTCCAGTTCACCAGCCAATCGACCGGTGATGTTGTCGCCTACATGTGGGATTTCGGCGACGGCGCAAACTCGAATGAGCAGAATCCGCTGCATACTTACGCCGGTGGCGGCACCTACACCGTCACGCTGACCGTCGGCAGCGCCGATGGGCGCAGCGACGCTCGTACGCTCGACGTGACGATTGCCGCGCCGCTGTCGGTGCAGTTCGACGCCCAGATCAACGGCTTGGATGTGCAGTTCGCGGCTCAGCCTTCCAGCGACGTGATCGGCTATCAGTGGGACTTCGGCGACGGCACAGGCTCGAACGACCCGAATCCGCTGCACACTTATGCGAGCGGCGGCACCTATACCGTCACACTCACCGTGACCGACCCCAACGGGCGCAGCGCCAACGTCAGCAACGACGTCACCCTAGAAACGCCTCAGCCAACTCAGCCACAGCAGACTTTGGTCGATACCACACCGATCATGCCCGACATCAACGCGCTGGCGAACAGTCTGAGCAACATCTACCAGACCGGGCTGAGCACCGGCAAGCAGGCGACGGTTTTTGCCAAGGCGGGCGACAGCATCTTCACCCAGCCCAACATTCTCAGCCCCTTCGCGACCGCCGGGCAGTACGCGCTCAACGGCAACGACGACTTGCAGTCGGTCATCGACTGGTTCAACCAGACTGATCTCAACGGCTCGACCAGCTTCAATCGACTGGGCGTGGCGGTCAACCCGAATTGGACGGCACAAGACCTGCTCGGTCCCAACAACGCCGATCCGTCGGTCTGCAACGGCGGCGAATCGCCGCTCGCCTGTGAGCTGCGGATTACGCAGCCGGCGATCATGTTCGTCGCCGTCGGACAAACGGACGCCACCAATGGCACCAATCCGAACGCCTTCTCGAACTCGCTCGCGCAGATCGTCGGCACGATCTCGTCCAACGGGACGATCCCGGTACTGCTGACCATCCCCGACGACGGCTCGAACCCGGCAGCAGCCGCCATCAACGACGCGATCATCACCGTCGCCGGGCAGAACAACGTGCCGGTGCTCAACGCGGCGCGCGCGCTGAATGAACTGCCGACCAGCGCGCTCAACGCCGCACCAACCGGCGCGGGCGACCTCGGCACCGATGCCGTCGGTAATTACGGCATCAACGCGATCAATCTCGACCTCTTGCGCGTATTCGCCGCGATGCGTAACATCATCGGCATCAATCCGTAACGATGAGTGGAAAAGTAGTAGAAGGGGCGCAGCGTGCTGCGCCCCGATCAAAACTGGAGTTGTGCAATTGAAGTTGTGGCAAATTGTGTGCCTTTGCGCCGGATTCTGCCTGCTCCTCGCGGCGGGCTGCACCACGACCGAGGATTCGTCGTCGCTGCTGGTCTCGCTAGCGGTCGACGGTCAGGAACGCAGCTATCCGCAGCCGATGGCGATCACGGTCGGCGAGTTTCTACGCCAAGCCAACGTCGAACTCGGACCACTCGACGAGGTGACGCCGCCCCTGTTCACGCAGATCAGCGACGGAATGCGTGTCACGGTGACGCGCGTCCAAGAGACGCAGGAATGCGAGAATCAGGAGATTCCGTTCAAGGAGAACCGCATTCCCAACGAGAGCTTGCAGCCCGGCGATGAGCGCGTCGCGCAGCCGGGGCAAAGCGGCGTCGAGGAAATCTGCTATCGCATCACCATCCGCGACGGCGTGCGCGGCGATCGGGTTCCGGTCAAGTCCACCGTGATCACTGCCGCGCAAGATGCGATCATCTACGTCGGACCAACCGGGCAGCTTGACTCGGTGCCGATCGAGGGGTCACTCGCCTACGTCAGCAACGGCAACGCGTGGATCATGCGCGGCGTCAGTTCCAACAAGCGCCTGCTGACCACTACCGGCGACCTTGACAATCACGTCTTCACACTGACACCTAACGGGCGCGAATTGCTTTTCAGCCGCGACTCGACCGATCCCGATACGTTCTTCAACCAGCTGTGGCTGATCAACGACACAACCAACGCCAACGCCGAGCCGATCGTCCTGCGCCCGGAAAACGTGCTCTACGCCGATTGGGTGCCCGGTCAACCGGACACAATCAGCTACTCCAGCGGCGAAATCACCGACAACAGCCCCGGCTGGCAGGCTTACAACGACCTTTGGCTGATGCGGATCGACCCGGCGAGCGGCGAATTGCTCAACGCGCGCCAGCTGGTCGACCGCTCTAACGGCTGGCTCAATAGCTGGTGGGGAACCGTCTTCCAGTGGTCGCCCGATGGCAGTAAGCTGGCATGGGTGCGCGCCGACTCAATGGGCTTAGTCAACACGAGTACCGGCGAGTTCGACACGCTGCTGACCTATCACGTCTTCACCAATCGTCAGCCGTGGTCGTGGCGCGCCGACGTGTCATGGTCGCCCGATGAGAGCTTGATCCTGACGACGGTTCACGGGCTGCCGATTGGCAGCGAACCCGCCGAGACCAGCCCGGCTTTCAACGTCGCCGTCACCGCGACCGATGGCTCGTTCAGCGCCGACGTGGTTCAAAACGCGGGTATCTGGTCGAAGCCGCGCTATTCGCCGCTGAGCAACACACCGTCGGGCGAAACCGGCTACATCGCCTATCTGCGCGCCCGCGACCTCGCCAACAGCATCAGCGCCTCGGCGGAATACGATCTCGTCGTCGCCGACCGCGATGGCAGCAACGCGCGCGTCGTCTATCCGCCCGCCGGTCAGCCGGGGATCACCGCCAACGCCCCCTACTTCACGTGGAATCCGTCCGGCACGCAGATCGCCTTCATCTACGGCGGCAATCTGTGGGTCGTCGATGTGGAATCCGGGGTAGCGCATCAACTGACGCTGGATCGAGGCGCGTCGAACCCCGTCTGGACGCAATGAGGCGACAGCTTTTCATCCTCCTGATCGCGCTGATGGTACTGGCGGGAAGTGTCGTCACCGTCGGCGCAACCATCCACCAGCGCGACGCCGATCTGCGCGGCTACGTCGATCCGGTGCAAACCGCCGATCTGCCCTATCGCCAGCCGCTGCTCGGCGTCAACGCCGAACTGACGCAGTACAGTGCCAGCGCACTCACGCAGCAGCTTGACCTGATGCGGCAGGCGCACATCACGTGGGTGCGCCAGTTCTTCCGCTGGGACGAGATCGAGCCGCAGCCCGGCGTCTATCAATGGGATCAATGGGATGCCATTGTCCAGCCTTTTACTGCCAACACCGATCTGAAGCTGGTCGCGGTGCTGATGAACGCCCCCGCGTGGACGCATGAAGTCGACAATCCCACCGCCCCGCCGACCGATCCGGCGGATTTCGCCGCGTTCGCCCGCGCCTTCGCCGAACGTTACGGCGCTACCATCGACGTCTATCAGATTTGGGACGAACCGAACTTGCGCGAAGCGTGGGGCGGTGCCGATCCACGTCCTGCCGATTATCTCGCCTTGCTCAGCGACGCTTACAGTGCCATTCACGGCGCGGACAGCAGCGCCACCGTGATCGCAGCGGGTCTCGCGCCGACCACCGAAACCGGTCCCGCCAACCTCAGCGATATCGACTACTTGAACGACCTCTACGCGCTCGGCGCAGCACCCTACATGGATGCGGTCGGCGCCAAGCCGTTCGGCTTCGACCGCTCGCCCGACGATCGCACCGTCCGCGCCGACACGCTGGATTTCTCGCGCTTGGTCGCCCTGCGTGAAGTCATGACGGAGCACGGCGACGGCGCGAAAGCGCTCTGGCTGAGCAGTTGGGGCTGGAACAGCCTGCCCGCCGATTGGTCGGGCGCACCCTCGATCTGGGGCAGCGTGAGCCGCCGATCAGCAGGTCAGCTACACGCTGGCGGCGCTGGATCGCATCGACCGCGAAATGCCTTATGTCGCTGGCGCGATCCTCTATCACTGGCAGCCGGACGTCTCGACGGATGATCCGCATTGGGGCTTCGCCCTAGTCGATGCCACCGGCAGTCCCACACTGTTATGGTCGGCGCTGGCGAATCGCGCCCAGCCCGCCGCCGCCGAGAATGGCTTGTACTTCCCGGCGAATGCCTATGCGCGCTACAGCGGCGTCTGGACGTTCGGCGCGCTCGGCGCGGACATCGGCTGGGTGCAGGACAGCCAGCTTGATTTCACGTTTGAGGGCAGCGACCTCGCCCTGCTGCTCCGTCAAGGCGATTACGTCGCCCTGCTCTACGCGACCATCGACGGGCAGCCCGCCAACGCCCTGCCTTACGACGCCGACGGCAACACGTTTATCAATCTGACCAGCGGCGACCAGCAGCCGCACACGAGCCTTGTCACTGTCGCCCGCAATCTCGGCGCAGGGACGCATACGCTCCATCTCGCGGCGGACCGCGGCTGGGATCGCTGGGCGTTGGCAGGTTTCGCCGTCAGTTCCGGCGATCTCGCCACGCCGTACAACAATCAAATCGCCGTCGCGATCTTGACCGCCGCAATCGCCGCGCTCGCCTCGGTCGTGACCGCGCTCCGCTTCGATTGGCGTCCGCTCACCCGACGAACCGCGCGGCTATGGAATCGACTTGGCGGCGTCGGACAGATCGCCGTCAGCGTGATCACGTCGCTGGCGCTGATGATCGGGATGCTGCTGACGTGGAGCGACTCAGTACCGGCGCTGTTCCGACGCGAACCGGCACAGCTTGGGTTAGCGATCCTGACCGCCGGACTGATCTATCTACAGCCCCAGCTGTTGATCACGCTGGTGGCGCTGGTCGTCCTGTTCGTGATCGTCTATCACCGCGTCGATCTCGGTCTGATGCTGACGGTCTTCTACACGCCGTTCTTCCTCTTCCCGGTCGAACTCTACAAGTTCGCTTTCCCCATGTCCGAGCTGCTGATTCTGCTGACCGGGGCAGCGTGGCTGCTGCGCACGCTGGCTGGATGGGGGCGCACCCGTCAGAGCGCCGTTCACCTCGCCTCGTCGTCGATCTCCACACACTTGATCGCTCTTGACGTCGGCGTGCTCGCGTGGGTGATCCTCGGCACGGTCTCGCTGACGTGGGCGGAGCAGCGCGGCGCAGCGCTCACCGAACTGCGCACGCTGATCCTCGAACCGAGCCTGTTCTACTTAATCCTGCGCGCGACCGTCCGCGACCGCGCGGCGCTGCTGCGATTGATCGACGCCCTGCTGATCGCCGGGGGGCTGGTCGCTGTGATCGGGCTGTATCAGTACGTCAACGGCGATGCCATCATCACCGCCGAAGCGGGCGCGCGGCGGCTCGCCAGCGTCTACGGCTCACCGAACAACGTCGGCTTGTTCCTCGGTCGCTGTATTCCTTTCTTGCTGGCATTCGCGATCGCGCCGGTCGATCTCCGGCGACGACTGCTCGCGGGCGGCACGCTGATCGTCGTGCTGATCGCTGCGCTGCTCAGCCAGAGCGCCGGAGCATTGTTCATCGGCATTCCGGCAGCGGTCGCGGCGGTACTGCTGCTGCTGCTCGGCAAGCGCGGCATTCTGGCGATCCTCGGCTCGCTCGGTGTCGGTGCGGTCGGCGCGGCGATTGCCCTGCGCACGGAGCGCTTCGCCCACGTGCTCGACTTCAGCGCCGGGACGAACTTCTTTCGCATCCGCGTCTGGCAGAGCGCCCTTGAGATGATCCACGACCACCCGATCACCGGACTGGGACTCGACCAGTTCCTTATACGCCTATCGCGGGCGCTACATCCTGCCCGATGCGTGGCAAGAACCAAATTTGTCGCATCCGCATGACTTCCTGCTCGATTGGTGGGTACAACTCGGCATCTTCGGCGTGATCGTCTTCGCGTGGATTCAAGTCGCCTTCTGGCGGCGTGCCTTTGCGATCTATCGTCAGGTGAACCGCGATCCGTTAGCGCTGGCGCTGGTCGTCGGCGCGATGGGCAGCATGATCAATCTGCTGGCGCATGGTCTGGTCGATAACAGCGTCTTCGTCAACGATTTGGCTTACGTGTTTGTCCTGTTACTGGGCATCGTGGCGCAGCTTGCCGCAACCCCGACGCCGAAGGAATTGTGAAACTCGCATAAAATGGTACGAGGTGACGGGTTCCAACTAAGGAGGTGGTATCTGGTTCAGATAATCTGGTAAACTTCGTTAGGAATCCTTCTAGAGACAAAAGAGGTGGATGTTGCGCGTCTTGATCACAGGTGCTGCTGGCTTCATCGGTTCGCATTTATGCGACCGCTTCCTTGCGGAAGGGCACAGCGTCATCGGCATGGATAATCTCATCACTGGCAATGTACGGAACATCGCCCATCTTGCCGGGAACGCCCGGTTCCTCTTCGTCCGGCATGACGTGACGAATTACATCTACGTCCGCGACGACCTCGACGCGGTGCTGCACTTCGCCTCACCCGCCAGCCCGATCGACTACCTGAAGTATCCCATTCAAACCCTGAAGGTCGGCGCGCTAGGGACGCATAACGCGCTCGGCTTAGCGCTGGCGAAAGGCGCACGCTTCCTGATCGCCTCGACCTCCGAGGTCTATGGCGATCCGCTGCAACACCCACAGCGCGAAGACTATGCCGGTAACGTCGATCCGATTGGTCCGCGCGGCGTCTACGACGAAGCCAAGCGCTTCGCCGAAGCCATGACGATGGCATATCACCGCGCGCAAGGCGTCGATACCCGCATCGTCCGCATCTTCAACACCTACGGACCGCGAATGCGCCTCGACGATGGTCGCGTGGTGCCAAACTTCATCGGGCAAGCACTGCGCGGTGAGCCGCTGACGGTCTACGGCGACGGTTCGCAGACCCGCAGCTTCCAGTTCGTCGACGACTTGATCGAAGGCGTCTACCGCCTGTTGATGAGTAATTACAATGAGCCGGTGAATATCGGCACGCAAGAAGAAATGAGCATCCTTGACTTCGCCCAGCAGGTCAATCAACTGACCGGCAACCAAGCAGGGATCGTCTTCAAGGAGCAGGATCGCATCAAGGGCGACCCGCAAACCCGCCGCCCTGATTCAACCCGCGCCCGCGAGGTATTAGACTGGCAGTCGAGCATCCCGCTGAGCGTAGGACTACCCAAAACCATCGACTATTTCCGCGGGGTCGTGTGACCCGACTCGCGGTACGCAGCCTGCCGGCACCGCTCATTTGGGCGCTGCTGGCAGTGCTGGTCGGCATCTTAGCGGCAACCCAAGCCACCGGCGTGACCTTAGCGGTCTTGGCGGTCACCGCTTTTGCGCTGCTCGGTGCGATCACGCCCTTGAGCGCGCTCGGCATCTTGCTGATCGTCGCGCCGCTTCGAGCGTTGATCGCCACAGAGTCGCCCGTGCAGCTTCCGCTCGACGTCGGACAAATCGCCCTGATCGCCCTGATCGGCTTCTGGCTGGTCGACCATATCGCCCACAATCAAGCGCTGCCGCGACCGCGCTGGACGCCGCTCTATCTCCCCCTGATCGGCTTCATCGCCGCGACCGGCATCACCGCCTTCACCGCGCTCTCGTTGAGCGCATGGCTCAGCGAGTGGCTGAAGTGGGTGCAGGTGCTCCTGCTGGTCGTCATCTGCCTTGACCTCGGCGCATGGGAGTGGCTGATCTTCGCCCTCGTGCTCGCCGGAGCCGCCAATGCGCTGATCGGCATCTACGAGTATTTCGGCGGCAGCGGCGCGCTCCATCTCCTCATCGACGGCGTGCATTTTCGCGCCTTCGGCACCTTCGGGCAGCCAAACCCCTTCGGCGGCTTCATGGGCTTGCTCGCCCCCGTTGCGCTGATGGCGACTCTCGGCTACAGCTACCGCCTCTGGCGACGCTGGCGCGCCAACCTGACTTTGACCTTTACGACGATTGCCGCTCCGATCTTCTACCTATCCGCCGCCGTCCTGCTCTGCCTCGGCATTTACTTCTCGTGGAGTCGGGGATCGTGGCTCGGCTTTGCCATCGCCTTGGGCGCGATGCTGTTCGCCCTGCCGCGCAAGTGGTGGTACGGCGCGAGCGTCGCCGCCGCGCTCGCAGCGATGATTGTGCTGTTGTGGATCAGCGGCGTGCTGCCCGCTTCGGTGATCGCCCGCGTCCAAAGCGCGACCGACGAAATCGTCGCCGTCAGCGACGTACGCGGCGTCGATATTACAACGGCAAACTATGCCAACGTCGAACGGCTGGCGCATTGGCAGGCGGCGCTCAACATGGGACGCGCCAATTTCTGGTTCGGCGTCGGATTCGGCAACTTTGAAACAGCATACCCGCAGTACAATCTACTCAACTGGCAGCTAGCGCTCGGTCATGCCCACAATTACTACTTGAATGTTTTTGCAGAGGCTGGCATGATTGGATTGGTCAGTTACCTTGGCTTGTGGATCAGCGTCATCGCGGTGACGTGGCGCGCTCGCCGTCACCCGGATCCACTCGCACGGTTAATCGTCGTCGGTCTGCTCGGCACGTGGACGTATCTCGCTGTCCACAGCCTGACCGATAACTTGTACGTCAACAACCTATTCCTACATCTGGGAGTGCTGCTCGGCGTACTTGCCGTGCTGAACAATATTGAATGCGTGAGGATGGAATGAATCAGACGACCACCGCCAAGGCGAATCGCATCGCCATTCGCAATCCGCTGGATATTCCGATTAAGGCGGTTGCCAATCGCGTCGGCGGCAGCAAAGCCAAAGAGGTCGAACGTTTCCTCAAATTCGCCACGGTTGGCACCACCGGCGCCATTATCGACTCCGGAACGCTGTTCATTTTGCAAGCGACCGTCCTCCCGCCAACACTGCAAAACCCCGACTGGAATGTCGCTATTGCATCGACGATCTCCTTTGTCGCCGCAATTACAAGCAACTTCTTCTGGAATCGACTGTGGACGTATCCCGACTCACGTACGCGCTCGTGGCGGCGGCAGATGACTCAGTTCGGCTTGGTCAGCCTCGTTGGCTGGATCGGGCGCACCATCTGGATCACGGCAGCCCACGAGCCAGTCGGTCACGCCTTGATGCCGATTCTCCTGCCGCTGATCGAAATGCAGCGCCCCGGCTATATGCCCACGCCCACCGCTGAAGCTAAGCTTGGCTCGATGGCAACGTGGTTTGTCGGCGTGATCGTGGTGATGATCTGGAACTTCATCGTCAACCGGCTCTGGACGTACAACGACGTGGAATAAAAACAGTGCAGAGTACTGAGTACCGAGTGCTGAGTAAAAGCAACCCCCATGAAATCAGTTTAGCCGTAGGGGCACAGCGTGCTGTGCCCTTATTTGCTGTACTCCCCAGCAATTTGCAGCTTAGGTGGCATCGTCTTTGACTCGGTCCTCGATTGCCATCGACTACACGCCCGCCTACGAACAAGGCGGCGGTATCGGGCGCTACGTCCGCGAGTTGGTCGCCGCGTTAGCGCGCCAGCCTGCCGAGTTCGATTATCGCCTGTTCGTCGCCGGCGCGGATCAACTCCCGGCGCTTCCCGGCTCGAACTTCCGCTGGTGTCCCACGCGGATCACGCCGCGCTGGTTGGCGCGAATTTGGGGACGCGCCCGGCTCCCGCTGCCGGTCGAAGTCTTCACCGGCAGAACCGATCTCTATCACGCGACCGATTTCGTCCTGCCGCCGACACTCGCCCGCCATACGCTGCTGACAGTACACGACCTTTCCTTCGTGCGGGTGCCCGAAACCGCCAGCCCCAGCCTCAAAGCTTATCTCGACACCGTCGTCCCGCGTTCGGTGCAGCGCGCCGATCACATCCTCGCCGACTCACAGGCGACGAAAGATGATCTGGTCGCGCTCTATCGCACCCCTGCCGACAAGATCACGGTACTGCTCAGCGGCGTCGATGCGCGCTTCCAGCCCACCGACGATCCGGGTGTGCGTCAGAAATACGCCCTAACCGACCGCCCTTATCTGTTCTCGGTCGGCACGGTTCAACCTCGTAAGAACTACATCCGGCTGATTCAAGCGCTAGCGGTCTTGCGCGAGCGTGGCTACGACCTCGATCTCGTCATCGCCGGTGGCAAGGGCTGGCTCGATGACCCGATTTACGCGGCAATTCAGTCGCTGAAGCTTGGCGACCACGTCCACCTGATCGGCTTCGCCGACGACGCCGATCTACCTGCGCTCTACAGCGCAGCACTGATCACCGCCGTGCCGTCGCTGTATGAAGGCTTCGGCATTCCGGTACTGGAGTCGATGGCGTGTGGAACGCCGGTCGTCACCTCGACCGTTTCATCGCTGCCCGAAGTCGCCGGAGATGCCGCGCTGATGATCGACCCGACCGACCTCGACGCGCTGATCGATGCGCTCAATCGCTTGATCGACAGCGAGACGCTGCGCCACGACCTGACGGCGCGCGGACTCGCCCGCGCCCGCGAATTTACGTGGGAGCGCTCCGCCCGTCAGCTCAGCGACATCTACCGCCGCCTGTTGGCAGCGTAAACTAGTGCCTTACGCTCACGGACTTGAGTCTTTGCTATAATTCGAAAATGAGTTGACAGTAGAAAAGGATAGAAGATGTCGCGTAGGTTTACGATTGACCCGACGAAACCTTTCTTCATCTTTGACACCGCGGGCGAATGGCACGCGACCGTGCTCGGTTGGTACATTTTCGACCTGCGCGGCGATTACATTGGTTTTGTCCGTAACGAGGGCTACGACGTCTACACGACGTCCGGCGAATGGATCGGCAATCTGTACAAAGACGGGCGCATCATCCGTCAGCGCAGCGCGGATCGCCCGCCGCTGCTCAAGCACGTGCCGCCGAAACCGCCGAAGCCGCAGCTGCCCCCGCGAGCACCGCTCGCGCCGATCCCCGGCGATCTCGGCTACAGTAAGCTTGACGTGCTCGACTGGGACCCGGAAGTCTTCAAGCGCATCTCCGACCTGATCCCCGACGCGGGAGAGGAATAAGCCGTGCGCGAACAAAAGCGCATCGCCGATTCGCGCTTCACGCTCAGCGCGTTGATGGGTCCGCAGGACGCGAACTCGCACGGCAACGTACATGGCGGCGTGATCATGAAGATGGTCGACGAAGCCGGTGCGTTGGTCGCCATGCGCCACGCCGGAAATCTGGTCGTGACCGTCGCCATCGACTCGATGACCTTCATGGAGCCGATTCGGATCGGGCATCTGGTCATGTGCAACGCCGAGCTAACCTACGTCGGGCGGACATCGCTCGAAGTGCGCGTCGAGGTCGTCATGGAAAACCCGCTCCGGGGCGAACCCAAAACGACCAACACCGCCTACGTCGTCTACGTCGCCCTCGATGCCGACGGAAAACCGACTGAAGTCCCCGAATTGATCTACGAAACGCCGGAGGAGCTTCAGCGAGCAGAACAGGCGCGGCAGCGACAGGCTTACCGCAAAGAGCAGCGCGATCTGGAAAAAGCGTGACCACCGATCAACCGAACCCGGAACCCATCGACGCCGAACTGCCAGATATGGGCAGCTCGACGCTGCTGCGCATCCTCAACGATGCCGGAGCGCAGCGCATTCTTGCCACCCCTGCACCCGATTCCGGCTTGTCAGATGCCCCGCCCTATCCGTTCATGGCGGTTGTCGGGCAGCTAGAGATGCGGATCGCCCTGCTGCTTGCCGTGATCAACCCGGCGGTCGGCGGCGTCCTACTGATCGGTCCGCGCGGCACGGGCAAGACGACCACCGTCCGCAGCCTGACCGACATCCTGCCCGACGTCGAAGTCAGCGACTGTGAAGACGGCGCGCTGCCGCTCGATCTCGAACAGCCGAACGCTGCCGTACTGTATCCTGATTGCTACGAGAAGCTGCGCGCCGGCGAGTCGATTTCGCATTACGAGTCGGTCAAGCTAGTCGAACTGCCGCTTAACGCTCGCCTTGAGGACGTGGTCGGCGGCATCAACGAGCGGATCGCGGTCCAGCAGAACCGCGTTCGCTTGGAACGTGGCATCCTCGCCCGCGCAGACAATAATCTGCTCTACATCGATGAAGTGAATCTGCTCAACGACGAAATCGTCGATGCCATCCTCGACGCCGCGGCGCAAGGCAGCTACACCGTCCGGCGCGGGGCAATGGTCGGCACCTATCGCGCCCGTTTCGTCCTGATCGGGTCGATGAACCCGGAGGAAGGTCGCCTGCGCCCGCAGATTTTGGATCGCTTTGGCTTGCGCGTCGGCGTGCGCGGGCTGACGGACACGGCGGATCGGTTGGAGGTTTACCGGCGCGTGCGTCAATATCGCCAGCATCCCACGGCGTTCGTGCGTCAATGGGCGCATCACACCGCCGGAACCCGCGACGAAATCATGCTCGCTCGCGAATTACTCAAGGAGACCACCCTCGCCGACGACGCGATTGCGGTCGGTTTGGCGCTGGTGCGCGACCTCGACATCAACTCGCACCGCGCCGAATACACCATGTTTGAAGCCGCCCGCGCCTATGCCGCCGCCGACGGGCGCGACCTAGCGACCGCTAACGATATCCGCGCCGTGGCACCGATGGCGCTGCGCCAGCGTCGCAGCGAGTTCATGGTCGAGTTCTTCGAATCCCAGCAAGCGGAAGATGAGCAGATTCGCGCGCGCATCGACGAGCTGATGAAGTGAGCAAGTTTTTAGTTCTTGGTTTTTAGTTTTTAGACAAAGCTGGCATACTTTCTCGAAGTCACTAGCTAGAAACTAATCACTAAAGACTAACCACAAAGGTTTCTCATGCGTTTCTACCTGCTCTTCGGCTTGATGCTGATCCTCTATTTGTTCCCATGGCTGGTGAATCCGGCTGCCAGCCTCAGCCCCAACGCCTACGATCTGGCGGAGTGGACCAGCCTGCATCCCGCTGTTCACGCCCAGACGCCGATGCTGCTGACTAGCCTGCTGCTGCGGCTGCCGCTTGCCTGCCTTGCCCTGTTGATCGCCTTCTCGACCCGGCGGGGGATCGTCCCGGCGCTGCTGGTCATCGTGATCGCGGTGGCGCTGCTGCCGCCGCTCGAATTCATCCATGCCCTAGACGACGCCAATTATCGCCAGCAAGCGGCGATCGCATTGCTCGCGTTGGTCGGCGGCGGGATTGGCTTGAGCGGAGTCTTGCCCCGCTACCGTCACTGGATCGCGGCAGCGGTCGCACTGATCGGCGCGGCGGCGAGCTTGATCGGCTTGGCGCAGGGGTACGATCTGCTGCGTGGATTCGAAATCCCAGCTCAGATCGGATTAGGTGGCATTGCGATGGGGATTGGCTTCATTGTCACCGCCGGGGCAGCGGTCTTAAACCAAACAGGGCAGCATTGAGAGCTGCCCTGAGCGGTTGATTAAGTGAGTTGGTCAAGCCGGTGGGATGCTCTAGTGGGTCATCCGCTCGTCGATATACGTGACCGCTTCGCCGACGGTCGTGATCTTCTGGGCGTCTTCGTCGCTGATCTCGCCGCCGAATTCTTCCTCGAACTTCATGATCAGTTCGACCAAATCCAGCGAATCGGCTTCAAGGTCTTCACGGAAACGGGCAGTAGGAACCACACGCTCCGGGTCAACGCCCAAGAGTTCAACGGCTATACTACGAACCCGATCTTCAGTTGATGCCATTAGTCTACCTCCAGATAGCGCGGCAATTGGGTTAGCGCACAAATTATACTGATAATATCCTCTATCGCCAGTGTTGACCAGCCCGTGAGAGCCGGGGGCAAGCACAGCGTAAGCGGTTGATCGTCAGTTCCCCACAACTATAACCCCACATCGGCGCGATTGTTTCGCAAGGTAACTCAAACAATCGAATTTTGATCGGAGGATTGCTGACGTGAAGCCGGTTACACCGTCGGACAACGTGACATTACGAATGTGCTAGACGCTTCCAAACAAAATGAGCGTTTCCCCCGACAAGATGTTAGAATGGGCAGCATGGCAAAGAAGTCACCTATCCATGAGTAAAGTCTTGACCAATCCATCGATTGAAGATCGCAAAGCTGATCATATCCGCATCAATCTCGAAAAGGACGTGCAGTTCCCGCACCTGACGACCGGGCTGGAACGCTACCGATTCATGCACCAAGCGCTGCCCGAACTCAATCTCAGCGAGGTCGACAGCAGCGTTACCTTGTTCGGCAAAACGCTCAACGCGCCGATCGTCATTTCATCGATGACCGGCGGCACCGAGACCGCGCGGCAGCTTAACACGCGGCTCGCCGAAGCCGCACAAACGCATCGCATTGCGATGGGCTTAGGATCGCAGCGTGCGGGATTACGCAACCCGGACGTCGCCGATACCTATCGCGTGCGCACCGTCGCGCCGGACATTTTGCTATTTGGCAACCTCGGCGCAGTACAGTTGAATTACGGCTACGGTGTTGACGAATGCCGTCGCGCGGTCGAGATGATCGATGCCGACGCCCTTATTCTGCATTTCAACGTCCTGCAAGAGGCGGTACAGCCTGAAGGCGATACGAATTTCGCCGGACTGCTCCAGCGCGTCGAGGACGTTTGCAGCCAACTCGAAGTCCCGGTAATCGCCAAAGAAGTCGGTTGGGGTTTCTCCGAGCAGAATGCCCGCGACCTCGCCAACGCGGGAGTCGCTGCCATCGACGTCGCCGGTTCGGGCGGGACATCGTGGAGCGAAGTTGAATATCATCGCGCGCCGACTGCTTTTCACGCCCGCGTCGCCGCCGCCTTCGCCGATTGGGGCATCCCCACCGCCGACGCCATCCAGTACGCAACGGCTGGTGCGCCCGGTCTGCCGGTGATCGCCAGCGGCGGGCTGCGTGATGGCATCGACATCGCCAAGAGCATCGCCCTCGGCGCGCTGGCGGGTGGCATCGCCGGACCCTTCTTGAAAGCAGCCAACAACTCGCCCGAAGCGCTCGACCAACTGATCCGCGAACTGGTCGCCCAGCTGCAAATCGCCATGCTGTGCAGCAGCGCCCGTACCATTGCCGAATTGCAACATACGCCGCTCGTAGAAGGTGATCCACTTTGACCCAAGAGCTTGCCAACCGCTATCTCGCCGCGATTGACGCGACCATGCGCAGCGTGATCGACAGTATTCCACTCGCCGACGCCGAAGATTTTCGCACCATGCTGCGCTACCCGCTCGGTTGGGTGGACGAACACAACCAGCCCTACTCACACCAGACCGGCAAGCGCATCCGCCCGATTCTGCTGCTGCTCTCCGCTGAAGCGTCCGGGGGCGACTGGCACACTGCCCTACCCGCTGCCGCTGCCGTCGAACTGCTGCATAACTTCTCACTGATCCACGACGACATTCAGGACGACAGCGATATTCGGCACGGACGACCAACGGTCTGGAAAATCTGGGGACGGGCGAATGCGATCAATGCGGGCGACGCCCTGTTCGCCTCGGCTTACCACGCCTTGAATCAGCTAGACGGCGCGATCGACGCGCGCGTTGTACTGGCAGTTTGGGCGATCTTCAACCGGACGAACCTCGAACTGACGCGCGGACAGCACCTCGACATGCGCTTCGAAAAGCAGGCAGTCGTCAGCGTCGAAGAATACGTCTCGATGATCGGCGGCAAGTCAGCGGCGTTGGTATCCGCCTGCGCCCAAATGGGCGCGCTGATCGGCTCCGGGGACGAGGCGCTCGCGGCGCATTTCGCCGCCTTCGGGCGCGATCTCGGCATCGCCTTCCAAATCCGCGACGACATTCTTGGCATTTGGGGTGAGCCGGAAGTCACCGGCAAATCAGCCGCGACCGACATCCTCTCACGCAAGAAATCGCTGCCGGTGCTCTACGGACTATCGCAAAGCGAAACGTTGGTCGAACTCTATCAGCGTCCCGCCTTCGGCGCTGCCGAGGTGGACGACGCCGTGCAGCAGCTTGATGCAGTACACGCACAGGACTACGCCGTCGAGCAAGAAGCACGTTATTTCCGCAGCGCTGTCGCGTCACTCGAAGCGGCAAATTTACCGGGGAAAGCAGCCCAAGGCTTGCTCAGCCTCGCTGAAGTCTTGTTCCAGCGCAGCGTTTGATCATCTATTTGACTATACGAATTCCCGAAAGACAATATTGCTCAGCAGCCGCCCTTGATCGGTGAGTTTCACCCGCTCATCGTCGACCGTCAGCAAGCCGTTGCCGACGAACCGCTCGATGATCGGACGATGCAGATCGACCAGATCGATGCCGAAGCGCTGGCTGAACTGGGCGCGCGGGATCCCTTCTCGTGTCAGCCGCAGCCCCATGATCAGCGTATCGGTGATCTGCCCAGCGCGATCCATCACGACCGAGTCGGCGGTTGCGGGCGTCAGCGGATAGCTGTATTCGCCGCCGCCTTCGCTCAGAGCCTTGATATATCGCTGCGGTGAGAGTATGGTCGAATAGCGCACGCCACCGGCGAAACCGTGCGCGCCGGGACCGACACCGACATAGTCGTCGTTGTGCCAATATTGCAGATTATGCCGACATTCGAAGCCGGGGCGCGCCCAGTTGCTGATCTCGTATTGAGCGTAGCCCGCTTCCGCCAGTAAATCGCTGGCGAGTTCGTACATATCCGCCGCCAGATCGTCGTCGGGTGCGGGCAGCCGCCCCTGCTCGACCCATGCCTTCATCGCCGTGCCGTCTTCCAAGCCGAGCGCGTAAAGCGAGACGTGTTCCGGCTTGAGCGCGAGCATCTGCCGCAGGCTCGTCTCCCACGTCTGGATCGTCTGGTGCGGAAAACCGTAGATCAAGTCGAGATTCAGGTTGTCGAAGCCACCGGCGCGCGCCGCCGAAACTGCTCGCGCGACCGCATCGTTGTCATGACGGCGCCGAAATAGCTGAAGTTCGTTCGCGTTGGCGGTCTGCATCCCAATGCTGATCCGGTTCAGCCCGATCCGCCGCAGCGCCGCCAGATAATCACGGTCGAGGTCATTAGGATTGGCTTCCAGCGTGATCTCGGCATCGGCGCTCACGTCGAAGTTCTGCCGTAACGCCGCCAGAATCCGCGCGAACTGCTGCGGGGTCAGCAAGCTGGGCGTCCCGCCGCCGAAAAAGATCGTCCCCACCGCCTGATCGGGCGCGCTGGCAGCGACGATCTCGATTTCGCGGATCAGCGCGCCGACGAACGGCTCGATCAGCGCATCAAGGTGCGTATAGGTATTAAAAGCACAGTAGGTGCATTTCGTGGCGCAAAACGGCACGTGAAGATATACTGACAGTTGATTACACAGCATGTTACGACAGACTTAAATTTCTCAGAAGCTAGATTGCGGTATTCTGGCAGGTTCAATATAATAAATCAAGTCATGGATTATCATCTGCTAATCATTTTAACGACCTAATTCACGGAATGGTTGAGGCGATATTAGGATGCCAGAAACAACGCAGTTTAGCGGTATTGGAGACGACAACAGCCAAGATACGACCCTTAGAGCCAATTATGTCCTACAAAATCGCTATAAAATCATGGGGGTGCTCGGCGGCGGCGGGATGGGTACGGTTTACCAGGCGCGCGACCTGAATTTCACCGACGTCCGCCGTCCGGTCGCAATTAAAGAAATGCACACGATGGCGACCGACGCAGCACTCCGGGCGTCGATGCTCAAGACCTTCCGGCGCGAAGCCAATATCCTCGCGGCGCTCAGTCACCCGGCGATTGTCAAGATTTACGATTACTTTGACCTCAACGACCGCGCCTATCTGGTCATGGAGTACGTCAACGGCAGCGACCTCGAACTGCTGATGTCGAAGACGCGCGAACTGCCCAATGACAAAATCATCGAGTGGGCACTCGATCTCTGTGACGTACTTGAATACCTGCACAACCAGAAACCCGATCCGATCGTTTTCCGCGACATGAAGCCGTCCAACGTGATGATCGACAGCCTCGGCAAGGTCAAGCTGATCGACTTCGGTATCGCCAAGACGTTTATTAGCGGCGTCAAGCACACGATGATCGGCACGGAGGGCTACTCCGCACCCGAACAATACAAAGGCGACGTTTCGCCCCAAAGCGACATCTACAGCTTCGGCGCGACGCTGCATCACGTCTTGACCCGCAAAGATCCGCGCCTTGAACCGCCCTTCAGCTTCCATGAGCGCCCGATCCTTGACTACAATGCCGACGTCAATCCCGGCTTGGTGATGATCATCGAAAAAGCGCTCAGCTTTAAGCCGGAAGACCGCTACGCGACCTGCGCGGACATGAAAGACGCGATTCAAGCGCTGCGCTACCGCCCGACGCCAATTCTCAGCGCTGCCGGGGGTGCTGCGTCCGCCGTCCGCACCGAGACCGATTTCTTCAACGATGAAAACACGGAGGCTGGTGCAATTCAGCCCCGCTGGACTTTCAAGTCGGAAGATGAAATCCGGTGCAGTCCGGCAGCGATCAAAGACCTCGTCTTCGTCGGCTCTTACGACAGCAATATGTGGGCGCTCAACCGCGAAACCGGCGATCTCGTCTGGAAATATGCGACATTGGGCGGCATTGCTTCCTCGCCGGTCATCGACGAGACCAACCGGCTGGTGATGTTCGGCTCCGAGGACAATAATTTCTACGCGCTCGATTATCGCAGCGGGCGCGTCAGTTGGACTCACCAAACCAAAGACCGCGTACGCGGGATGGCACGCATCGAACACGGTCACGTCTTCTTCGGTAGTGACGACGGTAGGGTCTACGCGCTCGGTGCGGCGAATGGTCGGCTGCTTTGGTCGTATGATATGAGCGCACCGGTGCGCAGTCGCCCGTTCGTCACCAACGATCTCGTCATCGTCGGCTCGGAGTCCGGCGAAGTCGTCGCCCTCAGCCTATCCGGGTCGCGCAAATGGAGTTTCCGCGCGCGGCGCGGCGTGATGTCGTCACCTTACGTCGACATGAAGGAAGGGATTTGCTACGTCGGCTCTGCTGATGGCTTCATGTACGCCGTGGATGCCGATAACGGCTTTAGCTCATGGCGGCTGCGCACCAACGGTCCGATCATCTCGTCGCCGGTCGAGCACAAGGGTATGCTCTACTTCAGTTCTGCCGACGGCTATCTCTATGCCATCAACGCACAATCTTCCCGCGAGCGCTGGAAGTTTCAGTCGGAAAAACCGATTGTGGCGTCTCCGATTATTCACAAGGATCGTATCTACTTCGGGGGAACTGACGATTATTTCTATTGCTTAAACGCGGACAACGGCAAGGAACGCTGGAAATTCAAGACGAATGCACCGATTACCGCTGCTGCCTGTATCGCCGATGACATCATCCTTGTTGGCTCAATGGATCACCAACTGTACGCGATTCCGCTGGTAGACTGAGCTGACTTTTACCCTTGTGGAGGCAGTTTCATGATGAATTTGTTCCGCCGGCTTTTCAAAGTTGCCCAAGAGCCGGATACAGTCGCAGCCACCAAACCAAGCACGGTTCCCACCGAACCGCCTGCGGCGGACACCGACTCCACCCCATCCCCATCGGCTAAGGAGGATGAAGTTCCGGCTTCGCCAACTCCCATCGAGTTGGACAGCGTCTTCGCCGATGGCGCGACGCGCCCGCTCTCCGAAGAAACGCTGATCGCCTTCATGGGCAATGGGCATATCACCTTCGGGCAAGCCAGCGACGTCGGTATGGTTCGCAGCAACAACCAAGATGCGATTTATACCTTCTTCTCGACGCTCCGCAGCTCCGAGGAACGCCCGGATTTTGGACTGTTCATCGTTGCCGATGGTATGGGCGGACATCATGATGGCGAAAAAGCATCGGCGATCACCGTTCGGACGGTCGCCCTTGAGGTGCTGAAAACTATTTTCACGCCGATGCTCGCCGGAGAGACTCAGGATCAGCCGCCGATCACCGAAGCGATTAGCAGCGCGATCGAAAAAGCCAACGCCGAGGTGATTCGCTATGTTCCTGATGGCGGCACCACTTTTACGTCGGCTTGTATTATTGGCGATCTCGCCTACATTTCTCACGTCGGCGACAGCCGTATCTACCTGATTACCAAAGATTCTATCGATCAGCTCACGCGCGATCATTCACTTGTGCAGCGGTTGATCGAACTCGATCAACTGACTCCCGCCGAAGCCGCCGATCACCCGAACAAGAACATGCTGTACCGCGCCCTTGGGCAAAATGAGTTAGTGGAAATCGACATCATGACCCGCCGCTTGCCGCCCAAATCCCGATTGCTGCTGTGCAGCGACGGGCTGTGGAATCTAGTCGAAAACAGTGAAATTCTGGATATTCTCAAACAGACGTCCGTACCCCAAGATGCCTGCAACAAACTTGTCGCCCTCGCTAATAAGCGCGGCGGCAGCGATAATATCAGCGTAGTAATTCTAAATATGCCCGGTTGAGTGAAAACTAAAACCCGGAATGATCGATTTTGATCCGTACATTATCCTTGGAGTCTCACCAGAGGCATCCAACGACGAAATCAAAGATGCGTTTCGTCGCGCTGCTCGTCGTCTGCACCCGGACAAGAACCAGAACAAGGGGGCGCTGGCGCAGTTCCAAGATATCACCGTTGCGTATGAACTCCTTAGCGAGCCGAACAGCCGCCGACGTCACGACGAGCAGGTCCGCAAGCAAAAGCCGCATGAGTATAATTTCCTGCTGCGCGTGACGCCGAGCAAGCGGTCAATCACGCCCTTGCCTGAGAGCCAAGTTGTCTATCTATTGGTCGAGGTCCTGCCCGACCCGCGCGTTCGCGAGCGGCAGGAGGAACTCAAGCGCAAATCACGCTTGAACCTCACGCTGGTGCTGGATCGCAGCAATTCGATGAACGGCGCACGGCTTGAGCGGGTCAAGGTCGCCGCCCACCACATCATCGACCAGATGAACAGCGATGACGTCTTCTCGGTAGTCACGTTCAACGACTTCGCCGAAGTCATCATTCCGGCGACGACGGTGCAGGATAAATCCAACCTCAAAGCGCGCGTTAGCCTGATGTCGGCTTCCGGCGGCACCGAAATCTACAAGGGTCTGTCCGCCGGGATCGAGCAGAATCGGCGCTTCCTCGCGCCAAAACTAGTCAATCACGTGATCTTGCTCACCGACGGCAACACCTACGGCGATCAGGAGCGCTCCATTGACCTGATTCGCAAAGCGAGCGCCGAGGGAATTATCGTCAGCGCGATGGGTTTGGGCAGTGACTGGAACGACAAGTTTCTCGACGAGTTGGCATCGATCTCCGGCGGCACCTGTGAATACATCAAGTCGCCGAGTGCGGTCGTCCGCTTCCTCAACGATCACGTTCGCAGCCTATCCAATGTCTTCGTCGAGCGGCTTCAGCTCTCCGTCGCGCCGGATGCCGATATTCGGCTGGAATCGGCGTTCAAGCTGTCGCCGAATCCGCAGCCGCTCCCGGAGCAAGAGGCGATCCTCTCGCTCGGCAATCTCCAGATGAACCGTGTGACGCTGGTCTTGCTTCAGTTTGAGATTCCGCCAAACGTCGAGAACGGTTTCCGGTCGGTTGCACGCTTGATCGCGCGCGGAGACATTCTCGCCAACGGCAGCGACCCGCATTATCAGGCGCTCAGCGACTTTTCCATCGGCGTCAGTGATCAAGCTGAAGCCGAAGAAACTCCTCAAGCGATCCTTGATGCGTTGGGAAAGCTTACACTCTATCGAATGCAGGAACGCGCTCAGGACGCACTGGATGAGGGTGACGTTCACGAAGCGACTCGCCGCCTCGAAAATCTCGCCACCCGCCTACTCGAACGTGGGCAAGATGAGCTGGCGCAGCAAGCCTTAGCCGAAGCGCGTCAAGTCGCCCACACCGCAGCATTATCCGACAAAGGGCGAAAAGCGCTAAAATACGAAACGCGTTTCTTACTGCGTCCGGGAGAAGAACCACCGGTATGATAGGGTGTGGGTAAAAGGATTATCGTTAGAATCGATCGTGCTTCCGTTGCGCAGCCGATCGTAGGAAAGTATATCGTTGGAGGATACGCAAACGCGGTGTTGCGTCAGCATCTATGAAGATTTGTCCATCTTGTGCCCATGTCAATCGTGAGGGATTTCTCTACTGTGAGGAGTGCGGTCAATCCCTTGTGCATGAAGCCGGCACAGCGCTAGGCACCAAAAAACTTGAAGAAGGAACGGACGGTTTAGCTGCCCATGCGACGTGGGGAACCGCCCGGTTCGATCGTGACGCCTCGATCATTCTCCACGTGAGAGATGCTACGGACCCGATCACTTTTCAACCGCCCGCCGAGACGATCCTTGGTCGCGCTGATGCCACCAGCCCGCATAAGCCGGACCTTGACCTAACGCCCTATGGCGCGTTAGAGAAAGGCGTATCGCGGGTTCACGCAGTTATTTTCCGCAGCGATGATACCCTCACGCTGATCGACAAGGGCAGCGCCAATGGAACCCATCTCAATGGTCAGCGGCTCGTGCCCGATCAGCCGCGGGTGCTGCGCGATGGCGACGAAATACGACTGGGCAAGCTCGTCGCTCACATTTACTTTAAGCCCAGAAGCTCATAACCCCGCAGCGGAGGTTTGATGATCACACTGCTCGTTCATATCAATAACGCCGAAGCCTTCAAGACCGACGTCGAAGAACTCCCCCAGCCGAATGACAACTTCATCGTCTGCAAAAACCCGCGCGAGAAGACGGAAAAAGAAGTTAACTGGATCGAGGAAGGCGTGACGACCATCATCGTTCCCATGTGGCGCGTCACTTTCATCGAAGTACTGCCGTCGGCTGATGAAGCCGTTGAATTCCCGCTGCCGTTCCGTAACGAGTAAAAGCAATGACCACCAAACTACCCAAAAGCAACCCGCGTGATGGCAAGCGCATCCTCGTCGTGGACGACGAGCCGCGCATGATCAATTTCATCCGCATGAACCTCGAACTGGAGGGGCATCAAGTCATCGAGGCGCACAACGGCTTGGAGGCGCTGGAAGCCGTGCGCACCAAGCTGCCCGACATCGTGCTGCTCGACGTGATGATGCCCGAACTCGACGGTTTCGAGACGCTGCGGATGCTGCGCGAGTTCACCAGTCGATCCCGGTGATCATGCTGACCGCCAAAGGCGAGGAAAACGATAAGGTCTACGGACTGGAACTGGGAGCGGACGACTACATCCCCAAGCCGTTCGGTCCCCGTGAGCTGTCCAGCCGGATCAAGGCGGTGCTGCGGCGCGCCGAGATGCCGTCGTCCTCGCCCTCGCAAGCGATCCTCAAGATCGACGACCGGCTGAGCGTGGATTTCAACCGCCGTGAGGTGATCGTCAACGGCGAGCGGATCAAGCTGCGCCCGACCGAGTACCGCCTGCTCTACCACCTGATCGAGAACGCGGGCTGGACAGTGCCGCACGATCAACTGCTGGCGAAGGTCTGGGGCTACGAGTACCGCGACGAGGCGCACTACGTCCGGCTGTACGTCAATTACCTGCGCGAGAAGATCGAGGAAGACCCGTCGAACCCCAAGTACATTTTGACGGAGCGCGGCGTGGGCTACCGCTTTGTGGACTTCCGCCATCAGGCTGAGCCGAAGACATAACCGCGATCGAGGCGTGAAAGTACCACGCAGGATATTAACCTGGTTAACCAGGCTCGGCGGCGCACTCTGTCGTCCTCAACGCAATCTTACTCGCATGGCGTGCTGCCCTTTCAGAGGGATATAGAGGCAGTATTCGACACTAACGACATGGTTGCGCTTGGTATGTTAGTGGCTATGCTGTTGTTTGCCTTTGTGACTCCTTGGATAGTCTTCGGTACGCTCTACTATCTCAACTACAAGCAGCAAAATGGGCACGCATTTTCGCTTCTTGCTCGATCCCGGCTTCGATTTCTGATCACGTATACCGATCCTTGTCATAGAATTTGTCCTTGATCCTTCCCACTCTGTCTTGCGCTATAGTCTCCATAACTGGCATCGCTTGAGGCGAGCACTCGGTATATGGCTCATCGGCGCAAACTCAATTTGTTGAGATCGACAAGTTGTTCGCCAAGCTACTGAGATATAAGAATTGTCGCTCGGCGCATACGTGGGCAGTGCAAGTTGTTTCCGTGCAGGCAAATACTCGCTCACGATCGGAATTGTTTCGTACTATCTGGTAAATTGATTTCCAATCTGTTTGTAGCTTCGGCAAACCATTTGGCTCACTGGCTTCAGCTGTGGCTACTATTCACGAACAGCGCCAGACCTCGCATCAGCTAGCCTCTTATATGCCTCCAACGTTTTTTTGACGCCGCTCTGACACAGGTTCCCTATACTGTAACCATAAACAATTTCTATCGTAAGCGAGGGGAACGAACATGAGTAAGATTGTAGGCATTGACTTAGGGACAACCAATTCGTGCGTCGCCGTGCTCGAAAACGGCGAGCCGGTCGTGATCGCCAACGCCGAGGGCAGCCGCACCACGCCGTCGGTGGTCGCCTTCACCAAGAACAACGAACGCATCGTCGGTCAGGCGGCGAAACGACAAGCAGTCGTCAATCCTGAAAACACCGTCTTTTCGGTCAAGCGGCTGATGGGTAAATCCTCGGCGGAAGTCGCCGACGAGACCAAGCGTCTGCCCTATCAAATCGACGCAGGCGCGACCGGCGACGCCCGGATCAAGATCCCGGCGACCGGCAAGAGCTACACGCCGCAGGAAATCAGCGCGATGATCCTCGGCAAGCTGAAAAAAGACGCGGAAGCGTACATCGGCGAGCCGGTCACGCAGGCAGTGATCACCGTCCCGGCGTACTTCAACGACTCGCAGCGGCAGGCAACCAAGGATGCCGGTAAGATCGCCGGGTTGGACGTGCTGCGGATCATCAACGAGCCGACGGCGGCATCGCTGGCGTACGGTCTCGATAAGCAGGAAACCGAGACGATCCTCGTCTTCGACCTCGGCGGCGGCACCTTCGACGTGTCGATCCTCGAAGTCGGCGACGGCGTGATTGAGGTCAAGGCGACCAGCGGTGACACCCATCTGGGCGGCGACGACTGGGACGACGTGATCGTCGATTGGCTGGCTGAAGCATTCAAGCAGGATCAGGGCATCGACCTGCGGACGGATCGGCAGGCGCTCCAGCGTTTGAAGGAAGCGGCGGAGAAGGCGAAGATCGAGCTTTCGAACACCGTGCAGACCGAGATCAACCTGCCCTTCATCACGGCGGATGCCAACGGTCCCAAGCACCTGACCATGACGCTGACGCGGGCGAAGTTCGAGCAGTTGAGCACCGACCTGATGGCGCGAATCAGCGCTCCGGTCACGCAAGCCTTGAGCGACGCGGAATTGAGCAAGACCGACATCAACGAAGTGGTGCTGGTCGGTGGCGCGACGCGGATGCCGATGGTGCAAGAGTTGGTTCAGTCGCTGCTCGGCAAGACGCCGAATAAGAGCGTCAACCCGGACGAAGTGGTCGCGGTCGGCGCAGCTATTCAGGCGGGCGTGCTCGGCGGCGAAGTCAAGGACGTGCTGCTGCTCGACGTGACGCCTTTGAGCCTCGGCGTCGAGACGATGGGCGGCGTCATGACCAAGCTGATCGAGCGCAACACCACCATCCCGGTGCAGAAGAGCGAGACTTTCTCGACGGCAGCCGATAGCCAGACCGTCGTGCCGGTGCACGTCCTTCAGGGCGAGCGTCCGATGGCAGCCGACAATATGTCGCTGGGGATGTTCCAACTGGAAGGCATCGCTCCCGCGCCGCGGGGTATCCCGCAGATCGAAGTCACGTTCGACATCGACGCCAACGGCATCCTCAACGTGACCGCGACCGACAAGGCGAGCGGCAAGGCGCAGAAGATCACCGTCACCGCGACGACGAACTTGCAGCAAGGCGAAGTCGACAAGATGGTCCACGAAGCCGAGCAGCATCGGGCGCAAGACGAGCAGCGTCAGCAGTTGGCGCAGGCACGCAACGAAGCCGATACGCTGATCTATCAGGCGGAAAAGACGCTGAACGGTCTCGACGGCAAGCTGAGCGAAGCCGATCGCAGTACGATCGACCAGCAGATCAACGATCTGCGCGCAGCCAGCGCCAGCGAAGATGTCAACCGCATTCGCAGCGCAACGCAGACGCTTCAAAACGCGACTTACGCGCTCACGCAGCAGATGAACAGCGCTGACAACGCCGCCAACTATGGTGGCAGCGCTAATCCGCAGGGAGCACAAGGCAATGGGCATGACGAAGATGTGGTCGAAGGCGACTTCACCGAAGCCTAAATCCCGCTAAGTAAAACAAAACGCCGGACGGTTAGCTGTCCGGCGTTTTTGATTCTTACCCCTCACCCCGAAACTTCATTCCGACCCGCTCCCACGCAAGCGAGGAGAGGGTGTAAAACCGGCGAGGGTTTGGGGAGCGAGACACAACTCGCAGATTTACGACGCGGGTTCTTCGACTTCGGTTTTGAGTTCAGCATAAGCCTGCTCAAACGACGCCAGCAGTTCGGCTTTCTTCGCATCATCCAGCAAGCTGAGGCGGACCGCGTTCAACGCCAGATTCTCGAATTCATCCTGCGACAAATCGCCCGCTTCGATGGCGGCGAGGTATTCGTCATTCAGCGTGGTCTGGTACATACTCGGCATGTCCGAGCCGATCACCAGCGAGACGCCCTCGTCGTAGAGTTTGCGCAGCGGGTAATCGGCGAGGGTCTCGACCCAGCCTTGCTTGAGGGCGCGCGTCGGGCTAACTTCGAGGGTGATGCTGTTGTCGATCAACATCGTCAGCGCATCCGGCGAGTCGGCGACACCCCACGCATCGATCAAGCGGGTCGGGTTCAGCACTTCAATCGCCTGCTGAATGCTCTCGACGCCCTGCTCGCCCACGCGCACGACGCGGGCAATTTCCTTCTTTTCGACCGTCTTGAAAGCGCGCTCGAACTGTCCAACCGGCTGTGCGGCTTCCTCGCCGCTGATACCCAGCGCAACCACCCCGCCCCGTCGAGCAGCAGCGGTCGACACCCAGCGCGCGAGTTCGTCGGCGCGGCGCGGTTCTTCGCGCGGGATCGTGAAGACCCACGCCAGATCGATCCCCCACGCCCGCTGCGCACGATCGCGCCCATCGTTGATCGCCGCCAGAAAATCGTCAAAGGTCAGCGACAGATCGGCGTACCACGCCGGGTTGACGCTCATCTCGGCATAACGAACGTTCTGTTTCGCCAAGTTGGTCGCAGCGTCGTAGACGATGCGGGTTAAATCGTCGGGCTGCTTCATCCAACTGCACGCCATCCGCACGATTTCATAGGTGCGCGCATAGTCCGGCTCGTTGATCAGATTCACCCAATCGTCGAAATGCTTGAGCGATTCGGCAATCTCGTTGCGTTCCGCCAGCATCATGAGTGTCGGCTTATGAATTGCACCTTCAAGGCTGACGTTTAGCTCAACCTTGGGCATGGACTCGATAAAGCTTGCGTTTACCATAAACTATTCCTTATCTTCGCCGGAAAGTGTGTTAAGCGCGACCGCGCTGCGGGGCTGCGGCTGGATCGCCGCCTTGATAAATGCCGAAAACAACGGGTGCGGCGCATTGGGGCGGCTCAAAAATTCGGGATGGAACTGCGTTCCCACCATAAAGGGGTGATCAGCAACTTCGGCGATCTCGACCAACTGCCCGTTCGGGCTGAGTCCGCTGAAGCGCATCCCGTTCTCCGCGAATGCTTCACGATACACGTTGTTAAACTCAAAGCGATGGCGGTGACGCTCGGAAATTTCCGGCACATTTCCATAAGCGCGCGCCGCGACCGAATTTGTTTCCAACCGGCAGGGATAAACGCCTAAGCGCATCGTCCCGCCCATATCGGTAATACTGCGTTGTTCCAGCATCATGTCGATCACGAGGTTGTCGCTGTCCGCTTCGAATTCACCACTGCTGGCATCTTCCAAACCGAGCACATCACGGGCGAACTCGATGCACATCGTCTGCATTCCCAAGCACAAGCCGAAGTACGGCACCTGATGCTCGCGCGCGTAACGCCCGGCGAGGATCATGCCCTCGACGCCGCGATAGCCGAAGCCGCCGGGGACGACAATCCCCTGCATCGACTCCAGCACATCCCAACCGCGATCTTTTTCGAGTTCGCCGGAATCTAGCCAGACGATTTCGAGTTCACGGTCAAGCCCGCTCGCCGCGTGAAACAGCGCCTCTTTGACACTCATGTAAGCGTCGTGCAGCTCGACATACTTGCCGACGACGCCAATCCGCACCGGATCGGTCGCCGCGCGCATTCGTCGGGTCATCGTGCGCCACGCTTCCAGATCGGGCGCGCCGACGTCCAGCTTAAGCTGCTCGACCAGATAATCGCCGAGTCCGGCGTCTTCCAGCGTCAGCGGCACATCATAGAGCAGATCGGTGGTCTCTAGCGCGATGACAGCGCGTTCTTCCACGTCGCAGAACTGCGCGATCTTACTGGTCACTTCGCTGCCGACCGGGTAATCCGTTCGCGCGATGATCACCTGCGGCTGGATACCAATCCCGCGCAGTTCGCGGACACTGTGCTGCGTCGGTTTGGTCTTGAGTTCGCCGGTCGCCCCAATGTAAGGCAAGAAAGTCACGTGAATGCAGATCGAATCGTTCCGTCCGACACTCGAACGCATCTGCCGGATCGCTTCGAGGAACGGCTGCCCCTCGATGTCGCCGACCGTGCCACCGACTTCAACGATCACGACGTCGGTAGCGTTATCGCTGCCGACCAACATAATCCGCCGCCGGATCTCGTTAGTGATGTGCGGGATGACTTGAATCGTCCCGCCGAGATAGTCGCCGCGCCGCTCCTTGTCGATGACGTGGCTGTAGACCTGCCCCGCCGTGACGTTACAGGGACGGGTCAAGCTCTCGTCGATGAAACGCTCGTAATGCCCCAAATCGAGGTCGGTCTCCGCACCATCGGCGGTGACGAAGACTTCGCCATGCTGATACGGACTCATCGTCCCCGGATCAACGTTCAGATACGGGTCGAGTTTCTGGATGGCGACTTTCAAGCCACGCGCCTTGAGGATACGCCCGATTGCAGCCGCCGTCACACCCTTGCCCACCGAACTGACGACGCCACCCGTGCAGAAGATGTATTTCGGGTTCATGCCCACCTTTATGCCACCACTCCACCAACAAAAAACAAAATTACGGCGGGGACTGATCATCCCCGCCGTTCAAACTCCCATCGATACAGCATTGGTTCTATACGAGTCGTTCGAGATCGTCAGCGGTGCGGCGCATGTCGAGCAAAATCAAGCCGAGCCGGGCACCTTCGCGGACCAGTGTCGTGAGCACAGCTTCCTCGCCCACCGACATCAAGATCACCAGCCCATCGTCGCCACGAATGTAGACTTGATCGAGTCCGCCGCGTCCGAGTTCGGTAGCGATTCGCTCACCGAGCGAGAGCATCGCCGCCGACATTGCCGATACGCGATCCTCTTCGACGTTCGCCGGGAGCGAAGATGCCATTGCAAGACCATCTACGCTGACGACCGCCGATGCTTCGATTTCGGGCGTCGTCGCTTGCAAGTCGCGCAGACGATCTACCATTAACTCTGTGCGCGATTTCGCCATGGTGGAAAGCTCCTCGAGTTGGGCGCGCCGCCGAAGGATCAGGCTTATTATACAGGACGCCGCGCAAACGGCAAGCCGGATCCCCGCATTCGCTGGCACGCAGGAAAGTAGTAGAGTCTGTTATTCTCGACAACATCGGCTATACTGAAGCCGACTTGTCAACGAGTGAAACGTCTCTATGACCAATTATCCATCAGAAACCCGCCAGACAAACAATAACAATCGTCCACGCAACGTCGAGATCGTCCAGCAAGTGGCAGAGCGCATCTCCCACAGCGTCAACCAAGTGATCATCGGCAAGCGTAACGAAGTTCGTCTGACCGTTCTTGGATTGCTGAGTCAGGGGCACATCCTGATTGAGGATATTCCCGGCGTCGGCAAAACGATGATGGCGAAAGCCTTGTCGCGCTCGATTGGCTGCACCTTCAGCCGGATTCAGTTCACGCCCGACATGCTCCCTTCGGACGTAACCGGCGTCTCCCTATTCAACCAGAAAACTCGCGAGTTCGAGTTTCGCGCCGGTCCGATCATGGCGCAGATCGTCCTCGCCGACGAGATCAACCGCGCGACACCCAAAACGCAAGCCGCGCTGCTAGAGGCGATGGAAGAGAAGCAGATCACCGTCGACGGCACGACTTATCCGCTGCAAGAACCATTCCTGATCCTCGGCACGCAAAACCCGATCGAATATGAAGGAACGTTTCCGCTCCCCGAAGCGCAGCTTGACCGTTTTCTGCTGCGAATTCAGCTCGGCTATCCTTCCCCTGTCGAGGAAATTTCGATCCTCTCCCTGCAGCAGTACGAGCACCCGATCCAGAATGTTTATCAAGTCGTCAGCGTGCAAGAACTGCTGGCAGCGCAGCAAGCCGTCCGCGAAGTCTACGTCGCCGAGGAGATCAAGCGCTACATCATCGACCTTGTGTCCGCCTCGCGTCAGCACGCCGACGTCTATCTCGGCAGCAGCCCACGCGGATCGCTGGCGCTGTTCCACACTTCGCAAGCCCGCGCCGCGATGGCGGGGCGCGACTACGTCATCCCCGACGACGTGAAAGCGCTCGCCGAGGTGACGCTCGCACATCGCATCATCGTCGGACCGGCGGCGCGCATCAAGGATATTTCTTCGCGGACCATCGTTCAGGACATCCTCGCCACCACCCCGATTCCGGGCGCGGTGGTACGCTAGGTTTGCCGCAGCCACGCTGATATGCAGAACCGACGCAATGCGATCTACGGGCTGCTGATCCTCGTCCTGCTGACCGGCTTATTCACCGGGCGCGCCTTCTTCTTCAACATCGCCTATCTGCTCGGCGGGCTGCTGATCGTCTCGCTGATCTGGTCATGGACATCCGTCCGCTGGATCGCCATCAGCCGACGGACGCGCGCTCGACGGGCGCAAGTCGGGCGCAGCCTCGACGAAGTTTTCGTCGTCAGCAACCGCGCTTTCCTGCCCAAACTGTGGATCGAAGTCCGCGATGCGTCCACACTGCCGGGGCATCGCGCCAGCCACATCGTCCCGGCGCTCGGCGCGCGATCCAGCTATCGCTGGTACGTCGAAACCCCGTGCCTCGTGCGCGGCGAATTCCGCCTTGGTCCGATGGCGGTTCTCAGCGGCGATCCGTTCGGGTTGTTCACTACCGTGCGCAAACTCGGCGCAACGTCGCGGGTGATCGTCTACCCGGCGACCGTTCCGCTCAACCGGTTTGAGCTGCCGATGGGCATCCTCTCCGGCGGGGATGCCGAACGCCGCCGCGCGCAATACATCACCACCAACGCCGCCGGAGTCCGCGAATACGTGACCGGCGACAGCTTCAACCGCATTCACTGGGCATCCTCGGCGCGCAAAGAACGGCTGATGGTCAAGGAGTTCGAGATCGACCCGCAGGCGGACGTCTGGCTGATCGTCGACTTCTCGGCGCAATCGCTGGTCGAAGAACCGAGCGTCCGGCGGATTGCGGGCAGCGGAGCCGTGATCCCGGCAGGAGCAGGAATTCCGCCTTCGACCGAGGAATACGGCGTCGTGATCGCCGCGTCGCTGGTGCAGCACTTCATCGAGCAGGAGCGCGCGCTCGGCTTCGTCGCCTACGTCCCGCACCGCGAGGTTTACCAACCGGAGCGCGGCAACCGTCAGCTTTTGCGGATTTTGCCGACGCTCGCCGTCGCCCGCAGCACGTCCAATTACTCGCTGGCGCAGGCACTCACACTGGAGACACCCTATCTCACGCGCGGGACGACGCTGGTGATCGTGACCGCCTCGCTCGACCCGGCGTGGATCACCGAGGCGCAAATCTTATCCCGGCGCGGCATCCGCCCGACCTGTGTTTTGATCGACCCCTTCTCGTTCGGCGGCATGACCCCACCCGACGACATCCGCGCGATGCTCCGGCTCGGCAAAATCCCCTCCGTCCTCGTCCGCAAAGGCGACGATTTGTCAGCGGCGTTGGCACAGCGCCCGGTGTAAAGCGACCTCCCCCCTGCCCCGAATTCAGGGGTAGGTTTTTAACTCTACGCTTACCTCACCCCTAAATAGCGTTGTCCGGTACTGAAGAAGGTATCGGTTCATGTACACTCATTGTCGCCAAACAAAGGAGTGGAACATGGACTTGGATACCTTCTTAACGACATTATACGTGCTGATTGATGACTGGTATAAAGCAGACACGCAGGCGCGGATGCAGCGTCATGGCGGACCAGAAATCCAGCTGAGTGACAGTGAAGTGCTGACGGTGGCGATAGCGGGACAGTGGCGAGTGGGCGTGCCGTGGCGGTCGGAACGAGGGGTGGTGCGCTATATGCAAAAGCAGGGACGTGGCTGGTTTCCGCGGATGCTGAAGCGGAGTGCCTTTAACGAGCGGGTTCGTCAGTTGTGGGGTGCAGCGGTGCAACTGCAGCAGGAGGTAGCGAACTGGCTGGAAGCGAGCAGCACGTTGTATGAAGTGGTGGATTGCGTGCCGTTGCCAGCGTGTAGTTTGGCGCAAGCCGCTAGTGGAAAAGGGCATTGGCTCTGGTGGAGTTGGCTTGGCTACGGGGGCAACCAAGGGGGCTGGTTTTGGGGCGAGCAGTTGTTAACCAGTGTGACTGCCGAAGGAGTTGTCACGGGTTGGTTGCTTGGCTCAGCATCAGCGGATGACCGTTGGCTACTGCAGGCGTTGGTCAGCCAGCGCCGCGGTCATTTGGAGTTATTGACGCCCGCAGGCGATAAAAAGCATACCCTGCCGCCGCCGCCGTCCGATTTTAGTAGTTTAGCAACGGTGGGCAACCAGCGCGCGCGACCCTATCTGGCAGATCGAGGCTTCAATGGGGATCGCTGGCGGCGACAATGGTGGCAGCGCTATGAAGTGAGTGTCATCACTGTACCTCCCGCGAATGCACGAGCGGCGTGGTCAGCACCAGATTGTCGCTGGCTTGCCAGCAAACGCCAGATTGTCGAAACCCTCTTTGCTCGTTTAGGGTCAGTTTTTGCTTTGAAGCAGCTGCAAGCTCATTCACGTTGGGGGCAGCTGACGCGCCTTGCTCTGGTGATGGCTGCTTATAACCTCGGACTTTTCTTGAATCGGCTTGCTGGGCGACCGGATGGTGCACTGGAAACACTATTGTGTTGAGTAGTACCGGACAAGCCTTAAATCCCCTCTCCATTACATAGAGAGGGGACTTTAAACACCCGTTGTAACCTGTTTTTACCCCCTCTCCACGACGTGGAGAGGGGGCAGGGGGTGAGGTTCAGCTTACTCCATCTCAACTTGGAAAAGAGCATTACCCCGCCCCTACCAACGACGCTCTATCCAAGATTGCGCAGCAACCAGCGATAATCGCCGACGCACTCGCAGCCTGCTGCTGCCGGTTGATCCGCCGGGATGACCGCGCCCGCCGTATCCCAGCCAAAACGCGCCCGTACTGCCTGCGCTGACCGCAGCGCGGCATCAGTCTGTGCGCCTTCGACCCAGACGCCGCTGTAAGTCAGCGTGCTGACGGCGATCAGGTAAGCATCCGGCGGCGCGACGATTGCAGCGGTCGGCGCAGCGTCAGCGACGTACAACCGGCAAACAGTCGGCTCAGCCACGAAGCCACAGCGCTCGAAGACGCGCAGCGATGCCACGTTGTCGACCCGCACCAGCGCCCGCGCGAACTGCGCGCCCTGCTCCTGTCCAATCTCGACAACACGCGCCACCAGTCGCCGCGCGATTCCCCTGCCCCGCCATTCAGGATGCACGCCCAACAGATCGACTTCCCAGCGCAGCACCCCATCGGCGGCAACCGTCGAGAAGGCATCGACGAAGCCGATCAGGTCGTCGCCGTTGGTCTCGACCAGCGTCGCGTGGTTCGATTCGAGACTGACTCTGGCGATCCACGCGGGATCAGGGTTATGATCTGCCCACACTGCTTGAATTAAGCTGGCAATTTCGGGCGCATCGCCCGCTGTAGCTCGTCGCATACTGTTTCCTGTTTATCACCTGAAAGGCTGAGTTCGCCCTATGGAGCTTGTTTTCACTCGGTACTCGGTACTCAGTCCTCGGTACTTGTCCCTTGTCGCGTAACGCCTATTTATACCTCGCCGTCTTCACCAGCGGCATGACCTCGCTCGCCGTCGAGATGGGCGCGTCGCGCTTGCTCGGCAGTGTCTTCGGGACGAGCAATATCGTCTGGGCAAACGTGATCGGCTTGATGCTGCTCTACCTGACCGTCGGCTATTTCGTCGGCGGTCGTTGGGCGGATCGCTCACCCCATTTACAGACCCTCTATCGCATTCTGCTCTGGGGCGCGTTCCTCAGCGGCTTGATCCCGTTGATCGCCCGCCCGATCCTGCACACTGCCGCCAGCGCCGTGATCAACATTGACGCCGGTCTCGTGCTCGGCTCGTTCGCGTCGGTGCTGGTGCTGTTCGCCATCCCGGTGACGCTGCTGGGCACGGTCTCGCCCTTCGCCATTCGCCTCGCGCTCGCCGACGTCGCCAGCGCGGGCAAAGTCTCCGGGCGCGTCTATGCCATCAGCACAATCGGCAGCATTCTCGGCACCTTCCTGCCGGTGCTGGTGCTGATCCCGGAACTGGGCACCATCCGCACCTTTCTGGTCTTTGCCGGTATCCTGTTCGTGATCGGGCTGATCGGGTTATGGCGCGAGCGCGGCGCGCGGGCGCTGCTCTATCTGTGGATGCCCGCCGCCGTCACCGTGATCGCGCTGCTGGTGCTCAACGGGACGCCGCTCCGCTCGCCGCTGGCGGGCGCGACCCTGCTCTACGAAGCCGAAACGCCTTATAACTACATTCAAGTACAGGAAGACCAAGCGGGCAACCGTTACCTGTTCCTCAACGAGGGCGAAGGCGTCCACAGCCAGTGGAACAAAGACGTCTACGAGTATCAGCGCACGTGGGATTACTTTCTGACCGCCCCCTACTTCAACGCCCCGCCGTTCGCGCCGAGTGACGTTCAGTCGCTGGCAATTGTCGGCTTAGCCGCCGGGACGATCGCGCGGCAGTACACCCACGTCTACGGCGACGTCCCGATCGACGGCATCGAGATCGACCCCGGCATCGTCGCCGCGGGCGACAAATATTTCGAAATGGACACGATGCCCAATCTCAACGTCTACGTCGAGGATGGGCGCTACATGCTCAACAAGCTGGACAAGCAGTATACCGTCGTCGGCATCGACGCCTACCGCCCGCCCTACATCCCGTGGCACCTGACGACCGTCGAGTTCTTCGAGGAAGTCCGCACGCATTTGACCGACTGACGGTGCGGTCGTGATCAACGTCGGACGCACGCAGACCGATCGCCGCCTGATCGATGCGCTGACGGCGACGCTGCTCCAAGTCTTCCCCAGCGTTCACGCGATGGACGTACCCCTGTCGTTCAACACGATCTTGGTCGCCACCGTCCAGCCGACCAGCGACGCCAACCTCGCCGCCAACCTCGCCGCGCTGCCCGCCGACGCCAGCCCGATGCTCCGCGACACGCTGACGCTGGCAGCCGGAACGCTCGTCCCGACGCAGGCGTCGCAACTGGTTTTCACCGACGACCGCGCGCCGGTCGAATTGCTGGTGGACTCGCTGGTGGTGAATTTCCTGCTCTCCGACGACATCGATCAGCTACGCCCGGAAGGGTAATTTCATGACGACTCCCACAAACCGCGTGATCGGCGGATTGATCCGTTTTGCTCAAGTGTTGATCACGGTATTCTTTCCGGTGATCCTCGTGTTGATCGCCGTGCGCTTAGTGATGACGCCGCTGTTCTTGCAGTTCGAGTACAACCGCGCCGATTTCCCGCCCGATCCTTACGGCTTCACCACTGAGGATCGGCTTGCTTATGCGCCCTACGCCCTCGATTACCTGCTCAACGGTGCGGACGTCAGTTACTTGGGCGATTTAACCTTCAGCAACGGCGCGCCGCTCTACCAAGCCTCCGAGCTGCGGCACATGAGCGACGTCAAAGTCGTCACCCGCGCCGCCTTCGACCTCGCCGTCGCTGCCGGTATCGTGGTGCTTGTCATCGCCGGATGGCTCTACCGCGTGCGCCGTCGCGCGCTCATCAACGCGCTGTTCGCCGGAGCGCTGCTGACACTCGCCATTATCGCCGCGATCATCGTCGGCGCGCTGCTCAGTTGGGAGACCTTCTTCATCACGTTTCATCAGCTTTTCTTCCAAAGTGGGACGTGGTACTTCCCAACATCTGACACCCTGATCCGCCTTTTCCCGGAGCAATTCTGGTTCGACGCTGCCTTGACCATCGGGAGTATTACAGTCGTCACGGCTTTGCTCGTGTTTATCCTCACTTTGCGGGTTAAGAGGGCTTAAAAACTTTTGACAGCATAAGTTCCGGGTGTTAATCTTAAACGTTAGTGTAGGACGAGTGGGAGCATGAAACTGGCTGTTACGCTTGGGAAATGGCTTACACCCGGTATCGGCGTCAAACGCTGGATTATTCTCCTTCTCGTTGGCGTCACCGTCCTAGCGTGGAGCATTTGCTGCGTCCTCCTGCTCATGGCAGGACTCAGCATCCCGCCGTTCTCACAATTCGGCTGGCTGAGCATCGTCGCCAGTATGGCTGGCGGTCTGGCTTTGATCGGGGTATCGCTGCTGAAACTCGCGCGCAGCATTCTGGCGCCCTATCGACTGCGCTACCAGAAGCCGGTCATCGACGTCGTTTACACGCACAGTCGACGGCAAAAAGGGCTAAAAGTGGTCGCCATCGGCGGCGGCACCGGGCTGCCCGCCGCGCTGAAAGGGCTGAAAGCCTTTACCAGCAACTTGACCGCTGTCGTCACGGTCGCCGATGATGGGGGAAGCTCCGGTCGGCTGCGACGCGATCTCGGCGTACTGCCTCCCGGAGACCTGCGCAACAACATCGCAGCGCTGGCTGACGATGAAGACTTAATGACCCGGCTGTTCCAGTATCGGTTTCAGAATGGCGATCTCGGCGGACATGCGTTTGGAAATCTGTTCATCAGCGCACTTTCCGGTGTGACCGGCAGTCTCGAAGAAGCCTTGATCGAAACCGAGCGCATTCTCAATATTCAGGGGCGAGTACTTCCGGCGACTCTCGCCGATGTCACACTGACAGCGAGTATCCGACTTCCCGGTTCTAGGCGCGTGATTACCGTGACCGGCGAGTTGAACATCACGGCGGCGGGCGGGCAAATTGAACAACTCGCGCTGGTTCCCAAGTCGGTCGAGGCGTATGGCGGCAGCACGCAAGCGATCCTCGATGCCAACATCGTTGTCATCGGACCCGGCAGTCTCTACACGAGCATCCTGCCGAACCTGCTCGTCGACGGCATCACCGATGCGCTGCGAGCGACGAGCGCGTACAAAATCTACATCTGCAATATCGCTGTCCAGCCGGGCGAAACGACCGATTTCACGGTCGCCGAGCATGTACTGGCATTAGAACGACATATCGGGCGCGGGATGTTTCAGGTTGTGGTGGCAAACAATAACTATCCCATCGACACCGTGGGCGTCACTCGTTACGTCCAGCCGGCACCGGAACATCACGAAATCATGCAGCGTTATGACGTGTTTTACACCGACCTAGTGGACTCTGATCGCCCGTGGCGGCACGACCCGCAAAAACTGGTGAAGGCGATCTTATCCTTGAGCGAGGCGGAGCGCGTGGGCGTTCAGTTCACGAAACCGTCGGTCGCTCACATGCAGTAGACTTAACAACGTATCTAAAGGAGATACAACATGGCAATTCGCGTAGGTATCAACGGATTTGGACGGATTGGTCGTCTGGCGATGCGGGCGATCCGCGCTAATTACGGCGATCAAATCGACGTCGTCGCTTTCAACGACTTGGGCGATCTCGACACGATGGCGCATCTGTTCAAATACGACTCCAACTACGGCAAGTTCCCCGGCACGGTCGAGAAGAAAGACGGCGCGCTGGTGATCGACGGTGACGAGATCAAGGCGCTCGCCGAGCGCGATCCCGCCAAGCTGCCGTGGGGCGACCTCGGCTGCGACATCGTGATCGAGAGCACCGGGCGCTTCACTGACCGCGACTCGGCAGCCAAGCACCTCGAAGGCGGCGCGAAGAAGGTCATCATCTCCGCCCCGGCGAAGAACGAAGACATCACCATCGTCCTCGGCGTCAATGAAGATCAGTACGACCCGGCGAAGCACGACATCATCTCCAACGCCTCCTGCACGACCAACTGCCTCGCGCCGGCGGCGAAGGTCGTCAACGACGAATTCGGCATCGTCCACGCGCTGATGACGACGATTCACAGCTACACCAACGACCAGCAAATCCTCGACCTGCCCCACAAAGACCTGCGCCGCGCTCGCGCTGCCGCGGTCAGCATGATCCCGACGACGACCGGCGCGGCGAAAGCCGTCTCGCTGGTGATCCCGGAACTCAAGGGCAAGTTCGACGGTATGGCGATCCGCGTCCCCACCCCCACCGTCTCGCTGGTGGACTTCGTCGCCGTGCTCGAAAAACCGACGACCACTGAAGAACTGATCGCCAAGTTCGACGCCGCCGCCGCGACTGCCAAGCTGCAGGGCATCCTCGCCGTGTCACACGAACCACTGGTGTCAGTCGACTATCGTGGCGACAGCCACTCCAGCACCATCGACGCGCTCTCGACCAAGGTCATGGACGGTACGCTGGCGAAGGTCGTGACGTGGTACGACAACGAGTGGGGCTATGCCAGCCGCATCGCCGACCTGATCGTCTATGTGGGCGAGCGGCTCTAAGCAAGGACTCTCCTCGTTAGTTTGACAAGCCAGAGGCGGGGTGCAGAGACTGCCCTCGCCTCTTTTTATGGAGCACAGACCATGAACAAGATGACCATCCGCGACGTTGACCTCGCGGGCAAGCGCGTTCTCGTGCGCGTCGACTTCAACGTGCCGCTCGACGGCGACCGGATCACCGACGACACCCGCATCCGTGCCGCCGTCCCCACCATCAAGGCGATCCTCGATCAGAAACCCCGTTCCGTGATCCTGATGTCGCATCTCGGTCGCCCGAAGGGTAAAGTCGATCCGAAGTATTCGCTCAAGCCGGTTGCTCCGGCGCTGGCAGCACTGCTCGGTAAAGACGTCGCCTTCGCGCCGGAAACGGTTGGCGCAGTCGCCGAACAAGCCGAAGCCAAACTGCCCGAAGGCGGCGTCCTGCTGCTGGAAAACACCCGCTACTATCCCGGCGAGGAGAAGAACGATCTCGACCTCGCCAAGCAGATGGCAGCGCTCGGCGACGTGTTCGTGATGGACGCTTTCGGCTCGGCGCACCGCGCCCACTCCTCGACGGTCGGCGTGACCGAGTATCTGCCGTCGGTCGCCGGTCTGCTGATGGAAAAGGAAATCAACTATCTCGCCAGCGCCATCGAGAATCCGGCGCGCCCGTTCGTCGCCATCCTCGGCGGCGCGAAGGTTTCCGACAAGATCGCCGTGATCGAGTCGCTGTTGGGCAAAGTCGACAAGCTGCTGATCGGCGGCGGCATGGCGAACACCTTCTTCAAGGCGCAGGGCTACGAGTTGGGTAACTCGCTGGTCGAAGCCGACGCGGTGGAGACCGCCAAAGACCTGCTGGCGAAGGGCGGCGATAAGCTCGTCCTGCCCGTCGACGCCGTGATCGGCGATAAATTCGACAACGACGCCAACACGCAGGTAATCGCGGTGAGCGCTGGCGTGCCCGAAGGCTGGGCGATCTACGACATCGGTCCGGCGTCGGTCAAGCTGTTCAGCGACGCGCTAGCGGGCGCAAAGACCGTCGTCTGGAACGGTCCGATGGGCGTGTTCGAGAAGCCGACCTTCGCGAAAGGCACCAACGAAGTCGCACAGTTGCTCGCCAACTTGACCAAAGCGGGCGCAACGACGATCATCGGCGGCGGCGATTCGGCGGCAGCGATCGAGGAAGCCGGACTCGCCGACCAGATCACGCACATCTCGACCGGTGGCGGCGCAAGCCTTGAAATGCTCGAAGGCAAGGTGCTGCCCGGAGTCGCAGCGCTGCAAGACAAGTAAACGGCACAGACGCTGGGGCGCACAGCCGTGCGCCCCTACCAGCACGACCTCCGAGCGCGGCTCGATTGAGTTGAGGCGCACCAATCTTAAGAGTTGGGCGTCACGAACGGTCCTTTTTTGTTAAAATGAGAAGGACACGTTCATGCACAGAAAAGATTCTTCATGCCGCTGCACAAAGGCGATCAGATCGGGGCGTATGAGATTGTCACGCCAATGGGTCAAGGAGGCATGGCGACCGTCTACAAGGCGTATCATTCGCGCCTGAATCGGTTCGTCGCCATCAAGATGATCCATCCCGCTTACCTTGGCGACGAGACCTTTCTCGCCCGGTTTGAGCGTGAGGCGCAGATCGTCGCCGCCCTTGAGCACCCGCATATTGTCCCGGTCTACGATTTCTCCGAGCACGAGGGTGAACCGTACCTCGTGATGAAATTAATCGATGGCAGCACGCTCAAAAACGTATTGAGCCAAGACGAACTTCCCGTAAACGACATCCTCGCCATCATGGAGCCAATCGCGGGCGCGCTTGACTACGCTCACAGCCGGGGCGTGTTCCATCGCGACATCAAGCCGTCAAATATCATTCTGGATCGCGAGGCGACGTCCTACCTGACCGATTTCGGGCTGGCGCGGTTGAGTGTCTCCGGTGCAACCACGCTCAGCACCGACATGATGATCGGGACGCCCTACTACATGTCGCCGGAACAGGCGGCGGGACGCGGCGAGATCGATCACCGTACTGATCTGTACTCGCTAGGCGTCATCTTCTACGAACTGTTCGTCGGCAAAGTCCCCTTTAGCGAGGGCACCCCTTACGCGATCATCAACGACCACATCGCCCGCGATTTGCCGCTGCCGCATACGCTAAATCCGGACGTACCGATCGAAATCGAAATCGTGCTCTTGCGAGCGTTGTCCAAGGACCCCGACGATCGCTATCAGAGCGCCAAGGCGTTATTCGATGCCATCCACAGCGCCGTCAACGATAGCGAGCAGCAGATCACGCTGCTGAACGCCGGGCGGCAAAGCGCCACCCTCTCAGTCGCGCAGTCAATCAAGCCGGCGTCAACAACTCATGAGGGTAAGCGAACCGCTGCCTTGCCGGCAACCAGTCCCGGATCAGGGCGCGGGCGACGCTGGATCCTCGAAACCGCCTTGATCGTCGTCGGCATTCTCGTGATCAGTGTTTTGGCGGTCGTCGCCCTCAGCCGCAATCCGAGCGCCAATGCGACCGGAAATATACCCACTCAAGCGGTGCTCGGTGCGGTGCCGAGCGCGAGTCCTGCGCGCACAGCGACCAGCCCGGCACTCGCGGCGACTTCGACTTTCCCGCCGACATGGACGAGCGTTCCCAGCGCAGCACCCGCGTCAGCACAGCCCACCTTACCACCGCCGACGCACCTGCCGCCACCAGAGCAGCCAATCGGTCAAGATGGCGCCAACCTACCACCACCAACCCTAAGACCTGTACCGATGCCCGACTTGGGGCTAAGCGAAGCACAGGCAGCAATCGATCAAGGTGAAGCTTTCATCGGCAATTATCTCGCCCTGTTTCGAGCGCAGCTGCAGGCGGGCGACATTGCCGCGGCAGGTCGAACTCTAGCTGAAGGGGCGAATCACGCGCCCTTTATCGATGCGTACTGGATGACCGCCGCCGATCTCGCCGTAAACGCCGGGAACGACAACTTGGCATTTCTGTGCTACAGCAACGCCTTGAGCGGGGCTGAGGGCGGACGCGCCTATGAGTCAGTTCGCTGGACTGCCGGTGAATATCTCTACCGCGCGGCGACGCTGACCGACCGGCTGACGCTCGCGGAAATTCGCGGGCTGAGTGGAGAACTCGCGCAGAACAAGTCGCCGATCGTCAGCGCGATGATCGGACGCGCTTTTCTGACCAATGGAAATGATCGTCTCGCCGGGGTCAGCATCGCCAAAGCGCTGGCGGATGATCCCGAACTCGCGGAAGGGCATCTCGTCTATGGCGAACTGCTGCACGCGCAGGGCGACGACACGATGGCGCGCGCCGAGTGGCAGCGCGCACAGGATGCTCGCGGCGCGCCCGCGTGGGTGCACGACCGCGTCACCGAATTGCTTTCTACGCTCAACTGAAAGAGGTTTTCAATGCGTACACCAATCATTGCTGGTAACTGGAAGATGTTCAAGACCGTCCCAGAGTCGGTTGATTTCGTCAAGCAGCTGGCGCCCGCGCTGGAGCCGTACAGCAACGTCGAGCGGGTGGTCTGCCCGACCTTCGTCGCCCTCTACAGCGTCGCCGAGGCGCTCAAAGGCACGCCGGTCAAAGTCGGCGCGCAGAGCGTCCACTGGGAAGAAAGCGGCGCGTTCACGTCGCAGATTTCGCCGACGATGCTGCAAGGCATCGCCGAGTACGTCATCATCGGGCACTCAGAATGCCGCGCCTATCTCGGCGAGACCGACGCTGACGTGAATCGCAAGGCGAAAGCCGCGCTCGCGCACAGTCTGAAGCCGATCATCGCCGTCGGCGAAAGCCTTGAGCAGAATGAAGCAGGCGAGACTCACGAATTCGTCAGCGGGCAGGTGCGTGCCGCCCTCGAAGGCATTTCGGCGGTCGACATGGAGAAGATCGTCATCGCCTACGAACCGATCTGGGCGATTGGCACCGGGCGCAGCGCCAGCGGCGAGATCGCCCAACAAATTATCGGCGGCACCATCCGCCAGACACTCAGCCGCATCTATGGTGAAGCGGTCGCGGCGACCGTCCGCATTCAATACGGCGGCAGCGTCAAGCCGAACAATATGGCGGAATACATGGGTCAGACCGACATCGACGGCGCGCTGGTCGGCGGAGCATCGCTTAAGGTGGACGACTTCGCCAAGCTGGTCGAGATCGCCGCGCACGAGAAAGGCGCAGAAGGCTGACACTTCCGGAGTTCTTCGTTCCGTGGCTGCTCGTCGGCGCGCTGCTCTACGTCATGCGCCGCTTGGAACGATGGCTGCATCAGCATATTTTTAAAGTCGGGTGGCTGCTGACCAAGAACTTGCAGACAACCACCATACTTTATTACACCTTCTTTCTGCCCGGCGTTGTCCTGCACGAATTCATCTACTGGCTGTTCGCGGGATTCATCAACGTCCGGGCAGAACGCGCGATCGCGTGGCCCGAAGCACAGGCGATCGCCGAACTCAAGCTGAATTTCATCCGGTTGGCGCGCAATACCGGGCGGATTCGCGTTGCCCTGATCAGCATTGCGCCGCTGCTCGGTGGTCTGGCAGCGATCTGGCTGATCACCAACAACGTCCTCGACCTCAACGCGATCGTGGCAACGCTGAATGGCGGCTCGTTCGAGGACATCGGCGCGGCGTTCGCGCTGCTGCTCTCGACCCCCGACGTCTGGTTATGGGTCTATTTGATTTTTGCCATCGCCAGCACCATGATGCCCGATCGCGAGTCGCTCAAGGGCTGGCGTCCCGTGCTGATCGGTCTGGGTATTCTGATCGCGGTGCTCTACGCGCTGGGCGTCGCGCAGGAAGTCTTGCTCGACACCCTAGCAACGCCAATCACCGAGGGGCTGAACCGCCTCGCGCTGACGTTCGCCGTCGTGATCGTCATCGACCTGCTGATCACCGGCGTACTCGGCACCATCGAAGCGATCATCGAACGCATCACCGGAAACAGTGCTACTTTCCAGAACGGCAAACTGGTCGCAATGACGCGCGAGGAAATGCTGCACCAGCGCGAGCAGCAGCGGGCTAAGCAGGAACGCCAGCGCCAACAAGCGCAGACGCGCACCTCCACTGCCGGTCCACCATCGATCTACAAGCTGCCACTGCCGATCCCCGAAGCACCCGGTCGTGACCTCGCCGAAAGCGTGGTCGTCAGCCGCGAGCCGCAGTCGGCGCTGGCTTCCGGGCTGCCGACTCCCGCGCCAAGCCAATCCCCGCTGCGGCGTAACGAGCCAACCATGATCCCCGGTGTCGCCGTCGCCAAGAGCGACGAAGAACTCCCGCCGGAGAAACCGCTGCCGGAGGCGCACATCCCTACGCCGGGATTCTTTGACGCTCAGGACGATGATGAGGATGAGGAAGAATCAGAACCAGAAGCCGAGGAAGACAGCGAAACTCGCCGGTAATGGTTGAGGATCAAGAAGCTGGCGACGACGATCAGCCCCATCACGCCGAGCGCAAGAAATTTGAAGAGGCGACTCCCGGTGATCAGCGTAAGCACGCCGAAGCAGGTACAGAAGACGTAATAGCCGATCACGATCTGGCGCTGGCTGACGCCGAGGTCGATCAGCCGGAAATGCAGGTGTCCCCGGTCGCCGGTGAACGGACTGCGTCCTTCGCGCACGCGGTTGACGACCTGCCACATACTGTCGAGCAGCGGCAGCCCCATCACCAGCAGAATCGTCGCCATCTTCGCGCCGCCGATGATCGCCAATGCGCCCAGCGTATAGCCGAGAAACGTCGCCCCGCCACCCATAAAAATCCGCGCCGGGTAGAAGTTGTAGAGCACGAAAGCCGAGCGTCGCCCCCATCAAGGCGAGGTGCAGCAAGCTGACGCTGGTCTGCGCCGGTTCGACTCGAAAGGCGCTGTTGATGAACAGCGTCGCCCCGGCGATGAAGGTCACCCCACCGGCTAAGCCGTCCGCGCCGTCGAGCCAGTTCATCGTGTTCATCATACCGACCAGCCACAGCAGCGTGATCGCCACCGTGACGATAAACGACCAATGCGGCGTTTGCTCGCCGGTGAACGGATTGTTGAAATACTCGATGAAGATTTGAAACAGGATCGCAATCGACGCGCCGAGGAACTGCCCTAAAAACTGCGGCAGCGGCGCGAGTTCGAAAATGTCGTCGAGCAACCCGAAGATGAAGACAACTGTCCCGCCAGCGAGCAGCCCGATCAGCCGGATCACTTCGTAGGGGTCGAGGCGCGGAACGGGAAGCAACTGCGCCGCCAGCACCGCGACCACGAAGCCGCCGTACAGCGCGATGCCGCCGAGCTTCGAGACCCGGCGGGCATCGGCTTCGTTGGCGTGACGCCCGCCAAACTTCGAGGTAATACCGAAGTGCCTGCCCAGCCAGTCCGCCAGCGGTACCAACACCAGCGTCGTGCTCAGCGCCAGCCCAAATACCAGCAGGTAGGTCATCGCTGACACGTCACGTCCCGAATTGGCGATCTCCGGCATCCCCCAGCCCCGGCACGATGAAGCCGACCTCGTTCAGATGATCGTCCACCGCCGCAACGTGAATCGGCACGTCGGGATGCTGCTCGCTCAAGTGGGCGACGCCTTCCGGCGCAGCGATCAATCCTACATACTTGATGCGCGGCACGCCCCAGCGCTTGAGGATGTCGATCGTCGCCGCCGCCGAGCCGCCGGTCGCCAGCATCGGGTCGAGCACGAGACAGACTTGCACGGTCGGCTTCTCCGGCAAGCGATTGTAGTATTCGACCGGGCGCAGCGTGTGCTCGTCACGATACAGACCGATGTGCCAAACCTGCACACTGGGGAGCAGCATCAGCGCGCCTTCGACCATGCCCAGTCCGGCGCGCAGCACCGGAACCAGCCCGATGGTCTCTTGGTTTTTGTAGCCCTGCGCCATCCCCATCGGCGTCTTGACTTGGCGCGGCTCCAGTTTCAGGTCTTGAGTCGCCTCGTAGACCAACAGCAGCGCCAGTTCGCGCACGAGTTCCCGAAAAGCGCGGTGATCGGTTGCTTCGTCGCGCAGCACGCTGAGTTTATGCTGCACGAGTGGGTGGTTGGAGACGTGGAGTGTGTCGGTCATAGTGACCCCCTTTCAGCCGCGCAAATTGTACGTGGTCAAGCATCCGCTGTCAAAGCCAAGTCAGCAGATGACGACGTCCGTAGAGGCGTTATATATAACGCCCCTACAATAGACAATCCGGCGGCAGCTTGATGATCGGTCGGGCGTCGGCTATACTTAGTTCTTAGAACATAGTTTCAAGTTTTGGAGCACTCCATGTCCGATGATGGACGTTTAGTGAGCGGTGGTCGCCGCTCCGACGACCGCGAAAATATCGCTCTCCGCCCGAAACTGCTGTCCGAGTTGATCGGGCAGGATCGCGTGCGCGAACAGCTCAAGATCATCATCGAGGCGGCACAGGGTCGCGGAGAAGCCGTCGATCACATCCTGTTTTACGGACCGCCCGGCTTGGGTAAGACCTCGCTCGCCCACGTGATCGCCAACGAGATGAACAGCAACATTCGCATCACCGCCGGTCCATCGGTCGAGCGCGCAGGCGACCTCGCCGCCATTTTGACGCATCTCAAACAGGGCGACATCCTGTTCATCGACGAGATCCACCGCTTAGGGCGCGCCGTCGAGGAAATCCTCTACCCGGCGATGGAAGACTTCGCCCTCGACATCGTAATCGGCAAGGGACCTGCCGCTAAAAATGTCCGACTCAACCTACCTCGCTTCACCGTGATCGGCGCGACGACGCAACTGGCGTTGCTGGCGGGACCGCTGCGCGACCGCTTCGGCGCGCGCTTCCGGCTCGACTACTACGAACAGGATGCGATGGAGCAAATCGTCGCCCGCGCCGCCGGAATGCTCAAGATCGAGATCGAACCGGAAGGCTTGAGCGAAATCGCCCGCCGCTCACGCGGGACGCCGCGCGTCGGGCTGCGCCTGCTCCGTCGCGCGCGGGATTACGCTCAAACCCGTGCCGAAGGGATCGTCACCGGGGCGGTCGCCAGTGACTCGCTGGAGTTGATGGGCATTGACTATCTTGGCTTGGACGACATCGACCGCCGCGTGCTGCAAACGATCATCGTCAACTATGAAGGTGGTCCGGTCGGTTTGCCGACGATTGCCGCCTCGATCAGCGAAGACAGTTCGACGATCATGGACGTGTACGAGCCGTACCTGATGCAGTTGGGTTTCCTCAAACGCACACCGCGCGGTCGCGTCGCCACCGCCCGCGCCTACGAGCACATCGGCATTCCCTATCCCGGCGGGAACGGGATTCAGCCCTCACTGCTGTAGCCAGCGCGTGAACAATTTCCCCCGTTCCAGCGTAGAGCGAAATGAGCATCGCTCCGTTACATTTGAGGGGAATTGTGATGTACCGATGGATTGTGTTTCTGCACATTCTGAGCGCGTTCGCTTTCTTCATGGCACACGGCGCGTCGGCGGTGATGGCATTTCAGCTTCACCGCGAACGCGACGTTCAGCGCATTCGCGCCATCCTTGATCTATCCAATGCGGCATTGCCAATTGCCTACCTATCACTGATGATCTTGGTGCTCGCCGGGATCGCCGCCGGGATCATGGCGCACTGGTTCGCGCAGGGCTGGATTTGGACGGCGCTGGTGCTGATCGTCCTGCTGTGGTTCGGGATGCACGCTTACGCGTTCCGTTACTTCACGCCGATTCGCAAGGCGGTCGGGCTGCCCTATCATCACCCCTCCGGCGATCAGCCCGGCGGCGAACCCGCTAGCGAAGCCGAGATCGCTGCGGTGATCGCCAAGGCGAACCCGACACTGCTGCTGATCGTCTCATTCGGTCTGATCGCGGTCATCTTGTGGTTGATGATGTTCAAGCCTTTCTGAGCGCGGTAAAATCGGTCAGGTTGATCGAGCGAACGGCGAACACACATGGACTTTCAAGCGCTGGGACGTATCTTGCTGATCCTCGGCGTCGTGATCCTGATCATCGGCGGCATTTTCGTGCTGTTCGGACGCAGCTTCAACGGCTTTCCCGGCACAATCCGCGTCGAAGGACAGGGCTTCTCCTGCGTCGTGCCGATCCTCGCTTCGATCATCCTCAGCATTGTGCTGACTGTCGTCTTGAACATTATCGTTAGGCTGATTAACCGACCGTGAATCTCTCAGATTTCGACTACGACCTTCCTGAATCCTTCATCGCTCAAACCCCGGCTGAGCCGCGCGACTCGTCGCGGCTGATGCTGCTCGACCGGGCGACCGGTGCCGTGGATCACCGCATCTTCCACGAGATCGTCGACCTGATCGATCCCGGCGACGCGCTGGTCATCAACACGACCCGCGTCATCCCGGCGCGCCTGCACGCGACTAAAGCCGACACCGGCGGCGGCGCGGAAGTGCTGCTGCTGCGTCAACTGGATGAAACCCGCTGGCAGGTGATCGTCGGCGGGCGGCGCGTGCTCGAAGGCACCAAGCTGATCTTCGGCGATACCGGCATCAGCGCCGAAGTCACCGAAGTGCTGCACGAGAGCGAGCGCGTCGTCCGCTTCAGCCAGCCGATCAACGACTGGCTCGATACACTCGGTGAGATGCCGCTGCCGCCCTACATCCACACCCGCCTTGACGATCCCGAACGCTACCAGACCGTCTACAGCCAGCAGCAGGGATCAGCCGCCGCGCCGACGGCAGGCTTGCATTTCACCGCCGAACTGCTGCAAGCGCTGCGCGCCAAAGACGTGACGCTGGCGCAGGTGACGCTGCACATCGGCTTGGGCACGTTCCAGCCGGTGAAAGAGGAGAACATCCTCGACCATCAGATGCACAGCGAGCACGCCGTCCTCTCCGCGACCGACGCCAAGCTGATCAACGATACCAAGCTGAGAGGCGGTCGCGTAATCGCCGTCGGCACGACGGTCGCGCGGACGCTGGAAACCGCCGGAATTCTCAGCGAAGGCGGCGATCCGGCGCACCCGGAGCGCGCAACTGATGCTTGTCCGTGGCGTCCGGTGATCGCCTTCAACCGCGACACCGACCTGTTCATCTATCCCGGCTATCGCTGGCGCGTCGTCGATGCGATGATCACTAACTTCCACCTGCCGAAATCGACGCTGTTGATGATGATCAGTTCGTTCGCGGGGCGCGATCACGTGCTGAATGCCTACGAGATCGCCAAGCGCGAGGGCTATCGCTTCTTCTCGTTTGGCGACGCGATGTTCATCAGCTAATCACGGGTATATGACGTAGGGGCAGGTTTGAAACCTGCCCCTACCAATGTCGCCCGGACGCAAGCATAACCGAGCATTGACGTTCGCGTGAGCGTCCACTAAAATAGGCATTCTTGTCTGACCAATTTTCCCCGCTGCTCGCGTTCCGACGCGCGTAGCGGTGTGAAGAGAGAATTGGAGAAATCCATGTACGCAATTGTTCGTCTGGCGGGTGGCAAACAGCACCGCGCCGAAGTCGGCACCACGATTGACGTGGAACGCCTCCCCCAAAACGTTGACGAAAAGGTCGAACTCTCGGACGTGCTGCTGCTCGGTGACGGCGACGCCACCGTGATCGGGCAACCGACGGTCGCCGGTGCAACCGTCGCGGCGACGGTCGTCGCTCAGTACCGCGCCCCCAAGATTTTGGTCTTCAAGTACAAACAGCGCACCAAGTTCCGCCGGATGCGCGGTCATCGCCAGTATTACACCCGTCTGCGGATCGACGCGATTAACGTTTAAAGGACTGAAAAATGGCTCACAAAAAAGGTGGCGGTTCCAGCCGCAACGGTCGTGACAGCAATTCGCAGCGCCTTGGCGTCAAGCGCTACGGTGGCGAATTCGTGATCCCCGGCAACATCATCGTCCGCCAGCGTGGGACGCAGTTCCACCCCGGTGAGAACGTCGGTCTGGGCAAAGATTACACCATCTTCTCCAAGATCGAAGGTTACGTGGTTTTTGAGAAACTGCGCGGCAAACCGGGTCGCAAGCAGATTAGCGTTTACGCCGAACGACCGGAAAAACAGTAAGAACAGGCGATGCACCGTCGTCTAAATCATACCCAAGGTGAGCACACGGACAGACCGTGTGCCAAAAAAGGAACAACATGAAGGAAAATATCCATCCTCAATGGTACCCTGAAGCGTCGGTAACTTGCGCCTGTGGCAATCACTGGACAACCGGCGCGACCGTTCCCGAAATCCGTACCGACATTTGCTCGGCGTGCCACCCCTTCTACACCGGCGAACAGCGTATCGTGGACACTGAAGGTCAAGTCGATCGCTTCATGAAGCGTCTGCAAGTGCGCGACGCCAAGCGTGCCGCTGTCGAGGAGCGTGAAGCCGCCAAGACCCCGTCGAACTTACAGCTGACCGAACTCGGCGTCGATCGGCGCTACGTCAACATCCTTGCCGAAAACGCCATCAATACCGCCGGCGAATTCATCGCCAAGCTGGAAGAAGGCGGCGAAGACGCTCTGCTGGAAATTTCCGGCATCGGGCGTAAATCGGTCGCCGACCTCAAGAAGGCACTGCGTAATCGCGGTTACGATGTACCCACCAACGAGTAAGCGCAGTCGTTAAAGTTTAAAGGCAGGCATTGGTCCAACCGACAGTGCCTGCCTTTCTTTTTGCCTAGTATTCATTTCAGGGGGAATGATGATCCACCACTCCGGGCGCATCGAGGTGATTTGCGGGAGTATGTTCTGCGGCAAGACCGAGGAGTTGATCCGCCGTGTCCGCCGCGCGGTGATCGCCAAACAAACCGTCGAAGTCTTCAAACCGATCATCGACCACCGCTACGGGGTCGAGCGGGTCACCAGCCATGACGGACAAAAACTTGAAGCACAGCCGGTCGCCAAACCCGGCGAAATCCCCGCCCTACTCTCACCGGAGACCACCGTCGTCGCAATTGACGAGGTCCAGTTCTTTGACGACTCGATTGTGCCGATTGTCGAGCGCCTCGCTGCCAGCGGCATCCGCGTGATCTGCGCGGGTCTCGACCTCGACTTTCGCGGCGAACCCTTCGGACCGATGCCCCAGCTTCTCGCCCGCGCCGAAGAAGTCACCAAACTCCACGCGATTTGCATCGTCTGTGGCGAAGCCGCCAGCCGTACCCAACGGCTCGTCAACGGTAGACCCGCGCGCTACGACGACCCGGTCATCATGATCGGTGCGCACGAGGTCTATGAGGCACGCTGCCGCGAGCATCACTCCGTCCCGCGCGATTGAATCGCACAAGCAGCGGGTCCGGTGCAGGATTGTTCGCTCGTAAATATCCGCCTTTCCGCATATTGAAACCTTCGTACAAAAAGGTGCTGGCATATTTTCAAAAATGGCGCTAGAATTACTTAGCATGGCAAAACAATTTGCGCAATAGCATATTTTCGAGGAGAGCGAAATGGCTGTAGCGAACGCAAGCATGTCTGCGGCTACGTCGGTACAGAGCGAGTCGGGGTTGTGGCTGAGAAGTCGAAACTGGGATCTCACCTTCATCACCTTGAGCGTGATTTTTGTACCGCTGCCCTACCTGATTTACCTGCTAGCCGTCAAGTTGGGCGTCAACGAGGATGTGAGCCGCAACGTCGTCAACGGATTCGTCGCCATTGCCATCGGCGGTCCGCACATGATGTCCACCTTCCTGCGCACCGGCTTCGATAAGGACTTCTCGCAGCGCTACCCGATGCTGATCCGTTCGTCGATCATCATCCCGATTGTGGTGGTGTCGCTGGCATTCTTGAACCTGCATCTGCTGCTGACGATTTTCTTCTTCTGGGCGGCGACGCACGTGCTGCATCAAGTGACCTATATCGTCGAACTCTACAACCACAAAGAGCATAAATTCGTGCGCCCGGAAAAGAGCGCCGTCTCGCTGCAAGCCCGCTTGATCGACTACGCAGTGATCATGACCTGCTTGTTCCCCTTCGCCGCGCTCAAGATCAGCCAAGGCTCCTTTGACATTGGCTCGAATGACCTCACGTCGGTCATTCCGGACCTGTTCCAGCACGAGTGGTTCTTCGTCCTGATGAGCGGCGCCTTCTTCGTCGCCGTGACCGCTTTCGCCGTCAAGAGCTACCGCGAGTATCGCGGCGGCTACATCAACTGGCCCAAGACGGTTTTTATCCTGCTGACCGTCGTCGTCGCCTTCATCATCCCGGCGCTGCCGAATCTCGACACGGCGTTTCAGGGCTTGAATACGTGGCACTCGTTCCAGTACCTCGCCTTGACCTTCTACATCATCAAGATTCGCCAGCTTTACGCCGGAATGGACAAATCGGCTCCGTTGGTCGCCCGCTTCAACAAGGGCAAGGACTCGCGCGGCTTGTTCGTCCTGAGCACGATGATGTTGACCGGCTCCGTGATCGTCTTCATCGTCGTCTACACGCTGGCGGGCATCCTCAAGCCGGGCATCGACGCCAACACCCACTTCGACATCGCCTACTACACGTCGATCCTTTCGTTCCTGTGGATCCACTACTATCACGACCATTTCCTGTTCACCAACTTCGAAGCGCTCGACGAAGCCTTCGGGGTTGAAACAGCGAAGTAATCCGCACGACCCTAGCAGAACAAGACCGAGGGCGATCACAACAAAGTGATCGCCCTCGTTTTGTCTTCCAATTATTCAGGAATGTGTATGGTAGGGGCAGGTTTGAAACCTGCCCCTACCGTATCATCTCACACTACGACAGCGAGTCGCTGACCCACTGCATCGCATCAACCGGCACCCCGTTGATCCACAGTTCCCAATGGAGATGTGCCCCGGTGACGCGCCCGGTGCTCCCGGTCGTACCGATGATCTGTCCGGCAGATACCACGTCGCCTACGCTGACGTACTGCTCGGTTTGATGACAGTAGACGGTGAACACGCCCCAACCGTGATCGATGATGGTCACGTTGCCGCGAATGTCGAGCGGACCGGCAAAGACAATCGTTCCGGCTGCCGCCGCTTGAATCGGCGTGCCCGGAGCGGCAGCGAAGTCCGTCCCGGTATGGTAGCGGCTGAATTCACCGCCATTATAAGAGCGAAGATTGCCGAAGACCGAGGACAGCGGCGCAGCGACCGGCAGCCCGAGCAGTCCATCGAAATAGCGTGTTGGCGTGAAATTGCCCGTGATCTGGGCTAGATGATTCAGTTCCGCCTGATCCATGACCGGATCGATCAGATTAGTCCGATCGGCGACGATCTGGATCGTCTCGGTGTCATAACCACCAGAGATCACTTGAATGTTGATCGGGAGCTGCGTCACCGCGCCGCTGCTGTCAGTCAAGGTCAGGCTGAGCGGATAGACGTTCATCGCCGTACCCAAAGGCACACTGGCATACAGCGTGTGATCGGTGCCGTCAGCGCTCACCCCATCGTGCAGCGTGTGATCGAGAAAGGTGCCACTGATGGTCATCGGCTGGGTCGTCGTCAAGTGGATGCGACCCGCTTCGCCTTCGACGAAAATCAGCGGCGAGACGGTCAGGCTCGCGACCGCTGCGGGCATATCCAGCGCAAGCTGCGGCGGCGTGACGCCGGGGATGATCAACACCTGCCCCGGATAGATCAAGGTGGGGTCGTCGATGTGATTTGCCTCAGCCAGCTCGTTGACGGTCACGCCATACTGCTTCGCGATGCGAAACAGGGTGTCGCCCGGCGCGACGGTATGCACCACAATCGTGCTAGGTTGATCGGGCAGCAGCGCGACTTCAGCGACGTCGCCCGAAATGCTGCTAGGGGCTTCCGGCGCTGGTTCGAGCGTGCTATCGGGCGTCAAGGTCGGCGCGGTCGTGGCGGACGCGGTGACGTCGAGCAACTGACCGACGTAAATGCTGGCAGCATCCGCCAACTGATTTTGGGTCAGGAGAACGCCTGCATCAACGCCATATAACTCGGCGATACTTGCCAAGGTCTCGCCGGGCTGGACAATGTGCATCACCGCCTGCGCGGGGATCGGCGTCGATCCCGGTGCGGGCACGAGCAGCCGCTGACCAACGTAAATACTCGACGGATCGCTGAGACTGTTCAGGCGAGCAATTTGGGTAATGGTCGAATCATACTCGACAGCGATGCCGTAAAGGGTTTCGCCGCGCTGAACGACGTGAATAGTCACACCGGGTGGTGCGACCGGCGTCGCGTCTTGGGCAAAAACAGAGGCGGGCAGCCAGAGCATACCCGCCAAGAGCAATCCTATAAAATAGCGATACCGCATTTATTCCGCCTCAACAGCCTCATCGAAACGAAGCCGATCTCCCACTTTCACCCGCTGCAGCACATCCGGGTTTGCCTCAAGATAGTACTGCGCGGGCGACTTAGGCGCATACATGGGTCGCCACGGCTTCGCAAACTGTTTGTCAACGACCTTGCCAGAGGCATCGAGCCAGACTACGCCGATGCTGAACAGCATAAAGAACATATGGATCGCGGTATTCGAGCGGCTTTCGCTGCCGGTGACGAACAGGAGTCCTTGATCCGCCGGTAACCGCGGGACAAGCTGCAAGCCCCGAAAGTGACACCAGAAACTTACACACAGCTTGACCCGCGCCAGAATGACTTCATCAGTCGCAGTGTTTCGCAGAATCCGCCACTGCGTCATGGCAGAATCAGCAACTGCCCCACAAAGATACGATTCGCGTCGTAAATGCCGTTGATCTCGATCAACTGGGAAATCGGCACGTTGAAGCGGATCGAAATTCGATACAGATTATCGCCCGGCTGCACCTGATAAACGTGCGGCGGCACGAACGTCGTCGGCGTTGGCAGCGGCAGCAGCGTTGCCGTCGGCGCAATCGGCGTCACGGTTGGGCTGCCCGCCGCCGGGACCTTGAGCACCTGCCCGACGTAGATCATGTTCGGGTTGACGATTCCGTTCAACTGCGCCAACTCGCGCGTCGTCGTCCCGAAGCGCACGGCAATCGTCGAGAGCGTGTCGTTATAGCGGACGACGTAGGTCTGGGTCGCCACGGTCGCGGCTGCGGCTGCGCCTGCAGCTTCCGCGCCCTGCACGACAATCGGGGCTTCGGTCGGCATCGGGGTCGCTGTCGGTGGAACCACCGTCGGCGGAACTTCAGTCGGCGCTAGTGTCGGCGGCTCGAGGTTCGTCACCGGGATCATCAACTGCTGCGTCTCGAAGATGTGGGCAGCGGCGTCCAACTGATTGGCGATGATGATGGCATCGACGGTGCTGCCGTAGCGCGTCGCAATTTGCGCGACCGTATCACCACGGACGACGGTATAGGGCACCATGTACGGGAAGACGGTTGTGTCGAGGGTCGACGTCGGCATCGGTGTCGGCGGAACCTCGGTCGGCGGGACTTCAGTCGGCACTTCAGTGGGAGCTGCCGTCGGCACTTCGGTCGGGATTTCAGTAGGAACTGCCGTCGGCACTTCGGTCGGGATTTCAGTGGGCAGCGCCGTCGGCGGCTCGACCGTCGCCAGCACGATTTCGGTGACTTCTTCCGTCGGAGCGACGACAGCTTCGGTCGGCTCAGTTACCGCCTCGGTCACGGCTGCCGTGACTTCCGGCGTCACGTCCTCGAACGGGATCACCTCAATCGGCGTGGCTTCAATCGGCGTCGGCTGAGCAGGCAGCGACTCGACGGTCGCCGCGACTTCCGGCGTCATCATCACTTCGGGTGTCATCTCGACCGCCGACGTCACGGCAGCGGTAGCTTCCGCACCACCGACGGGAGCAAGTGCCGCGTCATCCAGATAGACCACGTTGTTCATGGCAATCTTGTTGACGGCTGAACGCACGTAAACCGTGACGCTGTCGCCACCGGCGAGAGCGGTCACGCTGTATTGAACGTATTGATCATAGGTGATGGCGGGGTCAGACCAGACAATCACGTCGCTGGTCGGGTCGGTGCCGCCATTGGGGTCGATACCCACCTGCACCGTCATATCGCTGTCACTGTCGCTGACATCCGGGCTGTCCCCAGTCGACGACCAGACGTAAGCATAAACGCTAAATTGGAGTTCCTCGCCCGCAGAGACGCCACTCACTGTCTGGTAAACGCCGCCAACGTGCGCGCCGAAGAACGTGAAATACTGCTGAGCATCGCTCCCGCTGTGAATGCGCGGCACGCTCATGCCGTTGACCGTATCCGACGCCGGATAATATTCGGGTTCCATGTTGTCGTCGGTGTTCAAGTGCCATGCCGTCCAGCCCTGCGCGACTACGCTGGGCATATCGCTGGAGATCGGCTCAAACGGAGCTTCGAACCCGGGGTTGGTGAGTAGATTGCCCGGCGTTTGGGCTTGGACCACTCCCAAACCGACAGCCAGCGTGAGGAGGAACAAAAGCAGTCGAAATACAGGCGATCTATTCATCAAGCTTCCCCTAACGTCAGGTGCGGATCCATTTCCATAAGTGTACCCCGATCTAAAGATAAGCGCTTCTGCTCAGGCAGCAAATAAGTCCTGTCCCTTGCCATTTAGCCTAGGATGACGGCTTCGCCAACACGCGTTCCATGGCGCTGACCAAATCCGCCGGACCAAAGGGTTTTGAGACGAGGTTTTCTGCATTGGAAGCGTGCATTTCCATCACCCGCCGATCAAGCTGACCGCGTGCCGTCACAATGATGATCGGAATTTGGCGAGTTTCCGGGTCCGCTTGCAGCGCATCGTAGACCTGCCAGCCATCGACGTCAGGCATCATCAGGTCAAGCAGCACGAGATCCGGCTTAACGCGCCTCACCGTCTCCAAGCCGCTCGCACCGCCCTCAGCACCGATGAACTCCATCCCCTCGCGCTCGACGATCAGGCTGACGAGTTCGATCATCTCAATATCGTCTTCGATGCACACGACCCGGCGCTGCATGATTACGCTTTCCGTAGCTGATAATTCTGCCGTCAGTCTACCACGAAATTTAAAATCATGTCCATAAAACATTATCCTAGACATTATCATGTTTCGGCGGATGTAAGTCCGCGATTTTTGTTTTATACTAGCCGCGACGTTTATCGACACGACACGCTTATGCCTACCATCATCATCGGTTTGTGTACGCTAGAATTCGATCTACCGGGCGTCGGCAGCCTAAAAGAAAAACGCAGCATCCTAAAGTCGCTGTTGGCGCGGCTGCACAATACGTTCAATATCTCGACTGCCGAGGTCGATTACCACGATGCCTTGCAGTCCAGCGTCATCGCCTTCACCGTCGTGACCACCGGAACCCGGCACGCCAACGAAACGATCAGCAATATTTTGAACTGGATCGAAGCCAACTACCCGGATGCTCAAATTGTGAATCAAGAGATCGAAATCCTTTAAACGCAGCAGGTGCAATGTACCTTCACGAGTACCAATCGAAGCAGTACTTCGCGCGGTTCGGCATTCAGACCTTGCAGGGACGAACCGCGACGACAGCGCAGGAGGCGCGTGACATCGCTCAAGCCTTCGGCGTACCGGTCGTAGTTAACGCGCAGGCATTCGACAACCAACGGATTTTTCGCCCCGCAGCCGATCCCGATGCGGCGGAACACGTCGCGCAAGATATTCTCGCCATGACGATCGGCGGGGTACGCGTGCGCACGATCCTGATCGAGCCAGCCGCTGACGTCGAAGCCGAATACTTCCTCGGCATCTACGGCGATCGCGGCAGCGAACTGACCATGATCGCCTCGACTGAAGGCGGGCGCGAATTCCACCGCATCGAGCAGGATCATCCTGAAACGGTCATCCGCGAGACGATCAATCCGTTTCTCGGCGTCCATGATTTTCAAGCGCGCAATCTCGCCAACGGGATCAACCTACCTCGCGAGCATTGGAAGACCTTCACCGAGATCACGCAGAATCTCTACCGCTGCTGCCTCGCCTGCGACGCCACCCGTGCGGAGATCAACCCGCTGGCGCTCACCCGCGATCACAAGTTTTTGACGCTTGGTGGCAAGCTGGTCATCGACGACAACGCCCTCTTTCGCCAGCCGGAACTCGCCGCACTGCGTGACGTCAAAGCCGAGCACGAGACGACCGTCTTGGCACGCACCGCCGGAATCAGCTACGTGCGGCTCGACGGCAAAATCGGCTGCATCGTCAGCGGTGCCGGTCTGGGCATGGCAACACTCGATCTCCTCGCGCGTCACGCCACACCCGGATCGGGCTTGCTCGACCTCGGCAGCGACATCCAGCGCGAGAAGATCGTCACGGCGCTGCACCTCATTCTCCCGGCTGCCGATGCGATCTTGTTCAACATCTTCACCGACAAGGCACTCTGCGATCAGGTAGCCACTGAGCTGATCGGCGCGCTGGAAGCGGTCGAACCCGCCGTCCCGGTCGTGATCCGGCTCGCCGGGCAAGCAGCGGAGCAAGGACGCCAAGTGCTCAAAGACGCCGGCGTGCCGCTGACGATTGCCACATCCAGCACAACCGAGGCGGTCGAAAAAGTTATCGCGGCAGCCGCTAAAGGACTCAGTCATGTCAATACTGGTCGATGAAGAGACCCGCCTGATTGTGCAGGGAATCACCGGGCGCGAAGGTCAATTCCATACCGCCCAGATGCTCGCTTACGGGACGCAGGTCGTCGGTGGCGTAACTCCCGGCAAAGGCGGCGAGTGGGTCAATGGCAAGCCGGTTTTTGACAGCGTGCTCACGGCGGTCGAGGCGACCGGCGCCAATGCGACCATCATTTACGTGAATGCGCCGTTTGCCCCGGATGCGATCTATGAGGCGATTGACGCCCACATGCCGCTGATCGTCTGCGTGACCGAGGGCATCCCGCTGCTCGACATGATGAAGATTTACTCATATCTTCAGCAGCATCGCGACAGCCGCCTCATCGGACCGAACTGCCCCGGCGTGCTGACTCCGGCGCGCTCGAAAGTCGGCATCATTCCCAGCTTCATCGCTAAAGCGGGCGACGTGGGCGTCGTCTCGCGCAGCGGCACGCTGACTTACGACGTCGTGCAGCAGATGACACACGCGGGAATCGGACAGTCGACGATTGTCGGCATCGGCGGCGACCCGATTATCGGCACCAGCTTCGTCGACGTGCTGGAGATGTTCGAAGACGATCCCGATACCCGGCGCGTGCTCCTGATCGGCGAAATCGGCGGGCGCGCGGAGGTCGCCGCCGCGAATTTCATCCAAGCGCGCATGACCAAGCCAGTCTATGCCACGATCGTCGGCAGCAGCGCGCCCCAGCGAACGCGCATGGGACACGCCGGAGCGATCATCATCGAGGGTGAAACCGCCGCTGCCGCCAAAATCGAAGCACTCCGCATGGCAGGCGTCATCGTTGCCGAATCCCCCGACGATTTGGTCGATCTACTGCGCTAGCGTCCGAACAGCGCGCAGAAATTCGTCGGGTTGGTTGAGCACGATGACAACCCGGTCGCAATCAGCCAGACGACGAAGGCGACGAATCCGCAGCCGCCAATCAGCACCAGACAACCACACCACGCCTGTGGACCACCGCCAATCACGTGCAGCACGACCGCGATCAGGTGGGTGATCGCGCCCACAATCGCGGCGATGATGTGCAGCCCGGAAAGCAGCAGCGGTCCGACGATACAGAGCACGCATAAGCCAATCGCTAAAAGCGTTGCCGTCTCGCCGCTGATGTTAAGCTGTTGGAGAATGTCCATCGTCTGCGCTCACCCTGAACAGGTGTCTTCGCTGCTGCCGGTCAGCGTCCACGGGTCACCGGCATTCGTGCGGGCATAACACTCGCAGTAGCTGAGCGGATCCGCCTGCCCCGCCCACAACAAGAAGCGCACGTTCGTCTGCACGCACAGGGTGTCGTCGCCAGTTTGCCGGGCGGAGGCGGTCGAAATGCCGAAGCCGCGTTCGGTCGGCTCGCTAATCAGCCAGATGCGCGTTTCCTGCCCCGGCGCGCTGCCGGTCGAGATTACGATTTGCTGCTGCACCGCCAGCACGATCAACGCGCAGGGCAGCAGCAGAATCACAAACCAGCCGATCAGCAAACAGCCGCACCCAATTCGGCGGATCGGGCTGCGCCGCGGCGGAGCCGGAGTCGGCTCCGGCGTAATGGTTGCTTCAGTCACAAAAAGCCATTTCTACTCGGCGAAACGCATTTGCAGCGCGTCGTGTTCGTCGTAGCTCACATGAACAAACAGCGGCGGATCAGTCGGCTGCAGCGCCAGAATGCGCGGCAGTAGTATCGGCAAGTCCTCGACCAGATCGTAGGTATACAGATCACGCCGAGCGACCCAATGCAGCGATCCCTCACGGTCTTCGACGACCTCACGGCTGTCGCTGACCGCCGTGAACACGAACACGATGATCCCGGTTTCAGCACCGGCATCAATATTATAGACCGCCCGCAAGCAGACGTCGCGCACGTCCAGCCCGGTTTCCTCTTTGATCTCGCGCCGCGCGCCGGTCAGCGGGTCTTCGTCGCGTTCGATGTGCCCGCCAACGCCATTATAGCGGTTTGGGAACACGCGCTTGGTCGCCGCGTGCTTGAGCAGCAGTAGATCGTCGCCGTTGCTGATGAAGCACAATGCGCGCGGAATGGTCAACCAGCGATTGGCGGTCGCATTTGCGCCCTGTTCGTGAGCACCCATGTACAAACCCTCTAATTCGCTACGAGAATATATCCGTATAAACTGCACGATCTCCACATTGATGCGCTCGCTTCGCCATGTTAAGCTAAGCGATAAATCTTATCCAGTAGAGCGAGTTTCCATTTCATGACCGACTTGGAACGGAACAGCGTTCCCATGCCCGACTTGCGGATTGTCCCGGTCAAGTCATTGCTTCCTCATGAAGAACACGACAGCCAGCGCTCGCAGCCGCTGGTCGCACGCATCCGCAGCGAGACGATGATGATCAACCCGCCGCTGGTCGCGCCGATTGACGCCGAGAATTACGTCATCCTCGACGGTGCGAACCGCGTCTACGCGCTTGCCGAGTTAGGCTATCCCCACGTGCTGGTTCAAGTCGCCACCTATGGGAGCGGATTGGTTCAGCTCAGCAACTGGCAGCACGTCGTCTCGGACTGGAGCGCCGACCAGTTTATCCAACAATTGCGCCAAATACCCGAAATTACCTTGTGCAACGGCACTGACGACGCAGGCGTCGCGCAGTTGAACCTCCGCGACGACGGGCTGCTGACGATCTGCGCGCCTGCCAACACCACGCAGATGCGCAGCGCGGCGCTGCGGCGGATCGTCGCCGTCTACCAGCGTAATGCTCACCTGCACCGCACGCCCTTGACCGATCCGGCGGAAATCTGGCAGTTATTCCCGGACGCGCTGGCGCTGGTGACTTTCCCGATCTATACGCCGGACGACATCATCGCTGCCGCGCAGGAATGCGCCTATCTGCCGCCGGGGATCAGCCGTCACATCGTGCAGGGACGGGCGATCCGCGTCAATTACCCGCTCGACCGCCTGCGCGATCCCGACGTGTCACTGGAACAAAAGAATGTCGATCTGCTCACATGGCTGCAAAATAAGCTGGCAAATCGACAGGTTCGGTATTATGCTGAAGCGACTTATCAATTTGACGAATAAGTGAGCCGCCGATGGCGCAGACCGCTGCCCAAGCCCTTCAGCAAGGGAAATTCATCACCGACGACACGCTTTACAGTTTGATTCACCTGCCGCCCAATGCGATCACGGCGGCGGCGGGTGTCTTGGCGCAGTTGAGCGAGCCGTTCAGCACGCTGATCGTTGACAAGGACGAGGTTACGCTGATCATTCCCGCCGATGCAGTCGAGGATTTTGCCGCACGGCTGCTCGATCACCGGCTGGGCGACACCGACTACCGCTTGATCACCTTTGACCTTGAACTCGAACCCACGCTGACCGGATTCATGGCAGCGATTGCCGCCGCGCTCGCCCAAGCGGGCGTGCCAATTCTGCCGCTGTCGGCGTTCAGCCGCGATCACCTGCTCGTCCCGGCAGACGGTTTTGACGCGGCATGGCAAGCGCTCCAACAGTTGCAAGCGAACGGATAGAAACGCGATGGACATCAATTTCTACGAGGGCGATCAAGCGCCCCAGCCACCCGATCAGGTCAAGATCGAAGCCCTCGAAACCGTCGTCTACCCGGATCGCTTTCGCGTGTTTGTCCACATTCGCGTAACGCTGTTTCAGGAACGCCCCAATTTGCTGCTGACTGCGCGCACCGCATCCGGCAAAATTGCCGCCGAACTGAGCATCATCGAGACCATGCACCACGACATGGAGTTCACGATCCATCTGCGTGGGCTGGACGATCCGGCAGGTGAGTACACCCTGACTGCTGAACTGTTTTACGAGACCCGCAACCCGCCGCAGGATCGCCAAGTCGTCGAGTTCAGCGTCCCCGAAGCGGTGGAATGATGTGGCTGAGCACGGCGCAGGCGCAGCAAATTATCGCCCACGCACGCGCTGAACAGCCGAATGAAGCCTGCGGCATCGTCGCCGGGCGCGGCGATCGCGCCGCCGAGATCATTCCGATCCCGAACGCCGCCGCCCAACCACGGCACAGTTATTACATGGACGAGCGCGCCCTCGCCGCCGCGCTCATGAGCATTCAGTCACGCGGGCTAGAGCTGATCGCCTTCTACCACTCACATCCGGTCAGCGACCCAATCCCCTCGCCAACCGATCAGCGCCAAGCCACCTACCCCAATACGCCTTACCTGATCGTCGGACTCAAGCACAACGATCCGCGCCTCGCGGCGTGGCTGTTGCATCCGGGACAAGTGACGCCGGTCGACCTGCACATCGGCGACGAACCACCACCAGCGACGACCTCGACTTCAACCGCGCAAAGGACCGCTATCTTGATCAGCGTTCTTATCGCTTTTGCGCTGCTGATCGTGGTATCGTTGACTTTGCTGCCACCGGCACCTGTTATCCCGCGCTAACCGGAGTCCGTTCCATGCTGCTGCTCAACATCCTGCTCGTCACGCTCGTCGGTATCGCCGCCGGTGGGGTGATTAACATCCTCGCCGACGACTTGCCAAACAAACGCCCGCTTCGTTTTCCACCCCGCTACGCCGATGGCACGCCCCGTCCGCCGGTCGCGTGGCTGGGGATCACAGCGTTTCTGTTCGGCGGGCGCACGTCGGCGAGCGGGGAACAACTCAGCTGGCGTTATCCTTTGACCGAGCTGCTCAGCGCCGGGTTGATGGTGCTTACGATCCTCGCCACCAGCGATGATCCCGGCATGACGCCGCTGCAGTTGACTTTCTGGCTGATCTACATGGCGATCTTCACGCTGATCACGGTGATTGACCTTGAACACCGCTTGATCCTTTTCGTGGTCATCATCCCCGCAGCGGTGATCGCCCTGATCGACGCTGCCGTGACGAATTACGGCGCGGATTTGACGCAAGCATTGATCGGCGCGGGCGTCGGGTTCGGGATCTTCTTCCTGATGTATATCGGTGGATTTCTGTTCATCTACGTCATGTCAAAAACGCGCGGATACTCCACCGACGAGGTCGCCTTCGGTTACGGCGACGTCATGCTGATCACCTTAGCGGGCTTGATTCTCGGTTGGCAGCCGCTGATCCCGGCGATCTTCCTGACGGTCTTTCTGGGCGCTTTGGGCGCGGTCGCGTGGATCGTCGGTCGCTGGCTGACCGGCAACCGCTACAGCCTATTTACACCGCTCCCCTATGGGCAGTACATCGTGATCGCGACCATCATCATGCTGCTGTTCAGCACCGAGGTAACGCACGTCCTCTTGCAACCGATGTAATCTGTAGCGGCAGACCTGCGTGTCTGCCCTCTCGTTGGGCGCACACATAGGTGCGCCCGAACAACTACTAATCTTCCACTTGCGCCTGTCGCTCGATGATGCCGCCGCCGAGACACACGTCGCCGTCGTAGACAATCGCGCCCTGTCCCGGCGTGATGTCGCGCAGCGGCGCGTCAAAGGCAATGTGCATCCGCGCATCCGCCAGCGGCGTGATCGTCGCCGCGACCGGCTGCGCCTTGTAGCGAATCTTGACCTCAGCCCTAAACGGCGCGTCCGGCGCTGACCCGCTCACCCAATTGACGCGCTGCGCCGTCAGTTCGCTGCCGCCGAGTTCGCTCGCCAGCCCCACGATCAGCGCGTTGCGCACCGGATTCATGCCGATCACGTACATCGGCTCGGCGCTGGTGATGCCGAGTCCCTTGCGCTGACCGATGGTGTAATTCGCCAAGCCGCTGTGCTCGCCGATGATTTCACCATCCCGGCGGACAATCGGTCCGACGTTCATTGTCTCCGGTGCGTGCTCGCGCAGAAAGCGCCGATAGTCGCCGTCGCCCAAGAAGCACAAGTCCTGACTATCCTTCTTGCTGGCGGTCGGCAAGCCGAAACGCGCCGCGATCTGGCGGACTTCCGGCTTGGCGTACTCGCCGACCGGAAACAGCGTGTGGCTCAACTGCGCCTGCCCCATCACACTGAGGACGTAGCTCTGATCCTTGTGATCGTCCAGCCCCTTCTTGAGCAGAAAGCGTCCGTTTTCATCCTGCGCGACGCGGGCATAGTGTCCGGTCGCCAAGTAATCGGCGTCCAGTGCCAGCGCGTTCTTGAGCAGAAAGTCAAAACGGATGTGCCGGTTGCACTCGATGCACGGATTGGGCGTGAAGCCCTGCCGGTGCTGGTCGATGAAGTAATCGACAATCGTGTTGCGAAAGACTTCTTTTGTGTCCAGCACGTAGAACGGGATGCCGAGCTTGTCGGCGATCCGGCGGGCGTCGCTCATCTGATCCGGCGTGCAGCAGCGATTGTGCGCCCCGCCCGCGACCGTTTCTTCCGACCACAGCCGCATCATCATGCCGATCACGTCGTAGCCGCGCTCGACCAGCAGCGCCGCCGCCACCGAGCTATCGACGCCGCCGCTCATCGCCACGACGACGCGCGTATTTGCGTTGTCATTCATGCTCACAATAAAACCCTCGTCCAACTATCGATCTGCCGCGTAGGGGCGAGGCATGCCTCGCCCCTACTACCGACTAGTAAACTTCAGTTGATGCAGCTTTTCCACCGTCGCGGCGAGTGTTTCGACGGCGTAGTCGACGTCGTCGGCGGTCGTCTGCCGCCCCACCGTCAAGCGAATGCTCCCCAACGCGATTTCCGGCGGATAGCCCAGCGCCAACAGCACACCGGACGGCTCAGGGTTCCCGGTCTTGCAAGCTGAGGCGCTGCTCGCCGCCACGCCCTTGAGGTCGAGGTGCATCAGCAGCATGTTGCCGTCGATACCGTCGATCACGAAGCTGGCGTGCGACGGTAAGCGCTGTTCGGGATGTCCGGTCAACTGCGCGCCCGGTACGCGGCTCAGCACGCCGTCGATCAACTGATCGCGCAGCGTTCGATAATGGCTCGTGTGCGCGTCGAATTCCGCGTAAGCCAGTTCAAGCGCTTTCGCCATCCCGACGATCCCCGGCGTGTTGAGCGTCCCGGCGCGACGGTCGCGCTCGTGACTGCCTCCGCTCTGGCTGGGAACGAGATCGATGCCGTCGCGGACGTAGAGCGCGCCGACGCCCTTCGGTCCATAGAATTTGTGCGCCGAGATACTAAGCAGATCGACACCGAGCGCCTGCACGTCGAGGCTCAACTGCCCTGCCGCCTGCACCGCATCGGTGTGGAAGATCACTCCGCGAGCGTGAGCTTGCGCCGCCAACTGCGGGATCGGCTCAATCGTACCAACTTCGTTGTTGACATACATCACGCTGGCGAGGGTACTATCGACACGAATCGCCGCCGCGAAATCCTCCACATCGACCACGCCAGCGTGATCGACCGGCAGCACCGTCCGCTCGAAACCCATCACGTCGGCAAGCTGAGCGGTCGTGCGCAGGACGGCGCTGTGCTCAACCGGCGTCGTGATCAGGTGCTTGCCCTTAGCGCGCTGCGCCCATGCCACGCCCCGCAGCGCGAGATTGTCACTCTCCGTCCCGCCGCCGGTGAAGACGATTTCATCTGGATTACAGTTCAGGTTCCGCGCTATACTTTCACGGGCGTCTTCGATCGCCTGCTCAGCCCGCCGCCCGAAACGGTGCGCCGACGACCCGTTGCCGTAGACTTCGCTGAAGTAGGGCAGCATCGCTGCCAGCACGCGCGGATCAGTCGGTGTTGAAGCAGAATGATCGAGATAGACCGAGCGCTGCGCGATCATCTGGGAGAGCCTTTCAGTTGACGTGACGTATTTTCGTTCATTTTACCCGAGTACATCGCTTATGTCAGCCGTAAGCTTCGGGCGATTTCGACATGCGTTTTAACAAAGACGCGGTAATATAGGGGGGGTGAAAGCCCTCTGACTCAGTTTGTCTTTTCAACTCCGAATTGGTATCGGGGTTTCTTTGTTGTGCGATAGGAGAAAGCAACATCATGTCTATCATCGAACAGATTCATGCACGCGAAGTCCTTGACTCGCGTGGCAACCCGACCGTCGAGGTCGAAGTTACCCTCGTCGACGGCGGCTTCGGTCGCGCGATTGTCCCTAGCGGCGCTTCGACCGGCGAATACGAAGCGCTTGAACTCCGCGACGGCGATAAGAGTCGCTTCGGGGGTAAGGGTGTACTGCGGGCAGTGCAGGCGGTCAACGGTCCGCTCGCCGAAGCCCTGCAAGGCATGTACGCCCTCAACCAGACCGAAGTCGATCAGCGCATGATCGAACTCGACGGCACGCCGACCAAGAGCAACCTCGGCGCGAACGCGATCCTCGGCGTCTCGATGGCGGTCGCCAAAGCCGCCGCGAACTCGGTCGGTCTGCCGCTCTACGCCTACGTCGGCGGCATTCACGCCCACGTCCTGCCCGTCCCGATGATGAACATCATGAACGGTGGCAAGCACGCCGCCAACAGCACCGACTTCCAAGAATTCATGGTGATGCCGGTCGGCGCGAGCAGCTTCCGTGAAGCGCTCCAGTGGGGTGTCGAAGTCTATCAGGCACTCAAGGGCATCCTGCACAAAGCCGGTCACTCGACCACTGTCGGCGATGAGGGCGGTTTCGCGCCCAGCCTCGGTTCGAACCAAGCCGCGCTCGACGTGATCATGGAAGCCATCACCAAGGCAGGTTACACCCCCGGCGATCAGATTCGTATCGCGCTCGACCCGGCAGCCTCGGAAATCTACCGCGACGGCAAGTATCATCTCGACATCGAGGGGCGCGTGCTCTCCGGTGAAGAAATGGTCGAGTTCTGGGCGGACTGGACTTCCCGTTACCCGATTATCTCGCTCGAAGACGGTCTATCGGAAAACGACTGGGAAAACTGGACGAAACTCGTCGCAAAAATCGGCGATCGCGTCCAAATCGTCGGCGACGACCTGCTCGTAACCAACGTCGAAAAGGTGCGCCGCGCGATCAAGGAGAAAGCCGCGACCAGCCTGCTGTTCAAGGTCAACCAGATCGGTTCACTGACCGAGGCGCTCGCCGCCGCGCAGTTGAGCCAGCGGCACGGCATGACCGTCGTCACCAGCCATCGCAGTGGTGAGACCGAGGACACGACCATCTCCGACCTCGCCGTGGCTATGAACGCCGGACAGATCAAGACCGGCGCACCCGCCCGTACCGACCGGATCGCCAAGTACAACCAACTGCTGCGGATCGAGGAAGAACTCGGCAGCGCGGCGACTTATGCCGGCTTTGCGGCTTTCACTAATCTCAACCTCGATCTCTAGGCGGAAAGGTTTGACTTTGATCAGTAACCGCATCAACGGGAAGCGCACAAAAATCGTCGCGACGATTGGACCAACATCGAACGACGAGGAAACTCTACGCCAGATGATTCGAACCGGGCTGGACGTGGCGCGCATCAATTTTTCGCATGGCGATCACGAAACTCACAGCAAAGCCATCGACGACGTGCGCCGCATCGCTTACGAGGAGGGCGCAACCGTCGCCATCCTTTGTGACATTCAGGGACCCAAGATTCGCATCGGCTTGATCAAGAACGAGCCGATTCACCTCAGCATCGGCGACAAGATCACGCTGACGCTGGATGAAGCCGACGGCTCGAACAACGTCGTTCAGCTTCCGCACCCTGAGTTCGTCCGCGACATCTCCGCAGGGATGCAGCTTCTCCTTGATGACGGTAAGCTAGAATTCACGGTCAAAGCAACGACGGGACGCTCGCTGATTTGTGAGGTCGTCGTCCCCGGCGAACTCACCTCGCGCAAGGGGGTAATGGCTCCTAATGCACGCCTGACCCTCTCCGCGATCACCGAAAAAGACCGCGCTGACGTCGAGTTCGCGCTTTCCAAGAACACCGAGTACATCGCCATGTCGTTCGTGCGCTCGGAGGACGACGTGCGCGAAATGCGCTGGTTGATCCGGCACCTCGGTGGCAACGCTGCCATTTGCTCCAAGATCGAAAAGCACGAGGCACTCGAAAACATCGAGCAAATTGTCGAAGCGAGCGACGCGATCATGGTGGCGCGCGGCGACCTCGGCGTCGAAACCCCCGCCGAAGAAGTCCCGTTCCACCAAAAGCGGATTATCCGTCTGTGCAACGCTGCCGCCAAACCGGTGATCACGGCGACACAGATGCTCAACTCGATGGTGGACAATCCGCGTCCGACCCGCGCCGAAGCGAGCGACGTCTACAACGCGATCCTCGACGGGACGGACGCGGTCATGCTCAGTAACGAAACGGCGAGCGGGATGTATCCTGCTCGTGCCGTCGAGACGATGGTCAACATTGCCGCCATCGCCGAGCAGAACATTTCTCAGCCGAGCAACGGGGGCGATCGCGGCATTATCACTTCCAGCGCTGAAGGGCACGAAGCTGTCTCCGACGCGCTAAGCCAAGCGACCACCGAGATCGCCGAGACGCTGAACTGCAAGGCGATCGTCACCTCGACCATGAGTGGTTATACGACCCGGCGCGTCGCTAAGAATCGCCCGAACACGCCGATCATTTGTGTGACGCCCAACGAGACGACCTACAAACGAATGGCGCTGGTCTGGGGGGTGTTCCCGCTGCTGGTCCCGGAGTTCAGCACAATTGACGAGATGATCGGCATCGTGGTGCGCGCCGCGCACAACAATCGACTGGTCGAGGCGGGCGACGTGCTCGTGATCATCGCCGGTGTGCCCTTCGGCATCGGCGGGCAGACCAATTTCCTCAAAGTCCACACCGTCGGCGAGTCCGGCGAGTTGGAATATCGCTAAAAGCAGTGCCGAGCAATGAGTGCTGAGTAAAAGAAAAGTCGGCGCATTCGATTGATTGCGCCGACTTTTTTCATGCTTGTGAGCTTATCATGTCGCTCGCAAATGTCCTTGCCTCTGCTCAGCACTCAGCACTCATTGCTCAGCACTCATTACTCAGCAATTCTTTGTCACGTTTCGTCGTTGTCGACAAATTCGAGGGTTTCACTCTGGCGGGCGGCACGGCTGCCGTAACTCGACACCGGCGCAAAGTCTTCGTTAGCGCTGGCTGTCTGCCGCGCGTGCGTGTGCGAATGTACCGGACGATCTGCGCCGAGGTTAGGGACAGCCGTCGCGCAGTAGGGGCACAAATCCCACGCGAGGTCGAGCATATGCCCGCAGCGGGTGCAGGGGCGTTTGAGGCGGGTATGACAGTTCGGGCACGCCTGCCAATCCGCTTGAACGCGCTGCTTGCAACCGGGACAAACTGGCTTTTCCTCGATCTCTTGGAGCAAGGCTTCTTCTTCGAGCGAACGCTCGTAGGCTTCGGAGAGAGTTTCGCGCGGGCGAAGAAAGAGGTAAATCAGCAGCCCCGGAAAGGTCAACACCGCGACCATCAGCGCCGCCACGATCTGCGCCAGCAGGTCGCGCGAGCGGGCGTGCATATCGCGGTACGTCCAGATGATAATCGCCAACCAGAACGCCGCCAGCACCATGCCACCGTAGACAACCACCCCGGTGAATATGCCGCTCCCGTCTGCGAGATTGAACATGCTTCCGACTCCGAAATTTACGAGACTCACTTGCAGTATAACACGCCCTTAAGCATCTGCAATCAGGCTTCTAGGGTAGAATAGGCTCGATTATAATCGCTCGCGTTACAAAAGAGTGAGTTGTGAGTGACAAAGATCTAACCACGCCTGCTTCCAGCCTCGCCCTTCCGGCACCGGCGGAACGACTGCTCGTTGACGGCGGCAGCGCCCTGACCGACGCCGAGTTGTTGACAGTTCTTCTCGTGGCTGAGGAGGCAGGTGAAAACGTGCTGGAGCTGGCGGAGGGGATGTTGGCAGCCAATAATGGGCTGCACGGTTTAGCCCACGCCAGCGCTGCCGATCTACGGCAAGTCACCGGTTTAACCGAACCACACCTCGCCCAAATCCTCGCGGGGCAAGAACTGTGCAAGCGCTTGCTTGTCGGCGATGGGGGACAACCCTCGACGATCCTCACGGCTGCCGACGCCGTTCGCTGCGTCGGCGACATGAGCTTTCTACGCCAAGAGAACGTGCGGGTAATCTTGCTCGACTCAGCCCAGCGCGTGATCGGCATCCAGACCATCTACATTGGCACAGTCAATACATCGGTACTGCGAATCGCGGAGGTCTTCCGCGACGCGCTGATCCGCAACAGCCCAGCAATTATCCTCGCCCACAATCACCCATCGGGCGACCCTACCCCCTCCCCCGAAGATGTCGAAGTGACTCAGTCGGTCGCCAACGCCGGACGACTGCTCGACATCGCCCTGCTCGACCACATCATCCTCAGTCATCAAGGTTGGGTGTCCCTGCGCGACCTCGGCATCACCTTCTAGCCGCCTTCAAGAACCAGTGGGATCTCCGCGTTATCGACTAGCAGTGCCACCTCGCTGACATAGACCTCGTACTCGTGACCGCTGGCGTAAAAGCGCAGATTGAGGATCGACTGCGGCACGCGCCCCGGCGCGAAGGTCTCCTTCAGGTTGTGACTCTCGTAGGTGTACCAAGTATTGGGGTTGATCTGCTCGTGCTGCTCATTACAGCTCGCGCAGCTCTGCGGCAAGAACTGGTTCGGCTCAACGTATTCGTAGAAGCCGTGAAACCAGCTCACGGCGTCGCCGCCGCTGACGGGGAAGTAGTCCATGCGCAGCATAAACGGGCACTCGCTGCCGTCAAAGCCGCAGGTGCTCAGCGATTGGCTGACGATCTTGAAGGTCGCGCGGATCGAGACCGATTGATACTGCGAAACGTCAAGTCCTTCCGTCCCGGTACCGAACCCTTGCAAACAGCGCGTCTCACCATGTGACTCCGCACCGTTGTCGCGGAACAGCCGCACCGCTGGGCGCGCATCTTCGGTCACGAGACTGAACGATCCGGGTGGATCGGCTTCCTGCAGGTTGAGGCAGCGCCAGACCTGCGGCTGCGCTTGATCCGCATTGGAGATAAAGTCGATGACATTTGCCGCGCTAAAACTGGTGTCTCCCGTCAGAGTCGTCAGGGGCGCAAGAACGAACTGGTCATCGTCACTAGCGGCATCGGACTTTATCGAGCCACTCTGCCCGGCGGGCACGAGCCGGTTACGGAGGTTGTCCGCCATCAGCAGCGCTTCGCCGCTGTAATTGACCAACTGCACCCGGGCATTACTGGCGCTCAGCGTATAACGTCCCGGTGCCGTCAGCCGGACCGATGGACCTAAGGTCGTCGCAAAGCTGATCAGCAGCGAACGATCGAGATTATCGGGCACAAAGACATCAACCTCGCCGTAAAATTCCTCGAACTCCAGCCAGTACGCATCCTGACTCGAATCAAAGCGCGGGCGCGAATCCTCGCTCACTGCCAGCCCGGAGCCGCTTTTCAGAGTCACATTTGCTACTAACCGGTCACTGTGCTGAGGATCGTAGAAGGTAACGGATGCCTGAGACTGTGGATCCGTCGAAACAACCGAACTCCGCGTAATCACCTGATCGCTCTTGACGGCAGTGTCGGTCAAGTTCGTACCCGTCCACGTTGCCGTCCCGCGCGCCACGTGAATCTGAGCACTGAGCTGCACGCGCGATTGGAAGATGAAATAGTTCGCGCCCAGAATAACAGAAATGAGGATCGCGCAGAAGATGGCAAAAGACAGCAGCAGGACCCCCCACGCAAGATGCTGCGTATTGACCTGACGGGGCATTGATCTAGGCAGAATTTCAGCCAAACGAGACATCCTCAACCATTCGACGAAGCGCGAGGATTATAGCATATCTCGCCCTGCCACTACTCTCAGAGAGCCGCCTCAGGTATAATACCAAGCATAGAATAAGCACAAAATCAGTTTGTAGGGAGTTCGCTTTATGTCTGGGCATAGCAAATGGTCAACCATTAAGCGCAAGAAAGGCGCTGAGGATGCCAAGCGCGGCAAAATCTTCACCCGGCTCGCGCGCGACATCACCGTCGCTGCCAAAGACGGCGGCGGCGACGAAGACGCCAATCCGAAACTCAAGCTGGCGGTCGCCAAAGCCAAATCCGAAAACATGCCCAAGGATAACATCGACCGGGCAATTCAGCGCGGCATGGGCACGCTCGACGGTATCGAGATGGAAGAGATGACCTTCGAGGGCTACGGTCTCGACGGCGTCGCGTTCATCATCGATACGCTCTCCGACAACAAGAACCGCACGCTCGCCCAAATCAAGAACGTCTTCAACAAAGGCGGGGGCAGCATGGCGACGTCGGGGTCGGTCTCGTGGCAGTTCGAGCAAAAAGGCTACATCGAACTGGCAGGCGAAGACCTGGACTTCGACGAAGTGTTCATGGTCGCCGCTGAAGCCGGTGCCGAAGACGTCGTCAACGAGGACGGCACGGTGGTCGTCTATACGCCGCGCGAAATGTTCGGCGCGGTGGAGCAGGCACTCAGCGACGGTGGTTACGAAATTGCCGAATCCGAATTGCGCTGGATCGCCAAGAACGAGACCGAAGTCAGCATTGAAAAGGCGATGCAGAACCTGCGCCTGATGAACGAACTCGAAGACCTCGACGACGTTCAGTCGGTCGCCTCGAACCTGCTGATCACCGACGAAGCGTTGGACGCTTTCGAGACAGCGTAATGCTGGCTCTCGGCATTGATCCGGGTACAGCGACGGTTGGCTATGGCTTCGTGCGCGAGTTGAATGATGGTTCGCTGCAAGCCGTCGATTACGGCGTGATCACGACGCCGCCGACACTGGCGATGCCGGATCGCTTGGCGATCATTTTCAACGACCTGACGGCACTGATCCACCAACATCAACCGGAGCGGGCAGCCGTCGAGAATCTGTTTTTTGGCAGAAACATCACGACCGCGATCACGGTTGCACAGGGGCGCGGCGTGATCTTGTTAGCGTTAATTCAGGCAGGGCTGCCGATTCAGGAGTATAAGCCGAGCTATATCAAGCAGTCGATCTCCGGCTACGGCAACGCCAAAAAGCCACAGATGCAGGAGATGGTCAAGCTGCTGCTCGGTCTCGACACTATCCCGCGCCCGGACGACGCTGCTGACGCGCTTGCCATCGCCATCACGGACATTCATAATTCCAGTTACGCCGACATATACGACTGAGTAGAAGATGATTGCCAGCATCGAGGGAACGGTTGCCGCTGCCTACGCTGATCACCTTGTGATCGTGGTGGGCGGCGTCGGCTTCAACGTGTTCGTCCCGCGCAACACGGTCGCCGTGCTGGAGGGCGAACGCATCCACCTGCACACGCAGTTGATCGTCCGCGAGGATTCGCTCACGCTCTATGGCTTTTCGACCCTCGCCGAGCGCGACCTGTTCGAGCGTCTGATCACGGTCAGCGGGGTTGGACCCAAGCTCGCGCTGGCAGTGCTCGGCACGATGAGCATCGACAGCCTGCGCAATGCCGTCAGCAGCGGTCAGCCCGAACTGCTGACCCGCGTCCCCGGCATCGGCAAAAAGATGGCAGAGAAGATCGTTTTTGAGTTGAAGGACAAGCTCAAGGGCGCGGACGGCTTGATCAGCGCCGGGTCGGTTAGCGACGTGAACAAGGACGTGCTCGACGCGCTGATCGCCTTCGGCTACAGCATCGCCGAAGCATCGACTGCGCTCGAACTCGCTGCCGCCGGACACGCCGGACAATTTCGAAGAACGAATGCGGCGAGCGTTGCAGTATTTCGTCTAACAACAGTTGTTAGTAGTTGGTTCTTAGTTCTTAGTAAAGATACTGCGGCTTTTCAGGTGAGCGCAGCCAAAGATCGCTGAGAGCTAAGAACCAACAACTAATAACTAATCACTCGTAACCCCGAAAGGCTGGCTGTGGACAACAACCTGATCGGAAAGCACGTGCCCGTCCTTGACAAAGGCTACGTCGAGCTGCTCGACATGATGCCGCACCCGGCAACCGGCGTCTCCGGCGATCTCGCCATCGTCAACGCCGCCCGGGTCAGCTTTCTCGGCGAAAGCAAGGGCGACGAAGCCGACAAGAAGCTGCTCTTTTACCTCATGCGCCATCAGCATACCAGCCCCTTCGAGATGGTGCATTTCAAGTGGCGCGTGCGCGCGCCGCTGGTGACGTACTGGCAGTGGGTGCGGCACCGCACCTTTCACTACCAATCCGCCAACGCGCAGTCAGGGCGTTACACTCCGTTCGAGGAAGACGATTTTTACGTCCCGGAAACGTGGCGTCAGCAGTCACAGAGCAACAAGCAAGCCAGCGAAGGCGAAATCGACCCGGAAACCAGCGTCGAACTGACCGAAAAGCTGATCGAGCACTACAATCGCGGCTTTGACCTCTACCGCGAAGCGCTCGACGCGGGCGTCTCGAAAGAGATGGCGCGGCTGTTTCTGCCCGGTTTCAGCGTCTACTACACGTGGGTGATCAGCGTGGACGCTCACAACCTGATGAACTGGATTCGGCTGCGGATGGCTCCCGACGCCCAATACGAGATTCGCGTCTATGCCGAGGCGATCTACGAGCAGTTTTTCAAGCCTGCCCTACCTTGGACAGCGGAAGCCTTCGAAACCTACGTTTTACGACGTGGGGATCAATGACGCACCGCGCACCGGACACATTTGCAGCCCGTCAACGTCCACCGGCGTGACGTCCCACGAATAAATGCCCAGTGGATCGAACAGGCTAGCATCAAACGTGTAGGACGTGTCGCTCGTTGTCACCTGCACGAGCGTGACCAGATTGCGGTCGTAGAGCCGCACGAGGTATGCTGCCGAGTTCTCGACCGGCGTCCAGTAGACAGTCGGACTGGTGCCGTAGCGGAATTCGCGCTGATTGCGTTCGGCATCGGCGGCGAAGTTGGCGCATTCCGGCGCGAGCGGCGCCGCCAGTAACGCCGCGTCGGTGAGATCGGGCGTCGGGGTATAGGTCAGCGACGGCGTCAGTGTGATCGTCGGAGTCGGCGTCGGCGTAAAAGTCTGTGAAGGTGTCAACGTAACCGTCGGCGTCGGCGTGATCGTCGGCGTATCCGAGACCAGCGGCGTCCATGTCGGCGGCAGCACGAAGGGCGTCCACGTCGGTGCGGTCGTCGGCGTTTGCGTCACCGTAGCCGCCGGTACTGCCGTCGATGATGGCACCGGCGTCGCCGCCGCCTGCGGCTGAGCACCACACGCCCCCAGTAATAAGGCTAGTCCAAGCAAGCCCAGTCCCCACCAGCGAAACTGCATTGTCTACTCCATTGTGCCGGTTATAGCGCCAATCACGAGCAAGACGACGACGATCGCGCACAGCGCCGTGCCAATGCTCACGTACCATAGAATCGCCGGACGCGCCGCTGGCTGCTCGCCCACATAGCCAACGATCAGTCGCCAGCCCACGCCATAGAAGATCAGCCCGGCGATCGTCGAAATCAACGCCGGGATGATCCGGGTGCTGGCGTCGAAGAAGTATTGCAAATAGACCCGGTCGACCAGCGGAGTCAGCACTAAGGTCAGTGCTACAGCAAAAAGCGCCGCGAGGGCAATCCGCAGCAAGCGAGACGAACGAACAACCCAGTCGATCAGGCGTTCCGAAGCCGGGCGCGATTGGGCGGGCTGGCTCATCAGCTATCCATCCTTGTTGATCATGTGTGTCGAGGCGCGAACGAAGTAATCAACCATCACGCTGCGCATCGGCTCGTCGATGCCCACTTCATCAATCGCCGCGATCATGTGCCCCAACCAGAGATCGCGCGCGTGTTGGTCGATCACGAAGGGATCGTGCCGCATCCGCAGGCGTGGGTGTCCACGCTCCTCGGAATAGGTCGTCGGTCCCCCGAAGAACTGAGACAGAAATAGAAACTGAGCATACTTCCCGGCTTCCAGATCAACCGGGAAAATCGGACGCAGTTCCGGGTCGGCTTCGACGCGCGTGTAGAAAGCATCGACGAGCTGGCGAAAGGTCAATTCGCCGCCGACGAGTTCGTAAAGCGTCGGTTGATCGCTAAGCATCAGGCGTCGTCCTGCGAAAGTCTGACTGGACAATTAAGTGCATAAAGGTACAATGTCACCTATTATACGCCATCCGTTGACTAAGGAGCACCAACTATGAGTTCTCTCCAACGTCGAGTTGGGATGCTCATCCTAATTGCGCTCGTTATTAACCCGATAATGCTTTTTGCACAAGATGCAACCCCGATTACGGTCGTCGGTTCGGGCATCCCCGCACCGCTGATTCAGGCGTTCTCCAGCCAGACTTTCGTGCCAATTGACCTCAACATCACCGGCACCAATAGTGGTTTCGCTGCGTTTTGCGCCGGTCAAGCCGACCTGACCACCGCGCCGCGCGCCATCAGCGCCGACGAAGAAAGCGCCTGTAACAGCAGTGGCGTCAGCTTCCTCGAATTTCAACTCGGTTATGACATCATGGCAGTGGTCGCCAATCCGTCGAGTGACTTCGGGCAGTGTTTGACCACCGACCAGTTGAACCTGCTGTTTGCACCCAGCAGCACCGCGACCAATTGGAACGAAGTCGACCCGGCAAGCGCGGACATCCCGCTGAGTCTGGTTGTACCGCCTGACAATACCACACCCTTCGCTCTGCTCGACAGCCTTGTCGAAGGCGTCGGGCTGCGCCCGGATCTGACCTCCGTCGCCGACGACCAAGCGGTCATTGCTGCGGTGAGCAGCACCCCCGGCGCAATCGGCGTCGTCAGCCTACCCGATGCGCAAGCTGCGGGCAGTCAGGTCAGCATCCTTGACCTCAACACGACCAGCGCGGGCTGCGCCAGCCCCTCCGCCGAAGATGCAGCGGGACGCACCTATGAAGGCGCCTACACGCTGTATGCCTACCTCAACGCCGCCAAACTGAGCGCTGCTCAGCCGCTGTTCGACGCGGCATTTGCCGACGCCAGCGCCACGACTGTCAGCGATCTGGGCTTCGTGCCCGCCTCCGCTGACACGCTCGCCACCGACCGCCAGATCCTTGACGGCGGGCTGACGGGACGCCAATTTAGCAAGGACGTGACCGCCTTCAACATCCCCGACAACCTCGTCGGCACGATCAACATCGCCGGTGCGGCAACCGGCGCAGACTATCTGAAAACGCTCACCGGCGCTTTCGTCCAGCAGTACGCCGGTGTAACCGTCAATCAAACCTATCTTGGCGAGGTGGATGGCGCGCGTCAACTCTGCAATGGCAGCGTCGATCTGATCACCGCCTTCCGCGATCTCAGCGACGACGAGCAGAACAACTGCGCCGCCAACAATATTCCCACCCAGACGTTCGATCTCGGTAGTCAAGGTGTCGTGATCCTCGGCAGTGGCGATTTCCTGACCTGCCTGACCACCGACGAACTGGCGACCGTCTGGAGCGCCGCGTCGGAAAAGACCGTCACGAACTGGAATCAGGTCAATCCGGACTTCCCCGACCTGCCGATCACGCTGATCGCGCCGCCGGTGGGCGACCGTTTCGGCGACCTACTGATGATCCTCTCGACCGGCACTGAAGAACCGACCCGTGAAGACTTCACCGAAACCAAGACCAGCGTGGCGTATCGCGCCGATGCCATCGGCAACGTCGAAGGCGCGATGACTTACATGAGCTGGCTCGATTATCAGAACACCGGCATTCAGTCGAACCCGCAGGTCGTCGCCATCGACGCCGGGAACGGCTGTGTTGCTCCGTCCGCAGCGACGATCGCCGACGGCTCGTATCCGCTCTCGCGCCCGTTCAAGCTGGTCGTCAATCAGCTTTCGATGACCCGGTCTGAAGTCCAATCGCTGCTGTGGACGATCGCCAGCGACGCAAATTACAGCCAGTTGCAGTCGAATGGCTTCATCGGCTTGAGCTTCAGCTCGCTGCCTGACCTGCGCGATAATTTGCAGCAAATGTTCATCACGGCGGGAACCGAAGCCGCTCAGCGCGCGCTCGCCACGCCCGAACCGACGGCAGAAGCCACACCGGAAGCAACCGCCGCCAGTTAAGTTAACCCGTATTCAGCGTAGGGGCGCAGCGTGCTACGCCCCTATGAATTTGCTTATCACCCAGACTCACCACCACTCAGCGCCCTTGCGCTTAGAACGGAGCAGCCCATGCGCGGAGAACTCGTTTCGATTGACCTTGAAACGACAGGACTTGACCCCGCGCAGGACGAAATCATCGAGATCGGTGCCGTGCGGATGCGCGAAGGCGAGATCATCGATGAGTTTCAAACCCTGATCGATCCCGGTCGCCCGATACCGACTCTGATCACGTCACTCACCGGCATCGATGGCACCATGCTGACCGGTGCGCCGAAGATTCAAGCGGTGATCCCGCAGCTCGCTGAATTCGTGGGCAGTTCGCCGTTCATGGCGCACAACATCAGCTTCGACGCGAGCTTCCTCAATCGTCAGGGCATCATGCAGAACAATCTGCGGATTGACACCTACGAACTCGCCTCAGTGCTGCTGCCACGCGCGGCGCGCTACAACCTGACCAGCTTGACCAGTCTCTTCGACTTCGACATCGGCAACGCGCATCGCGCGCTCTACGACGCCAAAGCGACCGCTTATCTCTATTGGGTGCTCTGGCAGAAGGCGCTCGAACTGCCCTTCGCCACCCTACGCGAGATCGCTGACGCCGGGCAAGGCTTGAACTGGGATGCGCGTCCGGTCTTCGAGGCGGCGCTGCGGGAGCGAATGCTCCAAGCGACCGAAGATAGCCCGCGCGAGGACTTGTTCACGCCGGATCGCCGGGAACACAAAGCGCTGCGCCCCAACGAAGTCACCGAGCCGCTTGACCTCGAAGCGATGACCAATCTGATCGCGCCGGATGGCATCCTTGCCGAGCGTCTACCCAATTACGAATACCGCGATCAGCAGGTGACGATGGCACAGACCATCGGCGACGCCTTCAATCACGGGCAGCACCTCATGGTCGAAGCCGGAACCGGCACGGGCAAGTCAATCGCTTACCTGCTGCCGTCGATCCTCTGGTCGCTCCAGAACAACGAGCGGGTCGTCATCTCGACCAATACCATCAACCTGCAAGAGCAGTTGATCGACAAAGACATCCCCACCCTGCGCGACGCGCTTGACCTGTCGTTCAGCGCTTCGGTGATGAAGGGGCGCTCCAATTACCTGTGCCCGCGCCGCTTGACTGCCGTGCGCCGCCGCCGCCCGACCAGCGTTGACGAACTGCGCACACTGGCGAAGATTCTAGTCTGGCTGCTGGAAAGCAAGACCGGCGATCGCGGCGAGATTTCGCTGCGCGGACCGGAAGAAAACCTGACGTGGCAGCGCCTCAGCGCCGAGGACGAAGGCTGCTCACTCGACCGCTGCCGCGCCGTGATGGATGGCGCTTGCCCGTTCTACAAGGCGCGCAAAGCCGCCGAATCCGCCCGCGTGCTGGTCATCAATCACGCGCTGCTGATCACCGACGCGCTGATGGAAAATCGCGTCTTGCCGGACTATCGCTATCTGGTGATCGACGAGGCGCATCACCTCGAAGAAGCGACCACTAACGGCTTGAGCTTCCGCGTCGATGCCGCGACCCTGCGCCGCCGTCTCGCCGATCTCGGCGGACCGAAGCGCGGACTGCTCGGCAGCCTGCTAAGCAGCGTCACTGCTGCCGCTCCGGACAAAGAGATCAAGCGGATGAGCGCCTACGTCGACAACATCTCCGACGCCACCAACGCGATGGAAGTCTACATCACGCGACTGTTCAACAGCGTTCGCTCCCTGCTGGTCGACCTCAACATCTCGAAGTCGGATTATCTGGTACAGGTGCGGATCACCGAATCCGTCCGCAGCCGCAACAGCTTCGGCAACATCCAGAGCGCGTGGAATGCACTTCAGCCGTTCTTCGAAGTGCTCGGTGAAGCGATGCACCACCTCGCCATCGCCCTGACGCGGCTCGAAGAGTACAACATTCCCGAATACGAGGAACTGGTCAGCAGCACCGAGACCGCCTCGCGCTATCTCGACGAAGTCCAGCTTCAACTGACGAACTTCGCCATCACCCCCGGCGAGAATACCATCTACTGGATCGCCGCGGGGCAGGACAGCGACTTCCTCAGCATCCAAAGCGCACCGCTGCACGTCGGTCCGCTGGTCGAGGAATATCTCTGGAGCGCCAAAGAATCGGTCGTCATGACCAGTGCAACGCTCCAAACCGCCGGAAGTTTCGACTACATCCGCGAGCGTCTCAACGCGGGCGGCGTCGAAGCGGTTGAGGTCGGGTCGCCCTTCAACTACCACAATTCGACGCTGATCTACCTGCCTAATGACATCCCGGACCCGAACGACCGCTACCGCTATCAGCAGTCGGTCGAGCGCGGCTTGATCGAACTGACCGCCGCGCTCAACGGTCGGGTGATGGCGTTATTCACCAGTTACACGCATCTGCGCCAAACGGCACAGGCGATCACGCCCCGGCTGGCGCTCGGCAACATCACCGTCTTCGATCAAAGCGACGGCAGCAGTCGTCAGAGCTTACTCGAAGGCTTCAAAACGACCGAGCGCGCGATTCTGCTGGGCACGCGCAGCTTCTGGGAAGGCGTCGATGTCCCCGGCGAGTCGCTAAGCGCGCTGGTGATCGTTCGCCTGCCCTTCTCGGTGCCGACCGATCCAGTGTTCGCCGCTCGCGCCGAAACCTACCGGGACTCGTTCAACGATTTCACGCTCCCTGACGCAATCCTGCGCTTCCGACAAGGCTTTGGGCGGCTGATCCGCACGCGCACCGACCGGGGCATCGTCGCCATCTTCGATGGGCGCATTCTCAGCAAGCGCTACGGCTCGACCTTCCTCGCGTCGCTGCCCGACTGCACTGTCAAGACCGGGACGCTGACCGATCTGCCGCAAGCAGCGCTGGATTGGTTGGCAGACAATCAGGGCTAAGCGCTAGCTTGGTCGTAATTTTGCGGTAAAATAGGGTGTCGTGATGTTTATTGAGCCTAATTGACTATGCGAACGCCAGCGGGCAAAGACTGCCGCTTCTACTACCAAGACTACAATCGCGGGCGCAACGTTCAGGAATGCCGTCTGATCAAGGGCAATCCTGCATCGCTGCCTTGGCGTCCGAAATACTGTTCAACTTGTCCGGTCCCTGAAATCCTCAATGCCAACGCGAGCCCGGACCTTGAACTGACGCTCACCGTCAAGCCACGCCTGCTTGGTCTCGGGCGACAGTTTGAAGTCACTGCTTACTGCCGGCGGCACGGAATTGCCGTCGAAGACCCGTATGTTGGCTGTCCGAAGTGCATCGCCGAGCGCCCCGGTTTGGACGTGTTCCGGCAAGCACTCGAGCACGATGACCAGTAGATGATGGCGGTCGGGGTGATGCCGAACACGCTTCTGTTCGTCGCGCCCGCCGGTGAAGGCGCTTGGCTCGGTCAGCATTTCCCCAATTACCAGATCCTCACGATCAGCGATCCGCATCGGGTAGTCACCCACTGTCGAGCCGACGCCCCCGCCGCAGTGATCGCGCCCTTCAGCGATGCGGCAATCAAGCTGTTCGCACAAATTGGCAGCCAGCGCATACCGGATCGTCCGCTGTTAGTCCTGCTGGTGGACTCCCCTGCCGACGCTGCTAAGCACGCCAAAGCTGCCGACCTCGCGATTTCAGCCGAGTGGCTGCCGGTAACCCTGCTGACCGCGTTGGAAAAACACGCCGAATACGGTACCCTGCGCCGCAACGCCAGCGCCGCCGCCGAGCACAAACGCTCGACCGAGGAAATCCATCTACTCAGGAACGCGATCGTCCGCACCGTCTCGCACGAACTGCGAACGCCGATGTTACAGGTGAAAGCTGCCGTCGCTATGCTGGTGGATGAACAGGTTGACGAGCACGCAGGGACTGGTCGATTACGCGATGCGCGCTACCACGCGCCTTGAGAACGTGATCAAGAACGTGACTCAGCTCGCCGAAAGCCTTGAGATCGACCTGCAACCGGCGCGGGTCAGTGATTCGGTCGCGCAGGCGGTCCGCAATTTGCGTCGCAGTTGGGAGTATCGGAATCAGGTCGAACGGATTGAGATCGACGTGCCGGATGATCTGCCCTTCGTCCTCGCTGACAAGCAGGGGATCGGTACGGTCCTGCAACTGCTGCTGGACAACGCGCTGAAGTTCAGCACGCTGAAGGTCAAAGTCACAGCGCAAGCGACCGACGAAGGCGTCTTGGTGTCAGTCCACGATCAGGGGATCGGCATCGCCCCGGATCAGTTGGACACGATCTTCGACCTGTTCTACCAGATCGACCACACCGAGACCCGACGGTTCGGCGGCGTCGGCGTCGGCTTGACCATCGTTCGCCTGATCTTGGAGCAGCACAACGCAGTGATTAAGGTGGAAAGTACTCTCAAAAAAGGGAGCATCTTCTCGTTTACATTGCCTTATTTTGAGTGACAATGCTCACGGATCCCTCAGCCAATTTTCGTTGACACATATTTGGGATTTGAGTAAAATGAATTTAGAAAATTTAAATTGTTCTGAATATCACAATTTTCGCCAAATCGCTCTATAGATAGGATTTTGCAGGAATGACCATCCACGACACCGCACGGTCATTGCCGGTGACAGGCGCGCAGTCGTTGCCGGACGACATTCATGCTGCGTTCGAACAGGTCGAGACCTTGATGAACAACGTCGTCGACAGCGACGTGACAGTGCTGCGTGATGCCAGCCGTCACATTCTCTCCGCCGGTGGCAAGCGGGTGCGTCCTCGCCTGCTGCTGCTGGCGTATGCCGCCGCCGGTGGTACCGATCCAGCCGAAGCAGTGCCGGTCGCGGCAGCAGTGGAACTCGTCCATACCGCTAGCGTCGTCCACGACGACATCAATGATCATGGCGTCGTTCGACGCGGTCTCCCCTCCGTCAACGCGATCTGGGGACGGACTTTCGCCCTGCTTGCGGGCGATTTCCTGTTCACCAAAGTCTACGAATTGATGGCGCCGCATCAGAATTTGAACGTAATCCTCGCCGACGCCACCGTCGCACTGGTCGAGGGCGAAACCCTGCAAGCCAGCGCCGTCAAAGACAACAACTTCACCCGCGAAGTCTACTACAAGATCATCGCGTTGAAGACGGCAGCGTTGTTTCGCGCCGCCGGTGAACTCGGCGCGCGGATCGCGGGTGGCAGCCCGGAGCGTATCACGGCGCTCGCCAACTTCGGCTTCAACGTCGGCTTAGCCTTCCAAGTTGTCGACGACGTGCTCGACCTGACCGGCGATACCGAGCAGCTCGGCAAGACCGCCGGGGTCGATCTGGAACAGGGACGCGGTTACGCCGCCACCTATGAACCGGACGCCGCCGTCGCTGCGCTCAAGGAGCGGGTGATGAAGGGTGATGCGATTGCCGAAGCGCGTGAGCAGGCGCAGCAGTTCGCGGATATGGCGATCGCTGAACTCGATGTCCTGCCCGACTCTGACGCTAAGGACTCCCTGATCGGCTTGGCGCGCATGATTATTGAGCGCACATTTTAACCCTCGACTTAACCAGCGTTTTGCAAAGGTACACTTGAAACTACAGGTGTACCTTTTTTCATGTCCCCGGCAGCACGGTACAATCGAGCAGCAAGCTATTGACGATTTACGGTGAAGTAGTGAGGAGTGAACACCGTGACGAAAGTCGTGTCCGTCGAACAAATGCGGCAGATCGAAGCCGCTGCTGACGCCAACGGGGTCAGCTATGCGGAAATGATGGAGAACGCCGGGAGCGCGGTCGCGCGGCGCGTGCTCGACGTGATCGCGGCACTACCCGACCCGGCTGAAGCGCGGATCACACTGCTGATCGGACCCGGCAACAACGGCGGCGATGGGCTCGTCGCCGGGCGCGTAATCGCCGAGAACAGCGACGCGCTGGTGCGTTTCTACCTGCTCACGCCGCGCGACGAGACCGACCCGCATTTCAAAGCGGTGCAGGATCGCGGCTTGCTCGTCGCCAACGCCGAGGACGATCAACGTTACCGCGTCTTGACCAATATGATCGCCAGCGCGCACGTCGTCGTCGATGCGCTGTTTGGCATCGGCTTGCAGCTCCCCTTGCGCGATAACGCCGCCAAGCTGCTGCGCGCCGTTCACAAAGCGCTCGACGTTGACGACGACGCAGCCGATCCGCGCCCGGTCATCCTCAGCCTGCCGACACCACGTCGCGCCAGCCGTCCCTACATCCTCGCCGTGGACTGCCCCAGCGGACTCGACTGCGACAGCGGCGAAATCGATAAGAACGCGCTCAATGCCGACGAAACCGTGACCATGATCGCCGCCAAGCCCGGCTTGCTGACCTTCCCCGGCGCTGCCGCCGTCGGTAGGCTGACCATCGCTTCGGCGGGTGTCCCGGCGACGACCGACGGACTCAAAGACGCCACCGCAGCGGTCGCCGATCCCGAACTCGTCCGCGATCTGCTGCCACCGCGACCGGCGAACTCGCACAAAGGCACTTATGGCAAGACGCTGATCGTCGCCGGATCGGTCAATTACACCGGCGCACCGGGATTATCGGCTCGCGCCGCTTATCGCTCCGGTGCGGGCTTGGTCACGGTCGGCGCACCGGAGCCGACGATCCGCGCGCTGGCATCGCAGATCACGGAAGCGACGTGGCTGCTGTTTCCGCACGACATGGGCGTGCTTGCCGACCGCGCCGCGCCACTGATCCGCAAGGAGGCAGCGAGTTACGACGCGCTGCTGCTCGGTCCCGGTTGGGGGCGCGAAGACACGACCGGCGACTTGCTCGCTAAGCTGCTGGACCCGGATGCCGCGCGTCCGGCGACGCATCATCCGATGGGCTTCACCGCCAGCGCGAGCACGAGCGAAGATCAACCGGAAGCGACCGCCCTGCCGCCGCTGGTGATCGACGCCGACGGCTTGTTTTTACTGGCTCAACTTGAGGACTGGTGGCAGCGGCTGCCGGAAGGAACGATCTTGACGCCGCATCCCGGCGAGATGGCGACACTGGCAGGCATGGAGCTTGAGGACGTGCAAAAACAGCGCCGCGAGATCGCCACAGCGAAAGCGCAAGAATGGAATGTCGTCCTCGTGCTCAAGGGCGCGCACACCTTGATCGCCGCGCCAGATGGACGGATCACCACGTTACCGTTCAAAACGTCAGCACTGGCGACCGCCGGGACGGGCGACGTCCTCGCCGGACTGATCGTCGGGCTGCGCACACAGGGCTTAGCCCCCTTCGACGCAGCGGTCGTCGGCGGCTATCTGCACGGTTTAGCGGGAGAACTCGCGGCGCAGCGGATCGGCAGCGAGCGCAGCGTGATCGCGGGCGACGTGATCGACGCGCTGGGCGCGGCGTTCCAACGCATAGAATGAGATCAAGTAGGGGCGGGTTTGAAACCCGCCCCTACAAAAATAGCGCTTGATGCTTGGGCGACTAGTCCCGTCCCAGTTCGGCAAGCCGACGGCGGGCGGCTGCCTTCCCTTCCGCCATGCTCTCCGCCACCGGGTCGGAAGGCGCGGCGGCTTCCAGCGTTGCCCGAAGATTTTGTCCGGTTTCGCTGACCAACTCGGCGACGTCACGGCGAAAGGCGCTGCCGCTTTTCGGCACCTTGAACAGTGCGACCGCCCCACCGACCAGCAGACCAATCAGTACACCGACGATTAGCGTCCCACCGTCGAGTCCCTCATCTGGCTTCAATTTCACGCCCATCCCGCCGCAGCGCGCGGCGAATGCCAAATAAGTTGCCCAACAGCACCGAAGCGCCCGCCAAGAAACCCTGTACGTGAATGACCGGCTCGACGAGGTTTTCGCTGACGAAGCCGACCGTTCCTTGCGCCGTCTTGACGGTTTCCTGCGTGTTTTCGAGGATCGGCTTGACCTCGGTTTGCAGCAAATTGATCAGCCGAGCGACCTGAAGCACGAGCACCGCCAGACTGATGACGATCAACACGCCTTCGAGAGCGAGGAAGATGATCACGATGTCGCGGATCGTGCGGATTATAGAAGCAAAATCGCCGTTAGTCGCCAGCGCCAGCACAAGCGCGATCACCAGCAGCAGCACGATCAAGCCAATGAGCACTGCGCTGGCGATCAAGACGGTACGCCGCAGATTGAAGCCGGATTTCTCCTCGGCTTGCGCCGGAGTAGTTGGTGAGTCAGTCATCCTATCCCTTAGATCGCATCGAGCGTTTACGCGTTCGCTCAGACGTCATCAGCATTGCCGCAGCCAGAGCGACGAGCGAACCCAAAATAGCGGCAACGATGTGCAGTGTGCCAATCGAGTAGATTTGAACTTGAAACGTTACACTAATGATCTGCCCTAAAGCGAAGCCGATCCAGCTTGCCAGCAGAAAGATAATTAATCTACGCCCATTGCCGCCGAATATCACGTGAAAAGCCGCGCCGAGGAGCGTCGCCACGATGAATGCAAAGGTCAAAGTTGGGCTAGGCAAAACGCGACCTCCTCCGAACACAATAGTGATTGTAACATAGAAAAAGCATTTTGAACATCATTTCAAAACGATCTATAATCTGTGCCTATGACGACAATCGACCACCGTATTCTCATCCCTGCTGCGCCCGACGTGGTGTGGGATTTTATCAGTGACATCACGCGCAATCCACAATGGCAGGTTGACTGCTTTGAAGTGGTTTTTCTAACTTCCAAGCGTGACGGACCGGGGTTGCGTTGGCGTTATTCCACGCCCAACGGCGCCGAGTTCGTGATTGCGGTGACGGCGTGGTACAACGGGCTCGGCTACGAATACTATTTCGTGGATGGCGTGCCGTTTCGAGAGAACAAGGGACGCATCCGCCTGCAAGAGATCCCCGAAGGCACCATCGTCCAGTGGACGTTCACCTATGAACTCGGCGGCATCCTCGGCGGCGTGCGCAGCGCGCTCGGCATGAAGCGCCAAATCAACCGCACCATTGCCGACAGCTTAAAAACGCTCTGGCAGGAGATGAAGCAATCCGGCATCGAGCGCAGTCACGAGGCGAAATCATTGATGCGCGAGGCGCCCGACGTCACGACGCGCTCGACCTATCAACCCCGGCATCCGTCGGTAATGGCGCAGAATCAGGAACACCCGGAAATGCCGCCAGCGCCACAGCCGTCGGCAGTCGTCGCCGAGCCGCCCGTGAATGAGGACGACGGGCAGAATATCCCCGCGATCGTCGAGCCGCCGATCAGCGACGAGGATACGCGTCCGCGCCATCCAGTCGCAGCGCCGACCGCCAAGTCTGAACCGGAAGTCCCGGCGGCAATCATCCCGTCTGACCTTGACGAAGAACCAGAGTTCCTGATCGATCTATCGCGCTTCGAGCCGCCGCGCAAGCCATCCGACACGAAACCGCGCGCTCCGGTTGAAGTTCCGCCGGAACCACCAGTCGAAGCAAGCGCCGAACCCACAGTCGAACCGCTCACTGAACCGAGCGAAGCGCCGAGTGCTTCCGTTGAGCCGGTCGAAGTGGCGAAACCGGAATCAGCGTCCGAACCCGAAATTCTACCGAGCGCGCAAGCAACCGAACCGCTCAGTTTCCAGCCGCCGGAAGTTCTACCCGATACTCCGGTGACAGCCGAAGCGACGCCAAAAGTTGAAGTTGAGACGGATGAAGGCGAAACCGTCAGCGCCATCGAGAGCGAAGTCACCCAACCCGCGACTGCGGCGCCGGAACCTGAGTCGACGCCGATCACCGAGCCAGCGCTCAATGAGGACGATACCAAGAGTATTTGGGAGCGCTTTGGCATCCCGCGCCCCAGCGAAATTGAGCCAGTTCCCGTCGTCACCGAAGAACCGGAAGCGCCAGTAACAGCACCGCTCCCAGTTCCGGCGGTTGAGCCGCCCGCCGCGCCGTCAAAACTGCCGACTTCGCTGCCCCGCACCGGGCTGCGGATCGTGCTGCGGCGCAAGCTGGTTCGCCTACGCCGTCCATCAGCTACGACCTAATCACGAGGAAAGCGGCGGCGCGTCCCTGCACCACAGCAAAGACCCGGTTCAGCGAGCTACAATGCTCGTCGGCAGCAATCGCCACGAGATCATAGGGATGTTCGCACAGTTCATCGGCAATGCCGTCGCACGCCATCCCCGGTCGCAGCTTGAGTCGACCGGCGATACCCGCCGCGCTCAGCCGTTCGCGGCACGCGTCGACGTGTTGATGCTGTTCACTGTCGGATGACAGGATGAGCGCCAAGTCCGCGACCGACGAGCGTTTTCCACTCTCGCCCTGCCCCATCAGCAAAGTCACTTCGGCGCAGTCGCAATCACGCTCCGCCAGCGGAATCAGCCAGTCAAGCACCTGATGATCCGCCGCCGATCCACTCAGCACTTGCAGCATCGAATGCGGCAGCGCAGGATCGCGCATCGGCTGGCGCAGAATCAGCAGCGAGGCTGAGGTGTGAAAGAGATCAGCGGGCAGCGGCTCGTCCGCAATGACGACGAGATCCGCCGTTCCGGGCACGAATGACCCATCCGGGGCAACCTGCCGCTCGACCGTCGCCATCCGCCCACAAGCCGTAACCATCGCTTCGACGTAAATCGACGCCTCATCGATCGCCTCAACCGACCGCCCCCAACAGCAAATCTCCAGCACGCCGCCGCGCTGTGGGCACTGCCACACTTCATCGAGCCGCTGCCGGATTAGTTCGGGATAACTCTGCACCGGGATCACCGGCGCGTTGAGCGCGGTCGCCAATACTTCGATGACTCGACCGTTTTCGGGATGCGCCATCGCCAACGTGATGCCGTCCGCACTCTGAGCGATCGGCAGCGCGAGATAGTAGTAAGCCAACCGCCGAGAGAGTTGGCGTGCGAATTGTGAATCCAAGTGAATTTCTTCGAGCGAAAGAAAAGGGATCATGATGTCTACCTAAGAGGATAGCTCTCTATGTGGAACTGAAGTCGCTTTCGCATCTCCCTGCCCCACCTTTAGATTATCTCTGAGCCGCGTCCGCACCGGGTAGGCAAAAAATAATCATCTTAAGCGCCGATCCACACTTGATCGCCTAAATAGGTTGCCGCCTTCGGTGCCGTGACTTCAGCGTCGTTACAGCCGGCAACTCATGCAGTTCTAATCACGCACCTACTTGACAAACTAATGTGATTAGTTTATAGTCTAATCACATTAGCAAAGGAGAGAATAGCATGAAGATCACACCGTTCGGCGACAACTTGATCCAGCTCACCCGTTTGACGTTCGTTAACTGCTTTCTGGTGCGCGAATCCGATGGGTTCACGCTGGTCGACACCGGAATGTCCGGTTCGGCGAAAGACATCGTCAAAGCCGCCCACGACCTCGGCGCACCGATCCGCCGTATTCTGCTGACTCACGCCCACGTCGATCACGTCGGTTCGCTGGACGCCTTGCACCAACTGCTGCCCGACGTCGAAGTCGCGATTTCCGCCCGTGATGCTCGTTTTCTGACCGGCGATCACAGCCTCGACGCCGACGAGCCACAACTTCCGCTTAAAGGCGGCTATCCGGTGATCGAGACCAAGCCGACCCATCTGCTCACAGCGGGCGAACGAATCGGCTCGTTGGAAGTCATCGCCAGCCCCGGTCACACCCCCGGTCACGTGGCTTTTTTCGACCACCGCGACCGCACCGTGATCGCCGGGGACACCTACACCATCAAAGCAGGCATCCATACCGGTGGAACATTCCGGCTATTATTCCCGTTCCATGCAATGGCGACGTGGAACAAAGCATTGACCCTTCACAGCGCCGAAGCGCTGGTCGCCCTTCAACCCAACCGGTTGGCAGTCGGTCACGGGTCCGCGCTCGACAACCCGATCCCTGCCATGCAGCGCGCCATCGCCGAAGCCAAACGTCACATCAAGAGTGAAGATTATGCCGCCCAGAAAGCATATTGATCGCCAGCGGATTCTGGAAGTCAGCATCGCGCTCGCCGACGAACACGGTTTCGAAGCGATCACGTTGGCGAGCGTCGCGGCTGAACTCGGCATCCGTATTCCGTCGCTCTATAACCACATCTCCGGGCTGCCGGGACTGCGTGGTGAAATCCGCTTATGGGGGTTGCAGCAGCTCGGCGATACTTTGCGTCGTGCCGCCGTCGGTAAAGCGGGCGACGAAGCGATCGTCAGCGTGGCGCAGGCTTACCGCGCCTTCGCGCACGCCCATCCCGGCATCTACTCGGCGACGGTGCGCGCGCCCGAACCGGACGAAGCCGATCTCGCAGCTGCCTCGCAGGAAGTGCTAGACGTAGTGCTCACCGTGATGGCTAACTATACGCTCAGCCCGGACGATCGCCTCCACGTGATAAGGGCGCTGCGCAGCCTGCTGCACGGTTTTGTCGAATTGGAAATCGGCGGTGGGTTCGGGTTAGCGCTGGATCGTGACGAGAGCTTCAGCCAACTGCTCGACTTATTCCTGCAAGGGTTGCACACACGGCAAAAACAAGCGGCGCAAGCGATTAGCGGATAAACGCAGACGTTTGTGCCGCTAAAGCATCATCAATGCGCTGGAGATGATGCGGCATCACGTCGAGTGCCGCCATCTCGCTGCGGGAGTAGAAGCCGTAAGCAGTCGTTTCATCGCTTAAGCCCAGCTCGCCGCCGATCACTTCCGCCTCGAAGGAGAGCGCCACAATCTGCCAGCGACTGCCGTCGGCGTACTCGACGATCATATCTGGCGAGGAATACACGCCAATCAGCCTAACGACGCGCACGCGCAACCCGGTTTCTTCCCACGTCTCGCGGATACAGGTTTCTTCGACGCTCTCTCCGGGTTCGCAGCCCCCACCGGGCAGACACCACTGCCCATTATCCGCGCGCCGGGTGAGCAGAATACGTTCGCGCGTCTCGTCATAGATCGTCGCCGAGCAACCGGTGCGGAGGCGAGCCTCTGCACCGATGCGATCGCCATAAATCAGTTTCGCCATGTAGACTCCCAGATGAAACGAGCGTTCAGGCTTCAGCCGTCGAGCCGAGCACCTCATAAACCTCCAGCGTCGGACGCCCGGTGAAGGTTTCCGGCGGCAGCGTACTTGAGCGAGCATGTCCCTCGCGGAAAGCCGGCAATTCAGTCCACGCCTTGAAGTCAGCTTCCGACTCCCAAGAAGTCATGACGATGTAGGGATCGCCTTCACTCAGCGGACGCAGCAGTTGAAACGACACGAACCCCGGCATCTCATCGACAAGATTAGCACGAACACCAAAACGCGCTTCAAATTCCGTCGCATATTTCGGATTCACGGGAATCCGGTTGCAAGTCACGATCATGATTGTCCCTAACGATACACTTTCGAGCTAAGACGACGATATGCTCATCGTATGCCAAGGAGTGTAACACCGCTAGGTGCGCCTGAAAAACAAAAATCCCGACGGTTGAGGGTCGGGATTTATTTTAGGGTGGGTAAAGGGACTTGAACCCTCGACCTCTTGTTCCACAGACAAGCGCTCTAACCAACTGAGCTATACCCACCATATGCAGGGAAATTATAGCATGGAATTCAGACAGTTCTAGCCCGTGTTTCGCTCGACTTTGCGCGCCACGATCACCGTGACGATGCTGCGCGGGCAGACTTCCGAGAACATCTCGACCTGAAAGGGTGCGAACAGATTAGCAATCGCCACCTCTGCTTCGCCGGTCGAGTTCGGTCGCTGCCCGGTGATCCGGTACAGCCACTCAATCAATCGACCAACGGCGCCACCGCCCGTAATCTGCGCGTTAGGTACGACGATCAGCACACCGCCGGGTTTGAGCACGCGATCGACTTCCGCCAGAGTTTCCGGTGCGATGATGAAATCGGTCGGGAAGGTGCTGATCACGGCGGCGAAGGTTTCAGCGGCGAACGGCAGCTGCTGCGCTTGCCCGCGCGCCAATCGGATCGGGAGGTGACGGCGAGTGAGTTTTCCGCGTGCGATGCGCCCCATCGCGGGAGAGAGGTCGAAGCCGACCGCACGATAGCCCGCCGCGTGCAGGTCAAGCTGGAGATTGCCCGTCCCATGCGCGAGTTCAAGCACGCGGTCCGAACTGGCAACGGACACGTGCGACAGCGACGTCCGTACCCAACAACGCCACGCGCCAAGCGATACGATCCAACTGACGAGATCATAGGTAAAAGCGAGTTCGTTGTAGAGCAGTCGAAAGCCAAAGCGGACGAGCCGCCACCATACAGTCATCAACGTGGATTCGGGCGGAGCAGCGGCGCGATCATTTGCGCTCGACCTGCACCTCACCAGCTTGCACGCGAACTTGATACCACTTCACCGGCGTCACCGCCGGGGGAGCCAGTACCTCGCCAGTGCGAATATCGAACTGCGCGCCGTGCTTCGTGCACTCAATCGCGTAGCCATCCAACTCGCCTTCGGAAAGATAATATTCCTCGTGCGAGCACATATCTTCAAGCGCGTAGTAATGATCATCGACGTTGAAGATCACGACCCAAACGTCATCAATTTCGACGACAATCCGGTCGCCGGATTTCAGTTCATCGACGGTAGCTACAGTGATAAATTCCGGCATTTACTCGTCTTCCTCGGCTTCTTGTTCCAGCCGGCGCCATTCTTCGACGCCGTACAAGCCTACTTTAAGCACCTTGAGCGAAAGCAGCGCGCATTTGACCCGATTCATCCCAATCGGGATGCCGAGCAGTTCGAAAATATCCTCTTTGTCGATCTTGCGGATGTCTTCGAGCGACTTGCCGATGATTTCCTCGCCGAGCATCGACGCCGACGCTTGGCTGATGGCGCAGCCTTCGCCGTCCCACGCCAATTCTTTGACGCGGTTATTCTCGTCCAGCCGCAGCGTCAAGCGCAGCCGATCGCCGCAGAGCGGATTATGCCCTTCGTGATCGACGTCTGCCGGGTCGAGGATGCCGCGATTGCGCGGGTGCATCCCGTGATCGAGGATGTTTTCACGATACATGTCTTGCATAGTTGGCTTACCCACTTCCCCAAATCCGGCGAGGGTTTGGACGCCGGATTCGGTACTCAGTACGCATTGCTCGGTACTATATACTAAACGTCTTTTTCGCTTTGTACAGAGCATCAATCAACTGATCGACTTCACGCGGCGTGTTGTAGACGTAGAAGCTCGCGCGCGCACTCGCCGAGATACCGAAACGGTCGTGCAGCGGCATGGCGCAGTGATGCCCCGCCCGCACCGCGACCCCCTCAGCGTCGAGCAACTGAGCGACGTCGTGCGCGTGAATTTGATCCAGCGTAAACGTGGCTACCGCGCCTTTTTGCTCAGCTTCGGGACCGAGTAGGTGCACGCCGGGAACTTCTGCTAAGCGATCCAGCGCATAGGCGGTGATCTCGCGCTCGTGCGCCTGCACGCGATCCATCCCCAACTCGTTCAGGTAATCGACCGCGTAGCCGAGACCAATCGCCTCGGCAATCGAGGGCGTGCCCGCTTCGAATTTGTAAGGCAGTTCGTTCCACGTGCTGCCGGTAAGCGTGACCGTCGAGATCATGTCGCCACCGCCCATCCACGGCGGCATCGCTTCCAGCAAGATCGCGCTTGCCGTAGAGCACGCCGCTGCCGGTCGGTCCGAGCATCTTGTGTCCGCTGAACGCCAGAAAGTCCACGTCGAGCGCCTGCACGTCAACCGGCATGTGCGGCACCGACTGCGCGCCATCGACCAGTATCAGCGCGCCCGCCGCGTGCGCCTGCCGCGCCATCGCCGCAATCGGGTTGATCGTCCCCAGCACGTTCGAGACCTGCGTCACCGCGACCAGCTTGACCGGGTTATCGCGCAGCAGCGCGGCGTAAGCCTCAAGGTCGAGCGTGCCGTCGTCGAGCACCGGCACGTACTTCAGCGTGAAGCCCTTCTCGGCTGCCAAAAGCTGCCACGGCACGATGTTGGAGTGGTGTTCCATCTCGGTCGAGAGCACCACGTCGCCGGGCTTGAGGTTCGCCCTGCCCCACGTCTGCGCGACCAGATTGATGCTCTCGGTCGTGCCGCGCGTGTAGACGATCTCGCGCTTGCTGCTGGCGTTGATGAACTTGCGGATTTTGACCCGCGCCCGCTCGTAAGCAGTGGTCGCTTCCTCGCTGAGCTTGTGAATACCGCGATGCACGTTGGCGTTGTAGCGCCGATAGTAATCGTCCAGCGCGTCGATCACGAGGCTGGGCTTCTGGCTGGTCGCGGCGTTGTCGAGATAGATCAGCGGCACGCCGGCGTGATGTTCTTGCTGCAAAATCGGGAAGTCCGCGCGGATTTTTTCGACATCATAAATTTGGAGCATGGAGAACTCCTCGGAGTAAATGAAAAGGGCGCGTCTGCTTGCTCGACGCGCCCGGTGATTTTAGCTCGTCTGCCCGACGATTTTCGCTTCGAGCGCCGCTCGTAAGCGTTCTTGTACGCGCTCAAACGGTATCCGTTCGAGCAGCTCCTCGAAAGTAACCCTCGGTGACGGTTAGCTCCGCCACATCACGCGGGACACCGCGACTCATCAGGTAGAAGATCGGCGCTTCGTCAAGCGACCCGAAGGTCGCCGCGTGGGTACAGCGCACGTCATCCGCTTCGATCTCCAAGCCGGGGATCGCGTCCATGCGGGCATCTTCGCTCAGGATCAGGTTACGACAGGCTTGGAAGCCGTCGATCTTCTGCATGTCCGGCAGCGACTTGATCATCCCCTGCCAGAGCGTGCGCGCCTGATCTTTCGCCGCGCCCTTGAACAGCAGGTCAGAGACAGTCAGCGGCGCGTTGTGATTCTGCTGCGTATCGAGGTCAAAGAACTGCTTCTCGTCGGCAAAGAACATGCCGCTCGCGCGCAAGTGCGCTCCCTGCCCTTCGAGATCCGCCTCGATGAACGCCTTGACGAACTTGCCGCCCATCGTGCCGATCACCCAATCGAGATTGGCATCGCGATCGACGATCGCGCGCTGGTGGCTAAATTCGTAGGTACGGCGATTCCAATCCTGCAAGCTAACGTAGCGCAGATTCGCCGACTGCCCCACCAGCAGTTCAGTCGCGCCGATGTAGGCAGCTTGTTCCTCGCCCGCCGCCGATTGATAATCGACCAGCATGGTCGCCTGTGACGCTTCGTCCAGCGCCACCAGCACGTGCCCCAGCGTGGCGCCGGGCTTCGTGTTGTACATGACGACGTGAAGCGGCAGTTCGACCACTTTGCCCCGCGGTACGTAGAGGAAAACGCCATGCGTCCACAGCGCCGCGTGCAGCGCCGCGAATTTGCCGTCGCCCGGCTTGACCGCCTTCGTCATCAGCCGCTCGCGCACGAGGTCTTCGTGTTCGCGGCACGCCGTCAGCAGATCGGTGAAGACAACGCCCAGAGCCGTGAGATCAGGCGAGATTTCGCTGCGCACCAGCTTGCCGTCAACGAACACGAGCGTCCCGCCCTGCTCGTCGCCGATCAGCGGTTCGAGCATCTCCGAGGGCACGCTGTCAAGCTGAGCACCGGCAGCGGTCAGCGGACTGGCTTCATCCCAGTGAATGCTGCGATAGTCGGTCCGCCGCCATTCTTCCTGCGCGATGCTGGGCATCGGCATTTCTTCGTAGAGTTCCCAACCGACGAGGCGGCTTTCGCGCAGCCACGTCGGTTCGTTATTCGCTTCGCTAAGCGCCTCGACATCGGCGCGCGTGTAGAGCGGCGCTTCCGGCGCGGCGGAGCGGCGTCTTCTCGCTACAACCACGTTTTATCTCCTAAAGTAAAGTGCTGAGTGCCGGGTGCTGAGTGCTGAGGGAAAACTCAGCGCCGCTCACCCGAACTCGGAGCAGTTCTGATCACTTATCGTAGGGGCAGAACTGAGTTCTGCCCCTACATGCATTCCGTAGATTAGATTAGCCGACTGAGCCTTCAAGCTGAATCTGGATCAGGCGGTTCAGTTCCAGCGCATATTCCATCGGCAGTTCTTTGACCAGCGGCTCGATAAAGCCGTTGACGATCATGGCGTTGGCTTCGTCTTCGCTCATCCCGCGCGTCATGGCATAGAAAAGCTGATCCTGACCGACACGGCTGACCGATGCCTCGTGCCCCATCGTGACGCGCTTGGCGTCGCATTCGATCGTCGGGTACGTGTCCGAACGGCTCTTGTCGTCCAGCAGCAGCGCGTCGCAGACGACGTTGCTTTTCACATCGTCCGCGCCCTCGACGATCTTGAGCAGACCGCGATAGCTGGCGCGCCCGCCGTCCTTGCTGATCGACTTGCTGATGATCTGGCTGGTCGTGTGCGGCGCGAGGTGCGTGATCTTCGCGCCTGCGTCCAGCACCATCCCCGCGCCCGCGAAAGCGATCGAGAGGACTTCGCCATGCGCACCTTCACCCGCCAAAACGACCGCCGGGTACTTCATCGTAACTTTCGAGCCGAGGTTACCATCGACCCATTCCATCGTCGCGTTCTTGTAGGCGACGGCGCGCTTGGTCACCAGATTATAGACGTTGGTTGACCAATTCTGAATGGTCGTGTAGCGGCAGCGCGCACCATCTTTAACGATGATCTCGACTACCGCGCTGTGCAGGCTGTCTTCACTATAGGTCGGGGCGGTGCAGCCCTCGACGTAATGGACGTAAGCGCCCTCATCAACAATGATCAAGGTGCGCTCGAACTGCCCCATGTTCTTGATGTTGATGCGGAAGTAGGCTTGCAGCGGCATTTCGACGTGGACACCCGGCGGAACGTAGATGAACGATCCACCCGACCAAACCGACGTGTTGAGCGCCGCGAATTTGTTATCCGACGACGGGATTACCGTGCCGAAGTATTCCTTCACCAGATCGGGATGCTCGCGCAGCGCCGTATCCATGTCGGTGAAGATCACACCCTTGCTTTCAAGGTCTTTGACGATGCTGTGATAGACCACTTCCGACTCGTACTGAGCGGTCACGCCTTGCAGATACTTCTGCTCCGCTTCAGGGATGCCAAGACGGTCAAAGGTGTTCTTGATGTCGGCGGGAACGTCGTCCCAATTGGTGCCCTGCTTCTCGGAAGCGCGCACGAAGTAGTAAATGTCGTCGAAATTGATCCCGCTGAGGTCAGCGCCCCACGTCGGCATCGGCTTGGCGACGAACTGCTCGTAGGCTTTCAGACGATTCTCAGTCATCCACGCCGGTTCGTTCTTGAGCGCGCTGATCTGACGCACGATGTCGGCGTTCAGCCCCTTCTGGCTTTTGAAGCTGTAGGCTGACTCCGAGTCGTGGAAACCGTATTTCTCCAGATAGCTGCCACCCACGTTGTTCAGAGCGGCTTCTTCTGGTGATAGCTGCTTTTCGCTGGGAATTAAGTTCTCAACCATAGGGTTGCTCCCTTTCACTATTCAGCGACACCGAAACGTTCACGCACCCAATCGTAACCCGTCTCTTCCAGCTTAAGGGCGAGATCGGCACCACCGTGTTCGACAATTCGACCGTTGAACATGACGTGGACGAATTCGGGTTCAATGTAATTGAGGATACGCTGATAATGGGTGATCACCAAGACGCCGAGGTCGGGACCACGCAGCTTGCTGACGCCTTCGGCGACAATCCGCAGCGCGTCGATGTCCAGCCCGGAGTCGGTCTCGTCAAGGATGGCAATTTTCGGGTTCAATACCGCCATTTGCAGCACTTCGGCACGCTTCTTCTCGCCACCACTGAAGCCTTCGTTCAGGTAGCGACCGGCGAAGCTGTGATCCATTTGCAGGTAGTCCATCTTTTGGCGCATCAGCTTGCGGAAATCGCTGACCGAAATCCCTTTACTGTCGGGATCTTCCGCCTTCAGCCGCGAGTTGATCGCTAAGCGAAGGAAGTTCGCCAAGGTGACTCCCGGAATCGAGATCGGATACTGGAAGGCGAGGAACAGACCGGCGCGGCTGCGCTCGTCCGGTTCCATTTCCAGCAAGTCTTTGCCGTCAAAGAGGATCTGTCCTTCAGTGACAGTGTATTCCGGGTTGCCGAGCAGCACATTGGCGAGCGTGCTCTTGCCGGAACCGTTCGGTCCCATCAAAGCGTGAACTTCGCCCTGCTTTACTGTTAAGTCAACACCCCGCAGGATCGGCTTATCTTCAACCGAAGCGTGTAAATTACGAATTTCAAGTGCAGCGCCCATTTCCGGCGGTATCCTCCCGTAAAGTTGATCGCAGTTAAATTTGCTTCGTACCTAAAGGTGCAAAAGCTACGTTGAGTATATCAGCGCGGTAGGGGAAAGTCAACATTTTTATGATGAAGATCTTATAAAAATTGACTTGCATTCTACCCTGTGCTACGATTTCGGCTGTTGAGATCGATTTTTCCAAGGTAGGCGAAGCAGGAAAAGATGAGCGACCAAACCCGACAAATAACCGAAGAAGGTCTCCGCGATGCGCTGCGCGCGGTGGTTGACCCCGAAATTGGCATGAACGTGATCGAACTCGGTTTGCTGCGCCGGTCAGAAATTAGTGATGAGCGCTGCCATCTCGAAGTGATCATGACGACGCCGTTTTGCCCTTACGCGCCGCAGCTGCTCGAACAGATTCGGCGGACGGCACAGGAGTATACCGGCGTCCCGACGACTATCGAAATGGGAATGCAGATGTGGGATCCCACGATGATGGAAGAAGGAGCAGCCGACGATTGGGGGTTGTTCTAGCCTAACAGCAGGCATCAATGTAGAGCAGGGCGCAGATCGACTGCGCCTTGCTCCGCTTGGTTGGGAAATAACAGCCTTGCATGAGCAACGGCGTTCGAGTATACTGACCGCGTAAATCGGGGCATGGCGCAGACTGGTAGCGCGCTTGCATGGGGTGCAAGAGGTCGTGGGTTCAAATCCCGCTGCCCCGACAGCTAAAAGCCTTTCACATCAGTCCGTGAAAGGCTTTTTGTTGGATTTTGCAACAATTCGCAGACCATAATGAAAGAAGGAAACTAGAAATTTTATTAAATTCCAGTTAGAATATCTGCCACGGCAATTTCTCCGCCGGCGTTGAACCTTCTGTCCAAGCGCTGAGTAATAGTAATGGACGAGCGAGTACAGTCGGTTCTCGCAATGTATGGTTTTTTTTTTTAGTGAGATAGGAGTGAAGTACGCATGAATAGAGTGGTCAAGCTCTTGACACTCGGCATTGCGGTGGGTCTGCTCGCAGCCCTCGCCGTAATCCCTGCCGCTGCCCAAGACGAATGCTGTCAGGGTGGCATCATCATTGAGGGCAACCTCGGTGGCGACGTTGCAACGATGAACCCCATTCTCTCCAGCGACACCGCCAGCCAGCGGATCGTCGGTCTGACCAACATCGGGCTGCTGGGTGTGGACCCGGACAAAGCGCTGATCGCGCCGAGACCAACCGGGTGCGCTCGCCGATAGCTGGGACGTTTCCGATGATGGTCTGACCTACACCTTCCATCTGCGTCAAGACCTGAAGTGGACGGATGGTAGCCCGATCACCTCCGCCGACGTCATGTACTCGTGGGAAGCGATCAAGGCTGGTGCAGCAGGAACTATCGACGTTCCGGCAGCTTACGTCATCGACCCGACCGGCGCGAGCGGCATTCTTGACGTGACCGCCCCCGATGACTACACCGTGGTCGTCACCTTCGCCAACGCGGAATGCACGGCGCTCAACTACGCCGGCAGCCTCGTCCCCGTTCCGGTGCAGGCGATGCCCCGAAGACGTCAGCCAATTGATGGACTCTCCCTATAACTTGGACCCGACCGTCACCAGTGGTCCGTTCATGTTCAGCGAACTGCGTCCGGGTGAGCAGACCAGCTTGGTCGGCAGCCCCTCCTACACCGATGCGATCGATGGTATGGTCAAGCCCGCCGGTTACATTTACAAGAACGTGCCGGATCAGACCGTCATCATCGAGCAGTTCCTCGCTGGCGAACTGAACCTGATCGACAACCCGGCAGTGGCTCGTCGTGAAGACATCCGCAACAGCGACGCGCAGGTTTACAGCTATCCCGGCAACTCATGGGACTACATGGCTTTCAACCTCGCCGACCCGAACAACCCGCAGAACGCATTCGACGAATGCCGGCAACCCGATCGATCAGGGTCACCACCCGATCTTCGGTGATGTCGCCGTCCGTCAGGCGATCGCCCGTGCAGTTGACGTCGACTCGATCATTCAGGCTGCGGTCTTCAACGAAGGCACCCGCATGTCCTCCTTCCTGATCCCGGCGTCGTGGGCGTATGACCAAAGCCTCGCCCCGCTGCCGTTCGACCCCGAAGCCGCCAAGCAAATGCTGACGGATGCCGGTTGGACCGACGAAAATGGCGATGGCGTGCGTGAAGCGCACAGCGCGATGTATGCTGAAGACGGCACGCCGCTTCAGTTCACGCTCTACACCAACGAAGGCAACACCCGCCGTGAAGCTATCGGCACCCTGATTCAGGACGAGCTGTCGCAGGTCGGCATCAAGGTCGACTTCCAGACCATCGACTTCAACACCCTGCTCGACATCATGGACAGCCAGACCTTCGACGCGATCATCCTCGGATGGCGCAACGGCTACCCGGATGACCCGGATGCGACCCAGTTGTTCACGCCCGCTAGCGACGTGATCGGCAGCGGCAGCAACTTCACTTCCTACAACAACCCTGAGTTCAACACGCTGAACGAACAGGCGAAGACCGTCCCCGGTTGCGACCCGGCGGAACGTGCCCCGCTCTACGCGCAGATGCAGCAGATCATGCAGCAAGACCTGCCCTATCTGTGGCTGTTCGCTCAGAACGGTATGTACGCTGCGGGTCCGAACGTCGAGGGCTTCGATCCTCGTCCGTCGAACCTGCTGTGGAACGTGGATGCGTGGTCGGTTTCTACTCCGTGAGCGTCTCCTAAGGCTTTAGTTTGGGGGCGTTCGCGTCCCCTCAAAGCATTACCCCGGTCGCCCCCTCGATCAATTGAGGGGGCGACCTCGTAAGAACCGTCCCAACTGTCTCTAGCGCGACTGCCGCGCCGGAGCAACTTATCGGTATCTGGATTTTCAGCGCGGCATGGCTAGAACTGCCAAAGCCCGCTTCCGCCTCTCGCCACCGGCGAGGGTAATGTGCGGGGAAGCACGATGATTAAGTACACCCTTCGTCGCCTGATTCAGGCGATACCCACTTTCTTTGGGATCACGGTCCTGTCTTACATGTTAATGGCAGCAGCACCGGGAGGTCCGGTCGCTGCACTGACCTTCGGACCGAACGTCCCTCAATACCAAAAAGAACGACTGGCGGCGCAGCTTGGCGTCAACGATCCGCTGCCAATTCAGTACCTCCGTTGGTTGGCAGGCGATGATTGGATGCGCTGGGATGCTAATGGCGACGGCATCGCCGACCACAGTTTTCTGCTGCCGCTGACCGACTCCAACGGCGATCCACTGCCCGTTGGCGATAACAAAGGCATTCTACGGGGTGATTTTGGTCGCTCCTTTTCTTACAAGCGCCCGGTCGCAGACATGATCGGCGAGCGCGTCATGGCAACACTGGAGCTGGGCGCGACCTCGCTCCTGCTGGGTCTCGTCGTCGGCGTGCCAATTGGCATTCTCGCCGCCGTCCGCAAGAGCGGCTGGTTCGACAACGCGACGCGCGTGCTCGCGGTGGTTTTCAACGCGGTGCCGGTCTTCTGGCTGGGTCTTCATGTTGATACTCATTTTTGGGTCATGGCTACACGTCTTGCCCATGGGAAGCCGCTGCTCGGCGCTCTCCATCGGCGGATGTCCACCAATATGGGGGCGGATCGATTACTTAATTCTGCCGACCTTCGTACTGGCGACCGGTGCAATTGCCGTTTACTCGCGCTACATGCGCGCCTCGATGCTCGACGTGATGGGTCAGGATTACATGCGCACGGCTGAAGCGAAGGGGCTTATCGGGACGCTCCGTTTGGTTCCGCCACGGCGCACGCAATGCCTTGATCCCGTTGGCAACCTTCCTCGGTCCCGCGATCACCGGCTTGCTCGGCGGTGCGGCGATCACCGAGACGATCTTCTCGTGGCCCGGCTTGGGACGCTTCGCGGTTGAAGCCGTGAAAGCGCAAGATTACCCGGTCGTGATGACCGTCGTCATCATCGGTGCCGTCGCCACGATCTTCGGCTATATCCTTTCCGACGTCCTCTACGCGCTGATCGACCCGCGTATTCGGTTCGACTAAGGAGGGCTAAAACATGGCAACTACAGTAGCGAAACTCAACGTCAAACGCGAAAAGCCCGAAGTCGGTCAATCCCTGACGCAACTGGCGATGCGCCGCCTGCGCCACGACAAACTCACGCTGACTCGCGCTCGGCGTCGTCCTGCTGATGACGTTGTTGGCGGTTGTTCGCGCCCGCCATTTCTGGCGCGCTCGGCGTCAGTTCAACGCGAACCGATCCGCAGAATACATTCCTGCCGCCCGGTGCGCCCGGTCACATTCTGGGCACCGATGACCTCGGTCGGGATCACCTCGCCCGCTTGCTCTACGCTGGACAGGTCTCTCTGAGCGTCGGTTTTATCGCCGCGAGCCTCGCGCTGTCGATTGGCGTCAGCCTCGGCATCCTCACCGGCTACTATGGCGGTGTCGTCGACGACTTCATCAACTGGGTGATTGCGACGATCAACTCGATACCCTCGCTGTTTCTCTTGTTAATCGTCGCGGCGGTGCTGCAACCGTCGCCATCAACGCTGATCATCGTGCTCGGCTTGCTGGGCTGGACGACAACCACCCGGCTAGTGCGCGGCGAAACGCTCTCGATCCGTGAGCGTGAATACATCCTGAGCGCGCGCGCTTCGGGTGCATCACCGGTGCGGATCATGTTCGTCCACATTCTGCCGAACCTGTTCTCGATCATCGTGATCACGCTGGCAATCGACATCGGCAGCCTGATTCTGGTCGAAGCCGCGCTCAGCTTCCTCGGTCTGGGCATCAAGCCGCCAACGCCGAGTTGGGGCAACATGCTCACCGGCGCGCAAAGCTTCTTCACGAAGGGACCCTTCCTCGTGGTCGCGCCCGGTCTGATGATCTTCATCACCGTGCTCTGCCTGTACGTGATCGGCGACGGGATGCGCGACGCCTTCGACCCGACTAGCAAAGAATAACCGCTCGCAAAACCCATAGGGGCAGGCTTGAAGTCTGCCCCTACGGAATCGTATTTCTCCCTCAAAATCCACGCGGACTGCCCATTCAGCACAATTGATGTTATTCTCTCCGCACAATTGATGCAGAGTGGATGCTTTTCATGAACGACGACCTCTTACAACAGCAAATCGCCTACTACCGGGCACGCTCCGGCGAGTACGACCAGTGGTTTTACCGGCAAAATCGCTACGACCGGGGCGCGGCGCTCAGCCGTCAATGGTTCGACGAAGTGCGGGTGCTCCGGCGCGAACTTCAGGCGCTCGGTCAGGTCGAGTCAGTGCTCGAACTCGCCAGCGGCACCGGCATCTGGACGCAGGAACTCAGCCGGATCGCCACGCAGGTCACAGCACTCGACGCCTCTGAGGAGATGATCGCCATCAACCGGGCGAAGGTTGCCGCAAGCAACGTCACCTACCAGCAGGCGGACTTATTCGCGTGGCAACCGGTTCGCCAATACGATCTGGTGTTCTTCGGCTTTTGGCTCTCGCACGTCCCGGCAAATCGGCTCGGCGGCTTTCTGAGCGCCGTCAGCGCTGCCGTCAAACCGGGCGGGCACGTCTTTATAATCGACTCGCGGCAAGAACCAACCTCGACGGCGGTTGACAGCCCGCTGCGCGACGAAGAGCAGATCATTCGCACCCGCAAGCTCAACGACGGGCGCGAATTTAAGGTGGTCAAGGTCTTTTACGAGCCGGACGACCTGCAAGATCACCTGAGGCAAGCAGGTTTCACCGCCGACGTGCGTACAACTGACCATTATATTATTTACGCAATAGGCGTAAAGGAGTAGTTTATCGATGCAGTACCGTGACTTTGGACGAACTGGCTGGAAAGTCTCCGAGATCAGCTTCGGCGCATGGGCAATCGGCGGCGCGTGGGGCGATGTCGCCGACGCTGACGCGCTGGCAGCGCTGCACAAAGCTATCGACTTGGGCATTAACCTGATCGACACCGCCGACGTCTACGGCGACGGGCGCAGCGAACGGCTGATCGCGCAGGTGCGCAGGGAACGCAGCGAGGATTTCTACGTCGTCACCAAAGCCGGGCGACGGCTCGACCCGCACACCGCCGACGGCTACAACAAGGAAAACCTGACGCGCTTCATCGAACGCAGCCTGACGAACCTCGAAACGGACTGCCTCGACCTCGTGCAGCTTCACTGCCCGCCGACCGAGGTTTTCTACCGTCCCGAAGTTTTCGGCGCGCTCGACGATCTCGTACAGGCGGGTAAGATCCGCTACTACGGCGTCAGCGTCGAAAAGGTCGAAGAAGCGATCAAGGCGACGGAGTACCCCGGCGTGCAGTCGGTGCAAATCATCTTCAACATGTTCCGCCACCGCCCCGCCTCGCTCTTCTTCCCGATTGCTCAGCGCCGCCGGGTCGGTATTCTAGCGCGGGTGCCGCTGGCAAGCGGTCTGCTCACCGGCAAGATGGCGCGCGATACGGCGTTTGCCGCCGACGATCACCGCAACTTCAACCGGCACGGCGAAGCCTTCGATCAAGGCGAAACATTCTCCGGCGTCGATTACGATACCGGGCTGGACGCAGTCGAGCGGCTGCGAAAGCTGGTGCCACCGGACGCGACGATGGCACAGCTCGCGCTGCGCTGGATCCTGATGTTCGACGCTGTCTCGTGCGCTATCCCCGGCGCGAAGCGACCGTCACAGGTCGAGGACAACGTTCACGCCGCGACTCTGCCACCGCTGAGCGACGCGGAGATGGATGAAATCGAGAACGTGTACGACGAACTGATCCGCGAGCAGGTGCATCAACGCTGGTAGCAACTCGCTTTCAGTAATCAGCGGTTAGCAGTCAGCAAGAGCAAAAACGAGGTGGTTTTCACGCCACCTCGTATCGTTATAAGGCGTTATCCGCCCGCAGCGGGGTTCGGATCGACCGGAAGGACACCCTGCACGCTGCACGAGTTGTAGCTGCTGCCGAGGATCACCTCATAATCATAGGCACGGTTCGGATCGGGGTCGGACTGGACATTGTCGGGCAGAATGTTGAGCGCCTGCTCGATATCGCCAATGCGGCTGCCCTTGCTGCGCCCGGTGTGGTCGATCAGGATGGTGTCGCTGTAAGCGGTGTTGTCAGCGGCACCCAGCGAGATCGCATTGAAGCCCACCCATGCCAGCCGATCCGCCGCGACACGATCCCAATTGGCGTTGGTCGTCCCGTTGCGAACACCGATGGTCGGTGCATCAGCGACTAGCTGATTGGAGGTCGGCGGCGTGTAGAAATCTTGCAGCGTCTGGCGAATCGGTTCGTAGTTGGGAAGCTGAACGTAACTACCGTCCGGCGGCTGCCACGGCGTCGTGTGATAAGTGCGGACGAGCGTGAAGTTCTCAATCTGGGTCGGATCGATGCTCAGCGCCAGCGGCACGAGACCGAGCACGTCTTCGAGCGTCATGTTCGTCTCGACGTATTGGCTGCCCTCGTTCCACAGTTGGATCACATTGTTGAGCAGCCCGGTATCTTTCGCCTTGCGCCAAACCGCGCGCAGGACCTGCTGCTGACGGCGCCCTCGGTCGAAGTCGGTGCTGCTGTCACGCGAGCGGGCATACCACAAGGCTTCCGCCCCACTCATCGAATAGTAACCGACCGGCAGGACGTAATGCCCTTCCTCGTCGGCGCGATAAGCCCCTTTCGGCACTTCCGTCTGTTGCAAGGGCAAGTCCTCAATCGCGCAGTCGACCGCCAAATCGACGCCGCCAACCGCATCGACGACCGCTTTGAAGCCGGTCAGGTTGACCATCGCGTAGTAGTGGACGTTGAGACCGAAGTTGTAGAGCAGCGTCTGCCGCAGCAGTCCGAAGCCGCCGTCGGTCCAGCCGACCGACTGGCCGTGAATGTAGGCGAGATTGAGCCGCTGCATCGTCCAGCCGGGGATGTAGACGTACAGATCGCGCGGGAGGCTGAGCATGGCGACCGTTCCGGCGGTCCGGTTGATCGAGACGACGATCATCGTGTCGGTGCGCATGAAGTCGTCACCGGTCATTTCGCCGTCGTTGCCGAGCAGCAGCATGTTGAGCAGGTCGTCGCCATGCCGATCGAGCGTCGGTACGGCCGTCGGGATCGCCGTCCCGCCCGCGCTCGCCGCTTCGGGACCGTTGTAGACGAATAGCGTCGGCAGCGGGCGCGGCGTCGTTGCGGGAAGCGTCGGTTCAGGAGGATCGACCGAAGGCGGCAGCGGCGTTTCGACAGGGGCAAACGGCGTATTGGTCTCGAACTGAAGCGCGGGGTCGCGCGGATGATACGCTGCCAGCGGACGTTGGAACCGTCCGCCGCGCCGGTGTCGCCTGCGGCTGAGCGAGCGCCGTCGCCGTCTGCGCGTAGAGCGGCTGGCGGCTGGCGGCTTGGTTCTGCTCGCCGATGCGCCGCACGAGTCCCTGCGCCACCTGATACCCCGTCCACGCGATGCCGACAATCAGCAGCAGCGGGACTAACCGAAACGGATCAGCTCAAACAGGCGGCGCAAACGTGATCGTTTTTCCACAATTCCATTCTCCACTGCGAATGTCGGGGCAACTATAGCCTATCCCTGCGCTCCCGCGATGGTCAGCCGAAAATCAAAGGGATAGCGCAGGATTGGGTGGCTCTGCCTGACTGGCTGTAGCAGGGTGAGGCGAATCCAGTGAAGTCCATCGTCGAACAGATCGGTGTTGACAACCGCCAGCACCCCGCCGACCACCGTATCTTCACGGCTGTAGGCGGTGAAAGGTCGCCGTGTCGGGACGAATGTCAACCTCGTAATGCCCGCCGATGGGCAGCTCCGCCGCGCCGACCAGAGTAAAAACACCGGTCATCGTGTCGCCCCGTTCGGCGCAATCATGCGCAGGTTGGGCGTCGTGCAGCTCTCCGGGGGGCGACGTACCGGTCGGATAGTGGGCACGCTGGTCGCCAGAGTCGCACGGCGCGGGCGCGCGTCAGGCACGTAGAGGATCATGCCGGGCGCACGCTGTCGCGGTCGTCAGACAGTTGGCGCTCGAGCAGTTCTTCGATGGAACTCTGGACAGCAACCGAAATCGCGTAGAGCGTGTCGTCCACCCGCGGTGTACATCATCCAGCCCTCCGGGAGCGGCGCAGTTGCCGCTCGCCGTCGGCAGCGGCAGCCCGGAGGGCAGCAGGAGCGCCGTCGGCAGCACGAACTGCGTCGCACTCGGCGTGAAGGTTGGCGTGTTGGTCGGCGTGAGCGTCGGCGTTGCGGTATTCGTCGCCGTGTAGGTCACGGTTGGCGTCAATGCGGCGTCGGCGTGAACGCGTGTCGGGGTATTGGTCGCAGTTGGCGGCACAGGTGTGTGCGTTGCCGTATTCGTCGCCGTGGGGATGGGTCGTGGTGGGTATTGGTTGCCGTCGGCGGCACAGGTTTGTTGCGGTGTTGGTCGCGGTTGGCGGCACGGCGTGGCGTGTGCGTTGCCGGCGTATTCGGCGTCGGTGTATCGGTTGCCGTCGGCGGTACGGGTGTCGGCGTGTGCGTCGCCGTCGGCGGGATCGGCGTTGCGTGTATCGGTCGCCGTCGGCGGTACAGCGTTGGCGTATTGGTCGCCGTCGGCGGGATTGGCGTTGCGGTATTGGTCGCCGTCGGCGGTACGGGTGTATTGGCGTATTGGTCGCCGTCGGCGGCACAGGCGTGGACGTGTCGCGTTGCTGTTGCGGCAAACACGCAGACGTGCTGCTCGCCGTATCCGTCGTTGGCGGCGGCAGGGTATCGGTGGATGTATTGGTTGCGGTAGGCGAAATCGGCGTATTCGTGCTGGTCGCCGTCGCCGCCAGCACGACTCTGCGGCGTAGTCCGTCGGCGGTACAGGTGTGTGATCGTCGCCGTTGTGCTGGTTGGCTGCGGTGTTTCGCTGGGCGGGGGAACGGGCGTGTCGCTCGCAGCGCCGTATCCGTCGGCTGACGCCGTCGCGGTCGGCGGGATCGGTGTCGATGTGACGTAGCAGTCGGAGGCGCCGCTGTCGAAGAAGGAGCTGCGACGGCGTGTACGTCGGCGCGGCGCTGGCTGGCAGCGTCGGCTCCAGCACCGTCGTCACCGGCGTTGCGCTGGACAGCGACAGCACGATTGCGAACATCAAAGCGAATGCCAGTACGCCGACAACGGCGATAGCGACGATGACTTCATTGCCGATGTCGCGCCGCATTTAGCTCTCCATTTCCGGTGTCAGTTCCAGTGGCAGGGTGAAATTAAAGGCGCTGCCCACGCCCTGCTCGCTCGCCAGCCAGATTTCGCCGCCGTGCACTTCGACCAGCGCCTTGGCAATCGCCAAGCCGACGCCGGTATCGCCCAAGCCCTGAATCAGCGGGTTTTCGGCTTTGTACTTGCGCGCGAACACCCGCGCCTGATCGTCCGGCGCAATACCGCCGCCGCGATCTTCAATCGAGATGAACATCATCTGCTGCCCGCTGTGACCATTCTTGCCCACTTCACGACGCGCCGTCACGTAGATCGCGCTCCCCGGCGGCGACGCAAGATAGGCGTTGGTCAGCAGTTGACCGATGATCTGCGTCATCGCGTCGCGGTCGGCACGCACGGGCGGGATGTCGTCGTCGATGTTCAGATGAACGGTCAATCCTTTTTCGCGCAGTTGGCTGCTGGCGATGGTGATGGCATCCTCGATCAAGCCGACGACATCGACCGATTCCGGCTCGAGCGTGAAGCGCCCGGCGTCGAGGAATGTGATCTGCGTCAGGTCTTCGAGCATCGAAGTCAGGCGCGTGATATTCGCGGAAACGCGCTGGAGGAATTTGCGCTGCATTTCGCCCAAAATACCCGCCGATTCATTGAGCATCAGGTCGACGTAGCCGACAATCGAGGTCATCGGCGTGCGCAGCTCCTGCACCATACCCAGGATCAGATCGGGGTCATCGGTGCGGTAAAAGCTGGCTGATTGGCGGCGCGCTTCTGCAGCACTTCGAGCCGGTCGTCGGCGGCGTCGAGTGCACCTGCGCCTCCTGCAGCTACGTTCCAGCGCGCTGCGCTGCGCCGACAGTTCTTCGATCATCTTCATCAGCGAGCCGACGCCGTCCGCACCAAGCTGCTGCAAGCGCTCGCGGTCGCCCGCGAAGCGCGCCAGCAGTTGATCGCGCTCGGTCTCGACCGCTTTCAGCTCCCGGTCAGGCGGTCACGGTCGGCGGCAAGCTGGCTGCGCTCCTCGCTCAACTCCTGAATCTTGCCGCGCAGCGCCTTCTCGTCCTCGCGGAGTTCGGTCAGTTCCTGCTCGTAGCCCGTGATCTCCGCCATCAGGCGCGCCTGCTGCTCGCGCAGGGGGATCCTGCCCGTGTCACTCGGATCGGTGCGCAGCTTGTCGCGCTGCTTGGTGATCGCTTCCCGATCCGCCGCCAGATGCTTGATCTCGGTCTGGAGCGTCTCAAACTGCTTATCGCGTTCTTTCTCGCGGCTGATCGCGTCCTCGAACTGCGTCCGCTCGCCCAGCAGCGCATCGCGCTCGCGCTGGAGGAGTCTCATTTTTGGCTTGCAGCGAGGCGCGCTGTTCGTACAACTGGCTGATCAACTGGGTGATGCCTGCCGTGCTTTCCTCGATGCCCAGCGCGCGAAGCTGCTGTTCGATGTCCGTCACCTTGCCGATCAGTTCGTCGCGCTCCAGTTCCAGCCGCGCCGTATCCTGATCCATCCGCGCGATCATGTCCTGCAGCGCCTGCGGCATCGACGCGCCCGCGCGCATCTCGGCGAGCTGCGTTTGCAGGCGGTCACGCTGTTCCAGCAGTTCCTGCTTCTCGCGGCGCAGCACCTCGATCATGTTCTTGAACATGACCTCGTTGTCGGTCGAAACCGCGCCGAGCAGCGCCGTTTCCGCTTCGCGCAGGCGGCTCGCCAGCTTGTCGCGCTCCTCGATCAAGTGCTCCTGTTCGTCGTTGAGCGTGATGATCCGCTGCGAGATCGACTGGCTTTCTTCGGTCATCCTTCCAGCGACGACGTGACGCGGCTGCGCTCGTAATCCAGCTCGACCTTAAGCTGCGTGACCTGATGCGAAAGCTCGATGATCTGGTCGCGGGCGGATTCAAGCTCGGTGCCGACTTCCTGCCACACCGCCATCATCTGGTCGTCATCGCTGTTTTCAGAGCGGCGTGCCCTGCTTCAGCGCTTCGATCACCACGTCGGCGGAACGTCCGCGTGCCGCACCGGCTCAGCGCCAGCAGCCGCGCCGAGATGATGCCGATGCCCTTGAGCAGTTCTTTTTCGGTTCCAGCAGTTCGCGCCCGGAATACGGCATCCCGATCACCAGCACCGCCAGTAGTTCGTTGTCGTTGACGAGCGGCTGGAAATAAGTCGGACCCATCGGCTCGATGTCGAGCCGCGAATAGAGGTCGTTGAGTTCTTCGACGTTGCGATCCGGGTACAGCGGGCGCTGCTGGCGCCGCTCAATCGCGTTGACCAGCGTCGGCTGTTCGTCCAGATTGATCGACAGGCTGGTCATGAGCGATCCATCACCTTATCCAAGCCCCAGGTGATGTCGGCATAATTCGCCGCCTGCACGGTGAGCAGCGCGCCCATGTCCGTCTTCAGCACTTCCATGGCCGCCTTGACGATGTGTTCCGGGATCGTGCGGCGTGGCGTTCTCCAGAATGATGCCGAGCGCCTTCATCAACTGCGCCGATTCGCGCTCGGCGGCGCGGGCGGCAGCGCTGGCGCAGCCTCAACGTTGGTAATCCGCACCGCCTGCTCCGCTTCCTGCGCGTGCTGCGCCGCCTCGGTTTCCAGCGCGCCGACCACCATGCGGTAGATCAGCGCCGGAAGGATGAGCAGCGAGGCGAGAAATGCCAGCCGGATCACGCCGGCGTAGTCGCCGATGATGTTGCCCTGCATCGTCTGCATGAGCGTCCCGGCGTAGCCGAGCAGCAGCACCGCGAAATAAACCAGCTTGAGCGGCGCATCGATCACGCGATGGAAATAGACCAGCGTGAGCATCAAGCCCAGCAAAGCGAGGATCGCCGGGATGAACGTCCAGGCGACGCCGAATACGCTCAGGTTGAAGTCGGTGCGCGCGTAGATACCCGCCCACTGCACGCCGGTGATGATGTAGCCAATGATGACGAGCAGCAGCACCAGCAGGATCAGATTGGGCGGCGCCCCAGCCGTCGTAGTCCGCAGTCAGGAACGCCCAGGACAGCAGCAGAATCGTCACCACCTGAGCGCCCGTTCCAGCGGCGGCAGAATCGCATCGGAAGGCTGCGCGGACAGCAGCGCGAACATCGCACCGACCATCAGCAGCGCCCAGGCGAGCACCGAGCCGAGCGTCGCCCGCGTGTAGCGCTCCGACGCCTGTTTGCCGGTCGTCGCAGCCGCTCCCCAAACGCCATGAAAAAGCCGACCTGGCTGAGCGCGACTACCGCAAGGTAGTAGAGCAGATCGCCGGGCGGGCGCACGAACAGGTTTGTGAAATCAACGGATGTTTGTGGCAAGTTGACAACCTGTAACAAAAATGAAGACTTCTTAAGAAAGTATAGCATAAACGGCAAAAGTGAGTGTAAATTTTCCGCGAATTCTTCGTGCGCAGTTGACGCTGGCGATTGCCTTCGCTACACTGGTACACGTTCTTGAATAATCGGATCCGAATGGTAATTTCAAAGTGGCGGATTGCCGCCCTCGTAAAACGTTTTCCTCTGGTTGAGCTCATCCACACCCTCTGGCGTCAAACCCGCCCACGCTTCACAGCAGGTGTCGTCGGTGTCCTGTTCAACCCCCTGGGCGAAGTGCTGATCGTCGAGCACGTTTACCACAGCTATCCGCAGTGGGGGCTGCCCGGCGGCTACGTGGATCGTGGTGAAGACCCGCAGGATGCGCTGGCGCGCGAATTGCGCGAAGAACTCGAACTCCCGTCGAGGTCGGTCTCGCTGTGAGCGTGACGAGATGAGGTCACGGCAGCCACCTCGACATCGCCTATTTGTGTCGCTCCGGGAACCGTCGGCAGGCTCAGCGACGAACTGCTCAACTATCGTTGGGTTGCGCCGAACCGCTGCCCGAAATCGCCCTTTTCACCGTATTATCATCAAGCGTTAGCCTTAATGGAATTACAGTATGACCACGAGTCTGAGCGGATTGGGAACGCGCGCGCGCCCGCCGGATGCCCATTATTCCGGTGTTTTCCTGGGTATTTATCTTCCTCGCGCTTGGCTTGCTGGTGCTGGAGCTGGTTCGCTTCAGCCAGCAGGTCGAACGCTATGCGTCGGATGTGGTCGTCGCCGGAATTGACGTGGGCGGGCTGACGACCAACGACGCCGCCAACAGGCTGGAGCAAGCCTACGCCTCCCCGATCACGCTCTGGTACGACAACAGCCCGATCCTGCTCGATCCGGCGTCGGTCGGCTTCCGCACCAACCGCGAGGCGATGCTCGCCGCAGCGCGATCCGGCGGCACGCGAGAACCGATTTCTGGTCGCGCTTCCTCAATTACCTGACCGGGCAGCAGGCGCAGCAGGTGGTGAAGGTCGACCTGATGGCGGATTACCAGCAAAATCTGCTGCGCCAGTACGTCGAAGACATCGCCACGCGCTACGACCGGCCGCCCGGCGACGCCAGCTACGACGTTTCGACGCTGACGTTCCGTCCCGGCGCGCCGGGTACACGCTCGACGTGGACAAAGCAGTTTCGATGATCGACGCCGCGCTGCAAAACTCCGACCAACCGACAGGTGATCCTGCCGCTGAAAGGCGCGGACGGCTCGCGCATCGGCATCAACGCGCTGCACGACCTGATCGTCGCCTATCTGGACTCGCAGGGCTTCATCTACGACGGGCAGACGACCGTCGCCTCGGTCTTCATCATGGATTTGAAGACGGGCGAGGAAATCAACATCCTCAGCGACGTCGCCGTGTCGGCCGCGAGCACGGTCAAGGTGTCGATCCTGATCGACTACTTCGGCACTTGCTGTTCGCGCCCACCGACGAAGAAGCCTTCCTGATGGCGAAGTCGCTGCTGTGCAGCAACAACTGTTCGTCCAACCTGATCATGCAGATCATCGGCGGCGGAACGACATCTTCGCCGGGATCGCCGATGTGACCAGACCGAGCAGTATCTCGGCGCGCGCAATACCTACATCACCGCGCCGTTCGTGCTGGGCAATGCCGGGCAGGTGCTCGGCTCGATTCCGGCGCCGAGGACCACTCCCAACCCGAACTACAACACCGGCGCCGATCCCTACAACCAGACGACCACCGAAGACCTGGGCACGCTGTTCAGCATGATCTACGACTGCGCCAATTACGGCTCCGGCCTGATGGCGGCCTATCCCGACGGCGAATACACGCAGAACGAATGCCAGCAGATGCTCGAACTCATGAGCGCCAACGATCTCCGGCGCCTGCTTCAGGGCGGCATCCCGGCGGGCACGCGCATTTCGCACAAGAACGGCTGGCTGGAGGATGTGCATGGTGACGCAGGCATCGTCTTCCCGCCCAACGGCAACGATTACGTCATCGCCGTCGTTCGTCTGGAAGAACACCGATTTCTTCAGCTATACCGAGGCGTGGCCGCTGATCGAAGGGATTTCGCGCGCAGCGTGGAATTACTTCAGCCCGGACACGCCGCTGGTCGCCCCGCGCACCGACCTGCCGGCGCAGGCGCAGGCGTGCGTGTCGTTCGCGCCGCCCTACGGCGAAGTGAACCTGAATGACATCAATAGCTGGCGGACGGAGGGGGAATAACGGGGGACAGTGACGCTCACGGCATCTTCGAGTCAAGATATGCGTTCGCCTGGTCGGGCGTCTCGCTGATCGAGAACACCAGATCAAGCCCGATCATTTCGAGCACCTCGCGCACACGCGGCTGAAGCGACGCCAGCGCGAGGTCGCCTTTTTGATCGCGGACGCGCTGCCAGAAGCTGACCAGCATCTTCAGCCCGGCGCTGGAAATGTACTCCACTTCCGCCATATCCAGCACCAGCCAGCGATGCCCCATGCCAAGCTGCGCAACAGGGTGGCTGCCACCTGCCGCGAGTGGCGTTCGTCCAGGCGCACAGCCAGCAGGACCCGCCAGACGTTGTCGGACAGCGCCGTGACTTCTACCGGCTTCAGCGTCAACTGCTCGCGCGGCTTATATGGGTGCGATGCCACCTTCTTGACCATCACCAGACGATTGCGCTCGCCTTCGTAGGCGTACGACACTTCATCCATAAGCTTCTTGATGAAGAAGATGCCCCAACCGCCACGCCGCGCTCGTTGAGCGGGGCTGCGGATCAGGATCGGGGCGGTAAGGGGATCAAACGCCGGACTGTCGTCAAGGATCGTGATCGTCAGCGCGCGCTTCGGCTCGCAGCACACATCGATGACGCAAGCATTCGCAGTCTGAGCCATAGCCGTGTTCGATGATATTGGTACAGGCTTCGTCGACGGCGAGATAGCAGTGATGAATCGAGCGTTCATCCAGACCCGCCTCACGGGCTTGCGCGACGACGAAATCGCATATGACAGGCACATTTTCCAGAACGCCGAGGATTCGCAACTGACGTTCTTGGACCGTCATATGCTTCCTATCACTTATAACTGCCGACAGCCCCCACCTGTGTCGAGAATATCTGAAAGATAGTATCCAGACCGGACATTTCCAGCACGTCCTGCACCCGGGATGAGGGCTGCGCCAGCGCAAATCGCCGCAGACTTTTTGCAGCCGGTTATAGGCGGCGACCAGCTCGCGCAAGCCCGCGCTGCTCATGTACGAAACCTGCGACAAATCCAGCACAACCTGCCTGCTGCCACGCTCGATCTCGGCAGTCAACGCTTCGCCAAGCTCGTTCGCGTTCATGCTGTCGATACGCCCGCTGACTTCGATCAACGGTAATAACCTGTTCCAGTTCAGCGAAATCTGAAAGCCTTCTGCTCGGGATACTGCTCCTGCGTCTGATAGAAGGCATTATACCTTCAAACAGGGTTTTGAAAGGCGCACCTACTCATTCTTAAGCACAGCGGTAAAATGGCAGCAGTGCTAGAGCTTGAGGATGAACCCGTTGGACGTTGGCATACTGATCGTACTGACACTTTTCATGAGCCTGATGATGTTCATCGTCCAGCGTACCGAGGCGCGGCGGCGTCTGTTCGTGATCGTGGTCGTGCTGGCAATTGGCGAATTGATCCGGCGCTACGTGTTTTTCCAGAGCGAAACCCCGCTGATCGCGCCGTTTACGGACTTACTGGTCAGAATTTATCCGCAGTATCCGCTGCATCACGCCATCCACCGGGAAGCATGGATCGCGCTAGGGCTGGCGGTTTTCTGAATGGGAGTTACTGGGTGCTGATCGGTCGCTACAATCCGGTCGGCAGCAGCGACGAAATTCGAGTAATCGGCATGGATGATTAATGGGGTCAGATAGGGGCACAGCGTGCCGTGCCCCTATGTATCCCGTTTCGCGGGACTTCTAGCCGATCACATTCAGCGGAATAACGTCGGCATCTTGCAGCAGCACGACGCTGACCCGCGCCGCGACCGTCTCCGCCAGCGTGCGGAAGGCTTGTCCCGCCGCGCTATCCGGATCGGTCGTCACAATCGGACGCCCGTAATCGCCGCCCTTGCGCACCTCGGCGTCCAGCGGAATGCGCCCCAGGAAGGGGACACCGCGCTCGGTCGCCAGCTTCTCGCCACCGCCCTCGCCGAAGAAATCGCCCGCCATATTCTCGACAATGCCGAGCACAGGCACGTTGAGCGTGTCGAACATGGCAGCGCTGCGAATGGCATCGGAGACCGCCACGTCCTGCGGCTGGGTCACGATGATCACGCCGGTCAGCGGGAACGTCTGCGCCAATGACAGCGGCGCATCGCCGGTTCCCGGCGGCAGGTCAACGATCATGTAGTCGAGTTCGCCCCAATCCACGTCCATGAAGAACTGGCGAATAGCGCTGTGAAGCATGGGTCCGCGCATGATCATCGGCTTGCTGGGATCGCTCAAGAAGCCGGTGCTCATCACCTTGACGCCATAGGCTTCAAGCGGCACCATCTTGTCATTCTCGACACGCGGGCGTCCGTAGCCGACACCAACCATCATGGGCAGATTCGGGTTGAGAATGTCGGCATCCATCAAGCCAACCCGCGCCCCGGCTTCCGCCAGCGACACGGCGAGGTTAGTCGAAACCGTGCTCTTGCCCACGCCGCCCTTGCCCGACGCGACGGCGATAATGCTCCGCATCGGCACGGACTGACGCCCCATCAGGTTACGGTCGGTCGGGCACCTGCGCGTCCCACTTGATCTGAACGCGATTGATCCCTGCCACTTTTCCGACGAGCACGTGCTCAATGCTGCGCTGAAACACATCTTTCAGCGGGCAGGCGGGCGTCGTCAGGACGAGCGTCATTGTTGCGGTATCTCCCTCGACCGAGAGATCGCGCACCATATTCAAGCTAACAATGTCACGGTGCAGTTCCGGCTCAATCACCGTACTCAGCGCTGCCATGACTTGTGCGTTCACGTCACTCATGCTGTCTCCCTATACGATCTACTGCAAATCAGGAAAAAGTATAACCTAGATCATAAAAATTCGGCAGTGACATTTGTTACCCGAACGCCATTGCACCAGCCACACGCCGAAACGCCCCTGCCCCGTCAGCGCGACCGGCTAAACCGGGTATACTTAAACATGAATGGTTACGCAGGAGTTGGTGAACTTGGAAGACCTTCAGATCGACATCACGATCATGAGCGGCGTCGATGATGGACTGGTACTCTCATTCACGACCGCCAACGGGGACGGCGTGCTTAACCAAGAAGAATGGCTGCTTACGCTCGGTCGCCGCGACGACAACGACGTTTGCCTTCGCAACGATACCTTCACGTCACGACAACATGCACGGCTGCACCTCCGCCAGCAGGAATGCTGGTTGGAAGACTGCGACAGCAAGAACGGCACGTTTATCGAGGAAAGCGACGACGACGCGCGTGTGAGCGGTATGGTCCAACTCCAACCCGGTCAGCTGTTCCGCGTCGGTCGCACGTGGCTGCGAATTCCAGCAGGAGGCGAACACGATGCCTGAAATTGGCTTGAGGGACATCCTGATCAACGCGCGGCAGGAATCATACCGGATGCAGCACTATTACCTCGGCGTCGAGCACCTGTTCATCGGCTTGCTCGACATTCAAGGCGGTTTGACCAGCAGTCTGCTGGAAGAACGCGGCTTGACCACCGAGTACGTCGTCGATGCGATCCGCCGCAAGGCGGGCAAAGGCAACCGTCAGCGCTTGTGGGCGGGAATGCCGAACACGCCGCGCGCCGACATCGTGCTGGGAATCGCCAATGACCTCGCGCTCGAAGGCGGTCGCCAAGAGATCAGCGAGCGCGACCTGCTGATCGCCATCCTCGACGAAAACGACAGTATCCCGGTGCGTGTGCTGCGCCGCTTCGAAGTCGATACCGCCGAGCTAGCCAGTGATGCACACGAAAAGGCGCTCAATCCGCAGCGCAGCCAGCCATACATCAGCATCGAGTTTCGTCAGGCAACCAACTCGCTGCCCGAAGAAGCGCTGTTCATCCTGCGGCGCATGTTTTACGGTTACGGACGCATTCGGATCGAGCGGCGTTTGGTCGGGGGCTACACTTCAGCGGTGATCCTCGTGGTCACGCCGGTCAGCGCGGACGGGATGGAAGACGCCGCCGTCGTGGTCAAGATCGACGACGCCGACATCATCCTCGACGAAGCGCAGCGCTACGAGACCCACGTTCGCAGTTCGCTGCCGCCGCTGACCGCTCGGTTGGAAGAAAAGCCGACGACTTCGGAGACTTCCGACCTCGCCGGACTGAAGTACACCTTCATCGCCGGGATGAACAGCAGCGCGCAGGATTTACGCGAAGCCGCCCGCGACCTCGAGAATCTGGGCGAGTGGCTGCGCCGCGAACTTTATCCCTATTTCGGCAAGACGTGGTGGAAGCAGAACCGCCCGTATCGCTTTCAGGTTTGGGCGGAATACGATTGGCTGCTGCCGCCGCTGCTGACGCTCGATTACAGCCCCGACACCGCCCCCACGAACGCGATCGTCGTGCGCGATCCGGTACGGCGAGGACGGCTCGCCCACCTCGAATACGGCGATCCGGTCGTGGTCGAGAACTTCACGGTGCAGCGCGTCTACCGTGACAAGAACATGATTCAACTGGCAATTGGCAAGGGTGCCGAGGCAGCACGGCGCGCCTATAAGATCAACGTGCGCGGGCTGAATCTGGCACAGGACGTTTACTATCGTGGCGAGGTGATCGACCGCATCGCCGGGCACGTCTGGGAGACGCGGGCGATGGCGCTGCTGACGGCGGCGCGGTCGCTCGAACCCGATTTCGACCTCGAAAGCGAAACGATCCCCGGCATCGGCAAGCCGGAACACCTGCCCAACCCGATTCGCGCCTACGAAGACCTGCTCGACCGCTACCTCGACGGCACACTGAGCAAGATTCACGGCGATTTGCATCTGGGCAATATCCTCGTCGGACCGAACGCCAGCGCCTTCTTGATCGATTTCGCCCAGACTCGCAACGGGCATACGCTGTTCGACTGGGCATGTCTTGAAGTCAGCTTGCTGACTGACGTGGTAATGCCGGTGGTCGGCAACGATTGGTGGTCGGTGCGGCTGGTGCTGCGCTATCTCGCCTCGCTGCACAAAGACACGCCCGATTCCGGCGTCCCAGCGCTCAACGACGTGATGCAGCACGTCGTCGCCGTCCGCGAGATCGTCAAGGACTGCCTCGCCCGCGAGGGATCGTGGTCGGAATATTACATGGCTCTGACGTTTTGCACGCTGCGCGCGTTCATGTGGGAAACGCTCTCGCTGGGCGCGCGACGGCTGATGTTCTCGCTGGGCGGCTTGGCGATCCACGAAATGCGGACGCGCAGCACAATGACGATGGACGACGGACCTGCCACCGATTTTCTCACCGGGACAGAACTGTCCTGACCAATGCGGCAAAGCTGCAGGTCAGTTGACGTCGAAATCCGCAGCGTCTGCCTGTTCGTGTTCCGCTTTCTCAACGTCCAAGTGGATATAGGTCAGCGCATCCTCAACTGAGTGGAACGTCGGAATCTGCAAGCCGCCGGGCTGATGTTGATACGCGGTACGCGCCAGCCCGATCCAGCGCGACGTTCCCACGTAGATCGTCTTGATGCGCGGGTCTGCCGCCGACCCGGAGGTCAGTTTCAGCGATTGCTGCACCGTTTTCATGATGTCAACAAACGAACTCTCCGCCTGACGGTAATCGGCAACGCGGTAGATTTGCCCGTCAACACCTTCAACCATTTTGGCAACCTGCTCGAACATCCCCTTGAAATCTTCGATCGTCAGGAATCCGGTACAGGTCGCAATCAGGATCGTCGGATTTTCGGATAAACATTCAATTGTGATTGGCATCTTCGTCATCCTTGAAGCTTAAACAATTTGCCTTTATATCGTTGAATATAGGCGAATGACGCACATTTGATCGCTTCAATTCGGCTGAATTGCGTATATTTCGGCTAGATCTGCGCTAGTTCCCGTGAATCGAGGATTTCGCGGATCGACTCGATAGTCGGGTCAGCGGTAAAGATGCGATTCGGGATAGCGCGCGGTGATGCCCGCGAGTTGATCCTCATGATAGGCAATCGTCGCGCCGGGGTCTTTGAGGATATGCCCGGTCAGCAAGCCGACGACGGTTTCCTGCGGCTGGATCACGCCTGCATCGACCAGTTTGCGCAGCCCCGCCAGCGAGCACGCCGACGCCGGTTCGCAGCCGATCCCCTGCGCATCGATCAGCGCTTTCGCGTCCATGATCTCCTGATCGCTGACCTGCTCGACGACGCCATCGGTCCATTGCAGCGTGCGGATGGCTTTCGGGTAGTTGACCGGATTGCCGATCTTGATGGCGGTCGCCACCGTGTCGGCGGGGATGCGCTCGAACGGTGCGTAATCCGCCTTATAGCTGCGGTAAAGCGGATTCGCGCCTTCCGCTTGAATCACGGCGATACCGGGCATCCGGTCGATCAAGCCGAGGTCGTAGAGTTCGCGCAGTGCCTTGCCAAATGCCGACGTATTGCCCAGATTGCCGCCGGGGCAGACGAACCAGTCGGGCACGTTCCAGCGCAACTGCTGGATCGTCTCGATCATGATCGACTTCTGCCCTTCCAAGCGGAACGGATTGACCGAGTTGAGCACGTAAATGCCGAGCGAACTCAACTGGCGCACCAGTTCAAGGTTGCGGTCGAAATCGGCGGCGATGCGGATGCAGGTCGCGCCGTAGGCGACCGCCTGCGCCAGCTTGCCGACCGCGACGTGCGCATCCTGAAACAGCACGATGCCGTCAATCCCGGCGTGCGCCGCGTAAGCCGCCAGCGACGCCGAGGTGTTGCCGGTCGAGGCGCAGGCGACGCGCTTCATGCCGAGCACCTTCGCCTGCGTGAAACCGCCGGTCATGCCGCGATCTTTGAACGATCCGGTTGGGTTCTCGCCTTCATGCTTCAGGTAGAGCGTTTTTACGCCCGCCCACTCCGCTAAGCGCGGCGAGCGGTAGAGGTTGGTGTTGCCTTCCGGCCGGCTGACGATCAGCGCCGGGTCAACGTCGGGATAGATCAGTTCCTTGTAGCGCCAAACGCCGCTGTTGTAGGGCGCGTCGAGCGACCCTAAGCGGCTGTCGAACAATTCGCGGGTGATAGTTGAACGCAGCGCCTCGAAATCATGCTGGACGTCGAGCAAGCCGCCACAAGTTTCGCAGGTGTAGATCACTTGATCGATTGGGTATTTCCGACCACAATTCATACATTGTAATATGCTGCTCATGAGCAACTCTCACCCTTGTGTCTGCCTCTCGCCTAATGATGGCGGCGCGGCGCTGGTCATGCGCCTAAGGATAACATCATCATGCCGATTTCCACAGCCGAAGCCTTCGCTCCCGCCACGATCGCCAACCTCGGCGTGGCTTCGACATTCTCGGCTTGGCGCTGCGCAAACCGGGCGATACCGTCCGCGCCGAATGGAGCGACGAGCCGGGCATCAGCATCTGCAACATTGAGGGCGACAACGGCAGGCTGCCGCGCAATCCGCTGAAGAATACGGCGTGCGTCTCGGCGCGAACGGTGCTCGAAACCGTCGGCGAGCCGCGCGGCGTCAAGTTGACGATCTACAAGGGGCTGCCGCTCGCCAGCGGGATGGGCAGCAGCGCCGCCAGCGCCGTCGCCGGAGCGGTCGCCGTCAATGCGCTGCTGGGCGATCCGTTCAGCAAAGCCGAACTGCTGCCCGCCTGTCTCGACGGCGAAGCGATGGCAAGCGGCTATCACGCCGATAACGTCGCGCCGTGCCTGTTCGGCGGCATCACGCTGATTTACGGCACCGATGCCAGCCAGATCGTCCAACTGCCGATCCCCGACGACCTCTATTTCGCGCTGGTGACGCCCGACGTCGAAGTGCCGACGGCGGAAGCGCGCGCCGTGCTGCCGCCGAGCGTCTCGCTCAAGCAGATGGTCGCGCAGACCGCCGGAGTCGCCCGGCTGATCGACGCGATCCACCGGGGCGACCTTGCGGCGCTGGGCGCGGCGATGGAAAGCGACGTGATCGTCGAAGCCGCCCGCGCGCATCTGATGCCGCTGCTGGACGAAATTCGTGCGGCAGCGCGAGCAGCCGGCGCGCTCGGCTTGGCGATCAGCGGCGCGGGTCCGACGCTGTGCGCGGTCTGCGCCGGTGCAGCCGACGCGCAGAAGGTCGCCACCGTGATGCACATGACCTATGCGGCCGCCGGAATCGGCAGCACTCGCGCTGGACGCAGGTCGCGTCGAGCGGCGCGCAGGTGGTCGCCCACACATTGTGAAATTGTTGACAAGCGAGGCGTAATTTTCTATACTCTCCGCGATTCTGCTCTCGCGAACATAGGCGAAATTTCAGCGTAGAGGCGCGTTCAAGCACGCCTCCGTCGTCGCGTGACAGCACAGCAAAGATTGCCTCAAAAGGAATTCTTTACAATGACCGAGTTGGTACGGAACTACATCGGCGGTCAATGGCTCGAAGGCGAGTACGACCTTCGACACCTACAATCCGGCGACGGAAGAATTGATCGCGCCGGTGGCGCAAGCGGGCAAGGCGGAAGTCGATGCGGCGGTCGCGGCGGCGAAAGCAGCTTACAAGCAATGGCGGCTCGTGCCCGCGCCGCGTCGCGGCGAAGTGCTCTACAAGGTCGCGGAGCTGTTGCAGGAGCGCAAGGAAGAGCTCGCCCGCCTGATGACGCAGGAGATGGGCAAGGTCCTCTCCGAGGCGCGCGGCGACGTGCAGGAAGCCATCGACATGGCGTACTTCATGGGCGGCGAGGGACGCCGGATGCACGGCTATACCGCGCCGGTCGAGATGCCGGAGAAATTCGGCATGGCGCTGCGCGATTCGGTCGGCGTGATCGGCTTGGTGACGCCGTGGAACTTCCCGGTCGCCGTGCCGAGTTGGAACATCCTGCCGGCGCTGGTGGCGGGTGATACGATTGTCTGGAAGCCGAGCGAAGAAACTCCGGCGACATCGGCCGCGTTCGTGCAGGTCTTCATCGACGCGGGCGTGCCCGAAGGCGTGTTCAGCCTCGTGTTGGGCGCGGGCGACGTGGGCGCGGCGCTGGTCGAACACCCCGACGTGCGTGTGATCTCGTTCACCGGCTCGACCGAGACCGGCTTGAAGGTCTACCAGCAAAGCCGCCAGCCTCGGCAAGAAGGTCTGCCTGGAGATGGGCGGCAAGAACGCGATCATCGTACTCGACGACGCCAACCTCGACTTGGCGATCAAGGCGGTGACGTGGAGCGCCTACGGCACGACCGGGCAGCGCTGCACCGCCACCAGCCGCTTGATCGTCCAGAGCGGCATCAAGCCCAAGCTGATCGAAGCGCTGGTCGAACGGGCGAAGGCGCTCAAGATCGGCTACGGCATGGACGAAGCGTCGAAGTCGGTCCGCTGGTCAACCAGAAGGCGCTCGATAAAGTCGAGCGCTACGTCGGCATCGGGAAAGGCGAAGGCGCGAGGGTCGCCGTCGGCGGCGGACGCGCCGATCTCGACAAAGGCTATTTCTACCAGCCGACCCTGTTCGCCGACGTGAAGCCGGACATGCGTATCGCCCGCGAGGAGATATTCGGTCCCGTGCTTTCGGCAATTGAAGTCGGATCGCTGGAACAAGCGATCGAGGTCAACAACAGCGTGATCTACGGCTTGTCGAGCAGCATCTTCACCGAGAACGTCAACGCCGCTTTCCGCGCCATCCGCGACCTGACGACCGGGATCGTCTACATCAATCACGGGACGACCGGCGCGGAAATTCAGTTCCCGTTCGGCGGCACGCGCGGCACCGGCAACGGGATGCGCGAAGCCGGGCAGACGGCGCTGGACAGCTTCACCGAGTGGAAATCGGTCTACGTCGATTACAGCGGGCGCTTGCAGCGCGCGCAGATCGACAACCGGGAATAGAAAAATGAACGCAATATCCATCACCAATGAGCGCCAAGTGAGGGGGCGCAGCGTGCTGCGCCCGACAGATGTGCGGTCAGTGAAGAAATTTTCGGAAAATTGGAATAAAGAAAATGGCGGTACGAGAAATTTCTCGCGATGTGCGGTAAAATGGCGGAGAATGGATACGCATCCACTTTACTGGGAATCGTCATACGAAATTGTTCTGCGCTTAATCGAGCAGCATCCGTCAGTGGATGTCGAATCGGTGGGGACGGAACAGCTTTGCCGATGGATTATCGCTCTGCCGGAATTCGCCGACGATCCGGCGTTGGTGAATGAAGGAATCCTCAATGATATTCTCCGCGAATGGTACGAGGAGGTAAGCTCGTTATGAGCCAATTACAACTGCGTGAACTGCATGACACGGAATTTCCCGTTCCGAAGGAAATGCAGGAAAACGTCGCCATCACCAGCCTAAGCCGCATCTATAACTGGAGCCGCCGCTCGTCGATGTGGCCCATGCTGTTCGGCTTGGCGTGCTGCGCGATTGAGATGATCGCCACCGCCGCGTCGCGCTACGACTTGGCGCGCTTCGGCATGGAGGTCATGCGCGCCAGCCCGCGCCAGTCCGACCTGATGATCGTCTCCGGCACGGTCACGAAGAAGATGGTCGTGCCGATTGTGCGCCTGTACAACCAGATGCCGGAGCCGAAATACGTGCTGGCGATGGGTGCTTGCGCCAGCGGCGGCGGTCCCTTCAAAGAGGGCTACAACGTCGTCTCCGGCATTGACCAGTACGTCCCGGTGGACGTTTACGTCCCCGGCTGCCCGCCCACCCCGCAGGCGCTGATGTTCGGCCTGATTTCGCTGCAAAAGAAGATCGACGGGCAGTCGCTCTCGAACATGGACGACGTGCCTTGGTACGGCGTCGGTCCGTCTGACCCCGTGCCGGTGCCGATTTTGGGACCCGACATGATCGACCCGCGCCAGATGGAACTGATCCGCCAGCAGGCGGGCAGCCGCGCGCGGCGAGGCTTACGGCGTGCGCGAACTGCCGCCCGCCGCAATCGAAGTCGTCGAGAAGAAGAAGGCGGCAATCGCGGCGAATTCCGCTCCGGCAGTGGCAGCCAAGCGTCCGCCGGAGCAGCAGCGCCCGCTGCTGCTGAAGAAGTTGATCCCGTCAAAGCCGAGCGTCTGCGTAAGCGCGAGGAAGCGCTCGCGCGCAAACGCGCCCGCGAAGCCGAAAAGGGTGAATGATGACTGATCACAACCCTTGCGCCCGCACAAACGGGATCAATTGAGAATGCGATTGAATACCTGAAGCAGAAATATCCCGACGCCGTCAAGGACGACGAGCGCCAGGGCTATTCCGGCATCGTCGTCGACCGCGCGCAGTTGGTCGAGATCGCCCAGACCATGCGCGACGAACTGGGCTTCGACTATCTCTCCAGCGCGACCGGCGTCGATTACCTCGGCATCGAGGACAGCATGGAGATGGTCTACCATGCTTACCGCACCAGCGGCGGATCGGCGTTGGTCTTCAAGGCGCAGACTCCGCGCGAGAATGCGGAAATCCCCTCGCTGATCGACGTGTGGCCCGGCGCGGATTTCCAGGAGCGCGAAGCCTACGATCTGTTCGGTATTAACTTTCCGGGGCATCCTAACCAGAAGCGCATCCTGCTGTGGGACGGCTTCGAGGGTCACCCGATGCGCAAGGACTGGCACGAAGCCTACTACGAGCAGGACAACAAGCCGTTCGACAGCCGCTGGCCCAAAGGCTACGTCCGCCGCGCGGAAGAACTGAACGCCTACGGCAAGAACGTCCAGTATCCGGCGGATCTCGACCTGTCGCGGCTGAGCGACATGTCCGAAGAGTCGGTCTACAGCGGCATGGGTCTCGGCGTCGACGTCGAGGAACTGACCGACGATGCCGGTCTCAAGACCGACAAGCTGGTCGTCAATCTCGGTCCGCATCACCCCAGCACGCACGGCGTGTTCCGCATGGTCGTGACGCTCGACGGCGAGACGATTGTCAAGCTCGAGCCGGTGATGGGCTACCTGCACCGCAATCACGAGCAGATCGGCGAGCGCAACGCCTGGAATCACAACATGCCGTTCACCGACCGGCTCGACTACATCTCCAGCATGAGCAACAACCTCGGCTATGCGCTGGCGGTCGAGCAGTTGATGAGCGCCGGAGCGCGCTATCAGCCGCCGACCTATCGCGCCGAAGCCATCCGCGTGCTGATGGTCGAACTGACCCGAATCGTCAATCACATGTGGGCGGTCGGCTTCCTGCTCAACGACCTGGGCGCGTTCTTCACGCCGGCGCTGTACGCCATCGCCGAACGCGAGAAAATCCTCGACTTCTTCGAGGCGACGGCGGGCAGCCGCATGATGTGCAACTACATGCGCTTCGGCGGGGTCGCCAAAGACCTGCCGGAGCGTATTCGCGGCGTCGCCAACTTGGTCAACGACCAGGTGCGCGACTTCAACACGATGGATTACCTGACCGAGTTGATCAACGACCGCCTGCCGCGCTCGATTGACGACCTCGATCATTTCCTGAGCGAGCAGCGAAATCGTCAAGACGCGCACGGTTGGCGTGGGCTACCTGCCCCGCGACATGGCGGTCGCCTACAGCACCGCCGGTCCGCTGCTGCGCGCCAGCGGCGTCGCTTACGACGTGCGCCGCGCTGACCCGTACAGCATCTATCCCGAACTCGATTTCGACGTGGCGGTGCGCTACAACGGCGACATTTACGACCGCTACCTGATCCGGCTCGACGAAATGCGCGAGAGCGTCCGCATCCTCAAGCAGATTTTGCCGCGCTTGGAGCAGACGAAGGGCGAAAGCTTCTTCGCCGGCAACAAGGCGATCTACATGCCGCGCGTGCCGGTCGGCGAGTCGTACGGACGGGTCGAAAATCCGAAGGGCGAACTCGGCTACTACACCGTCTCGCAGGGCGATCCGAAGGGACCGCAGAATCCTGGCGCTATCACGTCCGCGCGCCCAGCTTCATCAACCTGACCCCGCTCGGAGAAATGTGCAAGGGTCACAAAGTCGCCGACGTGGTGGCGATTCTCGGCAGCATCGACATTGTGCTGGGCGAAACCGACCGCTAATCGACAAATCGATACGTCCGTAGGGGCGGGTTCGAAACGTGCCGCCCCTACACGTATGTACTGCCATAAGGAGTTGCTATGTACGGATTAGGTATCTTAAAAGGGCTTGGCGTCACGTTCAGGCACTTTTTCAACACCTACATCGACGATCTGCGCTACGCCGGGAAGAAGATCGGGCTGACCGATTTCGAAGTGCGGCAGGGTTTGAAAGCCGAAGGCATTTTCACGGTGCAGTATCCTGACGAGAAAATCGCCGTGCCGGAGCGCTTCCGCTTCGTGCCCTTCCTCGTGACCGAAGACCTCGACAATCCGGAGCGCCCCGGTCACGACTGGTGTACAAGCTGCGGCATCTGCGCGAAAGTCTGCCCGCCGCAGTGTATCTGGATCGTGCGCGGCGAAGACCCGCAAACGGGTCGCCCGGTGCCGGAGCCGGACGCCTTCTTCATCGACATCGACATCTGCATGAACTGCGGCTACTGCGCCGAGTTCTGCCCGTTCGATGCGATCAAGATGGATCACGACTACGAGCTTGCCAGCTACGACCGCACCGCCAATCACATTTTCGACAAGGATCGGCTCTCCAAGCCGTTCAGCTATTGGAAGTCGATTGCGCCGACGACCGCCGCCGAAGAAGCCGAAGCGCGCGGTGGTTGGGAACACCCGGACGTGATCAAGGAGCGCAAGAAGGCGGAAAAAGCCGCCGCTGCTGCGCCCAAAGCCGCCGCCGACCAGCCGCCGCAGCCTGCCGCCGCCGAATGCTCCGGCAGCAGCGCCGACCGCCGAACGCCTGCCCGCGTCGATGCCGAAGCCGCCAAAGCTGAGCGGCTGCGCAAGCGCGAGGAAGCGCTCGCCCGCAAGCGCGCCAGAGACGAAAAGGGCGAGTAAGCGGCCCCTACCCCATTACAAAACAAAACCCGGCACGCAGCCGGGTTTTTGATTTTGCGCGAGGTAGCGGGCTAGCGCTTGATCAGGTCGTCGCGCGTGACCTTCAGATGAACACCTTCGTCGTCAACGGAGGCGATCTGGTCGGGCGTGACGTAGCGATCCGCGGCGAACAAGCCGTCGGCATCGACTTGAACAAAGCCATCGTGCAGCAGCCGATGGCGGAGTTCTTCCGGTAGTTCGTCTTCGCCGCCGATAGCACGGGCGAAGTCGTGCAGCAGTTCGTTCATCTCGTTTTCATTCCGGGTCGTGCCCGCGCTGATGCTGGCAGGCTCAACACCTTCGACACTCTCGTCGCCGACTGCACCGAAATACATATCCTTGACCGAGCCGAACTTGTCGCCCGTGCTGTCGTAAACGTCCATGCCGACATCAACCGAGCTTTAGGATTGACTGAATATGTTGCTGTTTCTGATTGGCTGTTGAGTCATGATTGCAATCTCCATTTATTTCATTCTTAATTAAATATATCAAGTTTTCGCTGAGCACGCAATCGAAATCGCGCTTTTCTCATTAAGGTCTAAATGAATGCTGATTTTTGCTTGCCTTGATCTGAAAAAAGTGCTATAGTGCTCGCTGTGAACGTTACCAATTGCATAAGTTAGTCTCTTATCCAGAGCGGTGGAGGGATCGGCCCTATGAAACCGCGGCAACCCCCGATTTATCGGGAAGGTGCCAATTCCGGCAGAAGTGTTTCTGGAAGATGAGAGCGGACGGCTAGGCTTGCGCTTAGCTCACGAACTCAACGAGACTTCCCGCCGGAAGTCTTTTTGTTTTCCCCGAAAGCCGACCGGGGTGGTCAATGACAGGAGCAGAAATGGCTGAAGATTTCGATTTCAACGCGCTCAACGAGTTATTCGACAATGGCAGCGAGCCGAAGGAACAAGGCGGCAGCACGCGCTCGGTTCACAGCGGCACGCAGCGCGCAAAAGGCTACAACTCGCTGGTGACGCCGGTCGTGCAGACCGCGACCTTCACCTTCCGCGACACGCAGGAACTGATCGACTACATGGAGCGCAAGACGTGGGGCGATGGCGAAGATCGTGAGGAATACGGGCGCTACGGCAACCCGACCGTCAACGCGGTCGAGCGCAAGCTCGCGGCGCTCGACGGCGGCGACGACGCCATCCTCTACGCTTCCGGCATGGCGGCGGTCACGTCGCTGCTGCTGACCGTTCTGCCGACCGGCGCGCACATCGTCATGACCAACGACTGTTATCGGCGCACCCGCCAATTCTGTCAGACCATCCTGAAACGCCTCGGCATCGAGACGACCGTCGTCCCGATGGGCGACTACGAAGCGATGGAAGCCGCCATCATCCCCAAGCAGACGCGGATCATCGTCTCGGAAAGCCCGACCAACCCCTATTCTGCGCATCGCCGACCTGCAAAAGACCGCCGAGATCGCCAAGCGGCATAAAGTAATGACCGCCATCGACAGCACCTTCGCCACGCCGATCAACCAGCGCGCGCTCGAATGGGGCATCGACTTCGTCATCCACAGCGCGACCAAGTACCTCTCCGGGCATAATGACATTCTGGCGGGCGTCGTCACCGGGCGCGGCAGCCGGATGCAGGCGATCCGTGATGCGCGCGGCATCCTCGGCGGCGTCGTCGATCCGCACGCGGCGTATCTGCTGGATCGCGGCATCAAGACGCTCGGCGTGCGCATGGGGCAGCAAAACGCCAACGCGCTCGCCGTCGCCCGCTATCTGGAAGCGCATCCCGCGATCGACCGCGTTTTCTATCCGGGATTGCCCTCGCACCCCGATTACAAGGTCGCGGTCGAGCAGATGAGCGGCTTCGGCGGCGTCGTGACCTTCGAGGTCAAGGGCGACCTCAAGACGACCAGCGCCTTCATCGACCGGCTGCGGATTCCCTACATCGCGCCGTCAGCCTCGGCGGCGTCGAGAGCCTGATCGAGCAGCCCGCGATTGTCAGCTACTGGGACAAGACGACCGAGGAGCGGCTGGCGCTGGGCATCAAGGACTCGCTGGTGCGCTTCGCCGTCGGCATCGAAGACGCCGACGACATCCTCAAGGACTTGGAGCAAGCGCTCGAAGTGGTCGAGCCGCGCCGCAAGGTCTACAGTTTGCAGGACGTGTGGGAGTGGCGCTTCCGCCAGTAAGCGAGTCAAATTGTAGGGATTTCGTGTAAGCGGCGGATGGCGCGCTATGCCGCTACGCATTCTGTTTCGACTAAGCGATAGCTGCGGCGAGAGGATGGACGGTGACGCGATGGCGCCGCTCGGCGATGCGCACGCGGAAGCGATAGCCCAATGTGAGCGTCGGGTTGCTCTTGATCGGCAGGCTGTCCAGCGGATCGACCGCCTCGATCCGCACCATGTGCAGCAGCGACGCCATCACAAAGGCGATCTGAAGCTCCGCCGCGCCTGCGCCCAAGCAGGTATGCGTGCCAACGCCAAAGGGCGCGTAGGCGCCGCGCTGTTTGTGCTCGTTGCGCGGCTCGTGATAGCGCGTCACGTCGAAGCGCAGCGGATCAGCGTAAGCTCGGCAGGAAGTGGGCGACGGTAGACGCCAGCATGATTTCTGCCGGCTTTGACTTGACAACCGCGAACTCGAAGTTTTGTCGGCGATGCGCGTCACAGCGGGTGCAATAGGGTAGCGTCGCAGCGTTCTATCATGGTCGTCGTGCAGGACGTCGAGTGAGCGTAGTTTCGTGCGTGGAATGCTCTCGGCGAACACCTGATCGGCTTCGGCAACACACTGCGTCAGCAGATCAGGCTGCTGTAGCAGCGTATATAGCATGAATGTGTACTTGTTGGTGATTGTGTTTAGCCTGGCGATGAAAGGACCTAATGCCGCTATAACGTTTGGTTCGCGCTTGTTGAGAATATCTTGATTTTGCGGCTCGTGGCTGGCGGCGAGAATGTCGTTCACGAGATCAGATCGCGCGCACCGAACGATCTGGGCGTAGAGATATCCTGCTTGATCTATAGAAAGCGTTGTGCGAGCGTTGATACTTAGGATAGCGTAGTATGATTTTAGGAGTTTTTTTGATGAGGTACAAGTTGAGCGTGATTGTTGTTGTTGTGATCAGTGTCTGTAAATCGTCGTGGATGGCGTGGTTGGTGAGCAGCATTTTTAACTGCGTGGTCACGATCAGCAGGAGCAGATACAGCGCAGGAGTTGTCTCGCCGACCTCGAACTGATCGAGCGCTGTCTGCGTTATACCGACTATCAATCCGGGCTGCGAGATCATCATGCTGGGCGCATAACCCGCACAAGATTTTACGATAGCGGTTGTGAGTCTCGTTATGGATGCTCTGCAAGTAGTAAGTGACACCGAACTCGCTGGAGAAGGGAACTTTAAATTTAGTAGGAACGAATTAGTACGCGCCTTCTTGGGTCAAGAACGTATTCGTCTTGGCGTCCGCCAACACAACTATTTTAAGATTAAGTGCGCGCACGTGGAAAATCGTTTTAAACTGCTGTTACTGTTTGATTAGAAATTTTAGTATGTTATGTGTTATTGGTAAAGTGTTGTTGAGAATTGTTAAGTTGTGAGTGAGAGGTGTTGTTGTTGTTATAGTTGTGTTTTAGTAATATAGAAGTAAGGATAGTAATATAAGTGTAATAAGTTGATGAGAGCCGTTATAGCTTGGCGATCACCGCTTGGGTGAAGTCGTTTGTGCTGACGAACTGCGTGCCGCGCGGCGCGATGTCCGCCGTGCGCGCGCCCTCGCCGAGCACACCCTCGACCGCCGCCTCGACCGCTTTCGCCTCGGCTTCCAGCTTCAGGCTGTAGCGCAGCAGCATCGCCGAACTGAGGATCGAGCCAATCGGGTTGGCTTTCCCCTGCCCCGCGATGTCCGGCGCGGAGCCGTGTACGGGCTCGTACAAGCCGATGCCCTCCGCGCCGAGCGACGCCGACGGCAGCATACCGAGCGATCCCGCCAGCACCGACGCCTCGTCGCTGAGGATGTCGCCGAACATGTTGCTGGCGACGATCACGTCGAAGCTCGCCGGGCGCGTCAGCATGTGCATGGTGCAGGCATCGACCAGCAGGTGTTCCAGTTCGACGTCGCTGTAATCCTCGTGGACTTTGACGACCGTCCGCCGCCACAAGCCGCATCGACGCCAGCACGTTCGCCTTGTCGACCGAGGTCAGCTTCTTGCGCCGCCCCTGCGCCGCGTGAAAAGCGATATCCGCCACCCGCTCGACTTCCGGCACGCTGTAGACTTCGGTATCGTAGGCGCTGTCGCCGTCGCCCTGCTCCTGACGGGGACCAAAGTAGATGCCGCCGGTCAGCTCGCGGACGAACAGCAGATCGACGCCTTCGAGCAGATCGGCGCGCAGCGGCGTGTACTGCGCCAGCGCCGGATAGGCTTTGACCGGGCGCAAGTTGGCGAACAGCTCAAAGTGCTTGCGGATTTTGAGCAATCCCTGCTCCGGGCGAACTGCCGCCGTCGGGTTATCCCACTTGGGACCGCCGACCGCGCCCAGCAGAATCGCGTCGGACTGCTCGGCGGTGCGCAGCGTCTCATCGGGCAGCGCCGAGCCGGTCTTGTCGATGGCGATTCCGCCGATCAGCGCGTCTTCGAAGCTGAATTCGTGCCCGTACTTCGCGGCGACTTTTTGCAGCACGGCAACCGACGCCGCCGTCACCTCAACGCCGATGCCGTCGCCCGCTAGAACTGTGATCTTTGCCTTCATGGAGATTTCCTTCTGGGTAGATTCAAGACAAAAGCGCAGTATCCTGCGCCGTTGCGTACTTTAATGGGATAATTTTAACCTTAAAGCCACTTTTTCAGAAATATCAGCAGCGCGGCGAACATCTCCGGCGTGTAGTGATGATCCAGCCCGGCGTAGACGTGCGGCTCAAAGCGATCTGCCGCGTCGTACAGCCGGTAGACCGCGTGAGCGAAGGTGTTGATCTCGATGATCCCGTCAGCAGGCGAGAGCGGATCGCTGTCGCCGACCAGCACGATCTGCGGGCGCGGCGCGACCAGCGCGACAATCGCTTCCATATCGAAGCCCAGCTTGAGCGCGCCGGGGACGTAGTAGTAGAAGCTGTGCCCGTTCAATCCGCCAGCAGCCAGCAGATTTTGATAGCGCGTGTACTGGATCACCGGGGCGACGACTTTCACGCGGTCGTCGAGCGCGGCGATCCACGTCGCGCGGCTGCCGCCCATGCTCGCGCCGGTGACCGCCACCCGCGCCGGATCGACTTCCGGTCGGCTGAGCAGGTAATTCAACGCCAGCAAGTCGTCATGGACGATCATGCTCCACAGCGACGTGCCTTCCCACAGAAAACGCTTCGCCAGCGAGAACTCGGTCTCGCGCCCGGCTTCGCGCTCGCCGGCGGGTCCCTGATGCTGGCGTCCGCCGAAAGCGTAGGCATCGACCGCCAGCACGACGTAACCCGCCTGCACCAGCGCAACCCCGCGCGGCGTCAGCCCCGCCCACTCGCCGAACAGCGGCTCGTCGAATAACTCATCTTTGCCGAGATCGTATTTGCCGCCGTGATAGTGGCAGTAGAGCACCGCCGCCCCGCTCGGCTGATCAGGCACGAGGCAGATGCCGTAAACCGGATCGCCGAGGCTGTTGGCAAACTGGAGTCGTTCGAGGCGATAGCCGTCGCGCTGCTCGCTGCCGGTGATCGTCGGCTGCGGCGTGAACAGCGGCGGCAGATCGCCCAGCGCGGCGTAGAGCTTGGCGCGAATTTGCGGCGCGCCGCGCCTCCCATGCAGAGCCGATCGGCGGGGATCGATGACAGCGTATCCATAGCTAGAGGCGTTCCAGATCGGTCTTGGTTCGGTCGCTGTCGGCGACGTTGCCGGTATTGAGCGTCCCGACGGGTTCGAACAGCATCAGGTGAACTTCTTCTTCGGCGACCGGGCAGATGCTCGACGCCGCGCGGGATGACCAAGAACTCGCCTTCGTCCAGCCAAACGTCCTGATCGCGGAACTTGATCAGCAGGCGTCCTTTGACGATGAAAAACATCTCGTCTTCGTCGTCGTGCTGATGCCAGATGAACTCGCCCTTGAGCTTCGCCATCTTGACGTGCATCCCCTGCACTTCGCCGACGATCTTGGGCGACCACGTCTCGCTGAACTGAGCTGAACTTCTCGGCAAGGTTGACTTTCTCAAGCATCGGCAAATCCTATCTACTGACGATGGCGTCTTGCGCCTCGGCAACGCACAAGCCGTACTCGACGCTGTCCACCAGCGCCAGCCAACTGGCGCGAATGATGTTCGCGCCCGCGCCGACGGTGCTCCAGCGCTTGGTGCCGTTCTGCGTGTCGATCAGCACGCGGGTGATCGCCGCCGTGCCGTTGTTGCTGTCGAGAATACGCACTTTGTAGTCCGCCAACTGGAAGTCGGCAAGCTGCGGATAGAGCGGCACCAGCGCCTTGCGCAGCGCCAAGTCGAGCGCGTTGACCGGACCATTGCCTTCAGCGGCGGTGTGGATCACGTCGCCGTCGACGTCGAGCTTGACCATCGCTTCGGAAATCTGCCCGCGCCCGCGCCGATCCTCGACCATGACGGTGAAGTCGATCAGCCGGAAGATCGGTTGGTAATCCGGCTGCGCGCGATGCAAGCGAATGGCGACCGAGGCTTCCGCGCCCTCGAAGACGAAGCCTTCATTTTCGAGATGCTTGATCTCCTCCAGCACCTTGACCGCTTCCTCGCGGCTGACGTCCAAGCCCGAATTCCTCGGCTTTGCTGAGCAGATTGCCCTGCCCCGACAGGTCGGAGACGAGGATGCGCATCTCGTTGCCGATCAGCGTCGGATCGATGTGCTGATAGCTGTTGATGTTGCGCCGCATCGCCGCGACGTGGATGCCGCCTTTGTGGGCGAAAGCACTCTTGCCGACGTAAGCAAGGTGATCGTCCGGCGCGAGGTTGGCGATCTCGGCGACGGTGCGCGCGACGACCGCCAGATGGCGCAGCGAGTCATCGGGCAGGCAGTCGTAGCCCATCTTCAACTGCAAGTCGGGGATGATGCTGCACAGGTTGGCGTTGCCGCAGCGCTCGCCGTAGCCGTTGATCGTCCCCTGCACCTGCGTCGCGCCCGCCTCAATCGCCTGCGAGGCTGTTGGCGACCGCGAGTTCGCTGTCGTTGTGCGTGTGAATGCCGATCTCGATGCCGGGGAAGGCTTCGCGCGCCGCCGTGACGAAGCGCGTGATCTCCCAAGGCATGCGTGCCGCCATTGGTGTCGCACAGCACCAGCGCGTCCGCGCCGCCCTCGACCGCCGCCCGCAGCGTGTCAAAGCCGTACTCGAAATCGAGCTTGCAGCCGTCGAAGAAGTGCTCGGCATCGTAGATCACTTCTTTGCCGAGGCTTTTCAGGTAGCGCAGGCTGTCGCGGATCATGTTCAGGTTTTCGTCGGGCGTCGTTTGCAGCACGTCGGTGACGTGGAGCATCGACGTCTTGCCGACGACCGTCACGACCGGCGTATCGGCATCGACCATCGCGCAGATGCTCGGATCGGTCGCCGGATCGCTGTTCTTGCGCCGGGTCGAGCCGAAAGCGGCGATCTTGGCGTGCTTCAGCGACATGCGCTTGACCGCCTCGAAGTAAGCGGCGTCTTTCGGGTTCGAGCCGGGCCAGCCGCCCTCAATGTAGGCGACGCCGAGGTTGTCGAGCAGTTCGGTGACGCGCAGCTTGTCGCTGACCGAAAGCGAGATGCCTTCGCGCTGCGTGCCGTCGCGCAGGGTGGTGTCGTAGATGGCTACGGGCATTTATTTCTCCTAACATGTTGTGTAGGGGCAGGTTTGAAACCCGCCCCTACGGATAATCGCTTATGCGAGCGTATTCACTCGCGCGGGATGATCGCCTTCATAGGCGGCGATCTGGTCGTCGAGGTTCATCAGATAGCCCAACTGATCGACGCCGTTGAGCAGGCATTCTTTCGAGAAGCCGTCAATCGGGAACTTGACCGCGCGACCATCCGGCAGCGTCAGCGTTTGGCTGGCGAGGTCAATCGTCACGCTGGTCGATGGGTCTTCCTGCGCCAAGCTGATCAACTGCTGGTGCGTTTCCTCGTCGACCATGATCGGCAGCAAGCCGTTCTTGAGCGAGTTGTTGCGGAAGATGTCGGCGAAATAGGTGCTGACGACCGCCTTGAAGCCGCCGCCTTGCAGCGCCCACGGCGCGTGTTCGCGCGACGAGCCGCAGCCAAAGTTGTGCCCGCCGATCAGGATGGTCGCATCCTTGTACTCCGGCTGGTTGAGGGCGAAATCCGGCTTGGGCGATCCGTCGGCGTTGTAGCGCCAGTTCGAGAACAGCCCCTGCCCCAACCCGGCTTTGTCGGTGACCTTGAGGTAGCTCGCCGGGATGATCTGGTCGGTGTCGGTGTCGTTGATCGGCACGGCGACGATTTGCCCGCTAAACGTGTTGATTGGTTCCATTATGCCAGCTCCTTACGCGAATTCGCCCATCATCGTTCGCGGGTCGGTGATCACGCCGTTGATCGCGGTCGCGGCGGCGGTCAGCGGGCTGGCGAGGAACGTCCGTCCGCCCTTGCCCTGCCGTCCCTCGAAGTTACGGTTGCTGGTGCTGACGGCGTACTGCCCCGGCTGAAGCTGATCGCCGTTCATGGCGATGCACATCGAGCAGCCCGCCTCGCGCCACTCGGCGCCGGCTTCGCGGAAGATGCGGTCGAGACCTTCGGCTTCCGCCTGCTTCTTGACCTGCTGCGAACCGGGCACGACCATCACGCGGACGCCTTCGGCGACCTTGCGCCCCTCGATGAACTTCGCCGCCTCGCGCAAATCGCCGATCCGCGAGTTGGTGCAGCTGCCGATGAAGACCACGTCCACCGGCTTGCCCAGCAGCGGCTGACCGGGCTGCAAATCCATGTAGCGCAGCGCCTTGTCGAGCGCCAGCTTCTCGCTGACGTCGCTCAGGCGATCCGGGTCGGGGACGCGCGCCGTGATCGGCATCCCCATGCCGGGGTTCGTCCCGTAAGTGATCATCGGCACGAGGTCGTCGGCGTCGAGCACAACTTCGTTGTCGAAGACCGCGCCATCGTCGGTCGGGAGCTGCCGCCACGCCTCGACCGCCCGGTCGAAATCCGCGCCCTTCGGGGCATAGGGACGACCCGCCACCCACTCGAAGGTCGTCTCGTCCGGCGCGATCATGCCCGCGCGCGCGCCACCCTCAATCGACATGTTGCAGATGGTCATGCGCCCTTCCATCGGCAGGGCGCGAATCGCTTCGCCCATGTACTCGAAGACGTAGCCCGTGCCGCCGCCGATGCCGATCTTGGCGATGATGGCGAGGATGATGTCCTTCGCCGTGACGCCTTCGTGCAAGCGACCGTTGACCCGCACCGCCATCGTCTTCGGCTTGTTCTGGAGCAGCGTTTGCGTCGCCAAAACGTGGGCGACCTCGCTGGTGCCGATGCCGAACGCCAGCGCGCCGAACGCGCCGTGCGTGCTGGTGTGGCTGTCGCCGCAGACGATGGTCATCCCCGGCTGCGTCAAGCCCTGCTCCGGTCCGATCACGTGGACGATGCCCTGATTGTCGTGCCGAGGTCGTAGAGCGGGATGCCGAAATCGGCGCAGTTCTTGCGCATGACATCTAGCTGAGCAGTCGCCATCGGATCCATCACCGGAATGATCCCGGCGGCATTGCGCGGCGTCGTCGGCGTGCTGTGATCCATCGTCGCCATGGTGCGATCCGGGCGGCGGACTTTCAGACCGCGCTCACGAAGCTGCGTAAACGCCTGCGGCGACGTGACCTCGTGGACGAGGTGCAGGTCGATGTACAGTACCGCTGGCAGATCGTCCGTCTGCGGGCGTACCAGATGGTTGTTCCAGACTTTCTCGAATAGCGTTTGCGGTTGCGCCATTGTGTCTCCCACTAAAACTTACTATCGCTTGTGTGTTTGTCCGTAGGGGCGCAGCGCGCTGCGCCCCTACAACATTGATCTACCGCTGCTTGATACCCACCGTCGCGGCTTCGCCTTCGGGCAGGTTCGTGCCGTAGCCGACGATCGCCAGCATCCGGTTGAGCGCCGCCAGATAGGCTTTCACGCTGGCGACGATGATGTCGTCGTCCGCGCCGTAGCCACCGAACGAGCGTTTCCCATCCGGCGAGCCGATGCGCACGGTCACTTCGCCGAGCGCGTCGATCCCTTCGGTGACGGCGTGGACGCTGTACTCGATCAGCGTGTTCGGGCAGTTGACAATCGCGTCAACCGCTTGGAAGCAGGCATCGACCGGACCCTTGCCCACTGCCGCGCGGACGAAGGTTTCGCCGTCGGCGTTGCTCATCTTGGCGGTGGCGGTCGGCATCCCCATCGTCCCGCAGGTGACTTGAATGTCGTCCAGCTTGAAGATTTCCTGCGGCTTATGCAGTTCGTCCGCCATCAGCGCTTCGAGGTCGGCGTCGGTGACGTTCTTCTTGGCGTCCGCCAAATCCTTGAAACGCGCGAAGACCTGATTCAGCTGATCGCCGTCGATCTGGTAGCCCAGTTCTTCCAGCCGAACTTTCAGCGCGTGGCGTCCGCTGTGCTTGCCCAGCACCAGACGGCTCTGCGTCCAGCCGACGCTCTCGGCGGTCATGATCTCGAAGGTGCTGGAGTGCTTGAGCATCCCGTCTTGATGGATGCCCGCTTCGTGGGCGAAGGCGTTCGCGCCGACGATGGCTTTGTTCGCCTGCACGTGCATTCCGGTGTAGTTGCTGACCATCCGCGAAGTCTTGACGATCTCGCGGGTGTTGATGTTGGTGTTCAGGTGATAGAACGGCTCGCGGGTGCGCAGCGCCATCACGACTTCTTCGAGGCTGGTGTTGCCCGCCCGCTCGCCGATGCCGTTGATCGTCACCTCGACCTGCCGCGCGCCGCCGAGCACGCCCGCGAGCGTGTTGGCGGTCGCCATACCCAGATCGTTGTGGCAGTGAACCGACCAGACGACGCCGCTGCCCGGACCCGCGCCCGGCGTCTCGGCGATCAAGTTGGCAATCGTCTCCTGCCATTCTTCCGGCGTGACGTAGCCGACCGTATCGGGGATGTTGAGCGTGGTCGCGCCGCACTCGACCGCCAGCGCGCAGACCTGCACCAGAAAAGCGGGATCGGTGCGTCCGGCGTCCATCGGGCTGAATTCCACGTCGTCGCACAGGCTGCTCGCCAGCGTGACCATCTCGCGGATGCGATCCAGCGCCTCCTGCTGCGTCATGTTGGTGATGTGGGTCAGATGATACTCGGACGTGCCCAAGAAGGTATGGATGCGCGGATGCGCCGCGTCCTTGACGCCTTCCCACGCCGTGCGAATGTCTTTTTCGACGCAGCGCGACAAGCCGCAGATGGTCGGACCGTCTTCGGTGCCGACTTCGCGGGCGATGCGCTGCACCGCCGCCAGATCGTCGGGCGACGCCGCCGGGAAACCCGCCTCGATAATGTCGACGCCCAAGCGCGCCAACTGCCGCGCGATCTCCAGTTTTTCGGCGCTGCTGAGGGTCGCGCCGGGGCTTTGCTCGCCGTCGCGCAGGGTGGTGTCAAAGAATAGAACGGTATTTTCGTCAGTTACTCGCGGTGCCATGATGGAGGTATCCTCTCATAATCAAATCAATGGTCGAAAAACTGCTAAGCTCAGTAAGACCATCCTCGGTCAAGAGAATCACCCCCTTCCGCAACTACGCCCGCTACATCATCTTCCATCACTTCACCCTGTCACTTGATAGGTCGTTTGCAAGCTCTCGACGTGGTGCAGCACGTGCCCCGCCATGATATAGAGCAGCGCCCGCACCGTCACCGGATGATCGCTGGCAGTTCCGCGACGGACCATTTCCCCTTCGCGGAATGCGCGAAAACAGAGCACGTTCCCTTGTCGCTGCGCGGCGAATTCGTCGAGCAGATCGCTCAGGGAGCGGGCGTTGAAGTCAGTCGCGCTGACGTAGTCGTCCTGCTCGAAACCCGGCAGCGGCGCTTGCTCGCCGCGCGCGACGCACAGGGCGCGGTAGGCGAACACGCGCTCGCTGTCGCAGACGTGCCCGATCACCTCTTTGATACTCCACTCACCCGGCGCGGGGCGCTGATTCGCCTGCTCGTCGCCGACGTTTTGCAGCAGCGCCCGCAAATCGTCAGGCTGACGGCTCAGCAGCGCCAAGACGTCACTGCCCACCGGAATCCGCTGGACATAAGTTGCTGCGTAAGGAGCGTATTCGTCGGGGTGCGGGCGCGCAATCATCACGGCTAGTTTTCCTGCTTGATGTGCTTCGCGTGCAGGAAAGGCATCATGTCGCGCAGTTCCGCGCCAACCTGCTCGATCAGCAGGTCTTGTTCGCGCTGGCGACGCGGCTTGAAGTTCGGGCGACCGTTCTGGTTCTCGGCGATCCATTCCTTGGCAAACTTGCCGCTCTGGATGTCGCTGAGCACACCCGCGTAGAATTCCTTGACCTGTTCCTCGACCTGATCGCCAATCGTGTAGCCGCCATACTCGGCGGTGTCGCTGACGCTGTACCACATGTAGCTCAAGCCACCTTCGTACATCAGGTCAACGATCAGCTTGAGTTCGTGCATACATTCGAAGTAAGCGATCTCCGGTTGGTAGCCCGCTTTAACCAGCGTCTCGAAGGCGGAGCGTACCAGCGCGGTTACGCCGCCACAGAGGACGGTCTGCTCGCCGAAGAGGTCGGTTTCGGTCTCTTCCTTGAAAGTGGTCTCGATCACGCCAGCGCGCGTGCCGCCGATGGCTTTGCCATATGCCAACGCCAGCGCCTTCGCGTTGCCGGTCGCATCCTGCTGTACGGCGATCAAGCAAGGCGTGCCCGCGCCTTCGGTGAAGACTTCGCGGACGCGATGTCCCGGCGCTTTCGGCGCGATCATGGTGACGTCGACGTTCGCTGGCGGCTGAATCGTGCCGTAGTGGATGTTAAAGCCATGCGCGAACATCAACATGCTGCCCGGCTTCAGGTTCGGTCCGACCGACTCGGCATAGACCTTCGCCTGCTTCGTGTCCGGGATCAAGATCATCACGACGTCGGCGGCTTTGGTGGCATCGGCGACCGACATTACTTGCAGCCCATCGGCTTCCGCTTTGGCGCGGCTCTTGCTGCCTTCGTGCAAACCAACGATCACGTTGCAGCCGCTGTCCTTCGCGTTGAGCGCGTGAGCGTGCCCCTGACTGCCGTAGCCGATAATCGCAATCGTCTTACCATCGAGCAGCGAAAGATCGGCGTCCTTGTCATAGTAAAGTGTTGCCATAAAGCCCTTTTCTCCAGTGTGATAGATTTTGATCGTTACGGAGCAGCGCTCCGGTGGTTCACAATGTTGGTCGTTATCTGTAGCTGGCGGGGCGCACAGCCGTGCGCCCCTACTCATTGTGGGACAGGTTTGAAACCTGCCCCTACAGACTGCTTGTCAAACGCTGTAAGGTTGATAATTGCCATTCGCCGTTACCGGGACGACCGGTTCGTAGGTCGAGTCGAGGATGCGGGTACCGCGCCCCATCGCCACGACGCCCGTCCGCACCAGCTCGACGATGCCAATCGGCTTCAGCTCGTCGATCAGCGACTTCGATCATGTCCGGCTGAGCGGCCATCTCGACGATGGCGTATTCGGGACCGATGTCGACAATACGCGCCGGATAACGCTCGCACAGAAGCGTCAGGCTGTTGCGCGAGTCGGCGTCGTTGGAACGCACCTTGATCAGCGCGAGGTCACGGGCGACGTGTGGCTCTTGCGACACTTCGGCAACCTCGATCACGTTGATCAGCTTGAACAGGTTCGAGGTGATCCGGTTCGAGTCGATCCGGGTGTCGTCGACGACAATCGTCATCCGCGAGATGTGTTCCTTGTGCGTCCGTCCAACCGTCAGACTGTCGACGTTGAAGTTGCGACGGCGGAACAAGCTGGCGACGCGGTTGAGGACACCGGGCTTGTTTTCCACTAACGCCACCAGAATATGCTTTTTCGGCTGAGTCTGTTCCGCCATTATTGCTGCTCCTTGACACTTGGTTCACCCGGCTTGGGGCGGCGGATCATCTGGTCGAGATCTGCGCCTGCCGGAACCATCGGATAAACAATTTCTTGCCGCTCGACCATAAACTCGATCAAGGCGGGACCATCGACGCTGCGGGCGAAGTTGACCGCTTCCTCAAGTTGATCGCGGTGGTGACGCGCATCGCAGGAATACCGTAGGCATCCGCCAGCTTGACGAAATCCGGCGTGACCATCGGCGTCGCGTGGTAGCGCTCTTCGTAGAAGAATTCCTGCCACTGGCGCACCATGCCCAGATAATTATTGTTGATGATGGCGATGTTGATGTTGACGTTCTCCTGCTTCGCCGTCGCCAATTCGCACAGGGTCATCTGGAAACCGCCGTCGCCGACAATCGCCCAGACTTCTTCGTCCGGTCTGCCGAACTTCGCGCCAATCGAAGCGGGCAAGCCGAAGCCCATCGTGCCCGCGCCACCGCTGGTGATCAGGGTCGAGGGGCGTTGATGCGGGTAATACTGCGCTTCGACCATCTGGTGCTGCCCCACGTCGGTGACGGTGATCGCCTCGCCCTTGGTGAAATGCCACAGGTCGTTGATCACCTGCGCGCTGAGCAGCTTATCGCCGCCATCTTGGTGGATGATGTCGCGCTCGTCGGCGTCTTCTTGCCAATCGCGGATGCGGTTGAGCCATTCGGGATGGCTGATCGTCTCGATGCCGGGCATCAGTTGATCGAGTACCGTCCGCAGGTCGCCAACGATACCGACGTCCACTTTCACGTTCTTGTTGATCTCCGAAGCGTCGATGTCAACGTGGATTTTCTTAGCTTTGGTCGCGTAGGTCTTGAGGTTGCCGGTCACACGGTCGTCGAAACGCATCCCCAGCGCGATCAGCAGGTCGGCTTCTTGGATGGCGTAGTTCGATGGTGCTTCGCCGTGCATCCCCATCATGCCCAGCGCCAGCGGATGATCGTCAGGCAGCGCGCCCTTGCCGAGCAGCGTCAGCGTCACCGGAATTTGCGCCCGTTCCGCCAATTCGCGAAGCTGCGACATCGTGTTCGACATCATGATGCCGTGTCCCGCCAGAATCACCGGGCGTTGCGCTTGGTTGATCAGGTCGAGCGCGGTTTGGATGCTCTGGTCATCGGCGCGCTTAGGTGGATGGTAACCCGGCAGCCGAATCTCGCCTTCAGGATAAACAAACTCGATCTTCTCGTTCTGAACGTCCTTCGGGATGTCGATCAGCACAGGACCCGGTCGCCCGGTCCGAGCAATGTAGAAGGCTTCCCGAATGATGTACGGGAGTTCGTGCGTATCCATGACCAGATAGTTGTGCTTGGTCACCGGCAGCGAGACTCCGGTCACGTCGGTCTCTTGGAAGGCATCCGAGCCAATCGCGCCGCGCGTGACTTGCCCGGTGAAGCAGACAATCGGCGACGAGTCCATCATCGCCGTCGAAATTCCGGTGATGAGGTTAGTCGCGCCGGGTCCGCTGGTGGCAATCGCCACGCCGACCTTACCGCTCGCCCGCGCATAGCCATCCGCCATGTGTGCCGCGCCCTGCTCGTGCCGCACCAACACGTGATGAATTTGCGGATAGCGCGTCATCGCATCGTAGGTCGGGAGAATTGCTCCGCCCGGATACCCGAAAATCACGTCCACGCCTTCACGAAGAAGGCATTCCATCACAATTTCTGCACCACTTAACAACATGGGGTTTCGTCCTCAATCTCCGGGTTCAGCCTGCCGAACAAGTGTCAACCAACCGTAGCGATCTTCTTTCTGCCCCGCCGTGATGGCGAAGAATTCTTCTTGTACCGCTTTCGTGACCGGTCCGCGCGAGCCGCTGCCGATCTGCATCCGGTCCACCGAGCGGATCGGAGTGACTTCCGCCGCCGTGCCAGTGAAGAAAATCTCGTCGGCAATGTAGAGCAAGTCGCGCGGGATCGGCTCTTTGACGACGGTGTAGCCGAGGTCTTTCAACAGCGTGACAATCGTGTCACGAGTAATGCCCATCAAGATCGACGAGCCAAAGGCTGGCGTAAAGACCGTGCCGTTGTAGACGACGAAGACGTTCTCGCCCGCCCCCTCGCTGACCTGACCGCTGTAGTCGAGGGCAATGCCCTCGTTGAAGCCGTTATCGTGCGCTTCCATACTGATGAACTGGCTATTGACGTATTGTCCGCCGATTTTCGCCAGCGAGGTGCCGGTATCGGGCGCGAGCCGCCGCCACGTGCTGACCTGCACGTCAACGCCCTGCTCAATCGCTTCGGCACCCAGATAGCGCCCCCACTCCATCGTGAAGATCACGACATCAACCGGGTTTTTGCGCCCCTCGACGCCGAGCGGTCCAGCGCCGCGAAAGATCAGCGGACGGATATAGCACGAGTCGTGTCCGTTACGCCGGATCGTTTCGAGGATCGCCTCGTTAATCTGATCTTCGCTGAACGGGACGTTCATCCGCGCGATCTTGGCGGAGTTCGCCAAGCGGCGCGTGTGATCCTTGAGGCGAAATACGCCGGGACCTTGCGGGGTCGCGTAGGCGCGGACGCCTTCGAATACGCTCGACCCATAGTGCAGCGCATGAGTGGTGACGTGTACCGTCGCGTCTTCCCACTTTACGAATTCGCCATTCTTCCAAATCCATTCAGCAGCCATAGTCTCTCCTAATCAAAAATAAAACGCGCTTTCCCGGTTGAACATCTACTCGTAACCTCGATTGTAGATGTCGGAAAGCGCGTCGTGCGTTGGGCGCTGGTCTTCACTGTCAAAAGACAGGCGTGCCGCCTCGTCATGCGACATACATTGATATGGCTCCGTCCATGGGCTGGTCGGGCACGGTTGACGCTGTTTTGAGCAGCAAAATGATCTCGGTTGATGGTCGAAGTCTCTAGC
>CAVSGS010000013.1:0-463931 GCA_963727545.1 uncultured Chloroflexia bacterium
TGCGCGAAAATACCCCCACCCAGTGATAGCAGGCTGATCAGGCAAGCGAACATAGTGATCTTCATGATGCGGAACATCACATTTCTCCTTGGATAGATTGTTTCTGACAAGATAGGGTGCTTCTGGGTCACCCGGTGTCCGTGCCGACTCGGACGCTGCACACCGCAATGAGCATCGGTCTTTGGGTGACGATAGTACGGAAAGCGAGCGCTGCTTAGTGTGCTGACCCCGCGATCCCGAGTTCTATGGCGAGCGGCGAGCCAAGTAACTGCATGTCGTAGCGTGCGGAAAGCTCTGCTTTTGCGGACTCGTCGAGCGCGCCGCTGGCGGATAATTCGCCCCACACGCGCAGGAAGGCTTCCAGAGCCGCCGGGGTGTGCATACCGATCATCTTTGCTGGTCGATCCGGATTGGGGTTCGTAAAGCTGTGCGGTACGCCGCGCGGAACATATGCGCTGTCGCCGACACTCAGCTTGAACACCTCACCATCGACCTTGAAGGTGACTTCTCCTTCCAGAACGCGAAACACTTCGTCAGCCGCGTTGTGCAGGTGATACGGAGGTCCACCTCCAAATTCGACCGTCGACTCGAGCCACTCGTACCGGCTTTCCGTATCGTCAGCCCTATAGACAAATGTGAGCAGCTGACCGCCCCCATCGTTCATGGGTTGCTGGCTGCCCTTGCGAATAATCTTGCCCCGATTGTTCATACTTGACCTCCTGTTTCATACGATAGCGTTACGATACGGCAGGTAGGTCTTGGTGTCGTGGTACCAAAGTCTGATAAACGGGGCACGACGGTTCGATTGTCGGTACTAAAACAGGTGGAGTTCGTGACTGCGGGCTGCCGCTTGCGCACGCGATGTCACACCCAGTTTGCTGAGAATGTGAGTCACATGTGATTTCACCGTGCGCTCGGCGATGACCAGTTGCGCAGCAATGTCCCGGTTGCTTGCTCCAACAGTGATGAGGCGCAGTACCTCGATTTCGCGGGGAGAGAGCGCTTCGCTTGCGCCGGGGATCGACAGTGAGCGAGGTTCGCTAGCACGCTCCAAAATCGCCAGCGGCAGCAGGAGGAAATCCGATTCGATGCCGTGTTCACGAGCGAGTTTCAGCAGCGGCAGGATACGAACGCCCTCTTGCAGTAGAATCCCCGGCATAGCTCTTTGCCGAATGTCGATCAGCGCCGATTTAAGTACCGTCAACGCTTCGTCTGTTCGGTGCCGGTCAGCATAGAAGGATGCGAGGGTCAGGCGCGGATCGTGGAGAAAAACGGTGTGACGGATGTCTCGATGCAGCTTCACCGCCTCAAGTAGGTGCTGCTCCGCTTGTGGGAACTGCCGAGCGGACAGCGCCAGCAGACCGCGCAATATGCAGCGCCGAGTCTCGTCTTCTATGGTGAGCGTGGAAGCTGGATGCGGCTGGCAGAGTTCGTCTAGGCAGGACTGTGTTTCAGCTACATCGCCCCGTTCCCACGCGGCTCTTCCCTGCAAGTAGATGCAGCCGAGCAGAAATTCAATATTGATACTGTTGATGCTGATGGATGCGAGGTGTGTTCGCGTTTCTTCGATAGTGCGGAAAAAGGAACGAATGTCTCCGCGCGCGAACAACAGCGATAGACGCAGCCAAGTCGTATGACCCTCGACCCACGACCGACCGCCGATCTGACGCAGAAACACTTCGACCTCGCTAATCGTTTGCTCGGCTTGCTCCAATTGCCCACGGTAGAAGCTGATATACGCCGGAATGGCTTGAAGCAGTTGATACCCTGCCTGCTGCGAAGGGATGCGAGACATTGCCCATTCGGCAAAGGTTTCGACTGGGGCAATGCCCTGATCGTTAAAGAGCAGCTCCGGTCCGCAGGACCCGGCGACCGACATGAACACGCCGGGGTCGGTGGTTTGTCGGGCAAGATCGAAACTTGCTAGAAGATGCCGTGTCACTTGAGACCAATCATGATCGTGAAGCAAATAGTGCCACTGGGCGGCAGCGTGGTACATGGCAACCTGATCCGGGCGGACAAGTTGCGGAGAGCGGTCTATGATTGCCGCCAGTTGTTCAAGGGTTTCTGGCGCGATCACATAGCCGAGACGCCAGCAATCCGCGATCAGCGTTTCGATTTCACCGGACTCGTTCTGCTCGCTGTGAAACCGGGTCAGCGCTTGCTGCAGCAAAGCCGCCGCTTGTTCCCTCGCGTTGTGGCTGGAGTAGTAAACGCCCAGTATCAGAGCGAGCCAAGGTCGCGTCTCGCGTACCGCTTCAGGCAGCGCCAGAATGAAGTCGATAACTCTACGTGGTACAAACCGTCGAGAGACTTCTAGGCGTCCCATTTGCTCGATATGATCTGCCGCGTCGTCCCATTGTTTGGCTGCCAGCAAATGGTAAATCGCCTGCTCAGACGTTGGCTCAGCCGCCGCTGCGCGCCGGTGCAGTTCCGGGAGCAAATCAGGCTGCGACTGTTCCAAACGGCGTTGCAGGAAAGCTGCAAATAGGTCATGGTAGCGATACGCGCTGTTGACTGAATTCTCTTGGTCTACCGCTGTCAGAAAGAGGTTGCGCCGGTACACCGCTTCTAGCAAACGTGGCGCATCAGGGTTTGCGGTGACTGCTGCGCATAGCGCCGGTGTCAGCAGCGTGAGGACAGACGTTTTCAGCAGAAAGTCGCGCAGCTCCTGCGGCTGATAGGCAAGGACCTCGTCCGCCAACAGATCAAAAATCAGCCGGTTGGATAGGCTGAACTGGTCGATGAAGGCTGATCGCTGCGCAGGGTCTTGAAGGTTCTCAAGTGTCATCGCTAGCAGACGCATCCCGGTGATCCAGCCTTCCGTGCGCGCCTGCAGGGCAGTCACTTCAACAGGGGAAAGATCGAGCGCCAGACTTTGATTGTAGTAAGCGGCAGCTTCTGCGGTATCAAAGCGCAAATCAGGCAGTCGGAATTCGGCTAACTGCCCGCGCATCCGCCATCTCGAAAGGGGCAGCGGGGGTTGGTAACGACTGGTGACGACCAGATGGAGTTGTGGTGGCGCATGGTCTATCAGGTCCGCTAACAGCCCGTGAACGGCTGTATCATCGATCACGTGATAATCATCCAGAACAAGAATACAGGGGATATCACCCAGCGAAAGCATGTCGTTGATCAGCAAGTTGAGCAACTGCGGTAAGCGGACATGGGCGTCAGGTAGATGCGTGAGCAAACCAAGTACGGTTGCCCCTATATCGATGCGTTTCTGGTGGAGAGCCAATACGAGCAGCGTTAGGAATGCGAGCGGATCGTTGTCTTCGTGATCGAGCGTTAGCCAAGCGACGAGTTGATTATCATTGATGGTCAAGCGGGCTGCCAGAGTGGTCTTGCCAGAACCCGCTGGAGCGGAAATGAGGGTTAGCCGATGATCCAAAACGGCGAGTTCAAATCGACGCTGTAGGTGTGGTCGTTCCAGCAACTGGTCGGTGAGCAGCGGTGGGATGAATTGAGTATGTACAAACCTGCGCTCAAATTGCTCCTGCTTGGACAATTCTTCCGGCATGACTAAGTCACATCTGATATCTATGAAGGAAGAGCAATAGTACAACTACATCCACCACACGGGTATAGTAAATGCTGGAGTGCCAACAAGGAAAAGCATCCGTTTCAGCGTACCACCCAAAGCGCCCAAAGTGCTCACATGCCAGGAATCGGAATACACGCCGGCGGACTCCTTGTTCGATGATGTCGTTCCGGGCGTCATTGAGGTATGCTCAGGCGGAAGGCGCAAGACGAGCGAGACACCAGCTGAAGCTGAGGTCTGGGTGACAGTCAAGTCACTTCACCCTCTGTCGATGACTACCGGATTCGTCGCTTGGATCAACACTTCGAACAGCGTCCGACGGTTTCGGCAGGCTTTATCCATCCTTTGATGACCCATTTGATGTTGCGCCGCTTTCACCGTTCGATCGATTCCATGCATGCGCTTAACGATGAGGATCGAGTTCTTCTCGATCCTCAGCCCTATGTTTAGTGTGCGTTGACCCACGCGGCGATGTCGTCGATCACTTCCGCCGCCATGTTGCCGGGCTGCGCGTACTCGCCCGGAGTTGCCATGCCCGTCCCCGTCACGTAGATGTGGTTGAGGTCAGGATAGCTCTTGAAGGTCGTGTCCGCGTGATCGGCGAGTCCCGCCTGCCACAGCGGGAAGTCGTCCGCCATCGTCACCTGATAGTCGCGCCCGCCCTGCAAGACCAGTATCGGCTGCGGCAGGCTCGCCGCTAGCGCCACCGGGTCGTAGCCTTGCAGATCCAACCAGTACGACCGGGGCGCGTGGAATATCAACTGGTCGCTGGGGGTATCTGCCGTCACGGTGTTGATCTTCTCGATGTCGGCTCGCATTGCAGCTATCGTCGGGTCTTCGGTCGCTTCGGGCGATGGCTGGGTCAGCGACGCGATGTAGTCAATCTGACGGAGCGCTTCGGTCTGAATCGGCAGCGCGGGTGCCGACGCTAGGATCATCCCGGCGGCGTTCGCATCGGCTTGGGCGATGCGCGGCAGCACGTAACCGCCTTCGCTGTGACCGAGGATGAACACGCGCGCCGGGTCGATGCCGTTGGTCTGGCGCAGCAGTTCCAGCGCCGCGACCGAGTTGTCCACGTACTCGTCCTTGACCGTGAAGTGTGCCATATCGAGCGAGGAGACGGCGGCGTGCGTGCGTTTGTCGAAGCGCAGCGAGGCAATTCCCTGCGCCGCCAAGCCCCAAGCGAGATCGCGGAACGGCTTGTTGGGTCCGACAGTTTCGTCCATGTCGTTGGGACCGGAGCCGGAGATCAGCACGACTGCCGGGAAAGGACCATCGCCGGTAGGCATCGTTATTTTGCCGGGCAGGTTGTATTCGCCAACCTGAACGTCCGTTTCGGCGAACGCGCTCGCATCGGCATAAGTCGGCGTCGGCGCTTCGGGAGTCGGCTGGCTGGCGGAGGGCAGAAAGTTCAGCCCGACCACCTTGCCGCTGGTATCGTACTGGACGGCGAGATCGAGCAGCCCGTTCTCGAACTGGAGGGTCAGCCGGACGGCGTGCTGCGCCGGATCGGACACCGTGTCGGTGACCCGCTGGAACGCGCCCTGATTGGTGACGATGCCATCCCACGCTTGCTGGAGTTTGGCGGACGTGATTTGCCCTTGAACTCGGTCCGCCAATTGCGCGTAAATATCGGCAGTGTCGCCGCTGACGAACTTCTGCACGATGCTCAGCGTGGCTTCGATCTCAGTGTCGGACGATGGCGTTTCGGTACTTTGCTGCGCCTGCACCGCGAGTGGAATCAGCAACAGCACCAGCAGAATAGGTAGACGAAAACCCATGTGTTATGGCTCCTCCTAGAACAACGAAGCATTGAGCGATTGTCGGTCAAGCCAGTGATTTCGAAGGAGGGTTTTCGTCACCGATACGCGAAATCCCTAACCTACCGAATTGACCGACGAGCAATGGCAACGCGGTTCCTCTCCAACATTGACCTCTATATGAGTCATGCGTTGAACCATCGGAAGTGATAACGCTGAAACTCAATGAGGGGCGTAAGAGCTGAATGAGAAAATCCTCACGACTTACAGTCATTATGGAATAGGAGCGGCAGCTCGCCTATTGCCGCCCCTTGATTCTACTGAGATATAGGCTGCCCCGTCTCAGCCGCAGCGACCACTTCCAGAATCGCGTCGCTCACCTGCCGGGCGTACTGCTCGTTGCCTAGAATTGAACCATGATCAGCGCCCTCGATAGATCGAGTCACGCTGTTGGAGGAATAGGTGGAGATTTCCGCGCGGGCAGCGGGCGCACCCTGCATAACCTGATCGGTCGCAGTCCAGGAGTTTGGCGCCCAGAGCACAATCATCGGAAGGCTGTCGAGATCCTCTGCGTCTGCCGAGGCTTTCGTCAGCTCCCACATTTCATCGTGGAACTCGGCAAAGTCCGTTTCGAGAACCTGATTGCGCGATTGCAGCGCCCCGAGTTCGGTCGCAACATCGGGCGGGTAGCCCGCATTGACAAACGGCGTCGATGCGGTCAAGCGGAACACCCCGATTCGCAGTAAGGCTCCAAAGAGCACGTCCTGCCCGGCGAAGGTTGATTTCCAAGCGTCGAATTCCGTTTCGTCGGCAAAATGCTTGGGAATCAGGATCGCGCTGTCGACGAGGACAATCCCCTCGACTTCCTGCGGATTCTGCGCCGCGTAGATACGGGTCAGGACAGCGCCCCAGGAATGACCTGCCATCACGTAAGGCGCGTTTACGCCTGCCTCTTGCAGCAGCGTATGAAGCTCATCGGTGAGGGTGATAGCGTCACGCGGATCCGACGTGGGTTCGCTCCAGCCCATGCCCGGTCGGTCAAAGGCGCAGACGCGATTGTGCTCCGCCAACTGGTTTTGAACTCGATACCACCAGAGCGAATCAGCCAACCCGCCTGCCTGCAAGACGACGGTCGGCTCGCCTTCGCCGGTGCAGTAGATGTGCATCATATGCCCATTTACCCTGTAAAGCTGACCCGGCGGCGGATAGTTCCGTTTGTCCAGTTCGACGGCTGCGGCCTGGTAGACCACGCCCAACAGCACGAGGACAATCAAGGCGATCCCCAGCCATTTGCCCACACGCAGTGCTGTCCAGAGACAGCCGCGCCTCGATTCATTGCGAGTTGTTCCACTCACGGATTGTGGAGTTACCTTGCTTGCCATGACGTGTCTCTCCTTTATGCAGTGGTGGGAATAACTTCGACAGCATCATCTGCCGTTGGGCGCGCGAACCACATGCGCCAGTCGAGCGCAATTACCGCAGCGACGAATAGGAACGTCGTGACGGTTTGCAGCATGAGCGTATCCTCAACCGAGAGCACGCTACCGGGTCCCGCGATGCTGCCAAAAGCGTTTAGTCCGGCGTGAAATAGGGTTGCCACCAGCACATTACGCCGACTCTTGATGAAAACCCAAGTGAGCAGGTACGCGCCGAAGAAGACCGCTAACCCTTCCCAGACTGTAGAGCGTCCACCCGTATTGACGAGGACAAACGCGGTCAGTGCGACATGGATCAGCGCCCAAGGAATGCCAACGATCAGGGTAGCCACGAAAGGCGAATACCGATCGAGCAGGCGTCGCAGCGCAAAGCCGCGCCAGCCGATTTCCTCGAATAGCGCAAGGGGGAGTATGGCGATCAAATAAGGCGTAGGTGCCGCTAACGTGACCGCCGCCATCCGTCCGGTCACGACTGCCAGAACGCTGGTGCCGACGTGCAGCCCAAAGGCGACGAGCAGTGCGCTGACGTACCATCGCAGTGGGCTGCGCCAGCGAAAGGTCCCGCGCAGAAGTGCCACCAGACCGCGCCGACCATCTGTAAATCCCACCAGCCCAAAAGCCGCGACCGCCGGGCACAATGCCAGTACGAAGAGCAGCCCAACGAGGGCGCTTTCGTCGGAGGCGGGCAGCAGCATTGCTGCGAAAGAAAGCACGAGGGTGATGAAGACGAAGCTTGCGACCTGATTTTGCTGGATTGTTGTGCGGAGGTTCATCTTTTTTCGCTCCTGATAGCATATGGGAAATAGTTCGTCGCGGGAAGTTGGCACTAAAAACCACCTGCCAGCAGGATGACGAGATAAACGGTGAAGTCCGACACGAAGTGCATGAACAGCGACCAGCCCATCCCCCGCGTTTCGACCATCGCCTTGGCGAAGACCCAACCGCCGATCATGGTGAGGATCACGCCGGTGATGCCGGACGGCACGCCGAAATAGTGCCCGATGCCGAACCACGCAGCGACGAGGATCAGCGACCGACCTTTGCCGAAGAGCGGCAGTACCTGCGGCAGCAGCGCACTGCGGTAGAGGAATTCCTCGGCGAAAGCGTTCATCAGCGCGCACAGCGCCGCAAACAGCACCAAACCCACCGACAGATTGCTCAGCGATGGATGAAACGCGGGCACCATGAAAAGCAGCAGCAGCGTGACGATGATCAGGGCGTAGCGCAGGCTGAACCCGACCCAGTTCTCCGGCTTGCGGGGGACGCCCCAGCGCTCGGGTTCCGCAGTAGCTCTCAAGTGACCTACCGTGAGGAAGAAATCCTGACGCTTCAGCCCCATGCCCAACAACACCAGCAGCATCACCGCCGAGGCACCGATGCGCATCAGGCGCTCGCCGAAGAACAGCCGGTTGGGATCGCTGCCGAAGACGTTCGCGTAAAGCTGGCTCTGCGGCAGCACTGTGGAGAACAGCCAGCCCTCGACGACGTAGATAGCGAGAAAAACCAGCGCCAGTCTGCGCAACGGACGAATCGGCTGCCAGATAAAGGTCAAAGCGAACAGCCCGGCGAGAAAGATCAGTCGTGCAGGCGCTAGCCATGCAATATCCTGATGCATGAACGCGCCGAGGATGATCTGCGGAACGGTGAGCAGCAGCACCATCAGCCAAGCGGCGTACAACTGTCTTTTTGCCAGACCTACTCTGGACTCTAGCCCTGAGGAAATGGGCAGCGATTCGTTCATTTTGATCTCCTTTGCAGGAACGCTTTGGCGACATGGTGATTAACACACTCACCTTAGTGGACAACCGGGTTATTTCGGGGTAGCCAAAAGGCGTATTTAGGGGGTTGATTGTGGGGGTAGAGCAGGGAAGTCGTGCCGCGATCTGTCTTCGCTAGAGGATGTTGTACTCTCTGCGCGGTGGCGATTGCCTGCGTGCGGCTGTGAGCGTCGAGCTTGAGGAAGATATTGTTCACGTGCTTCTTAACCGTGCCGATGCTGACGACCAGCGCCTCAGCGATCTCGCGGTTGGACGCGCCTTCCGCGATCAGGCGCAGCACTTCAAGCTCGCGCTCGCTGAGTGGCTCTAATGTCTCGCCGACGGAAATCGATGTCCGACGCTGTGAAGGGAGGTCAAACGCCGCGAGCAACCGATCAATGTAGCTTCCATGCGGGCTTTTCGCGCGGGCAATACGCATCAGTCTCGCCAATGGTTCGCCTTCATCGACAAAGGTTCGGAAGAAACCCTCTGGTTCCGCTATTTCCAGAGCACGATCGAGGACAACCAGCACTTCATCCGTTCGCCCCAAACCGTCCAACGCCCGCATCTCCAAAATCAGCATTTCGAGACGGCAGCAGAGGTAACCCGCCGCTGCGACCTGCGGACGCAGGTCGTCTAGGAGGGTCAACGCTTCTTCCAGCCCGCCATCTGCGGGCTGGTCAACAAGGGTACGGATCTGCTCGATGGCGAGGATTTGCGCTTCGAAGGGCGTCACATTTCGTCGTATAGGGGATTGCCGGAACAGGGCAAACACCTCATCCAGTACCCGGAGGCGCGTGAGGAAAGGAACCGATACCCTTGCCGGCATCGTCGGGTACAGTTCCAGAAGTTGCTGAATTGTCTGCACGGCACGCTGGAATGCTGCCTGATCGCCGTTGAGATGATACAGGTGAGCCAACACGGCATAGCCTACCAAGCTGCCGTCAGGATGGCTGCCCTCGCACAGGTCAATAGATTGTGCGGCTGTGACCCCTGCTTCTGACAGCCGATTCTGTTCGAGCTGCATCATCGCCTGATATCCGTAGGCAATGCCGACTGTGGGCAAATACCCCTGTTTCGCCTTGAGTGCCTCTTCGTAGAGGTCGCGGCAAGCCGCCTCCGCCCGGACATATCTTCCTTCTAGAAAGAGCGATTCGGCACGATACGCCATTGCCATTGTAGTCAGGTTCACGTCGTGCAGCGCTTGCCCAGCCGCAATTACCCGGTTGTACAGGTCGCGTGATTGTTCCCGCTGGTAGCGCCTCTGAAAGACGATGCCCTTCACCAGCAGCGCCTGTGCGCGTAGTTGGCTGTGCTGTTCGGACAGCCGTTGGAGCGCACTATCTGCCGCTTCAATGGCGCGGTCGAGATCGCCGGTTCTGCTCGCGTTCAGAGCGTCAATCGTATCGGCGTAACCGAGCAGTTCCTCAGAATCGGCTGGTGGCGGTCGAGTAGTTGCCAGGATCGAGCGCACGATTTCCACTTGCTTCTGTGCTGACTCCGATGCGCCGATTGAGGCATACCACACACCGATATTGAGCGCCAACGTCGCGTGATTTCGCATCACGTCGTCAGGAAGATCGACAGCCCGCTTAATGCCGAAGTTGCCCCAGCTTTCGACCGGATAGCGTTTGGCAGATCCCTCCATGATACTCGCCGCGAGTTCGTAATCGCGCGCAATCAGGGCATGGCTGACCGCCTCGTTGAACAACTCCGCCCTCGCCAGCCAACGACTGGCGTTCCGGTGCAGATCGGCGACCGTTTCGCCGAGCAGTCGGTTGAGCGAATTGCGCAGCATGTCCCCGAACAGGTGGTGATAGCGATACCAGTAGCGCTCGTCGTCGAGCGGGATCAGGAAGAGGTTGCCCCGCTCGATCTGTTCCAGCAGCGCTTGACTGTCGCTTCGTCCGGTCACGGCGTCGCACAGCGAGCCATTCAGACGGCTAAGGATCGACGTTTGCAGCAGGAATGTGCGCAGGGGTTCAGGTTGGCGGTTCAAGACTTCCTCGGTCAGATAATCGAGGATGAAGCGATGACTGCCGGTAAACGCCGCGACGAACCCGGAAACGTCTTCACGCTCTTTCATCGCCAGCGCCACCAGTTGCAGCCCGGCGATCCAGCCTTCGGTGCGTGCATCCAGTTCTGTAATCTGTTCGGCGCTCAGCGTAATGCCAAGCATCTCCCGGAGAAACTGAGCAGCTTCTTCTGGCGTAAAGCGCAAATCGTCTGCCCGAATCTCTGCCAGTTGGTCGCGTCCCCGCAGGCGAGAAAGCGGTAGGGGCGGATCTTCGCGGCTGGTGATCACCAGCCGAACTTGAGTGGGCAGGTGATCCAGCAGAAAAATCACCGCCTCGTGGATCGGCTGGGCGGTGATGAGGTGATAGTCGTCGAGAACGAGGGCAACACGTCCAGCGAACGCCTCCACACGGCTGATCAGGGCGGTGAGGATGACTTTACCCGGCGGAGGCTGCGGTGAGAGCAGCATCGCCAACACGTCATCGACGTCCAACCCCTCGACGGTGCTGAACGCGGCAGCCAGATAAGTCAGGAAACGGACGGGATCGTTGTCGTCCTCGTCAAGCGAGAACCAGCCGAACGACAGTCCCTCCGCTGTTTGGGACAACAACCATTCGCCGAGCAGCGTCGTCTTACCGTATCCGGCAGGCGCACAGACAAGCATCAACGGGCGTTCGAGGCTGGCGCTAAAGCGCTGGACGAGCCGAGGCACGAGCGATACGGTCTGCTCGCACCGGCGGCAAGGTCAGCTTGGTGCGCAGTAGCTCAGGGATGGTCGCAAGCATTCAGTTGCCCTAAATTCATAAGTTAGCCGATTATAGCATTTGCATTCATTTACTTGCGAATCGCGTCCCAAAATCAACCCCGCGAATACGTCTTTTGGCTACCACGAGTTAATTCGCCTGCGTGCTAGAGTGAGGGAACTTGGCAAGTATTTTCAAGGAACGGAGAAACTGATGCCTGCATCGAAGCCTATAGAGCCGACTATTCAAGACCCACCGAACGAGAAGCCTAGGCGTGGCTGCCTGTTTCAAGTCGCACGAGGATTGCTGGCGATGGTTGTTTTGGTCATCGCCCTGAACCTGCTGGGCATCATCTACCAGCAAACTGCCGAAGCCAGCGACCGACAAGTCTATCCGCCGCCCGGTCAGTTGGTCGATGTGGGCGGTTTTCGGCTGCATATCTACTGCATCGGCAACGGCAGCCCAACAGTGATCCTCGAAGCGGGAACCGGGGAATCATCGCTGGACTGGTCGTTGGTGCAGCCCGGTATCGCCGAGATCACGCGCGTTTGCGCCTATGACCGGGAGGGCTACGGCTGGAGCGACAGTGGAACGCATCCGCGTACCAGTCAGCAGGTCGCGGCTGACTTGCACACCCTGCTAACCAACGCCCAAATCGAGCCACCGTACGTGCTGGTCGGGCATTCGGTGGGTGCTTACCACAATCAGGCGTACATCGCTCAGTATCCCGATGAGGTCGTGGGCGTCGTTCTGGTGGATCCTCCGGGCACGGAGTATTTCACGCAATCCGGTCAGTCGGATGAAGAAGTGGCGGCGTATTCCATCGGTATCAACTCCAGTGGCTTGCGGATACTGCGGTTTCTCAGCACGGTGGGCGTCGTTCGTCTGACGAATCTGGCGACGACAATCGATCCCGTCATGAGCGATTTGCCTGCCGACGAGCAGCCTGCCTACGCTGCATTGCTCAGCCAGACACGCTATTTCGCCTCGCTGCAAGAGGAATCGGAAACCTATGCTGCTAACCTGCGTTACGCGGGCGCGCTGCCACCTTTCAGCAGCGAGCTTCCGCTTGTGATCCTGACTCGTGATTGGAGTGCCGCGAAGTATGCGTCGGCTTTGACCGACCGCGACGATCAGCTCGCCTATGCTTCACGCTGGTCTAATGCCCGCGTCGTGTCGGCTGTAGGCTCTGATCACTTCATCACTGTCCGACGCCCCGATCTCATCACCCAGTCGGTTCATGATGTCGTCGAAGCAGCGCGCAGCGGTGAGCCATTGGACCAACCAGTGGTGGACGAAGCATCATGAAACAGGTTTACGAAATCCGCGTCAAGGGACACCTTGACGAGTCGTGGACGGACTGGCTGAATGGGCTAGCGATTCATCACGAACCCGGTGGCGATTTGCTGCTCAACGGGTCACTGCCGGATCAAGCGGCGCTGCATGGAGTCCTGAACCGCTTGGGCGATCTGGGCGTGCAGTTGATCTCGGTGAATCCGGTTGAAGCTACCGGAACGAAGGGCGATAGGAAAGACGGTGAAGGCAAAGACGCAACCTGATCTAATAGAGGGTATTTCGCCACTGCGTGCGGAAGATTATCCGCATGTACTGAAGGTGTGGGATGCATCGGTCCGCGCGACGCATCATTTCGTTAGCGAAGCGGACATCAGATGGTCTGCCTGCCGGTTACATCTCAGTCGCACACGGGATGATCGAGATGCTGTTCGTGCATCCGGCGTGGCGCGGTCACGGGATCGGGCGGCGATGGCTCGTCTATGCGATTGACGTGCTCGGCGCGACCACGCTGGACGTCAACGAGCAGAACGAACAGGCGCTCGGCTTCTATCTGCACATGGGGCTGGAAGTGGTCGGGCGTTCGGAGCGCGATGACTTTGGTAAGCCGTATCCGCTGCTTCCTATGCGTTTCAAGCGCGATCAGTGATCTACAATTCGTATACAATTTCTGGAAATCAAACCTTTGAATACGCCTTTTGTCTACCCGCAGTCAATCGCTTGATCCACGAGAGTGTGTGCAAGTGCATCGCTCAACAATCAGGTAGGAAAATGATTATGCATTCGTCTGCATCGACTGAAACCACATCACAACCGGAAGCGACCCCACGCGGACGCGGCTGCCGGTTCTATTTCAGCCGCGGGCTGAAGTGGTTCGGGATTACCCTAATCATTCTTGTCGTTTTGGGTGTGGGATATCAGACCGTTGCGACGGAAATCGACAAGCGCACTTACTTGCCACATGGTCAGCTTTACACAGTCAACGGACAGCAGATGCACATGGTCTGTATGGGCGAAGGCAGTCCGGTGGTCGTTCTGCAAGCGGGTGGATTAGCCAATTCTACTTGGTGGTACTGGGTTCAGAACCAACTGGCGAAACATACACGGGTCTGCGCTTTTGACCGTCCCGGATTTGGCTGGAGCAAGCCGGTCGAGGGTTCGCGCGACGCGCTGGCGATTGATGCTGAGCTTCACGCCCTGCTCCGGCAGGCGGGTATTTCCGCACCCTATGTCATGGCAGGGCATTCGCTTGGTGCGCTGTGGACACGGGTTTATGCGGGGAAGTATCGACACGACATCGCCGGAGTTGTTTTCGTCGACAGTGCAGCGGTCCCGGTCGCGGATCCTTTTGAGACGCAGAGTGAGTTTGATGCGTGGGCGAAACCGCGTATCGTTTTGCAGATTCCTGTCTGGCTGCTCTACAGGCTTGGGATAGATCGCTTGATCGGTTCGAGTTTGTTTCTGTCTGCAGGCTATCCAGCGGATCTTGCGTCCGAAATGGCAGCCTTGCAAGCGCCAAATTCCGTGTTCGATGCGAGCTATGCCGAGCAAATTCCGGGAATGGAGAAGACCATCAACGCTGCTGCTGCCATCAAGGATTTAGGCAATCTGCCCGTCATGGTTCTCTGGGCAGGCAACGGCGCGTTGGTCGTAGAGCAGGCGCGTCCGATTCGCGACGAAATCGCATCTCTATCAACGAATGAGGCGGTTCGATACGTTGATGGCGCGGATCACCTCTCCATCTTGGGTAATGAGCAATATGCGCAGCAAGTGACCGATGCTATCCTCGACGTTATCGATGCTGTGACAACCGGCGAGCCACTAACGCAGTAGAAGCTGCTGGAGCGGACTCGGGTTCGCCCCACTCACTGACAAATCAACCCCTTCAATACGCCTTTTGGCTACCTACAGTCAACCCGTTTACCGCGTAGAGTGCAAACTATCGAACGTAAGCGCAAGAGAGGAATGGGACAGATGAACGATAATTCGCTCGTCATCGACACGCGCGGCTTGACCAAGACCTTCAAGGGGGTCAACGCGCTCCAGTCGCTCGACCTGAAAGTGCCCAAGAACTCGATCTTCGGGTTTCTGGGACCCAACGGCGCGGGCAAGACGACCACCATCAAGCTGCTGCTGGGGCTGTCACGCCCGACCGGTGGCAGCGCCTGTGTCTTCGGGCTGGACAGCGTCAAGGATAGTACCGACATCCGGCGGCGGGTGGGCTATCTGGCGCAAGACCCGCGCTACTACGAGGACATGACCGCCCGCCAAACGCTGCGCTACACCGCCCATTTCTTCTATACGGGTCCAAAGCAGGCAGTCGAGGAGCGCATCGAGAACACACTGGAACTGGTCGGCTTGGCGGACAAGGCGGATCGCTCGATCAAGGGCTTCTCCGGCGGCGAACGTCAGCGGCTCGGCATCGCGCAGGCGCAGATCAACTTTCCCGACCTGCTGATCCTCGACGAGCCTGCCGCTGCGCTCGACCCGATGGGACGGCACGACGTGCTGGAAGTCATGGAGCGGCTGCGCAAGCACACCACCATCTTCTACTCGACGCACATCCTCGCGGACGTGCAGCGGGTCAGCGACACGGTGGCGATCCTCAAGCACGGGCAGCTCGTCGCGCAGGCGCCGATTGAGACGCTGCTGGCGGGTGGCGAAGGCGTGGTCTACACGGTCGCCGTCAAAGGCAGCCCGAACGGGACACAGGCGCGCATGGCGAGCCAGTCATGGGTGTCGTCAGTCAACGTTGTGCCCAACAACGACGGACATACGACGTGGCAGGTGAACGTCAGCGACGAGAACGCCGCCGAAAACCAGCTATTGCGGCTGGTGATGGACGATCCGGCGCTGATTGTCACCGAGTTTGGGCGCAAGAAGTACGACCTCGAAGAAGTTTTCCTGAGCATTGTGGGAGAAGAACAACATGTCCACTAATTCCACGTTCCAAGCGGTCAACGCGCGCGGCTGGCGCATCGGTTTCGGCAATATCCTTCGCCATGAAAATGCGAAATGGTGGCGCTCGCGCCGCTGGTTGATCAACATCTTGATCTGGACGTTGCTCGTGAACGGTATTTTACTCGCGAGCTTGATGTCCGATGCAGCGGAAGCCGCCGGCATCTTCAGGACGCCGGAACAGAAGATGGCTGAAGCCATGATGATCTTCGCCGTCGCCAGCGGGCTTGTTCGGGGCGATTGGCGCGGTCATCGCGATGCAGGGAGCGCTGATTGACGAGAAGAAAAGCGGCACAGCGGCGTGGATCATGTCAAAACCCGCCTCGCGCGCCGCGTTCATCCTCGCTAAGCTGGTCGCGAATGCGATTGCGCTGCCACTGATCGTCGTGATTCTTGCAGAGCGTCGGGGTCTACGTTCTGGTGAGCCTGAAGCTCGGGATTTCGCTCCCGGTGGGTCAGTTCGCCGCCGGCGTGGGTCTGCTCTGCTTGCACATGCTGTTCTACGTGACGCTCACGCTGATGCTGGGGGCATTCTTCTCCGAACGCGGTCCCGTGATCGGCATCCCGATCGCGCTGATCTTCTGCCCGATGCTGCTCAGCGGGCTGCTGGGGAAGATCGCCTACTTGACGCCGTGGCTGCTCGTCCCGGCTGGTTCGATGGACAGCCTTTCCGTTCAGGCGCTGGTGGGTGCTCCGCTGACGACGCCAATCCCCATCTTCGCGACCGTCATCTGGTGTGTGGTCTTTGTCGCAGTGGCGATCTGGCGCTTCGGGCGCGATGAGTTCTAGAGCAGGCGTTTGTTCAGGGCAGGCGAAAGCCTGCCCTGAACGCCCGAAGTCAATCTGCACGGAGTTCGCTGCTTCGTCACCTTACAAAAGTTGTGATACGTCACACCCGGCGAGGTATTTTCCCACAACAAATCCTCACCCTACATACACTACATGGTATTTTCGTCAGCCATGAACGGTCTGAACAGTTTTTCACCTGTCTTCGGAAACCACTGCGACGTCGTAGCGGCGCATCATGTCGATCACATCGAGCGGCTGGATCGCGTAGGTCACGCCATCCATCCCGCGTTTGCGTCCATCTTCTCGACCGGGTGCCCCAACAGCCGTGCCACCTTCCCGCGCAGCGCTGCTGCCTAGACAAAAGCCTCGCAATTGCGAGGCTTTTGGTTTTTATTCCCTAAAAGTAGTGATTCCGCTGCGCGCCGTCAAAGTACCCGGTCTTCAGGCAACAGTTCTTGAAAGCACTTGCCCGATCCGCAGGGGCAGAGATCGTTGCGTCCCAGTTTCTCGGTGAGTTCTTTGTCCCCATGAACGATCCGCGTGCCGCGTTTAACCTGAGTTTCGGAAGGGTAGCCCTTCCGGCGCTTGTTCATCGATTCAAAAGCGGCGTTCGTCCTCAAACTCGCAATGATTCGGCTTCATGATTGCACCTCCACTTCTTCATGACGATGACCCTAGTGTAGCTAATAATTATAAAATATCAAGAGAGGTGAATAAGGGTCACGAGCGTGCTTCAGCGTGGTTCAGGTCGTAGATGATGCGCAAACCGTCAAGGGTGAGTTCCGGCGCGATCAGGTCGATCACGCTGGTGTTTTGGTCGAACAGGACGGCTAGCCCGCCAGTGGCGATCACCTTGACGGTCTCGTCTTGCATCGCTGCCTTCAGCCGAGCAACCATCCCCTCGATCATGGCGACGTAGCCTAGAAAAACCCCCGACTGCATGGCGTGGATTGTATTAGTGCCGATCACACAAGGCGGCGGTTGAAGATCGACCTTGTGCAGCCGTGCGGTGTGATTGACCAGTGCATCTTGCGAGATGTCGATCCCCGGCGCGATGGCACCGCCACGATAGGCACCGTCGGCGGAAACCACGTCGAAAGTCGTCGCCGTGCCGAAGTCGATGACGATGGCGGGTGCGCCGTAGAGCGCGACCACCGCTGCCGAATTGACAATGCGGTCAGCCCCGGCTTGCTCCGGTTGGTCGATTTCAATGCGGACGCCGGTGTCGGTCTTGTGGGTGACGATCAGCGGCTCAACGCCGATGTAACGGCGAACGAGTTGGGCGAAAGCGAGGGTCAAGCGCGGGACGACACTGCTGATCGCCACGCCGGAGATCGCCGCGTAGGTGAGATCCGCGCCTTCTAGAAAGCTCCGCAAGAGCACAGCGTATTCATCCGGCATCTTGTCGGGCACGGTGCGCGCTCGCCACGAGAATTGCCACTTGTCCTGATGCCACAAACCGAGCGTTACGTTCGTGTTGCCAATGTCGATTGCCAGCAGCATAGCATGTTGCCTTCGCCGATCTAGAGAATAAACGCTGATTCTAGCTGTTGCGGCGTGATCGTCAAAGCCCAAATGGGCACGGTTCCAACGAGCGACGGCTAGCCGACTATTAATTATTTCTAAACGGGGCGATGGTACTTATGGATGATAATTGTATGATATTTATCTGTAATTTACGATCTTTGCTGCCTTTTTGTAGAGGCTTGTGCTATGCTTTGGGTACATTTCGGCGGCATGTTGGGGTTGTAACTTTTTCGGTGGTGATCTCCAGCAGAACGTTTCGACAACGCAGTCTAATCCTCGCGGTTGTCATCGCGCTCTACCTGCTTTGCTTTTTAGTCTTGGGTTCGGTGATTGGTCCGCCGATCCTGTTTCTGATCTCGATTCCGACTGCGCTGGCGGGCTGGCTATTCGGCATGCGGGCTGGTTTTATCGCGTGGGTTGCCGCGATCGTGATCGCCAACGTGTTTTTGGCGCGGCTGTTTGATAACAGCATGTGGAATGCGGTGGCATCGGCGGAACAAATTACCGGGCAGTTTATACTGCTGTTTTTCACATTGGTGCTGGGCTACGTGCATCAGTTGGAGATTAAGCTGCGCGGTGAACTCGAAAAGCGGCAGCTAGCGGAAGTCACTGAGCAGCGCCGCAATGCCGAATTCGAAGCTGTTTACAATGCCTCGCTGCAGCTGACGTCCAACCTTGAATTGAAGGTTGTCCTAGAGACGATTTTGCAGCAAGTCTCGCTGCTGGTGAAGCCGCAGCGTATCTATCTATTTCTCTATGATGGCGAAAACCTGACGCTGGGGAGTTACTTTTCACAGACTAATGAACCGCAGCCGGAACCGGAAATCCGTTCCAGCGGCTTGACCTACACCGTCGCGCGGAGCGGTGAGCGCATTGTCGTGCCGGACGTTGCACAGCATCTGCTGTTTGCTGATCGTATTTGGCATGGCGCGATCGTCGCCCTGCCACTGGTGATCCGCGATCGCGTTTACGGGGTGATGAACGTGAGTTACGATCATCCGCGCGCTTTTGATGACGACGAGATTCGGGTGCTGGATGCGCTCGCCAATCAAGCGGCGATCGCTTTGCGCAATGCCAGCGCTTACGAGAACACACGCAATTACGCGGAAACGCTCGAAGAGCGGATCGCCGAAGGCTCGGCGGCGCTGTCGAGCGAAAAAGGGCGCGCCGAAGCGATTCTAAATAACAGTTTCGATGCTATTTTGCTGCTCAGCGCCAAGGGTGTCATTCAGCAGGTGAACCCGGCATACAGACGGATGTTTGAACACGATCAAGGCATTGGGCGCGAGCTTGCCGCCTTGTTCAGCAATCGAGAGGCGATTCGTGCTGCCGTGCAGAAGGTTGTGAACGACCACTCAACCGTTGAGCTTGAGGCGACCGCCGCGCGCGAAACGGATCACTTGATGGTCGATATTGTGATGGTTCCCTTTGTGAACAGCAGCGACTCTGAGGCGATCCTGTGCACGATCCGTAACGTCACCGAACGGCGGCAGGCGGAGATGCGCCAGCGCGAACTCACGCAGGGGCTGCGCAAGGTGTTGGCGCTGACCTACAACATCATTTCCGCGCCGGACATCGACAGTATGTGGAAGCAAGCCGTCGAGGTCGCTCGTTCCGAGTTAGGGTTGGAGCGCTGCGCTATTTTTGTCGACGTCGACGGTTACATGCAGGGAACCTATGGCACCGATATGCAGGGTCAGACGGTCGACGAGCACGATCAGCGCTGGATCAATCCGAGCGTGGCACTTGTCCGGCAGTTCAGGTCCTCAATGGACTTACCCTTGTGGGACGTCGTCGACGAAGAACTGCGGGAATGGGTCGATGGGCAGGCGCAGTCAGTTGGTCATGGGTGGATTGCGATCACGCCAATTCAGTCAGCTTATCGCTTCGTCGGCGTGATGGTCAACGACACGGCGATCACCAAAGCGCCGCTTGCCGAAGTTAGGCAAGAGATCCTCGCAGTTTTCTGTTCCTTCCTCGGCAGTCTGTACGAGCATAAACGGGTCGAAGACGAAATGCGCCGCGCGCTTGAGCGCGAAAAAGAACTGAACGAACTGAAATCGCGCTTCACGTCGATGATCTCCCATGAACTGCGCACGCCGCTGGCGTCGATTCAACTAGCGAGCGACCTACTGATGCGCTATTACGATCGCCAGACCGACGAGACGCGGCTGACTCATCTGCGCAAGATTCAAGGACAGGTGAATCACTTGACCGGCATGATCGAGGACGTGTTGACTTACTCGAACGCCGAGCAGCTTGGCTTGCCGGTGCAGCCGAAAATGCTCGATCTGTATGCGTTGTGCGCGGACATCGTCGCCGAAACCCGACTGCTGCATCCGAGTTATCGGCTGGAAGTCGAGGCGGAGACGCCCGCGGAATGGATCGGAGCATTCGACCCCAAGCTGATGCGACAGGCGATCACCAATCTGCTGCTGAACGCGGTCAAGTACTCCGCGCCCGGTAGTGAGATTCGACTGAGTCTTCAGCGGGATGGGCAGGACCTCGTGCTGCGGGTTGCCGATCAGGGCATTGGCATCGCCCCGGACGAACAGACGCGGATTTTCGACGTGTTCTACCGCGCCAAAAACGTCGGCAGCGTGTCGGGCACCGGGATCGGGCTAGCGTTGGTGCGGCAGATCGCCGAAGCCCACAAAGGCGTGATCACCTGCGAGAGCGAAATCGGCGTCGGCACGACCTTTATCCTCCGAATCCCCTTTTTTAGCGTCACGTAAACCGGTTCTGCGTTGCGGCTTGCCCCCTTCCCGATCTATCATCATAGCTGGGACGTTGAACATGGATGTGGCACATGAACCTCGAAGTCCGGCAAGCCGGTTTGGATGATACCGGGGCGATCAGCGCCCTATTTTGCGCCCGTATTCCCGTTTGGCAGCGTCGTAACGCGCAAGGGCAGGTCGAGAACGTCACCTACGACGCGCTGACGATCTACGAGCGCTGGCTGCACGGCGGTCCGTGGATGAGCATCGAGACCTGCGCGATTCTGCTCAATCATTTGCTGTCCGGCGGCGGGATTCCGTTGGTGGCGCTGCGCCGCGGGCAGATCGTCGGTTACGCCGAAGCCTATCACAGCATCGAGCCGGAACCGTTCGGGCGGTCGCTGCACATCGCCCACTTGATCGCGCCAGACGTGGAAGTCGAACGGGCGCTGCTGGAAGGCGTGGACGCGCAGGCGAAAGCGCTCAAGTGCCAGCACGTGACGGTGACGCGCGTCGGCGGCTCGGTCATCTATGGCGGGCGCTACCCGCTCGAAACCATCGCTAAACTGCGCCGCTACAGTCTACCGGCGCGACAAGGGCAGATTTTCTACCGTGCAGTTGAACATCTCGACGCCGATGCTAGCCAGATCAACGGCTGGATGATGCCGATTGGTCGGCTGACGAGTTCGCGCCAGCAGTGGGAGACGTTATGGTCGCCCAAGTGGGAGACGCTGCCCGAACTGCGCCGCCGACAAACGGCGCGACGGTCGTTCTCGGCTGCCGGACAGGAAGCGCTGGTCTTTTGCCGGGAACATCTCTACGATCCGCGCCGCACCGACGTCTCACTGTGGTCGCCGAAACCGCTCTCGGCGCAGCTGCTCTCCGCCGTCCGCGATTGGGCGCACCGCGAGGGCTATCGCACGCTGGTGCTGGTGGTCGATGAGGAAGCCAGCGCGGCGCTCGGTCCTGACGCTGAAGACGACGGCTACAGCCAAGAAACCTGCGCGCTGACGATTCCGGCGGAGGAGTAACCGCGCCCCTCGTTTCATCCGAGTTAGCGAAAGGCACCAGCCATGCCGGTCTACGATCCGCAGCACGTCGAGTACACGATTGTCAACGGGCGCGTCTCGATTGTGACCGACGACGGCGCGCAGATTCCCGCCTATTGGTCGCATCCCGATCTCGGTGGCAAGTTCCCGGCGGTCGCCATCATTCACGACTGGTGGGGGATTACGCAGCGCGAGCGCTGGATGGCGCACCTGTTCGCGCAGTTGGGCTACTACGTGATCGTCCCCGACCTGTTCGACGGCGCGGTCGCCGACAGCCCGGAAGCAGCGATGGCGCTCGTGCGCGAGCGGGGCGCGCGTAGTTACGGCTGCGTCGATACCGCGCTGCAGGTGATCGAGCATCACGTGCGGACGAACGGCTCGACTGCTGCTGTCGGCTTGGGTATGGGCGGCAGCCTCGTCTTCGAGGCGGCGATCCAGCGTCACGATTTAGAAGCGGCAGTTGCTTTTTACGGCTTTCCCCAGCGTTATTTCGGTAAATTCAAAGCCGCAACCACGCCGATTTTGGCGATCTACGGCAGCGCCGAACCCTATGTCGAGCCGAGTGTGGTCGATCAACTGCGCCGCGAGTTGGCGCAGTCGCCGCTGAATCACGAGGTGGTGATCCTCGAGGGCGCGGGGCGCGATTTCCTCGACGAGAGTTTGATCCCGGACGCGACCCAGCGTTCCGGCTCGGTGGCGTGGCAAAAGATGCTGGCATTCTTCGACCAGCATCAGGTGGTGCCCCCGGCGGCACCGGAAATCGATGATGCCGGTTTGTGAAGTCTGGCGGCTGGGGCGCGTCGCCTACGGTGAGGCGCTGGCGCTGCAAAACCGGCTGGTCGAGGAGCGCGGACGCGGCGGTGTGGATCAACTCCTGCTTGTAGAACATCCCCATACCTACACGCTGGGGTCGTCGGGACATGACGATTACGTGCTGCTGTCGCCGGAGGAATTGACGCGGCGCGGGATCGAAGTCCGGCGCGTCGATCGCGGCGGCGACGTGACTTATCACGGTCCCGGTCAGTTGGTTGGCTACCCGATTTTGCAGCTTGGGCACAGTCTTGCTGCGCAAGGTACGCTGCGCGCCAATTTCGTCGGCTACGTCCGCAAACTGGAGCAGGTGATCATCGCGCTGCTGGCGGATTACGGCGTCGCTGCCAAGCCGATCAAGGGGCTGACCGGCGTCTGGGTTAATACCCCGGCGGGCGAAGCCAAGATCGCCGCGATCGGTGTCAAGATCAACGTCAAAGCGGTCACGAAACACGGCTTTGCGCTCAACCTCAACACCGATTTAAGCTACTTCGACGGCATCATCCCCTGCGGCATTCGCGACAAGGGCGTGACCAGCCTCGCGGCGCTGCTCGGCGCGCCAGTTGACGAAGCTGACGCTCAGCGTCGGCTGATCGCGCACTTCAGCGATCTGTTCGGCTTCGAGATGGTCGAGCTAGAACACCCCTGAAACGAGAATTGGAGATGGTAGGGACGCAGCGCGCTGCGCCCCTACCGATGATGCGTCGGAGTTAGCTGGCGGTGAGTTCCGCCTGATGCGCGGTCAGAAATTCGCGGATGCTCGTCGGCTGCTTGCCGCTCAATTCCTCGACGACGTGCGTCACCACGTCGAGCTTGCCTTGCGCGCCGGCGCTGTCGAACGAGGCGTAGATCGCGGCGACCGGACGCGGCAGCCCCGCCTTGACCATGTTGTCGATCAACACCTCAAGCGGGAGCGGGACGTACTCGATCGGTTTTCCGGTGAGATCGCTGGCAATTCGGGCGAGGTCGGCTTGCGCGACCGCCTCCGGTCCGGTCACGTCGAGCGTGCGCTGCCCGTCGAAATCTGCCCGCAGCGCGCCGGCGGCGGCTTGCGCGCAGTCCTCGCGCGCGACGTAGCCGATTTTGCCCTCACCGATTGCGCTAAACAGCTTGCCCATCTGCGCCGCCCGCGCCAGCGATCCCGGCAGCGTCTCCATGTAAACGTTGTTGCGCAGGCTCGTCCAGCCCAGCCCGCTTGCCGCGAGTGCTTGCTCCGTCCCGGCGTGATCGGGTGCGAGCAGGATCGGCGTATCGGTCGCGTTCGTCAGCGAGGTATAGACGACGTGCTTGACGCCCGCTTCGGCGGCGGCTTTGACCGCATTCTGGTGCTGGCGCAGCCGCGTGCCCTTATCGTCTACGGCGTCGGTGCTGATCAGCAGCAGTCGATCCGCTCCGGCGAACGCCTTTGCCAATCCTGCGCCGTCTTCAAAATCGGCAGCGCGGACGGTCACGCCGCGCGCGGCTAAATCGGCGAGTTTTTCCGGCGAGCGGGTCGTAGCGATGATCGCCGACGCGCCGTGTTCGAGCAGCAGCTCGACCACCCGACGTCCAAAATGCCCGGACGCCCCGGTCACGAGCAAGGTTGATTGTGTTGTCTGCGTCATGAGTCACCTTCTCCTTGATGCTTTCCATAGTTACTATAAGTAACTTAGTGTAAAATCGGAAGTGCGCACTTTGGAGTAAGGGAGTCACCTGTTGGAAACTATGGAAGTCATGCTGCGTCCGCCGAACGTCTATGCGGCGGATTGTCCGACGCGCAAGGTATTGGATCGCATCGGCGACAAGTGGTCGGTGCTGGTCATCGGCTTGTTGGAGGATGAACCGAAGCGTTTTTCCGAGTTGAAACGCGCTATCATGGGTATTTCCCAGAAGATGCTCGCTCAAACGCTGCGCAATCTTGAGCGTGACGGACTGGTCGAACGCACCGTCTATGCCGAAGTGCCGCCGCACGTCGAATATGCGCTGACGTCGCTCGGTCGGACGCTCTGCGCGCCGATTGCCGCGATCCGCTGCTGGGCAGAGGAGCACATCGACGAAGTGACGAGCGCTCAGGAACAGTACGACGATCAGCATTAGAGCCGTCGGCAAGATTCATCTCACTCCAAGCTCTTGGTGTTATCTTTAGATCATTATTACGACCACGAGGAGACGACGCGATGGTGTTCCCTGAGGACTTGGAAGACGACCGTGAAGATCGGCGGGCGCGCCGCGAGGATCGCAAAGACTGGTTCGACGAAGAAGAGCGCGAGCAGATCGCCGAGGGTGACGTCAGCGTCTCCGAAACCGCCAGCGGGCGCGACCCAACGCCGGACTTGGACGACTTCGACGAAGACGAGGATTATGAAGACGAGGGCATGTCCGTCGGCGATATCGAGGACGAGGGCGGCTCCGACGACCCGGTCGATCACTACCTCGAAGACAAAGTCGGTGCCAGCGACGATTACTCGGAAGACGACGAACTCGAAAACGAAACCCTCGACCCGCGCCACGTTAGCGACGAGGAAACCACCCTCGACGACGAACCGCTGGAGTAACTAATTCTGATTTTCGTCGGTTTCTGCACCTAAGTGCAGCGCGAACCAATCGACGGCATCGGACTCCATCTGCGGAGTCATGGTGTGCCCGCAGGGATAGACGTTCCACTTGAGCCGATCCGGACAGTTGGCGTAATACTGACGCGCCGTCCGCAGCCAGTCGAGCGTGTAGTGCTTGGGCTGGTCGCTGTCGAAATCGCCGTTCATCATCAGTAACGCGCGCGGCGCGATGTTTTGCAGCTTCTGCGCCGGGTCGATGCTTTGGACGAAAGCGGTGTGGACGCGGGTATGGCGCGCGGCTGCGTCGATGGCGTCGCTCCATTCCGGGTTGCTGAATGAGCATTCGTCGAGCAGGTCGAGCCAGCGGCGGGCGAAGGTCGGGATGCCCATCATTGGCACGGCGGCTTGCAGCGCCCGGTTTTCGGCGAAGGCGAGGAAACTGGCATAGCTGCCCATCGAGATCCCGGTCACACCGGCGCGCGCGGTGTCGAGGTGGGGATCGCTCGCCAGCGCGCGGAGCAGCGTGCCCACGTCGAGCGCCGACTGCTGGATCACGCGCAGGAATTGGACGAACATATCCAAGCCGGTATCAAGCGGATAAACGGGATGGTCGATGCGTTCGACGCGCTCGTCGTAGCGGTCACCGTGATCGACCGGGTCGATGCTTACGCAGGCAATCCCGTGCTGCGCCAGCCGGACGCCGAGCGCCAAGCCATCGGTTTTGGTGCGCCACATGCCGGGGATGAAGCAGACGACCGGCGCGCGATCGGCTGTGGCAGGGCGGATGATCAGGGCGGGGATTGTTTCGATAGTACGCGCTTCGATGGAGACGTCCGACATGTGCGGTTTACCTTTTTGAGCATAGACGCCAGTCTTTCTACCCTACTATAATTCTAACTATTGACGGCAGAGCATTGACGGACAGGGCAATTTCGGGCGTCGAGGGTCACTCAGTGAGCGATTGGCGGTTAGTTTTTAGCCTTTGTGAAACAGGTGGGTGTATTGTAGGGGCGTAATATATTACGCCCCTACGGGTATTCGCCGATCACTGGTTTTTGATTTTCGACTCGATTGTCCGCTTCACACGACATGGACCACAAACAGCGCATCGTTATCAAAGTCGGCACGAGCGTCCTGACCGACGGGACGCGCCACCTGAGCCGCCAGCACATGCTCGGCATTGTCCAGCAGGCGGCGCGGCTGCATCAAGCCGGGCACGAGGTCGTGTTGGTGTCGTCGGGAGCGGTCGCCGCCGGGCGCGAGCGGCTCGACTTCCCCGACTTCGGGCGGAGCGTGCCGACTAAGCAAATGCTGGCTGCCGTCGGGCAGAGCCGCCTGATGCAAATCTACGGCGAGCTGTTCGACATCTTCCAGATCATCGTCGGGCAAGTCTTGCTGACGCGCGAAGACCTCGGTAACCGGCAGCGCTTTCTGAATGCTCGTGATACGCTGACGACGCTGATCGACCAGCGCATCATCCCGATCATCAACGAGAACGACACCATCGCCACCCACGAAATTCGCATTGGCGACAACGACAATCTCTCGGCGCTGGTCGCTACGCTGATCGAGGCGGACTTGCTGATCCTGCTGACCGATCAGCCGGGGCTGTTCACCGCCGATCCGCGCACCGACAAGGACGCTCAGTTGATCGAGCGCGTCAGCCACATCGACGCCGAGACGTGGGCGCTGGCGGGCGGCTCGGTGACGGGCTTGGGCACCGGCGGCATGGTGACCAAGATTCAGGCGGCGCAGTTGGCGAGCCGGGGCGGGGTGCCGACCCACGTCGCCAGCGGCAAAGACCCGGACGTGATGGCGCGGATCGTGCGGGGCGAGCGCGTCGGCACGCATTTCGAGGCGCAGACGTCGCAGTTGGAGAGTCGCAAGCGCTGGCTGCTGCTGGAAAAGACGCACGGCGCGGTCAAGGTCGATGCGGGTGCGGCGCGCAAGCTGCTGACCGGGGGCGCGAGCCTGCTGCCGGTCGGCATCACGCAGGTGATCGACGAGTTCAGCCGGGGCGAAACGCTCTCGGTGATCGCGCCGGACGGTAAGGAGATCGCGCACGGGCTGACCAGCTATGACAGCGATGCCGTGAGCCAACTCTGCGGCGTGAAGTCATCGCATATCAGCGAGATTCTGGGGTATAGTTACGGAGATGCGATCATCCACCGTAATAACATGGTGTTGTTGAAGTAGCGGTAAGCACTCAGCCTTCAGCTTTCAGCTAGAACAAGAACGATTACTGACCAAGCGTCGGGCGTGAACGTGTTTTTGCTGATAGCTGACTGCTGATAGCTGAAAGGCTAACTTATGGATTTGACCGAACTCGCCCGCAGCGCCAAGGACGCCGCATACATCCTTGCGCGAGCGACGACCGAGCAGAAAAACGCGGCACTGTTGGCGATTGCCGACGCGATCGAAGCCAACGTCGAGCCGATCCTTGCCGAGAACTGCGCCGATCTCGATGCCGGTAAGCAAGCTGGCTTGAGTGACGCGCTGCTCGACCGGATGAGCCTGCAAAAGCGGCTGCCGGGGATCGCTGCCGACGTGCGGACGGTCGCCGCGCTGCCCGATCCGGTCGGCAAGACCTTCGACGCGCGCACGCTCGACAATGGGCTGCAAATTTCCCGTCGCCGGACGCCGCTGGGTGTGCTCGGCGTGATCTACGAGGCGCGCCCCAACGTCACGGTGGACGTGATCGCGTTGGCGATCAAATCCGGCAATGCAGTAGTGATGCGCGGCGGTAAGGAAATCCTGCGCAGCAATATCGCGCTGGTCAAGCTGATCCGGCAGGCGCTCGCCGACGCCGGACTAAATGCCGTCATCCCCCCGGAGGCGATCCAGTATATCGAGAGTACCGACCGGCGCTACGTCGGCGAGATGCTGAAACTCCACGACTACATCGACATGATCATCCCGCGCGGCGGCGCAGCGCTGCATCAATACTGCCGCGAGAACAGCACCATCCCCGTGATCACCGGCGGGCTGGGGATTTGCCACGTCTTCGTCGACGAGACGGCGAAGCTGGACGACGCGCTGGCGATCACCTTCAACGCCAAGACGCAGCGTCCCTCGGTCTGTAACTCGCTGGATACGCTGCTGGTGCATCGGAGCGTCGCGGCGGAACTGCTGCCGCGCGTGGTCGATCACTTGGGAGCGGCGGGCGTGACCTTCCGTGCCGAGCCGCGCGCGCTGGAAATTGTCGGCGCGCGGGACGGTGTTCAAGCGGCGGGCGCGGAGGATTTCGATACCGAGTGGTTAGCGCTGATCCTCGGCTTGAAGGTGGTCGATGGGCTGGATGAGGCGCTCGACCATATCCGACGGCACAGCACCCAGCACTCGGACGCGATCATCACCGAGGACGCAGCCCACGCCCAGCGCTTTATCGAGGAAGTCGATTCGGCGGGCGTGTTCGTCAACGCGAGCACCCGCTTCAACGATGGCGGACAGCTCGGCTTGGGCGCGGAGATCGCCGTCAGTACTCAGAAACTTCACGCGCGCGGACCTATGGCGTTGGAAGAACTCACGACGTATAAATGGGTCGTCGTTGGCAGCGGGCAAGTCCGCCCATAGGCAGGGTAATGGCAGAATTACTGATCATTGAAGACGATCCCCAACTCTTAAAAGTGCTGCGCGAGGCGGTCGAACTGAATGGCGATCATGTCAAGGTCGCGGTGAACGGCGAGCAGGGCTTGACGCTGCTCCAAGACGGCTACGAACCGGCGGCGATTCTCTGCGACATCGCGCTGCCGCACATGAACGGGTTAGAACTGCTGCGTCAAGTTCGCCTGAACGCCGCGTGGACGGATGTTCGCTTCATCGCCATGAGCGGCACCGACGATCTCCGGCGCGAGGCGCTTGCCAGCGGCGCAAATTACTATTTGGTCAAGCCGTTTAAGTTTAGAGACTTATTCGACGTGCTTTCGTGGAGCGACCCCACAGAATAATAATTTTTATGATGAAAACATTGATCGTTTTGAATCCGCACGCCGGCAATGAGCGGGCGGGACGCCTCTGGCGCGAAGTCGAGCCGCTGCTGTGGCAGGAATTGGGCGAGTTGATCGTTGCGGTGACTGATCGACCGGAGGAGGTCGCGCAGCACCTCGACAAAGCGGTCGCGGTTGGCGTCACGCGGGTCGTCTCGATCGGCGGCGACGGCACCAATCACGCGCTGATCAATGCGCTCGCCGAACTCAATGCGCGCCACCCGGATGCGGTGCCGATGATCTACGGCAACCTGCCGATCGGCACCGGGCAGGATTGGGCGCGCGGTCAAGGCGTTCCCTTCAACGACCTGAAAGCCGCAGCCCGCTGGATTGCTGCCGCTGAACCCCTTCCCACCGACATTGGCAAACTCACCCACGAACACGGACACGAATACTTCCTGAATATCGCCAGCGCCGGGATCGGCGGAACGGTCGCCGAGCGGGTGAATCGCGCCGACAATCATCACACGTGGGCGTTCATGACCGAGACCATCCGCACGATTATTGCCGACCAGCCGCGCACGATGCAGATCACGCTGGATGGTGCTGAATGGTACGAGGGGCGGGCTTACGTCGTCGCCATCGCCAACGGGACGACCTTCGGTCACGGCATGAGAATCGCGCCCAACGCGGAGCAGCACGACGGGCTATTCGACGTGGTGGTGGTCGAGGGGGTGTCGAAGCTGACGATTCTCTCGGCGTTCCAGCGGGTCTATCAGGGAACCCATCTCACCCATCCGGCGGTGCGATCAGCACGCGCTGCGGAGGTGCAGATTCGCAGTCCACAGGGTGCGCTGAGTCTGGAATTGGATGGTGAGCCGGTGCGGGCGACGGACTTAACCTTCAGCGTGCAGCCCGGATTGTTGAAGATTCTCTCCTAATTTGGCGAATTGCTGCCGGGGGGTTGGGCGGCGTTATCGTGACTCGTCGTCTTGCCGTTCAGCGGAGCATTGCTGTTCGGCTTGGCATCGACGCTTGGCTCGGTCGGCGTTTCAGTCGCCGGGGGCGGCGCGGATTGGGCGGGTGGCGGCTCCGCAGCCGGTTTCACTTCGACCTTGATTTCGGCGGGCGCGGCGGGCAACTCAGCGTTTGCTTCAACCTTCGTTTCGACGGCGGCGGGCTTAGCTTCCGGCGTCGTGGTGGCGTTGGCTTTATCGGCTGACTTGCTCTCATAGTCCTTGACCAGCTCGACCAGTTCAGCGACCGGCAGCGGTTTCGACAAGTAAGAATTGCAACCGGCTTCGATGCAGCGCTCGCGGTCGCCGACCATCGCGTAGGCGGTCACGGCGACGATGGGCGTCTTGAAGCCACGAGCGCGAAGCTGTTTGACCACGTCCAGCCCGGTGATTCGCCCCTCAAGCTGCAAGTCCATCAGCACCAAATCGGGGTCGTCTTGAGCAAAGTGGTCGAGCGCGACTTCGCCGTTGGTATAGTTAATCACTTGATGACCACCCATGCGGGCAATGCGCTGCAGCAGGGAGATGTTCGCCGGATTGTCTTCAACGTACATGATCTTCATCATAGACTGTTCGGGGCGTTACACCCTTCCCCTTTCCTGATTAAATCTAGTCTGAAACAAACTCTACTAATATTAACTCTCGGTAGCCAACACGGGTTCGGGCTGGGCGACCGGGGCATGATAGTTTTGCAGAGTCAGATAGAATGTACTGCCTTTGCCCAATTCGCTCTCTGCCCAAATGTAACCACCCATCAGAGTCATCAACTGGCGCGAGATGGCGAGACCCAACCCGGCGCCGGAACGCGGGTCGCGTCCGCCGGTGTCCGCCTGCTTGAATTCTTCGAAGATCAGGCTGAGGTTGTGCGGCGCGATGCCGATGCCGGTATCGCTCATGCTGATTTGGACTCCGTCCTCGATTTCTTCCACCGTGAGGGTGATGCTGCCTTGTTCGGTGAACTTCGCGGCGTTACTGTAGAGGTTGAGCAGCACCTGACGCACACGGGCTTCGTCCGCCCAGACCTCAGGCAGCAGGTCGGGGATCTGGGATTCTCAGGTGAACGGGTTTGTTGCCGACCAATCCATGCGCGGTCGAGACGACGTTGGTGAACACCCGATGCAGATCGACCCGTTCCATCCGCACGTCGAGCTTACCGGCGTCCACTTTGGCGAGGTCGAGAATGTCGTTGATCAGCGTGAGCAGTTGGCGACCACTCGTGTAGATCTGCTGTAAGTCGGCTTCGTAGGTGACGGGCAGGGGGACGTCTTCGTACATCGCCGGGAACTTGAGCATGGTTTCGCTGAAGCCGATGATCGCATTCAGCGGCGTGCGCAGTTCATGGCTCATGTTGGCGAGAAACTGCCCGCGAAAATGCTTGGCTTCTTCGGCGGCGGCGCGGGCGGTGGCGAGTTCTTCGTTCGTTTCTTGGAGGCTGGTGCCCAAGGCGGTACTGCGGGCGAGGCTCTTTTCCAGCGCTTGACGATTTTCAAACAATTCTCCGGCGACCCGGCGTTCGCGCTGGTAGTTCGACATCGCCCAATCGGCGATCTGGTAGAGGTCGCCGGCGACCTGCGCCGCGACAATCGCACCGATGATGGTCAGGAGGATCGCGGCGAACTGGAACGTGCCGAAGTTATCAACCGTATGTCCGCCAAACATGGGCGCAAAGATGATGAACGCGGCGGAAATGACGGCAACGGTCAACGTATTTACGGGAGGGAGGAGCAATCCGACGACAAAAATCATCACCGGGAAGGCGAAGGGTAAGATGTAGAGGAGTTGGTCTTGGGCGAAGATCAAACTGATCCCCAACGCGATCAGACCCGAAAAAACATAGACCCATGCAGCGAGAATATAGCCGTTGTAGCGCAAGATAAAGCGTGTTATCACCATGCCGACGATTACGACCAGCAGCGGGGCGAGGGCATGAACGACATCAACTCGCTGGAGCATGGCGATGTTTAAGAGCACCCAGCCCGCCAATACGGCGCCGATGAGGGTCACGCGCCACAGCAGCCGCAACCGTTCAAACTTTACTTCTGTTGCAAAGTCTTGGTTGGTTGGAAGTGTCATAGACTATTTTCCCGTAACAAATTTACTATATTTTCTTTGATAAGTTGACATGTGTGTGTTAAGAAACAAACCAAACAACGTAAAATTCATGAATACTTCATATTTTGGTGCGATGATAAATCTATAGATCGGCGCGGATGAACCAACTCGCGCGATCGCCCGGATTACGGCGAAGCTGCGACTACGTGACATGGTTAAGGAGTCAAGTTTGTGCAAAGAGCCTAAAATAGAGCAAGGAGTGCTTGTTCAATTGATATAATGGTAATCTATCGAAAGACGTTAAGAAAATTGCCAAAACAAAAATTGTTCTTTAAGGAGGAAACATGACCACAAACGCTGTCGCACGGGCTTCCGCCCGGTTAGGCGAACCGGCGCTGCTGGACATGTTCTGGATCATGCTGCTGAGTCGGCGGCTCGACGAGCGCGCGTGGGCGCTGCATCGGCAGGGGAAAATTGCCTTTCACATGAGCGGCATGGGGCACGAAGCCGCGCAGGTTGGGGCGGCGTTCGCCATCAACCGGGGCGTCGATTACGTTCACCCCTATTACCGCGATTTGGCGCTGTCGCTGGCAATCGGCATTACGCCGACCGACTTCATGATGAGTCTGTTCGCCAAAGCGGGCGAATACAGCAGCAGCGCGCGGCAGATGCCGAGCCACTTCGGTTACAAACCGCTCAACATCGTCAGCGGATCGTCGCCGGTGGCGACGCAAGTTCCGCAAGCGGCGGGGCTGGCGTTTGCGATCAAGTTTCGGCAGCAGACCGGCTTAGTCGATCCCAACGACGCAACTCAGCCCCGGTTGGCGCTGACGACACTGGGCGAAGGCTCGACCAGCCAAGGCGAATGGCACGAGGGCATGAACTGGGCGGGCGTCCATAAACTCCCCATGATTTGCATGGTGCAGAACAACATCTACGCGATTTCGGTGCCGGTCGCCTCACAGATGGCGGTCGAGAACGTCGCCGACCGCGCCGCTGGTTACGGCATCGAGGGCGTGGTCGTCGATGGCAACGACGTGCTGGCGGTTTACGACGTGATGGCAGCGGCGGTCGAACGCGCCTACAACGGTGACGGCGCGACGCTGGTCGAAGCCAAGACGTACCGGATCGTGCCGCACTCGTCGGACGACGATGACCGCAGCTACCGTTCGCGCGAGGAAGTCGAGTCGTGGAAGCAGAAGGGACCGATCCACAACTTCCGGAGCTATCTTGGAAGCTGAGGGCATCCTGACGACGGAGAAGTTGGACGAGTTCGAAGCGCGCGCTCGCGCCGAGATCGATCAGGCGCAAGCCGCCGCTGAAGCCGCGCCTGATCCCGTGCCGGATGACGTGTTCGGCGACGTCTACGCGCCGCTGGAGGACGAATCATGACCCAGATGACGCTGATCGACGCGCTGCGGCAGGGCATGGACGAAGAACTTGCCCGCGATCCGCGCGTCTTCATCACTGGCGAGGACGTCGGCATTCGCGGCGGCGTCTTCCGGGCGACGCAGGGACTCTACGAGAAATATGGCGGCGACCGGATCGTCAACTCGCCGCTGGCGGAGCTGTCGATCGTCGCGATCGGCATCGGCGCAGCGCTGGCGGATTTGCGCCCGATCTGCGAGATCCAGTTCGCCGACTTCATCCATCCGGCGTTTAACCAAATCGTCAACGAGGCGGCGAAGTTCTACTATCGCTCCGGCGGTCAGTGGCGCGTGCCGCTGGTGATCCGCTCGCCCTATGGCGGCGGGATTTCCGGCGGACTCTATCACAGCCAGAGCGTCGAAGCCTTTTTCGCGCACTGCCCCGGCTTGAAGATCGTCATTCCCTCGACGCCCGCCGACGCAAAAGGGCTGCTCAAGAGCGCCGTCCGCGATCCGAATCCGGTGCTGTTCTTCGAGCCGAAGAAGGGCTACCGGGCGATCAAGGGTGACGTGCCCGACGGCGAGTTCACGACGCCGATTGGTCCGGCGCGCGTCGCCCGTGAAGGACGCGACCTGAGCGTGTTCGCCTATGGGATGATGGCGCATTACGCGACCATCGCCGCCGAGCAGGTCGCGCGCGAGGACGGTATCGACGCTGAAGTGATCGACCTGCGGACGCTGCTGCCGCTCGACAAAACGACGATCCTCGCATCAGTCAAGAAGACGGCGAAGGCGCTGATCGTCTACGAGGACAACCGGACGATGGGCTATGGTGCCGAAGTCGCGGCGCTGCTGGCGGACGAGGCGTTTGAGTATCTGGATGGACCGGTCAAGCGGCTGGCGGGGCTGGACGTGCCTGCTGTCCCTTACAGCCATCCGATGCAGGAACGCTTCATGCCTAACCCGGAGACCATCGCCGCCGCGATCCGGGATTTAGCGGGCTACTAAACGAAAAGATGAAAATAAGATCTAACGCAAAGACGCTAAGGGGAAAGAAAGACGCAAAGAAAAGGATTGCCCTTTGCGTCTTGCCCTTAATCTTTGCGCCTTTGCGTTGTGCTTTTAGTTTTAAAGGTTTTGAACTATGCCTACGAATGTGATCATGCCGCAGTTGGGCGAAAGCGTCGTCGAGGGGACGATCAGCAAGTGGCTGAAACGTGAGGGCGACAGCGTCGAGGCGTTCGAGCCGCTGCTCGAAGTCAGCACCGACAAAGTCGATACCGAAGTCCCGGCTCCGGCGGATGGCGTGCTGCTCAAGATTCACGTCGCGGAGGGCACAACCGTCGAGCGCGGCACGCTGCTGGCGGTGATCGGCGCGGCGGATGAACGAGTGGACCCGGAGGGAACCTCCAGCGACACGGCTGCTCAACCTGCTGCTGAACCGGTAGGGGCGCAGCGCGCTGTGCCCGTAAGGACGCAGCCTAACGGTAGCCTTGATGCCGTCGCTCAATCCGCCCCGCACAATGGCAAGCACGAATACACCGGTCACGTGACGCCGGTCGTCGCGCGGATGGCGGCTGAGCATCACCTAAATCTCGCCCAGATTGAGGGCACCGGGCGGGAAGGGCGGATCACCAAGAAGGATGTCGAAGCCTATCTCGCGCGCGAACCCGAATTGGTCGCTGTAGGGGCGCACGGCAGTGCGCCCGAACCCGACGAAGTTCCCCCTTGGGAGCAGCCGGTCGAGGGCGACCTGTTCAAGCCGACGGTCGAGTACGATGTCGAGCCGCTCGGTGTGAAGCACGCTTCGCCCGCGCAGCAGCGCGTCCATCCGGTCGAACCGATCCCTGAAGCGGTCGACGGCGAACTGATCACGCTCTCGCCGATGCGCAAAGCCATCGCCGAGCACATGGTCCGGAGCAAGCTGCAAACGTCGCCGCACGTGACGACGGTCTTTGAGGTCGATCTGTCGGCGGTGCTGGCGCATCGGGAGGCGAATAAGGCAGCCTTCGCCAAGCAGGGCGTCAACCTGACGCTGACCGCCTACTTCGCCGCCGCCTCAGTCGAGGCGCTGCGCGCCGTCCCGCTGCTCAACGCCCAGTGGACGGACGAGGGCATCTATCTGCATCACACCATCAACGTCGGCTTGGCGGTCGGTCTGGACGACGGCTTGATCGTCCCGGTGATCAAGCGGGCGGGCGATCTGAGTCTGCTCGGCATCGCGCGGGCGGTCAACGACCTTGCAGCGCGGGCGCGGAGCAAGCAGTTGAAGCCGGACGAGGTGCAGGGCGGCACCTTCACCATCACCAATCACGGCGTCAGCGGCAGCCTGTTCGCGACACCGATCATCAACCAGCCGCAGGTCGGGATTTTGGGCGTCGGCGTGCTGGAGAAACGCGTCAAGGTGATCACCGACGCCGACGGTAACGACTCGTTGGCGATCCGCCCGTGTGTCTACGTCACGCTGACGTTTGATCACCGCGTGGTCGACGGCGCAACCGGCGACGGCTTCATGCTCGCGCTCAAGCAGCGGCTCGAAGGCTGGAAGTGACCTGCTCTGTGGATATTGTCGGGGAGCGGTAGCGTATTATACTCAAACGCTTACCCTTTATCTCACTCGGAGAGAGTCATGAAAAATCGTCTCAAATTCTTGATCGTCGCATTTGTGCTCATCAGCTTGTTGAGCGTCGTTGGCAGTAGTTTTGCTCAAGACGCCGCGAGCGCTGAAGAGAGTGTCGTTACCCTTGATAACGGCGTCGTGGCGACGCTCGCCATGCCGCAGTCTGATACCCCCGTTCCCGCCGTGCTGATGCTGCACGGCTTCGCCAGCTCGCGCGACGAAGTCGGCAATATGTACAAGAATCTCGCTGCTGAATTGGCTGATCGCGGCATCGCTTCGCTGCGGATCGATTTTCGCGGCTGGGGCGAGAGTGCCGGGAATATGGCAGACACTACCGTCAGCGGACAGGTGGAAGACGCCGCCGCCGCTTACACTTATCTGAGCGGCTTGGACGGCATCGACGCCGCTCGGATCGGCGTGCTGGGCTTCAGCTTGGGCGGCAGCATCACCGTTTATTCGGCGGGCGAGAACCCAAGCTGGTACAAGTCGATGGCGCTGTGGTCAACTTTCGGCGACCTGCACGATACCTTCCTTGATGAACTGGGGCAGGATAATTTCGACACCGCTGCCGCCGCAGGCAGCGTCACAATCGATCTGGGTTTCCGCACGGTGACGTTGAACGACACTTTCTTCACCAGCCTGAACGACTATGATTACAAGACCGAGTTCGCGAATTATCGCGGCGCGGTGCTGGTCGTGGCGGGGTCGGCGGATGGGTCGGCAGCATATCTCGATTGGTATCGGGATCATGCGATGGGCGATCTGAAGGCGTCGTTCCTCGTCGAAGGCGCGGATCACATTTACGACGTGCTGACCGACGACGCGACGCACAGCAATGCCGTCATCCAGAAAACAGCGGACTGGTTTGCCCTGAGCCTGTAGGATTGCTCTGAGCGTTTTCCCGGCAGCATCGAGGGCACAAGTCTTGTGCCCTCTTTTGATCGACCGGATGCGCAATTCCCCGTGCGATTTGCCTTGCTGAGCGCGTCTATAGTGTATGTGACGTTATCCTGCGAGCAATGTGTCTTTTCGAGTGCCCCGCGTTGGGTTACAATGAACCTGTCATTTCGCAGGACATTTCAGGAGCTTCCTTCATGGCAAAACAATACGACGTCGTCGTGCTGGGTGCGGGTCCCGGTGGCTATACGGCTGCCGTCCGCGCGGCTCAGCTCGGCTTGAGAACTGCGGTCATCGAGAAGAAATACTGGGGCGGCGTCTGCCTCAATGTCGGCTGTATCCCCTCGAAAGCGCTGCTGCGTAATGCGGAACTGGCGCACATCGTCAAGGAAGAAGCGGGCAAATTCGGCATCAAGTTCGACAACGTGACGGTCGATTTCGGCGTTGCCTTCTCGCGCAGCCGCACGGTCGCCGATGGGCGCGTCAAGGGCGTCCACTTCCTGATGCGCAAGAACAAGATCGACGAGATCGACGGCTGGGCGACCTTCAAGGACGACCATACCTTCGAGGTCGCGCTCAACGACGGCAAGACCGAGACGGTCAGCTTCAAGAACCTGATCCTCGCGCCGGGGGCGACGACCCGTTTGATCCCCAACACCCAGTTGAGCAAGAACGTCGTCACCTACGAAGAGCAGATCATGGACGAGAATCTGCCCAAGTCGATCATCATCGCCGGTGGCGGCGCGATCGGCTGCGAGTTCGCCTACGTCCACAAGAACTACGGCGTGGACGTGACGATCGTCGAGTTCCTCGATCACCTGCTGCCGCTGGAAGACGAGGAAGTCTCGGTCGAGTTGGAGAAGCAGTACAAGAAGCTCGGCGTCAAGGTGATGACCAAGACCCGCGTCGACAAGATCGAGGACACGGGCAAGGGCGCGAAGGTCACGGTGACGACGGCGGACGGGAAGCAGCAGGTGCTCGAAGCCGACCGGGTGCTGCAAGCCATCGGCTTCAAGCCGCGCACCGAGGGCTACGGGCTGGAGAAATCCGGCGTCAAGCTGACCGAGCGCGGCGCGATTGCGATCAACGAGAAGATGCAGACCAACGTCCCGCACATCTACGCGATTGGTGACGCGACCGCGAAATTGATGCTGGCGCATGTCGCCGAAGCGATGGGCGTAATCGCTGCCGAGAACATCGCCGGGGTCGAGACGATCACGCTGGAATTCGACATGATGCCGCGCGCGACGTACTGCCAGCCGCAGGTCGCCAGCTTCGGCTACACCGAGAAGCAGGCGCGCGAGCAGGGCTACGACATCAACGTCTCGAAGTTCCCCTTCATGGCGAACGGCAAGGCGCACGGTCTGGGCGATCCGGTCGGCTTCGTCAAGCTGATCAGCGACAAGAAGTACGGCGAGATGCTCGGCGCGCACCTGATCGGTCCCGACGTGACCGAACTGCTGCCCGAACTGACGCTGGCGCGCTACGCGGAGTTGACTCCCGCCGAGATCGGGCGCAACGTCCACGCCCACCCGACGCTGAGCGAAGCGCTCAAGGAAGCGGCGGAAGGTCTCGAAGGGCACATGATCAACATGTAAAAGAAGTACTGAGTACTGGGTACTGAGTGCTGAGAAGGGCGGATCCAAGCGATCCGCCTTTTTGTTTGGCGCAACGGATCGGTAAGCAGTACCGTATAGGGAGATAACGGCGGGATGAGGATCGGGCTTATGAACGGATCGCAGCGACTATTGAAGCTAGTGCTTCTGGTTCACTTGATCTGCTACGGGATTTTCTTCATTGCCGCGATTGACGGCTTCAAGTTCGATCTGCTTACCGCTCAGCCGCGAGTGTTCATTTTGCTGTTCTGGACGCCGATTCTGCTGCTGCACGTCGGTGCGACCTACTACCAGATCGGGCGCGGGGACATCAGCAAGCTGGAGCGCGAGGCTTACCGCGACGGTTTCGCCGATGCGATGAAGCAGTTAGGCAGTCCGTCGGAGCGGATCGAGCGGCTCGCGCTCGACGATGAGGGGGAGTTGGTCGAACTGCCGAAGCGCAAGCGCAGCGATAGTTAGTTCCCTCACTGGCGGTGATGCTCTAACCACGACACCCCGTAATCGATCAGCCGACGCTGTGGTATTAGCAATGCTCTCGCGTTAGAAACGCTGCCCTCGCGCTGAAGCCCGGTTTCGCGGGCGAAGTCTGCTCCAAGCTGGACGAAATCTGAGGCGCTCCAATCAAGGTCATCCCAAGCGATCCACCGGCGCACGCCGTCAACCATCATCGGCGCTCCATAGCGCATCGGCGGGTGCTGAATTTGCGCGCGCCACTCCGCAAGGTGGAGCGAAGTGTTACGATTGTGGTCGACGCCGAGCAACAGTACCCATCCATCCGAGTCGTAAATGCGAGCAAGCGGCGAGCCTTCGCCAAACAGCGGCGATAGTGCGTGGTTTTCGGTGATCTGGCGCGCGTGTTTGCCCCATGCCGCGAAGGATGCGTCCGGGTGATTGCTGCGGAGCACGCCGGATTGTTTGCGAAACGTCTCTGGAATGATGCCCATGCGGAAAGTGGGCGTCAGCGCTTGATCAAAAGCAGGCATGGTTTCGCGCATCGTTTTCCACCACGCTTCGGGCACTGGCGGAGCTACCCAGTTTGCCGGATCGCTTAGCTGCGGGCTGTGGGTCGGCATAACCAAAGTCCCTTCAGTGCCAAGCACCTGCTCTAATGCGAGAACGACGGCGACGGCTCCGCCGTTGACCTCAGCGCTCAGCGATTTAAGCGAAGAATGGACAATCAGCACCATGCCGGGTCGAATTCCAAGCGCGACGAAGTCAGCGACCAGCGTGGGGATAGTCGCCAGAGTCCGGTGTTCTTGGTCAAGAGACATTATGGAAACTCTCCAAGAATCGGTTGGGTGAAGAAAAGATTGCTACCGGGAGAGATTAACGCCTCTGCCGTGCCGCTTCAAAGAGGATGATCGCGGCGGCGGACGCAGCGTTGAGCGACTCGGTGTCGGCTGCCATCGGAATCGAGATGCGCTGAGTCGCTAGGGCGGCGGCTTCATCGCCTGCGCCGTGCGCTTCGCTGCCGACGATCAGCGCCCAAGCCTGCGACCAGTCGGCTGCAGTCGTAGCTGACGTCGCCCTGCATCTCTGCGAGATAAACCGCAAGAACCCGCGCAGATATTCGCCAATTTCATTGCCACTTTTTTGCGAAATACCGGCACGCGAAAATGCGCGCCCATACCGCTGCGTAGGACTTTATCGTTGTAGGGATCGACGCAGCCGGGAGCCAGCAGCACGACCTCGACGCCGGCCGCTGCTGCCGTCCGCAGGATGGTGCCCGAGTTGCCCGGATCGCGGACGGCGTCAAGGATCAGCACGCGGCGCGGATCGCGGGGCAGGGATGGCGTCGGCAGCGGGAAGACGCCGACGATGCCCTGGGGCTGCTCGGTCGCGCAGACGTGTTGGATGATTTCGGGCGCGGCTTCGAGCATCAGCTCGGCGGGAATTTCTAAGCTGGTGATGTCGATGGCGGCAGGATCGTAGAGCACAAATTCGGGGAGATAGCCCGCTTCAACCGCATCGCGGACGAGGCGCACGCCTTCGAGCGCGACTTTGCCCAGTTTGCGGCGCGACTTCGAGCCGGCGATCAGCCCGTGCGCCAGCTTGACCCGATCATTTTGGGGGCTGGTAATCATGATATGCGATCAGCTTTCAGCGGTCAGCTAAAACGAACGTCTGTAGTGTAAACGACAAAGGCGCACATCGTGCGCCCTGAAACTGCTCTTGAATAGCAGATCGGCTGAAAGCTGACCGCTAAATGCTGAGAGCTGTCTACTGATTCTGCTGGCTGAGCGCGGCGAGCTTGGTGAAAGTCGCTGCATCGCGCACGGCGATGTCTGCCAGCACCTTACGATCCAGTTCGACGCCCGCTTTCTTCAAGCCGAACATGAAGCGGCTGTAGTTCAGTCCGTTCAAATGCGCACCGGCATTGATGCGGACGATCCACAGACGGCGCAGGTCTTGACGACGCGCGCGACGGTCGCGGTAAGCGTAGAATAGGCTCTTGAGCATCGCTTCGTTGGAGCGACGGAACAGCCGCCCGCGCGTGCCCCACTGACCCTTGGTCAGCTTGAGCACCCGCTTGTGATAGCGACGGCGAACATACCCGGTCTTTGAACGTGCCATTGCATACTCCTAGCAACAAAGACCCAGAGCGGCGGCTCTGGGTGATATTGACCTGAAATTCCGCCGTGTGTTTACGCGGGCGGGTTTTGCTTGTAGAGCCGCAGATACGGCGCCAGCGTCATAATGCGCTTGTGCTGCGAAACGGTCTTGACCACGACCACTTTATCAAGTGACTGCTTCGCCCGCGTCGAGCGACGACGGCGGAAGTGGCTCTTGCCACCATTCGTACGCACGACTTTACCACCGCCGGTGGTGCGGAAGCGCTTGGCGGTCGCCTTATGCGTCTTGAGTTTGTACTTCTTTGCCACAGTAAGCACTCCAAGTGATACGATAGTGCCCCTAATCATCGCGCATCATGGGCGTAGAGTAAAGGCTTAGTTTGACGCTGGTAGCGATTAGCGGTTTGTTTTAGCAAAAAATCGCCGTTAATCCCCAAAACGCTCACAGAGCGCGAATGCTCAACTGAGCGCGCTTACTTCGGTTTCTTCTCCGGGGCGGGCGCCAGCACCATCAACATCGTATTGCCTTCCATGTTGGGCATCTGCTCGACCACTGCCACGTCATTCAATTCGGCGGCGATTTTCGCCAACCGTTCGCGACCGATATTCGCGTGCGTAATCTCACGCCCACGAAAACGGATGCGCACCCGAACTTTCATGCCGTCGTTGATCCATTTACGGGCATCGCGGACTTTGAAACCGAGGTGATGTTCGTCGGTCTTGGGGCTCAGACGAATCTCTTTAACCTCAATCGACTTTTGTTGTTTACGCGCCTTGCGTTCCTTGCGCTGCTTCTCGTACTGGAACTTGCCAAAGTCCATGATCCGGCACACGGGCGGATCAGCATTCGGCGAGACCTCGACCAGATCGAGGTTGCGAGACTCTGCTATTTCAAGCGCTTCATTTAAGGAGATGACACCGAGATTTTCATTGGTATCGGTGATCACGCGGACTTCACGGGCGCGTATCTGATTATTAATTCGCTGCGAATCTTGGGAGCTTATAGCTCAAATCCTCTCTAAATCGAACGGACAAATTGAGATGACTAAAGCGAGACGACCCTGAACCTAAGGGCGTTCTCGCTGCTATCTCATTGCTGAAATGTAGGTGGACGAAAGAGCTGTTTCGCTTGCGTATCCGTTGAAAAAACGGATAAACCCACATGTTAAATTATAACATACGTTTACCCGCTCGCGCAAGTTCGGGCTGGGCGACTTCTAAAGTGATTTGACCTACCCTCTGACCCGATCTAAACCGGTCACATCAGGCACTTTAGAGCGGTCAATACGCTCAGCTTTTGGTCGCTTTGGATCCCGATTTTCGGGTGAGTTTCGGCAAACTTGCGCACGTCGGCGAGCGCCTGTTGGTAGAAATCGATCAGTTCGGCGTCACTGCCTTTGAAGCGTCGCAGGGTCTGCTGAGCGCAAGCGGGGCAGCCGCGCATGGCGCGGAAGCTGTCGGTCTCGCAGCCAACACAGCCGTTGAGCCGGACCATCATCAGCATAAAAGCGATGGCTTCGTCGTGGTATTCTGACAGCAGGGCGACCTGCTCGACCAGCGCTTGCCATTCGGGACCGCGCAGTTTTTTCAAAGACGGGATAACATAGTGAGGAAACATCAATTCATTATTGGTATACATCAATGTCCCTTAAGTTTTGTGGTGTGACATCTGCTGTCACTCAAAAGAATAGGGTGGGATGCACAGCGCAAGGAATAGGACTCCCGTACTAATTTAGTAGAGCACTGGTTGGAATAAGCTGCGATGATGGCGAGAGCATTATTCATTTTATGTCTGCTGTTGGCAGGCTGCAGCGGTGGTGCAGTCGTCTTTGCCCCAACGCCGCTGCCGCCTGATCAATCCCTTGCGACCTATGATCACCCTAGCGGTGCATTTTCGCTTAGTTTGCCGCGTTCGTGGTCGGTCTATTCCCAGAATACCACAACCTTGGCGACAGCGGCGTTTTCATCTCCCGGCGCTGAGCAGCCTGCGCTCTTGTTCGCCGTGATCAATCTGGGGCGCGAGGTCGATTCGAGTGAATTCGGGACGATCATCGACCGTTATCAAACACAGATTCGCGCCGATACCGGGCATTACGTTGAGCAGAGCCGCGAGGCGATGGGCGACGGTAGCTGGCGCATGACCGGCTTGCGCGCCGGGATCGGCGGGGTCACCGAGCGGATCAACACGTTTATTGAGCGTGAAGGCACCTTCATCGGCTTGATCGAGGTCGTTACGCCCGACGACCCGGCAGCCTTTGCGCCGCTGCAAGCGATCGTCAACTCGTTCACGATTCACCAAGACGCCGCGCTGCAGCCGACCGACCTGACGACCCTCGCTTATGCCAAGGACGGCAGCCTCGGCGTGCTGCACGTCGCGGCATGGAGCACGCCCGCCGGAGTCTTCTTCATCACTGGCGAGGTCGCCAACTACGGTTTGACGACGATCACCGGGGTGCCGGTGCAGGTCGATCTGCTGACGGCGGACGGCTTGAGCGTGACCGGGGCGGTCGATCAGGTGATGGGCTACGGCATCCCGCCGGGCGGATTTGCGCCCTTCAGCCTGCGCTTCGGTGCGGGACAGCCCGCGCTGGCGACCAACTATCGCTTGACGCTCGGCTCGGCGGACTGGTCACCCGATGCCGAAAGCCCGACGATCTACGGACAAAATGAGCTGACGTGGACTGACGAATCGGGTTTTGACGTGTTCAATCGACTGGTGGTAAGCGGAGTGGTGACCAACATGAGCGACCATGTCATCCACAACCCGCGCGCGACCGTGACCGTCTTCGACGGCGCGCAGAACGTGATCGCGGCGGGGTTCAGCGACATTTCGCCTGCCGAACTCGACGCAAGCGCCACTGCCGATTTCCAAATCACCTTGCCGGAGATGGGCGGCGACCCTGAGAACTATATCGTCAACGTACAGGGGGTCCCGTGAGTATCACGCACATATTTTTCGACGTACACGACGTATTGGTAGATCGTGCCCGGCTGGGGCATTGCTACGACGAGCGGCTGGGGGAGATCCTGACTGCGCGCTACGGCGGGACGGCGGCGGGCTGGGCGGCAGCGAATCAGCGTGTGATCGCCGACTGGGACAGCTACTACACTGACCTCGACTTGGGCGGCAGCGACGGCGTCGCCGACATGTGGGAAGGGCTTTTTCGCACCACGCGGGCGCTGTTCCGGCTGGCGGGCGTCCCGGAGCCACGACACGAGGAACTGATCGCTTTATCGCGCGAACTGCCGGGTCTGGCGACCGAAGGCTGCGATGCGCTCTACCCCGAAGTCCCGGAAGTGCTGGCGGAACTGGACGCCGCCGGGTTGCAGCTCGGCGCGATCAGCCAAGCGCCGAGCAACCAACTGCGCGCGGTGCTGGCACCGGTGATCGAGCACTTCAAACTGCCAATTTGGGGCGCGGATACTGCCGAGCGCTTCGAGAAAGACATCGAGCGTTACCGGCTCGCTGCTGCTCACGCCGGAGCAGCGCCGCGTAACTGCCTCGTGCTCGACGACAAAATCTCGCCGCTGCTCAACGCGACTGCCGCCGGGATGCAGGCGATCCAAATTCGGCGGGCATCGCCTTATCCGCCGCGCTTGATCGAGCACGTCCTGCCGGATTTGCGCGGGTTAGTCACCTTCTGTCTGGAACAGAGCGCGCGCTCGTAATCCTAGTTTCCGCCTAAAGCCCGCAGCGCGTCATAGATTTGTTCAAGCTCCGGCGGCGTCAAACCGTCCTGTGAGAAAACAGTGCGGCTGCCCCGCTCTGACGTCACGTTGAGCGAATAGTGATAGGTGTCGGCGGTGCTGTCGGCAGAGACAAACGTCCCCTGCATGGTGTAAAAGTGAATCTGATCGAGCAGCGAGGCGATCTGCTGGACTTGATCCGCGCTGACTGTACTGGTCGCGCCATCAACCGTCAGCGTGCCGTCGCCTAGCAGTTAAATCACGAAGCTGACGTTCGCCGCGCCGCCGGTTTGGGTGAAAGTCACCTTGTCGAAAACTAGCGGAGTGGTCGGCGCGTCCGGGGTCTCACCGGTGCTGCCGAGGACCAGCGTTCCAGCGACCGGGACGGTAATCGTGCCGGTGAAGTCGCCGAGATTATCCTCCGGGACGTCGGCGGCACGGGTCGGCGCGACGACTTCCGTCGCTGTCGGAGGGATAGGGGTTGCCGTCGGTTCGGGGGCGCTGTTGCAGCTTGCCAACAACAGCACGCCGATGATCGCCACGAGCAAAATGGGTCGCATACTCAACTCCTCGAAAGTTGGCAGTCCATTATGCTCCCATTCTAATCGGTTTGGGACAGCGTGGGGCTTAATGGGCGCGGCTGTAGCGATTTCAGAACAAAGCGACGGGTGAGGCTTAGCAGCGCGCGCAAACCGAGCAGTGCCAGCAGCGTTGCCACCGGGATCAGCGGCAGATAGTAGCGCTGCCAATCGAGTGGGTTGGCGAGCAGACTGGCGACCGTCGCCAGCAGCCAAATCAGCAGCCCGGCATAAAGTCCCGGTTGAGCCAACGAACGGCGCAGCGCGTCGATGATGCCGACACCCGCGAGCAGCGTCAGCGCGCCGCCGAGGATTGCCCCGAACTGAACCCCGCTGAAGGGCGACGCCATGTAGCGCTCGACATCGGCGGCGATCGCCGGGAACGATCCCCAAAAGGCAGCTTCGTAATGCTGGGGTGGTGTCAAGAACGGCTGAGCAACGATACCCTCGATCCGCTGCGCTAGCGAGAGCGGCGCGCCCGGTTCGACGCTGACTTGATTTTCCAAAAGCGCCGCCCGCGTCGTCAGCAAATCGCTGAGGCGGGCAGGCGGATCGCTCCAGAGGGCGGGCGAGAGTGCGATCCACAGTGACAGCATCAGCAGGGCGGTGAGGGCGAGCTTGAGCGTCGTCGCGACCAGATCGCGCCAGTTGCGGCGGATCAGCGCGGCGACGAAGACCCAGCCAAGGGCTGACGCGACGAAGACAATCCCGCTGTGCTTGCTGGCGAGCGTCAGTCCCCCGGCGAGGATCAGCGAGAGCCAAAGGATTGGCATGGTGTACAGGCGGAACTTGCCTCTCATAAGGCTAGTTCGCTGGTGCTCATTACCCCTCACCCTGCTTGCTGGCGCAAGCCGTCCCTCTCCCACGTGAACGGGGCGAGGGACAAAAAACCGCTGCGTTCCCCCTCTCCCCGCTTGTGTGGGAGAGGGGGTCAGGGGGTGAGGGGTTAGAGAACGAGCATCGCGCGCTTTGAACCCGCCCCTACGAGCGGAATCGATGTCGCTGGCTGATCAGCGCGGCGATCAGGATCACCAGCGTGCCGAAAAACAGCAGCGAGCCTTCCTGCATGGCACGCCGTCCATTGAGCAGGATGATCGGGTTGAGCGTGTATAGTCCGCTGACGAAATAAGCGCCGCGCCGTCCGCTGAACTGCCAGCCCAGCGCGAACATCACCACCACGCTGAGCGCCAGAAACAGCGTCGAAGACAGTCGCGCTGCTGCTAACTGCGCACCGGTCGGCAGGTGCCCTAGAGCGGCGTTGGTGTCATAGTCGAGTTCCCACGTCCAGCCGGGGATCGTGGGGAGGTCGGCAGCGGTAAATCCGGCGATCTGCCAGCTTAAGCCGATGGCGTAGCGATTAATCGAGCCGTTGATCAGCCGAAGCTGCTGGTCGCTGTCAGGGAGGTAGGGCGGCTGAGTTTCTAGCGCGGTGGGATTGCCGTCGATGAAGGCGGTTACGTAGTCGTGGCTGGCGTAGATCTGCATCGCTTCGTCGCCGTGAAAAGTCGGCGGGATGGCGCAGACATAGGCGGCGAGAGCAATCAACCAGAGGGCATCAAGCAGGCGTTTCATCGGGATCAAAAATGATTGAACCACAAAGGTCACAGCGGACACGAAGATTATACCCTTTGTGTTCTTCGTGATCTTTGTGGTTCACAATCTTTAGCTTCACGTTAATCAACTTGATGATGGGCATGGCGGATGAAGTCGAGCGCGCTGAGTTCGTCGAAGACCGGATCGGGCAGCGCTTCGTCGAGCGTGAGGACGGTCATCGTGTGCCCGCCGGGACCGGATCGCCCGGTCTGCCAACTGCCGATGTTAATCCCGTTCTGCGCCATCAGCGTACCGACTTTGCCGATCACGCCGGGCTGGTCGAAACTGCCCATGATTAGCAGGTGTCCTTCCGGGACGAAGTTCATGCGATAGTCGTTGATCTGGACGATGTGCGGCTCGCGGCGGTCGAGCAGCGTCCCGGCGATGGTGATTTCCTCGCCGTCTTCGAGCGTCGCCTGACAGAGCACGATGCTGGCGTAGTCGGCGGATTTCAACCCCTTCGCCTGTGTGACGCCGATGCCGCGCTCGACGGCGAGCACCGGCGCGTTGATGTAGTTCACGCTGTCGCCGAGCACCGGCGCGAGCAGCCCCTTCAGGATAGCGACGGTCACTGGCTTGATCAGCACGTTGACGTCATCGCCGCGATACTCGACGGCGACGCGGCGCACCGGGTTGCGGGCGAAGGTGTGGATCAGCGTGCCGATCTTGGCGGCAAGCTGCAAGAACGGGCGCGCGGTCTCGAAATCCATCCCCGGCATGAAAGGCATGTTGGCGACGTTGCGATAGTCGTCGCCGCGCAGAGCGTCGATCACCTGCGTAACGATCAGCAGCGAGACGTCCTGCGCCGCCTCGACGGTGTTATCGCCGATGTGCGGCGTGTGCACGACCTGATCCAGCCCGACCAGTGGGCTGTTGTAAGGCGGTTCCTCGGCGAAAACGTCGATAGCTGCGCCTGCGAGTCGCCCGCTCTTGATAGCGTCGGCGACGGCGGTCTCGTCGATGATGCTGCCGTGCGCCGTGTTGATCAAGCGCGCGCCGGGTTTCATCTGGGCGACCAGCTTGGCGTTGAACATGCCGCGCGTTTCGCCGGTCGGCGGAACGTGGATGCTGACATAATCGCTCCGGCGCAGCAGTTCGCTCAAGCCGACCAATTGAACGTGTTGATCCTCGACTTGATCCTCACCGATGTAGGGATCGTAGGCGAGGACGGTCATGCCGAAGGCAAGACAGCGCTGGGCGACGACCATGCCGACCCGCCCCAAGCCGATCACGCCGAGCGTCTTGCCGTTCAACTGGGTTCCGGCTTGGCGCTTGCGGTCGAGCAGCCAGAAGCCGGATTTGAGGCTGTTGTGCGCCGCGATCACGCTGCGGCTGAGGACGAGCATCAAGGTAATCGCCAATTCACCGGCGGCAATCGCGTTGACGCCGGGGGTGTTGGTGACGACGATCCCGCGCCCGGTCGCCGTCTCCAGATCGATCCCGCTGAGGCTCGCGCCGACCCGCCCGATCACGCGCAGGACGGGCGCGCAGTCGAGCAGCGGCTTGTCGATCACCACGTCGTCGCGGGCGATCAGCGCGTGGGCGGTCGCCAGCTTCTCGCGCAGGGCGGTGACGTTCGCCGGATTGACGGACTGGATCTCGACGTCTTCGGCGGCGCGCAGCAGCGCCAGCCCTTGATCGGTCAGGTCGGTGCTGATCAGGATTTGGAACGGGTCGTTGGGCATGGGCATCTCTCTTGCCATGGTTGGTGAAACTGATGTTGTCGTAGGGGCGTTATATATAACGCCCCTACAGAGTAATTGTTATTCGCATTCATCCAGCAAATCGACCACGTCGTGCAGGCTGGCGTAGACGTAGGGCGTGATGGCGGCGAAGGCGTCGTCGGTCGTGTGCGACGGGTCGGGGATGGCGTAGCAGATCATCCCGGCGGCGACCGCCGCGCGCGCTCCGTTGGGGCTGTCTTCCAGCGTCAGGCAGCGCCGCCGGATCGACGCCCAAGCGCCGCGCCGCTTCCAGATAGATGTCGGGTGCGGGCTTGCCGTCGACCACGTCGTCACCGCAGACGTGCGTCTGAAAATAGTGATCCCAGCCCTGCGCCGCGACCGTTGCGTTGATAATCGCCATCGGCGAACTGGAGGCAATCGCGCAGGGAATGCCGCGCGCGTGGAGATAGTCGAGCAGTTCGCGCGCACCGGGGCGCGGCATGACTTTTTCGGGGATCAGCGCGGTCATACGGGCGGTGATGTCGACGCTCAGGTCGTCGATGCTGTCGGTCATGGCGTAGGCGCGGCGCATCCCGCTGAGGAAGTCGCGCATCCGCAGCCCGACCAACCCGCGTTGAATTTCCGGGTTGGTCGTGACGCCGCGCGCCGCCATCATCGCGCTTTCGGCAATCGCCCAGACCGGCTCTGAATCGACCAACAGACCATCCATGTCGAAAATAACTGCTTGGGGGCAAAAACTCATTCTTTCCCTCGGAGAAATGCGCCATCATAAGCGCTGCGAAGCTCATCCGACTTCACGGTCACGGTGTCGCCGAGCAATAACTGAAGCCCGCGATCAAAGACCGCCTGATGCGGCGTGCCGATGGTGCGGATATAAGCGGCGGGTCCGGCTGCCAGCGGCAGAATCGGCGCGAGCGAGTTGACCTGCACGAAGACGTCAGCGCCGTCTTTGACCTTCTGCCGGGTGACAACCCCGCCGAAACCGACGAACAGATCGACCTCGGCGCGTGCCGCGAGGTCGGACGATCCATCGCCGATCATCATTTTGCGCCCACTTTTACCCGCTGCCAACTCGCGGACGATCGCGGGTTTGCCGCTGGAAACGGTCAGCGGACCCTCATCATAGTCGAGATAGGTTTGCGTGGTCTTGGTTTGCGGCTCGTAGTAGCGCCACCAATCGCCCGATAGTTGGTTGTATTCGAGTTCGACGGCGCGGATGTTCTCCGGCTGGACGCCGAGCCGCGCGCCTAAACCGCGGACTGGTTCCGCCAAGCCGCCGCTGATGATGAAAACCTGCTTGCGGAGGAAGTGCAGCGCGGCGATCACCTCGCGGGCGTCGGGCACGAGCGTTTCCCAGTAGCGTTCCTCAATCGCCTTCAACTGTCCGCGCGTCGGGCGGATCGCTTGTAGGCGCTTGCCGTAGACTTCGGCGAGGTCAAGGTCACCGTCCATCGCCTTTTGCGTCAGGACGCCAACGCGCCATTCCTTGCCCTTGAAGCGCGCGAGTTCGTCGATTCCTTCGATAGCGGACAGTGTGCTGTCACAATCGAAGAAGATCAGGTCGAAACTACTCCAGCGAGTTTGATCCATAGGTTCATCTTTTGGCTACGGATTGCAAACAGCGGTCATTGTAACGCGGGAAGGGGGCTTTGTGAACGCTTCAAAGTGTACAGACCTGAACCGTCAAGCTGCCTAGAAAAGTTCCACTGAGCAGGTGCAAAGCCGCCAAGACGCGCCGCGAACGTCCTGCTCGACACTCGCTTAGTAATGAATCGGGGGTTAGTTGACAGGTTGGAGGGATACCTTATAATCAAATGCAAATTCGATTCTTAAAGTTAATTGAAGGGTCTTCTTTTGGCGCGCAAACCCGCTGACCAGTCGGTTCACCGTGACGACATTATCCAAGCTGCCGCTGAAGTGCTCCAGCGCAACGGCTACGAAGCCGCGACGATGAAAGACATCGCGGCGGCGGTCAACCTCACGGCTGCCAGCCTCTACCACCACTTTCGCAATAAGGACGCGCTGCTCTTGGCGGTGCTCGAACTGGGACAGAACGTCGTCTTCAAGGAAGTCGAGCCGATTGCCGGAGCCGATTGCGCTGCCGACGTCAAGCTGCGCGACATGATCCGCACCCACGTTATCGGTATCACTGAGAATTTGACGGTCGCGGCGGCGATGGTCTACGAATTGCGGGCGCTGCTGAACGTCAAGCCGCCGCCCAAGAATGCCAGCGCCGACGACAAAGCCGCTTATCTCGCCTTCATCGAGCGCCGCGCTGCCTTTTTCGCGCAGCGTGACCAGTTCGAGGAATTGTTTCGTGTGGTGATCCATGAGGGCATCGAGCAGGGTGCATTTCGCCCGGTGGACGTGCCGATCTTCGTGCAAACGCTGCTCGGCGCGCAGAACTGGGTTGGCGTGTGGTTCAAGCCGGACGGTCGGCTGAGCGGCGTGCAGATCGCCGACATGATCGCCGAGACGATGCTGCGCGGAGTGCTGGTGTAGTAACCTCACCCCCAACCCCTCCCCGTGAGGCGAGGGGGAGACACGAGGCGTAGGTTGTAGGGGCGTTATATATAACGCCCCTACAGTCAGCTTGATGGGATTTGTTGAGTCGTTGTAGGGGCGAGGCATGCCTCGCCCCTACGAGCAACGTGACCAGATTATTGGGAATTTACGGGGCATACCATGCCCTCATTGAAATCAGCAAAGGATTTAGGGAAATGAACTTGCTTCAAGACAAAGTAGCGATTATCACCGGGAGCGGGCGCGGGATCGGCGCGGCGGCGGCGAAACTCTACGCCCAGCAGGGCGCGAAGGTCGTCGTCAGCGACATCGATCCGCAGCCCGCCAACGAAACCGCAGCGGCGATCAAGGCAGCGGGCGGAACGGCGATCGCCGTCCCCGCTGACGTGACCGACGCGGCAGCCATCCAGAAGTTGATCGACGATACGGTCGGTGCGTTCGGTGGCATCGACATCCTCGTCAACAACGCCGGTTACACGTGGGACGGCATGATCCACAAGATGACCGATGAACAGTGGGACGCGATGCTCGCCATCCACCTGACCGCGCCCTTCAAGATCATCCGCGCGGCGATCCCGTACATGCGCGACGTCGCCAAGCAGGAGATCGCCGAGACCGGATCAGCCAAGGCGCGCAAGATCGTCAACGTCAGCAGCACGACCGGGACGCGCGGCAATATCGGTCAGGCGAATTACGCCTCCGGCAAAGCGGGCGTCATCGGTTTGACGCGGACGCTTGCCAAAGAGTGGGGCGCGTTCAACATTCAGGTCAACGCGGTCGCCTTCGGCTTCATGGATACCCGCCTGACGCAGTCCGACGCTGAGGGCGATTTCACCGAGCGCGACGGCAGCAAGATCAAGCTGGGGATGCCGGACAAGGTGCGCGACATGATCTTCAACACGATTCCGATGAAGCGCCCCGGCACGGTCGATGAAGCGGCGGGCGTGCTGGTCTTCTTCGGCAGCGATTGGGCGAATTACGTCTCCGGGCAGGTGCTCGAAGTCGCGGGCGGGATGTAAATGGACGAGTCCCCGCAACGCGCGAACGAAGCCCCTGCGATTGTGCAGGTTGGTGCAGGCGAAGATCGCTTCGGCGAGCAGCGGGGACTTGGTGTCAGTCACATTGACTTCAAAGTTACCGCGTCGGACAGCGGCGGCATTTTGATCATCGAGAACGTATTTCACGCGGTAGGCGGTCCGGCGCGGCATTTGCATCACGAGCAAGACGAGTGGTTTTACGCGGTCGAGGGCGATTTCATCATCGAGGTTGGGGCTGAGCGTTTTCCGATTAAGCCGGGTGATTCGCTGCTGGCTCCGCGTGGTGTGCCGCACGTTTGGGCATACGTCGGCGGCGGGATGCGCGGCAGGATGTTGATCACCTTCATGCCCGCCGGTAAAATGGAAGCTTTCTTCCGCGAAGTGACTAAAGCGAACGCGATGCCGCCGCAAGACCCGGCGCTGTGGCGGGATCACGGAATGGAGTTGCTTGGTCCGCCGCTGGCGCTGGGATAATTAGAAATGGTCGGTTTACGATGGTCTCTTTTACCCCCACTGACGAACAGCAGCAGTTGATCGACGTCATCAAGCGGTTCGCGGCGGATGAACTCCAGCCCGCCGCGCACGCCGCCGACGAAAACGAGCATTTCCCGACTGAACTGATCCAAACCGGCTGGGAGATCGGGCTGATCCAGTCCGCGATCCCGGAAGCCTACGGCGGTTTCGGCGAACTGAGCGCCGTCACTGGCGTGCTGGCAGCCGAAGCGCTGGCGAAAGGCGATCTGTCGATGGCGCTGGCGATCCTCTCGCCCGCGCTGGTCGCCTACCCACTGATCCTCGACGGCACGACGGCGCAGCACGAGCAGTTCTTGCCCCTGTTCGCGGGCGATACCCTGCCGATCTTCAGCGCGGCGCTGCTCGAACCGGGCATCTTCTTCGATCCGCACGACCTCAAGACGACAGCAACGCGCGACGGTGACGGCTTTGTGCTCAACGGTGAGAAGGCTTATGTGCCGCTGGGCGCGCGCGCCGAATGGCTGCTGATTTACGCGAAAGACAGCGAAACGGGCGCGGTCGGCGGCTATCTGGTTGATGCGAACAGCGACGGCATCACCCGGCAGCAGCGCGAGGCGCTGATGGGCGTGCGGGCGCTGCCGCTCTACCGCGTCAAGCTGGACGGCGTGCGCGTGCCCGCTGACCTGAAGCTCGGCGGCGAAAGCGGCATGAACTACGGGCGGCTGATCAGCCGGAGTCAAGGTCGCGCTGGCGGCGCTGGCGGTCGGCGTCGCCGATGCGGCGGCGGAGTACGCGCGCAATTACGCCAAGCAGCGCGTCCAATTCGGCGTGCCAATCGCCCAGAAGCAAGCGATCGCTTTCATGCTGGCGGAGATGGCGATTGAGGTCGATGCGGCGCGCTTGCTGGTCTGGGAGGCGGCGGCGACAGCTCGACGCGGGCGGCGACGCGACAAAAGCAGCCTATCTCGCCAAGCAGTACGCCGACAAAGCCGTCATGTTCGTGGCAGACAGCGCCGTGCAGACGCTCGGCGGCTACGGCTTCATCCGCGAATATCCGGCGGAGCGCTGGCTGCGCAATGCGCGCGGCTTCACGACCTTTCACGGTCTCGCCATGATCTGAGTAGGGGCGTTATAGGCTTGCGAAGCAAGCACAACGCCCCTACATTCGCCGCGAAATCAGGGGAAGGGAATGCAACGTGAGTGAAAAACTGCAACTGAGGGTTGTGCCGGTCGAGGGCGCGCCGGTGGAGATCGGGCGGGCGCTGTGGACGCTGGAAGACGAGCGCCATGATACCCTGCGGCTGCTGCGCGATTTGGACGCGGCGGCGCTCGATTGGAAACCGGATTGGGCGCTGCATTCGATTGGCACGCTGCTCTATCACATCGCGTCGGTGGAGATCGGCTGGCTGACCATCGAAGTGCAGGAGAAGCCGGAAGCGCCGGAATCGCTGGGCGAGTTTTTGCCGCTGTTCCCCTACGACGACCGCGACGCGGCGGGCAAGCTGACCGTCGTCGCCGGTGAGAGTCTCCAGACGCACCTCGATCGCTTGGCGGCGGTTCGGCGCGAACTGCTCAGCGTCTACAAGGCGCTGTCGCTCGAAGATTTCCGCCGCTTGCGCAGTTTTTCCGATTACGACGTAACGCCGGAGTGGGTGCTGCATCATCTCTGCCAGCACGAAGCCGAGCATCGCAGCGAGATGTCGGCGGTCAAGACGGCATATCGAAACCTCACCCCCTAACCCCCTCTCCATAATGCGAGGGGGAACAAAGCGATCCACGTCGGGGTGCAAGGTTTGATGATAATTGAATAGATTGGCGAGAAACCATTATGGCGATCAGTTTTGAAATCCCCGAACACATTCAGCAGCAGACCGAGATGGTCAAAATGGCGGCGGAGTTCTTCATGCGTCCGGTCTCGCGGGAATTGGACGAGCACGAACACGAGCGTCCGACCCAGTTCGTCGAGCAGATGTGGCCCGTCATGCGCGACATGCAGAAGAAGACGCTGGATCGCTTAGCCAATCCGCCCGAACCGAGCGGCGGCGAAAAGCGCGTGCGCACGACCAATCTGCGGCTGATGCTGATGATCGAGATGCTGTCGTGGGGCGACGCCGGGATTTATCTGTGCCTGCCCGGTGGCGCGCTCGGCGGCGCGGCGATTGAGGCGGTCGGCACGCCGGAGCAGAAGATCAAGTTCCTGTCGCGCTTCGCCGAGGGCGATACCCCGGCGTGGGGCGCGATGGCGATGACCGAACCGGGCGCGGGATCGGACACCTCGGCGATCCGCACCAGCGCGGTGTTCGACGAAGCGACCAACGAGTGGGTGCTCAACGGCGAGAAGATTTTCTGCACCAACGGCAAGCTGGCGCTGGACGAGTCGAACGGGTTGGTCGTCGTCTGGGCGTCGATTGACCGCAGCGCCGGACGCGCCGGAATGCGCCCGTTCGTGGTCGAGGCGGGGACGCCCGGCGTCACCGTGACCAAGACCGAGATCAAGCACGGCATCCGCGCCAGCGATACCGCCGCCATCGTCTTCGAGGACGCGCGCATCCCGGCGGATCACATCCTCGGCAGCGCGGAAGTCGCCAAGCCGGGCGAGTCGTCGTCAGGGCGCAAGGGCTTCAAGGGCGCGATGGCGACCTTCGACGCGACCCGTCCGCTTGGTCGCCGCCAGCGCGCTCGGCATCGGGCGGGCGGCGCTCGAATTCCTGAAAGAAAAGCTGGCGGAGAACGGCGTCGAAATCCCCTACGATCAGCCCTATCACAAGCTGACGGCGATCCAGCGCGACGTGCTGGAAATGGAAGGACAGCTTCGCGCCGCCTATCTGCTGACGCTGCGGGCGATCACGCTGCTGGACGCGGGCGCGCCCAACAGCCTCGAAGCGTCGATGGCGAAGGCGAAGGCGGGCAAGGTCGTCACGCTGATCGGGCAGAAGGCGGTCGAACTGCTCGGCGCAAACGGCTACAGCCGCGAGTGGCTGGTCGAAAAGTGGATGCGTGATGCCAAGATCAACGACATCTTCGAGGGAACGGGGCAGATCAATACGCTGGTCGTCGCGCGGCGCATTCTCGAGTACAGCGGGCGCGAGTTGAATTAGCGGTCAGCCATCAGCGGTCAGCTTTCAGCTAAAACGGGTGAGCACTTGCTGACTGCTGAAAGCTGATAGCTAAAAGCTAAAGAAAGGTCATTTATGGCATATCAAATTCGCAAGGCGGTGGTGATCGGGTCGGGGACGATGGGCAGCGGGATCGCGGCGCTGCTGGCGGGCGTCGGCGTGGACGTGCTGCTGCTCGACATTCCGGCACGCGACACGCAAGCGGGCGACCCGGCGGCGAAGCGCAACGCGGTCGCGCTCGACGGACTCAAGCGGATGCAGAGCGCGCGTCCGGCGCAGTTGTTCAGCGCGGGCGACCTCGACCGCATCCGCGTCGGCAACGTCGAGGACGATCTCGATGGAGTGGCGGACGCCGACTGGGTGATCGAAGTGGTGGTCGAGCGGCTGGACATCAAGCGCGACCTGATGGCTAAATTAGCGGATCGCGTCGGCGCGAACACGATCGTCTCGACCAATACCTCCGGCTTGCCGATCCGCGCGGTCGCCGAGGGGCTGAGCGACGACTTCACGCGGCGCTTTCTGGGCACGCACTTCTTCAATCCGCCGCGCTACCTGCGCCTGCTCGAAGTCATCCCGCACCCGAACACCGATCCGGCAGTGGTCGACTTCATCGTCGAGTACGCGACCAAAACGCTCGGCAAGGGTGTGGTGATCGCCAAAGACGAGCCGAATTTCATCGGCAACCGCTTCATGACCATGAGCGGGATGCAGATTGTCAACGACGCGCTCGACAACGGGTTCACCGTCGAGGAAATCGACTCGCTGACCGGTCCGCTGATCGGTCGCCCGAAGACGGCGACGTTCCGGCTGAACGATCTGGTCGGCATCGACATCGCCGTCGGCGTGGCGCGGAATCTGTATCCGGCGATCCCCGACGATCCGGCGCGAACGGTGCTGGAACACGAAGGATCGACCGCGCTGTTCGACAAGCTGATCAGCCAACGGCTGGCTCGGCAACAAGAGCGGGCAGGGCTTCTACAAGATGGTCAGGACGGCGGACGGCGGCAAAGAGTTCTACTCGCTCGACCTGAACACGCTCGACTACCTGCCGCCGAGCAAGCCGCGCTTCGAGAGTGTCGGCAAGCATCGCAAAGTCGAGCCGACTGCCGAGCGGATCAAGCGGCTGCTGAGCGAGGACGACCGCGCCGCCAAGCTGCTGTGGCGACATCACGCCTTTTTGCTGGCGTATGCCTCGCAGCGCGTGCCGGAGATCACCGAGACGCTGGTCAACGTCGATAACGCCCAGAAGTGGGGCTTCGCTCACGAGTTGGGACCGTTCGAAATCTGGGACGCGCTCGGCGTCGCCGAGACCGTGCCCGCCTTCGAAGCGGCGGGCTATCCGGTCGCTGACTGGGTCAAGGGAATGCTCGATCAGGGCTACACGACCTTCTACCAGTACGACGAAGCCGGGCAGAAAGTCGGCTACTACAGCCCGCAGAAGAGCGTCTACGAACTGATCGCCGCCGACAGCCGCGTGATCAAGGCAGCGGTGCTCCACGCGAGCGGTAAGGAAGTCGCGCGCAATGCCGGGGCGAGCGTGCTCGATATGGGCGACGGCGTGGCGCTGTTCGAACTGCACAGCCCCGCCAACGCCATCGACACCGACGTGATCGAGCTTGGCTGGAAGGCGCTGGAATTGCTCGACACGGATTTCGACGCGCTGGTGATCGGCGGCGACAGCGAGCGCTTCTGCGTCGGCGCGAACCTGTTCATGATGATGATGGCGGTGCAGAACGACCAGCTCGATCAGCTTGAGCAGATGATCCGCGACCTGCAAAGTCTGATTCAAGGCTTCCGCTATGCGTCCAAGCCGGTCGTCACCGCGCCCTACAACATGGCGCTCGGCGGCGGCGCAGAGCTGCTGATGGGCGGCTCGCGAATCATCGCCCATTCGGAACTCTACGCGGGGTTGGTCGAGGTCGGCGTCGGACTGATCCCGGCGGGCGGCGGCTGCAAAGAACTGGTGCGCCGGGTGATCAATCCGGTGATGGCGTCGCATCCGAACGCTGACGCGCTGCCGCATCTGCAAAAAATCTTCGAGCAGATCGCGCTGGCGAAGGTCAGCGAGAGCGCTAAACAAGCCCGCGAGATGGGTTTCCTTTCGTCGTGTGACCGGATCGTCATGAACCGCGATCACCTGCTGGGTGAGGCGAAGCGCGAGGCGCTGCACATGGCGGCGAACTACACGCCGCTGCACGCGGGCAAAGTCTACGCCGCCGGGCGCGACGCTTACGCCGCGCTGCTGATCGGCATCGAGGGTTTCATCGAGAGCGGTTACGCCAGCGAACACGACGCCTTCATTGCGCGCAAGCTGGCTTACGTGCTGACCGGCGGCGCGATCAGCGAGCCGGGCTGGATCGACGAGCAGGTGCTGCTCGATTTGGAGCGCGAGGCGTTCCTCGAACTCGCGCAGACGCCTAAGTCGCTGGAGCGGATCGGCTACATGCTTCAGAACAACAAGGCGCTCAGAAACTAGGACTGAGGTAGAGAGGTACCGAGTACTGAGCGATGTGTGGGTGTTGACAACGCTCTGCTGTGCCGAAAAGTCATCAAATTTGATGATGCACAGTCGAAATGGACGAAGGCACTCTCCCTGAATTCGGGGAGGGGAAGCGCAAGGCAAATCGAAGATTTGCACAGTGCGGGGGTGGGGTCAGTGTGGAGCTTTTTCAACACGCTCATATAACGCCCCACGGATGCCGAATCCAGAATTCAGTAGAAACACTGCCGCTACTGCGTCAATGTACTGTTACGATGGTGATTTATCGTGAAGCCGAGAGGCGAGGACGTGACATGGTTTTGCTACCGGAACTGCCGATTGCCGAATGGGAGCCGACCCGCGCGACGCTGCACATGTGGATGCAGATCGTCGGCAAGGTGCGGCTGGAACTCGCACCGAAGGTTAATCACTGGTGGGAAGTGCCGTTTTACCTGACGGCGCGCGGGCTGACGACCTCGCCGATCCCCTACGGCGATCAGATTTTCGACGTCGAGTTCGACTTCCTCGACCACCGGCTGGTGATCCGCGCCTGCGATGGCGGGCTGCACACGATGGTGCTGCGCCCGCAGAGTGTCGCTGATTTCTACGCCGAGTTCATGGGCGCGCTGCGCTCGTTGGGGATCGACGTGAAAATTTGGGCGATGCCGGTCGAGATCAGCGACCCGATCCCGTTCGAGCAGGACACGATCCACGCCAGCTACGACGCCGAATACGTCACTCGTCACTGGCAAATTCTGCGCTTCGCCGACTCGGTATTCAAGGAGTTTCGCGGCGGATTCATCGGCAAGCACAGCCCGGTGCATTTCTTTTGGGGCAGCTTCGACCTCGCCTCGACGCGCTTTTCGGGGCGGCGTGCGCCGGAGCGGGAGTGGTCGCCTGAACTGGCGACCATCATGCGCGAAGCGTACTCGCACGAGGTCAGCAGCGCGGGCTTCTGGGCGGGCGGTGGTGACGTCGAGCCGGTATTCTACGCCTATCACACGCCGGAACCGGACGGTTACAAGGCGGCGGCGGTGCAGCCGAAGGCAGCGCTTTATCTGGATCAGATGAGCGAGTTCGTGCTCCCTTACGCCGCGCTGCGCCAGTCCGACGATCCGCGCCGCGATTTGCTCGCCTTCTTGCAGACGACCTACGCGGCAGGCGCGAACCTCGCCCACTGGGATCGTGGGGAATTGGAACGATAAATACAGGACTGAGCTTCAAGGACTGAGGACTGAGAAAAACAGCAATGAGTGATGAGCAATGAGGTTGTCGAGTTTTGACTCATTACTCATCACTCGGTACTCGGTACTTTCAAAATACGTTGCTAGAAAAGGATTAGGATAATGCGTGAAGCAGTGATTGTGGCGGCGTCACGGACGGCAGTCGGCAAGGCGAAGAAGGGCGTCAGCCGGAGCGCGCGCTCCGACGACATGGCGGCGGTGGTGATCGAGGATCTAATGCGGCAGACCGGCGGCAAGCTCGATCCCTACGAGATCGATGACGTGAGCATCGGCTGTGCCATGCCCGAAGGATCGCAGGGCTTGAACTTCGCCCGCGTGATCGGGCTGCGGGCGGGGCTGCCGGTCGAAATCCCGGCGCAGACGATCAACCGCTTCTGCTCCAGCGGCTTGCAGACGATCGCTAGCGCTGCCGAGCGGATCATCGCCGATGGCGCGGACGTGATCATCGCGGGCGGGGCGGAGAGTATGACGCTGGTGCCGATGACCGGCTTCAAGATCAGTCCGAATCCGTACATGGCGGCAAATGCGCCCGAAGCCTACATGAGCATGGGGCACACCGCCGAACACGTCGCCGACGAGTACCATGTCAGCCGCGAGGATATGGATCAATTCGCCTACGAGAGCCACATGAAGGCAGCGCGGGCGACCGACGCGGGCTACTTCCGGCAGGAGATCGTGCCGTTCACGTTTGAGGAAACCTCGATCAGCGCCGACGGCGAACCGATCACTACGACGATCACGCTGACCGAGGATGAACATCTGCGCCGCGAGACGACGCTCGAAGGCTTGGCGAAGCTCAAGCCGGTCTTTCGCCAGAACGGTCGTGTGACCGCCGGGAACTCCAGCCCGCTCAGCGACGGTGCGGCGGGCGTGATCGTGATGGAGGCGGGCAAGGCGGCGCAGCTAGGACTCAAGCCGCTGGCGCGTTACGTCGGCTTCAACGTCGCCGGCGTGCGCCCGGAAGTGATGGGCATCGGACCGATTGCGGCGATCCCGAAGCTGCTCAAGCGGACCGGAATGGCACTGAGCGAGATCGACCTGATCGAACTGAACGAGGCGTTCGCGTCACAGTCGCTCGCCGTGATTCGTCATTTGGAGCTTGATCCGGCGCGGGTCAACGTCAACGGCGGCGCGATCGCGCTCGGTCATCCGCTCGGCTGCACCGGCTCCAAGCTGACCGTCCAATTGATCAACGAGATGAAGCGGCGCGGCAGCAAGTACGGCATGGTCACGATGTGTATCGGTGGGGGCATGGGCGCGGCGGGGATTTTCGAGAATTTGAACTGATTGATCCCTGACAATAAAGTCGTTCCTGGAACGACAGCGTTCGATGGAACGACTACTTGTCCAAGATGCGAGCTGCTGTGATTAGCCTCGCATCTTTTTTCGATGCTCATTATCTCCGGCTTTTGTCTTACTTTATGGGGTACCGATCACAATCGCCGCGCACCCCGATTAGGTTGAGAAGCTGAGCGTAACCGGTTCATCCGATTCAAATTGAACGTGCAGGCTGTCGCCAATTTTTGTCGTGGTGAACGGCGTGTCGGGTCTGGCGAGGTGGACAATTAACCCCGGTAGCGTCCATTGATCAGCGTGAACCATGCTGGTATCCGCATCAGCAGTATAGATCTCGAATGCAAAAGTGATACGTTCCCGGCTCGAAAGCTGTAAACGGCGTGGCTCGGCAACTGCTTGGATGAGTTTCTCGGAGCGGGTTCGCAGCCAGCTTACGGATCCGTTCGCAGTTTGCCAGTGAGCTGTCGCAGGATGAAACTGATCTGTCCGCGATGCGTTGTGATAATCAGCTTCTGCTCCAAGCATCAACCGCTTGGACAGCCAAGCGGTCACCGTGCGATTTGGCTCGATCGTGCGTTCCAGAAACCTTTCGCCTTGAAACGCAGTGAGTGCGGGCAGCACGTCATCCGGCGGTTCTGCGCCAATTAGCGCAACTTCCGGCATGAAAAAGAAATCGGCAGCGTGTTCAAACTGGCGATCCACGTCGGGCAGTGGTGCGTTGGCTGCCGGTAGCGCTGCGGCAATCCACAGACCGAGCGACGCCAGATAATCCGTCATATCCATCCCGTAGCTTCGGTCATACGGACCGCACATATTTCGCATTCCAGCGTGATAAAACTGCGCCAGATCGCGCCAGATCGCGGCTTCCATGGCTGACCCCAGTTCGCGATAGACAGGTCGTGAGCCGTATTTACGCCATAACCCGAGGGCATATAAATCGACCCCGTAGTAGGTCGGTGAGTTGTATTCGTTAAAGGTCCGGTAGCGTTCAAACAGCGCATGGATTTCCCGCGCTAGCCCGTCGGCATAGTCTCGCCAAACTGCATTCCCGTAGAGTTCGCCAGCGTAATCCAGCAAAAAGGCACTCATCAGCGAAATGTTCGTATATTCTGCGGCAACCTTGCGCGCGAACGCACCTTCGGCAGCCAACCGAATCGCGTGGCGCATGTCGTTTTGCAGGGCGTCGGGGAGGAGGTCGCCGAAATCCTTCAGCAGAACAATGAACACGGTGCCGATAAACTCACGCCAATTCGGATCGTAGTCGCGCCAGATCACGGCATTTTCTGGCGGGTGCGGTTCGCTGGGATAACGAAAAAAAGTGCCGTGATACACGGCGGAAGGTTCATCGAACTGGTAATTCATGATTGTTTTGATGATCGTCTGCGCACGAGCAACGTCGCCACGCTCTTGGCGCATCAGCAACCCCGTCGCATACCAAACTGAGTCCCGAACAAGGTAAGGCGCATCGTTATCGCCTTGTTGTCCGCGGTCTAAGGGCATTTGTACGAGGCTGTAGTCAGCGTTCCAGCGCCCATCAGCCCATTGCAAGGCTCGGTCGAACCAGTGGCTGGTATTGTTGTCTCGTTGATGAACGGTTCTCATCGGAAATTTCTCCGGCTAGGATGCACTTGCCGAACTGCGCACGGGAATGACCGTGCTCGCATCAGAATTATAGTCCAATTAGGCAAGCCCATATGAGCAGTTTAAGCCGGTTTCAAGGTCGTCTCAGCTACCAGTGATCTGTGACCCTTCTCCCTCAGGGAGAAGGGGGCTTTCACCTTCAGGATGTTTAAGTCCCTCGCCCTGAGGGAGAGGAAAAATGTCAACATAACCTAGCAGCCGAAAAATCCGATTGACCGAGGACGAATGCCACCTTCATTCAACGGCGTTGCTTGATTGCTATGCTGCACGCAAATAGAGCATGAGCCACAGCGGGATCGGCTACTTGATCCGTGGTATGCCAGTCGCCCATCCCTACAGTTATGCGCCGAAGTGAAGCCATGAAGTTGGTTCAGCGTCGAGCGCTACAAAATCCCCGAGTTTGCCCGATTCCGGCAGTCGTACCGGGATTGAAGCCCCCGAACGGACAAAAACTGGAATCTTCCCTAACGGCGACGCAAAGGCAATGGTCTGGTTGCCGCTAAACTCCGTTTTCGTCCATAAGTCAACCCACTTCCCCGGTGGCAAAAATACGGACCACGTAGTCGCATTGGGCTGAACCACCGGATAGACGAGCAGATCGCGCCCGAAGAAGTAAGCATAATCGGAAGCATCACCATAAAACAGCTTGAGCGCCCGCATCATTGGTTCACCTGTCGCTGCCGAGTGCTGCGCTTCTTGCCAAATATACGGCATTAAATTGTGGCGTACATTCAAGAAGTAGCGGAACAGCGGCACGACCTGCTGATTGCCGGTCTGCTGCTGAATATTCCATGGCGTGCGATCCCGATTCGGCTCGCGGTGTCCGTTATTTTCCGAGTGATACTGCATCACGGGGCAGAAAGCCGCCATCGCCGCCGAACGCAGGTACAACTCGGCAGTCGGAATTTCGCCGCTAAAGCCGCCGATGTCATAACTCCAGAACGGGATGCCAGATACACCTGCTGACAGTCCAGCGAGGATCGAATGCCGGAAAGCATCCCACGTCGATGCCTCGTCACCAGCCCAATGGATCGGCGAGCGCTGCGATCCGGTAAATCCCGCCCGGCTGAAGGTAACACCACCGTTCTTTTGGGCAAACTGAAAGTAGGCTTCGGTATAGTGCTGCGGATACTCGTTCCACATTTCGTCGCCTTGACGCCCGTTGCCGAACTGACTTTCGGTGCTCCACAGGTGCTCGCCGCCGTCGGTCTTGAAGCCGTCAACGCCGAGTTCATCCACCAGATATGCCCGCTTTTTCATCCACCACGCGCGGGCTGCCGGGTTGGTCGGATCCCAGACATAACTCCCCCGAAACCACGACGGACGCAGCCGGTGCAGCGAGCCGTCCGGGTCTTTGACGCCGAAGCCCATCTGCTCGAAGTAAGCGCGGTCGGCGTCGTGTTGAGCGTGCGCTTCAGCCATCGCCTTAATCACCGGAATTTGCCACAGAATGAGCTTCATGCCCTGCTCATGCAGCCAATCGATCATGCCTGCCGGATCAGTCCATTTGCCCTCCGGCGGAAAAGCTGAAGTCACCGTAGACGGACGCTTCAGCGCCGGGCTTGACCGTATACTCAGCATCATTCCAGATGTAGAAGGTCGCTTCGTCACTCCACGCTTCCAACACGACTACACTCGGCTGGATTTGATAGTCGAGTGAGGTCTGCACCTCCTTGAGCGTTCTGGACTGAGAATTCCACTCGTTGCTGCTCATCCACAAGCCGAATGACCACAGCGGCGGCAGCGCGACCGGACCCGTCTTCCGGGCGAAGTCTCCGACGATTTCCACCGGATCGCTTCCGGTAAACCAGCTCAGAGACAGCGTTTCGTCGCTGCCAAGATCGGCTTCGACGCTCCACAACTCCGGCGAGGATGCGGCTAAGTCGAACTGCATCCACCGGCTGCTTTCGACCCAGACGCCATAGCCTAGTGACGACAGCAGGAATGGAATCGGCATATATGCCCGCTTATTTTGATTTTTATACTGCTCGTAGCAGCGAATATCCATCACGTTTCCGCGCTGGTCCAGCGCATTGAAGCGCTCGCCTAGCCCGAAAAAGCGTTCGTGCGGCTGCGTTTGAAACGTCAGCCGAACCCGGCGCGCGCGGTCGCCCGCGTCCAGCCACTCAATCCGTTCAAGGCGAGGCATTCCGGGGATTTCCGGTGCGGCAGCGACCGCCGCGCGTGATACGGTCATCCGGTTGTCACTCACGCTGACGCCGCCACCCGACTGCCACGATTCGCCGTAGAGCGTGAACGCCTCCGAACGAACACCTTGATCCGTCTCAATCCAGTAAGTCAGCGTTTCACCAGCGCTCGGTGCGCACAAACCTGCCTGCCAAACATCCTGATCGATCTTGGTCACGCGCTCTAGGTATTCCGCGCCGACGCCTTCTTCCAGCGCAGGCAGCCAGCCGACAAGGTGAACAGCCTCGGTCGCTGTCGCCTGATCCGCAAGGGATTGGTGTACCGTGACCCGCTTGACCGCACCGGCGGGGCGCGTCACGACGCCGACCATAAACGGCTCGCCTGCCAGCGGTTGGCGTGGTGAGCGTTCCTCAGGGAGCTGCTGATACGGATGCTCCTGACCGTGCGGCGTGTGAATGACCTCAACCATGTCTGAATCCTTTTATTTCGCTCACAAATAATCCACGCGCAATAAAAACAGGGAGAGCATAGAACGGTCTCTATGCTCTCCCGCTTGTTTACAGTAAAACCCTAGTTGGCGACCAGTAGATCCAGTTCCGCTTTGGCTTGATCGAGCGCCTCTTGCGCCGTCAATTCGCCATCGACCACGCGCGTGATGTACGCGGTAACCGTATCCTGCATTTCAGCCTGACGTTCAATTGTCGGCGGAACAACGGCGCTCTCCAGCGCTTGGAAGACCGCTTGACGATTGGCGGGCGGCGCATCTGCATTCAGGAACGAGGTGAAGTATTCCGGCTTATCCAGTGCCGGGAGTTCCCAGTTGTGATCGACACGCACTTCGGCGGCGACTTGGCTAGAGGTCAGGAACAGCGCCAGCTTGGTCGCGGCGTCGACTTTATCGGTCGTCGCGGAAACGGCAACCGCATTGGAGAAGAAGTGACTGGCGTGCTGGTTGATCATCGGCTCGATCTGAACGTCCCATTTGAAGTCTGCGCTGCCCAGCGCGGAGAACATCCACGTGCCGGTGACCCACATCCCCAGTTTGCCGCTGGCGAACAGTTCCGAGTCGGAGATACCGGACAGGTCTGCCTGCGAGGGGATTACGCCAGCGTCGACGAAATCGACCATCGATTGAAGCGCCGCGACACAGCCCGCCGAGTTGATCAGCGACTCGGTCTGGTCGGCGTTGAAGAACTGGCAGTCACCCTGCTGCGCGGCTTTCTTGTAGAACTCGTGGAACTGGATCGGCGTGTACAGCCCCCAAATGTCACTGCCGAGCGCGCGAATTGCCAGCGCAGCAGCCTTGGCATCATCCCACGTCCAATCCGCCGTCGGGTATGCCAGCCCAGCTTGGTCGAATAGCTCGGTGTTGTAATACAGCAGCACGGTCGAGAACGACTCCGGCAGCCCGTACTGTTTGCCGTCGTACTGGAAAGCTTCCAGCGCGCGGGGATAGTAGGGTGCTTCACCGGCGACTGAGGACAAATCCATCAGGGATTCGTTGGCGGCAAAGCTCTTGAAGTTCTCAAAGTTGAGTTCGAACACGTCCGGCGCTTCGCCGCTGATGATGTCAGTCGTCAGCAGGGTGAAGTAGTCGGCGAACGGTGCTGAGTTGACCTCGACGGTGATGCCGGGGTTGGCTTCTTGGAACGCTGCGAGGATGGTGTTGAGGTCATCCACATGGTCACTGCCCGCCGTGAAGTTGAAGTAGCGGACAGTAACATTGTCCTGTGCGGACACCGGCGCGATCATGAGCAGGATCAAGAGTACTATCAAGACAGAAGTATATTTTCGAAACATGGATGAGCAACCTTTCATATTGTTGAATTTGCTAGACGATTAAACACGCGTCCCGTCGCGTGACGAAACCTAGGAAAAAACTAGCCTTTAATGCCGCTGACTACGACGCCCCGCACGAACCAGCGTTGGGCTAAGATGTAGGCGATCAAAATCGGCAGCACGGCGACGACCGACCCCGCCATGACGATGTTCCACTCAGTCACACCGCGCGTCTCGCCTTGCAGGAATGCCAGTGCCACCGGCAGCGTCATGACATCGTCGCGTCGCGCCACAAAGAGGGGCCAGAGATACGAATTCCACAGCCCCATAAAACTGAAGACGCCGAGAGTCGCCAGCGCTGGACCGGAGAGCGGCAGCACGATTCGCCAGAAAATGGTGAAATAGTTCGCGCCGTCGACAAAGGCAGCTTCTTCGAAATCTTTCGGTAGCCCCAGAAACGACTGGCGGAGCAAGAAAGTCCCGAACGCGCTGAACAAGCTGGGCAGAATCAGCGCCGCATAGCTGTTGATCCAGCCGAGCGAACGTACCAGAATGAACTGGGGAATGACCAGCACAATGCCGGGGATCATCATGGTCGCGAGGTAGAGCAGGAAGACGGTATTGCGCCCGCGCCATTCCATGCGGGCAAAGGCGAAAGCTGCCATCGCCGAGACGAGCACCTGTCCCAACGTGCCTAACCCCGCCACCAGAAAGCTGTTGAAGAATACACGGGGCAGATCGATACGCCGGGCTAACTCGGCGTAAGCGTCGAATGAGACGACGGTCGGCAGCAGGTTGGGTCGCGCTTCGAGGACAAACGCTTCCGGCTTCAGCGAGGTCGTGAGCATCACGAGGAACGGGACAATCATCGCCATGACCAGCAGAATCATCGGCACATAGCGAACCGCGAACGCCAGCAGTTTCACCGACAGGGAAATCTGCGTATTCGCTTGTGCCTGAACCGGTAAGGTTTTACTCAACCTCATAATAGACCCACCGTTTTTGAACCCGAAGCTGGATGAAGGTGACGAGAAAGATCAGCGCGAACAGCACCCATGACATCGCAGTCGCGTAGCCCATACGGTTGTAGCTGAAGGCGTTTTTCACGACTTCGACCACGATCACGGTCAGTTGGCGGGCTGCCGCCGTATCTTTGACCGGCATCAAGTAGATGGCGTCGAACAACTGAAAGTAGTTGATGATCAGCGTAATCACGACGAAGAACATCGTCGGCGTGAGCAGTGGCAGCGTGATGCGTCGCAGCAGTTGCCAGCGGCTCGCACCGTCAATTCGGGCGGCTTCGTAGTAGCTTTCGGAAATGCTCTGCAAGCCGCCAAGGTAGAGCAGGGCAATGTAGCCGATGTCTTTCCAAACCGTCGTGATCACAATGGCGATCAAGGCGCTGTCGGGCTGATACAGCCACTGCGGTCCTGCGATTCCAAGCAGCGACAACCAAGAATTGATCAATCCATAGGCGGGGTTGAAAATCCAGCGCCAGACGAGCGAAACGACCACCCACGAGGCGACGACCGGCAGGAACGTTGCCATCCGCACGACGACCATCCCGCGCAGTTTTCGGTTCAGAAACAGCGCCAAGCCTAGCCCGAGCACGAACACGAGCGGCACATAGAGGGCGATAAACAGCAGTGTCGTCTTGACGGCGGTCAGGAACGAGGGATCGATCAGCAGAGATTGGAAATTCCCTAACCCGATGTAATTCGGCTGGCGCGGGAGCGTCCAGTCCGACAGCGCCACACCCAGTGATGAGATCATCGGGTACAGGATGAACAAGAACATCCCCGCCAAGCTAGGCGCTAAGAAGAAGACAATCCACTTCCATTTATGGAAACCGCGTTCCCATGCCATGCCGCAACAACTTTCAGCTCAAAAAATAAGAATTGTTCAGTTCAGCTTTTGTTCAGCGGTGATGCGAACACCTTGCTTATGACCACGCTCGCCGCACCCCGTGCCCAATCCCGATCTTCGGTGGCTTGGACCACAATCTCAACATCATCGATCATGCCGTTGAAGGTGTAACGAACAACAGCGTCGAGCATCGACTTTAGGCGATAGTCACCCGCTGCTACTCCTTCGCCGCTAATGATGACTAGTTCGGGTGAAAGAATATTGATAGCGGTTGAAATTCCCACACCGAGATATTCACCGCTGCGCGCCAAGGCATCGCGTGCTGTTTGATCGCCCCGCTCCGACGCTTTGACGACGTCTAGTAAGCTGGCAGTGCTGGTGTTGCGCACATTTTCGATAACCGCCGGGTCAGACGCGAGCGCTTCGAGGCTGCCTTGCGTGGTGTCGTGATCACGCGCGGCGGGTAAATCTAGGATGATGTGACCGAGTTCGCCCGCGCCCCCTCGTGACCCATGATAGAGCTGACCATTTATCACCATGCCCATACCTACGCCGCGCCCAACCGTGATGACAACAAAGTTGTCGACATGCTTGCCAATCCCAAACAAGTGCTCGCTTAAGGTCAGCGTATTGACGTCATTTTCGACATAAACCGGCAGGTGCAGCTTCTCGGCGATGAGATCGGCGAGTGGAACATTACGCCAGCCAAAAAAGGGGGAATACTGCACGTCACCGCTGTGCGGGTGAACGATCCCGGCGATGCCGATGCCTACGCCGAGACAAAGCGACCGCTCAAGCCCGATCCGGCTGATCGCCAATTCGACGATCTCGACTAGCGCGGCACTGATCGCGGTTGGTGTTTGATCGGCGTCGAGTGCGTAGTCCTGATAATCGAGGATTTGGCATTCAAAGTCCGTCACCGAGCAAACGACGCGGTTTTCCATCAACTTCAGCCCCAGCGCATAGCCAAAACTGGGATTGAGGCGAATCAATATCTGCCGGCGACCGCCGGTGTAATCCCCTTCGCCGGTCTCAAGAATCCAGCCTCTGTCGAGCAAAGCGTTGATGATTTGTGATACCGCACCAACGCTCAGCCCCGAAATGTCGGTCATTTGTGTGCGCGTGATCACGCCTTCTCGCCGGATGATATTGAGGAGAAGGCTCTGATTCATTGCCTTGATCAAATTGCGATTACCGCGCAAAAGCCGCTTCACCTAAACTTATTTCTCTGAGTGAAATAACTTATGTCTTTAATTTAGTCGCCTTTGGTTGCTTTGTCAAATCGCTTTAAGAATCCACTCGTACGGGCTTGTTCGCGGGTGTTTAGAGTAGGGGGCGTTGACGTGTAATCGAAACGGAATATATGACATAGTGGGGCACGTATGGTCATCATATTCCCAAATTCGAGGCAACTGGAGGCAACTGCTTGACAAACTCTCAGAGTCGCAATATTGTAATTGAAACGGTTCAATTTCTTTGACGATGCCTTTTTATGACAACTATTCGTGATGTCGCTCGCTCTGCAAATGTTTCGGTGGGGACGGTTTCCAACGTCCTCAACGACAGCCCGCTGGTCAAAGACGAAACGCGCCAGCGCGTCCTTGCTGCTATCGAGAAACTGAATTTCCACCCGGCAGCGGCAGCGCGCAGCCTCAGCACCAACCGCACCAATACGATTGGCATGGTGCGGACGGAACTGCGCCCCCACCACACCAAAATCGAATTCGACCCGGTCGTGCAGGATTTGATCAACGGCGTCACCACGGAGGCGATTGACAGCGGCATTGGGCTGACTTTCTGGACGATCCCCGTCGGCACGAAGGAAATGGCACTGTATCGCCGTTTGATCGCCGCGCGCCAAGTTGATGGCATGATCCTGTTCGCCCCACGCGAACACGACCCGCGTATCGCCTACATGCAAGAACACGAATTCCCCTTTGTCGTCTTTGGACGCAATACCAGCCAGCATAACTTTCACTGGATCGACGTGGATGGGGCATATGGCGTGCGCCTTGCCGTCCAGCATCTCGCTGATCTCGGTCACCGGCGCATCGGCTACATCGCCCCGCCGTCGGAGCAATCACTCGCCGAGCAGCGGTGGGTCGGTTTCGTGCAGGGCATGACCGAGCATAATCTACCTATCGACGACGAACTGGTCTTTGAGGGTGATTTCACCGAACGCACCGGGCAGTTAGGGACGCATCAGCTCCTGAATCAGCCCAACCCGCCCACCGCCATCATCTGCAACAACGACCGGATGGCATTCGGCGCGATGCGCGAAATCCAGTCGCGCGGGCTGACCGTCGGCGACGATATATCGGTTGTCGGCTTCGACGATATCCCGCTTTCCCGTTACAGCCATCCCGCCCTGACCACCATTCAACAGCCCGTCCAAGCGATCGGTCGCCTCATGTTTCAACTCTTGCAAGCCGTCATCCAAGACCGACCGACCGAAGCGTTGAGCGGTCGGCTAATTCAGCCGACGCTGCAAATCCGCCAAACAACTCAGCCCAAGCGCTAGTTTGCGCTCTCGTAGACCGCCACCTAATTGAAGCGGTTCAAATGAAAGGAGACCAGCTCACAAAAAATAAGTCCGAAACGCGCCGATACAGATACTTTCGTGGCAAATAGTCTGTTTGAAGGAGATACCAATGTTGCGTTTGCGCACCCTACTCATCATCGTCGCCAGTATGGCGCTCGCCGTGCTGATCGGCGCTGCGCCGCTCGCGGCACAAGATCAAGTGACCATCACGCTTTGGCACACCTACAACGAAGTCGGACCGGAAAACGACACGCTGGTCAACACGTTGATCCCGATGTTCGAAGCCGATCACCCGAACATCCACGTCGAATCCGTCCCCTATCCTTATGACGATTTCCGCCAAGCGCTGCTCACCGCCGCCGCTGCGGGCGAAGGTCCTGATCTCGTCCGTTTGGACATCATTTGGTCGCCGGAATTCGCGGCACAGGGCTTCCTCGCTGACCTCAGCCAAGTCATGCCGGATTTCCAGACCTACGCCGACGCCGTTTTCCCCGGTCCGCTTTCGACCAACGCCTACAAGGGCGCGTACTACGGCTTGCCGCTCGACACCAACACGCGCGTTTTCATCTATAACCCTGAGCTTTACAAAGAAGCCGGGATCGACGCACCGCCGGAAACCATCGACGACTTGAAGGCGCAGTGTGAAAAGGTTAAGGCGCTCGGCGGCGATCAAATCCTGTTCAGCGACTCCGGCACCGGCGGTTGGAACTTGCTGCCGTGGATTTGGAGCTTCGGTGGCGACATCATCAGCCCCGACATGACGACGGCTTCCGGCTACGTCAACGGCGAGCAAACCGTCGCCGCAATCCAGTTCCTGCACGACATGATCGCCGACGGCTGCTTCTCCGACGGTTATCTCGGCAGCGGCATCGACAACTGGGGCGGTTACTTCGGCGGCACGATTGCCTCGATGCTGGAAGGACCGTGGCTCTACCCGGTGGCGCAAGACCAGTATCCCGATTTCACCGTCGGCGCGGCGCTGATGCCTGCCGGTGACGGCGGTCACATTTCGGTTGTTGGCGGCGAGAACATCGTCATGTACGCCAACAGCGCCCATCCGGACGAAGCGCTCGAATTCCTGCGCTTCACGCAGAGCGAACAATATCAGTTGGAGATGTCGAAAGTCGGACAGCTTACGGTGCTCAACAGCTTGCTCGATAACCCGTACTTCACCGACCATCCGTACTACGGCACTTTCCTTGAGCAGTTGAAGACGGCGAAAGCGCGCACGCCCGTCCCGAACTACAACGCCATCGAGCAGACGCTGAGCGATGCAGCACAGTTGGCGCTGCGCGGCGATATGTCCGTGCAAGACGCGATGGACGCCGCCGCCGATGAAATCGACGCGCTGCTGGCACAAAATCAATAATCCGTTTCCGTAAACCGTCCTAGCGGGGCATGGTGCGATCATGACTGGTCAAGCCATGCCCCACCCAAAAATGTTCACTGCTTGCAGTGGCACGATCGACTTGTGCTACTACAATCCTCCGAAATTGTCAGGAGGCAACGTTTCCGCCATGAGTACGCCTGTGACCTACGCGCGTTCATCTGCCGAACCCGCCACCACCCGGACGACACGCAAATCGCGCGGGAAAGTCTATTATCGCTGGTACGTACCGTATCTGTTTCTGCTGCCGGGACTGGCGCTCTACCTGCTCTGGTCGGTCTATCCGCTGTTCTACCAACTGTACATTAGCTTCTTCGATTGGAAGATCGCGCCCGGACAGGTCAGCCAGTTCGTCGGCTTTGCCAATTATCAAGCCGCCTTTGCCGATAAGATTTTCTGGCTGGCGATGCGCAACACCATCATTTACGCCGTCGTCACCGTCGCCGGGCAGATGATCGTGGGCTTGGCGCTGGCGGTGATGGTTCATCAAGTCGTGATCGGCAAACGCGTTTTTCGAACGATCTATTACATCCCGGTCGTTACTTCATGGATCGTCGTCAGCTTCCTGTTCCTCTACCTGTTCAGCCCCGGCGAATCCGGCTTGATCAACTTCGTCTTGATGAAGCTGGGCGTCCTTCAGCAGCCGATCTCGTGGATGGCGAACGCCGATACCGCGTGGATTGCGATCTACAGCCTCGGCATCTGGAAAGGCATGGGTTGGGCGATGATCATCTTCCTCGCCGCGCTGCAAGGCATCCCCACCGAGCTGTACGAAGCAGCCGCCATCGATGGCGCGACCGAGTGGCAGCGCTTTAGACGACTGACGCTGCCGCTTATTCAGCGAACGACGATGTTTGTGCTGGTCGCGCTGATGATCGGCGGCTTTCAAGTCTTCCTCTCGGTGCTGATCATCACCGGCGGCGGTCCGCTGCATCGCACCGAAGTCGCGCTGACTTACATGCTCGACCAAGCCTTCGGTAACCTGAATTTCGGCTACGGCGCGGCGCTCAGTTACATCTTGGCGGGCGTGATCGTATTGGTCAGCGTCGTTCAGATGCGCCTGTTCAACCGGGGCGATCAAGAAGTGGAGTATTAGCTATGCTTGCGACCACTCGCAGCCAACAGCGGCTGTTCAACCTGATCATCATCGCAGTACTCTGCATCGGCGTCGTGATCGCGCTGACACCGCTGCTTTACATGGTTTCGACCGCCTTCAAGGGTTCGTCGTATGTGCAGGAAATCCCGCTGCGGTTCATCCCGGAAAACCCGACGCTGGAGAACTTCCAGCTCGCCTTCAACAGCCGCAATTTCACGCGCGCGCTGTTCAACAGCACGGTAGTCGCCCTTGCCACCACCGCCATCGTGACCACGCTGGCTTCGATGATGGCGTACAGCTTCGCCCGCTTCGAATTTCGCGGCAAAAAAGTGCTGTTCGCCATGCTGCTGACGATGCTGATGATCCCCGGCGTCGTCCTGTTGATCCCGCAGTTCATCTTGGCGAAGAACTTGGGGCTGCTCAACAATTTATTCGGCTTGATCCTCGTCTACAGCGCGGGTCCGCTCGCCTTCAACACCTTCTTGCTGCGCGGCTTCTTCGAAAACCTACCGCGCGAAATCGAGGAGTCCGCCGTGATCGACGGCGCGAACTCGCTGACGATTTTCCTTCGCGTGATGCTGCCGTTGGCAACCCCTGCGGTCAGTACGGTCGCCGTGTTTAGTTTTCTCGGCTCGTGGGACGAATACATCCTCGCCCTGAACTTCATGACCGATCAGAGCTTGCGCACGCTGCCGGTCGCCATCGCCAACTTCCGGGGTACTCACGCCACCAACTGGGGGCTGGTCTTCGCCGGGTCGCTGACCGCCGTCATCCCGACGGTGCTGCTGTTCATCTTCTTCCAGCGTTACTTCATTCAGGGCTTGACCACGGGCGGAGTGCGCGGATGAAACGCGCGCTGCTGCTGCTGGCAGCTATCATTCTGTTGAAAGGGGCTTTCGTGTCCGCTGTTGAAACGAAAACGACCGTCGTGGTCACACCTGACAAGAGCTTTTACCATCCCGGCGAAACGGTGACTCTGCACGTGCAAGCGTCGGCGAGCGACGCCGTGCGCGTCGAAGCGCGGGTCAGCTATCTGAGCGAAACGATCACCACCTTGAGCGCGCCGCTGGTGAACGGTCAAGCCGACTTGACGTGGCAGCCGCCGAGCAGTTCGCCGCGCGGTTATGGGCTGGACCTGACCGTTTATAGCGCCTACGATGCGCTATTGGAGACAGCCTCGTCCGCCTTCGACGTGCTGGATCGCTGGATTCAGGCGCCGCGCTACGGCTTCCTCAGCGACTTCACCCCCGAACGCGCGAACGACGCCAACACGCTCGACTGGCTGCTGCGCCATCACATCAACGGCTTGCAGTTCTACGACTGGCAGTACCGTTGGGAAGACCTGCTGCCGGATACCGATACCTTCGCCGACGGCATGGGACGCCCGCTCTCGCTAGCGACCATCACCCACTTGATCGATCTAGTGCACAGCGGCAACATCGCCGCCATGCCCTACACGGCGATCTACGGCGCGTCGATGCCATTTTACGAACAGCACAAAGATTGGGCGCTGGTCGGAGCGGATGGCGAGCTTTACACCCTCGGCGGCTTCATCGCCATCCTTGACCCGACCCCCGGATCGCCTTGGAATCAACACCTGCTGGCGGAGTTTGCCGACGTCCTCGACCACACCGCGTTTGATGGCATCCACATCGACCAGTACGGTTCGCCTAAGCGCGGCTTCGACCAAGCGGGCAATCCGGTCGACCTGATGGAAGTGTTCCCGCAGTTCATCGACCAGAGCGCGGCAATCGTGCAGGCTAAGCGCGGCGCTGATGGCGTGGTAATCTTCAACTGCGTCGGCAATTGGCCCGTCGAAACGGTCGCGCCCTCACAGGAAGACGCCGTCTACATCGAAGTTTGGGCACCCTATAACGATTATCTCGACTTGAACCGGATCATTGCCAACGCCGAGCATTGGGGCGGCGGCAAGCCCGTGATCATCGCCGCCTACATCCCGCCCGCGCAGTCGATCAACTGGCGCTTGGCGAATGCGGTCGTCTTCGCCAGCGGCGCGACTTACATCGAAACCGGCGAGCCGCAGTCGCTGCTGGCGGATGCCTATTTCCCGCGCTACGGGACGCTCAGCGCCAGCGACCAAGCGCTGTTCGAGCGCTTCTACGATTTCATCGTGCGCTACGAGAACGTGCTGACGCTGGACACGACCACCGCCGCTTCGGATCGCGTGCGCGCGGTCAGCGTCACCGCCGCCGACGGCGGTGAGGTGCGGACGAATGGTATCCGGGCACAAGGGCGCGTCGTCCCGATTGTTCGCACCGGCGACCACTTCGAGACCTTTAGCCTGCTGAATTTCGTTGGCATCGACGCTTCAGAGTGGAACTCACCGACGACCGTTCCACCGACGCCGTTCGAGAACCTCGCCGTGAACATCAACGTGACCAGAACTGTCAGGCAGGTCTGGGCAGCATCGCCCGACGCCAGCGCGACAATGGACGCCAAAGCACTGCCCTTCACCGTGAACAATGGCACGCTGAGCTTCACCCTACCACGACTCGACGTCTGGAGCATGATCGTTGTGGAGTATGCTGAATGAAATTTGAGCAAATCGACATCCATGACCGAATTTACGCGCGCAGCCAGCAGGTGATCCTCGAGAATCAGCAGCCGGGGGGCGGCTATCTCGCCTGCCCGCACATGCCCGATTATCAATTCTCGTGGTTTCGGGATGGCGCATTCATCGCCTATGCGCTAACGCTCGACGGCGTGCGCGCGCCCATCGGTCACGCCAGCGGTATCGCCGCGCAGTGGGACAGCGCGCAGCGCTTTCATGACTGGTGCGCCCGCATGATCAACACCCGCGCCGAAGCATTGGAGCGCACGATCGCCCGCGCGGTACACGGTGAACCCATCGTCCTGCGCGACACGCTCAACGCTCGCTACACCGTCGATGGCAATGCCGGTCCCGCTAACTGGCCCGAATTCCAGCTTGACGGTCCTGCGCTTTGGCTCTGGTCGCTTGCCAAGTACGTCGAGGTCTGTCCGGTGCGCCCGCTGCCGGTCAATTGGGAAAGCGCCATCGATCTTGCCGCCCGTTACCTCGCCGCTGTCTGGCAAACCCCGTGTAACGACTGCTGGGAAGAACGCGGTGAAGACGTCCACGTCAGCACCATCGCGGCGATCTACGCCGGGCTGGGCGCGGCGGAGGCGCTCGTCCCCCGGCTCGGCTTGAGCGCCACTCGTCAGGCGATCAAAGACTTCATTCTGACGCAAGGACGAACGCCCAACGACGAATTGGCGAAATCGGTCGGGCGCGATCAGGTTGATGCCAATCTGCTGCTCGCCGCGCTGCCGGAATATGGCTTGCTCGCCCCCAACGATCCGCTGATGCTGCGCACTGTTGCCCGCATCGAACGCGAACTGGTCGCGCCGGGGCATGGCGTCCACCGCCACGTCGAGGACACTTACTACGGCGGCGGTCCGTGGGTACTGCTCGGCTTATGGCTGGCATGGTATTACCAGCAGATTGGGCGAGACGAGCGCGCGCAGGAATTGATCACATGGGCAGAGTCTCACGCGGACGCCGAAGGCAATCTGCCCGAACAGGTCAAAGATCTCATGTTCGCGCCGGATTACTACGATCACTGGGTCGACATTCGCGGCGAAATCGCCAATCCGCTGCTCTGGACCCACGCAAATTACCTGCTCGTGCAGCGCCCCGCGTAAATGATTGATCGGGCGGGGTGAGGTCAGTCTCACCCCGGCGGGGCAGCGGATTTGTGCGAGCACGCGATCGCTTCAAGCAGGTCGTGTTATCAGGGTTATGGGAGCAGGCGCTAATTCTCTGAGTTTCTGATCAAAATTGTTGTTGGTTTTTTCTCACGAGAAGCGCAGGACGAAGCGAAACGTGGCATTTTCTTCAAACCACATGGGAAAGTTTGTGCCCCACATGTTGTTATACAAATTGAAGTGGACGCCGTCGCGCATGTCCGGCACTTGATTGTGAAAGTCGAGCAGCGCGCGTCGACCGGGCGCAACCAATGGCGCGTCGAGCGTCGTGATTTCTAAGCGGCGGGCGCCATCGTGATAGATCACCCGCTGATCGACGGCGTGCAGCGTCCGCGCCCCGCGACTCACAACCTGATCCGGCGCGATCAGGCTGCCCAGCTTCTCAAAACGCCACGATCCTGACTCGCCGGTGATCGGCTGAAACGTCAACCAGAAGGCTTCCGGCAGGCGGCAGGCGGGTTTATCGAACCACGACAGCGTCACGCTGATCGCGTCCGCGCTGAGCCGGTAGTCGAGCAGCAGTTGGCGCGGCGCACCGAAGCGTGCGCCTGACGTCGGGCAGTGCCAGCGTGACGACGAGGCGATTGGCTGCGCGATCGCGATCGGCAGCGATCAGGCGAGGCTGCCACGCGCGATGCTGCGCGTTGGTCATACCCGGCTTGGTGTAGTCCTGACGTGCCCAATCACGGGTTGACTCGTTGTCGCGGATGTACTGGCTCCAGAAGCGATCATAGTCGGCTTGACCGAAGGCTTCGTAAATCAACGCCGCCAGCGGATGCGCCGCATCTGCCCACTGCTGCGCCGAGGAACGATCGATCAGCCGGGTGATCGCGCCGGTGTTGGGATCGACATCCAGTTCGAAGCGCTCGCTGCGCAGCGAATAGTCGTCGGTCGGTTCCAGACCGGACAGGTCGGGGAAAGATGGCTCCGTTTGGGCGATTCGCTGCTGCGCCTCGTCCGCCAGCGCCGAGCCGTCGAGCGCGTCTAGTGCCGCGTCGAGATAAGCGCGCTGCTCCGTCCACGACGCTTCAAAGTGGCGGCAGCGCTCGGTGGCGCGCAGGTCGGCGAGGTCGGCGGCTTCGTAGTGGCGGTAGTCGGCAAGGTGCAGCTTGATGTCCATTCCCCACGTGTGTTCGGGAACGCACAACAGATGATGGCTGAAACGGTCGATCCGGGCGCGCTCGTCGTCGCTCAACTGTCGCGCCAGCCAGTCGCGGCGCAGGCGGCTGAGTTCGCGGTAGCGCCGCACTTTGGTCGGGTCGGTGCCCGCGCCGTGAATCCACGTATCGCCGATCTCGTCGGTCACGACCGGCAGCCGATCCCAATCGCCGTCGAGCCGCTGAGCGAACTCGTCCAGCGACGAGGCGGTGAGCCGCGCGCCGGGGTTTGCCTGCGCCAGAGCAGCGTAGTTTTCGGCGACTTTCGCTTCCGGCGGCGGTCCGACGTTGTCGCCAGTGAGGATCACCGCCAGCACGTCGTCGAGACCGGGAACGCGAGTCACGCCGCCGTAAGTTTGATCGTAGATCACGACGATTTCGGTGTCCGACGCTTCGTCGCGCCAGCGGAAGATCGGCGGCACGTCGGGCACGCTCGACGCCGGGTTGACGCCAATGTGCAGCAGTCGAATGCCCGCCTCCGCCAGCAGCGGGATCATGGCGCGAGTATGACCGGGAACGTCGGTCATCTTGGCGGCGATGGTCGTCCGACCGAAGCGCCGATCCAGCGTTTGCGCGTAGCTCAAGCCGTAACGAAACAGCGACTTGTCGATCAGTTCGGTGTGAGTTGTGAAGGGCAGCGCGTGCCAGACGATGTCGCCCGCCGCAATTGCCGCTTCCATCTGCCGTCGTTCGGACGGCGCGGCTTGCTCAAGGTACTGGTGGATCAGCCACGCGCCGGTCGTCCAGCGGAAGCGCCGATCAGCGTGATCGCGCGTGCGCGCCGCCAGCGCCATCGCCTGCGGAATGAAGCGCTGGAAGTAGGTTTCAGCGACCTTCTCCGCATAGTCAGTGAAACCGAGATCGAGGTGCGTCTTGAAAACAACGTGGATGGTCGGATCGACAGTCATAAGGACAGCAGTCTAGCCGATATAGATTGGATTGGTCAAGGCGTGCACGATCGACATCTGCGCGCCCGGCGTGACCAACTGCGCGCGGACGTAAGGCGACTGCGCCACGTCAACGACGACCTCGTAGCGCGCGTCGGCATTCGTCACCGCTTGGCTGTAGACGCAGCCCGCCGCCGTATGCACTTCGAGCGTGCCGCCTTTACCGTCGAGGACGCGCAGCGCCAGCGCCAGCCTGCCATCGATCGGCTTGGCAACGGTGTCGCCCATCATCGCGTCGCGGCTGTCGAGGAACAGGCGCGCGCCGGTCGGACTTTCGGAGATCGAGACGTGACCCGCGCGCATGGCGTCGAGCAGCTTGGCGGGTGACGGTGTGCCGGGGCAGTAAATCCAGAGCGTGGGCACGCCCAGCTTAGCCGGATGCTCACGCTTGAGGAAGTGGTTGTCGCTGCCGCCGACCGCCGTATAGCGCTTGCCCGCTCGCAGCCGCGACTCCCAGAATTCGAGCGCGATGTCGTTCATCAGCACCCACGGACCATTCCAAACCTCGATACAGGCGGTGTCATCGACGCCGGCGTATTCCCATTCCGGTCCGTAGGGGCGCGGGTGATTGATCGAGGTCAGGAAGCCGCGCCGGTTGGCTTCGGCGACCGCCTGCGCCATCTGCGCCTCGTTCTCGACGCGGAAGTCGATCCAGCCGTGATCGCCCCAGATATTCCAGTGACCCCGGTAGGTTGTCACTTCGAGACCGGGGATCAGCATCAGCGGCGTCTCAATCGCGTTCAGCGCTGCCAGATGCGAAATGTTGTTGTGATCGGTGATCGCCAAGAAGTCGAGACCCAGCGACTCGGCGCGGCGCACCACGTCGAGCGGGTCGCTGTCGCCGTCGCTGTGATAGGTGTGGTTGTGGACGTCGCCGCGATACCAGCCGTCCGGCTTGATCTGCCCCGGCGTGGTGCGTAGGGGCAGCAGCGGCGGCAGCGCGCCCGCCGACTCACCCGGCGTCAGCGTGATCTCGACCTGATAATCACAGCCCTGCGGCGCAATCTTATACAAGCCGAGACAGACGTTCCACGTCCCCGGCTGAATCGTTCCCTGCAAGTAGCCGGGGGTGGCATCATGCCCGCTGATGAAGAATTCCTGCCGGGCGCTGCCGCTCCAACCGCGAAAGCCGTCGGTCAAGAACTGGATGCCGCGCGGATCGAAAATGCCAATATCGACCGTGTTGCCGTTGGTAAGCTGCGGGTCGGAGCCGACTTGATCGCTGTACTGGTAGCGCACGTCGATCCGCCCGATCCCTTCTGGCACCTCAAACGGGACGTGCGTATAAGTTTTGGTCTGCTGCTGACCGGCGTGTCCGGTCAGCGTGAACGTGGTCATGGCAGCAAGTCCCCATTCGCATCGTAGAAGAAGGCGCGCGAGTAATCAGGCACCAACCAAACTTTCGGCGGCAGATCGGGTACTTCGTCACCGAACAAGCGCACCGAAATCAGCAGTTCACCGATGCGGACGATCACCAGCGACTCGCTGCCGAGCGTCTGCACGACGTACAAATCACCGGCGATACCGTCCGGCGTGCTCTCGGTGGCGATACTGATATGCTCCGGACGCACACCAAGAGTGGTTGCTTGATTTGGGACGGTACCGAAGCTTCCGGTGCCGACCGCGAATTCATCAGCGATCACGACTGCGCGCGCGGCGGGATCGACGCGGCAGGGCAGCAAGTTCATCGGCGGGTTGCCGACAAAACTAGCGACGAAGGTGTTGGCGGGGCGGCGGTAGATTTCCAGCGGCGTACCCACCTGCATGATCTTACCCTTGCTCATGATCACGATCCGGTCAGCGAGTGCCATCGCCTCTGATTGATCGTGGGTGACGTAGACGCCGGTCACGCCGACTTCGCGCTGGAGGTGCTTCAGGAAAGCGCGCGCTTCGAGACGCAGCTTGGCATCAAGGTTGCTCAACGGCTCGTCGAACAGGAAAATCTGTGCCTGATAGACAACCGCTCGCGCCAATGCTGTCCGCTGCTGCTGTCCGCCGGAAAGCTGACCGGGACGTCGCGCCAGCAGGTCGCCGATTTGCAGGTTGCCCGCCACTTCGCGAACCCGCTCAGCACGTTCGGCATGGGCGACGCCGCGCACCTTGAGCGGATAGCCAATGTTCTCGTCAATCGTCATGTGCGGGTAGAGCGCGTAGTCTTGAAAGACCATCGCCACGTCGCGGTCGCGGGGTGAAAGGCTGGTCACGTCGCGGTCGCCGATGTAGATCGTGCCGGCAGTCGGCGTTTCCAGCCCGCAGATCAAGCGCAGGGTGGTGGTTTTGCCGCAGCCGGACGATCCCAGCAGGGCGACGAACTCGCCGTCCGGGATGTCGAGGCTGATGCCATCGACGGCGTGGACCGCGCCAAAACTCTTGCGCAGATTGGAAAGTCTTACGGAAGCCATAGATTGCCTTATTGTTTAATGCCGCCGAAAAAGCGGAAACCGTAGCGCCAGTTAATCAGCAAATACAAAATCAGCACGGGCAGCATATACAGCACAGCATACGCCGCCACCAGCGTGATGCGCGGTGCGCCCTCCTCGTCGTAGAACTGGTAGAAGGTCACGGCGGCGGGCAGCAGATTCGGGTCGCGCAGCAGGATGAAGGGCGTCAGGAACGCGCCCCACGCATTGACCAAGACCCAAATGCCGACCACCATCAAGCCGGGGCGCAGCAGCGGGAAGGTCACGTCGCGGAAGATCTGCAGTGGCGATGCCCCCGCGACCATCGCAGCCTCTTCGTAGGAATGCGGCACGCCATCGACAAAATCCTGCATGATGAAAATCGCCGAGGGCAGCAGCCCGCCGGTCATCGATAGGATCACGCCGATGTGCGTGTTGATCAGTCCGAGATCATAGACCAGCCGGAAGATCGGCACCATGCTGGCAGTACCGGTCACCACCGACGAGAACAGGATCAAGATGTAGGTCCACATCTGCCGACCGGGGAGGTTGCTCCGCGAAATGCCGTAAGCCGCCAGTACCGCCGCGATGGTCGTCGCCAGCATCGTGCCGATGCCGATGATCGGGCTGTTTTGCAGCAGTCCGCGCATGGCGAGGTCATTGCTGAAGACTTCGGCGAAGTTGGCAAACGAGATGCTCGACGGCAGCGTCACCGCAAGCGTGGCGTGATCGTTGAAGGGCGCGAAGATGAACCACAGCAGCGGCAGGACGAAGAACAGCCCCAGCACCGTCACGACGACGATCAGCAAGAGGCGGGTGATCGGTTTCATGCCGTCCTCCGTGTCCGCGAAATGCCCAAGTACACGCCGACCAGCAGCAGGTTGATAATCATGACGACCATCGCTACCGCGCTGCCCTTGCCGAACTCGAAGAACTTCAAGCCGGTGCGGTAGATGTAGATCGAGACGACGTCGGTTTTATTGACCGGACCGCCGCCGGTCAGCAGGAAGGGCGTAAAGGTGTTGAACGTCCACAGCGTGATCAGCAGCATGTCGGTGAGGATGTAGCGCCCCAACTGTGGCAGCAAAATGTCGCGGAATTTCTGCCAAGCGTTCGCGCCGAGCACGGCGGCAGTCTCCAACTGCGACGGCGGGATCGAGCCGAGCGCCGAGGAGAACAGCAGCATCGAGAAAGCCGTGCCGCGCCACGTATTGAACAGGATGATGCTCAACATAGGGTAGTTGAACAGCCAGTCAAAGGTTGGCAATCCGATTCCGCTTAAAACCGAGTTGAGCGTGCCATTCGGGTTGAGATAGGCAAACCAAGCGAACGCGACCACCACGTCGGGGATAATCCATGCGGTGATGGCGATGGTGAAGATTGTTTCGCGCAAGAGACCCTTGCGGTTGTTAAACAACGTCGCCAGCAGCAGCCCTAGCCCGGCTTGCCCAATCAGCGCCGAGCCGATCACGAACTGGGCGGTGAGTACCAGACTCGCGCCGAATTCGCCGCGCCGCATCCAGTTAGCGCCGTTGAACAAGTCGAGGTAATTGGCGAACCCGACGTTTTGGGGGTTCGCCGCTGCCGTGCCGACCAGCGTTTGGTTGGTGAAACTCATCATGAAGATCGAGAAAAACGGATAGATGAGAAACACCGCTACGAACAGAAAGGCGGGTAGTAAAAATAACAGCCCTACCGGGCGAGAAAGCAAAGATCGCTGCATGTTCATCACTATCAAGAAGACGCTGTCCGGCGCAGACTTCGCGCCGGACAGCGTTGCGGATCAGAATAGTTAGCTCAGCGGAATTCGTTCCACATTGGCTTCGCCGACGATCGCAGTGACGGCATCGTCGTAGGCTTGCATGGCTTCTTCCGGCGTCATTTCGCCCGAAACCACCCGCTCGGTCATCAACTGGGCTTCTTGCGAAACCTTGTTGTAGTCAGCCAGCGGCGGACGCACGGTTGTCAGCGGCAGCACTTCCGAAGCGATCCGGCTCATGACGGCGTCACCGGTCACGGCGACGTCGGTACGAGCGCGGATGCGCGGGGTGATCGACTGGAGTTGATCCATCATGTCCTTGCTGAACATGAAGGACAGCAGATCCCATGCTTCGGTCGGGTTCTTGGTGTTCGGGTTGAGGATGAAGCCCGTGCCGCCGGAAATGGTCACGAAGTCCTGACCGTTGTAGCCCTTGCCGGGTTCAATCGCCGGGAACTTGGCGAAGTTGACCACTTCGTCGCGGTTCGCCATCGCAAAGTCGCCAGTGTTCGGGGCGAGCGGACCGCGCCAGAAGTAATCGCCCTCGACCAGCATGGCGATCTTGCCCTGCGAGAAGTCTTGGAACGATTGGTTACGACCATCCTGTGTCAGTTGATAACGCGGATCGCCCAGACCTTCGTCGATGTAGATGGTCTTGTACAGGTTCAGCGCGTCGAGGATTGCCGGGCTGCTGACGGGCCATTTGTTGTTGGTGAAGTCGTAGACGTGTCCACCGGCACCTAACAGTGCCATGTAGTAGCCCTGCATGGTAGTGGCTTCGCCCATCGCCGTCCCCGCGTTCAACTGGATCGGGGTAACGTCCGGCAGTTTTTCCTTGATGGTACGGGCGGCGTCGAGCCATTCCTGCCAGCTCGTCGGCTGCCAGTCGGCGGGCAGACCCGCCTGCTCGAACAGGTCGGTGCGGTACCAAATTACGCGGGCGTCGGTGCCGTAGGCGATACCGTACAGGTCACCGTTGTAGCCGAGGATTTGCTGCAATCCCGGGGGAATTACGCTCCAGCCTTCCCAGTCGAGGACTTGCGGACCAGCCACGTCCTTGAGCGGCTTGATCAGCCCGGCGTCGGCGAATTCGGGAATCCAGAAGCCGTCGAACGAGAGGATGTCCGCGCCCTGCCCGACGCCGAGGTCGAGCGCATACTGCTGGCGCAGGTCTTCGCCGGTGCCGCTGAACGGGATGACGGTGACGGTGACGTTCTTGCCCTGATCAGCCATCATCTTCTCGAAAGCAGGCTTCACATTATCAGTGAGCCACTGTTGCGTATCAGCGCCGTTGACACCGCTGATGGTCAGTTCGATGGCGCTGTCTTGCGCCTGAATGCCGCCAGCCAATGCCATCAGGCAGACCAGCAGTAAAAAATAAAGCGAACGCTTCAACATGACCTTGTACTCCTTCAGACAAAATACTCGGTTCTTTGTTGCGGACATCTGCGCGCCAACTGTCCGTCTAAACCAATCCCAACTATAAGAATTTCACGGCGGCGGCGCGGTCGATTTCCGCACGACTAGCCGTGTTGGCACCAATGTTAGGATGCTTTCATTCTCCTCTCCCTCGATGCGCGTGATCAGCCGGCGCGCGGCTTCGGCGCCCATCAGCGAACTGTTCTGGGCTATCGTCGTTAGTGGCGGAGTTTGATATTGAGCAATGTCTAGATCGTCGAAGCCGATCAGGGAAACGTCTTCAGGGTTTCGCAGTCCGGCGAGCGTGATGGCACGTTGGGCTTTGAGCGCCATCCAGTCGTTGACCGCGAAAATCGCCGTCGGGCGTTGGGGTGATTTCAGTAGATCGATTAACGGATTGATTTCAGTATCGTCCTGCTGGAGCAGGTAGGCTTCGTAGGAACTCATTTCGCCGTTGCCACCAACCAGAAACGGCGGTTGCGGCTCGGCGTCGTAGCGGATCATCGTATCCTGATAGGCGCGGTAGCGTTCCGAGACGGACCATAGGTCAAGGTGGGGACGGGCAAAGAAGATGATCCGACGGTGCCCCAATCCGAGCAGGTGCTCCATCGCTTGCAAGCCGCCTTCGTAGTTATTGCTGCATACGCACGGGAGTACGACACCGTTCACCGGACGATCCATCAGCACGAGCGGCAGCTTGAAGTCTGCTGACGCCAACACTCGCCCGGCTGCGCTTGCCCGCGCTGGTACGAGAATACAGCCGACGGCGCCTTCGTCCGTGAGCAGGCGCAGCAGCCGGTTTTCTTCCGTGATGCTGCGATCCGTGCTGGCGATCTGGACGCGGAAACCGTGCTCCCGCAGCGTCCGTTCCGCGCCATTGAGCATATGGACAGCGAAGGTGCCGCGATACTCCGGCAGAAAGAAACCGACGAGGTCGCGGGCATTGCTGCTCGGCGGTTCAGCGACGAATGTCCCCTTCCCGGAAACGCGGTAAATCAGACCTTCGTCCTGCGCTGCCTGCCATGCGCGTTGGATCGTCGCGCGGCTGATGTTCAGAGTCTCGACCAACTCCCACTCGCTCGGCAGCCGGTCATGCGGCTTAAGCAGCCCGCTTCTGACCTTGTGGCGCAGTTCATCCAGCAGTTGTAGATGCAGCGGCAGCGAACTTGAATGTGAAATCGTGAAGTCACTCATGTCATAACCTGTCCGGACAACTTCAGTATAACACTGATATGATTAAGGGCAAACGACATTTAAGGTAAATGATCTTGTGCGCGTATGCGACTTGAATTCATGGCGGCGATGGAGAATCGATTGATCTGTACGCGCCAAAACTAGCCCGGTCACCGTGAGCTTTGAAATTGCTTGTCGAATCTCACGGGTCATCAAGCAGCGTTTTCGCGCTCGAATAGCGCCTGCAAACACCCTTTTTCGATAGCGTTTGACCCCTTCTCACTTTCTACAATCAAGCACGGTGGCAGCAGCTCTAGCGCGGTTTTCGAGCGGTTTCTAGCTTCTAAGCCGGTCACACGTAACCTCGCCGGGAATCATCTGATGCCGAGACCAACGACTTGATTTTATCAGGAAGCCCACTAGCATAGATGCGCTTTGATTGTGCTGAAATTCCGGCACGGGAATGGCTGTCGGGAAAGGGCTTCCATGATTTTAGTTGCGGGCGATATGAAGAACAGCGGCACGGCGATTGCGTGGCGCTTGATGCAGGCAGGCAAGAGCGCACTGGAGGCGCTGGAACCGGCGATTTGGGCGGTCGAGGACAACGTCGAGGATACGTCGGTGGGCTATGGCGGCTATCCGAATGCGCTCGGCGTCGTCGAAGTCGATGCGGGCGTGATGGATGGTCGCACCCGCGCTAGCGGCGCGGTCGGCGGGTTAGTCGGATTTCGGCATCCGGTGAGCGTCGCCTACGCGGTGAAAGATCGCTTGCCACACGTGCTGTTGATCGGCGCGGGAGCGGCGAAGTTTGCCGCCGAAATCGGAGCGGAGCGTCGGGAACTGCTCACCGACGAGATGCGTGAGAACTGGAAAGCGTGGTGTCAGAAGATGAACTTCGACCCTGCGCGTCCCGACGACACACTGATCGACGCAGTGTTCGGCGGCAAGGACCCGCAGCGCTCCGGCGGGACGACGGTCTACTTGGCGCAGGATCGCAACGGCGACATCGCGGCGGCGACGAGCACCAGCGGCTGGGCGTGGAAATATCCCGGTCGCCTCGGCGATACGCCGATCGCGGGAGCGGGCTTCTACGCTGACAATCGCTATGGCGCTGCTGCCTGCACCGGTATGGGCGAAATTGCGATTCGCTCCGGTCTGGCGCGGATGGTAGTCGCGCTGATGCAGGTCGGGCGCAGCGTTGAGGAAGCCGTCAGCGAGGCGCTCGCCGACATCCGCTACCACGTCGATCAAAGCACGGGCATCACTGTCTACGCCATCGACAATCGCGGTGGTCATTACGTCGGCTACAGCTACACGGCGGATCAGCACCGCCCGCACTACTACGCCGCTGTCGGCGAGGACGCCCTGCCTACCCAGCGCGACCCGCACGATCTCGGCGGTTGAACGGGACCGCAATCCAATTGGTTGGACTGGTTTTCGCCCTTGCGCTAGACTCCACTCCGACTTATTGGGGCGGTTTTTACTTTTACCCAGCAACCAAAGGAAAATTGTTTTGGCATACGGCGAAATTACACTGGCAGAGATCAAGAGTCAGCCGGAGATTTGGGCGGCGGCGCTGACCGAATTCGGGCGTCAGGCGGATCAGGTCGCGGCATTCTGGGCAGCCGAACAGTTCGATCAGGTGATCTTCACGGGCTGCGGCTCGACTTACTATCTCGGCGTGATCGGCGCGTCGCTGCTCCAAGCGGCGACCGGCACCCCGGCGCGCGCCTATTCTGCTTCGGAACTGATGCTGTTCCCGGAGTCGTACTTCGCGCCCGGACACAAGACGCTGCTGATTTGCGTTTCACGCTCCGGCACGACCCGCGAAACGGTCGCGGCGGCGCGCCTGCTGCACGAGCACGATGCCGGGCGCGTGCTGGTCGTCACCTGCCAGAGCGACAGTCCGTTGGCGCAGTCCGCCGACCTGCTGATCGCCATCGACGCGGCGCAAGAGCAGAGCCGCGTGCAGACGCGCTCGTTCAGCAGCATGGCGGTGGTGGTCACGGCGCTGGCGGCAGCGTTGGGCGGGCAAGACTGGCATGAACTGGAAGGACTCCCGGCAGCGCTGGAACGGCTGTTGGCGCAGTCCGAGGCGCTCACCCGCGAACTGGGCGAGGATTTGAACATCAATCAGTTCGCCTTTTTGGGATCGGGCGCGCAGTACGGGCTGGCGTGCGAGGCGATGCTCAAGATGACCGAGATGTCGCGGATTTTCAGCGTCAGCTACGCGATCCTCGAATATCTGCATGGACCGCGCTACGCCGCCGACGCGCAGACGTTGATCGTCGGGCTGGTCTCCGACAGCGCCTATGCGGAAGAAGTGAAGGCGCTCCAGCCGTTGCAGCAGCGGCGCGCGCGCGTCTTGGCGCTCGCCGAAGCCGATCATGGCGGGCTGGGTGACCTAGATTACACGCTGCTGCTCGACTCCGGCATCCCGGAATGGGGACGGACGATCCTCTATCTGCCGCCGCTGCAACTGATTGGCTGGCATCAAGCGATTCAGCGCGGCTTCGATCCGGATAATCTGCCGTTTGATCCGCGCGATCAAGCGGCGACGTAGGGATCAGCCCAGCGATGAGCGCACATCAGCCCAGCGTTTTAGGCATCGACATCGGCGGCACCAATACGAAACTAGGACTGGTCCAGCCGGATGGCTCGATCCGGCTGTCGACCAAAATCCCGACCAAGGCGACCGGAACCAGCCCCGACGACTTCTTCAACCGGCTTTTCGCGGCTGTTGACGATCTGCGCGCCGCTGCCGGAGACGACGTACTCGGTATTGGCGTCTCGGCGCACGGCGAAGTCGACCGCGAGCGCCGCCGTCCGATCATTGCCGGGAACACGCCCGCGCTGCGCAACGTCGACGTGCGCGGTGCCATCGAGCAGCGCTACGGTCTGCCGGTGGTGATGAACAACGATCTCACGGCGCACGCGCTCGGCGAGTACTATTTCGGCTGCGGCAACGGCATCGAGCGCTTTATGTGCATGGCGATGGGGACGGGATTGGGCGCGGCGTTGATCGTCGAGGGCAAGCCCTTGATCATCGACGGCGGTAACTCCGGCAATACCGGGCTGATCGTCATCGCCCCGGACGCCCCGCGCGACTCGAACAAGATTCGCGGCTCGGCTGAGAGCTTATGCGGCGTTCCGGGGATCGAGCGGTTGGCGCGCGAGCGCTATGGACGTTCGCTGACGGCTTACGAGGTGATTTCGGCGGCGCGCACTGGCGACGATCCGATCGCGGTGGCAATCATGGCGCAGGTCGGCGAGTGGATCGGTATCACGTTGGCGAGCCTGAGCGTGATCTTCTATCCGCATCGTATCGCCCTGACCGGTGGCACAGCGGCGGCGGGCGACGTCCTCTTAAATGCCTGTCGCGCGCGCTTTGACGATTTGGTCGGCGACTTCTTCCGCGACTTGGCGGCGAACACCGGCGGAAATTTCAAGGACGTCGAGATCGTCTTGGGCGAGGGCGGCGGCGAAACCGGATTGCTCGGCGCGGCGGTCGAGATGTTCCAGCAGCATCAGTTGCTCTAAACCAAAATCGGGGCACAGTCCAACGTGACTGTGCCCCGACATAATGGTTCTTCACCGAGAATCGCCAGCGGCTCGAAGCCTCTGGCTAACAATTCTAGTCGGCTTCAGCCGACTAAAAGCCTTCAACGTATCTATCAGCCCGCTTCAGCGGGCTTGATTTCGTAGCCGGGGGATTTGATCCCCCGGCGGCACTGACATTTGCGTTGATTAGATACTCGGCAGCCCGAACAGGCGCGCCGCGTTGTCGTGATAGACCTGCTTCAGCACGTCGTCGGGCAGATACAGCCCGTAGATCCGCCAGCGACCCTGACGCGGTGCCTCCTCGACGCCGTAGCTGAAGTATTCGTCGTCGGTTTCGAGGAAGCGATAGTACACCGGATAGATGTGCTCCTCGACCGGGCGATCGGTGCCGAACAGGATGCGGTCGGGGTACTTGAGGAAGAAGCGCCGCGCGCTGTACGGCTGGCGTCCCAGTTCCGCGATCCGCTCGCTGATGTCGACGAAGAAATTCGGGCAGCGGTCGAGCACCTGTCCCACCCACTCCAAGTTTTCCGCATAGCAGCCGAAATGCGCGCCGACGAAGGTCGTCTCCGGGTGTTTCGCGGCGACGTTGGCGAGCGCGTTGACGATGCTCAGGAAGGGCGGGAAGGGCGGGCTGGGGAACTGCCAATCGGGGTTAGCAGCCAGTTCTTCCCAACGTTCGTTGTGAGCGTCCACCGGGTCGAAGAAGGCAGCGGGATCGGCGATGTGGATGGTGACCGGGAGCTTCAATTCACCGGCGACCGCCCAGACCGGATCGAGCCGGGGATCGTCCACCGCGACCAACTTGTCGTTCTGATCGCGCACGGTCAGTCCCAACGGTTTCCAGATTTTCAAGCCCTGCGCGCCGCGCGCCGCCTGCTTCCGCAGCCGATCCGCCGCCCATTCGCCGAAGCGGTCGCCGTGTTCCGCCCACTTCGACCAAGCGACGCCGCCGTAAACGCGGAAACGATCCGGCGCGGCGGCTTTGAAGTGATCGAGGTGGGTTTCGAGGATGTCCTCGCCCCAACCACCGTCGAGATCGACGTAGACGCGCACGTCCGCCGCGTCCAGAATGTCGAGCAGTTCGGCGACCGGTCGCTTATCCCAACCGCCGAAACCCTCCAAAGAAAGATGATTGTGGGCGTCGATCACCGGAAAGCGCGGCTTAGCTACTTTGGTCTCGCGCGTGACCAGTTTCGGCACCGGCTTGAAATCACTGAGGTTCAAGTCCTGAGAACCAGCATTGCTTGTCATTCTTGGCGACCTTTCAAACAGTTATAACTTGGACACCTAATTCTCGAAGGGCTGAGGCGAATTCGACCGGTACCTGCGTATCGGTCACGAAGGTATGGACAATCGACAGTCCGGCGACGAAAACACTGGAGACGCGCTCGCACTTGGTGTGATCCGCAACCATGATGACTTCACGACCGATGCTGAGGATTTTGCGGTCGGTCTGCGTTTCCGGGAGGTAATCGTTGGTCAGCCCGGTGTCGAGGTCGATTGAGCGAATGCTCATGATCACCTTGCTGACGCGCAGCTCGTTGAGCGTCTGTTCCGTCAAGTGCCCGATGAACGACTTCTCCGACGACCGCAGGATGCCGCCCAGACCGATCAGGGTGATGTTGGGGACGTCGGCGAGCATGTTCATGACCAGCAGCGAGTTGGTCATCACCGTGAGGTTGTTGCGCTCGCGCAGGTTGCGGGCGACTTCCAACACGGTCGTGCCGCTGCCGAGCAGCACGGTCTCGCCATCTTTGACCAGCGCGGCGGCTGCCTGCCCGATCCGGCGCTTTTCTTCCGCTTGAACTTCGGATCGCTCGACAAATGGGGGTTCGGGTGGCGCATTGCGAACGGCGAGCGCGCCACCGTGAAAGCGGCGGACTTTGCCTCCCTGTTCGAGCGCCTCAAGGTCGCGCCGTGCGGTCGCCGGACTGACGAGAAAGGTCTCGCAAATCTCGTTGACCGTCACCCGTTCGTGCGATTCCACGAAACGGATCAGTTGTTCACGTCGCTCTAGACCGGAATAAGTTATCGGGGTAGTCATAGCCAAAACGACCCTAAAAATTCGGAGCCGAACTTAACTTGAGGTGTAGCACAAGGCTGAAAAATTGTCAAATACAATCAAATATAATCACAAAAGCATGTCTATATTTGCCTATAAGTGAGCAAATCAATCCGATTTATGGTTGGTTTGATTGACATCGCTCAAAAATAAACTATGATCAGGTAAAAGACTGCGCAGCCAAGCTGCCCAATGCGCGATCGATTTATCGGGCGGACGCTCGACCTGCTCGCGAGCTTGAGCCAATAGTTAGGGACTAGATTTTTTCGAAAGGCAGATTTTGACAGACCAATACGGTTCACACACTTTTGCGGAAATCACGAGCCAGCCCACCATCTGGAACGAAGCGATTGCGGTGTTTCGCCAGCAAGCTGACGCCCTGAAAGCGCTCTGGAACGCGGGCGGTTTTGACCGAGTCCTATTCACTGGCTGCGGCTCGACGCACTATTTGGCGGTCGCCGGAGCAGCCCTGTTTCAGCAATTCACCGGAATCAACGCGCGAGCGTATCCGGCATCGGAAATCGCCCTGCTGCCCGATTTCGTCTTTCTGCCCAACACCAAACCCCTGCTGATCACAATCTCGCGTTCCGGCGAAACCACCGAGACGGTCCAAGCCATGCGCGTCTTCCGCGAGCGCACCGGCAACCCGGTCATCAGCGTGAACTGTGCCAGCGAGAGTACGCTCGCGCAGCAAGCCGACCTCTCCTTTGCCATCGACGCCGCCCAAGAGCAGAGCGTTGCGCAAACGCGCTCATTTGCGAGCATGTTGATCGTCGTGGAAGCGATCTGTGCGTTCAGCGCCGGTCGGGACGATCTCGACCAATTGGCAGGGCTGTCGTCAGTGGTCACACGGCTGTTGAGCGAGTACAGTGATCTCGCCAAGCGGCTGGGCGAAGACCCCACAATCGAGCGCTTCTTCTTCCTCGGCTCCGGTGCGCTCTACGGCATCGCTAACGAAGCGATGCTGAAGATGAAAGAGATGTCGCTTTCCTACAGCGAGGCATTCCACTTCCTCGAATTCCGTCATGGTCCCATGTCGATGGTCGACGAGCATACGCTCTTGGTCGGCTTCGTTTCCGAAGAAGCTCACCACCAAGAGACGGCTGTCCTGCGGCAGATGCAGCAGCGCGGCGCGCAAATTCTGGCGCTCACCGAAAGCGATTACTCGGCGGAACTGCCCGAACCGATCAACGTCGTTCGGTTGGCGTCGAACTTGCCGATGTGGGCGCGACCGGTCGCCTATCTCCCGATCCCCCAACTGATGGCGTACTACCATGCTTTGGCACGGGGGCAAAACCCGGATCAACCCGCGAATCTCGACTTCGTGATTTCGCTCGACGAATTGATGACGTAACCGCGCCGTTCGGTGCCGAATGGTTTCTGGTAAAGGAGGTGTATTTGTCCAAAGTCGCGATACAGCGTCTATCGTCTGGAACTTAGCTTAGATTTTAGGAGAATTAGTGATGAGAAAGCCCGTTTTACTCATTTTGGTGCTCAGCATTGCTCTAATCGGCGTCCTCGGCGTTGCTTCGATTAGCGCGCAGGGCGACCCGGTTGAACTGGTCTACTGGTCGATGTGGAACGAGACCGAAGGGCAAGCGCTGGTGCTTCAAGATGCAATTGCCAAGTATCAAGACTTGCACCCGAACGTCACCATCAGTGCCGTTTGGAACGGTCGCCAGAATCAGACGCTCGCCCGGACGGCGATCGGCGGCGGCACGGTCATCGACATCGTCGATCAGGACGCTGACCAAATTGCCGGTGGACTGATGAAAGACGGGTTCGGTCTCGCACTGGACGATTATCTGCAGCAGCCCGCTTACGATCATGACGGGGCGCTGGCTGACGTGTTCCTGCCCAGCACGCTCGACATGTTCCCGCAGGACGGCAAGACTTATCTGCTGCCCTACATCTACAACACGGTCGAATTCTGGTACGACAAGCGCGTGTTCGCGGAAGCGGGCGCTGAAGTCCCGCAGACGTGGGACGACCTGCTGAACGTCTGCACGCAGCTCAATGATGCCGGTTATGCTCCGATTGCCGCTGAAGGCAACGAGCCGGGCTACATGCAGTTCTATCTGACCGAGATTATCGAGCGCATCAAGGGACCGGGCTGGCTGCGTCAAGTGGCTGCCGATACGACCGGCGAAATGTGGCGCGATCCAGTGGTCTTGCAGGCTGCCCAGATGGTCCGCGATCTGTGGGACAAGGGCTGCATTCCGGCGGAGACCGTCGGTTACGTTTGGCCCCAAGGTCAGCAGACCTTGGCATTTGGGCAGGCAGGGATGGAACTGGTCGGCTCTTGGCTGCCGGTCGAACTGCAGAACCAAACCGATCCCGATTTCCAGTGGGGTGGATTCACCTTCCCGGCGATCGCAGGCGGTGAAGGCAAGACGACCGACGTTTACGCGCTGCTGCTCTCCTTCATGATCAACAAAGATACGGCGCACCCGGATGAGGCGTTCGACTTCCTGCGCTTTGTTATGTCTGACGAGATTCAGCAAGAATTCACCGATCAAGCGCTGGTTGGCGTGACCAACAAGTACATCACGTGGAACCCGATCATTGCTGATGCGCAGGCAGCGGCTTCGACGGCGACCGCGACTTACGGTGACGTTGACAACGTCTATGCCAACAACGCCGAGTTCCTGACCACCATCATTTGGCCCAACATGACGGATCTCTGGCACGGCACGATTACGCCAGCGGAGTTCGTCGATAACATGGCAACGCAAAGCAAGGCATACTGGGCGAAATAGTTAGCGCGCAGTACTGTCAGCAAACCGATGAGGGCGGAGTCTTTCCGCCCTCATCCACATCAAGTAGTGAAGCAATACTTATTTGAGGAAGTTAGATGCGGATTTCAAATCGTTTTATCATCCTATTTCTGCTGCCCGCCTCAGCGCTCTATCTTTTCTTCTTCCTCGTCCCGACGATTCAAGCGCTCGTCTACAGTTTCTATGACTGGAGCGGCTTTGGCACGGACATGCGGTTCATCGGTTTTGCCAACTTTCAGGAATTACTGAACGACCGGTTGTTCTGGAAGAGCATGGGCAATACCATCGCTATTCTGATCGTCGGCGGCATCATCGTCTTTGCCCTCGCATTCATCATGACGATGATGATCTCCTCCGGGATGCGCGGGAAGAAGTTCTTTCGGGGTGTTATCTTTCTGCCCAACATCATCGCCGTGATCGCTTTGACGACGTTGTGGGGCTACATGTACACGCCGAACAACGGGCTGCTGGCGTCGTTCTTCAAGCTAATCGGGTTGAACGACATGGCGAAATTCACGTGGCTGGGACCGGATACCATCTTCGCCTCGATGATGATCGCCATCATCTGGATCGAAGTGGGCTTTTATCTGGTGCTGCTGCTGGCGGGCGTCGATAAAATTCCGCCGGACTTCTTCGAATCCGCTAAGCTCGACGGCGCAAATCAGTTCCAGCAGTTCCGGCACATCACCGTTCCGCTCTTGCAGGACGTGATCGCCATTGGCATGGTGCTGTGGAGCATTCACGCCATCAAGATTTTCGAGTTCCCATTCTCGTTCACGGGGCTGGAACCGAACCCCAATTCCTATACCGTCGCGGTTTACTCTTACATCCTCGGATTTGGTCAGCGCGAGCCGATCTATCGCTTGGGCTACGCTACGGCGGTCGGGGTCATGCTGCTGCTGGTCGTTATTCTGATCGTGCTGATCATTCGCCGCCTGACCCGCCACGAAGTCGTTCAGTATTAGGAGGGGAAACCGATGGCACAGCAGCAATCACTTACGCTCGAAAAAACCAAGGCGCAGCCCGCGCGTAAGGCGCGCTTTTCTTGGCTCCGCTTTCTCCCCTCCTATTTGTTCCTTGGTGGCTGGTCATTGTTCACCATCGTGGCGATCGCGTGGGTCGTGATGGCGTCGCTCAAGACCAACCGCGACGTTTTCCGCAAGCCCTTCGAGATTCCGACCGACCCGCAGTTCGTCAATTACGCGCGCGTCTGGTCGAATTCCAACGTCGGTCAGGCGTTTCTCAACAGCCTGATCATCGTCGGTATCTCCGTGGTGCTGATCCTGCTGGTCTCCGCGCCCGCCGCTTACGTGCTCAGCCGCGCCAAGTTCAAAGGTCGCGGTCTGCTGACGATGATCTACATTGCGGGGATTGGTATCCCGTATCCGTTGTTGTTCATCCCGTTGTTTGCGCTGCTCGCCGGACTCAAACTGATCAATACCATACCGGGAATCATCCTCATCTACGTCAGCCTATCGATCCCGTTTACGGTCTACATCTTGACCGGCTTCTTCAGCAGTTTGCCGCAAGAACTGGAAGACGCGGCGGTGATCGACGGCTGTAATGAATTCGACGTGTTCCGCAAGGTGATGCTGCCGCTGGCGTCGCCGGGATTGATTACGGCGGCGATCTTCAACTTCATCGGGTTGTGGAACGAGTTCCAACTCGCGCTGATCTTCATCCAAGACCCGGACAAGCGTCCTTTATCGCTGAGCCTGTACGCCCTGAAGAACTCGATGACCTATTCGGGCGACTGGGCAGGCTTGTTCGCCGGGGTCGTGATCGTCATTGTCCCGACGGTGCTGCTGTTCATCTGGCTCTCGGAACGCATGATCTCCGGCATCACGCTCGGCTCAGTCAAGTAGCTTTAGACCCTCAGAGTGCCCCGGCTGCCGGGGCACTTTACTCCCCTTGGATTGACCCTGTGAACGAACTGCGTATCGACACTTGGCAGATTTCGGCTGCTACCCTCGGAGCAGATAACCCACTGCCGCCGTTCGGCGCGCCGCGAATGCAGCCCGCCTTGTCAGGCAAGCCGGAAGGCGATCCGTTAGCCGGGTATCTGCCGGACTATCTCCCCTATTCGCTGCAAGATGATTACACGCGCCAGCGCCAGCCGACTCAAGTCAAGGTCGCCGTGCTCGAAAATGACCTCCTGCGCGCGACCTTCCTGCTCGATTACGGCGGGCGGTTGTGGTCGCTGGTGCATAAACCGTCGGGGCGCGAACTCCTGTACCTGAACTCGCGGCTGCAACCGGCGAACTTGGCGCTGCGCAATGCGTGGTTCAGCGGCGGCGTCGAGTGGAATATCGGCGTGATCGGGCATTCGCCGTTCACCTGCTCGCCGGTCTTCGCCGCGCGCGTCGCTGCGCCGGACGGTACGCCGGTGCTGCGGCTGTACGAGTGGGAGCGGATTCGCGGAGTCGCCTACCAGATTGACGCTTATCTGACGGAGAACTCGCCGGTGCTTTACGTCCGCGTGCGGATCGTCAACCCGTTCGATCACGCGATCCCGATCTACTGGTGGTCGAATATCGCCGTGCCGGAGCGCGAGGACGTGCGCGTGCTCGTGCCCGCCCCGGAAGCCTATCGTTTCGCCTTGTCGGTTGACGATTTGCAGACGGTGCCGGTGCCGGTCGTCGATGGGCAGGACATCACCTACAGCACCAACGGTCGCCGCTCGGCGGATTATTTCTTCCTGCTCCCCGAAGGACAGCGTCCGTGGATCAGCGCGCTGGATGTCGACGGCAAAGGACTGATCCAAGTTTCGACGGCGGCGCTGCGCGGGCGCAAGCTGTTCTTGTGGGGTACGGCGGCGGGCGGCAAGCGCTGGCAGGAGTGGCTCAACGGACCCGGCGAGACCTATCTGGAAATCCAAGCGGGCTTGGCGCCGACCCAGCTTGAATATGCCGAGCTGCCGCCGCGCGCCGATCTCAGTTGGCTCGAAGGCTACGGCTTGCTGGAAGCCGATTCGCAGACGGTACACGGTGACGATTGGGACGCCGCTCGCGCCGCCGTCGAAACAAAACTGGAACGCCTCGCGCCCGCCGCTCAATTCGAGGCGGAATATCAGCGTGGCGCTGCGTGGCAGGATCAGCCGCCTGTGGAAGTGCTCCAGCGCGGATCAGGGTGGGGGGCATTGGAGGCGCTGCGGCGCGAAACAGCCGGTGAACGTCCCTTCGCGGGATCAGGTCTCGACTTCAGCCGGACGCTGGGATCCGAGCAGCAGCCGTGGGTCGATCTGCTGCAAACCGGTCAGTTCCCCGACAATGACGCCGACGATCCGGTCGGCGGAACGCTGGTGCAGCGCGAATGGCAAGTCCTGTTGGAGCACGCCGTCCAGCAGAATCCGCTGGCGGGTTGGGAAGCGTGGCTGCATCTCGGCGAAATGCGCCTGCACGCGGGCGATCTGGTGGGCGCGCTGCGAGCATGGGCGACATCACTGGCGCGGAAACGAACGCCGTGGGCGCTGCGCAATCTGGGCGTGATTGCTCAGCGTGAAGGGAAGGTGGAGGCTGCTGCCGCCTACTATCGGGAGGCGCAAGCGCTGCGTCCGGATCTGCTGCCGCTGCTGATCGAGACCGGGCGGGCGCTGCTCGACGCCGGTAAGGCGGGCGAGTTTGTCGATTTGCTGGCTGCGCTGCCGGATGAATTGCGCGAAGTCGGGCGAGTAAAGCTCCTCCAGATCGAAGCGGACTTGGCGACCGGCGATCTGGAACGGGTCGGCGCGCTGTTCGCCAGCGGCTTCGAGATCGCCGACTATCAAGAAGGCGAGGAACTGCTGACTCAGCTCTGGTTCGGCTATCAAGCCGAGCGGCTCAGCCGCAGCGAAAACATCCCGCTGGACGAGGATCTGCGTCAGCGCGTCGAGCGCGAGTTCCCGCTCCCGGCGGTGTTCGACTATCGCATGACGGCTGAATAGACGATCAATTCCTCGATTTTCCGGGTAGGGGCACGATATATCGTGCCCCTACCAACGTCACACCCGATCTCTCACTGGTAAGCGGGATGGAACGAAACCCACCACGCGCGTAGGAAAGGTCAATTCTCCGGCGATTTCCCTAGACGGTCGGCGCGTTTTCTGTTAGCGTGGATGCGCTGATGAATCCGTGGGTACAGTCGGGACGATACTTTGACTTACAGTAACCAAATTGCACAAGAACTGGACGTCCGTCCGGCACAGGTCAGCGCCACTATCGACTTGCTCGATGCGGGCAACACGCTGCCCTTCATCGCCCGCTATCGCAAGGAGATGACCGGCGCGCTGGACGAAGACCAGATTCGCCGCCTGAGCGAGTTGCTGGCGCGCTTGCGGGCGCTCGACGAGCGGCGCGCGACCATGCTGGCGACCATTGAAGCGCAGGGCAAGCTCACGCCGGAACTGCGGGCGCAGATCGACGCAGCGGAGACGCTGACGACGCTCGAAGACCTCTATTTACCCTATCGCCCCAAGCGCCGCACCCGCGCCATCATCGCCCGCGAGCGCGGCTTGCAGGGTTTGGCGGATTTGATCCTCCAGCAGTCTAAGCTGCACCAATCGCTGGACGCGATCGCCGCGCCCTACCTCAACGACGATGTGCCGACCTCAGCCGATGCCTACGCCGGGGCGCGCGACATCGTCGCCGAGACGATCAACGATCACGCCGGCGTGCGCGGGACGCTGCGCGAAAAAGCGCTCAAGTGGGGCGTGCTCCACAGCGAGAAGATCGAGGATGCCGCCGACGAGAAACGAGTCTACGCGACTTACTACGCTTTCGAGGGGCGCGTCGACCGCATCCAGCCCTATCAGGTATTGGCGATCAATCGCGGCGAAAGCGAGAAGGTGCTCCGCGTCCGGCTCGACGTCGCCGAGCGCGACTGGTCAATGCCGATCCAGTCGGCGTTTCGGGCGGATCGGCGCTCGCCGCTGGCAGAGCAGTTGGAACTCGCAATTGCCGATGCTGCGCGTCGTCTTGTCCTACCGGCGATCGAGCGCGACGTGCGGGCGGCGCTGACTGAAGCGGCTGAAACCCACGCGATCAACGTCTTTGCGCTCAACTTGCGCGGGCTGCTCAACCAGCCGCCGCTCAAAGGGCAGATCGTGCTGGGGCTGGATCCGGCGTATCGTACCGGCTGCAAGCTCGCGGTCATCGACGAAACCGGCAAGGTGCTGGCGACCGAGACGATCTATCCGCACGAGCCGCAGCGCCGCTGGAACGAGTCGCTGCATACCCTGCGCGGCTTGATCGACCGCTACGGCGTCACCCTGATCGCTATCGGCAACGGGACGGCATCGCGCGAAAGCGAGCAGTTGGTCGCCGAACTGACCGCCGCCGATCCGCAGCTGCATTATTTGATGGTCAACGAGGCGGGCGCGAGCGTCTACAGCGCCAGCCCGTTGGCGCGCGCCGAACTGCCCGACTTGGACGTGACCCTGCGCGGCGCGGCGTCGATTGCCCGCCGCGTGCTCGATCCACTGGCGGAGCTGGTCAAGATCGAGCCGAAGGCGATTGGCGTTGGACTGTACCAGCACGACGTCAATCAGAAGCGTTTGGCGGAACAGCTTGACGGCGTGGTCGAAACGACCGTCAATCGGGTTGGGGTGGACGTCAACACGGCGTCGGCGGCACTGCTGACTCACGTCGCCGGGATTGGACCCAAACTGGCGGATCGCATCGTCGAGTACCGCGATCAGCAGGGCGTCTTTGCCCAGCGCGGCGATTTGAAGGCGGTCAGCGGCTTAGGCGCGAAAGCCTTCGAACAGGCGGCGGGCTTCCTGCGCATCCGCGATGGTGCGAATCCGCTCGATCAGACCGCCATTCACCCCGAAAGCTACGCGGTCGCGGCGGCACTGCTCCAACGCGCCGGACTCAGTCCGCAATCCCCGCCGTCGGAGTGGGGGGCGGCGCTGACGGCGCTGCGCCAACAGCAGTCGATCCCGGCGCTGGCAGCCGAACTCGACACGGGTGTGCCCACGCTCGAAGACATCTTCGAACAGTTGATTCGTCCGGGGCGCGACCCGCGCGAGGATTTGCCCGCGCCGCTGCTGCGCCGCGACGTACTGTCGATGGCGGAATTGCAAAAGGGGATGATCCTGAGCGGCACGGTGCGCAACGTGGTCGATTTCGGCGCGTTCGTGGACATCGGCGTCAAGCAGGACGGTCTGCTGCATCGCAGTCAAATTCCACGCGGGCAGGTGCTCAGCGTGGGCGACATCGTGCAGGTGGAAATCTTGAGCGTGGAGCAGGAGCGCGGACGGATCAGCTTGGGGTGGGCGAAAGCGTCACCCGATGGAGCTTTGAGCTAGCGCGAATATCGCCGCGCTCACCCCCTGTGAGCCGGGACGACCGGAATCAAGCTGCGAGTGCTGGAATCAGCCCCGCAGCTTTTTGATTCGTAAACTTAACGAAATGTGAAGAATTTTTCAGATTTGGACAATTGAGAAAAGTGATAATTAACGAAAGCGTGATATATAATGAGATAGACAGGTAATCTTATATTTACCTTTATTGTCCATTCCCGGAGACCGCTGTTGATCCGGGCAAAGTTTAGTCAATGTACGAGCCTCAACATCACGTTTACTCCGTCTGGTGGATGCGCGCAATCGCCGCCGGACAGCGCTGACCAAAGGAAGCCACATGTCGAACTCGTGTCAAGTCGTGCTGGTCGAGGACAGCCCTACGCAGGCGAAAGCCGTCGCCCTCTATCTCCGGCAATACGGCGTCGAGGTGATCATCTGCGACGACGGACCGATCGGTATCTCCACCGTGATTGAACGCCAGCCGGCGGCGGTGATTCTGGATGTGAATCTGCCGACGATGAGCGGGTATCAAATCGCGCGCCATCTCAAGCGCAATCCCGTGACCGCCAAGATCCCGGTGATTATGCTGACCAAGCGCGACGGCACCGAAGACCTGCTCAAAGGGCTGGAAAATGGAGCCGATCACTACATCCGTAAAGATAAGAACTCCGGGGAAGATTTGTGGCGGACGCTCTGTGCTTTCGGGATTATCTCGGTATCGTGACCACCGACAAATCTTCGTACGTGAGCGGCGCCTTGCACTAACATCGTTCGAGTTTCATTAGTTCGGTCCGAAGACGGGTAGAATCATCACTGCATCGTCGCGCAATACTATGCTGTCCAATACTTTTCCGAACGCAGATCGGCTGTTTGATCTCATTCAGGCGCGCTTAGCGCTCTCGCTCAACGAGTATCAGCGCGAGGACGTGCTCGACGTCGCCGAAGCCCTGATCGCCGTTGGCGAAGCCCCTGATTTTGATGGACTGCTGCAGCAGCTCGCCGAGCAGCCGATCACGGTGTTGATCTGGCAAAAGCTGATCCGAATCATGACGGTCGCGGAAACGTACTTCTTCCGCGACTTGAACCAGATCGCTGCGCTGCGCTATTCCGTTCTCCCCGAACTGATCGAGCAGCGGCGTGCCGAAGGACAGTTAGAACTCCGGTTGTGGAGTGCCGGTTGTTCGACCGGAGAAGAACCGTATACGCTGGCGATTTTGCTGCGCGATCTGCTGCCGGATTTCAGCCGGTGGAACATCACCATTCTGGCGACTGACCTCAATCTCAATCACCTAGAGCGTGCCAAACGCGGGGTTTTTCGTCCGTGGTCGTTCCGCGCCGAAACTCCGTTCGACGTGCGCGAGCGCTGGTTCGCCGACGAGCAGACGACGTACCGGATCGATCCGTCGATCCAAGCGATGGTCGTCTTTCTGCCGCTGAACCTTGCCAGCGACGATTATCCCTCGTTCACGAACGGCACGATGGAAATGGATGTCATTCTCTGCCGCAACGTCTTGATCTACTTCGACAACGCGACCACCGCCGCGACGATTGGGCGGTTCCGCCAAGCCCTGCGCCCGCAGGGGTGGCTGGTGCTCGGTCACTCCGAGACCGCCCACGTGCCCCAACAGGATTTCATCCCGCAGAATTTCGAAAAAGCCGTCTTGTATCAAAAACGCCAACTGCCGGAGCCGCCGCGACCGTCAACGGCAGTCGCGGAGACGATGGCGCTTTCCCAACCGCCGCATCACTCGCAATCGACTGCCCCGCCTGCCGCCAGTCCGCGCGATGGAGCCGCCAGCGTGCCCGATCCGCTGCTGCAAGCGCGTCAAGCGACCGATCGGGAGCAGTGGCAGGAAGCGCTGCGCTATCTCGCTCAAGCCGAGCAGCATCACCGGCTGAGTCCCGAAGTCCACTATCTGCGCGGCGTGATCGCGCTGAAGCAGAACGACGAACTGACGGCGATGGAATCGATGCGGCGGGCGATTTACTGTGACGGCAACTGCGTTTTGGCGCACTTCACGCTCGGCGAAGTGTACGAGAAGCAGGGGAAGTATCGCAAAGCCGCCTACGAGTGGGCACTCGCCGGAACCTTGCTCGAACGGCTGCCGCCGGAAGCAGCGGTACCGTACAACGACGAATTGACGGTCGAGACGTTGAGCCAACTGGTGCAATCCCGGCTCGCGAATCTGCCGAACCAGAGTTGAGACGATGATGAACGATCCCGAAATGCTGACTCAAGTGGAAGCCACTGCCCCCGAAGGCGACGAGGGGGAAGCCATCACGGTGCTGGTCGCCGTCATTCAGCACGAGCGTTACGCCCTGCCGATCACGGAGATCACCGCCGTCTATCAAAATGTCGTGATCGTCCCGGTGCCCTGCGCGCCTGAATTTGTCGCCGGAGTCGCTAACGTGCGCGGTCACATTTTGTCCGTGCTGGACTTAGGCGTGCTGCTGGGGCTGCCGAAAGGTGATGATACGGCGGGCGTGGCGTTAATCGTCGTCGCTGCGGACGAGGCGAGTATCGGCTTCCGCGTCGAAGCGATCGACGAAATCGCCGAACTCACGCTCAGCCGTCTGAACCCAATTACACCAACTATGAATCTTGGTCAAGCGCAGGTTCTACGGGGCATCTTCCCGGACGGCACTGCCTTGCTCGACGTCAACGCTATCCTCGCCGATCCCCGGCTCGCGGGCGATGAGTCTTCCGAATAGGGCTGGGCAAATCAAGGTGAGACACTACAGGAGCTACCTGCCGATGTTCAAAAATATCAGTATCCGAATTCGATTGCTTGTGCTCGCCGGATTGTTCGTCGGCGGGTTGATCACGGTGAGTTTTCTGGGCATCAACCAACTCAACGTGATCGCCCAACCGATGACCGAAGTCGCCGACGATGAGGCGCTGGAGGCGATCAACCTTGCTCGGCTGTACGAGGACATGATTGACCTTGACCGCCAACTGCTGTTCCACGTGATCGCCGACACCAGCTCCGGGAAGGCGCAGGTCGAGACGGTGATCGCCGGTTTGCGCGACGAAATCAGCGGTGAAATCGCCGACGTTCAAGCGACGCTCGACCCCGGCGCGGATACCGACAGCTTCAACCGGATTTTATCCGTGTGGCAGGGGCTGGAAGGCGATCAGGAGCAAATTCTCAGCTTATCGCGGGCGGGGCAAACCAGTGAAGCGATTGCCCTGATCAACGGGGCGGATGCTCAGCAGTTCGGCGTGCTGGCAGAACTCTATGACCAGTTTCGCGATCAAAAGGTCGATTTTCTGAAAGCGACCGGGCGCACGGTGGAAACGTTTGTCTCCTCGGCACCGATCGTGACCCTCGTGATCGGCGGTGTGCCCTTGATCTTGGTGATTCTGCTTAGTTGGTGGATCGTCCGGGGGATCACCAAGCCGCTCAACGCGGTATTGGCGACTACGCAGAAAGTGGGCGCGGGCGATCTGACGCAGCGCGCGCCGGTCATGGCGCACGATGAAATCGGCGCGGTGGCGGAGAATTTCAATCGTATGGTCGATAACCTGCAAGTCTTGGTCGAATCCGAGACGACGGCTAAAGCCGATCTTCAGCGGACGATCTCGACTTACATGAATTTCGTCCACAACGTCGCTTCCGGCGATCTGCGGGAGCGGCTCGACCTCGGCAGCGCGGCGTCCGGGAATGGCGCAGCGGACGACGACTTAGTGCTGTTGGGGCGGAACCTGAACGAGATGGTGGACAGCTTGAGCCACATCACGCAGCAAATTCGCGAGAATGCCGCCGGAGTCTCGGCGGCGGCGGCGGAAATTTTGGCGACCACCACCCAGCAGAACGCCAGCACGATGGAACAGGATGCTGCCGTGACGCAAACAGCGGCGACGGTTGAGGAAATCCGCGCGACCGTCAGCCAATCGTCGGAACGTGCGCAGGCGGTCGCCTTGACCGCGCGTCAATCGCTGGACGTATCCCATAACGGGCAGGAAGCCGTCGACAATACCGTCAAAGGGATGGTCAGCATTCGCCAGCGGGTCGAGAGCATCGCCGAGAATATTCTGGTGCTGTCCGAACGTACCCAGCAGATCGGCGAGATCATCGCCTCGGTCAACGAGATCGCCGGTCAATCCAAGCTGCTGGCGCTCAACGCCAGCATCGAGGCGGCGCGGGCAGGTGAGGAAGGCAAGGGCTTCGCGGTCGTGGCGATGGAAGTCCGGCAGTTGGCGGAACAGTCGCGCGATGCGACCGCGCGCGTCCGCGACATCCTCAACGAGATTCAGCAGGCGACCAATACGGCGGTGATGGTCACCGAGGAGGGCAGCAAGGGCGCTGAAGTCGGCATGTCGTTGGTCGAGCGGGCGGGCGAAGCGATCACCCAGTTGACCGGAATCATCGAGGAGTCGTCGCAAGCGGCAGCGCAGATCGCGGCGAGCGCGGCGCAGCAGAATAACGGTATGGTGCAGCTCGCTGCGGCGATGAACGCCATCAAGCAGGCGACGACGCAAACGGCAGCGAGCACGCGTCAAGCCGAGCAAAGCGCGCGTGACTTGAACGATATGGCGCGCCGGATGCAGGAAGCGACCGCCCGCTATCGGCTTGCTGATGCCTACTAGCGCAAAGGATGTTTCGTGACCAGTCCTGATGACTTCCTGCAAGAGCTGCTGCAAACCTTCAACGCGGAAGCTGCCGAACATCTGCAAACGCTGAATCTGGCGCTGCTGGCGCTGGAAGTGCGCCCCGAAGAAGTCCGACGCCGGGAACTGCTGCAAGAGGCGTTTCGCGCGGCGCACAGCCTGAAGGGGGCGGCGCGCGCGGTCAGCCTCGATGCTATCGAGCAGGTGGCAAACGCGCTGGAAAGCGTATTGGAGCAAGCGAAGGGCGCGCAGGATCACATGGCGGCGGACGCTTACGATGTCCTCTACGACGCGCTAGATACGATCGGGCAGCTGCTCGCAGGGCAAACCCTCGCTATCGAGCCGCTGATCAGCCGTCTGGCGCAGGTCAGTGGGACGGTGCCAGCGCCACCAGCCGCCGAAGCTCCGGTGGTTGAAACCGCGCCCGCTGCTGATGCTCAACTGGCGGTGCCGAACGACGCCAGCGCTCGACCGGCGGCTGCCAGCGGCGAAGAAACGATTCGCGTGGCAATCGCCAAGCTCGACAACTTGATGGCGCAGGTGGGCGAGTTATTGGTCACGCGGATGAACAGCGAGCAGCGCGCCGCCGAGGTGCTGGCGATCCGTAATCAACTCAAGGACAGCCCGAAAGTCTGGCACGAGATCAAAGCTCTGCTGCCGCAGGTCGACGGCGACACCGGCGCGCGCCTGACCGAACTGCTGACCCGCTATCAAGAGCGGATGCAAGCGACGCTCCAAGACATCGACCGGATCGATCAGCATTTGCGGCAGGATACGCTGCGCTTAGGATCGATCGCGGCGCAGCTTCAGGACAGCGTCCGTTACGTGCGCATGGTGCCTTTCGAATCGCTGCTGCCGGTCTTGCAGCGCGCCGTGCGCGACGCGGCGCGCAGCGAAGCCAAACAGGTCGCTTTCACGCTCTCCGGCGGTGAAGTCGAGTTAGACAAGAAGGTGCTGGAAGCGCTGAAGGATCCGCTGCTGCACATGCTGCGCAATGCCGTCAGTCACGGCATTGAAGTCCCCGGCGGAGCGGACGAAGGTCGGCAAGCCGGTCGAGGGCAGCGTCACGGTCACGCTGCAGCAGCGCGGCGCGGAAGTCCACATCACGGTGCAGGACGACGGCGCGGGCTTTGACCTGAACGCGCTGCGGCAGGCGGGCAGCGGGCAAAATGGTGAGCGACTGGACGAACACGCCAGCGTCGAGGACATTGTCGAGCTGGCGTTCATCTCCGGCGTGACGACCTCGCCGCACGTCAACGCGATTTCGGGGCGCGGGGTCGGGCTGGACGTGGTGCGCCAGCAGTTGGAAGCATTGCAAGGACGAATCCACGTCGAGACGGTGCCCGGAGAAGGCTCCAGTATTCAGCTCGTCGTGCCGATCACGCTGGCGGTGATGCGCGGGCTGCTCGTGCGGGTGGGCGACGAGCGCTACGTCCTGCCGCTGCTCTCGGTCGAGAAGATCATCGAAGCCCGCGAGAGCTTCAGCGTGCAAGGGCAGTTGATGATCGCCGTGGACGGGGCGACGCTGCCTTTGGTGTCGCTGGCGGGCTTGTTGGAGCGTCCCGGCACGCCCGAACGAAAGTCGGCGCTGCTGGTCGTCGTCATGGCGGTCGCCGAGCAGCGGTTGGCGCTGGTCGTCGACGACGTGTTGACCGAGCAGGAACTCGCCATCAAGCCGTTGAGCAAGCCGCTGCAGCATGTGCGCAACGTTGCCGGTGCCGCGATTCTCGGCGACGGCAATCCCGTGCTGATCCTGAACACCGCCGACTTAATGCGGGCGGCGAAGGGCGCACCGAAGCGGGTAGCGGTTCAGTACGACGAAGCTGCCCAACCCCGACGGAACGCGCAGATCCTCGTGGTCGACAACTCGATCACGACCCGCTCGCTGGAGAAGAATATCCTAGAGATGGCGGGCTACGAGGTCACCACGGCGACGGACGGCGTCGAGGCACTGCGCCTGCTGGACGAGCAGCCGGTCGATCTGGTGGTGTCGGACATTCAAATGCCGAACATGGACGGCATCGTGTTCACCCGCCATTTACGCAGCAACCCGGATTTCAAAGACCTGCCGCTGATCCTCGTGACGTCGCTGGAAAGCCGGGAAGACCGCGAGCGCGGCTTGATCGCCGGGGCGAATGCTTACATCGTCAAGCGTGGTTTCGACCAAGCTGAACTGCTGAAAACCGTTCAGCAGCTTGTATTCATCGAGGAAGACTAAACGTGCCGATCAAAGTGCTGTTGGTAGATGACAATCAATCGACGCTCCTGCTCTGGGAACGCATCGTCGACGGTGCGAGTGACCTGCAAGTCGTGGGGCAGGCGAGCAACGGGCGCGATGCGGTGCGGCTGGTGACGGAACTGCACCCCGACGTCATCCTGATGGACGTGATGATGCCGGTCATGAATGGTTTGGACGCGACCCGCGAAATCATGAGCCTTAATCCGACGCCGATCATCGTCACCAGCGCGAATTTCACCACGCTCGAATGCAGCATCGCCTTCGAAGCGATCAATGCCGGGGCGGTGTCGGTGATCATGAAGCCGGGCACGACCCACACGCTTAGCCCGGAAGACTCGATCAAAGAATTCGTCAATACACTGCGGGCGATGTCCGGCGTGCGCGTGATCCGGCACCGGCGCACGGACGCAGCGGCGGTTTCAACTCAGCCACCGGCGACGATGATCGAGTACGGCGACAGCGACGTGAAGCCGGAAATTGTGGCGATTGCTGTTTCGACTGGCGGACCCCAAACTCTCGCGCAAATCCTCTCGAACGTAGCGCCCGCCTTCCGGCTGCCGATTGTCGTCGTTCAGCACATTGCCGCGGACTTCGTCCCCTCGCTGGTGAGTTGGTTGAACACGGTCTCACGGCTTCCGGTCTGCGAAGCGCGGGCGGGCGAGCTGCCGCAGGCGGGCACGGTCTACATCGCGCCGGGGGGAATCCACTTGCAATTGACCGCCGATCACCGCTTTGCGACGACCAAAGTTCCTGCCGACGTCGCGCACATCCCCTCCGGCGACGTGCTGCTGGCATCGGTCGCGCAGCATTATGGCGCACACGCCATCGGCATTGTGCTGACGGGGATGGGCAGCGACGGCGCGCGCGGGCTGCGCGCGATGCGCGACGCTCAGGCGATGACCATCGCTCAAGACGAGGCTTCCAGTATCATTTTCGGGATGCCGCAGGAAGCCATCGCCCTCGGCGCGGCGCGGCTCACCCTGCCGCCCCCGGCAATTTCCGAGTATCTCCAGCAGTACACCAACTAACACGGCTGATTTATTGCTTCGTCAGGGCGCACAGCCGTGCGCCCCTACCTGTTCATCGATTGCGAATTTCCGAACATACCGGCTTATGATCATCAACCTGCGGCACCGAACGCGCCCGGTATCGCCATGATCAGCCGGGCGAGCAGCGCCGTGCGCGGCACGATGCTGCTCTTGAGGATGTACTCGTCGGGACCGTGATCCAGCCCGCCGATCGGTCCCATGCCGTCGAGCGCGGGGACGCCTTCGTCAACCGCGAAAGCCGCATCGGCTGCGCCACCCGTACTTGTCCCCTTGAGCGAAAATCCGAGTTCCGCGCCGATCTGGATCGCCATACTTTCGAGCTTGGCGACGTCATCGGTGCGCGGCATCGGCGGATGCACGGGTTCGTACTCGACCTTGAAGGTCACGTCCGGCACGGGACTATCTGCGAAGATCGCCAGCACTTTTTCGAGTCGTCTCGTCGAGGTCGGCGCGGCTGAAAGCACGTACTTCGAAGCGGATCGTTGCGTGATCCGGCACGATGTTGCGCTGCTGCCCGCCCGCGATCCAGCCGACGTTGAGGCTGATACCGCGTGCGGGATCGTTGAGCGCGTGCAGCGCGATCACCTGCTGCGCCAGCGCCAGAATTGCACTGCGCCCTTTGTCTGGCTCGACGCCGGAATGCGCCGCCCGCCCGAAGGCTTGCGCCGTGAACGAGTAAACGCCCTTGCGCGCCGTGACGATGTCGCCGTTGGCGCGGGCGGCTTCGAGTGTCAGGACAGCGTCCGACTCGCGGCAGACCTCGCGGATCAGCGGGATCGACGAGCGCTCGTCGATCTCCTCGTCCGAGACGATCAAAAACGTGATGCGCTCGTAGTCGGTGAAGCCGAGCGCTTCGAGCGCTTCGATGGCGTAGATGCCGAGCAGCAGCCCGCCTTTCATGTCGCAGGTGCCGGGACCCAAAATCCTGTCGCCGTCGATCATGACCGGGCGCTGTGCCGCCGTCCCGCGCGGGAAGACGGTATCGCTGTGACCCAGCAGCGTGATTCGCCCCCTGCCCGTCCCGTACTTATCGGCGCGCAGATTATCGCCAGCCTCCAACGGATACGTGCGCGTGATCGCGCAGCCGAGCGTTTGCAAACGTGCTTCCAGCCAGTCGACCACGTGATTGACGTCGTCCGGCTCGAAAGAATACGAATCGATTCCGGCGATAGTCGTCAGTTCGGCGAGGTACTCGTCAAGCCGGGGTTCGAGAGTGGCAATCAGCAGATTGTCGTTACGATTGTTTGAAATCATCGCTTTTCCACCAGTTCTCCAAACGCCGAGTCTTCACATAAAACGGATGGGCACGCTCCCCTCCCTGAAGTCGGGAAGGGGTCGGGGGTGGGGTAGAAATGGCGTCGGTCATGCGGACTCCATCACCCCTTCGAGCGCTTGAGTCAGGTCGGCGATCAGGTCGTCGGTGTCCTCGATGCCGACCGAGTAGCGGATCAGCGTTTCGGGGATGCCCATCGCGGCGCGCTCCTCGCGCGTGCATTCGACGTGGCTGGTCGTCGCGGGCGGTCCGGCGACCGTCTCGACCGCGCCGAGGTTGGCGGCGAGGTGTGCCAGTTTCAAGCGCGGCAAGAAGGCGCGCACGCGGTCGAAATCGTCGCCCTTGAGCGTGAAGCTCAGCACACCGCCGAAGCCGCGCATCTGCTTGACGGCGATCTCGTGCCCCTCGTGCGATTCCAAACCGGGATAGAACACGCTCTCGACAAACGGGTGACTCTGCAAGAACTGCGCGATCTCCAGCGCGCTGGCGTTCTGCTGCCGGATGCGCAGACTGAGCGTTTTCATGCCGCGCAGCAGCAGATAAGCCGCCATCGGGTCGAGCGTCGCGCCGGTGATCTCGCGGTAGTGGTAGATGCGCTCGATCAGCGCCTTCGAGCCGCAGACGATCCCGCCGAGCGCGTCGGCGTGCCCGCCGAGAAACTTGGTCGCGCTGTGCAGCACGAGGTCAGCGCCGAGCGCCAGCGGATTGGTGTTGATCGGCGTGGCGAAGGTGTTGTCGACCACGACGATTGCGCCCGCGTCGTGTCCCGCTTTTGCCAGTCGCGCGAGGTCGAGCACCTTGAGCGTCGGGTTGGTCGGCGTTTCGAGGTAGAGCACGGTGCAGCCTTTGGCGACCTCGGCTTCGATGGCGGCGTGATCGGTCGTGTTGCAGAGCGTCACCTCGACGTTCAGGCGCGGCAGAAACTCAGTGTAGAGCTTGTTGGTGCCGCCGTAGGTGTCCTTGACCGAGACGACGCGGTCGCCGGGAGCCAGCAGCGTAAACAGCGTGTTGCTGATCGCCGCCATGCCGGTCGAGAAGCTGGTCGCGGCTTCCGCGCCTTCGAGCAGGCGGACTTTCTCCTCGAACACGGCGACGGTCGGGTTGGTGTTGCGCCCGTAGATGTGCCCGCTCTCGTTGCCGAGCGCCACGTCGAGCCAGCCGTCCACGTCGGGGTAGCCGAACGAGACGCTGTGGACGACCGGCGTTTGCGTCGAGCGCTGCCAGAAATCCTTGTTGTCTTCGCCGCCCCACACGGTCGTGGTGGCGGGTTTTTGCTGGTGCGTCAAGAGATTTGCTCCTTGCATCAAAAAGTGAGATTGAACCACAAAGAACACGGAGATCACAAAGAAGTGGTTCATGAGGGTAAGGTGCAATTGTCGGGGGTATCTGAATATTCAGTTTTGTTCTGGTAGGGGCGTTATATATAACGCCCCTACAGTCCCATGATATTGAGGATTTTCAAATACCTCTACGTTTTTCCTCTGTGTCCTCTGTGCCCTTTGTGGTTCAGCTTTTTACAGCCCATACACCCGCTTGGCGTTCTCGTAGAGGATTTGCTCGCCCGCGTGACGGGCTTGCGCCTCGGTCAGCGCGCCGACGTCGACGATCTCGCCGAGCACCCGCTCAATCGCCGCGCGTCCCCAGCGATTCGCCAGCCAGAAGATCTCCGGGATGCTGAAGGCGTCGGACGAATACAGCACCTTCGTCAGCGGCGTCAAGCCGAGCGCCTCGTGGATCATGCGCGGGATTTCGGTGGTGATGAACGGGATCGCCAGCGAGATGTCCATGTAGACGTTGGGGTACATCGCCGCGAGGTAGCCCAACTGCCGCACGTAAGGGTAAGCCGAGTGCAGCAGCACGAAGGGCACCTTGCGGAACTGGTCGCTTTGCAGGATCGGGCGCAGGTAGAGCGGATTCGCCTTGATCATATCGACGTCGGTGTCGCCGAAGCCGGTGTGAAACTGGATCGGCAGTTCTTGGCGGTTGGCGATCTCCAGCGCGGTCAGCACAAGGAAATCGTTGAGCGGCTTGTTCGCCAAGCGAATGCTGCCTTCGCGATCCGCCTGATCCTTGACCTGCCCGTAAGCTTTGATGGCATCGTCGCGCGCTCGTCCATTCGATGTCCAAGCCGACGCGGTAGGCGCTGATGCTTTTCAGCCCGACATGACCGCTAGCGCGCGCGCCCTCGACCCCGGCGACGTAGGCGTCGAACATCTGCGAGAAGGTCGGGTATTGCAGGATTAACTCCTGCGCGAAGGTTTCGAGGCGCAGCAGCATTTCGATCTTCTGGTTGAAGGTCGCCCGCTGTTCTTCGGGCGTGTAGTTCTCCGCGCCGCGAAAACCGTAGTCGATCAGCAGCGTCTCGCTGTTGGTGTCGCTCCACATGCCGTCGGCGAGCGTCTTGATCGGCAGCGCATTACGGGCGGCGAGGACCGCTTCGGGCGTCGGCTCGCAGCCGAGGTAGCCCGCCAGTTCGCGGATGCCCCACAGCCACATGATCGTGTCGGGGACGTAGTTCGCCTTGATCGCCGGGTCGGGGCTTTCGCTGAAATAGCCCTGAAATTCCGGCAGCGTCAGCGGCGCGCTCAGCTTCTTGAGCGCGTGCGAATGGTGATCGATGATTGGAACGTCGGATAGGTCAATTTTTGTCATCATGAACCTTATTTGCTGTTTCTACACCCCCTGTCTGTGCATGTGCGGTTTACTCCCCCTCTCTACGCAGTGGAGAGGGGGACGGGGGGTGAGGTCAGGTGAGGTTAGAACTTCCAAAAATGATGCTTGACTTCGTAGGCGTCATCTTGCGCGCTGAAGCTCTGATATTCCAGCCGCTTGACGGCGATGTAGCTGGTCGCCAGCAGGTCGCCGAGCGCACCGGTCAGCACCTTGTCGGCTTCGAGGGCGTCGAGCGCCTCATTGAGCGAAGTCGGGTAGCGCTTGATGCCGAGCTGTTCGCGTTCGGCTGTCGCTGAGATTGCCCGGATCGATCAGCGTGGGCGAACCCGGATCGATCTTGCGACGCACGCCGTCCAACCCGGCAGCGATCAGCGCGCCATAGGCGAGATACGGATTCATCGACAGATCAGCGGCTTTCAGTTCGGCGTTGGCGGTGCCTTCTTCGTCGCTCTTGTAGCGGCTGGCGACGCGCACCGAGCCTTCGCGGTTGTCGGGACCCCACGCAGTATAGGCGCTGCTCCAGAAATGCGGCTGCAAGCGGTGATACGAGTTGTAGCTAGCGCAGGTCAGCGCCAGCAAGCCGGGCAGGTGTTCGAGGATGCCGCCGATGAAGTGCAGCCCCGTCTCGCTCATGTTGAAATCGCCGCTGGGATCGTACATCAGGTTGTGCTTGCCCTTCGCATCCCACAAGCTGAAATGGATGTGCCCACCATTGCCCGCTTGATCGAGGAACGGTTTCGGCGCGAGCGAGGCGAACAAGCCGAACTGGTAGGCGACGTTGCGGATCGTCTCGCGGATGAAAATGTGGTTGTCGGCGAAAGTCAGCGGGTCGCTGTGGTGGATCGCCATCTCCTGCTGACCGTGTCCCAGTTCGGGATAGTAGAGTTCGACCGGGATGTTCTGGTCGTCGAGCGCGTCGACGATGGCGAGCATCACGTCGTTGGCGATGGTCATCGCCGTCGTGCTAAAGCAGAGCGTCTCGTCGATTGGCGCAAATCCGCCGCCGTCGGGTTTGGGATACGCCATCGTCCACTCGAACTCGACCGCCATTTGCAGCGTGATGCCGAGGTCGGCTGCCGCCGCGATCTGCCGCTTGAGGAACGAGCGCGGGCAGGCTTCCCAAGGCGTGCCGTCGAGCTTGAGCATGTCGGTCGTCATCGCCGCCGCGCCTTCGGCGTAGGGGAGCACGCGGAAGGTCGCCGGGTCGGGCGTGATGCGGATTTCGCCGACGGGACCCATCCCTTCGACCGGCGCGAGCTGGTCGAGCATGTTCATCGCTTGCATGGCGACGGTCAGCCCGATGCCGTCGTTGATGCGCTTGGCGAGGTCGCGCACGTGGGTGACTTTGCCGCGAATGATGCCACCATTATCAGTGTAGAGGCAGCGCACCATTTGCACGCCGGCGGCTTCCGCCTGTTGGACGACTGCTTCGGCGGGGGTTGACGCGGTTTTGGAGTTTCGTTTGGTCATGATGTTTCTCTTTGCAGATTCAGTCGCAAATGAAGCGATTAGCCGTTAGCAATTAGCGATTGGCGAAAAACGAACCGCTAAAGCTAATCGCTATGCTCATCGCTTATAGGAACTCAAAATATTCTTCGACCTCGAACGGATCGACCAGATCGAGGAAGCCCGCCGCCGACGCATCTGCGCCGTGATCGGCGGCTTTCTTGATCTCGTGGCGCTTGACGGCGAGATAGAGCTTGACGAACTCCTCGCCGAGCAGGTCGCGCAGCGGCGCGTCGGCTTCGAGCGCGTCGAGCGCCTGCGGCAGTTCGGCGGGCAGGTTCTCGACGCCCTCCATGCCATAGGCGATGGTCTCGACCGGCGCGGGCGGCTCGATCTGGTTCTTGAGTCCGTCGATGCCCGCCGCGATGATCGCGCTCATGACGAGGTAGGGGTTGGACGCGGCACCGGGGATGCGGTTTTCCAGATGCGCGCCTTCGCCCTTCAGCCCCTTGACGCGCACGCCGACGGTGCGGTTCTCGAAGCCCCACGTCGCGTTAGTGGGCGCGAACGACCACTGCTTATAGCGCTTGTAGCAGTTGATCGTCGGCGCGGCGAAGGCGCAAATCGCCGCTGTGTGTTTCAACTGTCCGCCGAGCCACCAGCGGCAGGTATCGTTCAAGGCAAAAGGATCGTCAAGATTCGAAAAGGCATTTTGTCCGGTCGCTAAGTCGGTCAGGCTGTGGTGATAATGACAGCCGCTCGCGGATTGATCGGCGTAGGGCTTGGTCATGAACGACGCCATGTAGCCCAAGTTCTGCGCGATCTCCTTGACGCCATTCTTGAAGCGGAACGCTTGATCGGCTGCCGCGATGCCCGCCGCTGGAGCGAAGTTGATCTCCATTTGACCGGGACCGTACTCCGAGTTCGACGTGATGATGTCCACACCGATTTTGGGCATGTCCAGCAGGATTTGATCGACGATCTCCGGGTCGAAGTTGTTGCGCAGGGTCGTGAAAATCTGGATGCCGGGGAAGGGCGGCTCGCGCGTTGCGGCATCGACCAGATAGAACTCATACTCGAAGCCGGAGAAGAAGCCGTAGCCCATCGCTGCCAGTTCGCCGAGCAGTCCCCGCGCGATTGCGCGCGGCGCTGCCATCGCCGGAGTGCCGTCCTGAAAGCGTGGCTCGCACAGGACCGCCGCCGTGCGGAATGCCCAAGGCACGGTCACGAGCGTGTCGAGGTCGGGGAAGATGTGCGAATCAGGGAAGCCGAGGTCTTCGAGATAGCCCGATCCCATCGCCACGCCCGACTGCACGTCGAAGCCCAAATGACCGAGCAGAAAGTTCAGGCCGGTCGTGGCAAAGCGGGCGAAGTGGCGGGTCGGCACGGTCTTGGAACGGGCGATCCCATGCGTGTCGGACTGCTCGAAGCGGACGAACTCGACGCCCGCCTCGTCAAGCTGCTGTTTGATCGCTTGGAGGACTTCTTCCGTAATCGCAAAAGGCTGGGGCTGCGGCATGGTGGTTTAGCCTAAGTCTATCGTCAGAAGGCACATTTAACGTAATCGAGCAGGTGATCTCGGTTATTTTTCCGAGATCACGGTGATTAATTGTAGGGGCGCAGCGCGCTGCGCCCCTACAGCACGCGAAAATCCGACGTAGGGGCAGACCTATGTGTCTGCCCTGATTTGGGCGCACACGCAGGTGCGCCCCTACAAATCCTCGTGCCCATAATTCCCCCTCTCCCTAGGGAGAGGGGATGGCAACCGAAGGTTGCTTGGGGTGAGGTAAAGCTTAGTCTTCCGGCAGCGCGGGCGGGACGACTTCCGGCACGACTTCCGCCGCCAGCGTGAACTTCTCATCCTTGATGTCGATCACGGTCACGCCCTTCTGCGGGATTTGGACACCCTCGCCGAAGGTGATCGAGCCGGTGATACCGGGGAAGTCGGTCGTCTCCATCAGCGCTTGCTGAATGGCGGTCGCATCGGTCGAACCTGCCCGCTCGATGGCGTCCGCCAGCAGCTTGACGGCGTCGTAACCGAGGGCGGCGAAGGCGTTTTCCGGCGCGTGACCGTACTCGTCGGTGTAGGCGGTGATGAAGCTCTTGATGCCGTCGGTGCCGAGATCGGGGTCCATCAGCGCATGGGTGGTGAAGTAGACGTTGTTGGCGCTGTCACCGGCAACACTGATGATGTCGGGCGTGTCGTAGCCGTCACCGCCGACAATCGGACCGGTCAGACCGGCTTGGCGCATTTGCAGCACGACCGGACCGACGTTGTAGGGCATCGCCGACAGGAAGTAGAAATCGGGCTGCTCGCTCAGCGCGCGCAGCTTGGTGATCTGCGACGAGAAGTCGGTCGCGTCGTCGGCATAGGTGTCTTCGAGCACCAGCGTGCCGCCGAGTTCTTCGAAGCGCGCCTTGAAGTAGCTGGCGAGCAGGGTCGTGTACTCGACGCCTTCGTCGGTCAGCAGGTAGGCGGTGGGACCAAAGTTGGCGTAGGCGTATTCAGCAGCGGCGGCGGCTTGCACGTTGTCGCCGAAGCACGCCATGAAGAACAGGTCACCGACCTGCGCGGGCAGCAGCGGCGAGGTCGCCCCGGCGGTGATGAAGGGGATGCCCGCGTCTTGGATGATCGGACCGGCTGCCAGCACCGAGTCGGAGTTGCTGAAGCCGACGACGGCGACGACGTTATCCTGCTCGACGAACTGCTGCGCGATCTGCGCGGTCAGCGCCATGTCGTAGCGCGTGTCGTGCGAGACGCCTTCAATCTGACGACCGAGCACGCCACCGGCGGCGTTGATCTCTTTGATCGCCAGCAGCGAGCCGTTGGCGGCAGGCAGGTCAAGCGGGGACTCGGCACCGGTCAGGTCGTAACCCAACCCAATCTTGATCGGTTCGTCTTGCGCCGCGACCAGCGAAATGCTGGAGAGCAGTAAGACGGTGACGATGGTGAGAACGAGAACGAGCGTGGATCGGTTCTTCATCTTTCAGGCTCCTACAACTAGTTACGAGATGAGGACTCTGGCTCAACAGCAGAGGTTTCCCCCGCTTCAACAGCCGCCGCGCTGAGGCGTGGTCCGCCGCGCAGCCGCTGCCAAATCCAAGTGAAATTGATTTCCCGATCGCCCATCAGCCCGCCGGGGCGGAAGATGATGATCAGAATAAAGAGGACGGCGAGAACGATCTGGCTGACCCCATAGAGCAGGGTCACGTCCTCGATGCGCCGCAGCGTTTCGGAAATGACCGTGATCAAGATCGGTCCGATCACCGAGCCGGTGACCGACCCCATCCCGCCGATCACGAGCATAGTGATGACGCGGAAAGTGATATCGAAATAGAATACCTTAGGTGAGAATGATGTCAAATAATGGGCGTAGAGCGCGCCGGCGATCGCCGTGAAGAAGGCGCTGACCACGAAGGCTAGCAGGCGCGGGCGCATGACGACGATGCCGACCGATTGAGCGGCGGCAGGGTCTTCGCGCTGGGCGAACATTGCCCGCCCGAAGGCGGAAAACTTGATCCGCGAGACGACGTAGAGCGTGATCACCAACCACGCCAGCACCCACCAGAGATCAGTGTAATGGGTGACGTTGGAGAACGTCCGCGACCCGCGCGTGAACTCGTCGGCGTTGACCAGTACGACCCGGACGATCACCAAGAAGCCGAGCGTCGCCACCGCGACGAAGTGCCCGGACAGCCGCATCAGCACCAAGCCGACCAGCAGCGCGATCACCGAGACGATCACCCCGGCGATCAGCGTCGCGGCGAGAAAACCAATCGGGAAGTCGCCGATCATGGCGTCGAAGTGGACGTGCGCCAACCAATCGGGCAAATCACGCAGGTAGAGTGCCTTGGTCTTCAGCGGCAGCGTCAGCAGTGCCGAGATGTACGCGCCCAGCGCCATGAAGCCGATGTGACCGAGCGAGAAGACGCCGGTGAAGCCGTTGGACAGGTTGAGCGCGGCGACGAGGATGATGTAGATCATCAAGTTGATGATGATGCTAATCCAGAAGTTGCTGCCCGCCGCGTTGAGACTCGCCAGCGCCGTGACGGTCGCGATCAGCAGCAGGAGCAGTCCATTGCGTTGTACGTTGGCAAACATTCAACCAACCTCAGCGGGCGTTATCATTGTCGGACGTCCCTAGAATGCCGCCGGGTCGCACCAGCAGCAGCAGAATCAGGATGATGAAAACGAAAGCATCGCGGTAGCTCGTCAGCGATGACGGCAGATAGGTCTTGAAGAAGTCAATCACGCCGGGGGCGGTCGTCGCGGCGGGCAGGATGTCGCCCAACCCGGGCACCGCCGTCAGCAGTACTTCCAAGATGCCGAGCGCATAGCCGCCGACCACCGCGCCGCTGATACTACCGAATCCGCCGATCACGGCGGCGATGAACGCCTTGAGCACCGGCGAAAACCCCATATCCGGGTTGATCGTGCCGGTCTGGACGGCGTAGAGCAGTCCGGCGACGCTCGCCAAGATCGCGCCAATGGCGAAGGCGACCACGATCACGCGGTTGGTGTTGATGCCCATCAACTGGGCGGCTTGGATGTCCTCGGCGGCGGCGCGCATCGACAAGCCGAGCGTCGTCCGCGTGACAAACAGCGTCAGCAGCAGGAGCAGCACCAAGCCGAGCACGAGGCTGGCGATGTTGACCTTGGGGATCGTCAGCGCGCCGACGGTGACGACGCCGCGCAGGAAGTCAATCGTTGGGAAGGCGATTTGCACTGGCTGCTGGGCGAAGCGCGAAGTCAGCAGCGCCGTGTTCTGGAGAATCTGCCCGACCGCGAACGAGGTCAGCAGGGCGGCGACCTCCGGCGCGTGGCGGATCGGTCGGTAGGCGACGCGCTCCATCAGGATGGCGAGCAGCACCGTCCCGACCACCATCATCAGCAGGGCAATCGGCAGCGGTATCCCGGCGATCAGCGCGAAGGCGGCGATGTAAGCGGCGCTCATCATCATGTCGCCGTGGGCGAAGTTGATCAGCCGCAGGATGCCGAAGACCATCGCCAAGCCGACCGCCATCAGCGCGTACAAGCTGCCAATACTGAGCGCATTGATCAACTGCTGCAAGGCGTATAAAGGCAGGCTCATACCGCTCCTCCGAGGTAAGCGCGTTCGACATCCGGGTTTTTCTGCAAAGCGTCCGCCGTGTCCGCCAAAATGATCTTGCCCGTCTCCATCACATAGCCGCGATCCGCCACTTCGAGCGCCTGCCACGCGTTCTGCTCGACCAGCAGTACGGTCACGCCCTGCGCGTGAATGCGCTTGATGATGTCGAAGACCGACTGCACCAGCAGCGGCGCGAGACCGAGCGACGGCTCGTCGAGCAGCAGCAGCTTGGGCTGCGCCATCAGCGCGCGCCCGATGGCGAGCATCTGCTGCTCGCCGCCGCTGAGCGTGCTGGCGGACTGCTTGCTGCGCTCCTCAAGGCGCGGGAACAACTCGAAGACCTCGCGGCGGGTGCGATCGTACAGATCGCGACTGCGCGGCGTGACCGCGCCGAGCCGCAGGTTCTCGCTGACGCTCAAGTGACCGAACAGCCGCCGCCCCTCGGGGCATTGGACGATGCCCAAGTTCACGATTTCGTGAGCGGGAAGCTGCTCGATCGGCTTGCCGTCGTAGAGGATGCGCCCGGCGCGCGGATGCAGCAGCCCGGAGATCGCGCGCAGCGTGGTCGATTTGCCCGCGCCGTTCGAGCCGATCAGCGTGACCAGTTCGCCATCGTTGACGGTCAGCGAGACTTGCTTGAGGACTCCGATTTTGCCGTAGTAAACGTCGATGTTTTCGATTTGGAGCATTGGATCAGTCAATATCCTTGATCGAACGTACGCTAACTTGGTTTCTCTCTTACCTCACCCCTAAATCCCCTCTCCATTACATGGCGAGGGGACTTACCTGTTCCCCCTCTCTACGCAGTGGAGAGGGGATGGCAACCGAAGGTTGCTTGGGGTGAGGTTTACTACGATGCAGCAGGTTGGTGAGTCGTTCCCAAATACGACTCAATGACTTTGGGATCGCGGCGGATGGCGTCCGGCGCGCCGCTGGCGAGCACCTCGCCGTAATTCAGCACGGTAATCTGGTCGCAGATGTTCATGATCAGGCGCATGTCGTGTTCGACCAAGACGATCGTCAAGTCGAAACGCTGTTGAATTTCGAGGATCATCTGGTGCAGCGCGTCGGTCTCGCTGTGATTCATCCCGGCGGCGGGTTCGTCGAGCAGCAGAACCTTGGGCGAAGTCGCCAGCGCCCGCGCGATTTCTAGGCGGCGCTGCATCCCATAGGCGAGGCTTGTCGCCTGCCGATCCGCCACGCCCGCCAAGCCGAACAGCTCAAGCTGCGCCATCGACTGCTCGGTGAGCATTCGTTCCTTGCGCTGGAATGACCCGGTGCTGAACAAGAATTCGAAGACGCCGAACTTCGTCCGCAACTGCTGCGCCGTCCGCACGTTATCGAGCACCGAAAGCGCGCCGAACAAGCGGATGTTCTGGAAGGTCCGCGCGATGCCCAAGCGCGTCACGGCGGGCATTCGCAGCCCGGTGATGTCGCGTCCTTCGAAGCTGATTTTGCCCTGCGTGGGCGCGAGATAGCCGGTTAAGCAGTTGAAGAGGGTGGTCTTGCCCGCGCCGTTGGGTCCGATGATGCCGTGAATCGAGCCGCGCGCGACGCTGACCGAAACGTCGTCGAGCGCGCGCAAGCCCCGAAACGTCTTCGTCAGGTGCGAGATCTCCAAAATGGGTGAGTTCTGCGGCTGGCTACTCATGACTTTCCTTAGCTTAATTGTTACATCTTAGCCATACATAGGAAACATTGCAAATAGTTCAACAGAGGATAACGAATCTCGGACGGACACACCGCACAAGGATTTCTCCTAATTTTGCACAAATCCTTTCGGCTCTTTCTGCTACTTGCCGCCGTCGATTTTGGCGTTAGGATCAAGCGTTTCGCGCCCCGCCGGAGCAAAATCGATCATGGAGCGATTGTTTGTTTACGGAACCCTGCAAGATCCCGACGTTCAACGACGGATTTTCGGGCGTGATCACCGAAGGCACGCCGGATGCACTCGACGGCTACCGTCGCGGCGACATCGTCATCGATGGCAGCAGCTACTTCATCGCCGTTGCTGATCCGACCGGCAGCATCGGCGGACGCGTCCTCGAAGTGACGCCCGCAAGAACTCGATCGAATATCGACCGCTACGAGGGCAGCGAGTATCGGCGGCTGCGGGTGCTGCTGCGCAGCGGTACTGGGGCTTGGCTCTACGCCGAGTAGCCGGATCCGCTGGATTCTCTGCGATCGCGGTTATTCGTTACAATTATGGTTGGTTTGCTGCTGCGGTCGAACGTCGCGCCAATCAGCGGCGCAGCGCAAGCCACCGCGCGGCAATTGGAGCGACGTAAACCGGCATGTCCGCAGCCTCAATTGAAGCGCCCTTAGCCCAAGCTATCGAGCGGGTGCGCCGCAACATCCTCCGCTTTGGCGACCGATTATTGCCGTTCGGCGACTATTTTTATTTGCAAAGTTTGGCGATACTGAGCGGCAGCGACCTCGATTTCTGGGGGAATGCCGGCTTGCGATCCGCCAGCGAGTAGAGGGACAACCACCATGCTTTATCCACAGAACAGCAGCACGCGCCAGATGATCGATCTCTCCGGCTTCTGGCGGATTCAATTCGACCCGGACGAGACTGGCGGCGTCGAAGCTGGCTTCGACGGCGGCGAGATCATCGCCGTGCCCGCCAGTTGGAATGACCAGATCACCGAACGGCGCGACTACTTCGGCAGCGCGTGGTATCAGACGAGCTTCGCGCTGCCGTGGGGCTGGCGCGGTCAGCGGGTTTTCGTCCGCTTCAATTCCGTCAACTATCTCGCCGAGGTTTGGCTCAACGGCGAGCGCTTAGGCGAGCACGAAGGCGGACATCTGCCCTTCGCCTTCGAGATCACGAAGCGGGTCAAGGATGCCGCTAACGTGTTGGTCGTGCGGGTGGACGGCGCGCTCGCGCCGGATCGCGTGCCGCCGGGCAACTTGTCGGGGCAGCCGGGTGTCTCGTTCGGGCGCGTCGATTTCCCCGACACGAATTACGACTTCTTCCCCTTCTGCGGCATTCAGCGCCCGGTGCTGATCTACACCCAGCCGCAGGACGCGATCACCGACGTGACGGTCACGACCGAAATCGACGGCGCGAACGGCATCGTCACCGTCTCGACCGAACACGAGGGCGGAGGCGATCTGCTGACGCGGATCAGTCTGACCGGTCACGGCGCGGACGTCAGCGCCAAGAGCACCAGCGGCGACGCGACGTTGACCGTCTCGGATGCGGCGTTGTGGTCGCCGGATGCGCCCAACCTCTACCAACTGCAAGTCGAACTGCTGCGCGCGGGCGCGGTGGTGGACAGCTACACGCTCGACATCGGCATCCGCACCATCAAGGTCGAAGGCGATCAACTGCTGCTCAACGGCGCGCCGGTCAAGCTGCTCGGCTTCGGGCGACACGAGGATTTTCCGGTGGTGGGCAAGGGGCTGCTGCCCGCGCTGATCGTCAAGGATTACGGGCTGCTCAGTTGGATCGGGGCGAACTCGTTCCGCACCTCGCATTATCCCTACTCTGAGCAGATGGTTGATCTCGCCGATCAGTTGGGCTTCCTGATCATCGACGAGACCCCGGCGGTTGGGCTGTTCTTCACCGAGCCGGGGCTGGAGCAGCGTAATGCGCTCTGCCAGCAGTACATCCGCGAGTTGATCGACCGCGACAAGAACCACCCCAGCGTGATCATGTGGTCGCTGGCGAACGAGCCGCACACGGCGAAGCCGGAAGCGCGCGCCGCCTACTACGCGGGCGATTTCCCGGTCAGCGAAGGATCGAGCCGCGAGGCGGCGGTCGCTGCCTTCCGCGAGCAAGCGGAACTGGCGCATTCGCTCGACCCGACTCGCCCGGTCACGCTGGTCAGTCACGAAGGCGCGACCGAGGAAGCGTGGCGCTTCGTCGACGTGATCTCGCTGAATCGTTACAACGGCTGGTACACCGAGTCGGGGCAAATCGAGGTCGGCGTGGCGCGGCTTTCGCGCGAGATCGACCGCGTGCACGAGCGTTTTCCCGGTCCGTTCATCCTGTCGGAGTTCGGCACCGATACGATCCCCGGACATCACGCCGAGCCGCCGGAGATGTTCAGCGAGGAGTATCAGGCGGCGTTCCTGAGCGCCTACATCGAGATGCTGGACACCAAGCCGTTCGTCGTCGGGCAGCACGTCTGGAATCTGTGTGATTTTAAGACGTCGCAGGCGGTGGTGCGGATGGGCGGTTACAACTACAAGGGCGTGTTCACGCGCGACCGGCGTCCCAAGCTGGCAGCGCATCGCCTGCGGGAACTGTGGAAGCAATAGGGGCGCGAGATGGTAGGGGCGTTATATATAACGCCCCTACGAGCACACCAGAATATTCAGATTGTTTTGTAGGGGCACGGCGCGCCGTGCCCCTACCGACGATTTGCCCGTGAATAATCCCTACTCTCGCAAAGCGAATGCGCTGGAATCCGTTGGCGCAAGCGTCTATACTCGCCGCAATTGTCGATTACCTGAAGGCGAGGGTGTTTGATCGTGCCGATGTCGAATGCGTTTCAGCAGCGTTTATTTCCGCACCTTGAGGACATCGCCGCGCATTTCGGGACGCCGTTTCACCTCTACGACGAGGCGGGCATCCGCACGACCGGCGCGGCGCTGCCAGCGGCATTCTCCGGCGCGGCGACCTTCCGCGAGTACTTCGCGGTCAAGGCGCTGCCCAACCCGCGCATCTTGAGCATCGTCCGCGATCTCGGCTTCGGTTTCGATTGCAGTTCGATCCCGGAGTTGATCCTCGCGCGGCAGGTCGGCGCGCGCGGCGAGGAGATCATGTTCACCTCGAACAATACGTCAGCCGCCGAGTTCGACGCGGCGCTGAACGACGACGGTTGTGTCCTCAACTTGGACGATCTCAGCCTGATCGACAAGCTGCCGCGCGTGCCTGATTTGCTCTGCTTTCGCTACAACCCCGGCGCGCAGCGATCCGGTAACGCGATCATCGGCAAGCCGGAAGAAGCCAAGTTCGGCGTCAGCGACGACCAGATCGTCGAAGCCTATCGCCGCGCTTGCGATTTGGGCGTGACCCGCTTCGGCTTGCACACGATGCTGGTCTCCAACGAGCGCGACTATCGCTACATGGTCGAAACGACGCGGATGCTGCTCGACCTCGCTGCGCGCATAACGGGGGAACTGGGCATTCACTTCGAGTTTATCAACATCGGCGGCGGGCTGGGGATCCCCTATCGCCCGGACGACGCGCCGCTCGACATCGAGGCGTTGGGACGCGAGGCGGCGGCGCTGCTTGCATGCCTTCCAAGTCGAGCAGGGCGCGGCATCAGCCGTCGCTCCGGCGCTGTACATGGAGAGTGGGCGCTACCTGACCGGTCCGCACGGCGTGCTCGTCACCCGCGCCATCAATCGCAAGCAGACCTACCGGACTTACGTCGGCGTCGATGCCAACATGTCGGCGTTGATGCGTCCCGGCATGTATGGCGCGTACCATCACGTCGACGTGCTGGGCAAAGGCGCGGGCGATCCGCAGGAAGTGGTTGACGTAGTCGGTGCGCTGTGCGAGAACAACGATAAATTCGCCGTCCAGCGGTCGCTGCCGCGCATCGCGGACGGTGATCTGCTGATCATCCACGACACCGGCGCGCACGGTCTGGCGATGGGCTTCAACTACAACGGTCGGCTGCGTCCGCAAGAACTGCTGCTGCGCGCTGATGGATCGGTCGAGCGCATCCGCCGCGCCGAGACGGTCGCGGATTACTTCGCCACATTGGAGTTTGAGCCGGAGGTCTACACAAGTTAGGAGGCGATCATGGAGCCGCGTACGCGCTCACAGGAGCGCTGGCTGCGCTGGTTCAATCGGGTTCTATACACGTCGCTCGCGCCGGTCTACAACGGACTCGACGTGCTGACGTTGGGGGCGTGGTGGCGCTTGGTGCGCCACGCGCTGGCTTACGTACCGCCGGGTGAGCGCGTGCTCGAAGTCTCGTTCGGTCCCGGCAAACTGCAGGTCGAACTGGCGCGGCAGGCGGCAAGCTGCGCCGGGATCGATTTGGCGTGGGGGATGTGTCGCTTCACCCGCCAACGCTTGATCCGGCACGGGCTGACAAGCCGGATCGCGCAGGCGAACGTCTACGCGCTGCCTTATCCGGCGGACAGCTTCGATACGGTGGTCAGCACCTTTGCCTTCTCCGGCTTCCCCGATGCGCCGCAAGCGCTGCGCGAAATGGCGCGCGTCACGGCTCCCGGCGGGCGGGTCGTGCTGATCGACATTGGCTTGCCGCCCGACGGCAACCGGCTCGGCATCTTCTTGGCGCGGCTGTGGGAGCGGATGGGCGATTACCTCTACGATCAGGCGGGGATCATGGCGGACTGTGGTCTGGAAGTCGTCACCCACGAGCCGTTCGGTCCCGGCAAACATATTTGGGCGATTGTCGGCGAAAAACGCGCGACTTACTAAAGGACATTCATAGCAATGAACTATCAGAATCCAGTTATTCCCGGTTTTTACCCCGATCCGAGTGTGTGCCGGGTAGGGGAAGATTATTATTTGGTCACGAGCACGTTTCAGTATTTCCCCGGTGTGCCGGTCTTTCACAGCCGCGATTTGGTGCATTGGCGGCAGATCGGGCACTGCTTGACGCGCGAGTCGCAGCTGCCACTGGATCGCGCCAGCGGTTACGGCGGCATCTACGCGCCGACCATCCGCTATCACGATGGCGTCTTCTACATGATCACGACCAACGTCTCGGCGGGCAAACACTTCTACGTCTCCACCAGCGATCCAGCGGGCGAGTGGTCGGAGCCGATCTGGATCGATCAGGAAGGCATCGATCCGTCGTTCCTGTTCGACGGCGATCGCGTCTACTTCTCGTGGACGATGCAAGGCGCGATTCATCAAGCCGAGATCGAGATCGCGACCGGGCGATTGCTGACTGAACCGCGCCTGATCTGGCAGGGCAGCGGCGGGCGGCATCCTGAAGCGCCGCATCTCTACAAATTTGGCGACACCTATTACCTGATGATCGCCGAGGGCGGCACCGAAAAGGGACACATGGAAACGCTCGCGCGCAGTTCGTCACCGTGGGGACCGTTCGAGTCGTGCCCGCAGAACCCGATCCTGACGCACCGCAATCGCGGCACACATATGATTCAAGGCACGGGGCATGCCGACATCGTGCAAGCGCAGGATGGCAGTTGGTGGGCGGTATTTCTCGCTTTTCGCGAGACCGGACCCTATCCTCGATTCCATCACTTGGGGCGCGAGACCTTCCTCGCGCCGGTGACGTGGTCTGACGACGGTTGGTTCCAGATCGGTCACGAAGGCACGGTCGAGCTTGACATGGCGGTCGAGGGTTTGCCGCCTCACCTCTGGCAGCCTGAACCCGCGCGTGATGATTTCGACGCTCCAGCGCTCAAGCCGTACTGGAATTTCCTGCGCGCGCCGAACGCCGATCACTGGTCGCTGGCGGAGCGTCCCGGTTGGCTGCGGCTGCGAGGCTCGGCGAACAATCTCGACAGCCTCGACGCGGTCGTCTTCGTCGGGCGACGGCAGCAGCATTTCGACTGCATAGCGAGCGCTCTGCTGGCGTTCGATCCACAGGTGGACGGCGAGGAAGCCGGACTAACGGTTTTCATGAGCGAGGGGCATCACTACGAGATCGGTGTGCTGCGGGAGCAGGGCGAGCGCGTCGTCTTCGTCCGGCGACGCATTGGCGATTTAAGTTCGGTCGTCGCTTCTGAGCCGATCCGCGCGACTACCGTCACCTTGCAGATCGCGGCGACGGCAGACGTCTATAGCTTCAGCTACCGCGTCGGCGATCAGCCCGCGCGGACGCTGGCAACCGGGGCAACGCGCTTCCTGTCGTCGGAAGTGTCGGGCGGCTTCACCGGCGTTTACATCGGTCTGTACGCGACCGGAAACGGTCAGCCGAGCACCGCTCCCGCCGATTTCGACTGGTTCGAATATCAGTCTGAGGTCTGATCACTGGTGTAGGGGCAGGTTTCAAACCTGCCCCTATAACTTACGTTAAGTTAGGCTTTCGGCGCGGTCAGTTCGAGTTGGATGTTGTCGGGGTCGCGGAACGCCATCACGTAGATCGGCAGACCGTACTCGCCCAAGTCGTTGATCGTCCCGTGCGCGATGCCGTCGGCGTCGAACAGCGCCGCCGCTGCTTCCAGATCGGCGCGGGCGGGGACGGCGAAACTCAAGTGATCCAGCCCGACGCGGTGCTCGCTGAAAGTGTCGTTCATCAGCGCTTGCGCCGGGTCGGGTGGCGGGTTGATCGCCATGATGAGCGTGCCGTTGCTCATGATCACTTTGGGTCCTAAATCCATCAAGTGATTGAAGCCTAAGTATTTGCTGTAAAACTCGCGCGACCGCGCCGTATTGGTCACGGTCAGCGCGAGGTGATGCACGCCTGCCGTCGGAACGCCCATGATCTTATTCCTATACTAATTTATATTGAATTGCTACTTAACTATACAATAAATTGTCAAGCACGCTGCTTACGGGGCGGGTTCGCCGGTGAGCACGTCCCAGTGCTGATTCTCCTCTTGAAAGTTGGTCGTTTCGACCACCGTCTCGCTGACGAAGCGCACGCTCACGGTGTTCGGCTCGATTTTATAGCGAGCAATCGGATCGCGGTCGTTGATGTTGGGGGCGAGGTTGTTCAAATCCCACACACGCATTGTCCCGAGACGCGCAAGCACCAAATAGCGCTTATTCGGACTTAGAGCGACCTCCGTCGGTAGTACTGCTGATTGAGTGTTCGCGTCAACAGTGACGTGTTCCATCGTGTCGCGATCCCACACCGTTATCGCTTTCAGGTAACTCGAAACCGAATACTCTTCTGCCGTGAAGACGAGCACGCTGCGGTCGTCCGGCGTGATTCTGAATATCAATGCGCCTTCTTGACCGGCGTTGTGGAAGAACGTGATTTGCTGTCCGGTTCGCTGATCGTAGGCGACGATGGCGTCGCCATTGGCGTCTGGGTGGGTCAGCAGCACTTGATCGCGCTGATTATCCCATTCAACTTGCCAAGCGACGTAAAAAGCACGCCCCCACATCCCGGCGGGAGGGATGTCGCCTGAGAAGCTCAGAGAAATCGGATCGCTCTGGGTGAAATGCCACAGATACGCCTGTCTGATTCTTCGGAAGACGAGTGAGTCACCCTCGGGATTCCATGAAATGTTGTAGAAAGGAAAGCCGAGGGTGAGATCAGCGTCATTGGAAAATGTTCTCACTCGTCCGCCGTTGATCGCATCCCAGATCACGAGCTCGTCATCGATGATCCCGGCGAGGTAGCGACAGGTCGGCGACCACCAAAAATGAGTGGCTTCGGACGCGACGAGCGAGGTCTCAAGCTCTCGAATCACCGAGCCTGTATGCCAGCTCACGAGGATAAGGCGCTGGTTGCGCGCTTCGTAGCGCACGATCACGCTGTCCGGTTTGTATAAAACGTCGAAGTTGGCGTAACTATACGAGTTGGGTAAAACGCCGCAACTGTTCAGAATGTCATCCTGAGCGGAGGCTGTCTGTAGGGGCTGTGACGGCGGCGATGAGGAGAAAAATCAAGCTGAGCAGAAAGTCGGGGCGGCGCATGGCTGAGTCCTTCAAAATAGAAATGTATATGTACTCATTATGCGCTGTGTTCTGACACCAATCCTCACGCGCGGCTGTTGCTTGATCTACGGCTGCTCTACGATCAAAAAGGACGCTCGCGGCTTGGGAGCGTCCCTGAAAAATCTTTACTCAATTGGACGTTTATTCCGGCAGCCGCTCGGCGATCAGTTCGGCGACGTCCTTGACGATCACCTCGCCGCCGACGGTCGATTTCGCCGTCTCGAACATCTGCATACAGAAGGGGCAGCCGGTCGCCACGATCTCTGCGCCGGTGGCGGCGGCTTCCTCGTAGCGCGTCACGTTGACGGCGCTGTCGCCCGGTTCTTCCTCTTTCCAGAACTGAGCGCCGCCCGCGCCGCAGCAGAACGAATTTTTGCCGTGCCGGGGCATCTCGATCAGGTTGACGCCCGCATCGTGGAGCGCGGCGCGCGGCGCGTCGATCACGCCGTTGTGCCGACCGAGATAGCAGGGATCGTGGAAGGTGACGTTCGGCTGAGTCGCCGGATGCGCCGATTTAGGCAGCTTGCCGTCGCTGATCAACTCGTCGATCAGTTCGGTGTGGTGCACGACGTCGTAATCGCCGCCGAACTGCTGGTACTCCTTGCCGAGGCTGTGGAAGCAGTGCGGGCAGGTCGTGGCGATGCGCCGCCGCTTGGTGCCGAAGACCTCGTTGAGCGTCTCGACGTTGCCCGTCGCCAGTTCTTGATAGAGGTACTCATTGCCCGCTCGCCGCGCCGAGTCGCCGGTACAGTTCTCGCGCTCGCCGAGCACGGCGAAGTTGACGCCTGCCGCTTGCAGCACCTTGACGAACGCTCGCGCGGTCAGTTGAGCGCGCGGATCGTAGCTCGGCGCGCAGCCGACCCAGTACAACACGTCGAAGTTCGGGTTGTCATCGACGGTCGGTACGTCCAAGCCGTTCGCCCAGCGGAAACGGTCGCCGCGCGGATTGCCCCACGGATTTCCTTGCCGCTCCATGCCGTTGAACGCGCCTTGCAGTTCCGCCGGGAACTCGCCCTGAGTCAGCACGGCGTCCTGCCGGATGCCGAGGATGTCGAACATCGGCTCGTTGCCGACCGGACAGATGTCGATGCACGCGCCACACGAGGTACACGCCCATGCCGCCGACTCGCTCAGCGCGAAGCCCATCAGCGGGTGAGCCGAGGGTGCGCCTGCCGCCAACTCGTGCATCTGATCCTTGATCAGCAAGCGCTTGTTGACTTCCAGCGCTGAGGGCGAGAGTTCCTTGCCGGTCACGTAAGCCGGGCAAACATCCTGACAGCGATTGCACATAATGCAGGCGAAAGCGTCGAGAATATTGGTCTGGTCGAGGTCTTCGAGCTTGTTCGCGCCGAACTGATCGCGGCTCTCGTCTTCGAAGTCGAGCTTTTCCATTTCACCCAGCGAGGTGCGACGCGGGCGGGTCAGGAAGTTGATCGGAGCCATGATCAGGTGCAGGTGTTTGGTGTAGGGGAAGTAGGGGATGAACAGCAAAATTGCCCCTAATGCCAGCCACCAGAACAAGTGCTGCATCACCAGCAGCCCGTCGGCGTTTAAGCCGCCCCACAACGGCGATACCAGCGTCGCGAACGGGCGGAGCACGTCGCCGCCGGTCGCGGCGACTTCGACCGACTGACCGAGAAAGCGCGATCCGACGTGGATCAGGATGAACCACGCGACGATCAGCGAGTCGCGGCGGATGGCGCCGTCCTTGACTTTCGGATGCAGCAGTACGTTGTCGTGAAAGGTCAGTTCCTTGCGCGACGGTAAATAGAAGCGCCGGATCATCAGGTAGACGACGCCGACAATCACGGCGACGCTGAACAGGTCACCGCCAAGCTGATACAGTCCGCCCAAGATGCCCGCATCGGCGAGAAAGACATAGTTCGGTGTGAACCCGGCGATCACGTCGGCGACGTTGACGAGGAAGTAATAAGTGAAGCCCCAGACGACCGCGAGATGAAATAGGCTCGTGATCCAGCGGCGGCGCATTTTCAGCGTGGTATTCTGGGTCAGGTAGACACGCAGCGCCGTGAGCACGCGGGCGGGCAGCCGGTCGAGGTACAATTCGCGCTGTCCGCGCCCGATGATCTGCACCATCTCTTTAAAACCGGCGTAGGTCGCCCCCAGCGCTAGCAGGGTGAGGATCAAAAACAGCATTTGTTCAACAGGGGTAAGCATGGAAATATCCTTGTTGATGACCGAAGATCCATTTAATTCTCCGGCTAGTCTACCACCGGGCAGGGGACTTTACGAAAGATTTCGCGCTACAATTTGCGGGAAGAAAGGTTGCGAAAATACGGTGAGTGACGACTTCGAACACTACATCAACAAGGCGATTGCATGGGCACAGGCGCAGACCGGCTCGACTGCCTATCCGCTGCGCTGTCTCGCTTTCGTCGAGGACGCTTACGAGCTGAGCAACGACGTCGAAATCTTCGGCGGCAGTTCGGCGCAGGAGTCCGCCGATATGTACGGCGCAGCGGAGAATCGAGCGGCGGATCCACCACTTGGTGCGTTCGTCTTCTACGCCTGTTCCGGCTTGGTGGATGGTGAACGCAAAAATTGGGGACACGTCGGGCTGCACGTCGGCGACGGGCTGGTGATTCACGCTTGGGACAAAGTTCGCCGCGACCCGTATCTCGACGTCGAGAAACTGGCGCCCGCGCCGACGTGGACGCCACCGCGCTATCTCGGCTGGACGCCGGTCGAGCGGATCTTCGTGGGGTATCGGCGCAAAAACTGAACACTACGAAAGATTTCGCGGCGTGCGCGCCTCTAAAGAACAGTCAAAAGCTAAAAGTGAAACGTTAAAAGGAAAAGACGCACCGAAGACGCGGCGTTTTCGTCGGGGTGCTTTCGCTTTGGCTTTCCTTTACCGTTAGCATCATGACTAAGGAGGCGTTTTCGTGCTGATCGACTTTACCCCGGTGAATGACTTTCGAAATCAAACTTGCGGATTTTGCGCAGCAGTTCAGCCTCGCCGATCTGCGGCAGGCGACGAACGAAAGTCTGGATGCGATTTTGTCGATCATCGGCGACGCCGACGACGCGCAGGTGACCTTCTTCCCCGACGATCCTTATGCCGACGACGAGTTCGCACCGCCGGAGGAACGCTATCAGGGCTGGAATCTGGCGCACGTCGTCGCCCACGTGACCGCGACGTGCGAGGAGTGGGCGGCTTACAGCGCGATCCTTGGGCGCGGGGTCGCCTATCCGCGCGAACCGCGCTTGCGTTACGAAACGGACTGGCACAGCCTGAAAACCCGCGCGCAGGTCATTCACCGGATCGAGGAAAGCCGCCGGATGCGGCTGGCGGCGCTCGATGCGTGGGCGGATCCGCCGCATTTGGACGTCTACCGCGAACTCTCCGAGCGTTTCGTCGAGCGCAACGGGCAGGTCAATGCGAAAACGGCGTTTCTGTTCGGCTTGAAGCACGAGCACGCCCATTACGATCAATTGCGTGAAACGGCACGGCAGGCGTGTGCCGCCTCCGCCGTCTGCGGCGACTGAATCGAAATTTCACCCGTCGAGGCGACCTACGAAGTCACCTCGACGAATAGAAATTACGCTTATTCCCCCGTATTCGTAAGAAATCACGGTAAACTCCTGCAACGAATTGTGCGAAATTTTGTTTGAATTTGCGCAATTTGTTGTTAAATTGCGTACAATCAAGTGCAGCACACTTATATCAAGGAGAAAAACCATGAAACTTAGGCTATTGATGTCTTTGGCGCTTTTAGCCCTGCTGCTGAGTGTTGGCGCTGCGGTGGCGCAGGACAAATCGGCGACGCTGGTTGAAGCGTTCCCGAACGACATCGAGAACTTCAATACCGTGACGCAGTCGTTGTCGAGTTCGTCGATTGCGGAATCTTACCTGTTTCCCACGCTTTTCGACATTGACACCGACAGCGGGCTGCCCAAACCGGGGTTGACCTCATGGACGATCTCCGATGATGGCTTGACCTATACCTTCACTATCCGTGACGACGCCAATTGGAGCGATGGCACGCCGATCACCTCGCAAGACGTCAAGTTCACTTTCGACGCGATTGCTCAGCCGGACGTCGAGACGATCCGCAAGAGCTTCCTTGAAAACATTAGCGCGCTTAACGTGATCGATGACAAGACCTTCGAGATCGTGCTGACCGATCCGAGCTGCAATGTCTGGGGCAATCTCTCGACCATGATTTTGCCGGCGCACAAGTACGCCGCGGATTTCAGCGATTTCATGTCCTCGGACTTCAACAACAAGCCTGACATCAGTGGCGGACCGTACATCCTCGACGAGTGGTCGCCGGATGAGTTCCTGCGCTTCCACGCCAACCCGACTTACTGGAAGGGGACACCCGCCTTCGATACGCTCGTCATCCAGATCATCCCGGATCCGGCAGTCATGACGCAGGGGCTGATCACCGGCGACATCGATTATGCGCAGATCACCGCCGATGCCGCCGATCAACTGTCGGGCGAGTCGAACGTGAGCGTTTACCCGATTACCGTCAACGCCGTGACCATGTTAATCCTCAACAACGCCGATCCAGCGAGTCCCGTGTCGGCTTACGACGATGCCGGAAACCTCGTCGAGCAAGCGCCGAATCCATTCTTCGGCGATGTGCGCGTGCGCCAAGCGATTGCGATGGGCTGGGATAAAGACGCGGCGGTCACGCTTCAAGGCGAAGGCACCAGTCGGCTGGTGGGCACCATCTCCCCCGCGATCACGTGGGCGTTCGATAACGAAGACAAACCCTATGCTTACGATCCTGAAGCTGCCGCCGCATTGCTCGACGCCGCCGGTTGGACGCTCAATGCCGATGGTGTTCGTGAGAAGGATGGTGTCCCGTTCGAGTTCAGCCTCGACTATATCCCCGGACGCTTCAATTCCGATGAAATGGCAGTGCTGATTCAGGATCAGCTCGGTCAGTTGGGCATCAAGGTCAATGTTGAGGGGATGGAGACGGGCGCGCTGGTCACGCAGAAAGCCTACCCGCAGAGTTTCGACGCCATGATCCTGAGCGCCTCGTGGGATACGCCCGAACCGCAGATATTGTCGAACCTGCTGCTCAACAGCCATCAGGACGTGCTCAACGGTGGCTTCAATTTCGCCTCCTATATCAATCCCGAGGTGGATAATCTGCTGGCGCAGGCGGGATCGAATGTCGATTGCAGCGCCGCGACTCGCGCGCCGATCTACCAGCAAATTCAGAAGATCGTCCATGATGACGTCGCCTACGACTTCATCAGCGACGCCGTCAACTATACGGCTTTCTCCAGCCGGGTGGGCAACGTCGTTCCCGGTAACTGGGGCTTCAACCAGATTCAGGAATGGACGGTCGCGCAGTAAGCGCCGCGATTGTTTGGCGTGATGTAAAGCTGGATTAAAGTCGGCGTGCATCAAGGTGCGCGCCCGCTAGGGGCAGAATTTAGTTCTGCCCCTACGTGATCTTCCCCACAACCACTTCGGTTGGTCGCTCAGGGCAAACGCATCAAAATTATCGTTCGGGTCACAAAAGTCAACCGCTGTTCTGTAGGGGCAGACCTGTGTGTCTGCTCCAGTGGGCGAACACGTAAGTTCGCCCCTACAAAAACCTTGTGAGCCATTATAATCTCGGTGCCGGATTTGATGCGTTTGCCCTAATGGGTCGCTTGCAATCCATCCCCGCGACGTTTATACTGTGAGCAATGTTGGTAAGAGATGTTCTGATGAACAACAGCGAACGCCACCATCATCATCTGATTGAAGATGTCTGACTAGGACGAGCGTTCGACCCTGTGTGAAACCTAAGCGCGGACGTGAGTTTGCGCTTTTTTTATGCTCAAACAGATCCATATCGTAGGGGCGCAGCGCGCTGCGCCCCTACACTACGACAATTTTAAGGAGAACCGCCGATGCCCAAGCCCAAAATCCAGCCCCGCCTGCCCAAAGGGATGCGCGATTTCCTGCCCAACGAAATGATCAAGCGCGAGTACGTCTTCGGCATTGTGCGCGAGGTCTTCCATCTCTACGGCTTTGAGCCACTACAAACGCCCGTCCTCGAACTCCACGAGACGCTGATGGGCAAATACGGCGAGGACGCCGAAAAGCTGATCTTCAATGCGCAGCATCCCGGCGGCAAGGAAGCGCTCGCGCTGCGTTACGACCTGACCGTGCCGCTGGCGCGGGTCGTCGCTCAGTACCAGAACGACATTACGCTGCCGTTCAAACGCTATCAACTCTCCCCGGTCTGGCGGGCGGAACGTCCGCAGCGGGGGCGCTACCGCGAGTTCTACCAGTGTGACGCCGACATCGTCGGCGTGTCCGGCATGAATGCCGATGCCGAGATCATCGGCTTGGTGGTGACGGCGCTTAAGCGGCTTGGCTTCAAGCAGTTCGTGGTCAAGATCAACAATCGCAAGCTGCTGACCGCCATCGGTCAGTACGCGGGCTTGCAAGGTGAAGCGCTGGGCGACTTGTACCGCAGCATCGACAAGTTCGACAAGATCGGCGCGGATGGCGTGCGCGACGAACTGATCGCGCGCGGGATTCCCGACGAGATCGTCAAGCGGATGATCGACCTGATCACGGCGCGCTATCCCGGCTTGGAGCAGCTTGACTATCTCGAAGGCGTGCTGAATGCTATGCCGGAGGCGCACGCGGCGATCGCCGAACTGCGCGAACTGTCCGATCACCTGAGTGATGCGGGCGTCTCGCTGACCAACTATGAATTCGACCTGACGATGGTGCGTGGACTCGGTTACTACACCGGACCGATCTTCGAGACGATCATCACCGAGCCGAACCTCGGCAGCGTGACCGGCGGCGGTCGCTACGACGATCTCGTCGGCTTGTTCCGGGGCGAAAGCCTGCCGACGGTCGGCACGTCGCTGGGCATCGAGCGGATCATCGACCTGATGGACATCCTCGACTTGTACCCGGCGGGGATCGGCGGGACGGTGGTGCAGACCTTGGTGACGGTCTTCGGCGATGATACGCGCGAGCAATCGACCAAGCTCACGGCGGAGCTGCGCGCGGGCGGCGTCAATACGGAGCTATATTTGCAAGATAAGGGCGTCGGCAAGCAGATCAACTACGCCGACAAGAAGGGGATTCCGCTGGTCGCGCTGCTCGGCAGCGAGGAGATCGCGGCGGGGCAGGTCAAGTTCAAGCGGCTGAAGGACGGCGAAGAAGTCACGGTCGCGCGCGCTGAAGCGGCGGATGCCGCGAAGCGCCTGCTCAACGGTTAGCGACGAAAGCTTTAACGCAAAGACGCAAAGATAAAGTGAAAGACGCAAAGAATACAGAACCAGTCTGTCCCGAATGCGGCGCGGACTGGTCGAACGGTGTCACCTGCGAGGACGATTTCCATCAGTTCGGCTTCTGGGAACTCGCCGACCTCGAACACCTCGGCAGCGTCCATCACTTGATGGTGCTGAGCTATCACCTGCAGCATCCGAGCTTGTACTCGCCGGAGGCGCTGGCGTTCGCGCAGCAGCAGTTGATCGACTTCCTCGAAGGGGGAGTCACGCCTCAGCAGATGCGCCGCCAGATGCGCGACCAAGTTGACTCTGGCAAGCGAACTTACAAGGTCACCGGCACGGCGGGGCATCACGGCAGCTACGATCCGCCGGTCGTGTGGACGATGCGCGCGGCGGACGTGGTCGCGGGTGGGGAAGATCGCTACGTCGAGAACATCGAGGCGTGGGCAAGGTCGATCCTCGCGGCGCTCCGGGCAGTGGGGAATTTGCCTACTATCTGAAAACCTATCCATAATGTATTATATATTACTACTTTATCGATGGGAGATGGCGGTGATGACTACAGAGTCGCAAAACACGACCGAAGCCGTATTCGCGCACCATTTACAGGCGGTGCGCGATCAGGATATTGAGGCAATAGTATCCGACTACGCCGACGATGCCATCATGATGATGGAGGGAACCGTACTTCGGGGCATCGAGGCGATACGGACGCATTTTACCAATGTCGTCAATGGGGTGCCCGCCGAAGTTCTGGCAAACATTCAGGTTGACCAGCTCGAAATTGAAGGCGAGTTTGCTTTCCTGTTGTGGTCGTCGGGGACGATGGTTCCACGCGCTGCGGATACCCTCTGTATTCGCAACGGGAAAATCGTCATGCAATCGGGAGTATGATCGAATGTCCGTGATGTCCTGCCCAGCTTCAGCTTACCTGTGAAAGACATTTTTCCCGAATAAGTTGGTGCAATCCTCAAAAACGTAAATCCTTAATTTGCCCCCTAAATTGTGGGGGGCACGGGAAAGCCACTCGGACGGATGATCATACCGTTCGCGTGTGGACAACTAAAGGTCAATCTCATGATCGAGTTACTCGTTCCTATCCTCGTGATCGGTGCGATTGCCGTCGCGCTGTTTGTGCTGCCCAGCATTACGCTGGGACTCGTCATCATCGGCGAGCGGCAGGTGGGCATTATCGTCAAGCGTTTCTCGCGCGGCGGGGCGGCGCTCCCGCCCGGTCAGTTGATCGCGCTCAATGGCGAAGCGGGTCTGCAAGCGGATATGCTGGCTCCCGGCTGGCATTTTGGCTACTGGTCGTGGATGTACAACGTGATCAAGGTCCCGGTGACGGTGATCCCGCAGGGCGAGATCGGCTTGATTGTCGCGGCGGCGGGCGCGCCGGTGCCGCCGGAGCGGATTCTGGGTAAGGTCGTGGACTGCGACAATTTTCAGGATACCCGCAAGTTCCTGATGAACGGTGGTGAGAAGGGGCGGCAGCTCGGCATTCTGACGTCGGGCACCTACCGGATCAATACGGCGATCTTCACCGTGATCACGGCGGACAATGCGACTCACAACGAAATGCACCCGGATACGCTGCACGTTTACAGCGTCGAGCCGGACATGGTCGGCATCGTGACGACGCTCGACGGCGCGCCGATTGCCGAGGGCGAGATCGCCGGGCTGTATCTGCCCGATCACGACAACTTCCAGAATGCGGAAGCCTTCATCGAAGCGGGCGGTCAGCGTGGGTTGCAGGAGCAGGTGCTGCTGTCGGGTTCGTGGAACCTCAATCCGTGGTTCGTGCGCGTCGAGCAAGTCCCGATGACGGAGATTCCAATCGGTTACGTCGGCGTGGTGATCTCGTTCATCGGCAAGGCGCACATGGACATCAGCGGGTCGGAGTTCAAGCATGGCGATCTGGTCAATACGGGGCATAAGGGTGTCTGGGCGACGCCGCTCTATCCCGGCAAGCACCCGATCAACACGCGGGTGATGAAGGTCGAGTTGGTGCCGACCACCAACATCGTCCTGAACTGGGCGCAGCGCATCGAGGAGCATTCCTACGACTCGCGGCTCTCGTCGATCCGCGTGCGCTCGGCGGACGGTTTCGCTTTCGAACTGGAAGTCGCGCAGGTGATCCACGTCGGCGCGCTCGAAGCACCGAAAGTGATCTCGCGGGTGGGGTCGATGCAAAATCTGGTCGATCACGTTTTGCAGCCGATTGTCGGCAACTACTTCCGCAACGCGGCGCAGAGCTACACCGTGCTCGATTTCCTGAGCGCGCGCAGCGAGCGGCAGGTCGAAGCGACTCAGCACATCATGAAGGCGCTGCGGGCTTACGACGTCGAAGCGATTGACACGCTGATCGGCGACATCAACCCGCCGGCGCAGTTGATGCAAACCCTGACCGACCGGAAGATCGCCGAGGAGCAGCGCAAGACCTACGAAGTGCAGGAGAAAGCGCAAATCCAGCGCCAGCAGTTGGTGCGCCAGACCGAGTTGGCGGACATCCAAGAGGACGTCGTCAAGTCGGAGCAGGGCGTCAACATCGCCGACCTGATGGCGCAGGCGTCGATCAAGAAGGCGAACGGTGAAGCCGAAGCGACCAAGCTCCATGCGCTCGGCGACGCCGAAGCGATCCGCGTGACCGGCGAGGCACGCGCCGAAAGCTACAAGCTCGGTGCCGAGGCGATGGGATCGCAGGGGTACACGGCCGTCCAGTTGATGCAGATCATCGGCGACCGTGGCGTGCGGATCATCCCGGACATCATGGTCAATGGCGGCGCAGATGGCAATGGCAGTCTGGTCGAAGCGCTGCTGGGGCTGATCGTTCGGGAGCAGTTGGGGCAGAAGCCAGCCGTCGTGACGCCGCCTATCGAGGCGACGACTGATGATCCGGTGGCTCACACTAACGGCAGCGGCAGCGCCATCCCGACTCCGCCCGCCACACTGCCGGAATAGCCTATACGTTCATGAGGGGCGTACCGATGCGTGCGCCCCTCGTTTGTATTCTGTCATGCGTGATCAGGCACAAATACGAGACACTGTCCGCGTGGGATGGGCGCATTCCACGCGGTTTCGACGTCTGCGAGCGCGGGTTCCAACGCCCGATCTTTCTGCGCCATGAACGCCATCGCCTCGTTATTGTGCGTGAAGAAGGCTTTATAGCCCGCGCAGAGGTAGTTCAGCCCTTGCCGTCGGGCGTCTCGATGAAGCGATTCTTGGGGTAGCCGCCGTTGCAGATGAAGCGGATTTCGCAGTTGCGGCAGTACTGCGGCAGCTTGTCGCGCTTCGCCAAGCCGAACGCCTGCTGCTGGTCGCTCATGACGATCTCACTCAGCGGAATGTCGACGATGTTGCCGACGAGGTGCTTCGGTTCGACGAAGTGGTCGCAGGAGTAAACGTCGCCGTTGTGATCCATCGCCAACGCCCGCAGGTTCCTCGAATCCCAAGCCGCCAGCGTCACCCTCGAAAATCTGCACGTAGACGCGTCCGACGTCGCGGCGCATCCACTCCTCGAAAATCTCGATTAGGAAGCGACCGTGGACTTAGGCAGTGACCGAGCGATGGGTGACGCGGTCGCCTTCCTGAAAGCCAGTGTCGTTGTCGCGCTCGACAATCGGAATGAACTGCATGAAACCTGTGCCGATTTCGTCGCGCACCACCCTAGAAAAGAAAAACCCACCGTTAAAAGAACGCTACCATTGCAGCAAGATAGCTTCCATCGTCAACCCCGGACCAAACGCCATCATCACGCCGTAATCACCAACACCGGGCGATCCCATTTGCATCATCCGGTCGAGCACAAACAGAACGGTCGCTGAGGACATGTTGCCATAATCGCGCAGAATATCGAGCGACGAAGCGACCTGTTCGTCGGTGAGTTCAAGCTGCTGCTGAATATACTCGACTATTCGTTTGCTTCCGGGATGGATTGCCCAGAACTTCACATCCTGACGCTGCAGGTTGTGTCTCGCAAGCAAACGCTCGATGAAGGGGCGGACGTTCGCTGCAAGCACATCAGGAACGTAGCTGGACAGATACATGCGAAATCCCTGATCGGTGACCGTGAAGGACATCTGGTCGAGCGTTTGATAGTCACAGTAGGTTTCGGCGTCAACGAGCTTGGGCGAGCCGGTTCTCGTTGGCTCACTTCCAACGAGCATCATGGCTGCACCGTCGGCAAACAACGAAGTTGAAACCACCGTTTCGACAGCATCATCAAACTGGAGATGGAGTGTGCACAGTTCAAGCGCGAGCACAAGCGCAAGCCCCTTCGGCTGCGCTTTGACATGGTCAACTGCTCGCCGGATTCCCGGGAACGCGGCGTAACAGCCCATACCGAGCACGCACGTTCGGCTTAAGTCGGGACGCATCGCCAGCCGTCCAGCCAAGAGCAGGTCTAAGCCGGGAATGTTGAATCCGGTACACGAGACAATTGTAAAGCTCGTGATTGCTGCGATATCGACGCCGGCGCATTCTAAGCCGCGACGAATGACGCTTTCGCCTAAACTTAGCGCCTCGACCATATACCGGTCATTACGCTGTTGTGTGCTCCTCGGCTCTTCAAAGTAGGCGGAGCTGACGACCGAATGGCGAAACGAAACACCAGAATAGTTCAGAATGGCGCGAATGGCGCGCTCCCGCTGCTTGCCCCGTTTCCCCAATAGATGGATATAAAAATCCGCAATGTCATCTTGGCTGTAGCATCGATCGGGCACCCCCGTTTGCACAGCACGTATTCTTGGATGATCCATCGTTTATCCTTCCAACAAACTTAGGTCTCGAGTTTGCGCAACCAGAAAATCACCCACCGCGGGAAGCCGGTTGAGCAATCGCAGGCTCGGTGCGATCAAGGCGGGGCGCAGCATCACGGATTGAAGCACCCGCCCCAAACGCAGTCGCTTTCCGAAGGTCGCGTTCCAAGTACGGGCATAGGCAGTTTTCAGTTCTGGCGCGGCGATTTCTCGAGCAAGGTAGCGATCAATCAGGTGAGCAGCGAGTCTCCCACTGTGCAGCGCCATCGCCATCCCATCCCCGGCGAGTGGCGCGATCAAGCCAGCGGCGTCTCCGACCTGCAGGATATCGCCCTCCAGCGTGGTTTTAGGCGCGAACGGCACTTGGGCGATGCTGAGCCATTCTGAATCGACGGGCGATGCTTGCGCGAACCAGTCGCGCAAATGCGTATTCTGCTGGCACATCCAACGGACAAATCCTTCAATATCGACGCGAGAGCCATTGCGCGTGTTTTGAAAGATGTCCTGCCGAACCAGCAAACAGACGTTCGTGATACCGCCTTCCACGTCAGACATGCCGCAGTAGCCACCCGGAAATACGTGGAGATCTATCTGTGCGGCTAAGCATTGCCCTGTGAAGTGACGCTTCAATGCGATGTAAGGCTGAGAGCGCCGGAGAAACGCTCGTTTCAGATGCCGATCTAGGTTGCTGCGCTTGCCGTGAGCGGCAATGACGGTCGCTGCATGGAAAGTTTGTATTCCACTCGAAGTACGTGCCGTAAGGGAAAACCGTTCATTCAGGTTTCCAGCAATATTTATGACTCGAGTCCCATCATGGACTTCAACCCCATTCCGGGCTGCAAAGTTGGCGAAAGCGGCATCCAGCGCATAACGGCTGACTCCCAAAGCGGGGGCGGGAAACGACCTATTCCATGCGCTGCCATCCGGTGCCGTGATTCGTACTGTGCGAATGGTCACCGGGCTTAGTTCTTGCAGTACCGCTAGAAACCCGGATGCGGCGAATAGGGCGACACACTCCGGCGAGAGAAATTCACCACAGATTTTGGGATGAGGGTAGCGATTCGCTTCCAGCAGCAGCACCCGACGGTTTCGTTGCGCTAGGGTGACTGCAGCATTGCACCCGGCGAGTCCGCCCCCAATGACGGCGACATCATACACGCGGTTTCTCCGCGACCAGCGTCATACGCCACGGGAAATGGCTATACACGCGGGCAGTTTTCAGTCCGGCAGCCCGAGCGAGTGACCGGAGTTCGTGAGGCGTATAGGCGCGCTCGATGGAGAGCCGTCCATCGTGGCGCGTCAGATAGTGTCGAGCAAATACGGGTTGAACAAGTTGAAACGCTAGCAGCGGTAAGTATCCCCGTACCAGATCACTCATCACTATTCCGCGACGAGAGCGGCTGTAGGACTTCTCTGAGAAAGTCAATCACTTGCTGAGGCGAGAGGTGATGAAGGAACAGCGAGGAGATAAAGTAATCTACCTCACTCCCGGCGAAGGGGAGATCGCAAGCATCGGCATGAATGAGACATATGCTTGGTACCGTTTTCGTGTTTTCACGCGCGACCGTCAGATTACGCCCCGACCGATCTAGCGCGCCAATCCAAATGCAGCGCTGACTCCGCTTCGCCCACCGCTGCAAGAGTACGGCTAGCTCACCTGAGCCAGTTCCAACATCAACGATCCGTATCGGTTCCGTGTTTTGCCGCAGCAGAGGATACAGGTGACGGGTCAGCGCCTCAATTCCACCGAGATAGCGATTAACGCGCCACATCTCCATCAGGTTAGAACGAACATCAGCTATTGATCCCGCCCCCTGCTCGAGCAGTTCAGATCGATCTTGCCGAACCGGGACGAGGAATGAGGCAACATCCATACCGGAGGTCGGACGGCAATCGGTATGACGGTTTCCTCCAATTTTCACCGATTTGTCCCCAAATATATATTTCAAAGTATATAAAGAGTAATTATAAGGGTAAACGCTGAAGGAGTCATAGAGTAACAGATGAGCATGTCATGAAACATCTTCATCTGTTTCATTTCATCTCGAACTGTTCGTGCTGAATCCATGCCTACAATTCGAAACTGCTCTGACCAGAAAAAACACTTTGAACCATTCACGATCGCCGTTTAGTCTCAGCACGGGCGGTAGAGGACGCGAACTGTACCCGTGGTTGCGGCTACCAGCCCAGCGCAGGGTACATACGAATTGTCGAAGGACAGGATCGCTTCGCAATGCTTCAGCTGCTTCTATGAGCGAGATTTTCCCCTAAGTCCCAGCAAACTGGACGCTCAACTACTGTGATACATCATCAATTTGGATTCTGCCTTGGAAATCATCACGAGAGTGGGATTGCTCTATAATAGCCTTACTCGTGGTGACCAGAAAGAGTTGCTGCGGTTAATGGTCGAGCGGGTTGTTGTTAGCTCGGAGAGAAAAGCACGATTGGAATTGCGCGCACCGTTTGCCTACTTACATGACCTTTCGGAACGAATGCGCCTTAGCCTGAGTGACCAAGCAAACAAAAACACCAGCGCAATTACCTCTGCTGGTGTTTGTTCGGATGAAGTCCGCGATAGTGGGCAGTAGAGGACTCGAACCTCTAACCTTCCCCACGTCAAGGGGATGCTCTGCCAATTGAGCTAACTGCCCGACAGTGTGGATAAGTATACAACATGGTGCCGTCATTGCAAGAGTGGAGACGGCGCATTCTCGACTTTTCCCATGACCTACTTGACAAGGCTTATGATCGGATTTATGCTTTAATCCATATTATGCAGTTGAATGCATAATTAAAATAAAGGCAGATTCATGTTCGACAAGAACTACATCCTTGCGCCGAAAGTCGTCACCGCTCGCTTTGAAATCGCGCCGGCTTTTAATGCGGTCGAAAGCCTCCGCGAGTTGACGGAAACGCAGCGCCTATCCGGTTTGAGCGAGTGGGTTACGCAGACTTCGGCGACGCTGCCGGAAGCGCGACTTGAACAGAACCGCATGATCTTCGGCGCGTTCCAGCCGTTGTTCTTCGACGAAACCTTGTCGATTACGACCTACGCCGATTTTCCGAGCTATGTGGACGCGCTCGCCGCGCTCGATCCAGTGCTGGTACGCGACAAGATGCTCAAAGACGCGCTTGAGTCGCCGAAGCAGCACCCGGAATACTTCGCCGGTCAGTTTGCTGACTTGACGGCGGAACAGTTCCTCAGCGATGTCGACGTCTTTCGCCAGTACATGCGGGTGGTCTGCGAGGTGACTCAGTTGCCGGATACCTTTGTAGCGCGGGCGTTCGAACTCTATAACGATCCGCCGCAGCTGCTGGCGATCATCGTGGATCATCTGCGTTGGGCGTGGGACGAAGTTGCTCGCCGCCGAGTGGACGCGCGTCCTGCCCATGCTGCAAGAATCGGTCGCCGCCTTCGAAGCGATGGATCTGCGCGGCATGTCGCTCGACGAACTGCTGCGTACCGTCACCACGCGCGACTTGAGCGCGATGCTCGACAAGTATCGGGGTATCGATCAGGTCGTCTTCGTACCGTCGGCGCACATCGGTCCTTACGTGCTGCTGGTCGACGTCGGCAAAACACTCTACATCCTGTTCGGGGCGCGACTGCCGCGCAGCGCATCGAATCCGGCATCCGCACTCAACCGCGCCGAACTGCTCACCCGGCTGAACGCCCTCGCCGATGATACCCGTCTGCGGATTCTGGAACTGCTGACCAAGCACGAGGAACTATGCGCGCAGGACATCATCGAGCAGTTGGGCATGAGCCAGTCGAGCGCGTCGCGGCATCTTAGCCAGTTGAGCGCCAACGGCTTCATCGTCGAGCGGCGGCGCGAAGTCGCCAAGTGCTACAGTCTGAACGCGGACCGCGTGGACGATACGCTGCGATCGCTGACCAATTTTCTGACTCGCCGGTAATGACGTCACATTTGTGCGGGCGTTCGTCATCTAGTGATAGAACGCATTTTCTAAACCAATTGGCAAACAAGATTCAACCTGTCCAGTGAACGTGTTGAGCAAGTTGAGGGTATAGATCATGCAATCAATTGATCGGTTGATGCAGGTAAAAATCGAGCAGCACAATGCCGAACGACAGGCAGTTCTCGAACATCGATACCTCGTCCACGAGGCGCTGGCAGGGCGCGCGCCCAATCACCCGCTGACTTACAAGCCGGTGCTGGTAAGTCTCGGCAAGCGCATGGTGATTTGGGGGCTAGGGCTTCAGCGTCGCTTTGCCGAGTCGCCGCGCCTGCCGGAACGAGAACTCCACTTTCAGCAAGAATAAAAGACTTCACGCCTAACTCACGCTTGCCCTCGTCGGGACTCGTCCCCCCGGCGAGGGTGGGGCGGCTCACTTGGAGCGCGGCGTGTTCTGACTTACGTGCCCTGTTGCGATCATCAAACAAATCATCTACCGATAGGGGCGCACAACCGTGCGCCCCTTCGATGGTTGGCGCTGTGGCACGATTGCTCTGCTCGAATGTGATTCGGTGCTTCAGGCTGATGGTTTACCGCCTGCCGCTCCGTAGGTTATAATATTGCCCATCGGATCGGAGCAACCGTCGGGACCGTGCGTGCCTATTCTGCGAGACAGTGAACTCGACATTTTCAGCCACAGCGCCGAACAGACTCGCCGTTTAGGGGTGCGTCTGGGATCCTTGCTGCAAGCCGGTGACGTGATCTGCCTCTCCGGGGATATGGGTGCGGGCAAGACCGCGTTTGCCAGCGGGATCGGCGAGGGATGGGGATCAGAGACGCCGCTCACCAGCCCGACGTTCAATCTCGTGCACGAGCATTCGCGCGCCCGCGACGATCAAGCCTTGTTTCACCTCGACTGTTATCGCCTCCAAAGCGCCGAAGATGCCGACAGTATCGGCATCGACGACGTGTTGAGCGGGCGCGGCGCGGTGATCATCGAGTGGCCCGAACACATCGAGCGGGTACTGCCGCGTGCACGTCTGTGGGTCGAGCTGCGCGTCATTGAGGCGACGCGGCGTAACTTCGTCTTCGAGGCGACCGGCAAGCGCTACGAAACGCTGCTGGAGCAGTTTCGCGGCGTCTCGTTTGGTGTGAAGAAGTGAGAAAGGAAGCGAATAGCTTTCAGCTATCAGCATTCAGCTTATGATTTCTATGCCGCGTACTTATAAGCTGAGTGCTAATCGCTGAACGCTGACAGCTAAAATCATGACCCTACTTGCAATTGATACCGCCACGCAGTACATCAGCATCGCGCTGCACGATGGGCAGCAAGTACGCGCTGAGCAGACGTGGTTTTCTCAAAATCACCACAGCGCGGAACTGGCACCCGCCGTCGCCGAGCTGCTCGATCACGCCGGGATGACGCCGGACGATCTGGTCGCGTTGGCGGTCTCGATCGGTCCCGGTTCGTATACCGGGCTGCGGATCGGTGTGGCGCTGGCGAAAGGGATCGCCGCGGCGAAAAAGCTGCCGCTGGTCGGCGTCTCGACGCTCGACGTGCTGGCATCCGGTCAGCCACCATCACCGGGCGCGTTGATCCTCGTGCTGCGCGCCGGGCGCGAGCGCGTGACGACCGCGCGCTATCACTGGCGGCGGGGCAAATGGAAGCAGCGCGGCGAGCCGCAGAACATGGACTGGGATACCTTGATCGCCAGTATTGATGGTCCCGCCTGCATCTCCGGCGAGGTGGGCGAAGAAGGCTATCGCGTCATCGAAGCGGCGCAGCGCGAACAAGGACTGCCGATCACGCTGGCAGCGCCGGTGCTGCGACTGCGCCGGGCAAGCTTTCTCGCCGAGACCGCATGGGAGCAGCTGCGCGCCGCCGATGCCGACGAAACCCTCACTCGTTTTAACGCTGCTGCCGTTGCACCGATCTACGTGAAGACTAAAGATACCCCTGCATGACCCTCACGCTGCGCTACATGCGCCTTTCCGACATCCCCGAAGTCACGGTGATCGACCAGCACTCGTTCGATCCGGCGTGGTCGGCGCGGTCGTACCAGTTCGAGATCAGCGAATCAACCTACAGCTACATGGTCGCGCTCGAGTACGAGGACGCCAAGCTGACTCCCGGTTGGCGGCGGTTGGTGCCGGGACTCAACGGCGGGAGCGACAACCGGCGGATCGTCGGCTATGGCGGCTTGTGGAACATCATGGACGAAGCGCACATCAGCACGATTGCGACTCACCCGGAGTATCGCGGACGCGGCTGGGGCGAAATCCTGCTCGCCGGGATGATCCGGCGGGCGATCCAGCTTGAAGCGGAATACATGGTGCTGGAAGTGCGGGTCAGCAACGTTGTCGCGCAGAATCTCTATCTCAAGTATGGCTTTAAGACGGTAGGCACAAAGCCGAAGTATTATCATAATAACGGCGAAGATGCCTATGATATGCGCCTGAACCTCGATCATCGTTACTATCGGGCGCATTTCGAAGAGCGCTACGCCAAACTGATCGAGCAGCACGACTTGATCGACCAATACAGCGAAGCCGCGCCGCCGAAACGGTCGCCACGTTAAGGATGCCTGAGCGCTAGGTTGAGGAAGACATGGAGCCGCAGAACGACAAAGCCCGCCTGATGGCATTGATGGAAGTCGAGTACGCTTTTGTCCAACGGACGCTGGCGCTGCTCAGCGCGGATGAGATGCTGATCCCTAACGTCGTCGGTTGGTGGTCGGTCAAGGATACTCTCGCTCACTTGACGGCGTGGATGGAATACCTGATCGGCTGGTTCGATCAAGCGCGGCGCGGACAAGTCCCGGACATCCCGGCGCAGGGGATGACGTGGGATGACATCGACCGGCTGAACGATGCGCGCTCGGCGCAAGACGCCGATCTCCCCTTGAAGCAGGTGATCGTCAACTTTGGCGCGCGCTATGCGCAGGTCTGCGCGCTGATCGACGGGCTGTCGGAATCGGAGTTATTCGAGAGCGACTGGAACGGCTTGTTCTACCAACCGCCTTGGCCCCTGATCCCCGGCAATATGGACGAACACTTTCACCTCCACTTCACTGAGGTGCGCCAGTGGGTGGCGTCGCGGAGCGGCTGAACCGGCGGCTTGACCGGAGCGATCGCGCGCTGACTGACCATTGTCGTCCTATAGTTGAATTGCCGGCGCCGAAGCGAGATAATAGAGCTAAGTTGTTTTGCTGCGGGATTTTATGACTGCACGTTGAAAGGTCGATGATGACCATCAAAATAGGAAATGCGCCGGTCTCATGGGGCATTTACGAGTTCAAGGATCTGGCACCGAAATACCCCTACACGACAGTACTCGACCAAATTGCGGAGACCGGTTATACCGGGCTGGAACTTGGTCCTTGGGGCTATCTGCCCACCGACCCGGAACTGCTGCGGAGCGAGTTGGAGCAGCGTAATCTGCAACTGCTGTCCTCGTTCGTGCCGATCAACTTCCTCGACGAAAGCGCTTGGGCGGAAGGTGAAGCTCACGCCTTGCAAGTCGGGCGGCTGCTGGCACAGTTAGGGGCGGTTTGTATTGTCTTAGCGGACGACAACGGCACCGTGCCTGAACTGGTGCAGCAGGCGGGACGGCGGCATGGCTGCTACCTCACGCGCGATCAGTGGGACGTATACGGTCGCGGCGTCAATCGGGTGGCGCGGAAGGTCTACGATGAGACCGGCTTGAAAGTTGTCTTTCACCATCACTGCGGCGGGTACGTCGAGACGGCGGAAGAAGTTCGCAGCCTGATGAACCGTGCCGATCAAGACCTCGTCGGGCTGTGCCTCGATACCGGTCATTGGCACTATGCCGGTGGCGACGCGATCAAGGCGTTGGACGAATACGGCGAGCGCGTGCGCTATCTGCACCTCAAGGACTGCGATGCCAGCATCCGCACGCTGGCAGTCCAGGAACGCATGGATTACTTCGCGGCGGTCGCTGCCGGAGTCTTCTGCGAGTTAGGCGAAGGCGCGGTCGATTTCCCCAAGCTGCTGGCGGATGTTCAGTCGCTCGGCTACGACGGTTGGGCGATTGTCGAGCAGGACGTGCTGGTCGATGATCCGGACGCGCCGCTTCAGAGCGCGCGCCGCAATCGCGAGTATCTGCGCAAACTGGGGCTGTAGATCAATCTCATCGCTACGCGAATCAAAAAGACCTCGTCCACTGCGGCGAGGTCTTTTGGTTTCTGCCGGTTACGGCGTGATTTTGGCGGGTTTGGGAACTTTCGCCGGGCGGAAGCGTGCCAGATGCCGGTTATTGCTGCTGTTGATAATGATCACCGAGGTGATGATGATCGCTGAGGCGATGATCGTGCGCAGCGTCACCGGCTCGCTGGCGAGCAGCCAGCCCAACGACACCGCCACCACCGGATTGACGTAAGCGTAAGTCGCAACCTTCGCCGGTGCTTCGACGCGCAGCAGCCACGTATAAGCGCTGAAGGCAATCACGGACGAGACGATTCCCAGATAAACCGTGGCGACCAGCGATACGGTGGAGACGTTCGCTAAGTTGAGGGTCGCCGCGTCGCCGGTCACGATGCTGGCGATCATCTGGAAGATGCCGCCGCTGAATAACTGCATCCCGGTGGCGAGGTTGATCGATTTCGGCAGCGGCGCGCGCTTCGAGTACAGGGAGCCATATGCCCAGCTAAATGAGCCGATCAGTACCGCGCCGACGCCGACGAGGTTGAGCGAGGTCGCCCCGGAGGGGCTGACCAGCAGAATAATGCCGAACAATCCCAGCAGCACGCCGCCGATCACGGTGAGACCGGGGAAGCTGCCCCCCGGTTGGCTCCACGACAGCAGCACCATGAACAGGGGGATGCTCGCCGTCAGTACCGCGACGATCCCCGATGGGACGCCGTGCCCGACCGCCCAGACCACCGCGCCGTTCTGGATCATGAACAGCATAAAGCCGATGATCAACGCCGACCGCCACTCGATCGACTTGGGGGCGGGGGCACCGCGCAGCCGTGCCCAAGCGATTAAGATGCCGCCGGCGATCAGAAAGCGCATCCCGGTCATGAAAATCGGCGGCAGGGTCTCGATGGCGAAATGGATGCCGACGTAGGCGGATCCCCAAATGAAGTAAATGGCGGCAAACGCCAGCAGTACCAGCCACCGCGCGGGTTTGTTGGGCATTAACGGACAGCTCCGGGAATTTTGGAGGGTGATGATGAACGATCGCCTCATTCTACCTGAAGACCGCCCCCGTCAATGAGACCAACCCCGTCCAAATACCGAATTCGCAGTGTTAAATGTGGCTTGAATAACCCTACTCATCCCGATCAATCGCGTTATAATGCCTGTGCAAGGATGACCACAAGATAGAGCATTGTATGAGTTTATCGAACCTCCTGAAACGTGATGTGATTCGGGTACGTATGTTGATGCGCGCCCGCCGTTCCGAGAACACGCTGCTGCTGATCTTGGCGGTGGCGGTCGGGATCGCTAGCGGCGTAGGCGTGTGGTTATACCGTAAAGGCATCGATCTTTTTCAAGCGATTTTCACCGACCAATTGGCGAATATCACCCTGTCGCCGGTGCTGGGTGCCGCCGCGATCATCGTCACGCTGACGCTTGCCGGTTTGATCGTCGGCTGGGTCATGAACCGCTATATCGGCGAGGAGCGGCATCACGGTGTCGCCGGCATTATGGAAGCGGTCGCGCTGACCGGCGGGCATTTGCGCTATGGGCGAATGCCGATCAAGGCGGTTATGTCGGCGCTGTCGTTGGGCGCGGGGGCGTCGGTCGGTCCTGAAGATCCCAGCGTCCAGATCGGCGCGAACGTCGGGTCGTTCTTAGGTCAAAAGCTGCACCTGTCACCGGAGCGCGTGCGCGTTTTGGTCGCGGCGGGCGGCGGATCGGCGATTGCGGCGGTCTTTCGCGCACCGATCGCGGGCGTCTTTTTTGCGATGGAAGTCATCCTCAACGGTGAGTTCATCACCAGTTCGTTCGGCGTCGTCGTGCTGGCGTGTGTGGTCTCGTCGGTCGTCACGCAGTCGATTGAAGTCGGCGGTCCTGAATTCGGCACCCTGACCTATACGCTCGGCAGTGTGCTGGAAATGCCGCTCTACCTGCTGCTCGGCTTGGTGCTCGCGCCGGTCTGCGTTGCTTTTATCCGCGCGATTTACTGGCAGCATGATCTGTGGCATCACTATGCCGAACGCATCCCGCGCCCGCTGCGGACGGCGCTCGCCGGGGCGATGGTCGGCGCGGTCGGCATCTTCTTGCCGCAAATTCTCGGCACCGGGCGCGAGCCGATGGCAAGCGTGTTGAGTTCCAGCGACGTGCAGCTTACGGTCGGGCTGCTGCTGATTTTGGGGTTGGCGAAAGTGCTGATGACGAGCCTCAGCCTTGCCGGTGGCTTCGTCGGCGGGATCTTCGCTCCGGCGCTGTTCGTCGGGACGATGCTCGGCGGCGCTTTCGGGCGCATCGTCAATTCGATTTTCACAACCAGCGCTCTCAGCGATCCGCAAGCTTACGCAATTGCCGGGATGGCGGCGGTGATGGCGGGCGTTGTGCGCGCCCCCATCACGGCGATCATGCTGGTGTTTGAGCTAACCAACGACTACCGCCTGATTTTGCCGATTATGCTGGCATCAGTTACGGCGGTGTTCCTCGCCGAAATCTTCGAGCCGGACGGCGTTTATGCGCTCGGCTTGCGCCGCAAAGGGGTGCGCTTGCATCAAGGGCGCGACATCGACGTGATGCAGGGGCTGATCGTGCAGGACGCCATGCTGAAGCCCGCCCCCACGATTCACGCGGATTCTTCGCTGTTGGAACTGCGCGACGCGCTGCGGAAATTTCACGCGCACGGGATTTCGGTGGTCGACGATCACAATCAACTGATCGGCATCGTTACGCTGAGCGATTTGCAGAAGGCGTATGAAGCCGGGATGGTCGAAGGCTACGTGCGCGACATCATGATTAAGGAAGTGGTCACGACCTTGCCGGACGATCCGCTCTGGACGGCGATCCGAAATATGGGGCAGCGCGACATTGGGCGGCTGCCGGTGCTCGACCCGCTGACGCACGAGCCGATCGGCGTGCTGACGCGCAACAGCATCATGCGTGCTTACAACCAAGCGATTACCGCCAAGATCGAGCAGCAGCATACCGAGGATCAAGTGCGCTTGCACACCCTCACCGGCGCGCACGTCGTCGATTACCTGATTCGCCCCGGCGCGCCGATTGTCGGCAAGAAAGTCAAGGAAATCCAGTGGCCCGCCGAATGTGCGGTCGCGGCGATCCGGCGCGGCGAGCAGTTGATCGTCCCGCACGGCAATACCGACATTCGCCTGTGGGATACGCTGACCATCGTCACCGATCCGCACGTTGAGGATTCGGTTAAGGCGCTGACCGGTCAGCCTGCGAAGGCGGAAGCTGAAGAATAGGCAAATAGGCGAATATGTTCTTGTAAGGGCGGAACTGGGTTCCGCCCTTACGTGTTTCTACGCCATCAATTTATCCCCGACCAGAAAGCGCTGTGCCCACATTTCCAGATTGAGCAGCCGGAAGACGACTTCGACCTGCGGCGCGCGTCCGCTGAAGTGATCGCGCAGCAGGGTTTCCAGCGCCGGGCGGTTGAACAGATCGCGGATGAAGGCGCGGTCGTCGAGCAGCACGTCCTCGATCTTGGGGCGTAATTCGCCCGCGAACCAACCGAGGATCGGCGTCTCGAACGGCTTTTTGGGGCGTTCGAGGGCGAACTCCGGCAGGTAAGGGCGCATCGCTTCGCGCAGCACGTACTTGTTGCGCCGCATTCGAATCTCCGGTGGGACGGCGGCGGCGAAGTCGAGCAGCGCGGGGTCGAAGAAGGGGACGCGCGCTTCAAGCGAGTGCGCCATCGTCACCTTGTCACAGTTGAGCAGGGCATTGCCGGTCAGCCACGTGTTGATCACCAGCGCTTGAGCGGTGTCGTCGGGATTGCCGCGCAGCGACCGCCCGATGATCTCGGCGTAGGTGCGGCGCTGATAATCGCTGACGGGCAGGGAGTCGCCGTAAAGCTGAGCGCGCAGCGCGTCGGTGACGACCAAGCCATCGTAAGACTGGGCGCGGCGCAGTCCCTCGTCGCGGGGCAGCAGGGCGTGATAGTAGCGCGGCAGATACGTCGGCAGCGCGCCGACGATGCGATAGTGTTTCATCGCCGGATAGTAGGGTTCGACTTTGCCGAGCAGCCCGCCGAGCGGCGAAAACACCGATCCCCAACTGCGCTTGGCGCGCATGATCCACGCCAGTGTGTGATGCAGCGAATAACCACCAAATAATTCGTCGCCGCCCAAGCCGGTCAGCACCACCTTGACCTGCTGCGCGGTCGTCTCTGCCAGCAGCAGCAGCGAGATCGCCGACGAGTTGGCGTTCGGCTCGTCGTGGTAGTAGACGTACTGCTCGAAGCCGCGCCACCAATCGGCGGCGGTGATGATCCGCTCGTGATGGTCGGTCTGGAAGTGCTCGGCGATCCGTCGCGCGTAGGTCAGTTCGTTGTCGGGGCTGGGCATGTCGTAGCCGACGGTGAAGGTCTTGATCGCGGCTGTATCTTCGCGGCTCATCATCGCCAGCATGGACGCCGAGTCGATGCCGCCGGAGAGGAACAAGCCGAGCGGCACGTCGCTGCGCAGATGCAGCTTGACCGATTCTTCAATCAGGCGGCGGGCGTCGTCGATGATCGGCTGCTCGCCTTCGTAGTCGCGCGTGCCGATGCCGCCGATCCGGTCGCTGCCGAAGCGCCAGAACTCGTGTAAGCGCGTCGAGCCGTTTTCGGCGATCAGCGCGTGACCGGGTGGCAGGCGGCGAATTCCGGCGAACAGCGTTTCCTCGCCGATCATGTAGCCGAAGCTCAGGTAGGTGTCGAGCACGTCGAGGTTGATTTCGCGCGGGAGCGTCCCATCCGCCAGCAGCGCTTTGACCTCGCTGGCGAAGCGCAGCACGCCGTCGCGCTCGCTGAGATAGAGCGGCTTCATGCCGATGTGATCGACCGCCAGCACCAGCCGCTGGTGATTCGCATCCCACAGGGCGAAGGCGTACATGCCGCGCAGGTGCGTGAACAGATCCAGCCCGTACTGCTCGTAGAGGTGGATGATGGTCTCGCCGTCGCCCTGCGTCAGGAAGTTGTGTTCCTGCTGCATCAGCGTGCGGCGCAGTTCCTTGTAGTTGTAGATTTCGCCGTTGAAGACCAGCGCAATCGAGTGATCTTCGTTGTAGAGCGGCTGATCGCTCCCGGCGATGTCGATGATGCTCAGGCGGCGCATCCCCATCGCTAAGTCGGGCTGCGCGCTGGGTGCGTAGAAGCCGTCGCCGTCCGGTCCGCGATGCTGAATGGCGGCGCACATCGCCCGGACAGCGGCTAAGCCGCTGCGTCCCTGCCCCGCCAGGTCGTAGATTCCGCAAATGCCACACATGGTACACTCCGCTAGGGTTGGCGCGACACTAGGATAATCCAGATCGCGGGTGCTGCCGAGTGTTCGGTGGGCGATCAGCGGGGAGTGTGGTCGGGTGGCTGCACCGTTAGGGTGCGGTCGCCCTCGCCTGCGGCACCCAGTCCATGCCGGTGACGCCAAGCTGTCCCAGCCGCAAATTCATCTGGGCGGCGTGTTCTTGGATGTGGCGCATGGTATAGAGCTGCATTTCTAAGTAGCTCGCTTCGATCCACTCAAAGGTGCAAAGCTCGCGGGCTTGCTCGTCGGTCAAGCTGGCGATAGTCAATTGGCAGGTGCGGCGAAGCTGGTCGAGATAGGTCTGAATTTGGGCTTTGGTATAGGGGCGTTCGGGCAAGACGCGGCGCATGAACGGGGGCGGGGGCGCGAAGTGCTCGTAGTCGCTGGTCAGGTACAGGTCGAGCCACGAGAGGGTGTGATAGGCGACATACCAGAACTGCCCGTAGCGCGCATCGTCGGGATCGTCCCACAAGACCGCGGTCCAAAATTCGTCGGGACACAGGTTGATGGCGTCGCTCAACATATCGATGGCGGCTCCATACTGCTGCCAAATACTCTCCTTCAACATCGGATCCATTGGGTTCGTCTCCTTGTTTGTGCGTGCCACCGATTGATTTAGCGACGCCGCTGGGCTGATAGCTGTATTCTAGTTATGATTGATGCGTAGGACAAGTGTTCCATTGTCGGTGCGTTCAAGGGGGCGATTTCATGACAACTGAGCATCCGCTGCAGAATCGGGTGACGCCGTTTGGGGAGATCGTCGCCGTACCGGAGCGCGGCGCGTGGACGGGCAATCGCGGCATCCTGCACGACGATCAGCAGCGGCTGACGACCCGACGCTGGACGACGCAAGCATGGATCATCTGCCGTCTTGCGTTCAAAGATCGTCACCGCGAGGTGATGTCGCCGGGGACGTGGACGGAGTTGTTTTTCCTCGACGAAGCGACCGCTTTAGCGGCGGGGCATCGTCCCTGCGGCGAGTGCCGCCGCGCCGATTACGCTCGCTTCAAAGCCTGCTGGATCGCGGCGAACGGCGCGGCGACGATCCACGCGATCGACCGGACGCTGCATCACGAGCGCGTCGAGCCGCGAACGCATCGTAAGATCACCTATGCGGCGGAACTGGCGTCGCTGCCGGACGGTGTGCTGATCGCGCTGGGCGAGGTGGCGTACCTGCTGTGGGATAGTCGGCTGTGGGCATGGTCGCCGGGTGGCTATGGCGATCCGCTGCCGGTTGACGGCGATCCGGTGGTGACGGTGCTGACACCGCGCTCGACCGTCGCCGCGATCCGGGCGGGCTACGTCCCACAGGTGGCGCTCGATGATCGCTTTTAAGCGAATACTTACTTCATGCGGAATGAAATATGTTATAATGCAAAGTGTTATATTGGGTAAAGACTCGATGTCCAGAAAGAGAAGGACAACGATTATGGCGAAGACGATCGCCGCTTTATACACGAAGATGGCGACCGCTCAGCAGGTGGTAAAAGCGTTGATTGATGCCGGTTTCAGCCCGGACGACGTTGGCTTGCTGGTGCGAAATGGCAATAGTCATCTGAAGGATTCGCTTTATCGAGAAGTTCGCGCGCCCGAAGGTGCCGGTTTTGGCGCGGTGATCGGGGCGTTGGTCGGTGTGGGTGCGTTTTTGCTGCCCGGCGTGGGCTCGTTGATCGGTGTGGGACCGCTAGCGCTGGCGATCAGCGCCGGGATCGGTGCGGCGGCGGGGGCAGTCACCGGCGGACTCACCGCCATCCTGCTCGATCTCGGCATCGGTGAAACCGAAGCGAACATTTTCGCTGAAGGCATCCGGCAGGGCGGGACAGTGGTCAGCTTGACGACGCGCGTGCAGTGGTTGGAGTGGGCGGAAAACATCATGAAGCGCTATCAACCGCTGTCGCTGGAGGAACACTTCAGCGGCTGGAGTGAGCAGCAGTTGGCTGCTTTCACACCGGCTGATGCCAAGGAGGCAGGCAGCCGAACGCTGCCTAAATCAGGAAAGCCGGGCAGACCACTACCCGACACCTAACGCTGTAGTCATGAAGGTGACGACGCGCTGGCGGTACTCGCCGGGCGCGACTGCTAGATAACCTCCATGACGCGCGCCCGGAACCTCCCATAGCGCTGCATTTGTGCCTGCCCGCTCAAGCTGTAAGCGTGCGCCTGTTAAGCCGGGTTCTGCCGTACCGTAGATCAGCAGGATCGGGCGCGGGGCGATCTGTCCGATCACGCTGATGGGACGGAGCACGCTCAAGTCCAGCCCGGTGCTGATCCGGTAGCTTGCCCGCGCACCCAGTTGGAAAATAGGTTCCAGCGCGGCGATGGGCAGCGTCCCCTGATCGATTTCAGCGGCAAAGTCGTGATACCCCCCCTCGGCGACGACCGCCCGGATCGCCGGGAACTGAGCGGCTGCCATAATCGCCGCCGCGCCCCCTGCCGAAAATCCGTGTATCCCAATCCGATTCCGATCCACGTCGGCGCGCGTGCCCAAATAGGCGAGCGCGTCGCCGACTTGCTGCGCTTCCCGGTAGCCAATGGTATTGGCGGCGTCGCCGACGCAGATGCGCGACGTGTAGGTCAGCACCGCGAACCCACCCGCGTGATAGACGGCGATCTCGTCCATGCGGTCACCGCGCCCCATGCCGCCGGTTGGCAGCACAATCACGGTTCCGCCGTTGGGCTGCTCCGCGGGGATGAAGTAGGCGGGTGTCTGGCGATCGAACTCCGACGAGCGAAAACTGACCTCCTCGTAGGCGAATGGCGGTACGGTCTCGCCGCCGCAGGTCGGCGCGGTCAGTGGCAGCATGAACAGATAGCCGATCAGCAGCGGGATCAGCACGATTACGGCGGCGCTGGCAATCAGTAGTCCGCGAGCGACGAACGTGATCCGCTGGCGTAAGCTGCGCGGCGATTTCGGAATAGTGGTCATGGCTCTATTATCGCATGGAGCGTTGGCGGCAAGCGTGAAGTAATCCACCGGGCGCTTACCCGACGCTAGCACTCAAGTGCTTGGCAGCGCGGCGCGAATTCTCTAGAGTGGAAGCGTTGCCGCCAACCGACAAGGATGCTGCTGTTATGACCGAAACTCGACGCCACCCGCTGCGCTGGCTGATCTCACTGGTGACCGGTGCCTACGCCCTCGGCTTGCTGATCTTTCTGGTGCTGCGGCTGATCTGGGGCGACTCGCTGTGGTGGCTGGCGCTGTTCGGCAACTTCACGCCGGTTTATTTCGCCGCGCTGCTGGTGCTGCTGCCGCTGGCGCTGCTGTTTCGAGCGCGCCGCGGCGTGCTGCTGATGCTGCCGTTAGCGCTGATCGGCGCAGTGTGGTTCGGGCGGCTGTATCTACCCAAAGCGACGGTCGAGACGAGTGACGCGACGCTCAAAGTGATCTCGTTCAACGTTTGGGGCGATAATCCCGACCTGACGCCGATCGAGGACTGGCTGCGCGATCAAGCGGCGGACGTGGTCGTGACGATTGAGCTTCCGCCGGTGTGGAAGGATGGTATTCCGGCGCTGCGCGACGTTTATCCCGAACAAATCACCGGCAACTCGAAGCTGTTGTACTGGGGCGGGACGCTGCTCACGCGGTATCCGGTCGTGTCGTCGGAAGTGCTCGAATTGGGTGATGGAGTCATGCGCCAGCAGCGCGTCGTGATCGACGTAGACGGGCAGCAGATCGCCATCTACGCGATCCATTTGCTGCTGCCGATCGGTTATGAGTCGCACATCGGGTTAGGTGGCGGGTTCTATCCGGCGGTCGCGTCAAGGTACGATGACAGCGCGCGCAATGCGCAAATCCACGCGCTGATCGCGCGCTTGCGGGACGAGCCGCTGCCTTACATCGTCGCCGGGGACTTCAACATGAGCGATCAATCGGTCATCTACAACGATCTCGCGGCGGCGTTGGGCGACAGCTTCCGCGAAGCGGGGACAGGATTAGGGACCAGCTGGCCCATGCTCCGGGCGACCTTCGGGCTGCCGACGTCGATCCCGCCGGTGATGCGGATCGACTACATCTGGCACAGCGCCGATTTCCGCGCGGTCACAGCGGCAGTCGGTCCGTTCTTGGGGTCGGATCATCTGCCGATGCTGGCGGCGCTCGCGTTGGAGTAAGTGCTTAGCCGAGTGTCTCCGCGATCTTGCGGGCGGCGGCACGTCCCTGCTCGACCTGCTGGTCGAGGCGCTTGGCGCGGTAGTCGCTGCCTGCGATCACGACGCCGGTCGGCAGCATTCCGTCGATGGCAGCCATCGCTTCGTTATGTTCCGGCAGGTAGCGCGAGAGCGAGTCGGCTTCTGCCCAGTAGTACGCCCATTCGACCACTGGCTGCGCCGACGTGCCGAGCAGATCGCGCAGTTGGTGGATGGCGTCGTCGGGTGATTTGATGGCGTCGTCAAGGCGAATGCCCGCCCGGATCAGCACGTGATCTGTCGGGACGCGCTCCGCCAATTCGTAGCGCTGCAAGAACTTGAGCGCCTTGGTCTCCGGCAGATCCGGTGCATCAGCCTTGCGATAGCCAAGGGAGACGCGTATAACCGGATCGTAGCGATACTCGAACAGCAGCAGAGCGGCATCCGGTACGAGCGCGCGCAGCATGTGATCGGCGTAGCGGGCGGGCGCGGTGACGATCACGGCGGGCGCTTCGAGCATCAAGCCGTTTTCGAGACAGACGCCGAACCGTTGATCGCCCATCTGACCGATGCTGCTGACCGCCATCCGCTGCATGATCGGCGCGGTTAGCCGCCCGGCGATAGCATCGACCAGCGTTTGCGTGCCGTCCTTGAAGATCACCAGTTGACCATCGCGGTATTTGCCGACCGGAGTCAGCGCGTCGCTCAAGCCGAGTTCGTCGAGAAACGCCCAATCGCCGTACTTTTCCAGCACGAACGATCCGCCGTCGAGGATGAATCCCGCCTCGCGCTTGGTGACGATACTGCCGCCGAGCCGATTCTTGACTTCGATCAGGCGGTAGGGGATTTTCCGCTGTTCCAACTCCCACGCCGCCGAGATGCCGGTCAATCCGCCGCCGACGATGATGACTTCGCTCATTCGCTTCGCTCCTTAAAAATAGTACCGAGTACCGAGTGATGAGTACCGAGCAAAAACAAATGCGTGTTCGGCGAATTACGTTTCACCGCTCACGTTACATCCCAACGAGGATTTTGTCCTTACTCAGCACTCGGTACTCAGTACTCGGTACTTCTTTTCTTCCTTACGCCCCGAACTTAGTCAGGCGTTTGGCGTGCGCGAGCGCCATCGGCATCAGGTCGCGGGCGTAGAACTGACCGAGCGCGCCGGTCATGCACTCGCGCTCGCCGTAAGCCTGTGCGCGATCGGGCATGTGGGTCGCCGGAGCATAGAGCAGCGTCGGCACGGGATGCCAGCTATGCGAACGCAGCGCCGCCGGGGTCGAGTGGTCGCCGGTGACGATCATGACGTCGGGGTTGAGCGCGAGCAGCGTCGGCAGCGCGGCGTCCACTTCCTCGATCACCTTGACCTTGGCGTCGAAATTGCCGTCCTCACCGCGGCTGTCGGTGTACTTGACGTGGCAGAAAATGAAGTCGAAGTCGTTCCAGATTTTCGCCACGAGGTCGAACTCGTCCTGAATCGAGTCGTGCGGGTCGGTTTCCTGCACGTTCATGCCGACGAGACGGCTGACGCCCTTGTACATCGGGTAGACGGCGACGCAGGCGGCGTTGAGCTTGTAGACGTCGCTGTACTTGGGCAGGTTGGGGTCGGTGGCGAAGCCGCGCAGCGTACACATGTTGGCGGGTTCGTGACCGGCGAGGCGTTTCTTCGCCTCGGCGAGCCACTGGTTGACGATCTTGGCGGTGTAGTCGGCGGCGGGGTCGGTTGCCTTGGCGGGCAGCGGCGGGACACCCGTCGCTTGTGGGTCGGTGTCGGCGATAGCGTCGCTCAAGCCTGCGCCGCGCAGCACCAGCGCGAAACGATAACCCTCGCCCGCCTTGATCTGGCACTCGACGCCGTCGATCTTGATGTCCTTGAGCAGTTCGACCCGCTTTTCGCCTTCTTCGGTCGGGATGCGTCCGGCGCGGCGGTCGGTGATGTTGCCGTCGGCGTCGATGGTGCAGAAGTTACCGCGTACCGCCACGTCACCGGGTCCGACTTCCAAGCCGATGCCGATCGCTTCGAGCACGCCGCGCCCGATGTCGTAGATCAGCGGATCATAGCCGAACAGCGCGAGGTGAGCGGGACCGCTCCCCGGCGCGACGCCGCGCGCGACCGGAATGCTCAAGCCGGTGCTGCCCTCGCGGGCGAGGCGGTCGAGGTTGGGCGTGTTGGCGGTTTCGAGTTCGGTTTTACCGCCGGGCGTGATCGGCAAGCCGCCGAGTCCGTCCATGACCAGCAACAGAATCTTGCCGCCATCTTTTTCGGTGAGGCGGCGCATCAAATCAAAGTCTGCCATGTGAAAGCTCCTTAAAGTACCGAGTACTGAGTACCGAGTGCTGAGTAAAGACAGTTTAGGGAGTTGCAGAAGTAACTGCTGATGTGAGCCTGCTCGTTAGGGCAGTTCTCTCCGGCGTCGTTCTCTGAGTAGAAGTTCACGCGCTGTCAGTTCTTCTAACGGTTTCGTCCAGATTTCTTCTTCGCCTTTGGCAATGAATCCAAAATCGCGGAGTTCCTCAATGATCGTCGCTCGAATGAAGGCTTTCAATTCGTCGAGCGTCATGTCGCCGACACGTTCTCTAGCCATAGCTCACCCTCGCTGACTTACGCTCCAATTGTACCGCGCTGTACGCACTAGGGGAATTGTGTGCATAATAGTCTTAAATATTATATGTGAATGGAGTTATGTCATGACGCAGAAAATCGCCGTCGCCATCATTCATGGGATTGGTACGCAGAAGCCAGATTTCGCCAAGGAGATCATCGCGGCGCTTGACGCTCGCTGTCGCGCTGATTGTGGCGACGACATTGTCGCCGAAGCGGTGCATTGGGCGCCGGTGCTCGATCAGGATGAGAACCTGCTCTGGGATCGGCTGCAAGGCGGGGGGCGAATGCGGCTGAAGACGCCGCGCCGCTTCCTGATCGACTTTCTTGGCGATGCCTTCGCCTACCAGATCGCGCCGGGAGACCGCGAAGTCTACGATGCGATCCACCGGGTTTTCGCGCAAACGCTGCAACGATTGGCGGCGCGTGCGGGAGCGACTGCGCCATTGTGCATCATTGCTCACAGTTTGGGCACGGTGATTACCAGCAATTTCGTCTATGACCTCCAAACCGAAGCCCGCCGCCGGATCATCTCTGAGGAGGTGCGGGCGCACATGACCGGCACCCCGCTGGAGCGCGGCGACACGCTGACCCTGCTCTACACCATGGGGAGTCCGATTGGACTTTGGAGCCTGCGTTACCCGCAGTTCGGCAAGCCCATCCAGATGCCTGCTCCGCACCTGCACGATTATTATCCGGGGCTGGTAGGCGAATGGATCAACTTCTACGACGCCGACGACGTCGTCGGCTTTCCGCTCAAAACCCTGAACGACGAGTACGCCAAAGTCGTCACCGCGGATCGCGAGATCAACGCGGGCAAGCTGTGGAATAGTTGGAATCCGCTGTCACATTTGGGCTATTGGGGCGATCAAGACGTGATCGCGCCGATAGCGAAAAGTTTGATCAAGCTGTGGAAGGGCGTCAACCCTCAGGCTGTTTAGGATGGTAGTAGGGATTCTCGCGCACGATCAGCGTGGCGCAGTTGTTGGAACGCGGATCGGAGATGTGATTGTAGAGGATACCTTTGATCTGAAAACCGTTGCGAAGCTGCATACTCAGGGTGGAGTCGTGCAGGCGCGACTGATGGACGCGCAGAACGTACTGAGCGACGGTCAGATGCTCGGCGTGGGGCTGATAACCGGGCAGCAGCGCCCCGGCGATCTCGCCGCGCAGGTTGAGCCGTCGCGCCAGCGCTTGGCGCGCTTCATACAGGCGGCGACCGATGCGCATTCCGCGAAAACTGGGGTGAACGCTCATGTCAGCGCCGTAGAGCCAGTCGCCATTGGGGTCGTGGTTCGTTAGCCAGCCGTTGGCGACGGCGTCGAGGAAAGTATGCTGGATGTGATCGAAGTCGAAATCGGTGCGGAAGGTGGCGGTTGAGCCGACCGGGATGGTTCTGCCTTTGATGTTGGCGAGCGCGACGAACTGACCTTCGGGGAACAGTTCCAGATGCTTGCGGTATTTGGCTGCGGTTAAGAGTTCGTCGTCGGTGAGCGTGGGGAAGTTGATCCGCTGTAAGCGGACGAGTTCAGGGATGTGTTCCGGTCGAAGATTGACGATGCCGATGCGGAGCGCAACGGGCGCCTTCTTGGGGACTTGTTCAGGTGCAGCTTCGGGCGGGTGTTCAATCGCTGGAACGTGTGCTTGCTGGCGCGCACGCTCAGGGACGTGCTCCGGTGCATAGCGCAGCGAACGTCGCGGATCGCGCCGAGGAGCAGGACTCGGAGTATGTTCGACGATCATGGGATTCCTCCTATAAAGACAGCCTTCGTTTCCATGTATTCGTGCAAGCCTTCGACGCCATATTCACGCCCCATGCCGCTGGCTTTCATGCCGCCAAAGGGCATTTCCGGCGTGGTCGGCATCCAGTCGTTGACACCGATGATCCCGAACTCCAGCCCCTCGTACATTTTGATGGCAGTGTTCAGGTCGCGCGTTTGCACGTAGGCGGCGAGTCCATATTCGGTCGCGTTCGCCAGCGCCAGCGCTTGGTCGGGATCGTCAAACGGGATCACCGGCATGACCGGTCCGAACAGCTCCTCTTTGTAGACGGGCATGTCGGGCGTCAGGTTAGTGATCACGGTGGGGGAGTAGAAGTAGCCGCGCGGCTGCGTTGCGGGGCGAGAACCGCCGGTGACGACTTCCGCGCCTTGCTCGATCGAACTCGGTAACGATCCGTTCGAGCCGGTCGCGCTGCGCCGCGTTGATCAGCGGTCCGACGTCGGTGGCAGCGTCCAATCCGCTGCCGAGCCGCAGGTCGCCGGCGAAACGGGCAGCGTGATCGATGAATTCCTCGGCGATCTGGCTGTGGACGTAGAAGCGCTGCGGCGCGATACAGACCTGCCCGTTGTTGCGATACTTCGAGCTGACCGCTTGCTTGGCGACGGTCTCGACGTCCACGTCAGGGAAGATCAGCACCGGAGCGTTGCCGCCCAGTTCGAGCGAGAGGCGAGTCACCGTCTGCGAGGCGCCGTCCATCAGCAGCTTGCCGACGCGCGTGCTCCCGGTGAATTGGAGCTTGCGACAGCGCGGATCGCTCAGCATTGCCTGACCCATCGCGGAGGGTTCGCCGTTGATCACGTTGACGACGCCGTGCGGGATTCCGGCTTCGTGGAGCGCCTGACCGAGCAGCAGCGCCGAGCGCGGCGTGTACTCGGACGGTCGCCCGACGACGGTGCAGCCCGCCGCTAGCGCTGCCGACCATGCCCGCACCGGATTGTAAACCGGAAAATTCCATGCCGTGATCGTGCCGACGACGCCGAGGGGTTGATCGATCACCAGCAGTTGACGGTCAGCGCGGCGTGGGGGAACGACGCGCCCATAGGTGTGTTTAGCGGCTTCGGCGAACCACTCGAACGAGGCAGCGGCGGTGTTCCACTCGCCGGTCGCTTCGCGCAGCGGCTTACCGGATTCTTCGGAGGTGATGCAGGCGAGGTCTTCGACCCGTTCGCGGATCCACGCTGCCGCCCGGTGGAGGATGGCGGCGCGTTCGTAGACGGTCACTTTTGACCAAGCGGGGAAGGCAGCAGCAGCGGCGTCGAGCGCAGCTTGAACATCGTCAGCACCGCCGAAGGGAATTTGCGTGATGATTGCTTCCGTCGCCGGGTTGATCAAGTCCCAGACGCCTCCGTTGGAGGCGCTACGCCATTCGCCATCGATCAACTGCTTGAACATGAACTGAGTCACAGTCTGTTCACCTTTCATAGAATTTAGCCGATTCAAAGCGGCTGCAAATAGGTAAAATTAGAAGGTTGAAACGCGAAAACCTTGTCGATAATCGCCAAATGAGCCGCAACTCCGCCCGCAATTAGGGACGGGACGGGCAGTTTTGCCAACAATTTTCTAGTTGATCTATTGCTTTATGCTCCATGATAACCCCGTTTGAAATCTCTTATCGAAATGGACACAGTGCTGCCGATTTTTCTTAACGAGATTTAGGAAAACTTCTAATACAATTCAGAATCGAACTGTTGTATACTGCATATCCTCGAATAATAGTCAGTTACGCGCTTGCGCGAGATTGGAGCTTGTCCAGTTGGATAACGTCCACATGGACACGATTTTGCACGACAGCTATACCGTCACTCCAAGCCTGATCATCGATTTTGAGATCATCCGTGACACGTACCAACGCTTCGCCACCGCATTTCCCAACGCCCACATTGACTATGCCATGAAAGCCAACGCAACTCCGCAAATTCTGGAGACGCTGGTTAGCATGGGTGGCGGGTTGGAAATCGCATCGCTGGCGGAACTGAATCGTGCGCTGGATGCCGGGGCAACCGGTGACCGCATCATTTGCAGTAATCCGATTAAAAACCCGGTTTTCCTCGCCCGGATGCAAGACGCGGGGGTTTATGCAGTGGTGGTCGACTCGACCTATGAAGTCGAGAAGGTCGCCCAATCGATGCCGGGCGCGCGGGTTTACGTGCGCTTGTCCGTCGATAACACCGGCAGCGTGCTGCCGCTCGCGGGCAAGTTCGGCGTGGACGGCGCGACGGCGCTCGACCTGTTCGACTTGGCGCGCGAGCGCGGTTTGCAGCCGATTGGCTTGTCCTTCCACGTCGGATCGCAGTGTCTCAACGTTGCCAACTGGGTCAACGCGATCAAGGCGTGCGGGGACGTCTGGCGCGAAGCAGAAGCGCGCGGACATCATCTGTACTTCCTCGACCTCGGCGGCGGGTTCCCGGCAGGGCACTACCACACCGAGTCGATCCCGACCATCGAGTCGATTGGCGCAGCGGTGCGCGGCGCGATTGCCGACTTCATCCCGGCTGGTGATGATTTTATGCTGATCCTCGAACCGGGGCGCGGCATGGTTGGCGAGAGCGGCGTGCTGATGTCGACCGTGATCGGCAAGGCGCAGCGCGGCGATCAGACGTGGCTGTACCTCGACGCGGGCGTGTTCAACGGCTTGATGGAGACCTACGAAGGTTTCCCGCCGGTGGTCGATCTGCTCAACGATCACGCCGACGAGCGCCCGACGCGCGTTTACACGCTGGCGGGTCCCAGCTGCGATAGCTGCGACGTGATCGCGCGCAACGTCGAGATGCCGGAAGTCAACATCGGCGACCGGCTGGTCTTCCACGACGCGGGCGCGTACACCAACGAGTACGCCGCCGCCTTCAACGGCTTCCCCGTGCCGGAACTGATCTCGCTCAACACTACCCGCCGTCCGGCGGAGATCGAGATCATCCCGGTCATGGCGTGGCTGGATTAGCGGCTAGCCGTTAGCAATCAGCTTTTAGCAGTTAGCAACCGAGCGATGCTCCACACGGAGTGTCGCTCGGTTTTTATTTGTCTAGTTCGGCGATCAATTCGCGAGCGGCGTCGATCAATGGCTGCGCCCAGCGGAGTTCTTTGCCCACCCATCCAGCATCGCGGTAATGGTGCTCGCTTTCGATCAACTTGCGCCACGTCTGCAAAGCGGCATCGCTCTGACCGAGGCGAAAACGGGTAAGCGCCAGTCCAGCGTTTGCGATCACGAGTTCCGGATCGAGTATAAGCGCTTGGTCGAAATCTGTGCGGGCGAGGTCGTAACGAGTGAGCGCGAAATAGGTTTCTGCACGGTTGTTGTAGAGGATTGCCTGCCCCTGATCTAGACGAATTGCGGTGTCATAATCCGCCAGCGCGCGTTCGTAATCGCCTTGTGTGTAAGAGACGATTGCGCGCCAGCTATACGCTTTTGGTTGTTCAGGGTGATGCTGGATTACGATTTCACAATCCACAAGGGCGCGGTCGAGATCGCCTTTGGCGAGATAAATCGAGGCACGGTTGATCCGCGCTGCTCGATTGGTCGAATCCAACTGGAGGGCTTGGTTATAGTAGGTCAGCGCGTCGTCCAGCCTCTTAGCATCGTGTGCCACTGTCCCAGCGGTGATAATGGCACCCACGTCAGCGGGATCGATACGAGCTATGGCGAGATAGTTGGCGATCTGCGCGTCGGTATCACCCAACTGATGATAGGCGTAGGCGCGGTAAAGATAGTTCTTCTTCTTTTGCGGATTAAACCGTACAGCAGTGTCGAGTTCTAGTAGTGCCCGTTGGTAATCCCGCGCATTGTAGTAGCTGATACCCCGAACGCGATAAGCATCATCCGCTTGCGGGTCGATCTGGATTGCCCGATTACAGTCGGCAAGAGCGCTGTCGAGATCGTTTTTGGCAGTGTGCGCCCCGGCGCGATACGTATAGAGTAGGTAAAGATTTGCAGGCTTTAACTGAATCGCATGGGTGTAATCAGCGATGGCGCGGTCATAATTATCGAGTGCGAGGTGAGTATGACCGCGACTCTCGAAGACCTCGCTCAGGTGCGGATTGATCGAGAGGGCGCTGCTGAAATCGGCGATCGCTTCGGCGCGATGTTCCTGATGGTTATGCACTCTACCCCGTTGATAATAAGCTTTGACGCTATAGGGATTAAACCGCAGCACCTCGGTATAGTCGGCAATAGCACCGGCGTAATCCTCTATTCTGCCAAGCACGAACCCGCGCCAGAAATGGGCATTTTCCAATTTAGGGACGAGGCGTAATGCTTCCGTAAACTCGGCAATTGCGCCGGGGTAATCTTGGGCGCGGTAGCGGCGCGCGCCGCGCTGGATGCAGCGATCTGCCTGAAGGCGGTAGGGCAGCGCAAGAATGAGCGTTAGCAAGGTGCGTGAAAGGTTCATGGGACAGCGCGCTCGTAGATCTATGAAGGCGTTACATAAATCTTATTTTCACCCCACTTTCGTTGTCAATCGGTAGAAAGTGCGCTGTGTTTGCTTGTTGCGGCTCCTTTTTGTGAATAACATCACAAATTCCTTCGCCATTGATCAGTGATCGCTCACGATGCCCTAACGCTGCTGCGCCGGTAACGTATACTCTGTAAGTGACGCGCAGTGAAAGTGCAGTGCAATGACGCTGAATATGTGGATTACGCTGGCAATCCTACTTATTGCGCTCATCCTCTTTATTACCGAATATATCCGTCTCGATTTAGTTGCCCTCGGCGTGATGGTCGCTTTGATGGCGACCAATATCCTTACCATCGAAGAAGGGCTGGCAGGGTTCTCCAACAAAGCCGTGATCAGCATTGGCGCGCTGTTCATCGTCGGCGGGGCGGTCTTCCAGACCGGGCTGGCGGGCGCGATCGCCCAGCGGATCCTCGGCGTGGCGCGCGGCGATGCCATCCGGCTGCTGATTATCCTGATGGTCGCCATCGCTGTGATGTCGGCGTTCATCAGTTCGACCGGGGTGGTCGCGCTGATGCTGCCCGCCGTCGCCAGCATCGCCCGCAGCCTGAAGACCAGCACCTCCAAGCTGATGATTCCGATGGCGATGGGCGCGCTGTTCGGCGGGGCGCTGACGCTGATCGGCACGCCGCCGAATCTGCTGGCGTCCGAGGCGCTGCGTGAAGCCGGGCTGCCGCCGTTTGACTTCTTCAGCTTCACGCCGATCGGCTTGGTGCTGCTGGTCGTCGGCGTGATCTACATGGTCTTGATCGGTCGGCACCTGCTGCCCGATTACAAGAGCGGCAGCGGCGCTCAGTCGGTGATCACGCCGGGCGAGTTGTTCGCGCTCTACGAACTCCCCGGCAGCCTGTTCCGGCTGCGCGTGCAGGAAGACTCGCCGCTGATCGGGCTGTCGATTGGCGCGAGCGGGCTGCGGAGCGACTACGCCCTAACCGTCGTGTCGATCACGCGCAGCAGCGAGGGGGTGCGGCTGCACGTTCCCGTGCCGATGCTGCACCGGGGCAACGGCTCGTCGGATTGTTCGCACGTGCCGCTGCCGGAAACCTGCATCCATGCCGACGACGTGCTGCTGGTGCAGGGCAGCTCAGCGGGCATCGCGCGGGCGACCGGGGCGCTCAAACTGGCGGTCATGGCAGCGGATCCGGTCGTCGAGAACGACATCATCACCAACGAAGTCGGGATCGCCGAAGTGCTGCTGCGCCCACGCTCGACGCTGATCGGGCAGACCGTCGCCAACATGCGTTTCGCCCACGAGTACCACCTGACCGTCCTCGACCTCAAGCGCGCCGGTGCCGACCGGCTGCCGAGTGTGGTCAAGGATACGCCGCTCAAGAACGGCGACGTGCTGTTGGTGCAGGGTGAATGGAAAGACATTTTCGCGCTCAAGCAGCAGCGGCAGGATTTCATCGTCATGGGTGAGACTGAAGCGGTGCAGTTCGGCGCGGGTACTCACCCGGAAAAAGCCCCGATCACCATGCTGGTGCTGATCGGTATGGTCGTGCTGGTCGCCTTCAACCTGATGGATCTCGCTCCGGCGAGCATCCTCGCTGCGCTGGCGGTGATCGTGACCGGCTGCCTGAGCGTCGACAACGCCTACGAGACCATCGACCTGAAGTCGCTGTTCCTGATGGCGGGGATGCTGCCGATGAGCACCGCGCTGGTCAAAGTCGGCTTGATCGACTTGTTCGCCGGTGGGTTTGTCGCGGCGATTGGGCAGCAGGGTCCACTGCTGGTGCAGGTCGGGTTGTTCCTGCTGACAGTCGTTCTGACACAGGTGCTCTCCAACACGGCGACGGCGGTCTTGATGGCGCCGCTGGCGTTGGCGACGGCGCAGCGGCTCGGCGTGCAGCCGCAGGCGCTCTTGATGTCGGTTGCTATCGCCGCGTCGATGGCGTTTGCGACGCCGCTGGCATCGCCGGTCAACACACTGGTGATGACCGCCGGTAATTATCGCTTCATGGATTACGCCAAGGTCGGCGTGCCGCTGATCATTTTGACGATGATCGTGTCGATCATTGTGCTGCCGATTTTGATGCCGTTTTAGTCGCGGTGAGCGGCGGTATCCCGACGGTTTTCGGTCGGGCGTGGTGATCCGCGCCCACCTTCCGTATAATTCGGCGTGAATTGGGGCGAATGAGGACGTTATGTTCGCACAGGCACGCCAAACGCCGTGGAAAGCTATCAATGAACTGCGCCGCTACGCGGAACTGCCGCTGATCCGCGCCTATTTCGCGCTGCATGGCGTCGCGTGGGGATCACGGCTGGATGATTTACGGGCGTCCGCTGATCCAGCGGCACGCGGGCAGCACGATCACGATCGGACGCGGCTTGAACCTGCGCAACTGGTTCGGCTCGAATCCGTTAGGCGTCCAGCATCGCTCGATTTTGGCGACGTGGGCGGCGGGCGCGGCGATCAACTTGGGCGACGACGTCGGCTTGACCGGCGCGACCATCGTCGCCCAGACGCGCGTCAGCCTCGGCGACCGCGTCTTCGTCGGCGCGAACAGCACCCTCTGCGATACCGACTTTCACCCGCTGAGCGCTGCTGCGCGTCAAGTTGACGTGATGGCGGGCGTCACGCGCCCGATCACCATCGAAGATGACGTGTTCATCGGCATGGGCGTGATGATCCTCAAGGGCGTGACGGTTGGGCGCGGCAGCGTGATCGGCGCGGGCAGCATCGTCAGCCGCGACATCCCGGCGGGCGTGATCGCGGCGGGCAATCCGGCGCGCGTGATTCGGGGCATCCATGCCGACGTCGATGCTTAACTTGATCCGGTCGCGGGCGCTGCTGGTGGTGATCCTTGCGGCGGTGGTGCTGCGCTTGGGCGTTGTCGTTTTCGCCGGGAGCACGCTCACGCTGCAAGCCTCCGGTTACGACGAGTACGCCGTCAATCTGCTGGCGGGCAACGGTTACACGCGCTTCCCCGATCTGCATCCTGACAGCGATCTGCCGCCGCTCTATCCCTTCTTCCTCGCGGGCATGTACAGCGTCTTCGGGCGCAGCGCGATCCCGGTGGCGCTGGTGCAAATCGGCTTCGACGTGATCACCATGCTGGCGATCTACGCCATCGGACGGCGGATCGGTGGCGCGCGCGTCGGCGTGCTGGCGGCGGCTTTCACCGGCTTTTATCCCTACCTCGTCTTTCAGGATTTGAGCGTCAACGACACGGCGATCTTCATCATGCTGCTGGCGCTGGGCATCTGGGGCGCGTATCGCGTCGCCGACACCAAATCGTGGCGCTGGGCGATCTTCGTCGGCGCGATCTTCGGCGTCGCCGCGCTGACCAAAACGCTGATCGCGCTGATGCTGCCGCTGATCGCCTTGTGGTGGTGGCGTCAGATCGGTTTTCGACGGGCATTCCTCAGCGGCTTGGCGACCGCGCTGGTCTTCGTCGCCGTGCTGACGCCGTGGATCGTCCGCAACACACAGGTACAGGGGACGCTGACGCTGATCAGCACCAACGACGGCAGCAATCTGTATCAGGGCAACAATCCCTGCGTGGCGGATTATCTGCTCAATGGTTGGGACGCGCAGTGGGTGGACTGTCTTACGCCGACGCCACCCGGCATGAGCGAAACCGAGACGGCAGCATGGTTCCGGGATCAGGCGCTCGCCTACCTGCGCGACCATCCCGGCGACCTGCCGCGCTTGCTCTGGGTCAAATTCGTCACGCTGTGGAGTCCCGAACTGCTGCCGCGTGCCGTCCCGCCTAACGCAAACCTCGACAACGAGGCGGTGCTCCAGTACGAGACGCCGCTGTTTCGAGCCGCGCGCGTTGCCCACCTGATCTACTTCACGCCGCTGCTGATCTTAGGCATCGTCGGGATCGGCTTAGCGGCGGTTCAGCGCCAGCTTACCGGCAAATACGCGCCGCTGCTGATCGTGCTGATCGCGATCACCGCCGCTTACCTGATTTACCATCCGTCAACCCGTTATCGTTCGCCTGCCGATCCGTTTTTGTTCGTGCTGGCGGCGGCGGCGCTGGTTTGGCTGTGGGATCGCTGGCAGGAAGGGAGGCATTCGTTTGAGTGATTATGAGCGCGACTTACAGGCTGAAGCGGCGAGTTGGGGCGCACAAGCGCAGCGGCAAGCGGCGCAAGTCCCCCCGGATTGGCGTTATCACCGCCAGCTACGTCACAACGCGATCATGCATGCTGCCGATATCGACGCGCTGCTGGCGCGGGTGCAGCCGGGGATGCGCGCGCTCGAATTAGGCTGTGCTTCGGGTTGGCTGACGCTGGCGATGGCACAGCGCGGCGCACAGGCTACCGGGATCGATGTGAGCGAACAGGCGCTGACGATTGCGCGCGACTATTACGCTCAGGTGCAGGCGGAGACGCCGGGTACCGTCGAGTATCGCGCTGCTGACCTCAATGCGTTGGAACTTCCCGCTGCTACCTATGACGTGATCGCCGTCAAGGGGACGCTGCATCATCTGGTGCATCTGGATCACGTCATCGAGGAGATTGCCAAGGCGCTCAAGCCGGGTGGTCTGTTGTGGGTCAGCGACTCCGATGGCGACGAAGCCCCGCGGACGGTGCTGGTCGCCAGTGCCTTCACTTTCCTGCTGCCGACGGAGACGAGCTATCGTGACAAATTCGCGGCGCTGCGACGTTTCGGCGTGAACAGCCCGTCGCGCGTCAAGGCGAGCATGGAGGCGCAAGGCTTGTCGCCCTTCGAAGGGGCGGGGCGCGAGCACGATTGGCTCAAGCTGATTAGCGCGCGCCTGACCATTGAGCGGCTTGATCGCGCGCCCGCCTTCACCGGCTATCTAGCAGCGCAGTTTAAGCTGCCGAACGCGCTGGCGCTCCCGCTGCTGCGGCTGATTCGCGGCGGAGATCGCCTGCTGGTGCGCGCTGGCGTGCTGCACAGCACCGGCGTGATTTTATACGCGCGTAAAAGCTGAGCACTGGATGAATCGTACTACCTGTTTTCCCCAAAGTGCGGTATGATTACCATGTAACAAATCAGATTACGAATGCGGAGGTACTACGCAATGGCAGCAGAAATGACGAAGGGCGCGATTAAGCCGAATCTGGGACTGGACGCTTCAGCTCAGCAGCAGATGGCGGCGCTGCTCAACAAGCGGCTCGCCGATGGTTATTTACTCTACACCAAGACCCGCAATTATCACTGGAACGTCACCGGGATCGAGTTCATCCAACTGCACCGCTTCTTCGAGGAGCAGTACGACGACATCGCCGAGGAAATCGACGAGATCGCCGAGCGCGTGCGTCAGTTGGGCGGCATCGCCTTCGGGACGCTGGACGAATTCAAGCAGAACTCGGTGATCGAGGAACAGCCCGGTCGCGTGCCGAGCGCCGAGGAAATGGTGCAAAACCTGCTCAACGACCACGAGACGATCATTCGCCAACTGCGCAAGGATGCGGACACGGCGGAAAAGCTCGGTGACATGGGCACCAACGACTTCCTGATCGGCAAGATGGAAGATCACGAGAAGATGGCGTGGCTGCTGCGCGCGCATCTGGAGCATCTGAGCAAGTAAGATTGACCTCACCCCCGACCCGTCTCCACTGCGTAGAGAGGGGCGAAAACGACGCTGTGGGGTAGCGAAGAAATTGAAACGGCGACCTGTTTTGCGACAGGTCGCCGTTTTTGCTGACTGCTAAGAGAGTAAGTATAACGTGAATTATGGTTAAGGAATTTAAGGGGACATTTTCACCGTAGGGGCACGATATATCGTGCCCCTACACGAGAAAACTCGCTTGCCCACTAAAGGGGCGACTCAAGGCGAAATGCGTCGTTGCGACCTCTTCAGTGGGTCGCGGTTTTCGGTAGCGATGGGTTTAAACCCGTCGCCGTTTTTGCTGAAAGCTAATTGCTAACTGCTGACCGCTAGGTAAACAGCGGCGTCGTCTTGTAGCGCTCGGCTTGCGCTTCCATTTCCTCGTCGGTGGGGCGACGGGTGAAGCGGCTGGCGGCGTCCAGCACTTTGGGCATCAGGGTCATGTCACCGGCGGTGTTGAGGAACACGCCGGGGCGACCGAGCACCCATGACACCGCGTTATCGATGGCGGATTGCTCGGTGAGCGGTTCGTACCACGTCGCGTGGGTGTGCGGCTGGCTTTCGCCCCAACCGCCGTTGGCGATCGACTTGATCGTCTGCACGGCGGTGTTGCGCTCCTTGCACAGCGCGACCACCTGCTCGAACTCGGCGGCGTAGGTCGGGTTCTGCATCATGGCGTAGTTGTAGGGCAGCAGCACCGAGTCGAAGTCGAAGCGGGCGAGGCTGCGCAGGTGCATCCGCGCAATCGTGACGTCGTGCCCGGTCACGCCGATGTAGCGCACTAAGCCTTGCTCGCGCGCCTCGATCAGCGCTTCGAGCGCGCCGCCCGGTCCCATCGCGATTTCCCACTCCTTCGGATCGACCAGATAGTGCATCTGAATCAGGTCAACCGATGGGACCCGCAGTCGATCCAGCGACCGGTGGAACTCGTCGCGCGCGCCTTGATAGGTGCGCTCGCCGGTCTTGGTCGCCAGAAAGAATTGATCGCGGTAGCGACCCATCCACGGACCGATCCGCAGTTCGGCGTCACCGTAGCTGGCGGCGGTGTCGATGTGGTTGACGCCGTATTCCAACAGCACGTCGAGCGCGCGGTCGGCGACGGCTTGGGTCACATTGCTGAGTCCGGCTGCGCCGAACAGGGTGCGGGTGCTTTCGTGCCCGGTCCGCCCAAAGGGGATTTTCTCAATCATCGTTAGATCCTTTCCTACTTTCATTTAATGCTAACATGGACAGCGCCGTTTTGCTCGACGCGGTACGCAGTGGTTTGCGGCGACGAAAGGCGTGATGCAAAGTACCAAGATCGCAGGGCTGATGTTCGTGGGTTGTCTTTGTTTTGGTCGTCTCAATTCCTCGCTACAATCTGCGCTATTGCGGTCATTTCACGGAAGGATGCCATCGTGACTGCGCTGTCGAATCGCTGGTTGACCACCGCTGCCAATCTCGCCTCGAAAACGTGGGGGATCGCGGCGGCGCTGCTGCCGGAAAAGCTCGAAATTGACGACAACCGCTCGCTGTGGGTCGCGCAGGCGGGCGACTACATCCCGACCGCGCCGCTGAAGCAGACCATCGACGTCGATTTGGCGATCATCGGCGGCGGCTTCACCGGCGTCTCGACCGCCTACCACTTCAGCGCAGCGCTACCCCGACAAGCGCGTCGCGCTGCTCGAAGCCAAGTCGCTGGCGAACGGCGCCAGCGGGCGTAACGGCGGGATGATGCTCAACTGGCTCGCGCTGACCGGCGATTACGGCGACGAACTGACCGCGCGGATCTACAACACGACCCACGCCGGCATCCAGACCATCGAGTCGATCATCGCTCAGCACAAGCTGGACGTGAGCTACCGCGTCGATGGCACGGTGACGGTCTACACCGACGCTCAGCGCGCCGAAGCCGCCCACGAAGAAGTCGAGTATTACCAGTCGCTCGGCATCCCCGAAGAATTCTACGATTCGGCGGCGCTCAAGCAAAAGCTGCGGATGGAAGGCGTCTACGGCGCGGTCTTCGACCCCAACTCCGGGCAGATCAACGGCGCGCAGTTGGTGCGCGGGCTGCGTCCCGTGCTGCTGGAACGCGGCGTCGCCATCTACGAGGGCACGCCCGTGCTCAAAATCCGCGAGGGCAGCACCATCACGCTGACGACGCCCGAAGGCGAAGTCCGCGCGAAGGCGATCGTGATCGCCACCAACGGCTACACCAGCAAGCTCGGCTACTTCCGCGATGCGCTGTTTCCGCTGCACTCGCACGTCTACGCGACCGCGCCGCTGACCGCCGAGCAGCGCCAGCAGATCGGCTGGGGCGAGATCGCCGGGTTCAGCGACGACCTCGACCGCATCAGCTACGGCGTGATCACCAACGAAGGGAATGTCGTCTTCGGCGGTGGCAGCAACGAGTCCTATGCTTATCTGTTCAACAACCGCACCGCCTTTCGCGGATCGCCCTACAGCGCGCCGCGCGCCTTCGACGTGATGGCGCAGACGCTCGACAAGTATCTGCCGGGGAGCCGCGCGCTGCCGGTGTCGCATCGCTGGACGGGCACGTTAGGGATCACGCTCAACCGCAATACGTTGATGGGCGTGCGCGGCGACGACCGCAACGTCTTCTACGCGATTGGCTTTTGCGGGCACGGCGTCACGCTGACTAACATCGCGGGGCAGGTGCTCACCGACCTGTATTCCGGCGATACCGAGCGCTGGCGCGGGCTGCCCTTCTTCCAGCCGAGCTATTCGTCGATCCCGCCGGAACCCTTCCGCTGGATCGGCTACCAGACCTTCACGCGGCTGACGGGGCATTCACCGCGCGTGTAGCCGGACGGCTCATTTGACGCCTGATATAATCTGAAAATATAGTATACTTATAAAAATTATCGTTCGGCTCACGTTGATACGAAAGGACTGCCAAGTGGTTTATACACGACTTGACGGGAAGGTCGCGCCTGAACACTGGGCAAAGTTGAAGCAGGCTTTCCGAGCGGCGAGCGAACCACTGCCACCGCAAATTTTCCAGTCATATCTCATTCAGGGCACCGACGATCGAGCGGCATGGTCGGTCGTCACGATTTGGTACAGCCGCGAAGCGCTGAGAACGTATCGGGAATCGGTCGACACCCCTGAAGGCATACTTATGTTTCGTGAGGTGGGCGTAGAGCCAACCTTGTCGATCTTCGATGTGGTCGATCAAGAGCAGGGTAATTCTTCAGAATTCGGCAAAATCTAGCAGCCCAGACGACGTTGCTCTGGTCGTTTTCGGCACTCAGTCCTCGCCGGTCAGCCCTCAGTCCTGCCCTTCGAACTCCTCGCGGGTGATGCCGTAGACCAGCGCATCGTGGAATGCGCCCTCGCTGTAGATCATCCGGCGCAGGCGACCTTCCAGCGTGAAGCCGAGCTGCTCGTGCAGGAGCATCGACGGTTGGTTGAAGCTGTAGACCTCAGTGGTGCACTTCTGGTAGCGCCGCTCCTGAAAGTAGTAGCGCAGCACCAGTCGCACCGCTTCGGATGCGTAGCCCTTGCGCCGCTGATCCGGGTGGACGGCGAGTCCGTACATGAACGTGCCGTTGCGCAGATTGGTCGAGTGGGTGTTGATCGTCCCGACCGGATCGCCGCTGAGGGTTTCGATCAGGAAGCGGAAAGCATCGCCCTCCCGCGGCTTGGACTCGCGCTCGGCGAAGTCCTTGGCGCTGGTGGTCGAGTTCGGGAACCAGATTTCGTCGGTCAGGCGCGCGGTCTCGGTCGATTCAGCGTCCCAGCCGTGAAAGAACTCCCAGTCGCTCGGCTCGATCGCCCGCAGCCGGATCAGTTTGCCCTCGAAGATGTTGGTCATGAAGGCTGTCCTCCAAGCTAAATGATCATCAGTGATAAAAGCTTTAACGCAAAGGCGCGAAGACGCCAAGCCGCAAAGGAGCGGGGCGCAGTGGAGGGCGCGCTCCCAGCAATGAGATTGTATCCTATCAAATCCTTAGCGTAGCTAAACAAATCTGCATCCGCTATACTAGCGGCGCGTGAGGCTTATCCACAAATTGATGAGACGACTCCATGATCCTATTCATCATGTTCATTTTCGCTGCGGTGGTGCTCGGTGCGGGCGCGATGCTCGCTCCGGCGTGGCCCACCAAAGAGCCGCGCATCGCGCTGCTGGCGACGCTGGCGCTCGGCTTGGTGATCGGCGGGGCAGTCTTCTGGGCGATGCTGTTCGGCTGGAACACGCTGGTGGTCGATTACCTGCTGTTCGCGCTGGTGTCGAGCATCTTCCTGTTCGGGACGCTTTCCTACGGACAAACTCGTGCCGAAAAGCGCGGCGAAATCCTGCTCGACGCCGATCAGGGCTGGACCAGCGGGCGTGACCTGCTGTTGTTCGTCTTCGCCGCGCTGGTCTTCATCATCCCGGCGTTGATCGCCCCGGTGCCGCTCGACACCGACGCGCAGGGCTTCGGCTATCTGGCGCTGATGGCGAAGCTCGGCGGCGGTTTCGACACGCTCGCGCCCTTCCACCCGGAGATCACCTATCTCTATTCGCCCGGTTTCCCGGCGCTGATGGCGTACCTCAGCCAGCAGTTGGGCTTAGGGCTGCACATCATCCAGATGGGCGTCGCGGCGGTGATCGGCGGGATGATGATCTGGCTCGCCTATGACTTCGGCTCGGAACTGCAAGACAAACGCTTGGGGCGGGCGATGGCGCTCGCCATGCTCGGCGGTTTGGGCTTGTTCACCGCTTATATGGATTCGCATTACACGACGCTGCTGGCGCTGCTGTTCTCGCTGGCGTTCGTGACCTACGTGATCCGCTACCTGAAGCATCGCTATCCGGCGGACGCGATCGCGGCGGGGCTGATGCTCGGCGCGGTCGTGCTGACGCAGCCCGACACGACCATCATCCTTGGCTTGGGCTTCGTGCCTTGGCTGGCGACCATGTGGCTCGGCAAGCCGCGCCCGACGCCGCGCGCGTGGTTGGTGATCGCGCTGGGCGTGCCGCTGGTCGCGCTGCTGGGCATTTTGCCTTGGCTGCTGCACGTCCGCGATCTGCTCGGCGGGGACATCGTTTCACCGTTCGCACGCGACCCGAATTACTGGCAGGTGATGATCACCTATCAGGGCATCGTGATCGTGCCCTTCGCGCTGATCGGGGCGGTGGTCGGGCTGCGACGGCGCAGTCAAGCCGCGATCATGGCGGTCGGCTGGCTGATCCTCGTGCTCGACTTCTCGACCACCGGGATCATCGCGCAGTCTGTTTCCATGGCTGCCGATTTTGCGCTACGACTATCCCTTCAGCATCGCGTGGCACGGACCGATCATCCCCTACACGATCCTCGGCGGCATCGGGCTGCTCTGGGTTTGGGATCGCTTCTTCGAGGGGCGCGCGGGTGAGCTGCTCCATCGCTACGCACCCGCGCTGCTGGTCGGCGTGAGCGTGCTGGCGCTGGCGGGACTGGCGCTCGCGCCCCAGTTGATCGCCTTCAGCAAGGACAAAGTCGGCTTTTACGGTGCGTTCTCGTCGGCGGCGGACGTCAACGCGATGGAGTGGATCAAAGCCAACTCCGAACCGGACGCGCGCGTGCTCAACTATCCGGTGGCGCACGAAGGCGACTGGGTGCCGGTGATCAGCGAGCGGGACAGCGTCTATTTCCGCCCGCAGCCGTTCTTCCGAGGGACGGAGCAGGTCGAGGCGGAGCAGGCAGCCCTGCGCGCTTTCTGGGCGAATCCGGCGGACCCCGCCAATGCTGATCTGCTGCGCGAGCACCACATCAGCTTCGTGATCGTGCCGCAGATCGTGACCGATCCGAACAGCATCGAAACGATGGTGCGCTGGCATCTGCCGGTGGACGATCCGCTGGTGATGGCGTCGCCGGTCAGCGCCGCGCCCTATCTGGAGCAGGTCTTCGCGCAAGACGGCGCGGAGGTCTACCGGGTGTTACCGAGCGGCGGCTCGTAGGGGTAGACGTGCAACCGTGCGAACCTTCGGTTCGCCTGCTGCCTGTGTCTGCCCACAATTGAAGCGGATCTCAGTCGATCTACTAATGGCATCAAGCGTATAATCACCAGTGACCTCAAAGCAACTAAGGCTATCTTCCACCCACAGTTTTGCCGGGAACTCTGGCGTAGCTCCTGCGGGCATATCAAAGGAGCCAAGACCAACAGAATCTCGGCGGCATGACAAACTTAAGGAGGCATCATATGAGTGAACAGTATCCACGAGCAGCCTTGTTTGGCACAGAGGAGCGAACGCTCTTTTCTACTATCCGTGGTCGGGAATATCACCTGTCCGTCGCTCTGCCGGACAGCTACAAGACATCTACACAGGCGTATCCCGTGATTTATGTGCTAGACGGTGATTTCAACTTTGGTGTGGCAGCTGGATTGACGCGCTTTAGCAATTGGTTCAGGAAAGTCCCTGAGCTTATCATTGTCGGTATTGGCTATGACATGGAAACCGCTGAGGAATTCGCTGCGTTACGAGACCTTGATTTCGATATTCCCGGCGTGCCCGGCGCGTCCAGTGAGAGTGTGTCGCACCTCTTTTTAGATGCCCTTACGCAGGAGATAATCCCCTTCATTAATGCAAACTATCGCACCATTCCCTCGGATCGCTGCCTAGAAGGTTATTCGTCGGGTGGCTTCTTTGTGCTCTATGCGTTGTTCCAGCAGCCGGATGCCTTTCAGCGCTATATCTCCGGCAGCGCGATTCTGAACGCCACCTACGATTATTGGATTCACCACGACGCGCAGTTGGCTGCGCGCGCTGGCAGCAATCCGATCCAGCTTTATCTTTCCGTAGGCGAGTTGGAGGAGGATGACATTCCGAACTTTCGGCGATTTGTTACCTTCTTGGAGCAGGGCAACTATCCCGGTTTGACGGTTAGCAGCGAAATCTATGCCGGAGAGGGGCACGGTTCCGAGGGGATTGCGCTTACCTACCTGCATGGAATCGCTACGGTGTACCCACAAGTTGAACGCTAGCAGCTTGATGGTGAATCCGTTTGTTAAGCGAAAGGGGCTGCCGTCCAAAGGCAGCCCCTACGCGGATCGTCAATCCTCCGATACCGGCTCGTGCAGCAGATCGTCGATCTGGCGCATCTGCTCGGCGGTCAGCGGACCGAACTGCATCGCCTGTGCGTTCTCGACCGCTTGCTTGACCGTGCGAATGCCGGGGATCGGCACGGTTTTTTCGCTGCGTGCCCAAATCCACGCCAGCGATCCCTGCGCCAGCGTGCGCCCGCCGCTGGTCAGCACGGCGCGGATGGCGTCGAGCTTTTCCAGCGTCGGCGCGAAGAACGTGTCCATTGACCATTGCTCGCTGCGGACGTCGTTGGCGGCGAAAGTCGTCGCGGCAGTGTACTTGCCGGTCAGTGCGCCGCGTGCCAGCGGGCTGCGGTTGACGCTGGCGATATTCACCTCCTCGCACAGCGCCAGCATCGCCGGAGCATCTTTGACCACATTCAAATCGTGCTGGACGGCGGCGCAGTGTTCGCCTTCCGCAAAAACCCGCGCCGCATCGACGTCGTCGGTGCTCCAAGCGTAAGCCCGAATCTTCCCCTCAGCGACGAGCGACTCCAGTACGTCGCGGACGGCGAGAGCTTCGCTTGCCGGATAATCCCAGACGTGGAACTGATAGAGGTCGATGTAGTCGGTGTTGAGGCGGCGCAAACTGACCTCGCACTCGTCGCGGATGCTGCGGACGAGATCGGCGTCGCTGGCGTGACGGGTGACGAACTTGGCGGTCTCGTCCACCTTGAACCCGAACTTGGTCGCGATCACGACTTGATCGCGTTTGCCCGCTAACGCCTGCGCCAGCAGCCGCTCGCTGTGTCCCGCGCCGTAGTTGGCGGCGGTGTCGAAAAAGGTAATGCCGTGATCGAGCGCGGCGTGGACGGCGCGGATCGACTCGGCGTCGTCGGTTGCACCCCAGCCCGCTTGCAGATCGCCGAGCCGCCACTCGCCGCCAATCGCCCAGCAGCCCATGCCGAGTGGTGAAACCTCAATGCCCGAACGCCCCAGAAAACGACTGTTCATGTCCTTAACTCCTGTGTGAAAACCACAACTAGGAATCAGTGTAGAACTTGGAGCGCGCTCGAAGTCAAGGGATCATATTTGAGGAACATCAGGAGCGGAGTTGCAAACCGGGGCGCATATTCTGCGCCCCGACAATTTATGGGCGGGGATTAGCGCCGGTCTTCGAGTTTCTTGCGGAGGTCGGCGAGTTCGCGCTCAAGGCGGGTGATCGCTTCGCCGCTGGACTTGCGTCCCTCGTGGAAACCTTCCTCAATCGCGTCGGCGATTTCGCCACGCGTCTTGTCGCCGCTGCGCGGCGCAAATAGGAGCGCCAGCACCGTCCCGACGGTGATCCCGATCACGAAAAAGGCGAGAATCGCCGTCGTGCGCTCGCGCATCGCTTGGGCTTCGGCTTCCCGGCTGTAGTAGATGCGGTCGTTCATCATCTCGGATCCTTTTCGATTACAATGTCTTTCTTAATTAAAGCAGGGATTCGATCCGGCGTCAATGATCAGCCGAAGGTCAGTCGATGGTGTTGGGATCGATGACGTAGCGCCACCAGTTATGCGCGACGCCGTCGGACTCGCCGGTGACGTGCGGAAAATGGCGCAGCCACCAGCGATGATGGGCGCGGATGTCGCCATCACCCCACTCGGCGCAGTTCATCGGGCGCGGATCGGCAGTCAGATCGGGGAAGAAATACCAGTTATCAGCGCGGCTGAAGACGGTGCGGCGATTGCCCCAGTCGTAATCGCGGGTGCTGTTGGGCGCGAAATGGACGTTGCCGCACTCGGCGCGACCGGGCGCAACTTGGTCGTAGCGGGTGAACTGTTCCCAGAGATCGACGTGGTCACCGATGCCCGCGTATATCTCCCTGAGTACGGAGTCGGTGCGCCAATTCTCGAACACCTTCGACATCATTGATTCGGCACGATGCCCGAAGTCCTCCAGCATCTCGCCGACGCCGCGCTCGTAGTTGAAGCCCATGATCACGAAGCGGCGATCGGCTTCCTCGGTGCCTTTGAGCGCCGGAGCATTGCACCAGAAGGCATCCGGTCCCGCCATAATCAACTCATAGTAGCCACAGTAGGGGAACCCGAACAGCCAGACCTCGTCGATCTGGTCGGCGTTGATGCGCTCGATCATGCCGAAATCGCGGACGAGCGCGTGATAATCGACGGCATCGGGCTGGTGGAATTTGCGCGATCGCCATGCCTCGGCAAACGACTCCGGCGTGTAGTGGAAACCATCGCGCTTGATCGGGAAGCCATCAACCTCGATCCGCTCGACGATCTCGTAGTTAACGTAACCGTAGCTGACCTCGCGCAGGTCGGCGCTCACCTCGCGCGCCAGCTTGTCGGGATCATTCCAGCCATAGGTCTGCTGGATGCGGCGACCATCCGGCATGATCGGGTTGTGGATGATCGCCAACACGCGCGGATGCACCGGATCGGGCAGGGGCACGTTGATCGGCGGGATCGGCGCCGGTGCGGTGCTCGGCGCTGCGTCCAGTGGGTGCTCGCGTTGGGGTGAAAAGAGTTGGCGCAAAAAGTCCATCAGGCGGCGCTCCACGATTGATCCGGCAGATAGTTTCCACTATAGCGCAATCTGTTTGGCGGGGGCGTTGTTTCCCCTTCTCCCCGCTTGCGTGGGAGAAGGGGTTAGGGGATGAGGGGTTTTAATCCTATCCACCCGGACAGTTGACAAAACCGGCGCTTGCTCCTAAACTTTTGATGTCTTGGCGAGGCTGTTCTGAGCCTTCCCGGACTATCGATTAGAGAGCGGAAGGCAATCATGCGTACAAGTGCGGTGGCTCATAGTTAGGCGAACCCTCGTTTGGTTCGTCGTTATGTGCTGTGCACCTGTGCCGCATTCGCTTTAGTGTTGCTATTTACCGAATGACAAGGCGAACTTGTTCGTCAAGCCGCATAGGTGTGCTGTGCGGCTTTTTTGTTGTCTAATTCCAGTGAACACGAGGGTGGCATCATGGCTATTTTGAGCACACACCAACTTGGACAATCCTTCGGCGCGTTCGATCTGTTCGCGAACGTCGACGTGAGCATTGAAGCGGGCGCGAAAATCGGACTGGTCGGTCCCAACGGTATCGGCAAGACCTCGCTGCTGCTGATCCTCTGCGGCTTGGAGCGCGCAGCGGAAGGTCGCGTGCAGCTGCGTGACGGACTGCGGCTCGGCTATCTGCGGCAGGAAGCGATGGCAGCCTTCCACGAGGCGACCAATACCGTCTGGGAAGAGATGATGTCGGTCTTCGCCGGCGTGCGCGATCAGGAAATTCAACTTGCTGATTTAGAGGCACAGATGGCGACCGAAGCCGACTCGGATCGCCTCGAAGCGGTCTTCGAGGAATACGGCGCGCTGCGCGAGCAGTTCGAGGCAATCGGCGGCTACGACTACGAAGTCCGCATCAAGGCGACGCTCGAAGGTCTCGGCTTCAGCGCGGCGGAGTACGACACGCCGCTGATGCACCTGAGCGGTGGTCAAAAGACGCGGGCGCTGCTGGCACGGCTGCTGCTTTCGCGCCCTGATCTGCTGGTGCTGGACGAGCCGACCAACCATCTGGACATCGGCGCGGTCGAGTGGCTGGAACGGACGCTGCGTCAGTGGAACGGCGCGCTGCTGATCGTCAGCCACGACCGCTACTTCCTCGACGCGGTCGTCGATACGATCTGGGAACTGTCGCGTGCCGGGATCGAGACGTTTCGCGGCAATTACAGCGCCTATACCCGTCAGCGTCACGAGCGCCGCGAGCGTGCCGAGATCGTCTATCAGCAGGAGCTGGATCGGCTTTACAGCGAACTCGACTACATCAAACGCAACATCGCCCGCGCCTCGACCAGCCCGCAGGCGATGGGACGGCTGCGTCGCCTGAGCCGCGATCTGGCAGCGATCGAGCAGTTGGGGCTGCTCGCCTATCAGCAGAATAAGAAGTGGTCGGAGACCGGGATCGGCAGCGTGCGACCCTATACCGTCATGGAAGCCGAAGCCGCACTCAAGGCGATCCCGGCACCGCACGCCCGCGCCCCCAAGCTGAGCCTGCGCTTGCGGGCGACCTATCGCAGCGGCGCGATTGTGCTGCGGACGCATAATTTGGCAGTGGGTTATCCCGGTACACCGCTGTTCGACGCCGAAGACCTCGTGCTGACGCGGCAGGAATGCGCCGCCGTACTCGGCGATAACGGCACCGGCAAGACGACGCTGCTCAAAACGCTGCTGGGCGAACTAGAACCCCTCGACGGGCGGATCACGCTGGGCGCGGGCTTGAAGGTGGGTTACTTCGCGCAGGCGCATGACGATCTTCAACCGGAGAACACGGTGCTCGACGAACTGCTGCGCCACAAGTCGATGCCCCTGAGCGAGGCGCGGAGTCATTTGGCGCAGTACTTATTTCGCGCCGACGACGTCTATAAGAAAGTCAATATGCTCAGCGGTGGTGAGCGCGCCAAGCTCGCGCTGGCGATTCTGGCGCTCGACGGCGCGAATCTGCTGCTGCTCGACGAGCCGACCAATCACCTCGACCTCCCGGCGCAGGAGATTTTGCAGGACGTGCTCGAAGCGTTCGAGGGGACGATCCTGCTGGTCTCGCATGACCGCTACCTGATCGACCGGCTGGCGACGCAAATTTGGAGCGTCGAGGACGAAACGCTGCGGGTGTTCAAGGGGAATTATCAGGAGTTCGCCGCCGCCCGCGAGTTGGAACGCGAGGCTCGTAAAGCGGCGCGCGCTGCCGCCAAAGCCGCGCCGGTTGAGATACAGCCGGTCGCGCCGAAAGTGAAAAGCGCTAAGCCCAAAAGCGACGCGCTGCGTAAGCTGGAAGCGCAGATCCACAGCGTTGAGACCTCGCTCAAGGAACTCGACCACCTGATCACGCGGGCGAGTGCGGCGCAGAAGGTCGGCGCGGTGCAGGAGTTGGGCGCGCGCTACGCCGAGGAACAGTCGATCATGAACGACCTGATGGCGCAGTGGACGACGCTGGCTGAGGAATTGGCGTAAGGATAGAGGCGAAAGCAGGGGCACACCGCCGTGTGCCCCTCCATGTTGACATTACTTTACACCAAACGACAATCCTGCTTGATCCGCGTTGGTGTTCGAGCCACAGGTCGCGTTCCAGTCAAATCTGGCATATTGACCGATCACCCACTCCGGTCCGCCTCCGTAGTACATACAGGTGAAGGTCATCGACGTCCATAGGATCGCGCGGCAGGTCGGGAAGACGTACTGGGTATGATAGCCGTCCCGGTAACTGATCACGGTGTTTACATCGGCTGCCGGGAGCGCGATAGTCATGTACGCACCATTGTCTTGTTCTTCATACCAGTTATAGGGCGCGCATCTTTGCGCGACCGCGTTGGTCGGCGCCGGGATCGGGGTATAGGTCGCGGGTGGGAGCGTCGGCGTAGCGATGAAGACCGAGCCTAAGCTGTTGCAGGGTCCGGTCGCCGTGACCACGCTGGCGGCGACCCAACCGAAGCTCACGCTGTTTGCCTGCACCTGATACCAATCGCCTTCAGAGTTGCGCGCGATCGCGGTCATGGTTGCGCCGGGTGGCAGCGACATAAACGCCGCGAAGCGGGTCGATGGTCCGCGCCGGACGTTGACGGCAATGTTGAGCGGGGTCACCGTACAGGCAGACACCTGAGTCGGCAGGGAGGTTGCGACGTTGGTCGGCGGCACCGGCGTGCTGGCGACGCTGTCGAGCGCCATCAACGTGATCTCGTAATCGACCGCGCTCGTCTGCGGATTATCCAGCTTGAGTTGATAATCGACACTTCGAGCAGGAATGATCAGTTGACTGCCGCCGTCTGCCTGTGTTTCAAAGGAAGCGACGACTGCGCCGCTGTCGTTAATCAACTGAGCGCTCAGGCTGGCGAGCGGATCGGTCGTCGTGACGCTGAGGATCAGTCGCGACGCTGGATCGCCGCTCAGCCCGTAGACGATGGTCGTGTTGGGCTGAAGCGTGCCCAGCGTCGGCTCGTCAAGGATCAGCGACGCATTCGGTTCGGGCGGCGTGGTTTCTTGCAGCAGCAGGACGAAATTTCCCGTGCCGCCGTTCTGACTGGAGACGTCCAGCCGGAAGATTCCGGCAGCGGTGGAAGTGAAGTCAGCTTCGAGATTGGGGCTGCTGCTCAGATTGGTGAACGACTGGACCAGCGCGCCGGTCGCGGTGTTCAACGCTGCCTGCGGGATGACGCCAGCGGAAGCGGCGACGATTTGCAGATGGAGCGCCTGCCCGGTCTTCAAAGCGACGAAATAGGAAGCAGTCGGCGCGGCGGTTGTGAGTTCGCCGCTGGTAAGCTCATCGAGTTGGAGTAGCTCTTGGGCGGAAATCGGTTGCAAGACAAGCAAAAATAGCGCTGTGAGGAATAACAGTTTGCGCATGAGGTCTATTCCTAATGCAACGAAGGCGTTTTCACCTTATCACACTTGCCCCGTGCTCCGTCAATGAGATTTGACGTCGATGGCGTCGGAAAGCAATATTTCATCAACGATACGTTAACGTTATGCCCGTTATCAGCAGCGTTTGACGCAAAAGTTCGTCGGCGGTAACCCAATTCGCGCTGTTCAGACCGTCTTATATAGAACAAAACATCGAAATCAGACGCTAAATCTGCTAAAATACAACCAATTCCTAACAGCTAATTGCCAATGGCTGAATTATGACTTTCACACCATCTGAGCACATTCAGACGATCCTGAAAAACCTGCCGCTCAAGCCCGGCGTCTACTTGATGAAGGACGAGCGCGGCAAGATCATCTACGTCGGCAAGGCGAAGCGACTGCGCAATCGCGTGCGCAGCTACTTCAATTCCAGCGCCGAGGGCAACCTCAAGACGATGAAACTGCGCGAGAACATCCGCGACATCGACTTCATCGTCGAGCAGAACGAGATCAAGGCGCTGATCCTCGAAGAGACGCTGATCAAGCGCTATCAGCCGCACTACAACATCATGCTCAAGGATGACAAGAAATATCCGTACATCCGCGTGAGCTGGCAAGACCCGTTCCCCAAAGTCGAGACGACCCGCCGGATGGTCAACGACGGCAGCCGCTATTTCGGTCCCTACGTGGCGATGTGGGCGGTGCAGAACACGCTGCAAACGCTCCGTAAAGCCTTCCCGTACTTGACCTGCGACCGCGTGATCACCGGGCATGATCCGCGCCCGTGCCTGTTCTACGACATCAAGCTGTGTAACGCGCCCTGTATCGGCGCGGTGAATCAGCAGCAGTATCGCGCCATGATTCAGGAGTTGATGGACACCCTCAGCGGGAGATCGGAAGGCGTGACCGACCGGCTCACCGTCGAGATGAACACCGCCGCCGAGAATCTCGATTTCGAGCGCGCCGCCGCTCTGCGCGATCAGTTGAAAGCCATCGAGTACATCACCCGCGAGCATAAAGCGGTCAGCCCCGGCTTGGCGGATCAGGACGTGATCGCGCTCGCTCGTGACGATGGCGATGCAGTCGTCCAGATCCTGTTCATCCGCAACGGCAAGCTGATCGGCAGCGACTCGCGCTCGCTGGGCGGTACTGACGACGAGAACGACGAGGAAGTCTTGGGCGCGTTTCTCAAGCAATTCTACGGCGAGAGCGCCGAGGTCCCGCCGGAGATCGTACTGCCGCAGAACGTGGAAGAAGCGCGGATCATCGAGCGCTGGCTGAAAGATCGGCGGGCGGGCAAGCGCGTGACCATCACCGTGCCGCAGCGCGGCGACAAGCGTAACCTGATCGACATTGCCAAAGAGAACGCCGAGGAAACGCTCCACATGCTGCGCGCGCAGTGGGAAGCCGATACGCTCAAGCAGGAGGCGGGACTCGGTCAGCTTAAGGAAGCGCTCAACTTGCCGACGCTGCCCAACCGCATCGAGTGTTACGACATCAGCACGACGCAGGGGACGGCGATCGTCGCCAGCCGGGTGATGTTCGTGATGGGTGTGCCCAAGAAAGCCGAATACCGCCGCTTCAACATCCGCACCGTCAGCCACAAGGGATCGGACGACTACCAGTCGATGCGCGAGGCGCTGACGCGGCGCTTCAATCGCTGGAAGCAGGCGCATGACGATCCTACGCCGCCGATGCCGGGCAAAGAAGACCGCGATGAGACGTGGCGCTTGCTGCCCGATCTGCTGATGGTGGACGGCGGCAAGGGGCAGTTGGGCATCGCCGTCGAGGTGCTCAAGGAGTTCGACCTGTTCGGCAAAGTGCCGGTCGTCTCGCTGGCGAAGCAGTTCGAGGAACTCTACCTTCCCGGCGATCCGGCTCCGGTGATCCTGCCGCGCCGCAGCGACGCGCTCTACCTCGTCCAGCGCGTCCGCGATGAGGCGCATCGCTTCGCCATCACCAGCCACCGCGCGCGCCGGAACAAAATCGGCATGGTCAGCCGGCTTGAGGCGGTTCCCGGCATCGGTCCTGCCAAGCGCAAGGCGCTGCTCAAAGCCTTCGGCAACTCGATCGATGCCATCCGCGCCGCCAGCGCCGACGAACTCGCCGCCGTGCCGGGGATCAACGCGAATTTGGCGGCGGCGATTAAAGAGCTGCTGTAACCCCCAAAATCACACCCTGACTTGTCGACCGGGCGGGGACCAGTCCGCCCGGTTTTGATTCCGGGCGCGATCAGCTTACAAGGTTCAAATTTATGGTCATACTACCGCTTTCTTTACGCGATTCCGTGGCTTCCTAAGCTATGCTTGAAAATGTAAACAACATGTATATTTTTTCAGGAAAATTTCACAGCAATAAGCTTGAGTTGCAGGTTAAGATTATTGCCAAGGCAATTTTTTGTTAATGCAGTGGGATTCCATTGATATGACTAAAGTTCTGGTGATCGAAGATGAGCGTTACCTTCTCGAAGACATCACGGAACTGCTCCAGTATACCGATTTCGAGGTGCAAAGTGCGGGTAGTGGCAAAGAGGGACTCGCTTTAGCGCTAGACTACACACCCGATTTGATCATTTGTGACATCATGATGCCCGATCTCGATGGCTATGAAGTGCTTGAGCAGATTCGCAATACGCCGGATACCGCCAACACGCCGTTTATCTTCCTCACCGCCAAAGCTGACCGCGAATCGATGCGGCAGGGGATGGAACTGGGTGCCGACGATTATTTGACCAAACCCTTCACGTCGGCGGAACTCCTCTCGGCGATCAATACGCGGCTGCGGCGGCAGAGCCAGATTGCGGTGCATTCCGAGCAGAAGCTCGACAACGTAAAACGGCAGCTGACGCGCATGGTCACCCATGAACTCCGCACACCGTTGATTTCGATCAACACGGTGGTCGACGTGATCTCGCGCCAAATTGGACAGCTTTCTCAGAGTGAACTGCAAGAACTGCTCGATACCATCAGCGCGGGCAGCAAGCGTTTGAGCCACCGCGTCGAGCAGTTGGTCTTCGTCACCCAGCTTGAAGCGGGGATGCTCAGCCGGGATTCAATCATCCAAGCCGGGATGCCGATGCGCATGTGGGAGATGTTGGTCGCCGCGAACAATCTGGCGCGGCGCTTCGCCTATCAGCAGCAGCCCGGCGTGACCGTCACCTTGCACGACCACGACCGCGACGCTATCGTCCTCTCCAATCCTCCGGCGCTCAAACAAGCGTTGGCGGAGTTGATCGCCAATGCGGTCAAATTCTCCCCGGCGGATAGTCAAGTGAACATCACGCAGTGGCAATCGGGATCGCAGGTGCGGATCAGCATCGTGGACGAGGGACCCGGCATTCCTGAAGGACGCTTGGAGGAAGCACTCGAAGGCTTCAGCCAGCTTGACCGCGAGACCACCGAGCAGCAGGGCATGGGGATGGGCTTAGCGCTGGCAGAGGGCATCATCCAAGCGCACGGTGGCACGCTCGACATCCTCTCAATTGTCGCTAAGGGAACGCAGGTCACGGTTGCGCTGCCGCTGGTCACCGAGTAAGGCATTCTCCTTAAGCGACTGCTGATCTCAATCCAATTCGGCATATCTAAGCCAGAGTTCGAAAGTCGCATGAATTTAAACTGATAGACCTCGCGCGGCACAAGGCAGTCGGTAGGGGCGAGGCATGCCTCGCCCGTTTTGACGATAATCGACTATTCGCTTAGGCGAAGTTTGCACAATCTCTCTGTGGGATTCGTGGCGGGATACTGTGCTATAATCGCCAGTAAGATCGCTTTCACGCGAAACTCCAACGAGGACGACTAAGCGGCGTCGTGAAGAAACTTCGATGCACATCATCACACGCAAACGTTTGAATGATTTCGCCAGCGAGCACCCAGAGGTCAAATCAGGTTTGCAGCACTGGTACAAGTTGATGAAATCGGGAGCTTTTCACTCGTTTGCCGAACTGCGAACGACATTTCCTAGTGCTGATCAAGTTGGTAAGCTCACGGTGTTCAATATAGGCGGTAACAAAGCCCGCTTAATCGCGGCGATCCACTACAATCGTCAGAAGATCTATATTCGTGCTGTGCTGACTTACGTAGAGTATGATGAAGGCGCGTGGAAGGACTAAGCAATGCTCGATCAAACGATCCTTCAAGCGGAAGAAGCATGGTATTCGGTTTCCAAAATCCTCTACGTTCCTCGTGATGACGAGGGATACGAGCGGTTGGTCAATATCCTTGATCAGTTGATTGATGAGGTTGGCGAAGATGAAAGCCATCCGCTCGCCTCATTAATGGAAATCATCGGCGTATTGGTAGAAAAGTATGAAGATGAATTTGTGCCTGAATTGGACGAGCTTTAAGTCAAACCATCGTCTTCTAGAGTATTTGTTTGCTTGAAAATGGATGCGATGCACATCCCGGTTTTGCTCGACGCGGTGCTTGACCATCTTCTCCCGCCCGATCATGCTGTCGAGCGCCTGATCGACGGGACGCTGGGCGCGGGCGGACACAGCGCGGCGCTGCTTGAGGGCGGCGCAGAGCTGCTGCTCGGCTTGGACTGCGACCCGATGGCGCTCGAATTGGCGCGGGTGGCGCTCCAACCCTACGGCGAGCGCGCTCAGCTTGTTCACGCCAGTTACGCCCAAATGACGGAGGAAGCGCAGCGCATCGGCTGGGACGGTGTCGACGCGATTCTGCTCGACCTCGGCGTGTCGTCGATGCAGTTGGACACGCCCGAACGCGGTTTTGCCTTCCGCATGGAGGGACCGCTCGACATGCGTTTCGATCCCGGTGGCAGTCGACCGACCGCCGCCGACCTCGTGAACACGCTGGACGAGCGCGAACTCGCCGACCTGTTCTTTCGCTACGGCGAGGAGCGCGACAGCCGCCGTCTGGCGCGCGTCGTCGTGCGTGAACGTCCCTTCGCGACCACCCAGCAGCTTGCCGAGAGCATCCGGCGGGCGAGTCACCCCCGCTATGACCAGAAAATCCATCCGGCGACGCGCGTCTTTCAGGCGCTGCGGATCGCCGTCAACGACGAGCTAGGCGTCGTCGCCGACGCGCTGCCGCGCGCCATCGATCTGCTGCGTCCCGGCGGACGGCTTGCCGTGATTAGTTTCCACAGCCTCGAAGACCGCATTGTCAAAGACGCTTTCCGCTTGGCGAGTACCGACTGTATCTGTCCGCCCAAGACGCCGATCTGCATCTGTGGGCATCATGCCAGTGTGCGGCTGATCAACCGTAAGCCGATCACGGCGGACGATGCCGAGATCGCGCAGAATGCGCGCAGCCGCAGCGCCAAGCTGCGAGTTGTGGAGAAGCTGGTGTCATGAGTTGGATTGAGCATACGCTGGATCGGTCGCGCTGGCGTCCGCAGCGTCAAGCGCTGGCGCTGGCGACGCTGGGCATCTTCGTGCTGATCATCATCGGCGCGCTGTACCTGTCGCAGTCGTCCTCGGCGACGGCGCTCGGTCGTCAGCTTGAGGACTTGATCTCGCAGCGCGACGATCTCGAACAGCAAAACGAGCAGCTTAAAGCCGACATCGCCAGTTTGCAGAGTATGCCGCGTTTGCAAGCGCGGGCGGAAGAACTCGGCTTTCGGGCGGCGGGCGCGGATGACATCGAGTATCTGGTCGTCGATGGCTACGATCCGGATCAACAGACCGCGGCGATTCCGCTGGAGACCAAGACCGCGCCGGTTCCGGCTTACGATGAGTCGTTCAGTGGTTGGCTGCAGCAGCAGTGGGATGCGCTGCGACATCAGGTCGAAGGCTTCACGGCGCAGGGGGGGCAGTAATGCAGCAAGTCTATCCACAGCAGGAGATTTTTCGGCGGCGGCTGCCGATCGTGATTGGCGCGTTGGTGTTCGCGAGTCTGATTTTGCTGCTGCGCTTGCTCTCCTTCCAGTTTCCGCTTGACCCGAACGTGGACGCTTATCTGACCAATCTGCGCGACAGCGGCTATACCCGCACGCTCAACCTCGCCGCCGCGCGCGGCAACATCTACGACCGGCACGGTGAAGCGCTGGCGGTCAACACGTTGGAATATCGCATCGGCGTAAGTCCGAGTCTCGTTTCGGATGCGCGACGCACGGCGACGCAGCTTTCCTCGATTCTGGGCGTCGACGAACTGGATCTCTACGACAAACTGACCAGCGATGATTTGTGGGTGTTGGTTGCGCCCAACGTCAGCGCCGATCTTGCGCAGAAAGTGCGCCAGCTCGATCTGCCGGAAGTGCGGATGGATCCGGTGCCGCGGCGTAGCTATCCGCAAGGACCGGTTGCCGGACAGATTCTCGGCTTCGTCGGCGGCGACCTGCGCGGTTATTACGGAGTCGAGGGGCACTACAACGATCAACTCGCGGGCAAGGTGACCGATCGGAGCGAGAGCACGATCCCCTTCGACGTGCCGATTGTCGATTGGCAGCAGGATCGCGGGCGGGACATCGTGCTGACGATTGACCGCGACGTGCAGTACATCGCCGAAAGCGAACTGCTCGACGACATCAATACCTACGACGCGACCGGCGGATCGATCATCGTCATGAATCCGCGCAACGGCGACCTGCTGGCGATGGCGAATTATCCGTCCTACAACCCGAACGACTACGCCAGCATCACTGACGAAAGCCTGTATGCTGACGCTGCGATTGCCGATCAGTATGAGCCGGGATCGATTTTCAAAGTGCTGACGATGGCGGCGGCGCTGGAAATGGGCACCATCACGCCGGACTGGGGTTACAACGATACCGGCGAGATCGACGTCGGCGGCGTGCCGATCTACAACTGGGATCGCGCGGCACACGGCTACACGACGGCGACGCAAGCGCTGGTCGAGTCGCTTAACGTCGGCATGGCGACCATCAGCACGAAAATGGGTCCGACCGACTTCTACACGATGATGGACAAGTTCGGCATCGGGCGACCGACCGGCATCGATCTCGAAGGCGAGCAGGCGGGCACCATGTACACTCCCGGCGACGAAAATTGGAGCGAAAGCCAGTTGGGGACCAACGCCTTCGGGCAGGGCGTCGCCGTGACGCCGCTCCAGATGGTCACGGCAGTCGGCGCGATCGCCAACGGCGGCTTGATGATGCAGCCGCGCGTGATCCATCAGGTGATCGACGGCGATCAAGTGATCGACGCACGTCCGGCAAATCTCGGTCGTCCGATCTCGGCGGAGACGGCGCGCGAAGTCACGCAGATGATGGTTTCGGTCGTCTCCGATGGACTGGACGGCAAGGCGTCGGTACCGGGTTACAGCATCGCCGGGAAGACCGGGACGGCGCAGATCCCGACGCCGATCGGCTACGAGAACGGCACGTCGATCGCTTCGTTTATTGGCTTTTTCCCCGCCGACGATCCGCAGGTGATCGTGTTGGTCAAGCTGGATCGCCCGGCGGATTACTGGGGATCGCAGACGGCAGCGCCCGCCTTCCAGAAATTGGCGGAGCGGCTGGTGCTGGCGTTGGAAATTCCCACCGACGACGTGCGTCACGAGTTGAGCGCGCAGGGCGGCGCCGTCAATCACATTCGCAGGTAGGAGTATTCATGACACCGGGATTACCGTTAGCGCTGACCGTCGGCGCAGTTGCCTTCATCCTCGGCGTGATCTGGGGCGGTCCGCTGGTCGAAATTTTGCGGCTGTTGAAGGCGGGCAAGCAAATTCGCGTCGGCTTGACGCAGCACGAGTACAAGGCGGGCACGCCGACGATGGGCGGCATTCTGATCGTGCTGCCGGTCGTGATCATCACGCTGGCGTTGAACATCGCCAGCATCATTCGCCCAAGTGCCAACGTCCTGACCGGTACCAGTATTCTGCTGCCGCTGTTCGTGCTGGTGAGTTTTGCCGTGCTCGGCGGGGTCGATGACTGGGAAGGCTTCCGGCAGTCGCGCGGGGAAGCGCGGCACGGCGAAGGGCTGACCGCGCGCGTCAAGATGCTGCTGCAAATCATCCTCGCCACCGTTGCGGCGGTCGGTTTTTCACTTTACTCGCGCGACGGCGGTTTCCAATTCGCCAACGAACTGGTCGTGCCGCTGCTCAATGCCGTCATCCCGATTTCGCCGATCATCTTCATCCCGATCATGGTGATCGTGATCGTCGGCATGTCCAACGCCGTCAACTTCACCGACGGGCTGGACGGGCTTGTCGGGGATCATCAGCGCGAGCGCCTTCGCCGCTTACGGCGTGATCGCTTACTTGCAGGGGCAGATCTTTCTGGTGCAGTTGTGTTTCATCATGGTCGGTGCCTGCTTCGCCTTCCTGTGGTTCAACGCGCACCCGGCGCAGATGTTCATGGGTGACATCGGCTCGATGGCGTTGGGCAGCACGCTGGGGACGGTCGCCATCATGACCGGGCAGTGGCTGCTGCTGCCGATCATCGCCATTGTGCCGATGGCGGAATTGTTCAGCGTGATTTTGCAGGTCGGCTATTTCAAGGCGACCAAAGGCAAGCGCCTGTTCAAGATGTCGCCGCTGCACCATCATTTCGAATTGAGCGGTTGGAGCGAGACGCAGATCGTCCAGCGGTTTTGGTTGGTCGGGCTGCTCAGCGCCATGATTGGCGTCGCGCTGGCGCTTCTATACTGAAAGCGCTCAGCTAGTCAGCTATCAGCCGTCAGCTAAGACAAAGCTGAAAGCTGAGGGCTGACCGCTGATAGCTAAAAGAGGCTTTTGCATGACTGATCCGCTTTACGGAAAAACGGTGGTTGTGATCGGCTTTGGGCGGCAGGGCAAGGCGCTGGCGCGCTGGCTGCCGACGATTGGCGCGCGCGTCGTCGTCAACGACAGCCGATCCGCCAACGAACTCAACTTGAACCCGGCGGAGTACAACGGCGTCGAGTTCGTCTTGGGCGGGCATCCTGAGGTGCTGCTCGAAGGCGCGGACTTGATCTGCGTGTCCGGCGGTGTGCCGCTCGACCTGCCGATCTTGCAAATGGCGCTGCGCTACGGCGTTCCGCTGAGCAATGACGCGCAGTTGTTCATGGAGCGCTGCCCCGCGCCGGTGATCGGTATCACCGGGAGCGCGGGCAAGACGACCACGACCACGCTGGTCGGCGAAATCTTCAAGCAGGCGGGACATCGCACCTTCGTCGGCGGCAACATCGGCGACGTGCTGCTCAACGTGCTGCCGATCATCAACGCCAACGACCGCGTCGTGATGGAGCTGTCCAGTTTTCAGTTGGAATTGATGACCGTCAGCCCCAACGTCGGCGCGGTACTGAACATCACGCCCAATCACCTTGACCGGCACGGGACGATGGAAGCCTACGCGCAGGCGAAAGCCCACATTCTGGCGTACCAGAAGCCGCGCGACGTGGCGGTGCTCTCGCGCGACGATGCCATCAGTCGCGCCTTGGAGCAGATCGCGCCGGGTGATGTGATCTGGTTCAGCGCCAACGAGATGGTCGGCGACGGTGCCTTTCTCGCTGGTGAGCGCCTGATCGTCGCCGGTGACGCCAGCCCGGATGGTGAGCCGCACGTTGTTTGCGAGCGGGGCGACATCCAACTGCGCGGCGATCATAACGTGCTCAACGTGCTGGCGGCTTGCGCGATTAGCGGGGCGGCGGGCGTCGAGCCGGAGTTCATGGCGGCGGCGATCCGCGAATTTCACGGGGTGACGCACCGGTTGGAGACCGTCCGGATTAAGGATGGCGTCACCTACGTCAACGACAGCATCGCCACCGCGCCGGAGCGCGTGTTCGCGGCGCTTAAGTCATATGACGAGCCGCTGGTGCTGCTGCTCGGTGGACGCGATAAGAATCTGCCTTGGGAGTCGATGCTGGCGCTGGCGCTGACCAAAGCCCGCCAGATCATCGCTTTCGGCGAGTTCGGCGAAGGGATCGCCAAGCTGGTCAAGCAGTTGTGCGGCAGCGAGGAACTGGTCACGCGCGTCGAGACGCTCGACGAAGCGGTCGCGGCGGCGGCAAAAGTCGCCCAACCCGGCGACGTGGTGCTGCTCTCGCCCGGCTGCACGAGCTACGATGCCTATCCCGATTTTGTGGCGCGCGGCGAACATTTTCGCAAGCTTGTGCAAGCGCTGTAAGGGTTTAGAATGAGTTTGGAAAAGATTTAACGCAAAGACGCAAAGCCAAACAGCAAGGCGCAAACAATTCCCAAGAGAGCGGTCAGGCTTTTGCTGAAAGCTGAAATGACTATCCGCTGATAGCTTATTGGAGAGGGCAGTAATGGCGGACTCGATCCCGCATTTCACGGACGCAGATTACGATCTCCCGGTGCCGGCGCCCCCGTCGGGGCGCACGCGCATCATCAAGCCGAGCGATTCGGTCGCTGATCCGGCGCGTCCGGTTGAGTATCACCGCACTTTCCTGTCCACTATCGATTTGCCGATGCTGGTCATTCTGGGGCTGCTGATGGCGATCGGCAGCCTGATGATCTACAGCACCACCTTCGACTGGAGCGCGCAGACTTACGGCAGCGATACCTACATCTTCATGCAGCACGTTCGCAATATGGCGATCGGCGGCGTCTTTTTTGTCTTGCTGACGCTGATCAACTATCGAGTTTGGAAGCGCTTCGTCATCTTATTGATGCTGGTGACCGTCGCCAGCTTGATCGCGGTGCTGGTCTTCAGCGATGAGACCTTCGGCGCGCGGCGGGCTTTCCTCGGTGGGTCGTATCAGCCGGGCGAGTTGGCGGAACTGGCGGTCGTCGTTTATATGGCGGCGTGGCTGACTTCGCGCCATACCAAAGTGGACAGCATCGTCAATGGACTGCTGCCGTTTACGATTCTGATCGGCGTCGTCAGCGGTTTGGTGGCGGCGCAGCCTGACTTGACGACGATGGTCACGATCGTGATCGTCGCCGGGACGATGTTCTTTCTCGCCGGAGCGAATATTCTGCATCTGTCGGCGGTGCTCGGCTTCATGGGCGTCGCCGGTTACGTCCTCGCCGAGAACCTGAGTTACGCGCAAGACCGCATCGGTCCGTTCGTGGCGGGCTTGTCTGATGTGTCTCAGGCGACCTATCAAGCGCGGCAGGCGATGATCGCGTTTATGAACGGCGGCTGGTGGGGCGTCGGTTTGGGGCAGGGCAAGCAGAAATTCGGCTTTCTGCCAACGCCGCACACCGACAGTATCTTTGCCGTCATCGGCGAGGAACTGGGCTTCGTCGGTGCGATGTTCGTGATCATGCTCTACGTCTTCCTCGTCATACGCGGCTTGCAGATCGCGCGGCGGGCGAAAGACCCGTTCGGGTCGCTGCTGGCGGCGGGCGTGACCCTCTGGATCATCACCAAAGCGCTGATGAATATCGCCGTCATGATCAACCTGATCCCGACCAGCGGCGTCGCGCTGCCGTTCATCAGCTATGGCGGATCGTCGCTGATCACGTTGATGGCGGGCGCCGGACTTTTGCTCAGTGTCGCCCGCGTGACGGCGATTGAAAACTCACCCGAAGGGAGAAGCGTCGGTGCACATGATGATCGCGGCTGGGGGAACCGGTGGACACGTTTATCCAGCAATAGCGGTCGCCGAAGCGCTGATCGCGCAGCAACCCGACGTTGAACTGACCTTTGTCGGCAGCGTCGGCGGGTTCGAGCGCCCCTTGCTCGACGCGGCGAATCTCAAATTCGATCATTACGCCGAAGTCTACGCCGGTCCCTTGCACGGCGTCGGCGTGTTGCGCGCGGCGCTAAGTGTCGTTAAGCTAATTGTGGGTACGCTTCAAGCGCTCTTAATCGTCTTGAAGTTCCGACCGAAGGCGCTGCTGCTGACCGGTGGCTGGGTCGGCTGGCCCGTCGCTTTCGCGGGTTGGCTGCTGCGCGTGCCGAGCCTGATCTATCTGCCGGACATCGAGCCGGGCTTGGCGATCAAGGCGCTGCGTCCGTTCGTGACCCGCGTCGCGACCACCACGCCGGAATCCGCGCCCTATTTTCGCGCCGGACAGATGGTCGTGACCGGTTATCCGGTGCGCGCGTCCATGCTTAAGGCAACCCGCGCAGCCGGGATCGCGCACTTCGGGCTGGATCCGGCGAAGCCGACGCTGCTGGTGTTCGGCGGCAGCCGGGGAGCGCGCAGCATCAATAACGCGGTCATCGCGATCGTGCCGGAACTGTTGAAACTCGGTGTGCAGATCGTGCACGTCACCGGGACGCTCGACCACGACGCGATCGTCGCGCGGCGGGCGGAAATCTGCGGACAAATGAGCGGATGCGACGATTATCACGTTTATCCGTATCTACATGAAGACATGGCGTTGGCGCTGGCGAGCGCGGATCTGGCAGTTTGTCGGTCCGGAGCGAGCGCGCTCGGTGAACTGCCGCTGTTCGGGCTGCCGGGGGTGCTGGTTCCTTACCCGTATGCGTGGCGCTACCAGAAGGTCAATGCCGATTATTTAGTTGAGCGAGGCGCGGCGCTGCTGCTGCGTGATGAAATGATGGCTGACGAACTGCTGCCAACTTTACGTGACTTATTTGCCGACCCGGAGCGCTTGGCGCAACTGCGCGCGAGCGCGGCGGCGCTGGGTCAGCCGGATGGCGCGGGCAATGTGGCGCGAGAACTCCTCCGCCTCGCCGGAGACGCCCGATTGGGGGACACGCTATGATGGAATTGTCTGCCATCTTGGTCATGATGGCGACCTTCTTTGGACTGATCGGGTTTTTACGCGGTTGGAATAAGGAGATCGTCGCGACCGCCGGGATTGTGCTCGGCTTGTTCGCGCTGTTCCAGTTCGATACCTTGCTGCGCGGGACGCTGCTGGTCAACGTCAGCCGCGATCAAGTCTTTCTGGTGCAGACCGGCATCTTCGTCGCCATCGTCTTTTTCGCCTACCAGACCCGCTCGGTGATGGGTGCCGACCTTGAGCGCGCCCGCGAAGGACGCGACGCGCTGCAAAACAGCGTGCTCGGCGGTTTGCTCGGCTTCCTCAACGGCTACCTGATCTGGGGATCGATCTGGTATTTCATGGACATCAACGAGTATCCGCTTGCTCCGTACATCATCGCCCCGGCTCCCGGTTCGCCCAGCGCTCAGACGCAGACGATTCTGCCGCTGGTGCTGCTCGGCGGCGGACCCGGCGGCAACGGCGATCTGCTCGCCGTCGCGGTGATCGTCCTGTTCGTCTTCGTGCTGATTTTGATATAGATGCGGTCAGCTATCAGCGGTCAGCAATCAGCAAATGCTGTCGGCTGAAGGCTGATAGCTGAAGGCTGATAGCTTAAATGCCTCTTACTCCCGGACAACACATCCATCTCGTCGGCATTGGCGGGGCGGGACTTTCAGCCATTGCGCGGATTTTGCTCGGTCAGGGTTACACCGTGTCGGGGTCGGATCGCACGCCTAACGCACTGATGGACGCGCTCGCCCGCGATGGTGCGACGATCTACGCCGGACACGACGCCGCCAACGTCGCCGGAGCCGACGCGCTGATCATCTCGTCGGCGGTCAAGCCGGATCAGGTCGAGGTCGCGGCGGCGCGTGACGCCGGAATCCCCGTCTACAAGCGATCCGACATCATGGCGGATTTGATGACCGGCAAGCAGGTGATCGCCGTTGCCGGGACCGCCGGTAAGACGACCACCACCGCCATGATCGCCCACATCCTGATCGAGACGGGTAAAGCTCCGTCGTACCTGATCGGCGGCGTGCTCAGCACGACCGGACAGAATGCCGCCGTCGGCGCGGGCGATGCTTTCGTGATCGAGGCGGACGAGTACGACAACATGTTCCTCGGCTTGCGCCCCAATGTTGCCGTCGTCACCAACATCGAATGGGATCACCCGGATTTCTTCACAACCCCGGCGGATTTGCAGCGCTCGTTCGAGCAGTTTGTCGATCTGCTGCCGGAAGGGGGCACGCTGGTCGTTAACGTCGATACCCCCGGCGCGGCGCAGTTGCAAAATCGCTTGCCGCTGACGATTTCCTATGGTCTCCAGCGGGGTCAGTGGGCGGTCAGAACGACCTACAGCGACGAAAGCGGCTTGCGCTTCGACGTCTGGCACGGCGAGCGCTTGGTCGGGCAGGGACGGCTGCAGGTGCCCGGCGTCCATAACGCGCTCAATGCGCTGGCGGCGATTCTGGCGACCGGGATCGTCGGCGTCAACTTCGCTGAGGCGGTGCAAGCGCTGGTGAGCTTCACAGGCACCGGACGACGCTTCGAACTGAAAGGCGAGATCGACGGCGTGGCGGTGATCGACGACTACGCCCATCACCCGCTCAAAATCCGGGCGGCGCTCCAAGCGGCGCGCAGTCGCTACCCTGATCGCGACATCTGGGCGGTCTGGCAGCCGCACACCTACAGCCGGACACAGGTGCTCTGGGACGACTTCGTGCACGCCTTCGCCGACGCCGACCACGTGTTGATCACCGACGTTTACGCGGCGCGCGAGCAGCCGATCGAAGGGATCACCGGCGCGGCGATCGCGGCGGCGCTGGATCACGCTGATGCGCGCTTCACGCCGACCTTCGACGCGGCGGTCGCTCTGCTGGACGCCGAGGTGAAGTCGCCCGCCGCCATCCTGATCATGAGCGCGGGCGACGCCCCGCAAATCGGCGCGGAGTTCCTGAAGAAAAGATCAAATGCCTAACGCAAAGACGCAAAGGTACAAAGGCGCAAAGGTAGGGGCACGATATATCGTGCCCCTACGTGACATACTGGTTACTTTGGCATGGCACGTCGTGTTCCTACGATGCCTCGTTCATCGTTTTTCTTTGCGTCTTTCCCTTCCCTTTGCGTCTTTGCGTTAAATCTTTCCCTTGCCTATGCTCAGCGATTACCCCCTCCTCACCAACGAACCCCTCGCCAAATACACGGCGGCGCGGCTCGGCGGACCGGCGGATCTGCTCTACGTCGCCCGTGAGTCGAACGAGGCGCTGACCGCCGTCGTCGCGGCGGCGTGGGCGGAAGGCATCCCCGTGCGCGTGATCGGCGGCGGCGCGAATGTACTGGTCAGCGATGAGGGTGTACGCGGCTTGGTGGTCGTCAATCGAGTCAGCAAAATGGCGTTCAACGACGCGACGGTGACTGTCACCGCCGGGACGTCGCTGACGATACTGGCGCGCAAGTGCGCCGCGCGTGGACTGGCAGGCTTCGAGTGGGCGGTCAGCGTGCCGGGGACAGTCGGCGGAGCGGTGGTCAACAATGCGGGCGCGCACGGCGGCGACATGGCGAGCTGCCTGCGCAGCGCCGTCGTGATCGATGCCGAGGGCGGCACTCAACTGCTGACGGCGGGCGATCTCGCCTACGAGTATCGCTCGTCACTGCTGAAACACCGCGAAGATCGCCGCTTTCTGGTGACGCTGGCGACACTGGCGCTGCATCCCGGTGACCGGGCAACCATTGAGACGGCGATGGACGAAACTGATCGCCGCGCGCAAGCGCTCCCAGCCACCGGGCGCGAGCTTGGGCAGCATCTTCAAAAATCCTCCCGGCGACTATGCCGGACGCCTGATCGAGTCTTGCGGACTCAAAGGCTACTCGGTTGGCGGCGCGCAGGTTTCTCCCGTACATGCTAACTTTTTTATCAATACCGGCAGCGCTACCGCCCGCGACTATTACCGCCTCATCCGCGAGGTGCAAGCGGCGGTTCAGCAGGTGACCGGCGTGCTGCTCGAAACCGAAGTCGAGCTGCTCGGTGCGGGATTCTAACCCTTAAGCTGTGGGTATCTTGTGGGATTGGTCGTTTTCGCCACAATCGTGTTATGATCTGCTTGAAGTGGGACTGATCAGGCGACGACCCGAATGACATCAAAACTTCGCGAAAACCGGCGCTCGACGCGCACTCCGGCGATCTGGCGTGGTCGGCTGGCTCCAGAGGTCGAGCGCGCGTCCGTGCCGCAAGCGGTGCGCGGGCGTTTCACGATCCCGTGGCGGCTGATCAGCGGCTTGATGGTGCTCAGCTTGCTGGCGCTGTTGGCGCTGTTTTTCACGTCGGATGCCTTCTACGTCCACAGCATCGCGGTCGGTGGGCTGAGGACGATGTCGAGCGACGAGATTTTCACGCTGACCAACATCACCGGGATGCAGATCTTTTGGGTCGACCCGGAGCAGGTGCGGCAGGATATCTTGCGCTCGCCGACAGTCGCCGACGCTGATGTGCGCATCGGCTGGCCCCCCAACATGGTGCAGATCTTGATCACCGAGCGCGAACCGGCGCTGGTTTGGCAGCAGGCGGGCACGGCGGTCTGGATCGATCTACAAGGGCGAGTGATGCGCCAGCGTGAAGATCGCGCGGGCTTGCTGGCGGTCACGGCGGAAGACGCCGCGCCGGTTGGCGGGACGATCGATCAAGGCGTGGTGACCGGGGCGGTGCAGTTGCAAACTCTGCTGCCCAACCTGACGGGTTTACGCTACCAAACGGACAGTGGTCTCGGTTACAATGATCCGCGTGGGTGGGAAGCGTGGTTTGGCGCGGGCGACAACATGGCAGAAAAGGTCCTCGTCTACAATGCCATGGTGAGTGACCTGCAAGCGCGCGGCATCAATCCGCAAGAGATCAACGTCGAAAACCCGGACGCGCCCTACTATTCTGTGCTGACAAGGCGTTAGATTATCGCTATGAATGATCTGGTCGTTGGAATTGACGTAGGTACAACCAAAGTTTGCACGATCGTCGGCGAGGTGCGCCCGGACGAGATTTTTGTCGTCGGGTCGGGCATCGAGCCGAATAAGGGGATGCGCAAAGGCATCGTCAACGACATTTCGCTGCTGAGCGCGGCGATTTCGGCGTCGGTGCACAAAGCCGAAAAGAGCAGCGGCTACGACATCAGCCGGGCGTTCGTGAGCATCGCCGGGAATCACACCTCGTCGCTGACCAGCCGGGGCGCGATCGGCTTGATCACCAATCGCGGCGTGCGCGAGGAAGACCTCGACAAAGCCATCGATGCTGCCCGCGCCATCGCCATTCCCCACAACCGCGAGGTGCTGCACGTTATCCCGCGCACCTATGCGCTGGATGGCAACGATCGCATCCGCAGCCCGATCGGGATGCACGGCTTTCGCTTGGAAGTGGACGTTCACATTATCACCGTGTCCTCGACCAGCATCCAAAATCTTGAGCAGGCGATCCAGTCGGCGGGCGTCTACCCGGATCGCTTCATCCTCAATCCGCTGGCGTCGGGTGACATCGTGCTGACCGAACAGGAACGCGAGAGCGGCGCGGTGTTGATCGACATCGGCGGCGGCACAACCGACCTCGCCGTCTTCATCGACGGCACAGTTTGGTATTCGGCGGTGCTGGCGGTCGGCGGCGAACTGATTACCAACGACATCACCCACTGGATGCACGTGCCGTTCGACGTTGCCGAGGCGGTCAAGCTCCAGTATGGCAACGCGCAGCAAAGCGCCGTCAGTCAAGTGGAGACTTTCCTCGTTCAGCCCTTCGGCGAGGGGATGCCGATGGAAGTCAAGCACAGCGACTTGGCGATGGTGATCGAGGCGCGCGTCACCGAGTTATTCGAATTCGTGCAGGCGGAGATCAAGCGCTCCGGCTACGACGGACTGCTCCGTGCCGGAGTCGTCCTGACCGGCGGCTGCGCGCAGCTCCCCGGCATTCGCGAAGTCGCCGCCGAGGTGCTCGACTGTCCGGTGCGGATCGCCAAGCCGGAGAAACTCACGGGTATGGCGGACGCGCTGCGCAGCCCGGCATACAGCACCGGCGTCGGCTTGCTGCGGCTCGGCTTGCAGATGGAATCGGCGGTCTCGACGCAGCCGGTCAGCAACGGCGTACCGTCGGCGAAACTCGGCGGCTTAATCAGTGGATTCTTCCGGCGTTTGCTGCCGGATGACTCGTAATTGGGGGTAGTGGGGCGTTCGCAGCCGGTTAGAAATTGAGCTGCGAATTGCTGTCGAGAGCAGGACTAAATTGTCAGACGTAAAGGTTGCGCGACCAGACGTTGCGAATACAATAGAGTCAATTTCATCTGGCGCTCATCTCTGGATTAGACGGAATCTTTGAGGAAGGGCTGATTTTATGGATATGCTTACTCCGGGCGAAAACTTCGCGCAGATTAAGGTGGTCGGTGTCGGCGGTGGGGGTAACAACGCCGTGAACCGGATGATCGCCGAAGGACTGGGCGGCGTCGAATTTATCTCGATCAACACGGACAATCAGGCGCTGATGCTGTCGAAGGCGAAGACGCGCGTGCGCATCGGAGATAAGCTGACGCGAGGACTCGGCGCGGGCGGCAACCCCGAAATCGGGCGTAAAGCCGCTGAAGAAAGTTCTGACGAACTCTACGAAGTCCTGCGCGGTGCGGACATGATCTTCATCGCCAGCGGGATGGGCGGCGGCACCGGCACTGGCGCTTCGCCGGTCGTCGCGCAGATCGCCAAGGAACTCGGCGCGCTGACCATCGGCGTTGTGACCCGTCCGTTCACCTTCGAAGGTGCGCGGCGGCAGCAGTCCGCCGAAGCCGGGATCGAGGCGCTCAAGAGCCAAGTCGATACCTTGATCGTCATCCCCAACGATCGCCTGCTTCAGATCGCCAGCAAAAACGCCAGCTTGCAGCAAGCTTTCTCGCTGGCGGACGACGTGCTGCGTCAAGGTATTCAGGGTATCTCTGAACTGATTACCGTCCCGGCGCTGATCAACCTCGACTTCGCCGACGTGCGGACGATCATGTCCGAGGGTGGGGCGGCGTTGATGGCAGTCGGTCATTCGGTCGGCGACGAGCGCGCGCGGAAAGCCTCGGAAGCGGCGATCAGCAGCGCTTTGCTCGACGTGACCATCGACGGCGCGCGCGGCATCCTGTTCAACATCACCGGCGGTCCGGACCTCAGCCTGTTCGAAGTCAACGAAGCGGCGGCGATCATCAAGGAAGCGGCACACCCCGAAGTCAACCTGATCTTCGGCGCGCAGATCGACGAAGCGATGGGCGACGAAGTCCGCGTCACCGTGATTGCGACCGGCTTCGAGCACAGCAGCCGCGTTCAGCGTAAGCTGGAACAGCAGTCGCCCTATCGTCCGGCGCAGCAGCAGCCGGCACCGCGTCAGCAGACGCAGCAGCCACCGGCGCAGCAGCGCCCGATGCAGCAGTACAGCGCCCCGGCGCAGCCGCCGGCTCAGCAACAGCAGCCGATGCCGCCGGAACAGCCACCGCAGCCGAAACCGCAGCAGTCGGACAACTTCAGCGCGCGGGTCTACGACGAAGACAACATCGAAATTCCAACGTTCCTGCGTAAACGTCGCTAAATTTACCGGGTGCCGGGCGGAGTCTCTGCCCGGCATCGCCTCCTCATTCAGACTCAGTGGATCGGCACTTTGCCATGCTCAGCCCGTGAGCATGGCAGCTTTGTGCGCGTTAGGGTGAGTCGGTAAATCATCCGCTTTACGCGATTCATGGCTTGTGGGATTCGTGGTAAAGGTGGGAAATCCACCTCGGTCCAGAACCGTTTTCTAACCGAACTGATGCGTAGTTTTAGTGGACAAGAACATCTGGTCGTGCTACATTTTGTTTAATGATTTTAATCAATTTTTGACGTTCTCTTGAGTACCTCACTGACACTAAACGGTCGTTTTTTTGCTGCGTGAGGGGATCATTTGCTGATTGCTTAACTGATATTCCTGAAGGACGGCTGGGTTGAGTTACAGCCGCTTCTTGTTTGTTTTCCCTGTAGCAAGATTTGTTTTTTGTTACACTTGTCCGTTTCTAGTACGAGTCGGTTGATGGAAGGGTAGAGTGCAATGGTTCAACCTGCCAAGTCAAAGCAGCGTAACCAGCTTCACGAATTAGGTTATAAGATTTTTCTGGATCGGTACGCCCAGAAAGATATGACCCGCGCGACCTTGGCGGTCGGCGACACGGTGATCGTGGTGGTGGATCCGACGACCGGGCAGCGTGAAATCGGTAAAGTGACGGTGCTGGATCTGCCGAAGGTGACGATCAAGCTGCTTGACGGCGAAGTGGTCACGCGCGACGTGGAAAATGTCGACAAGCCGCTGGAAACCGATCCCGGGCAGATGATGGATCGGGTGGCGAAAGGCATCGCGGCGGTCGAGACGTCGCCGGAGGCGCAGCAGGAGTGGACCAAGCGGTTCCGCTGGCTCTTGGACGACTTCAAATTTGTTCCCGCCGGTCGTATTCTTACTGCTGCCGGTACTGACCAATTACTAACCTACTATAACTGCTACGTTGTTCCTTCTCCGGGAGATTCGCGCGGCGGCATTATCGAGACGCTGCGCCAGATGACCGAGATCATGTCGCGCGGCGGCGGCGTCGGCATCAACATCTCGTCGCTGCGTCCGCGCCAGTCTTACGTCAAGGGCGTCAACGGGCGGTCGAGCGGCGCGGTGTCGTGGGGCGCGCTCTACAGCTTCGTCACCGGCTTGATCGAGCAGGGCGGGTCGCGGCGCGGCGCGCTGATGCTGATCATGAACGACTGGCATCCCGACGTCTTCGAGTTCATCAACAGCAAGCGCGAATCCGGCAAGATCACCAACGCCAACATCAGTGTCGGCGTCTCTGATAAGCTGATGGAAGCAGTCAAGGCGGACGGTGACTGGGAGATGATGTTCCCGGATACCAGCACACCGGGCTACGACGATTTGTGGGATGGCGACCTTGATGCGTGGATCGCGGCGGGGCGTCCGGTAGTGTCCTATCGCACCGTCAAGGCGCGCGAGCTGTGGAACGCGATCATCGAGAGCGCGTGGGCGAGCGCCGAGCCGGGCGTTTTCTTCCGTGAGCGCTACAACAAGATGTCGAACAGCGCCTACTTCGCGCCGATCATCTGCACCAATCCCTGCACAACGGGTGATACCCTCGTTTCGACGGAAGACGGCTATGTCCAAGCGCGTGATTTGCAGGTTGGTATGAAAATACGCACGCCTGCGGGGTTGAAGCCGATCGAAAAAATCTATAACAACGGTGTTCAGAAGATTTACCGAGTAGAGTTCTCTGACGGTGGTTTCCTCGAATGCACGGCGGATCACAAATTGAAGGTTGTGCGCGGCAAGAAGTACGAGTGGGTTGCCGTCCGCGATCTGAATAAGGGTGACAAGGTTCTGGTTTCGCCGAACGAGGCGTTTGGCTCGGCTCGGCGTTTGCCGGAAGAAGCGATCACCTACATTCAGAAACGCACACTAGAAGTATCTGATTTCTATGATCGGAAGCTCGGTATGCTCGTTGGCGCGGTGATCGGCGACGGCACGTTGCGAAAGATAAACAATAGAAACAGCCACGCCTATCAATGTAAAGTTGCTTTTGGCGCAGGTGAGCCGGAGTGGATGGACAAGTTTGAAGCTACCCTCACCGAAATGGGCATCCATACGTCGCGGGCGCAAACACAAAAGGATATTCCCCACGCGGATGGTACGGTCGTGCTGCATCAATCGCTGCGTCTTGAGTGCTACAAGTTGGCGACGCTGCTGATCAAAATTGGGATGCAGCCGAACGTGAAAGCGCCGGATAAGACGATCCCGGCTGCCTTCATGACGCTGGATCGGGAATTCTTGGCTGGTATTCTCGACGGATTGTTCTCGACCGATGGCAGCGTCTTGATGAAGCGCGACAACCCGATGCTTCGCTTCCATACGTCGTCGTATGAACTCGCGCAGCAGGTGCGGTTGCTGCTGTTGCAGTTTGGCATTCATGGTCGCATCTACACTGTGAAACGTGATGCGAACCTGATGTATGACGGTCGGTCGATGGTTGGAACCGGCATCAAGTACGACGTCGTGATCATGAACGAGGGCATCGCGCAGTTCTACAGTGAGATCGGCTTGAGCCATCCGCAGAAACAAGAACGTCTCAAAGACATCGCCGAAAATTGGCATTATCAAGGCGGTTCGTGGCTGGCATCAGTCGTCTCAGTCGAAGATACCGGGCGTGAAGAAGAAGTCTATGACCTCTACGAGCCGAATACGCTGACGTGGATTACGAACGGTTACGTCTCGTTTGATTGCGGCGAGCAAGGACTCCCGGCGTGGGGCGTTTGCAACCTCGGCGCGCTCAACCTGTCCAAGTTCTACGACGAAGAAGCCAACGACGTCGATTGGGATGACCTCGACGTGAGCGTGCGCTATGCAACGCGCTTCCTCGATAACGTGATCGACAGCACGCCCTACTTCTTTGACGAGAATGCTCAGCAGCAGTTGGGCGAGCGCCGCGTCGGGCTAAACAACATGGGCTTGGCGGAACTGATGATCCGTCTCGGTATTCGCTACGGCAGCGAAGAGTCGACCAAGTTCATCGACAAGCTCTACAGTTTCATCACGCGGGCGGCTTACGAAACGTCGGTCGAACTGGCTCAGGAAAAGGGCGCGTTCCCCAAATTCGACGCCGAGAAATTCGTCCAGAGCGGCTTCATGCAGGCGATGCCCGAAGACATCCGCGCCAGCGTCAAGGAACACGGTATCCGCAACGTCACCCTGCTGACGCAAGCGCCCAACGGCACCACCGGCACGATGGTCAACACCTCGACCGGCATCGAGCCGTTCTTCTCGTGGGTCTACTATCGTAAGAGCCGCTTGGGGCTGCACGAGGAGCAGGTGCCGATCGTGCAGGAGTGGTTCGCCGAGCACCCCGGTATCGAGCAGCTGCCCGACTATTTCGTCACGGCGATGGAACTTACGCCGGAAGAGCACGTTCGGGTGCAGGCAGCGATCCAGCGGTGGGTCAATTCGAGCATCAGCAAGACCTCGAATCTGCCCAGCCACTATACCGTCGAGCAGACGCGCGAACTCTACGAGCTGATGTATGACCTCGGCTGCAAGGGCGGCACCATCTACCGCGACGGCAGCCGCGACGAGCAGGTCTTGATGCTCAAGGGCGACGAGCGCGCCGAAGCCGAAGCTAAGGCGCTGGAAAAGCCGGTCGAGCAGGTGGCGACGCCGCATCACGTCTATCCGCGTCCGAAGAAGCTGCAAGGCGTGACCGTCGTCTCCAAGACGCCCTATGGCACCGCCTACATCACCATGAACAGCGATGAGCAGGGCTTCCCGTTTGAAGTCTTCATCACTGCGCCGGGCAAGGCGGGCAGCGACCTGCAAGCCGACGCCGAAGGCTTGGGGCGGATGATCTCGCTGCAACTGCGCACGACCGCGCCGCAGAATCGGCTGAAAATGCTCAGGCTGATCGTCGATCAGCTTCAGGGCATCGGCGGGTCGCGCTCGGTGGGCTTGGGCATCAATCGCGTGATGTCGCTGCCGGATGCGGTCGCCGGGGCGCTGCTGAATCAGTACTACCCGGAAGATACGGCGCAGCAGCTCAACCTGTTCAACGGGCAAGACGACATGATGGGCTTGGCGGCGACCCAAGTGGCGGTCGCCGAAGTCACCAACACCAACGGCTACCTGAGCGGCGCCGACATCTGCCCGTCGTGCGGGACGATCTCGCTGATCCGCGCGGAAGGCTGCCGTAAGTGCCTCACCTGCGGCTACAGCGAGTGCTAAGCTGGATTACCGGGGCGAGCCTAAGGCTCGCCCCGGTAACATGTTGTCGATTTACCGACTAACGCAAACGTGCGCGAGGACAGTGGCATCGATCAAGGGTGGGCAGCTCGTCGAGAGTGATATATTCGGTATGTCGTACTCTTTTGGTACTAAGTGCGCGACGAGCCGATCCCACTGATTTGTGTCAGATGCCCATGTGCAGTCACTGTGGATCGGAATATTGCGCCGATCGTCCGCGAACGGCTGTACCCACCACTGGTTCGTGTACGCAAACAAGGCGACTTTGTAGTCTCCGTTGCAGTAGTTTGATGGACTAACCGTCCCCGAAACGTAATTCGCGTTCGCGTCCATAGTGATTACTGCTGTTGGCGCAGTTGTGGTCGGCACGGAGGCTGAATTCCCCGAACTAACACCCCGACCACAACGTGCTGCGAGATCATCCAGCGCAGCGCTTGCTGCGTCGATTGCCGCCAAGATGTCGTTCTGGTTGCCACCCTGCAGCGCATTCTGGATGTTGGCGATCAACGGATAAACGGGTGTCATCGCGCTGTTATCGCAACCGCCTTGAGCGGCGGCTGGTGTGGGTTGTTCAACGTTTGAAATCACAATTTCGGTTTCTTGCCCGGTAGCTGGTGTTCCCGGTGGGTTGATCAGCCACAGGTTTATGCGCAGTAGCATTTCGGGGTTTTCCGGGGGCACGGTGCCCGTGAAATCCCATTGATGGATGATCGCAGCGGTCGAAGGATCGCTTCCCGACAGTGCGCGAAATTCAACTGACGTCGGTTGCCAGTTGAATTCTAAGACGTTGGGAGTCGGCGCTGTGAGGTAGAACTGTTCGCGGTGACCGGGCGAAGCATAGGGCTGAACGACGAACTGAGCATTTGGCGCACCGGGTTGACTCCAACTCGATGCCTCAAAATCAATTTCCTTATCTGTGGTTTGATAGAGGAACAGCCCAAGTACGACATTTGAATCCAGTGCATTAAGTGGCGTCGCCGTGTAGAAGCGATATAGACCATAACTGGCGGGATTGACGGCATAAACCTCGGCGCTATTCCAGACGCCATTGGCATATCTAATCTTCAGGTGTAGATAGCCATTGTTATCTACCCAAACACTCTGGGAGTTGTCGGAGAAGTTGTTTGGTCCCGGTCCTAGGTTGGTTCCTGCTTTGACGTACCACTCTTGCCCGGCAAATTGAACAGTTCTGCCGTTGGTCTGGGCTGTTGGTGCGGCAGAGACAGGTTGGATCGAGAGTGCGAATAAGGTAAGTACTCCAAAAAGAATCAGGACGAGAGAAAGCCGTTTGACGCCGTTCATGTAAATCTCTCCTGAACAACTACGTATGAATTTATTGAGTAAAAGGACAAATCTCAGCGAATAGCCGAATCTTGTCCTGTACTTCTAACTTTCCGCTTGGGCAGCCTGATGCTCCAGTTATGGTTCTTGGTGCTATTACCTCAGCGCTGACTACGTAGACTGCAAGTGCTTCCCAAGTGCGCGTGTGTATCAGCCAGTTACAGTCGCTGTCAATTTGCGTACCGCTGATGAAGTTATCGGGTTGAATATCCCATTCTGTCCATTGGTTACCAGCCGTTGCGTACAAGAGGATCTTGTAGGTGTCATCGCAGAAGGCAGAACTCACCTTTCCAGTGACGGTGTCTCCATTAACGCTGGTGATTTCTAGGCTGGCGGTAGGGGTACTGGTCGGCGCTGGAATTGCCGTTGGAGATGGTAATGTTGGAGCCGGAGTTAGAGTGGGCGCAGGGGGCGGTGTTACTGTCGCCGTTGGTGTCGGTGTAGCGTCTATCGTCACGGCTACCGTCGGAGTAGGGATTGGCGTTGTCGGTGGACACGTAATGCTCAGCCAGCATTGAATTACAGGGATAATAACCGGGACAAAGGCAACGATGATCGTGACAATGACACCCGCTAACGCTATTTTGTCGTTTGGGGAGAGGCTGCCAAGCGTTTCCCGGAATGATCGTTTTGGCTTAACAGGCTCAGAAGCTTGCGGAGGCTCGTCTTCTTCGCTCGGAGGTGGGGTTGATGATGAAGGATTCATAATTAGAGGCAAGCTTTACTTTACGAATAGCATAATAAGTGATTTCATATATTATATTCATTTTTATGTGTCGTTATAGTCACTATTTAGTGATGACATTTGTTCATTAGGTGTTTTACGCGACCGAATCGAAATCGGAAATCCGCTTGGTATAATGTGTGTTCTCTCTACGCACGTGACAGGCAATTCAATGACCGATTTTTCCGATATTGATCTCTCGGCTTACTGGCAAGAACCCGACTTTCTGCTCGCTGAAATGGTCTCGCTGCTGGCGAACCGCGCCAACTCGCAGCTTGGGATCACGCTGCTGGTCAAAGGAGCGATCTTGACCGGGACGCTGGTCGGCGAGCGCGATTATCTGAACCGCGTCAACACCATGTTCAAGCAGATGGCGCGCGAGTCGCTGGTCAAGCCGACCAAGGATGACCTCGCCTCGATTGACGACGCCTTCGGCTTCGACGAACTGGTCGAGGACAACTATCCTGATGACGCGGAAAGCGAGGATCAGGCAGCCGAAGCCGCCGAACCGACCGCCGAAGCGCCCGAATTCGTCGAACCTTCGCCAATTCGCCACCTGCACCTCAAAGACCCGATCCTGATCTACCCCGGTGCGACGCTCAGTTTCACCGAGAGCGCGCTGCCGATCCTGCGAATTCGGCTGGCGGCGATTGACGGCTGGATGCTGGGGCGCATCAGCGTGATCGCCGACGATGACGACGACGTGCTGCCCGATGTCGGCTTCATCCACTAACGCGCGCACGTGGCTGCGCTTCAATCGGCGTCGTCTGCTGCGGGCGCTGCTGTTTCTGGTCGGCGTCTGGCTGGTCGCCTGCTGCGCTATGGCGATTGGTGTCGTCGTTTACGGGCAGACCGATCGCGCGCAGCCTGCTGACGTGATCGTCGTGCTCGGCTCCGGCTTGAACCCCGATCTGACGCCGGGACCGGCGCTCACCCGTCGCTCCGAGCGCGCCGCCGATCTCTGGAAAGCGGGCTACGCTTCGGCGATCATCTGCTCCGGCGGCTACACCACCAGCGCGATCCGCAGCGAAGCCTTCGGCTGCGGTCAAGTGCTGCGCGCCAATGGCGTTCCGCTCGATGCCATCATCCTCGAAGCGAGCAGCCGCAGCACCGAGGAAAATGCCTACTACTCGCACGAGATTATGCAGGATCACGGCTGGACGACGGCGCTGGTCGTCAGCGATGCTTATCACCTGCTGCGGGCAACGTGGATTTTCTCGCTGCAAGACTACCAGTTCTCGACGACTCCGGCAGTGTCACCGCCGCCCCTCGATCTGGTCAAGGCGGTCGCGCGCGAGGTGATCGCGCTCCACTGGCAGGCATTCAAGACGATCTTTCACCTGCCCTACACCTACGTCCCCTATCTGTAAGCTCGCCTTATTTTAACCTCACCCCCTGCCCCCTCTCCACGTCGTGGAGAGGGGGTAAGAACAGGTTGTGGAGGGTTCTTGAAGTCCCCTCTCTATGTAATGGAGAGGGGATTTAGGGGTGAGGTCAGCGCAGAGTAAAAAACTACCCCAGTTCGCTTGATCGTCCTTCACTCGCCCCCTGCTCGCGTCGATTTGTATGGGGCGCATAGGGTAAGCGTTGATCAGGCGCGGACGAGTTATTCGCAGAAACTTCGTATAATAGATGTAACAGAAAATACAAGACTGCTGCGATCTCGCTGCGTGATCGGCGGGTGCGGCGTCTTTTTATCCTTCTTCTCAGATAGGATTGCCTCATGCGCCGAATGACCTTATTTACGCTCTTGGTGCTGCTGCTCTTGAGCGTGGGCAGCATCGCCGCACAGGATACGACGGCTACGCCGGAACCGACCGCCGCCGTCGATCAGCCGGCGTCCGATGCTCTGATCGTGACGCAAGTGCTCCCGGCGGACGGCAGCGACGGCGTCGAGACCGACTCGACTATCACCGTCATTTTTAATCGTCCGGTCGTGCCGTTGGGCGTCAGCGAGGACGCCGCCAACCTGCCGCAGCCGCTCAGCTTTTCACCGGCGGTCACCGGGCAGGGCGAGTGGCTTAACACCTCGATCTACGTCTACCATCCCGACCCGGCATTGCAGGGCGGTCAGTCGTACATCGCCAAGCTCGATCCGACCCTGACGGCGGTCGACGGCGCGACGCTGAGCGGCGCGTTCTCGTGGTCGTTCACGACTGTCGCCCCGATCATCAGCAGCCTCGTGCCGACTGACACGGCGACGGGCGTCGATCTGACGGCTAAGCTGCAAGTTCGCTTCAATCAGCCGATGGATCAGGCGAGCACCGAAGCCAGCTTTAGCCTGCACCCGCTCAACTCGACGCAGACCGTCGCCGGTACGTTCGAGTGGTCGGACGACAGCGCGGGCTTCCGCTTCACGCCCGCCGCCGACTTGAGCCTCGGTACCGACTACGTCGCCGAGTTCACCGGCGATCTGCCGCTGCCGGAAGGTGGTGGCGCAGTCCTCAGCGGGCAGACGGAATGGGGCTTCCGCACCGTGCCCTATCCGTCGATTATCCGCACCGACCCGGCGAACGGCGACACCGGCGTCTATCCGTCGCGCGGTTTCCGCATCTACTTCGCGTCGCCGATGAACCCGGACACGCTGAAAGATCACGTCAGCATCAGCCCGGAGCCGTCGCTCAGTTACGATACCTACTACAGCGACTACGACAACAGCTATTCGCTCTCGTTCCCGACCGACGCCAGCACCGACTACACCGTGACCATCGCGCCGGGGATGGAAGACGTTTACGGCAATGCGATCACCGGGCAGACCGTCGTCCACTTCTCGACCGGACCCTACGATCCTACTGTCAACCTGCAAGTGCCGGGTGACATTGGTTTCTACAACGCTTACAACCCGCAGACGCGCCTGTTCCTGACTCATTTGAACGTCAGCGAGATCGATTTGTCGCTCTACAGCGTTTCGCAGAACGATTTCATCAGCGCGCTGACCGGGCAGAACTCCTATAACCCGACGGCGACCATCCAGACCGGGCTGAGCAACCGGCTGCGCACGTGGACGATCGACAACGTCGCGCCGCAGAACATGTATCGCTACGAACTGCTCAACCTCGGCGGCAGCAACGTTGACTGTCTCGGCGCGCCGCCGTCGCGCTTGCAGGTCGGCGATACCGCTATCGTGATCAGCGACCCCGATCCGCTGCGTGCTCGTGCCAGCGCGCCCGACGGCGCGGTGATCGACTCGCTTTACAAGAACTACCAACTGCCGATCATCGGCGGACCGACCTGCGCCAACAGTCTGGTCTGGTGGGAAGTGACCCTGCGCGATGGACAGTCGGCGTGGGTGGCTGAAGGGACGCCGGATGAATACTTCCTCGATCTGAAAGAAGCGCCCGCCGAAACGCCGGTCGTCGTGACCGGGGCGGATGGCGAAGCGCTTAACCCCGGCATTTATCTGCTGACGGCGACCTCGCCGGAAACCGAGCAAAACGGCTCCGACCCGCGCCAGCATTTGCTGGTGGTGGCGACGGCGAACCTGACGCTCAAGTATTCCTTCAACAGCCTGACGATTTGGGCGACCAACGTGGACACCGGCGAGCCGATCCCCAACGCGCCGATCAGCATCTACTCGAACGCGCAACACCGTGGTTGCCAAGGGTGTCACCGACGCTGACGGTCTGCTGACGCTCGATCTGCCGCCGGTCAGCGGGTTGTACACCAACCGGATCGCCGTGCTCAAGACCGGCGATCAATTCGGCATCGCTTCGACCGACTGGTCGGACGGGCTGGATTCGTGGTACTTCGGTATCAATGGCAACTACAACCCGGAGAATTACCGCGCTTACCTCTACACCGACCGCCCGATCTACCGCCCCGATCAGCCGGTGTACTTCCGGGGCGTCGTCCGCGCGAAAGACGACGTGACCTACACCGTGCCGGACAGCGCCACCATCCCGGTGACGATCTACGACGACCAGAACGAAGTCGTCTTCGAGCAAGACCTGCCGCTGACGCCTTACGGTACCTTCAGCGGTGAGTTCGACCTCGCGACGGATGCCTCGCTCGGTTACTATCGCATCGTCGCCACGCTGCCGGGTCAGGAAGACAGTTACTATCCGTCATCGGGGACGGTGAGTTTCAGCGTCGCCGAGTATCGCGCGCCGGAGTTCCAAGTCAACCTGACGCCGGAAAAGACCGAAGTGGTGCAGGGCGACACGATCAACGTGGTCGTCAACAGCGCCTACTTCTTCGGCGGTGCGGTCGGCGGCGCGGACGTGCAGTACAACGTCGTCGCCGCGCCCTACAGCTTCAACTTCACCGGCAAGGGCTACTACAGCTTCGAGGACTACAACGCCGACGCCTCGCCCGGTGAGTTCTACGGCAGCGGCGGTAACGGCTTGGTCACCAGCGGCGAAGGCACAACCGACGCCGACGGCAACCTGACCATCTCCTTCCCGGCGGACTTGCAAGACGCGACCATGAGCCAGACCTTCACCATCGAGGCGACCGTCACCGACGCCAGCGACCAAGCGGTCAGCGGGCGCGCCGACGTGGTCGTGCATCAAGGCTTGTGGTACGTCGGCGTGCAGCCGCAGGAATATGTCGTTTCGGCGAACAATGAGACCGGCGCGAACCTGATCCTCGTCGATTGGGACAGCCAGCCGATCGCCGACCAGAACGTCGACGTGACTGTCGTCGAGCGGCGCTGGTCGAGCGTGCAGGAAGAAGACGCCAACGGTCGCACGACGTGGACTTATGAAGTGCAGGAGATCCCCGTCACCACTGGCAGCGTCACCACCGACGCCGACGGCAAGGCGGAATTCCGCTTCACGCCGCCCAACGGCGGTGTCTTCAAGATCACCGCCAAAGCGCGCGACCCGCAGGGCAACGCCATCGTCGCCAGCAACACGATCTGGGTGTCGAGCCGGCAGTACGTGACGTGGCGGCAGCAGAACAGCAACCGCATCGACTTGGTGGCGGACGCGAAAGACTACAACGTCGGCGACACCGCGCAAATCCTGATCGCGTCGCCGTTCCAAGGCACGACCGAGGCGCTGATCACGGTCGAGCGCGATGGCGTGCTCCAAGCTCAACACGTCACCATGACCAACAACTCTTACGTCTATCAGTTGCCGATCACCGATGAAGACGTGCCCAACGTCTTCGTCAGCGTGGTGCTGGTCAAGGGTGTGGACGAGAATAACCCGGTCGCTGCCTTCCGCATGGGCTTGGTGCAGTTGAACGTCGGCAACGCGCGGCGTGAGATCAACGTCGCCATTTCGACCGACACGCAGCAGGCGGGACCCGGCGATACCGTCAACTACACGGTCAAGACGACCGACTTCAACGGCGATCCGGTGCAGGCGGAAGTCGGCGTTAGCTTGACCGACCTCGCCGTGCTGACGATTGCCGACCCCAACAGCGGCAAGCTGCTCGATTACTTCTACGGGCTGCAAGGCTTGAGCGTCCGCACGGCGACGCCGCTGACCATCAACGTCGACCAGATCACGCAGACGGTGCTCGATACGGTCAAGGGCGGCGGCGGCGGTTTCGGCGAGGGCGGCATCTTCGACATCCGGCAGGAGTTCGTCGATACGCCTTACTGGAACGGCAGCGTCGTCACGGACGCGGACGGCACGGCGACCTTCAGCGTCACCCTGCCGGACAACCTGACGACGTGGCGGCTCGATGCCCGCGCCGTCACCAAGGGCAGCGACGGACAGCCGCTGCTGGTCGGGCAGAACACCTATGATATTTTGAGCACCAAGCCGGTGCTGATCCGCCCGGTGACGCCGCGCTTCTTCGTCGTCGGCGATCAAGTGTCGCTCGGCGCGGTCGTCAACAACAACAGCGATCAGGATTTGTCGGTCGAGGTCAGTCTGCAAGGCGACGGCGTGAGCTTCGACGCCTCGACGCCGATGACTCAGACCGTCCAGATCGCCGCCGGACAGCAGGCGCGCGCCGATTGGCTGGTGACGGTCGATGACGTGAGCGCCGTCGACTTGACCTTCTTCGCCAACGCCGACAACGGCGCTTACACCGACGCCAGCAAGCCGCCGCTCGGTCAAGGCGACGCCAAGACGCTGCCGGTCTACAAGTTCGAAGTGCCGGAGACGGTCGGGACGGGTGGCGTGCTCCGCGAGGGCGGTCAGCGCACCGAGGGCATCAGTCTGCCCAGCGACATGAACGTGACACAGGGCGAACTGAGCATCGAACTCGATCCGTCGCTGGCGGCGACCACCATCGACGGCTTGACCTATCTGCAAAACTATCCGTACCAGTGCATCGAGCAGACGGTCAGCCGCTTCCTGCCCAACATCATGACTTACCGGGCGCTCGCCAGCCTCAAGCTTGACGACGCGACGCTGAAAGCCCAGCTCGACAGCAACGTCAACTACGCCTTGCAGCGGCTCTACGCCGAGCAGAAGGTTGACGGCGGTTGGGGCTGGTTCGTGCAGGACGACAGCAATCCGCTGACCACCGCCTACGCGCTGATCGGCTTGAGCGAAGCCAAGACGCAGGGCTTCAACGTCAGCAGCGACGCCATCCGCAACGCCCGCAACTTCCTCCGTGGGGCGTTTGTCACACCCGGACTGAATGTCCCGACGTGGCAGTTGAACCGGCAGTCGTTCCTGCTCTACGCGCTGGCGCGTTCCGGCAACCCGGACGTGGCGCGGACGACCACGCTCTACGAGAGCCGTGATCGCCTGAGCACCTACGCGAAAGCCTTCCTCGCGCTGACGCTCAACCTGATCGACCCGACGGACACCTCCCGGACCGACGTGCTCATGTCGGACTTGGTCAATGCGGCGGCGCTCAGCGCGACCGGCGCGCATTGGAGCGAGGATTATCAGGATTACTGGAACTGGAACACCGACACGCGCACGACGGCGATCGCCCTCGAAGCGCTGATCAAGCTCTCGCCGGACAGCGACCTGATCCCCAACGTCGTCCGCTACTTGATGGTTCAGCGGCGCGCCAACTCGTGGGAGACGACGCAGGAGACGGCGTGGGCGGTCATGAGCCTGACCGATTGGATGAGTGTCAGCGGCGAACTGAACCCGAATTACAGCTACACGGCGCAGTTCAACGGCGATACGCTGGCGCAGGGCGACGCGACCCAAGCCAACGTCCGCGACGCGGTCAAACTGCAAGTGCAGGTCGCCGACATGCTGGCGCAGCAGGTCAACAACCTCGTGATCGGGCGGACGGACGGCAGCGGCGTGCTCTACTACACCGCGCACCTGCGCGTCTTCCTGCCGGTGCCGCAGGTCGAGCCGCTCGACAACGGCTTGATCGTCGAGCGCCGCTACACCCTGCCGGGGAGCAATACGCCGGTCACGTCGGCGCAGGTCGGCGACACGCTGCAAGTTCGCCTGACGGTGATCGCGCCGGAAGACCTGCATTACGTGATCATCGAAGATCCGATCCCGGCGGGGACGGACGCGGTCGACCCGAACCTGAACACCAGCCAGCAGATCGGCACGCAGCCGGAACTCAACCCGGCAAATCCGCTCAGTCAGGGCTGGGGCTGGTGGTACTTCAGCAAGATCGAGTTCCGCGACCAGAAGGTCGTGCTCTACAGCACCTATCTGCCCGCCGGAACCTATGAGTACGTCTACAGCATCCGCGCCGGGTTGGCGGGCGAGTTCAACGTCATCCCGCCGACCGGCTACGAGTTCTACTTCCCGGAGGTCTACGGGCGCGGCGCGGGCAGCCTGTTCACGATTTCGCCCGCTGGCTCATAAAGTCACGAGCATCGCACCACCTTTCGTCCACCTCGCCCTTCGCATCCCGGAGGGCGAGGTTGATCTAGCGGGTTAATGCGCTAAAAATTGCGGAACGGTATTATGATCTCAGTAAAAGCTTTCACTGCTAGATTTTACGGAGATGCCTCGATGCCGTCCGACCCGCTCCCACCCATCCGCGCCGCGCTCAAATCCGGCGACAAAAAGACTGCTCAAACCCTGCTGCGCCCGCTGCTGAAGAATCAGCCGAGCGCCGACGTTTGGTATTTGGCGGCGCAAGCCTGCCCGACCGACGATAAAGCGATCGAATGCCTGCGCCGCGCGCTCGACCTCGAACCGCAGCACAGCGGCGCGAATCGCCTGCTGTTCAAGCTGGAAGGCTTGCCCCGCGAGGAAGCGCCCAAAGTCGAGATCAAGCGCGAGGATTTGGGCGATCTCAAGCCGGTCAAGCGCCCGCGACGGGGTCGAGGTCGGCGCTTGATCATTTTGCTGGGGATTCTGGTGCTCGGCTCATCCTGTTCGCTGATCACCATGAACCTGATCGGCGTGATTTCGGGACCGATCACCGCGCTGACGACGGTGCTCGGCGGCGCGACCCCGGTCAAAGAGATCGACGGCGTCCCGATCGACCAAGTCGACGACGCGGCGGCGCGGATCGCTCCGGCGGAGAGCAAGCCGATCGCGGGCAACGATGCCAACGTGCTCGAACCGGGCTACGTCCACGAATACACCTTCGCCGGAAATCGCGGGCAGGAATACGCTATTTACGTGCAGTTCTTGTCGGTGGGCGCGAATCGGGTCAGCCGCAACGTGGTCGTGCTGCGCCCGGATGGTTCGGATGCGACCAGCTTGTGCCTGACGGACGCTATTCTCCAAGGCGACAACAACATCACGCTGACCTGCTCGCTCGACGTCACCGGGACGTGGAGCGTTCACATTTTAGGGCGCGAGGGGGAAAGCGTCGGTGCCTACTTCGTCGGCGTGCAGCCGATCCAGAGCTAAGGCGAAGCGTCACCGCCCCTCACGCTTCAGTTAGAAATTTCGCCAGCAGCCGGTTGACCTGCTGCGGTTCGTCGTGCTGCACCCAGTGAGTCGCCCGGTCGAAGTAGACTAAACGACCCTCGTCGCAGTAGCCGAGGCTCGCCCGTGCCATCTCTGCCGTCAGCGCGACGTCCTGTCTGCCCCAAATGATCAGCGTTGGTACGGTGACGCGCTGATTGCCGGTCAGGTCCGGCGAACGCTGAACGACGGCGCGATACCAATTGATCATCGCCCGCATCGCGCCGGGCTGCTGCCATGCCCGGATATATTGGGTGATGTCCGCGTCGCTGAAGGTGCGCGGGTGGCTGCTCGCCAGCAAGAACTGCGCCGCGACCGATGCGCCGCCCGCCAGCAGCAGCGCTTCCGGCAGCAGCGGAATCTGGAAGAAGCCCATGTACCAACTTTTCAACATCTGGCGCGGATTGCTGCGCAGTGTTTCGATCATCACCTTCGGATGCGGGACATTGAGGATCGCCAGCTTCTTCAGGCGATCCGGGTGGGCGATTGCCGTCGCCCACGCGACCGCCGCGCCCCAGTCGTGCCCGACCAGATAAACGCGATCCACGCCCGCCGCGTCGATCAAGCCGACCACGTCGGCGACCAATTCGCTCATGCGATAAGCGTCGATGCCGTCCGGCTTGTCGCTGAGGTTGTAGCCGCGCTGATCGGGTGCCCAAACGCGATAACCCTGCTCGGCGAGATAAGTGATCTGCGCTTTCCAGCCGTACCAAAATTCGGGGAAGCCGTGCAGCAGGATCACGAGGTCGCCGTCAGCGGGTCCCGCCTGTACCACGTGCAGCGTGATCCCGTTGGTCTGGATGCGAGTATGCTCAAGTGCGATCGATGAATCCGTCATTATTACCTCTTTTACTCGTTGTTTAAATCATTCGTAGCTGTGAGCTTGTCGTCTAGATGCTGTCCCACCTGAATGCTCGACCCGAAGCCGAGATACAGTTGGCGATAGCGCAGCAGCGCGACCAGCAGCGCGAACTCGCCGATGGTGGTGCTGACGGCGGCAAACTGGCTGAAGTAGAACAGCAGTAAGTTGACCATCGTCAGCGCGATCAGCAGCCCTAAGTAGCCGAGTTCGCTGCCGAAGCTGCTGCGCCCCGCGAAGATGAAAAACCCGCCCGCGACCATCATGAAACCGGTCGCGCTGCTGAGCACCATCAAGACCAGAAACCACGTCGCGCTGTTGGGGCTGGTCACGAGGTTCTGGCTGAGCAGCAGCGAAGCGATCAGTTCATTCATCAGGTCGGGTGAAAAGAGCGCGGCGGCGAAGATCACCAACTCGATCAGCGAGCCGATCCCGGAAAATGCCAAGCCCAGCACGACGAGGAGGCGATAGCGACTTTCGTTCAGCAGGCGGGCTTCGAGCTTGGTCAGGCTGGCGGCGAGGCGCTGAAATAGGTTCGGATTGGGCGGATCGACGATGTGAAGCGTATCCGAGTCGAGCACCGCCAGCAGCGCTTCGGCGAGGCGGGCGTGCTCCGGGTACTGCGGCTCGGCGACCACCCGCATCAGCCGGGCGTTGAGGTCGGCGAACTCGTTGGGGTCAAGGTCGTTCTCGATCAACTCCATGATTTGATCGAGCGCATGGTACAGTTCCGCCCGCAGAGTCTTGTTTGGAAGGGCGGCGCACCTCAAGATAGATCATCACCGTGAGCAGGAAGAAGGCATAGATGATCGGCGCGGCAAAGGGGAAGAAGTAATCGTTGCTCTGGGTGATGAACTTGCCCACTTCGTCGATGAACAAGCCGACCCCGATCCCGCCGAGCAGCGCGGAGAGCGTGTATGCCCAGCGATTGGCGAAGATGGTCGGTGCCAGCGCGCCGATGAACAGGCACAGCCCACCCCACAGCACGTGGGCGATGTGCAGCGTCCCGTTGCCAAGCTGCGGGTAGCCGGTCAGTTCGAGGTAGACGCGCGTCAGCACCACCGATCCGGCGAAGCTGACCAGCGTGATCAGCAGGTAACGTTCCGCGCCTTCGCGTTTGACGGGAGAACGAAAGCGATTCATTGCGCGCATTCCCTCTCAATGTGATGGAAGAAATTTAACGCAAAGACGCAAAGGAGAAAAGCAAGGCGCAAAGCGAGTGAGATCGGGCAGCCTTGCCTGCTACTGGGTGACCAGCCACGCGCCGCCGACGATCAAGGCGATGCCGAGCGCCCGCGCGAGACTGAACGAATGCTGCGGCTGTCCCAGCCAGCCAAAATGATCGAGGATGACGGTGACGACCATCTCCGCCAAGATCAACAGCGCGATCGAGACGGTCGCGCCGACGCGCGGCAGCGTAAAGGCGAGGGTGATGTAGAGGACGACGCCGAACACGCCCGCGAACAGGTACGGTCTGGGTACGGTTTGCAGCTCGCGGAAGTTGACGCCGCCGACGAACATCAGCAGAATGCCGGATACGAGCGCGCCGCCGACGTGGATGATCAAGCTGCTGCCGAGCGGTCCCAGCTTGGCACTTATCACGCCGGACATCGGACCTTGCAAGCCGACGGCAATCCCGCCGATCAGCCCGACGACGATCACACTGATAATCTCAGGAAGGGTATTCATCTAAATCCTTTTGGGGTTGGTTAAGCATCTTGCCGGCGTGATCTCCCGCGCATTCGGGCGATCAGGCGCGGCATGATCTCGGTGTAGGCGCGGTAGAGCAGGGGATAAGGGGCGTAATCCCACGCGCCGACGTAGCGCGTGACCGTCCCGCGAAAGCCGCGCTTGAAGTTGTAGACACCCCACATCGAGTCGCTTTCGTCGAAGTGATCCGGCGCGCCCCAGAAATCATAACGGGCATAACCGTTCGCCTTCGCCCACTTGATCGCCTCCCACTGGAGCAGGTAGTTGGGCATTTTGTCGCGCGCTTCATTTGACGATGCGCCGTAGAAATACCAGCAGGTCTGCCCGAAGTGAAACAGGATGACGTGGGCAATCGCTTTGCCCTCGAACTCGGCGATCAACGGGTGGGCGAGTCCGGCGCTGATGAAACTGCGCCACGCTTGCTCGTAGTATTCCGGCGGGCGGATCAGAAAGTCGTCGCGCGCGCCGGTGACGCGATAGAGGTCGTAGAGCAGCGCCAGATCGTCCACGCTCCCGGCGCGAACGGTCACACCTTCGCGCTCGGCGATGCGGACTTTGCGCCGTGTGTTCTGGCTCATGGCGGCGAGGATTTCGTCCTCGCTGCGGGTGAGGTCGAGCACGACGGTGTTGCGGAACTGCACCTGATCGCCGAAGCGCCAGCCGCGATCCTTCAGCGTGCGGATCAGCGCTTGCCCGGTGAAGTTAAGCGTATCGTCCGCTTCGTCGGGGACGCCGGTCGCCGCGATCACGTCGGGGTCGAGCTTGAGCCAGATCGCGCCATGCTTCCGCGCCAGCTTTTGCAGATAATCCAGCACCTCAGCGACCAGATCGGCGTCGGCGTAGTCGAGCGCGGGACCCTTGGGCGCGTACATCACTTCCAGCGGACCGACGCGCCGAATGCCGACCGACGCCAGCGCCACGACCTGATCGCCGCGCGCGAAGGCGAGGCGGGTCGGCTGCCAGCCGGTGGTCGCGCGCTTGAACTCGCCCCACTCCCACGTTTGCAGCACATGCGCATAGGGCAGTCCGCGCAGCGTGTCGTTCCACTGCTCGCGGTCGGTGATGGTGGTGACGGTTAAACTAGACATGCGTTTTTCTCGATGGTAGGGGCGTAATATATTACGCCCCTACGGATTCTGCTTGCGAATACGCAGCGCCAATTGATAAGCGGTATAGATCAGCGGATTGTAGACCTTATCCCACGCGCCCGCCGAGCGGACGACCTCGCCGCCCCAGCCGCGCTTGAAACCGTAAACGCCCCACAGACCATCGGAGCGGCTTTCGAACTGCGCTTCGAGCGTCTCGGCGTCCTCGTCGGGGATGCCCCACAAGTCATAGACGGTGCAGCCGCGTGCCTTCGCCCACTGGATCGCCGCCCACTGGACACCGTAAGCTGCCATCAGGTTGCGCTTGACGTTCGACGACGCTCCATATAAGTACCACGCCGTATCGCCCGCCGCGAATACCATGATCCCCGCCAGCGGATCGCCTTCGTGCTCGGCGAGGATCAGCGCGGCGTCCCGCGGCACGAACAAATCATAAGCGAGTTCGTAGTAGCTCGGCGCGTGGACGCCGAAGTCGTTGCGCGATCCGGTGGTCTGCATCATAGCGTTGAAGATTGCCACGTCAGCGCGCGTGCCTTCATAATAACGGATGTCGTGTTTCCCGCTCTGGCGGATTTTGCGGCGCGTTCCCTGATTCATGCGGGCGAGGATCGCGTCGTCGTCGCCGCTGATGTCGATCAGGATGGTGCGCGGCGGCTGGATCGTCTGGACGCTGGGTCGAAAGCCGAAGCGAGCGAAGTCCGGCTGTGGCTGATCGCGGTAAATCCCCGGCTCCCATTTCAGGAAGGCGGCGTGCTGGCGCTTGGCGCAAGCGTCGACGGCTGACCACAGCGCTGTCCATTGATCGGCGCTGCTGACGTAGCCGCCCATCGGCAGATACGCCATCGTGCCGAGATGCAGCGGCAGCGGGCGAAACAGCAGCAGTGCTCCGGCGACGATTTGGTTGCCTTCCGCCAGCGCGACGCGCTCGGCGCGCCAGCCGTAAGCGCTCTTGAGGTCGCCCCATGCGGATTGCTGGAGGACGTGCGCGCGTGACTGTCGCGCGACGAAAGCATCCCAATCGGCTGCTGATGGTGTGATCGTGCTGAGCATAAGCCCCCGTTTCTTCACGAGGCGCGATTATAGCAGACGCCGCCTCACCACGAGTAGACGAGCACCTGTCCGATTTTCAACAGCCCGTTTTCGTCCGCACCGGGCACCGGGATCGGCGTTGGGTCTTGCCAGAAATAGACCGAGAGCCAGAGCGGGTAAGCGGTGTTGACGTCGTTGAGCGGGTAGGGCATGTCGAACTCGCGCTCGTCGATGTAGAAGCGCCCCGGCTCCCATTGGCTGGTCTCCGGCGGCGCGTCGCTGGGCTGCGGCGGTCCGTTGGTCTGGACGTTGACGCCGTTGTCGCCGAGCAGGTAGGTGCCGACGCTGTAATCGAGGTCAACCGGGCGATCGACCGACCACCACAGCCGGATTTTGACGGTTTCGCCCTCGTGATAGACGGGACCGCCGGGCGTTGACGCCCGCTCGATGTCGATGCCGTGAAAGCGCATCCCATTGGCAAAGAGGACACCGACCGGATCGGGCGGCGCTTCGTAGAGCCGGATCAAGAAATTGGGCGGTCCGAAATATTTCCCGGCGACTCGCCCGGCTTCGACGCGGGCGTCGAGCGCCGGGTCGCGCAGCCAATCGACCGTCACGTACCAGACGCGGCGGTAGCCCTCCGGCGAATCGACGAAGGGCAGCCCGTTGGGGAAGTAGACCCGCAGGTAGTAATCCCAGACCGAACTGGGCGTCGAGTTGAAGCTCGGATCGACCACGATCACGTCGCCGGGCTGTATATTCTCGCGCAGCAGCGTGAAGTTGTAGTCGAACGGCGCGTAGATGTAATAGTGGAAGTCGTTGAGCGAAACCGGCAGCAGCGCGACGACGACCAACAGCACGGCGGTTGCTTGGATCGCGCGCTTGGGGAGCAGGGTCAAGCCGCTGCCGATCCAGAAGATCAAGCCTGACAGCTCCCACCACAGATAGCGGTCGTCGCGGAACAAGCCCAGCTGATTGTTGAAGACGTAGACCAGAATCGGCAGCGCGATCCACGCCAAGAAGCCGAGTGTCACTGTTCGTCGAGCGGATCGGCGCAGGTGGACGATCAGCAGTGCGCTGGCGACGAGCAACAAGCCGAGCCAGACCAGCGCAACCGGATAGGTGAACGTCCCGAACAGATCGACCAGCGCTTGCGGCAGCGGTGCCAGCGGCAGGGTCGCGTTGTAGGCGGTGCGCGTCTCGAAAGTGGCGGGATTGGTCAGGAAGGTGGCAGCGCCGACAGCGGCGACGATCCCACCCGGCAGCCACCAGCGCCAGATCGCGCGCCCATAGCGAAACAAGGTCAGCAAGCCGAGCGCGACGAAGACGAACACCGCCGTGTAATGCGAAAACCACATCGCGATGCAGACGGCGGCGAGCAGCAGTCCGCGCCCAATGGTCGAACGGTCGAAGTAGCGCAGCGTCAGCCAGAGCGCCAGCGGTGTCAGCATCAGCAGCAGGCTGTAAGCGCGCACGACCATGCCGAGGTAAATGCCGTAGCCGAGCGCGGTATAAGCGAGCGTGGTCAGCAGTGCGGTTCGCTGACCCCAAAGCCGATCCGCCACCCGGTAGGTGAACGCCGCGCCGAGCATGGTCGCCAGCACCGACGACATCCGCAGCACCAGCGGTTGAATCCCGGCGAAATGCTGCCAGAAGTACAGCAGCAGAAAATGGAGCGGGGGCCAGTCGGAAGGCGTCCAGCGAATCACGTCGGCGGGGGTGCCGAAAGTCTGCCAGATCGACCAAACCTCATCCCAATTCATCGCCATAGCATTGATGCGGAGGATGCGTGTCGCGGCGGTGAGCAGCAGCACCAACGTGATCAGCAGCAGTGCCCGCGCGCGCTGCGGTGAGAGCGGTTTTCCGTTCGGTTTCTGATTCAGCAATGCCATAAGCAAAGCCGACACCTTCCTCTGTAATCTTTGCCGTTTTGAATATGCTCAAACGGCAGCCCGAAGGGCTATTCTAGTTGCGCCGCACCGATTTTTCTACGGTATAGACCGCCCATCGCACGGCGTTCGCGTTCTCACCGAATCCGATCCGTTGGTGGCTTGGCAGGGCTGTGTTACAATCGCGCGCGGTTGGCGTGATGGTCTGAGAAACCTTTGCGGTAAATCACACCAGATGCTATACTAGCTCCGTTTATCACAAACGGTCCTGTTCTCAATTCTACAAAGTGGGTTGGCGCGCGCTTCATCCCTGCGTTGATGCTTGCGACGACCGTTTCTGGAAGGTGGCGACTCCAATGAGTTTGGTCAACGAATGGGCTTTCATCGGTGTATTCATGGGGATTGCATGGATACTCCCTGCCGCTCCGCTGGTCGTGTCGTGGATTTTCCGCCCACGCAAACCCAATGCCATCAAGATGCAAACGTATGAATGCGGCGTCGAGACCGTTGGCGATACGTGGGTGCAGTTCAAAGTGCAGTATTACATCTACGGCTTGATCTTCTTGGTCTTTGACGTCGAGTTGATCTTCTTGTTCCCGTGGGCGTTGGCATACAACCAGCTTGATTTCTTCGCTTTTGGCGCCGGCTTGCTCTTCATTTTCCTGCTGGCTGACGCGCTGATCTACGCTTGGCGGAAAAACGCGCTGGAATGGGCTTAGCAGTAAATACTAAGCTTCGGCTTGGTGATGCTAAGCTTCTGAGCTGCGGCGTAGGTTCGGTCTGAGGAGTCGATAGTTATGCAAGAATGTGTCAATATTTTGGAAACGCTCGCCCCGTGTTTGACTTCCGGCGGAGTCAATCCCGATTTGGCGCAGTTTGTCTCGATCTTGCTGGGCGTGGTGCTGGTCGCCTTGTTCCCGCTCGTGCTGGTGATCATCCTGATCTGGTTCGAGCGCAAGATTTCCGCCCGTGTGCAAGACCGGCTCGGACCGAATCGCGTCGGTCCTTACGGCTTGATTCAGAACATCGCTGACGCGATAAAATTGATCATTAAAGAAGACATCACTCCGGCGGGCGCGGATCGCCTCATCTATAATGCCGCGCCGATCGTCGCCGTGCTTTCGACCACGCTGATCTGGGCGGTTATCCCCTTCAGCCCGATTCACGTCGGCGTCGATTTATCGATTGGCTTGCTCTACATCGTCGCCATCGGCTCGATTGGCACGCTCTCGGTCATCATGTCCGGCTGGGCGAGCAACAATAAGTACGCGCTGCTCGGCTCGTTCCGGGCGGTCGCGGCGCTGGTCAGCTATGAAGTGCCGATGGTGATCGCGCTGCTGGTTCCGGTGCTGCTGACCGGCAGCTTGGGGATGCAGGACATCGTCCACGCGCAGTTGGGCATGTGGTTCATCGTCCCGGCGCTGATTTCGGCGATCATCTTCTACATCTCCAACCTCGCGGAGACCGGACGCGCGCCCTTCGACTTGATCGAAGCCGAGTCGGAACTGGTCGCCGGGTACAACATCGAATACTCCGGCATGAAGTTCGGCTTGTTCATGGCGAACGAATTCATGCACGCTTTTACCGCCAACTTGCTGTTCACGGTGATTTTTCTCGGTGGTTGGGCGGGTCCCTTCGCCGAACAGGTGCCGTTCCTCGGCTTCGTTTGGCTGATGGTCAAGACCTTTATCGTCTATATCCCCTCGCTGATTCTACGTGCGACCATTCCGCGCGTCCGTATCGACCAAATGATGAGCTTCAACTGGAAGTTCCTCGTTCCCATCTCGATTGTGAACGTGTTGTTGGTCGCGTTTTTGCTGCAAGTCACTAAGGCGATCGGTTGGGCACCGGCGCCCGGCGATACCGATTTCCTCGCCAACTTGCCCCAAGCGCTGGTGCTGTTGGTCGGCAACCTCGCGCTGATGGCGGGTGTGGTGTCGATCCTGCGGAACGCCGGACGGCAGGAGCGTTTGGCGGACGCCGCCAGAGCCGCGCAGCAAGAAGAGGAACGGACGGTCGTCGCGGTTCACTGAACCGTCGCTCATTGATTGGCGTCAATGGTCTGGCTCACTGAGCGGTCGCCATTAGGAGATGCTTCATGCTTGAATTGAACGCGCAAACACTCGCTTTTTTCATCTTCGCCATCTTGTCGCTGGGCGGTGCGCTCGGCGTGGTCACGAGCCGGAATCTCATTCACGGCGCGCTTTACCTGATCGTCAGCTTGTTCGGCGGTGCGGGCTTCTTCGTGCTGCTTAGCGCCCCGTTCATCGCGGTCGTTCAGGTGCTTGTTTACATCGGCGCGATCGCCATTTTGATCATCTTCGCGGTGATGTTGACGCGCAGTATGACGACCATGCGCGAACTGGTCAATCGGCAGTGGTGGATGAGCGCTTTAGTTGGCGCTCTTTTGTTTATCCTGCTCGGTATCGCCGTGATTTTCCCGGTGTGGGGCGATAACGGCATCAAGAGCAACCAGCCGACCACCGATGCGGTGGCGACGACGCAGGATTTGGGCGTCGCGCTGGTGGATGGCAATCAGTACGTGCTGCCGTTCGAGGTGGCGTCGCTGCTGCTGACCGGTGCCATGATCGGCGCCATCGTGATCGCGCGGGACACTGAGGATTAAGGACTGAGGTTCGAGGACTGAGTAAAAACTCAGCACTCGGTACTAGGTACTGAGGGGTGAAAATGGTTCCATTGTGGATGTATCTGGTGGTTGCGGCAGGGATGTTCTGCATCGGCGTGTATGGGGTGCTGGCGCGGCGCAATGCGGTTGCCATCCTCATGAGCGTTGAGTTGATGCTCAGCGCCGTCAACATCAACCTGATCGCCTTCTGGCGCTATGGCGCGCCGACCGTGATGGCGGGGCAGGCGTTTGCGGCGTTCGTGTTCGTCATCGCCGCTGCCGAAGCGTCGGTCGGGTTGGCGATCATCATCTCGATTTATCGCAGCCGTCACTCGGTGATCGTCGAAGACGTGAATCTGTTGAAGGGCTAGGATAGCGCTGTGCAGTAGGGGCGCACAGCCGTGCGCCTCTACAAATTCTGCAAAGTGGCTATTGCTCTGACGAGGAAGAAACTTTATGGATTTGAACAGCTTCATTAGCGACCCGAATTTGCTGCCTTGGTTGATCCCGGTGGGTCCGCTGCTGGCGTTCCTGATCATCACGCTGCTGACTAACCGCAGCCATTTGATCCCGGCAACCAGCGAGGAATACGGCGGACATCACCCGGACTATGAGGGGATGCTGGTGCCCGTCGTCACCGACCGCAGCCGCGTAGTCAGCGTGATCGTCGGCATGATCGGCATTCTGCTGGCGTGGGGGATCGCCCTCGTGGTGGTCGGCAACGCTTTCGCCGTCGAACATCTCGGCGAGGAAGTGCTCGCCAGTTCGGGGACGTGGTTCGATGCCGGTATCCAAGCCTTCAAGATGGGCGTGCTGGTCGATCCGCTCACCGTGATCATGCTGATCATGGTGCCGCTCGCCTGTACGATGATCTTCATCTACTCCATCGGCTACATGGCGCACGACCCGCGTCAGTCGCGCTTCTTCAGCATGATTTCGCTGTTCGCCGGTGCGATGCTGACGCTGGTAGTCGCCGACAACCTGCTGCTGCTGTTCGTCGGCTGGGAAATCATGGGCTTGTGCTCCTACCTGCTGATCGGCTTCTGGTTCGAGAAGGAAAGCGCCTATAAAGCCGCGATCAAGGCGTTCACGACGACGCGCGTCGCCGACGTGATCATGCTGCTCGGTATCGCTTACCTCTACGCCGCGACCGGAACGCTCAGCTTCCGCGCCATCCTCTACAACCAAGCGGTGCTCGATGCGCTGGCATCGACCCCGGCGGTCTTGATCGGTGGATGGGGCGTGAGCGCGGCATCGCTGATCGGCATCTTCCTGATCATCGGCACCATCGGTAAATCGGCGCAGTTCCCGCTGCACGTTTGGCTGCCGGACGCGATGGAAGGTCCGACGCCCGTCAGCGCGATGATCCATGCCGCCGCGATGGTCTCCGCCGGTGTGTACATGGTCATTCGCATGTATCCGCTGTTCGCAGCGGGGGGCAATATCGAAATCGGTCAGTTGACACCGCCGCTGCTCTTGATGGCGATCGTCGGCTCGGTGACGGCGTTGTTCGCCGCGACCATCGCGGTCGCGCAGAACGACGTCAAGCGCGTGCTGGCGTACTCGACCATCTCGCAGTTGGGCTTCATGGTCGCGGCGCTGGGCATCGGTGCTTACATCGCCGCCGCCTTCCACCTGATCATGCACGCCTTCTTCAAGGCGCTGTTGTTCATGGCGGCTGGCTCGGTCATTCACGGCATGGAGCACGGCGAGCATCACGTCCACGAAATGCACGGACACGAGCCCGACTTCCTCGGTCATCACCACGAAGTCGAGACCGAGGAGATCACCGGCGAAGAACCGGCTGCCGCCATCGGCGACGAGGCGGGCGAAGGTGTCCCCGCCGAAGCAAGCGCGCACATCGAGAAGGTGGGTCAGCACCCGACCACGCCGCTCGTTCCCATTTTCGACCCGCAGGATATGATGAACATGGGCGGCTTGCGCAAGACGATGCCGGTCACCTTCATCACCTTCTTGATCGGCGGGTTGTCGCTCTCCGGCTTCCCGCTGTTGACGGCGGGCTTCTGGTCGAAAGACGAAATCCTCGCCGATGCGTGGCACGGGACGATGGAAGGCTTCGGCGCACATGCCTTGGTCTTCATCTTCTTGGCAATCGCCGCGTTCTTGACAGCGTTCTACACCATGCGTCAGCTTGGTTTGACCTTCTGGGGTGACTCGCGCACTGAAGAAGCCCGCCACGCCAATTTGGGGCGCGGTCTGGTCAGTGTGACCATGACTTTACCGCTGATCGTGCTGGCGTTCTTCGCGGCAGTCGGCGGTTTCGTCGGCGTGCATCCCGATTTCCCGCTGTTCGGCGCGATCTTCGCCCCCAACGGCAACCCGATCCACGCTTTCGTCGGCGCGACCCTGCTCCACGAACCGGAGTCGCTGCCGCTGAACTACTTCCCGGTGCTGGTGTCGTTCGCGATTTCGCTCGGCGGACTGTACCTCGGCTGGCTGCTGTACTGGCGTAAACCGCTGGTCGCCGGTCAAGCCGATCCGTTGGTCGCCGCGCTCGGTCCGATCCACAAGACGCTCCAGAACAAATACTACATCGACGAAATCTATGGCGCGGTCTTCGTGCGTCCGGCGCAGTGGTTCGCTCAGAAGGTCGCCTACGAGTTCATCGACAAGGGCATCATCGACGGCTTCCTCGCGTTGATTGCGCGCGTGTTCACGTGGATCGGTGACCTGTTGAAGGTGCTCAACCTGTGGTTGATCGATGGCGTTGGCGATGGCGTGCCGATCTTGATCGCGCGCTTCGGACGCTGGTTCCGCTGGATTCAGTCGGGAAGCGTACAGCAGTACATGCTGCTGGCGATCATGGCAATGCTGCTGATCAGCATTATCTTCGCGCTCTCGACGGGCGTTTTGCAGGCTGCCGCCGTGCAGCCGTTGCCGTGACGATCAGCGCCTTGAGGAGTTCTGAATGACGATATTTGGCTTTATTGACGTACTCTCATTTCTGGTCTTTGCCCCGGCAGTCGGCGCGCTGATCGTGCTGCTGCTGCCGCAGCAAAAATGGATCGCGCGTTGGGCGGCGTTGGGGATCGCTACGGTGATCGCGGGCGTGAGCATCGCGGTGTTCTTCGCCTATAATGCCCAATCGCCCGGCTTTCAGTTCGCGATCCAAACCGAATGGTTTCAACTGCTCGGTTCGTCGTGGCACATCGGTCTGGACGGTATCAGCGCCACGATGGTGCTGCTGACCGGCATTCTGACGCCGCTGGCGGTGTTGATCAGTTTCGAGATTGAAGACCGCGTCAACACCCACATGGCGTTGATCCTGTTCTTCGCCACCGGTTTGTTCGGCGTCTTCGTGGCGATGGACTTGATGATCTTCTTCATTTTCTATGAGATGACGCTGGTGCCGATGTACTTCATCATCGACCAGTGGGGCGGTCCCAACCGCAAGTACGCCTCGACCAAGTTCTTCATCTATTCGTTGGGCGGCTCGTTGGGGATGCTGCTGGCGACCCAGTTGATCGGCATCACCGCCGGGACGTTCGACATCCAGACGCTGACGAACACGCCGGGACTGTGGACGCAGTTGGTGCGCCCCGAAGGTCTGTTCATGGGCGTGCCGGTCGCGACGGTCAAGGGGCTGGCGTTCCTCGGCTTCTTCGTCGCCTTCGGCATTAAGGTGCCGATCTGGCCCTTCCACACGTGGCTGCCGGATGCCCACTCGGAAGCGCCGACAGCGGGGTCGATGCTGCTGGCGGGCGTGATGCTCAAGCTCGGCGCTTACGGCTTCCTGCGCTTGGTTATCCCGTTGTTCCCGGATGTCTGGCTGAGTTCGGTGACGATCCTCGGCATTACCGCCAACGTCGCCGGGATCTTCGCCTTCCTCGCGATGCTCGGCATCGTGCTCGGCGCGCTGGCTGCCTTCGGGCAAAACGACATCAAGCGGCTGGTCGCTTACAGTTCGGTCAATCACATGGGCTTCGTCGCGCTCGGTTTGGCGGTGGCGGCGCTCAGTTACGCGCAGGCGACGGTTGGCGGCGGGTTAGCGGACATGCAGAGCGCGATTATCGCCACCAACGGCGCGGTCTTGCAGATGTTCAATCACGGTTTAAGCTCGGCGGCGATGTTCTTGCTCGCCGGGGGTATTTATCACAAGACCCACACCCGCGACATGACGCAGTATGGCGGTTTCTGGGTGAAAGCGCCGATCTACGGCGGGATTTTCATCTTCACCAGTATGGCGAGCCTCGGCTTACCCGGCTTGAACGGCTTCGTCAGCGAGTTCTTGGTTGTGCGCGGCGCGTTCCCGGTCTTTACGGCGCTGACGGCGATTGCGATGATCGGCTTGCTGTTCACGGGCGGTTACATCCTCAAGGGTATTCGCGCGGTGCTGCACGGTCCGTTCAACATGCACTGGCGCGATTACAACCTTGAGATCAACATGCGCGAGTTCATCGCCATCGCGCCGTTGATGGTTTTGATGTTGATTACGGGTCTCGTGCCGAACTGGATACTCGCGGTGATCAACGCTTCCGTGACCCGAATCTTCGGCGGATGAGGACGCAAATATGACTGAAGCTTTTAGTTTTCCGGTGTTGAGCCTGCTCATCTTCGTGCCCATCGTCGCGGGGGTGCTCATCCTCTTCATCCCGAAGGAACAGAAAGACCTCGTGCGCGGCATTGCGTTCGCGGCGGCGGCGATCATCCTTGGCTTAGGCATTTTCGTCTTTGCCACCTACAACAATCAGGTTGATAGCCTCGCTAACGAGCAGGCGACGACGCTGGCAGGGGCAGGGCAAGACCTATCGGTCTACAACCTGACCGAACCTGAAGCCAACGTCGCGCCCGCTGCCAGCGTCGGCACGACGACGGCGACCGAACTTTTCGACAAAAACCTCGCTTTCCAAGAGGATGTGTCGTGGGTTCCCAGCCTCGGCATTAGCTACCACCTCGGCGTTGACGGCTTAAGCGTGCCGATGGTGCTGCTGACCGGCTTGGTCGCGGTCGCGGGCGTGCTGATCTCGTGGCGCATCGAAGACCGCACGCGCGAATTTATGGCATTCTTTATGCTGTTGGTCGCCGGTGTGCTCGGCGTGTTCGTCGCGGTCGACATGTTCGTGCTGTTCTTCTTCTACGAGTTAGCGATCTTCCCGATGTACTTGTTGATCGCGACGTGGGGGTGGGTGCAGACGCGCGAATACGCTGCCATGAAGCTGACCCTCTACATCTTGATCGGCTCGGTGGTCGCGCTGGTCGGCGTGATCGCGATGGTGCTGACGGCGAGCAACTTCTTCGCCGGAGACGGCGCGCAAGTTTTCGCCGCCGCCAAGCAAGCGGGTCTCATCTCCGCCAACGCGAGCACGTTCAGCTTTGACATGCGCCAGTTGACGCTGGCGGCGGAAAACGGCGCGTTCAACGTGCTCGGCTATGCGGGCATTGATACGCTGACCTTCGCTAAATTGTGGTTCCCGTTCATCTTCATCGGTTTCGCGGTGCTGGCAGGTGTCTTCCCCTTCCACAACTGGTCGCCGGATGGTCACGTCGCTGCGCCGACCGCCGTCTCGATGATCCACGCGGGCGTGCTGATGAAGTTGGGCGCTTACGCGGCGCTGCGAGCTGGCGTTCAGTTGTTGCCAGCAGGCGCGCAGGTCCACTTACCTTGGATCGTCTTCCTCGCGCTGATCAACGTGGTCTACGGCGCGTTTATCGCCTTCCGCCAGCGCGACTTCAAATACGTCATCGGCTTCTCGTCAGTCAGCCATATGGGTCTGGTCAGTATGGGCTGGGCGACGATGAACATCGTCGGCATGACCGGCGCGGGCTTGCAGATGTTCAGTCACGGCGCGATGACGGCACTCTTCTTCGGCTGCGTCGGTATGGTTTATGACCGCACCCACACCCGCGACATTCCCAGCCTCGGCGGGTTCGCCAAGGTGATGCCGTGGGTCGCGTTCGCCTTCATCCTCGGCGGTCTCACCAGTATGGGTATGCCGGGTTTGAGCGGCTTCGTCGCCGAGTTCCCGATCTTCAGCGGTATGTGGCGGGCATCGGAGCAAATTACGCTCAATATCGGTCCGCTGCACTTGGCAAACTACTACTCGGTGATCGTGATCATTGCCGCACTCGGCATCGTGATCACGGCGGCTTACGTGCTGCGGGTCACCGGTCAGGTCTTCTTCGGTGAGTTCAATCGCGAACTCTATCCAGAAGTCGGCGACATCACGGTGCGCGAGCGCTTCATCCTGATTTTGCTGGGCGCGCCGTTGATCATCATCGGTATCTACCCGGCGTTGATGGCTCCCATGCTTGAAGCTGGTTTGCGACCCGTGCTGGCACTTTTAGGAGGGGCGTAAGTTTATGGAATTTAATTTCCTGCAAAGCCTACCGGCAGTCACGCCGGAAATCGGCTTGGTGATCATGGCGGTAGTGGTGCTGGCGCTCGACCTCTACCTGCCGGAGAGCCAGCGGCGCGTGATCCCAATCGTGACCGGGGTGGGGCTGCTCGGCGTCGCGGCGATCTACTTCTTCCTGTGGGGACCGACGCTGCACCCCGATTACGCCGGGCTGTACTGGGGCGGCATGATCCGCCACGACAGCCTCTCCGAGATTTTCACGGTGATGATCCTGATCGCCGGGGCGATCTCGGCGCTGCTGTCGATCGACGTGAAGGCGCTGGCGCGCAAGGGCGAGTTCTACCTCGTGCTGATCGTCTCGACGATGGGCGCGTGTCTGATGAGCGGCGCGGCTGACCTGATCATGGTCTTCCTCGCGCTGGAAACGACGACCATTCCGCTTTACGTGCTGGCAGCCTTCAACCGCCGGGATCGTCGCTCGTCGGAAAGCGGCATGAAGTATTTCCTGTTCGGATCGTTCGCGTCGGCGCTGCTGCTCTACGGCTTGAGCCTGCTCTACGGCTTCAGCGGCGAGACCAGCCTCTACGCGATTGCGACCTTCCTGTCGTCGTCCGCGTTCGGCGCGAACGCCGTTCCGGTGCTGATCGCCATTGCGTTGATCGTCGCGGGCTTCGGCTTCAAGATCAGCGCCGCGCCGTTCCACTTCTGGACGCCGGACGTCTACGAAGGCGCGCCGACGCCGGTTACCGCCTTCCTGAGCGTCGCCAGCAAAGCCGGTAGCTTCGCGCTGCTGGTGCGCTTCTTCCTCGCCGCGTTCCCGGCTGCGGTCGTCATCAACGGGCAGGAGATTCAACAGTTCTGGGTGCAGTTGGCGGCGGCGTTGGCGGTCATCTCGATGACGCTCGGTAACGTGGTCGCGCTGGCGCAGAAGAACGTCAAGCGCCTGCTGGCTTACTCGTCGATCGCGCAGGCGGGCTACATCCTGATCGGTGTGGCGGCGCTGGCTGCCGACGGTGCGCAGACGGCGGTGGCGTCGATTGCCTTCTACCTGTTCATGTACACGTTCACGAACCTGCTTGCCTTCGGTGTAATCGCCCTGTTCGGCGAAGCGACCGGCAGTGAGACGATTGCCGATCTCGCCGGATTGAGCCGCCGTAACCCGATGCTGGCGCTGGCGATGACCATTGCGCTGCTCTCGCTGGCGGGCGTGCCCCCGGCGGCGGGCTTCTTTGGCAAGTTCTTCCTGTTCCAAGCGGCGGTGCAGTCGAACCTTGTTTGGCTGGCGATGATCGGCGTGCTCAACTCGATCGTTGCTTTGTACTACTACCTCGTCGTCATCAAGGTCATGTACGTGGACCGCAGCGAGGACGAAGACAAGCCGATTCCGGTATCCACGACTTACGTGTGGGTCTTGGGCATTACCGCGGTGATCGTGCTGCTGCTGGGCACGTTCCTCGCTACGCCGATTTTCGACTGGGCGACGCGCGGAGCGGCTGGACTGTTTGGGGCATAACGCCCAACCATGATTTTGTGTTAAGGTAGGGCGCAGGGCGGTTGGGCGAAATCCGATTGCCGGCTGCGCCCTTTGTCCCTATGGGAGTATGAAGCCGGCAAAATTGGCAAAACTCAAAGGTTGCAATTTTAAAGACGATTGTGATAAAATTCTCTATGCCAATTGTTTCAAGACCATTTTGACAGGTTAATAGTGTGTCGTTATGATTGTGACCGCAAGCACAAGCAGCCGCCATTTTAGGATACATGCGTAATGAAACCGGATACTCAACCGGTCTCGTTTTACCTCACTGCCGCAAGTACGGTAGCGGAGGTAGGGTGTCTCCTGATTGTCACTATCGGGGCTGCAATTGGTGTGGGCTTGCTGTTGGACCGATTGCTAGAGACGAATCACCTTTTTATTCTGCTGTTGCTGCTTGGGAGTATTCCGCTCAACTTGTGGATGATCTATCGTTACACCCTCTACAAGAGCCGGCGTCTCTTGGTTACGCCAACCCCAAAGGAGGACAATGTAGATAATGATTAACTGGAACGGAAAACGGCGCTGGGTCGCGCTGGGGCTGCTGATTGCAGGGTTCATCGTCATGTTGACGATTCCGCCAATCATCCCCGTGATCCAACTGCCCGGTGAAGTTTACCCCGAAGGCTGGAGCATCTTTGGCTTGCGGCTGACGAACTCGCTGGTGGGTTCGGCGGTCGTCTGGCTGCTGCTCGTCCTTCTCGTGGTCTACGTTCAGCGGGCGATGCCCAAAAGCGGAAATGAAGTGCCTCGCGGTGGCTTCTACAATATGTTCGAGATGCTGTTTGAAGGGTTGTCCAACTTCATCCTCAACATCACGGGCGAGAAACACTTCCGCTTTATCTTCTCATTTTTCATGACCATTTTCTTGCTCGTCCTGCTCTCGAACTGGCTGGAACTCGTCCCCGGCGTCGATAGTATCGGCTTCCTTGAGCCGCATACGGTCGTCAACGTCGATACGGGCGAAGTCGCTTACGAGAAGGGCTACGAGGTTGCTGGTAGTGGCGTCTACACGCTCAACGCGAAGTGTCCGTGGGTCAGCCCTGCTGACGCCGCAGTGCTGACGGCAGATGAGCAACAGGCGCGCGCGGCGGCTGGCTGCGTTACCGGAGCGGGGCAGACGAATGTCGAAGCGCCGATCCCCGGATCGGCAGTGACCGACCATGCTGCAGTGCCGGCAGTCACTGAAGCCGCAGTTACTGAAGCCGCTGTGACTGAACCGGCGGTTACCGAAGCGGCGGTAGCTGAAGTGCCGGCTGGTGCAGAAGGTGCTGCTCAGACAATCGACGGAGCCGGGGACTGAAGTCCTCGCTCCGAGCGCGCTCGAAGATCATGGCGAGCACGTCGAAGCCGGTTCGCCGGATGTCCCGTGGGTGGTACTGCCTTTCCTGCGCGCACCGTCGACTGACCTGAACATGACTGCTGCGCTGGCGTTGATCGCCGTGGTCATGACGCAGGTGATTGGTTTCCGGGCGCTGGGACCCAGCTATCTCACCAAGTTCTTCAACTTCAAGACGCTGCTCACGTCGCCGCTTGGTGCGATTGACATGGCAGTTGGTCTGCTTGAGTTGATCGGTGAGTTCGCGAAAATCCTTTCGTTCTCTTTCCGTCTTCTCGGCAATATTTTCGCCGGGTCGATCCTGCTGTTCGTCATGAGTTTTCTCGTGCCGTTCCTGCCGTGGCCCTTCTTCATTCTGGAGTTCTTCGTCGGCGTCATCCAAGCCATTGTGTTTGGTCTGCTGACGGCGATCTTCATGACGCAGGCGACTGCGGGGCATGGTGGCGAGCACGAGGCGGAACACGCTGTCGAAGTCGCGGAAGCACACTAACGTTCGAGCTTTGTATACCTATCTGACAATACAGACTAAGCATCAATAAGGAGTTTTCAACATGGAGCAATCCGTACTGCTAGCAGGTAAAGCCATTGGTGCGGGCTTGGCGATGATCGGCGCGATGGGTGGTGGTATCGGTATCGGTCTATCGGTTCAGGGCGCAGTTCAGGCGATGGGTCGTAACCCGGATTTCACTTCAACCATTCAGACGAACATGATTTTGGGTGTTGCGTTCGCGGAAGCCGTCGCCATTTACGCCCTCGTTGTCGCTCTGATCATCCTGTTCGTGCTGGCATAATTCGGGACGACAGGAAAGGAGTACGACATGGAAGGATTGGGGATTAATCTCGGTTATCTGATTGTTCAGATAATCGCATTCATCGTCATTTACGTGCTGATGACGCGCTTCCTGTACGATCCGCTGTCGAATGTGCTGCGGAATCGCCGGATGCAGATCGAAAAAGGGCTGGAAGACAGCGCCGTCGCGGCGAACGCCCGGCGCAATGCCGAAGCCGAAGCCGAAAAAGTGATCGCCGAAGCGCGCGCTGAAGCGCAGCGGCTGATCGAAGAAGCCCGCGGTCGCGGCGAAGAACTGGCGGCGGGTGTGCAGGCGGAGGCTCACACCGAAGCCGAGGGGATTCGCGCTGATGCGCGCACTCGCGCCAACGAAGAACGCGATCGCCAGCTTGCCGACATGCGCGGGCAGGTCGTCTCGATTGCGGTGGCGATGTCGCAGCGTTTGATCGGTGCGACGCTCGATGAGCAGCGTCAGCAGGCGCTCGTCAGCGACTTCTTCGCCAAAGTTCCGGCGGATGCCAAGTCGCTCAAGGGCAGCGTCGAAGTTGTCAGCGCGATGCCGCTCAGCGACGACGAGAAGAAGCTGGTCGCCAAGGAAGTTGGCTCGAAGGATTTGAGCTACGTGGTCGATCCGAGCATCCTCGGTGGCTTGGTGCTGCGCAGCGAAGATCGCGTAGTCGATGGCAGCGTCCGCAGCAACTTGACCGAACTCGCAGGTCGGCTGCGCTAAACGCAGTCTTTAAAACGAAACTAAGGCGCGCCGGACCCTCTCCGGCGCGTTTTGGTTTCGGGTATAATTCTCCGTCATGATGAAAACCCTCACTGAACTTCTGAGCGCTTTGCCGCAGACCTATCACCTCACCGGCGATCCGGCGACGCCGATCACCGCGCCGGTGGTCGAATCTGATGCCGACTTGCAACCGGGTGGCGTGTTCGTCGCGCGGGCGGGTTTGAGCGTCGATGGACACGACTTCATCCCGCGCGCGATTGAGCGCGGCGCGGCGGCGGTCGTCGGCACGAAGGCGATCACCGATCTGCCCGTGCCTTACGTGCAGGTCGAGAACGCGCAGGAAGCCGTTGGCTATCTGGCTGCTGCCTATCACGATTTCCCCTCGCGTAAGCTGACCGTGATCGGCGTGACCGGCACCGACGGCAAGACGACGACCAGCACGCTGATCAAAGCGCTGCTCGGCAATGGCTGCGGGCTGATCAGCACAATCAGCGCCGACGTGGGCGACCAGTCGCTCGATACCGGCTTTCACGTCACCACGCCCAGCGCACCGATGATTCAAGCGCTGCTGGCGCAGATGGTCGCCAACGGCTTGAAAGCGGCGGTGCTGGAGATGACCAGTCACGGATTGGCGCAGGGACGGCTCAACGGCGTCGATCTCGACGTGGCGGTGCTGACCAACGTCACCCACGAGCACCTCGACTATCACGGCACGTTCGAGAACTACCGCGCCGCTAAAGGGCGCATGTTCGAAATGCTGAGCGCAGTCGCTAGCGCAAGCCGAACACGCCCAAAATCAGCGTGATCAACGCGGACGATCCGAGCGCGGATTATTTCACCGCGTTCCCGGCGGATAAAGTCGTCACGTATGGTATTCACAACGAAACGGCGCAGTATCGAGCGACAGAGATTCGTTACACCCCCAACGGCTCAAGTTTCAATATCAATGCGATCAATCAATCGGGGCACGTTCGAGAGATTTACACACTCAATTAGTTGGCGAATTCAATATCTATAACTGCTTAGCTGCGCTTGAAACGGGATACGCCCTAGGCGGCAATCGGCTGCTTGTGTCGCGATTGGCACTTGTAGAGGCGATTCCCGGACGGATGGAGCGGATCGACGAAGGGCAGGACTTTCTCGCGCTGGTCGATTTCGCCCACACGCCCAACGCGCTCGACAAGGCGCTGCAAGCCTGTCGCCCGATGGTGGCTAGGGCTTCGGCTGAAGGCGGGCGGCTGATCGCGGTGATCGGCAGCGCGGGCTTACGCGACCGCGAGAAACGCAAGCTGATGGCGGAGGTCGCCGCCCGTCAAGCTGATTTCACCATCCTGACCGCCGAAGATCCGCGCACCGAATCGCTGGACGACATTCTGGCGACGATGGCAGCGGCGGCGACCGCAGCCGGTGGCGTTGAGGGCGAGACCTTCGTCCGCGTTCCGGATCGCGGCGAGGCGCTGTACGTCGCTTGCCAGATGGCGCGGCAAGGCGACGTGGTGATCGCTTGTGGCAAGGGGCACGAGCAGAGCATGGCGTTCGGCACGGTCGAATACCCGTGGGATGACCGCGAAGCCCTGCGCGCCGCATTGCACGGAGCGCCGTTGAAGACGCTGCCGACTTCCACGGGCGGAACGACGGCGAAACCTTGAACGTGGCGTCAGGTAGACGTCAAGTAAGGGAGCGAACGTCTGTGGTAGAATCGGACGCAGTTCGACGGAGCAGGGCATGACTGATCTCGGCATCGTAATCTTGAACTGGAACACCAGCGCGCTGCTCAAACGCTGCCTTGAAACGGTCTACGCCAGTGAAGGGGATTTCACCTATCGCGTGGTCGTAGTCGATAACGACTCGCCCGACGACAGCGTCGCGATGGTGCGGGCGAATTTCCCGCAAGCGGAGTTGATCGTCAGCCCGATCAACGGTGGCTATCCCTACGGCAATAATCTGGGGCTGCGAGCGCTCGGCTATCAGGATCGGGGTATGGTGGCACCTGACGCGCCGCGCTATGCGCTGCTCCTGAATCCCGACACCGAAGTGCCGCCGACCGGCTTAGCCGACATGATTGCCTTCATGGACAGCCGCCCGGAAGTCGGCGCGGCGGGTCCTAAACTCGTGCTGCTGGATGGCAGCCTCGACCCTGCCTGCCGGCGGAGCTTTCCCACGCCGCTGACTTCGCTGTATCACTTCGCGGGGCTAGGCAAGCTGTTTCCGAAGAGTCCGCGCTTTGCGCGTTATAATATGACCTACCTGCCCATCGATCAGGAAGTAGAAGTTGATGCCGTCGTGGGCGCGTACATGCAAGTCCGCCGTGAGGTCATCGAAGCTGTTGGCTTACTCGACGAAGCCTTTTTCATGTACGGAGAGGATTTGGATTGGGCGTATCGAATCAAAAACGCCGGGTGGAGCGTCGTGTATCACCCTCAGGTCGTCGTAAAGCACGTCAAACGAGCCGCAAGCCGTCAAAGCCAGCGCGCTCAGTTCGAGTTTTGGCGCGCGATGCTGATCTTTTACCGCAAGCATTATCGGACGACGACCCCGCTGTGGCTGCACAGCCTGATCATGATGGGCTTGCTGGCGAAGGGCGGTCGGACGCTGTGGGGCGAGGTTCGGCAGACCAAGGTTCAACAGACGACACCCTAAAACTGTCGCGCCCACCGCGCTCAACACCCCGGCGGACCAACGTGGTCGCCAAGCTGCTCGGCGTGCTGTTGGTGCTGACCGACATCGCGGCGCTGTGTGTAGCGTTCATGCTCGGCTACATCGCCCGCGAGACGCTCGGCTTGTTCAATCCGCCACCGGTCCAGCCGCCGTTTGAACGCTACATCGTAACGATGGTGCTGCACGCTGGCATTATCATTGCGATCTTCTACTTTTCGCAGATGTATCACCAGCGCCGCGCCCTCAGCCGGATCGATCACGGGCGCAATATCGTCGGCGACATCACCGTCGGGGCGCTGCTGGTCTACGGCATTCAGGAATTGATCTTCAAGACCACCCCGCTCGATCCGGTGGATTATCCGCGCAGCTTGTTTTTCTACGTCTGGGTCTTCAGCGTGGTGCTGGTGCTGGCGAGCCGTGAGGTCAACCGTATCCTGCGCCAAATCTTGCGGCGTTACGGCATCGAGCGCGCCAACCTGATCGTCGTCGGCATGGGCAAAATCGCCCGCGACATCGCCCGCAAAATTCAGGATAGTCCCGAACTCGGCTACCGGATCGTCGGCGTCGTCAACGTGCGCCCGCAGCATAAAAGCAGCATGTTCGGCGTCCCGGTGATCGGCGATTATCCCGATTTGCCCCAGTTGATCGACCTCTACAGCGTCGAGCAGGTGATCATCGCGCTGCCGGATGCGCAGCGGAGCGAGCTGGTCGCGCTGATCTCGCTTTGCCGTCGCGGGCGGGTGGACATCAAGATTTACCCGGACATGTTCGCGTATATGGCGCGCGACCTGAGCGTCGACGACCTCGGCGGGACACCGCTGCTGACCGTCCGCGACATCGCTATGCGCGGTTGGAAACTGAGCCTCAAGCGGCTGATGGACATTGTCGTTTCGGTGATCGGGCTGGTCTTATTGTCGCCGCTGATGCTGCTGACCGCCGTGCTGATTCGCTGGGAGAGCGAAGGACCCGTGTTTCTGGTTCAAGAGCGGACCGGGTTGGACGATCGCCCCTTCCCGATGATCAAGTTCCGCACGATGCGCGCGGATGCTGAAGCGAACGGTCCCGGTTGGACGGTCGAGAATGACCCGCGCGTGACCCGCCTCGGCAAGATCATGCGCAAGACGAATTGGGACGAGGTCCCCCAGTTGATCAACGTGCTGATCGGCGAGATGAGTTTGGTCGGACCGCGCCCGGAGCGTCCGGTTTACGTGCAGGAGTTTCGCGAACAAATCCCACGTTACATGGAACGCCATCGCGAAAAATCGGGCATGACCGGTTGGGCGCAGGTCAATGGCTTGCGGGGCGATACCTCGATCACTGAGCGCACGGGCTACGATCTCTGGTACGTCGAGAACTGGTCACTTTGGCTCGACATCAAGATCATTTTGCGGACGATCATCAAGATGCTGCTGCGCCGCGACTCGAACGCGTATTAGAAACAGTGCCGAGTACCGAGTGCTGAGTGTAGAAGCGTAGTATGCTTTGCTCCCAGACATTGTTTGCAGCAGGTTCTTGAGCCACCTTCAGGTGGCTTCGTTTCGTAGCCGGATGCTTCGAGCATCCGGCGCGGCAAGGGGAAAATCCGTGTGTGGGGCGTAACTTGTTACGCCCCGACGCAATTACGGGGTGGATGACATGGACTTGAAAACGCTCGAAGACGCGATGCACGCCTTCGTCGCCAGCAAGGGCTGGTACGACGCCGATTCGAAGCGTCCGCAGACGCCGCGCAACTTGGCGATCTCGCTGGTGCTGGAAGCGGGCGAGGTGCTGGAACTCTACCAGTGGAGCGACGCAGCACCCGATCGGCTGAACTTTCCGGTGAACTGGCGGACGTGATGCTCTACTTGATCCAGTTGGCGAGCATCAGCGGCATCGACTTGGGGCAGGCGGTCATGGACAAGCTCGACGTCAACTACACGCGCACGTGGGATGAAAAGAAGGACTGAGGAATGAGGACTAAGGACTGAGTCAAAGATGCTCTGTGCAAAGCTTTGCTCAGCTTATCCCTATCGAATCCCCCGCGAAACCATTACAATACGCCTCTAATGTTTGTCTTCTTAGTTGAGTTATCCCTGTGTTGATGCTGCTTTAGGCTACTTACCCGGCACTCAGCACTTGTTGCTCAGCACTTATTTCGAGGAGTTTTCATGGCAGCACAGGCGTTAACGTCCCCCCGCGAAGATTTCTCCCGCTGGTACAACGAGATCGTCTACCGTGCGGATTTGGCGGCAACGTCGCAGGTGCGCGGTTGTCCCATCGTCAAGCCGTATGGCTATGAACTGTGGGAAGGTATCAAGAACGCGCTCGATAAGCGCTTCAAGGCGACCGGCGTTCAGAACGCCTACTTCCCGCTGTTCATCCCGATGAGCTATCTCACCAAAGAAGCCGAACACGTCGAAGGCTTCAGCCCCGAACTAGCGGTCGTCACGCACGGCGGCGGCAAGGAACTCGAAGAACCGCTGGTCGTCCGCCCAACTTCCGAGACGATCATCGGCGTATCCTTCAGCGAGTGGATTCAGTCCTACCGCGATCTGCCATTGCTGATCAACCAGTGGTCGAACGTCGTCCGCTGGGAACTGCGCCCGCGTCCGTTCCTGCGCACGGCGGAGTTTCTGTGGCAGGAAGGGCACACCGCTCACGCGACGCATGAGGACGCCGAGGCGCGCACCCTGCAAATGCTCGACGTGTATCAGGACGTGGCGGTCAACGTCGCGGCGATGCCGGTGATCCCCGGACTCAAGAGTGAGAGCGAGAAATTCGCCGGGGCGCTGCGGACCTATACCATCGAGGGTATGATGGGCGACGGCAAGGCGCTGCAAGCCGGCACCAGCCACAACCTCGGACAGAACTTCGCGAAAGCGTTCGACATCCAGTATCTCGACGAGGGCAATCAGCGCCAGCACTGCTGGACGACCTCGTGGGGCATGAGCTGGCGCATGGTCGGCGGGATCATCATGACTCACGGCGACGAGCAGGGCTTGCGCCTGCCGCCGCGTCTCGCGCCGATTCAGGTCGTGATTGTGCCGATCTTCCGGACCGACGACGAGAAAGCGACCGTGCTGGAAGCCATCGAGTCGATCCGCCGCGCGCTGTTCGACGCCGACATTCGCGTGCAGGTCGATACCCGCGATTATCAACCGGGCTTCAAGTTCAACGACTGGGAAATGCGCGGCGTCCCGGTGCGGCTGGAAATCGGTCCGCGCGACGTGAAGAACGGCGCGGCGATGGTCGCACGACGCGACATCCCCGGCAAAGAGGGCAAGCGTTCCTACTCGCAGGATGGGCTGGTCGCCAATATCAAGACGCTGCTGGACGAGATTCAGGCGAATCTGCTGGCGCAGGCGACGGCTTTCCGTGACAGCAACATCCACGACGTCAAATCGTACGACGAAGTCAAGCAGGTGATCGAGGCGAACGGCTTCGCGCGCGGCTGGTGGAATGAGAACGCGGCGGACGAGGCACGGGTCAAGGAAGAGACCGGCGCGACGCTGCGCTGCTACCCGCTGGAGCAGCCGGAGGGCAGCGGCAGTTCGTTCCTCACCGGCGAACCGGCGCAAAAGGTGGCTATTTTCGCCAAAGCATATTGATCTCAGCGTCACAAATGGGGATGATGCACATCCCCATTTGTGCAACTTGTTCAAAGAACTTGCGTATAACTTCAAATATCACTTTTGTTCGTTTCACTGTATAGTGATCACTGAATTTTCATATCGTCAAATAGCGCGGCGCTGGCGATCATTTTAAATCGTGCTGCGGTATTTTTTTAAGAAGGGTTAAGCAAGATCGCCTATTATCTACAGAAGGTGTTGTATAATATAGCGTATCGTCGTTATCTTTTCTGGAATTTACGCTTGCTTCGGTGCGCCCTGCTTGTTAAAATTGGCACAAATGGATGTTTATTTGTCAATACTTAAGTCGCTTTTAGAGAATAGTCTTCAGAGTATCCCCAAAAGACGTTCTTATGCTGCTCCTTATTTGAGCAGTCAGTATTACCACCGAACATAGGTTCAGGTGGTATATGTTTTTTTAGGTAGGATATGGCAGCTTATTTAATCGTTGATGTCGATGATTTGCTTGAGCATTTCCGCAATCGGAACATTGCCATCGATTTGCAGGAGTTGGCGGTCGGGCTGCGCGGTGGCGCAGCGCTGGCTGCTGGGCTGGTAAGCGCAGATCGATTGAAGGCGGTGGCGGTCGCAAATTGGAAGAAGTACCGCCAGCAGAAATTGCGGGCGGGCGCTGACCCGCAGTATGTCTTCAAGGCGGCTGGCTACGAAATCTTCGATATTCCGCATCGTGAGAGCCTCTCCGATGCGCTGATCATGCACTATTTCTCGTTCGACCCGGAGCCGGTCGACGAGTTGATTTTGGCGACGACCAATTCCGACTTGATCCCGCTGGTGCGGCGCGTCAAGCGGACGCGCAACGCGCGCGTTCGGATGTGGGGGTCGCACGACGTGCTCGAAGGCACGGAGTTCGCCGATCAGGTGATCTTCCAGCCCTTGGAGACGCTGCTCGGCATCCAGCAGACCAAGAACGTCGCCATCTACATCGACTTCGAGAACATCGCCATCAGCTTGAACGAGCAGGGCTACATCGTCAACCTCGACACGCTGATCGAGAGCCTCTCCCGTCAGGGGAAGGCGCATGGTCAGATCGTCAAGACGGCGGCTTATGCGCCGTGGGGTCAGCGGGGCAGTTTGCCGCCGCTGGTCGACCAGTCAGGGCGCGAGATCGCCGACGAAGCCCCTAGTCGTCTGATGATGGGTAACATCGATCCGGTGTTCAACCTGCCGGGCAAGAACAGCGCTGATATGCGCATTGCCCGCGACATCATCACTGACTCCGGACACGCGGATGCGGCTGACGTCTACATCGTTGCCAGCGGTGACCGCGACTTCAAAGACGTGATCAGCTCGCTGCGGCAGCGCAACAAAACGGTGATCCTCTGGTCGGTGCGCGGCACGACCAGCCGCCAACTGGAGAACTATCCCAACATCACCATCGAGTACATCGAAGACTTCACCGACCTGCAAACGCACCAGTCGCTCAGCTTGGCGTCAGTCGCCTTCAACGAGGACGGCTCGATCGGCGGCTTCACGCCGTCGCAGTGGTCGAGTGTGATCATCCAGTATGATCGCTGTGCTCAGCAGCTTGACAGCGAGACGCTGACGCGCCAGCAGTTGATCGACCAGTTGGTCGATGTCGGTGCGGTGGTGTCGGCGGCGCGCGGCGAGGATCTCGTCTCGCAGGCGATTTCGCTCGGCATCGTCCGCCAGATGAGCAGCAAGGATCGGGTTGGGCTGGATTACAGCCATCCGGTGGTTGAAAAGACCCAGCTGATCCGCGACCGCATCGTGATGCGCGTGCTCAACACGCTCAACGTGCGTGGTTGGGAGTACGTTAACTACGGCTTCTTGCTCAAAGGGCTGGCGATGGACCGGGAGCTGGATCGTCCCGGTCTGAACTACAGCGATCAGTGGCGGTCGGATTGGATCGACTGTCTGGTGCGCGAGCGCGTGCTCCAGCGCGAACTGGTGCCGCATCGTCACAACCCGGAAGATCTCGTGCCGGTGATCAAGATCAACCCGGAATACGAGCCGCCGGAGGAGAAACCGCAGGCAACGCCCCAAGAAAATGAGATGGACAACAGTTGGGCGGGCGTGGCGCTGGCGGAAGTCGAACAGATGGAGCCGGAGACGGCGGACATGGTGCGGCGCGTGGTCGTCAGCGTCGAGCAGTTCACCAGTTTTCGCGGTTTTACGTGGTGTCCGTTGGGCAGCCTGCATAAGCGGCTGCGGACGTTCGACAACGGCGTGACTTTCCAGCGCGCGGTTGAATACTTGATTGAAAATGACTCGGCGGAAGTCAAAGAGTATCCCAATCCGCAAAGCGAATTCTTCACCAAGGGGATTTCGCTGACGATGGAAGCGGAAATCTGCCAGAACATCATCGCCGAGCGCGACAATTTCGTGCGGCTGCTGCTCTACCTCTACGATCACAACATGGTGATCTCGGAGCAGAGCTTGCAGATGATCGATCCGGGAACCCACTGGGATCTCAATTTGTGGTTCTCGGTCATGGAGACCGAGAACGTGCTCAACGCCGTACCGGGACGACCGGGACAGTACAGCCTGTTCCGCACGCATCATACGGTGTCGCTGGTCGCGGACGCGCAGCGGGCGGATCGCCGCGAGTCGTAGATCAATTGTGAGCAAACGACAAAAACGCCTAGCCCGTATCCGTCAAAATCCGAACAACGTTTCGCTTGACGACCTGCGCAAGGTGCTGGAGGATTATGGGTTTGAGTATCGGCAGGCGGTCGGTAGTCACTATACCTTCACCTTTGTCCTCGGCGGTCAAACCAAGCTGTTGGTAATTCCCTTTAAGCGACCGCTTAAGTCCGTCTACGTCAAACACGCTCTAAAGTTGATCGATCAGGTGGTTCAGGAGCAGGGTGAAGATGACCCAGACGAATAAACGCCTCGAATACTATCTCTCACTGCCTTACACCATCGAATTGACGCCCGACGAGGATGGTTTTTGGTTTGCCGAGATTCCGCTGCTTGAAGGTTGTATGACGAACGGCTCAAGCCGGGAAGACGCGCTGACAATGATTGATGACGCCAAGCGCGCTTGGCTGGAAACCGCGCTGACGCTCAATATTCCCATCCCTGAACCGGAAACCGAGCGAGCATAGATCACCTTCAGCATTGGCACGACTGATGCACTCTGTTATAATGACCAACGGGTATTCTTCGACCAGCACGCCCTTGTCCGGCATGCTCGGTGACAGCTAAGGATGAAATAGGACATGGCACTTACAAAAAACGAGAAAGACGCAATTATTCAGGACTTCGGTCGGCATGAGGGCGACACCGGCTCACCGCAGGTGCAAATCGCGCTCTTGACCCAGCGAATTCAGCAGTTGACCGAACACCTCAAAGCGAATAAGCAGGATCAACATTCGCGGCGCGGTCTGCTTCGGCTGGTCGGTCAGCGGCGGCGTCATCTCAAATATCTAAGCAACACAGACCCGGAAGGCTACCGCGAGATTCTGCAACGGCTGGGGCTGCGTCGCTAATCCAGCAGCGTTGGTTGAAGCCGACGAGTTTGACGAGGTTAAGCTTGGTCGGCTTGCAGACATGCCCAGTAGAACAGGAATTGGAGCCGTGTCGCTAAACGTTTGTTTAGCAGCACTTTCCAGTTCCTGATCGCCGGGCATGTCTTTTTTAATGTTGGCGAAAGTGAGCGAAAAAGTTCTTGGTTCTTGGTTTTTAGTTCTTAGCTAAAAACTAAATACTAAGGACTAAAAACTCGCTGCTCGCCACTATGCGAGGAGCATAAGACATGGCAGGAAATATGGGTGAAGCGCACCGCTTCACGACGAAAATCGGTGACGACGAGATCACCATTGAGACCGGCAAACTCGCCGAGCAGGCGGGCGGCGCGGTGACCGTGCAATTGGGGCAAACGATGGTGTTTGCCACTGCAACCATGAGCAAGCACGCTCGCGAGGGGATCGATTTCTTCCCCTTGAGCGTAGATTTTGAAGAGAAGTTGTATGCAGCAGGACGCATCCCCGGCAGCTTCTTCCGCCGGGAGGGACGCCCGTCGGAAGGCGCGATCCTCACTTCGCGCTTGATCGACCGTCCGCTGCGCCCGCTGTTCCCCAAGAACATGCGCAACGAAGTGCAGGTCATCCTGACGGCGTTCAGCCACGATCAGGAGCATCACATCGATACGCTCGGCATTATCGCCGCCAGCGCCGCGATGATGATCTCGAATATTCCGTGGAACGGACCGATCGGTGGCGTGCGCATCGGTTTGATCGACGGCGAACTGGTCATCAACCCGACCATCCCGCAGATGGAAGACAGCCTGCTTGACCTGCGCGTCGCCGGAACCGAAGACGCGATCAACATGGTCGAGTGCGGCGCGAAAGAAGTCGACGAGGAGACCATGCTCCGCGCGCTCAAACTGGCGCACGAAGCCATGCAGCCGATCATCCAACTGCAGAAGCAGATGCAAGCTGAAGTCGGCAAGCCGAAAGACGAGCCGATCACCGTAGGCGTGAGCGATGACCTCACCCGCGAAGTGACCGAAAAGAGCCAGCAGGGCGTCCGCGACATCATCGCCGCGACCACCGACCGCAGCGGGCGTAATGAAGCGCTCGACGAACTGCGCGAGCGGATTGTTTCCGGTTATCTGCCGACGGAAGACGACGAAATCGCCGAAGGCTTTGCCAATCCCGGCGACGTGCGCGAAGTCTTCTCGGACGTGATCAAGGCGGAAGTTCGCCGCCGCATCCTTGAAGATGGCGTGCGCCCTGATGGGCGTACCTACACCCAAATTCGTCCGCTGGCAGCCGAGGCGGGCGTCATCCCGCGCGTGCACGGCTCCGGCTTGTTCAAGCGCGGTCAGACGCAGGTCATGACGATTGCGACGCTCGGCACCCCGCGCGATTCGCAGGAACTCGACACACTCGCGCCGGAAGACAACAAGCGCTACATGCATCACTACAACTTCCCGCCCTACAGCACCGGCGAGACCTACCCGCTGCGCGGACCGAAACGCCGCGAGATCGGTCACGGAGCGCTGGCGGAAACCGCCCTGCGCGCCATGATCCCGGACGAGGATACCTTCCCCTACACGATCCGGCTGGTCAGCGAAGTGATGAGTTCCAACGGCAGCACCTCGATGGCGAGCGTCTGCGGCAGCACGCTGGCGTTGATGGACGCCGGTGTGCCGATCAAGGAGCCGGTCGGCGGTATCGCTATGGGCTTGATCAAGGAAGGCGATAAGGTCGCCGTCCTGACCGACATTCAAGGCTTGGAAGATCACCTCGGCGATATGGACTTCAAGGTCGCGGGGACGAAGAACGGTATCACCGCCCTGCAGATGGACATCAAGATCAAGGGCGTGTCTGAATCGGTTATGGCGCAGGCGTTGGCGCAGGCGAAAGACGCGCGGATGGAAGTGCTCGGCGTGATTTTGGCGGCACTGCCCGGTCCGCGTCAGGACTTGAGCGACTTCGCGCCGCGCATGACGACCATCAAGATCGATCAGGAGAAAATCGGCGCGGTGATTGGACCCGGCGGCAAGGTTATCCGGGGTATTCAGGAGCGCACCGGCGTCAAGATCGACATTCAGGAAGACGGCACGGTCTTCATCGCCGGTACGGACGGTCCTGCCGTCTCCAAGGCGATTGAGGAAATCAAGGGCTTGACCGAAGACGTCGAGGTCGGACGCATCTACACCGGCAAGGTGACGCGCATCGAGCCGTACGGCGTGTTCGTCGAATACATGCCCGGACGCGAAGGCTTGGTGCACATTTCGCAGCTCGCCGATTACCGCGTCGAGAAGCCGGAAGACGAGGTCGCGCTCGGTGACGAGATCATGGTCATGGTCACGGACGCGCCGTCGGATGGCAAGGTTCGCTTGAGCCGTCAAGCGGTGCTCGAAGGCTGGACGGCGGAAGAAGCCCGCAGCCACGACCGTCGCCCAAGCGGTGGTGGTGGACGGGGCGGACGCGGTGGCGACCGTCGTGGTGGGCGCGGCGGCGATCGTCGCTAGGCACCTCTAGATCATCAAAGCGCGACGTGGGTCATTGCTCACGTCGCGCTTTTTGTTTGCAACTTTTTCTGTAATGTGGTGTATTTATATGTGAGAGCTATCAGCGGTCAGCTTTCAGCTAAAAGAAGAAAGTGATGTCCGCTGTGTCTAGGGCGATCGCGCTTTGCTAGGCGATCTTTAGAGCGTAAGTGTAATGGGAACAATTACGTCTCATGCCGATGCCGCGACGGGTTGAAACCCGCCGCTACCCCCAAACCGCGAGCCACTGAAGGGGTCGCAAGGGCAAAGATCGGTTTGAGTCGCCGCTTCAGGCGAAACAGAGTTTCGCACGGCGACAGAACTCCTTAGCCGGGGGTTTTAACCCTCGGCGCTATAGGCAGATCGTGCAATAAAATGCTTTACGCCCACTCTCTTAGTTCTTAGCTGACCGCTGATAGCTGACTGCCGACCGCTTACCAGAAAGGCTGCCCGTGACGACCAACAATCCGCCCCCGATCACTTCGCCGCTGTGGTCGTCCCGCACCAAGCGGACCGTCGCCCTGATCTGCCTCGTCGTGATCGGCATTGTCCTCTCGCAGATCACGGGGGTGGTGCCGCTGCTGGTCGTCTCGGCGGTGCTGGCGTTCCTGTTCAATCCGCTAACAAGCTTTCTGGAGCGGCGCATCTTCTTCATGCTGCCGGGCAGCCGCATCTGGGCGATTTTGCTGACGTTTGTGCTGGCGCTGTTGTTTTTGCTGCTGATGGTGTTGGTGATCTTCCCGGTGCTGTTCAGCCAACTCAGCGACTTTGCCAGCAATCTCCCGGCGATCCTCAACAACGTGCAGACGCAGCTTCAGGACTGGCTCAGCCAACCGCTGACCTTTCGAGGGGAGTTGATCCGTATCAACGGCGACCCGCTGATCCCGCTGGATCAGATCAATCGGGTGCTGGGCGCGAATGGTGAGCCGTTCCAACTGCAAAGCCTTGACATCGTCGGCGCGGTGCGGTCGTTCGTCAGCTCGCTGTCCGGACCGGCGTTCAGCGTGTTGGGCAGCGCCTTTCAAATGCTGATCAACATCCTGTTCGTGTTCGTGCTGATGTTCTACCTGCTGAAAGACGGCGCGATGTTTGCGCAGCGCGCGGTCGACGTGACGCCGGACAATTACAAGGATGACGTCACCCGTCTGCTCTACGAATTGGCGCAAGTCTGGAACGCCTATTTGCGTGGACAGTTGATCCTCAACATCTTTATCGGCGTGACGACCTTCATCGTCGTGGCGCTGCTCGGTTTGCCCAACGCGCTGATTTTGGGACTGCTGGCGGGGCTGCTCGAATTCGTGCCTAACTTGGGACCGATTCTCGCCATGATCCCGGCGGCGCTGCTGGCATTGTTCACGCAGTCGAGCACGCTCCCGTTCCTGCATGGCGCGACCTTCGTGTTGGTCGTGATCGTCGCCTATACGTTGATCCAGAATTTCGAGGCGATGGTGGTGGTGCCGCGCGTGATGGGCGGCAGCCTCAATCTGCATCCGCTGGTGATCATCGTCGGCGTGCTGGCAGGGGCGAGTCTCGGCGGTGCCTTGGGGATCATCCTCGCCGCGCCGATCATCGCCAGCTTGCGGGTGATCGGGCTGTACATCTACGGCAAGCTGCTCGACCAACCAATCTTTCTCGACGAACGCCCGCGTCAAAGCGAACCGGGCGACGGGTTAGGTGGGCTGCGGCGCATCCGCGACTGGTTGGTCATGCGTCTGCGCTAGGCAGCGTGGTAAAATAGGCGCATAGATTCGGGCACATTTTGAAGGGCAGCCTCCATGAGCGATGTCAATGTCGATACGCTTGCTGAAAGTGAAAATTACGCCGCGTGGATTTCGACTGAACCGGATGGTGAAGTCGTCTATCACGTCGAATTAGGACCGGTCACACTCCACTTCTTCCAAGAAGAATGGGATGAAGTGGTGGGCTTGATCGATGCGGCGGCGAAGGCAGCCTCCGCGCGATGACGGCGAACGGCGCGGTCGGGGCGGCGAGTGGCTTGGTTGCCAAACACCTGCCGCCGAGCGCCTCGTCACTGCGTTTGCTCGACCTCGACGGCACGCTGTCGCCGGGGTTGATCGCGCTGCGACCCGACCTCGTCGTAACCGTGGGCGCGCCGGATCAGTCGACCTATGACGCGGTGGTCGCCTACAACCTTGCGCTGGACGATGCCTTGCTGCGCCAAGTCTTGGCGCTGCTGCGACCGGGCGGCAGATTGATCGTGATCGATCCGCAAGGCGAGCCGGATCGCGCGCAGGTCGAGCGCTTGGAGTTGGCGGGCTACGTGCGGATTCTGGTCGAGGCGGTCGAGCCGGGTGGCGTGCTCCTGCGCGGCGAGCAGCCCCACACCACGACCGATACGCTGGCGCGCGTCCAGAGCGTCGCCGTCCGCGACAGCTTGCGCGAATTCAAAGGACGCTACCTGCATTTGCTGATCCGCCAGACCCCCAACAAGCCGGTCTGGGCGCTCCAGCCCGACGAAACGGTCGCGTGGTCGGCGGCGGCCATCGCTGATCGGCGAGGGCGATCCGCTGCTGCTGGCGTTTAGCAGTCTGCCGAACGCCGTCGCCTTCATGCAGCCCGCCGTGATCGCCGGGCGCATCAAGGACGTGAACAAGGTCGCCAAGTTCAGCCGCGCGACGGCGCAGGATTGGCACGTGCTGATCAACCCGGCGCTCGATCTGCTCGACAGGCGCGAGGTCGTCTTCGTTTCGATCGATCCAACGCTCGCCGAAACTCCCGACGAATGACGATTACGCTCGCCGATCTCGACTTTCTCGCTTCGGATGCTGGATCGCGCGTGCTCGATCGGCTGGCGGGCGAGGATTTGGGCGACGATTACACGCTGCACCTGATCGAAGCGCTGCGGCGCGATCTCCCCCGCGAACAGGCGGGAGCGGCGCTCGAATTGGCGCGGCTGCGGAAAAAAGCGGTCGGCAAGTTCGGTGACGACGCGGCGAAGATGTTCTTCACCCGTGAGGCGCTCGAACAAGCCAGCGATCCGCTGATCCGCCGCTGGCGCGCGGCGCAGTTCCCGCCCATCCTGCGCACGGTCGATGCTTGCTGTGGAATCGGTGCGGATTCGATTGCCTTTGCTCAGGCGGGCGGCGACGTAATCGGGCTGGACATCGATCCGCTGCGAGTGGCGATGGCGCAACTCAACGCTGCTGCGCTCGGCGTGAAGGCGACGTTCAAGGTCGCGGACGTGCGTGAGGGCGTTCCCGCCGCTGATCTAATCTTCTTCGATCCGGCGCGGCGTGGTGATGACGGCAAGCGCATCTTCGACGTGGAGCATTATCAGCCGCCGCTTTCGATCATTCGCGGGTGGCGGGCGGGACGCATTATGGTCAAGCTCTCGCCGGGCGTCGATCTGGCGCAGGTCGCCGGTTACGGCGGCAGCGTGACTTTCATCTCGGTGCAGGGTGAGCTGAAGGAAGCCGTGCTGACGATTGGTAACGGTGTCGAACCTGAATATCACGCGCTGCGCTTGGGCGCGGGCGATCCGCTTTTATGGGCGCGAACCGTCGATGATGCCACCACCGCGCCGATCAGCCCACCGCGCGGCTGGCTGGTCGAACCCGACCCGGCGATCATCCGGGCGGGGCTAGTGGCGCATTTGGCGCTCGAACTCGGCGGCGCGCAGCTTGACCCGGAGATCGCCTACATCACGACCGACGCCAAGCCGGAAACAGCGTGGGCGCGGTCGTGGCAGATCATCGATTGGCTGCCGTTCAACCTCAAGAAGCTGCGCGCTTATCTGCGTGAGCATGGGGTGGGACAGGTGACGGTCAAGAAGCGGGGGACGGCGGTTACGCCGGAAACGTTGATCGCGAAGTTGAAGCTCGATCGAACCAAAAACGGGTCAAGAACTATTGTCTTGACCCGCTTTGGGGGAGAGCACATCGTGCTGGTTTGCGAACCCTTAACGATAGAGGGGGGCGGATGACTGACTGTGCGCAGCAGGCTTCAATGGGTCAACAGATGCAGTCAGACAGCAGTGCGACGGTAGTGGAGCGACAATGTTGGCGTCAGTGGTGCGGCGATGGATGGCGATTGACTGCGTTCGGCAATGAGACTTCAATATGCTGCAGGCAACGGTCGGGTATCAGTGTAGTCAGCAATGATTTGGAGTGGCACGAGAAAGTCATCCGGCCAACTCTATCGTTAAGGTGCATCGCTTACTTAGTTATATTCTATGTGTAGTCTACCGCTGATTAAAGGAAGTTTCCATGAAATTTATAAATTTAAAACGAAGAAAAAACGAATTTTAGTCTAGGAGTAGGTAATGCTTCCCCCTTATCACAATGAAGCCTTGACGGATTTCACACAGGCAGCCAATCAAGCGGCGTTCTCTCGTGCGCTCGAACTCGTCAAGGCGGAGATCGGTAACGTTTATCCGCTCGTCATCGGCGGCGAGGCGATCAGCCCTACCGCGACTTTCCCCTCGATCAACCCGGCGCGTCCGGCGGAAGTGTTGGGTCGGTTTGCCGACGGCAGCGCCGACCACGCCGATCGAGCAGTCGCGGCGGCGACGACCGCCTTCGAGACGTGGAAGACGACTTCTGCCGAGGAGCGGGCGCGCTTTCTGCTGCGCGCTGCTGCCGAAATGCGGCGGCGCAAGCACGAATTCAGCGCGGTCATGGTGCTCGAAGCGGGCAAGAGTTGGGTCGAAGCCGACGCCGACACCGCCGAGGCGATCGACTTTCTCGAATATTACGCCCGCCAAGCCGTGCGCCTCGCCGACAGCAGCGCGCAGCTTGGTTACTACGCGCCGGAGCAGTTAGGGCTGTACTATATTCCGCTCGGCGTCGGCGCGATCATCCCGCCGTGGAACTTTCCGCTGGCAATTGTCGCCGGCATGACCAGCGCGGCGCTGGTTACTGGCAACACGGTCGTGCTCAAGCCCGCCGAGCAGACGCCATGGGTCGCTTACAAGCTGTGTCAACTGTTCTGGGATCAAGCGCTGCCGCCCGGTGTGCTCAATTACGTCACTTGTGCGGATGGGGCGGTGGTCGGCGGGCGGCTGGTCGAGCATCCGCAGACGCGCTTCATCTCATTCACGGGATCGAAGGCGGTCGGCGTGCAGATTTACGAAACGGCAGCGAAAGTTCAGCCGGGGCAGAAGTGGCTCAAGCGAGCGATCCTCGAAATGGGCGGCAAGGATGCCGTCTTGGTCGATGAGACTGCTGACCTCGCCAGCGCTGCTGCCGGGATCGTCGCCAGCGCCTTCGGTTTTCAAGGGCAGAAGTGTTCGGCTGGATCGCGCGCGATCATCGTTGACGCGGTTTACGATCAAGTCGCGACGCAGGTGGTCGAATTGGCGCGGCAGCTGCGGATCGGCGCGACTGACGGGGATGCCTCGATCGACCTCGGTCCGGTGATCGACCCGGACGCGCTGCACAAGATCATCGATTACGTCGAGATCGGCACGCAGGAGGGCGAATTGCTGCTCGGCGGCAAGCCCATCGAGACAGCAGATGGTGGCTACTTCGTCCCGCCCACGATCTTCGGCAGCGTGCCGTCTGACGCGCGCATCGCCACCGAGGAGATTTTCGGACCGGTCTTGACGCTGATCCGCGCGCGCGATTATCAAGACGCGCTCGACATCGCCAACGCGACCGACTATGGCTTGACCGGCGCGGTCTACAGCCAAGACCGCGAGCGGCTGGAGCAGGCGCGGCGCGAATATCACGTCGGCAACCTGTATTTCAATCGCAAATGTACCGGTGCGCTGGTCGGCGTGCATCCGTTCGGCGGCTTCAACCTGAGCGGCACGGATAGCAAGGCGGGCGGTCCCGATTATCTGCTGCTCTACACGCAGGCGAAATCAGTCGCCGAAAGGTTGTAATGCGAGCGGGGCGCAGCATGCTGCCCCTACCCAAATAGGCGCATAAATCCCCGCCTTCTCGCGAGAGAATCGTCGGTAAGGGCACGGCGCGCCGTGCCCTTACGCATCCTCGACGTTCACCACGCCGCGCAAACTCGATCTGCGAGAATTGAAGGCGGATTGTGTTATAATAGTAACATTTCCTACACCCGTTAAAGGTATCATTTATGGAACGACCCGATAAACAGCGGCATGAAGTGCTCACGTGGGATGACGTCGACGAGTTGATTGACGTTTTGCTGCCGCAAATTCGCAGCATCGGCACGATCACCAGCATGGTCATGATCACGCGCGGTGGTGTCATTCCCGGTGGGCTGCTTGCCGAAGCACTCGATATTCAGCACGTCTTGACGGCGGCGGTCGATTTTCCGGCGAAACTGGAAGGTCCTGCTGGGCTGATGGTGCTGCCGAAATTTCTGCAGTTTCCCGAACCGTCGCTGGTGGTGAACCGGCGCACCCTGATCGTGGATGACGTTTGGGGCAGCGGGCGGACGAGTATCGCCGTTCGTCAGCGCGTGCTCTCCGCCGGAGGCACGGCGTTCAACTGCGTCATGCACTACAATCCTTATCGGTCGTTGTTCACCAACGAAAAGCCCGATTTCTATGGCGCCGTGACGGATGCTTACGTCGTCTATCCATGGGAAGTTGACCGGGGAACGCACGGATTAGAAAATCAAGTGCCGGGTATGAATTAGAATCTGCACAATATTTATACAGTTCCAACGGTTCCCTGCTATAATGACTCTAACAAATTCGTGGTTCATAATGTAGCATCTGGACGAACTTGTAGGGCGATGATGTTTTCGCGTCGATTTGCGTCGTGTCGATGTTACCAACTCTCGTAAGGTGTGTGTTTAGATGGATAAGACTGGAGTTAACAAGGATAGCCAAGCGTATGGGGATGAATTTCGAGAACTACTAAACTCCTCCTTCGCGTATCAGCCCCCGCAGCGTGGCGAGATTCGCAACGCCATCATCCTGCAAATTGACAACCGAGAAATCATTGTCGATATGGGCGCAAAACGCGATGGTATTGTCCCCGTTCAAGACTTGGAACGCCTTGATCCTAAAGTCCGTAACGGCTTAGAAGTCGGTGCGGAAGTGCCTGTTTACGTGATCAACCCGCGTGATCAGGACGACAATTTGATCGTTTCGATCAATATGGGCTTGCAGCAGTACGACTGGGAGAAAGCCCGGAAGCTGCTGGAGACCGAAGATGTGGTTGAAGTGACGGTGAAGGGGCATAACCGGGGCGGTATCCTCGTCAACTGGAACCGGCTCGAAGGCTTCATCCCCAGTTCGCACCTCGTCTCGATGGGTTCGTCGGGCGGGCGCGAGTCGTGGGACGATTTGATCGGCAGCGAACTCGCCGTCAAGGTGATCGAAGTCGATCAAGCGCGTCGCCGTTTGATCTTCAGCGAACGCGAAGCGCAGCGCGAATGGCGGGCGCAGCAAAAAGCGCGGCTGCTGGCAGAACTCAAGGAAGGCGACGTCGTACGCGGTACGGTGACGGGCTTGCGCGATTTCGGCGCGTTCGTCAACCTCGGCGGGGCGGACGGCTTGATCCACGTCAGTGAGCTGGCATGGCATCGCGTCGATCACCCGCGTGACGTGCTGCGCGTTGGTCAAGAGATCGACGTTTACGTCCTCAGCCTCGACCGCGAGGCGAACCGGATCGCCTTGAGCCGCAAGCGCTTGCTCGAAGACCCGTGGGAAGTTGCCCACGACCGCTATCACGAAGGACAGTTGGTCGAGGGTACGGTCACCAACGTGGTCGATTTCGGCGCGTTCGTGGCGCTCGACGATGGGCTGGAAGGTCTGCTGCACCTGAGCGAAATGGGCGATGGTTCGCTTAAGGAACCCTATTCCTACGTCAAGAAGGGCGACCGCCTCAGCTTGCGCATCAGCCACCTTGAGCCGGAAAAACGGCGCGTCGGCTTCACGCAGCGTTGGGGCACCGATGCCGCTGCTGCTGAGATGGCTCCCGAAGCCGGGACGCCGCTCGAATCTGTCGAGGAAGCGGAAGCGGTGGGCGATCTCGCTAACGCCGAGGAGACTGCCGCCGACGTGCCGGAAATCGTCTCGGCAGACAATTCCGCGCCGGTCGATGAGACACAGTCGGCGGAACCCGAAGCTGCTGCATCCGAGGCAGCTGAGGCATCCGAACCGGCTGCTGAAGAAGAAAGCAAATAAGCGCAGCTATGCGCCGACTAGAACCAAAACAACTGACCCAAAAGCGGCTGATCCGGTCGCTTTTGGGTTTTTTGATCCTCGCGCTCGTGCTGGCGGCGTGTTCTTCGACTGCCACCGAGAGCGACCCGGCACCGGCGGTCGAGGCTTATCTCACGGCGATGGTCGCCAATGACACCGCCAAGCTGCCGCAGCTGGTCTGCCCGGCATTCGAGGCGGACGCCCGCATCGACTTCGACTCCTTCGGCGCGATCAGCGATGCCACCCTCGACGGGATGGACTGCTCGACCAAGAGCACCGACGGCAACTCGGCGGTCGTGACCTGCAAGGGGCAGATCACCTACGTCTACAACGGCGAGAACGACGCCCAGAACCTCGCCGACGACAACTACACCGTCCAGAAAGTTGATGGCGTCTGGACGATGTGCGGGTATCAGTAACTCCCTCACCCTGCGTTCCAACCCTCTCCGCCGCTTCGCTTACTCACAAGGCGGGGAGAGGCGTTGTAGGGGCGTTATATATAACGCCCCATGTGCACCGACTTAAGAAAAACTCTGCTTCTTGAGCGAGCGTTTGCCGGACACCGCCAGAGGCTCGAAGCCTCTGGCTAAGCATTCAAGCCGTCTGAAGACGGCTAAAAACCATTTCAGCTTGTCTTTTAGCCCGTTTCAACGGGCTTGAGTTGGTAGCCGGGGGATTTGATCCCCCGGCGGCGCAAGCAAAAATGTCGGTCAAATCGCTAAAGTTGGTACGTAACTCCGCGTTCTATTTTCAAGCTGCATGAACCGCCTGCGATACGTTAGCTTGCATTCAGTTCCCGATACACCGCGTCGATGGCTTCGAGCGCGCTCAAGTTCCGCAGCGCCCAGCCCGAATCCAGCCGCGCGGGATCGTCATAAAAGTCCCGCGCGAAAGTCAGGTGAAAGCCGTCTTCGCTGACGCCGCCGTCGGTCGCCTGCTGCGCCGCTAACCAGAAATTCCACAGCGGGATCTCGATACTTATCCGCGACGCGGACAATCGCCTGATTGATGCCGTTGTCGCCTTCGAGATCGTCCGCCTTCGTCCCCACAATCGGCACGACGCCTTGTTCCAACTCGAACTCAACGATCTGGCTGAGATAGCCTTCGTATTCGCTGGCGGGGCGCTCCTGCCACCACGTCTCCATGTTGATGATGGCGATGCTCGGATTATTCAGCCGCTCCTCGCATTCGAGCGGGGTTTCACCCGCTTCGCAGAGCTGTTTGTTACGCCAGCGCGAGGACAGCACCGAGGCGACGTTGTAGCCGTTATCGACCGCCGCGCTCACCCGGTCGAACGACCCCGCGAAGTGATCAATTGTGCTTTGCAGCGGACTCCACACGCCGAGGCTGTAATTGCTGGCGTCGGCGAACGGCGCGAGGAAGTAGGGGGTCACGTTCTGGCAGTCGCCGACCTTCGAGAAGGCGTCGGGGTTGTTGCCGGATGCCAGTCCGCGCTGATAGACCGCTTTCATCGCGTCGCTGACCGCCAGCGGATAGACCGGGCGCAGCTGCCAATCGTCGAAGGCGTGGACGGCGGTCAGCGCGCCGCTGATGTAGACCTCGTCGCCGGTCAGGCTGTCGCGCAGGCGATACCACGTCGAATTGTCGCGGACGGCGTCGCCATCCTCGCTGCCGAGCACGAACAGCGGCGTCCCGGCGGCATAGCTGGCGACCACCTCGCAGTCGAGCTCGCGCGCAGGTGTGGACGTTGGCGCGGACGGTCGTGATCCGCATCTCCTGCACGCCGTCGGGTAAATTGGTCTGGGCATGAGTGAAGCTAGTCGTTGCAAAGGCAAGCAATAAGAGCGGGAGTAGGATCAATCGTCGCATGGTTCTTCCATTTGAATACTTCAATTTATCACGCTTCTGCTCCCCTCGCCCCGCCTGCGTGGGAGAGGGGCAGGGGGAGAGGGGCAAATCATTATACCGCCTCTCGCAGCCGGGGGGCGGATCGGTTAAAATCGTGGGCATTCCGCAGCCCAAGCAGAGGATGGAATACCTATGCCGACTCACGATGATTACCTGTTTCGGGGCGACCTTGCCGAGCTAGACCCGGACGTCGCCGAACTGATCCGTCACGAGACCGCGCGTCAGGAACGCACCTTGATCCTGATCCCGTCGGAGAGCACCGTCCCAAACGCCGTCCGCGAGGCGCTCTCGTCGGCGTTCCACAACATCTACGCGGAGGGCTATCCGCTCGACGAGACGCGGACCATGACCCAAGCGGAAATCCTCGACTATAACGCGCGCCTGCCGGAGTATCGCCGTTACGCCGACAAGCGTTACTACAAGGGCACCGAATACGCCGACGTGATCGAGGCGCTGGCACGCCGCCGCGCCGCCGAGTTGTTCGCTACGCCGGAATATCCCGCCGAGAAGCTGTTCGTCAACGTGCAGCCGCTCTCCGGCGCGCCCGCTAACAGCGCCATCTTTAGCGGCTTGATCAACGTCGGCGACACGATCATGGGGCTGGATTTGCTGCAAGGCGGTCACCTGACGCACGGCAGCCCGGTCGCGCGCAGCGGCAAGCAGTACAACGCCGTCAGCTACAGCGTCGATCCCGAAACCGAACTGCTCGACTACGACGCGATCCGCGCTTTAGCGCTCGAACACAAACCCAAGATCATCATCGCCGGGTACACCAGCTATCCCTACGCGCCCGATTGGGAGCAGTTCCGCGACATCGCCCACGAGGTCGGCGCCTACCTGATGGCGGACATCGCCCACGTCGCCGGGTTGGTGATCGCCGGGGTCTACCCGTCGCCGGTCGGCATCGCCGATGTGGTCAGCTTTACGACTCACAAAACGCTGGCAGGTCCGCGCGGCGCGGTGATCATCACCCATCGCAGCGATGTCGCCACCAAGGTCGATCGCGGCGTCTTCCCCGGCGAGCAGGGCGGTCCCCACGTCCACGCGATCGCGGCGCTGGCGGTCTCGCTGCGCCTCGCCTTCACGGAGCAGTTCAAAGAACTACAGCAGCAAACCGTGCTCAACGCGACCCGTTTGGCGCAGCGGCTCGAAGCGCGCGGGATTCGCATCCCTTACGGCGGCACCGGCTCGCACCTGCTGCTGATCGACTGCAAGAGCATTGTCGGCGCGGACGGCACGCCGCTCAGCGGCGATCAAGCGGCGCGGATTCTTGACCTTGCCGGGATCGTCGCCAACCGTAACACCATCCCCGGCGACCCATCGGCGCTGCGGGCGTCGGGCGTGCGCATGGGTACGCCGTGGATCACGCAGCGCGGCTTCAAGGAAGCCGAGATCGACCGCTTGGGCGACTTGATCGCCGACTTGCTGCTGGCGTGCGTACCGTTCAGCTACATGGGCAAGAGACGCGCCGAACCGCGCGCCAAAGTCGATTTCGAGACGCTGATGAGCGTCAAGCAGGGCGTGCGCGATCTCGCTGCCAGCGTCGGCATCGACACGGACAGCGGTGGTGATGACTATCCCCATACCTACTATGCTGATGCCGAGGCGGGCGAAGGCGCTTACGCGCTGGCGGTGCGCTCGATCCCCGGCTATCCCGGCGCGGCAGCTTTCCTCAACGTCGCCTTGACCAGTGATGTGCCCGCGCTCGGCGAGGGCGAACAGCAGCCCGCGCTGGTGCTCGACGTCGATGGCAAGATCCTCTCGCGGGCGGTGGTCGAGCGGCAGGGCGCGGATTACCTGCTGCACGTCGAGAAGAATGCCGGGAAGATCACCGCGTGGCTGCGGGCGCTCTCGGACGGCTTCGCGCTGAGCGACCGCACCGATCCCTATGGCAAAGTGCCCGGTCCGGTCGATGTGGTGGTGCTCGGCAAATCGAACGCCAACTTCACCGGCATCGACGCCATCGCCAATAAAGCCTATTTCGTCGGCGCCAACGGCGATCAGTTCGCCGCCGTCTATGGCGATCCGCTGCCGGAATTCCAGTGGAGCGATCCGGTCAGCGACACGCTCAAGACGACGCCGCTGCACGATCTGCACGTTCAGCTCGGTGCGAAAATGGCAGAATTCGCCGGTTACGAGATGCCGCTCTGGTACTCGTCGGTCACTGACGAGCATCTGGCGGTACGGCAGCGCGCGGGCGTGTTCGACGTCACCCACATGGGCGTGTTCGATGCGCAGGGCGCGGGGGCAGCCGCTTTCCTCGATACCTTGACGACCAACGAAGTCTCGGCGCTGGCGGTCGGCGAGTCGCATTACACCTACCTGCTCGACGTGCACGGCATCCCGCTCGACGACCTGATGATCTATCGCTTGAGCGACGATCACTACCTGATCGTCGTCAACGCTTCCAACAATGATAAGAATTGGGCGTGGCTCAACGCGGTCAAGCATGGCGAGGTGATGGTCGATCCGGCGTACCCGGCGCGCAAGTTTGCCGGGGCGGATCGCTTCACGCTGCGCGACCTGCGCGCCGAGTCGTCGGGCGCGGATCGGCGGGTAGACGTGGCGCTGCAAGGTCCCGACAGCAAGCGGATTCTGCTGTCGCTCGGTGGCAGCGACGCGGATAAGGCGAAGGTTGAAGCGCTGGCGTGGGCGGGGATCACTCGTGTGACGCTGGGCGGCTTCGACTTGATCGTCTCGCGGACGGGCTACACCGGCGAGCGGATCGCCTACGAGTTGTTCGTCCATCCCGACAAGGCTGAGGCAATGGTCAAGGCGCTGATCGAGCACGGCACGACGCCCACCGGACTCGCCGCGCGCGACAGCTTGCGGACGGAGGCGGGTTTGCCGCTCTACGGGCACGAACTGGCAGGCGAACTTGATCTCAATCCGGCGGACGCAGGTTTCGGTAATTACGTCAAGTTGTGGAAGCCGTTCTTCGTCGGCAAGGCGGCGTTTATCGCCCACGAGATCGAGCGCGACGCGATGGTTACGCGCTTCCGGCTAGAGGCGAAAGGCGCGCGTCCGCCCCACTCCGGCGATACGCTGGTCGATGCCGAGGGGCACGAAGTCGGCATCGTGACCTCGTGCAGCATCGACAGCGAAGGCTACATGCTCGGTCAAGCCTACATCAGCAATCGCATCAATAAGCCGGGCAACGCGATCGGCGTGCGTTCAGCGCGGGCACGCTCGGATGCCCCGCCGACTCCCGCTGTGATTTTGAGCCGGTTCCCCAGCAAAAAGAAGTAGAAAAACAAGTACTGAGTACCGAGTACTGAGTAAAAGACAAGGACGAAGGGCATAGAGGATTGTTCTCTGTGCCCTTTGTGGTCTTAGTGGTTCGAATCGTTTAGGTGCGGCGGCGGTTGCGGGCGACGATCTCCATGATGCGGGTATGCTTGGCGAAGGTCACGATCACGTCACCGGCGCGCACGGGCAGATCGCCTTCGGGGTGCACGTCAACCTGATCGTCGCGCTCGTGCAGCACGATGTCCATGTCGTTCTCGTCTTGGAGCGCCGCAATCGTGCTGCCATCCATGAACGATCCCGGCTCGACCTGCAAGCGGATCAGGCTGTAGGGTTGGTCGTGGATGTGGAGCATCGGCGCGACGTCAGCGCCGACCGCGACTCCGGCGAAGGCGGGGGCGGCGAGGTCGGAGGCGCTGAGCGTCTCGGCGTTGAGCGATCGCTTGATGTGACTGGCAAGCTGTGTGTCCCACATGCGCACGACGATGCGGGCGTTCTTGTTCAGCTCACGGGCGCGCACGCAGACCTCCAAGTTGAGGAAGTCGTCCGCCGTGCAGACGATCAGCGCCTCGGCATAGCGGATTCCGGCTTTTTCGAGCACGGTGGCGGTGCGCCCGTCGCCCTCGATCAGCGGGGTGTGCATTCCGCTCAGGTCGGCGAGGGGATTATCCGGCTCGTCCATGTCGATGGCGACCACTTCCGACCCCATCTCCTCCAGTGCGCGGACGACGCGCAGCCCGACGTGCCCGATCCCCATGACGATGATGTGATTGCGATAGGTCGATGCCACAGCTTCCTCCCAAGCGCCGCGTCGCTCGCCGCGATTGAAGAACAGACGCATAAAATCGGTGACGCCTTGCCCGATCACGTAGAGTGCGACCAGCGGCATCCCGTACCAGAATATGACGAGGTACGGCTCCGGCGGGATATCGCCGAAATTCTCAAACACCATCAGCGCGATCATCATGTAGGGCAGGTCGATGAAGGCGGGACGCGGATAGCCCGCCAAGACCAGCAGTTCGCCGTAGAGCCAGCCACCCCCAATGGTGGCGATGACGAAGGCGAGGATTGGGCGGCGGAACTCGTGCAAAAGGGCGTTGGTATCGCGCCACGCTGCCCGCAGGATGCGGACGTAGCGACGCCGAGGCATCATCGCGGTGCGGTTGAAGATGAGTTGGGCGCGGGTCAAAGGCGAGTCGCTCCGTGCTGCTGCCGATCTAGGAGGAATTGTAGCATAGAGCCGGAGGAAACCGGATAGAGATCGATCTGCGCTGCCCTTCATGCTTCGATTATTCCGCAGCTGACAGACCAATTTGTAGAATCGTGCGACATTCATCCCTATCCACCGATTTACCTTTTTGTGGATGTCCGATTTAACTGAATATTTGTCTTTGGAGCCGATGGACTCCACTTTTTGCGTCGGTACGCTGGTATTTCAGGAGGATGTAGATGAAGAAACGTATGTTTGTCGTCACAATCGCATTGGCTTTATTGTTCACCGTCGGGGGGATCGTCAGCGCGGTGACGTGGGGCACACCGGATGGCAACGGACATCCGCAGGTGGTGACGCTGCTGTTTCAGCGCCCGGATGGTTACTATAGCTGCTCCGGTACGCTGCTGACACCGACCGTCGTTCTGACGGCGGGGCATTGCACCGAAGAAAACGGTCAGACCAACATCGCGACCTACGTCCGCAACGATGCCGACATCGACGCGGCGTATGCTGCCGAGCGTCCGACTTATCCGAGCCTGCAAGCGTGGCTCGACGCGACGTGGATTTCGGCACAAGCGGTTCCGCATCCGCAGTATGCCGATTTCGCCGGGTTCCCGAACACCCACGACGTCGGCTTGGCACTGCTGAGCCAGCCGATCTCCGTGTCGACCTACGGACAGCTCCCGTCGCTGGGGCAGTTCGATTTCCTCGATACGCGGAAGGGCAGCGCCGCCAATGGTGACCGCCGCTTCACGATCGTCGGCTATGGCACTCAGGCGATCATCCCCGCGCCGTTCGCGCAAAGCGACTGGGTGCGTTACGTCGGGCAAACCACGCTGACCAACACGCGCAACCAATACACCGACGGCTATAACTTCCAGTTCAGCAACAACCCCGGTCAGGGGAACGGATCGGGCGGCACCTGCTTCGGCGACTCCGGTGGTCCGGCGTTCTGGGGCGATACCAACGTCGTCGCGGCGATCACGTCCTACGGCGTGACGCCCAACTGCACCGGGACGGACTACAGCTATCGCACCGACATCGCCGAGACGCTGGACTTCGTGACGCCGTATCTGCACTAAGCTCCAAAGAGCAATTGCATAGCGAGTTTTGACGATCCGGCGCAGGCGATCCGCTTGCGCCGGATTTTTGTTTGCGGATCGCGTGGGAGATTGGCGTACAAAATTTGCCGCCGAGGGATTAATCCCTCGGCTAGTGAATTCGTCGCTCACTAAAGGAGCGGCAATAGCTGGCGACCCCTTCAGTGGGTCGCGTTTTTTTAGCGGGCGGTTTCAACCGTCCGCGCCGTTGATGCTATACTCTAAGCGTTCGCCGAACTGATCCATGAGCCGTAGTCCATGAGCCACGTTTTCATCAGCCCCAATAACGGGAATACTTCTGATGAACGTTGAAGACGTTTTACCACCACCATTCGATTGGGTTGACATTCCGGGCGGATCTGTGCTGCTTGAGGACGCTTCGTATGCCGACGGCACGACGGGTGGACAGTATGTGATTCCCTCGTTTCGCATTGCCAAGTATCCGATCACCAATGCACAGTTCGAAGTTTTTGTAACTGCGAAGAATGGTTACGGACGTCGCAAGTGGTGGGATTACTCGGAAGCGGCAAAGGAGTCACGTGAGCGGAAAACCCGTCCCGATCCGCAGGCTTTTCCTGATGATGATCATCCTCGTGCGAATGTTTCATGGTTTGAGGCAATCGCGTTTTGCCGCTGGTTGACGGCGCAAATACAACCCTCACCCCTGCCCCCTCTCCCTCAGGGCGAGGGGAAAAGGGCTTCTCGTGGTGACGAGGCTGATATTTCGGATGAGGCGAAAGAACGCTATCGAGCGATTGCATCGAAGGCGATGGTACAGATCGCGCGGGATTTGCGCCAGCGCCAAACCAGTGCAGAACTTATCTTATGGGAATGCTTGCGGAATCGGCGGCTGGCAGGGCTGAAATTTCGTCGCCAGCACCCTATTGCTCAAACGAATTATGTCGCCGATTTCCTCAATTATGAGAATCGCATCGTCGTCGAAGTCGATGGCGGGATTCACGAGATGCAGCGCAATGCGGACGCGCAGCGCCAGATCGAAATCGAAGCGCTTGGTTATCGCGTACTGCGCTTTCAGAATGAGCAGGTGATCCGCGATTTGGAGAACACTTTAGTGACGATTCTGAACGCCGTATGGCCTTCTTCCCCCGCCACAGCGATCACGCTCCCGACTGAACAGCAGTGGCAGCGCGCAGCAGCAGGCGATACCGGTTGGCTGTATCCGTGGGGCGACGAGTTTGATTTGCAGAAGTGCAATACCTATGAGAGTGGATTTAAGCGCACAACGTCGGTGACGCAATACACCGAGGGCGCAAGTCCTTACGGCGTCATGGACATGGCGGGCAATGTCTGCGAGTGGTGCTTAACGCGCTGGGGTGAAGATAGCAGTGAGTTAAGCAGCGATGGCGAATATTTCTCGGATAAGCGCGCAAAGCGTGGCGGAATCTGGAATTCGGACAAGAGTTGCGCCGAGTTGGCATTTCGTCATTGGTTTTTTGCGAGTGACGCTCTTGACGAATTTGGGTTTCGGATAGCGTGTTGTGAAACGGAGAAGCCCTCACCCTAAATCCCTCTCCCTCAGGGCGAGGGACTTCAAACCTATGACTTTTGAGATTCGACAGTGTAATCCAATGCCCTGTTAGTTCCCCTTCTCCCTTAGGGAGAAGGGGTTAGGGGATGAGGGCACTACGCCCAATCCGGCAGCGGGCGGCAGCAGAGGACAAGCTGCTTGGCGGCGCGGACTTCGTCCAGCCGCTTGACCGGCGTGACGTGGGGCGCGTCGTGCAGCAGCGCCGGATCGTCGTGGGCTTCCTTGGCAATCGCCTTCATCGCCGTGACGAAGTTGTCGAGCGTGTCCTTGTCCTCGGTCTCGGTCGGCTCGATCAAGAGCGCTTCGGGGACGATCAGCGGGAAGTAGTTGGTCGGCGGGTGAATGCCGTAGTCCATCAGCCGCTTGGAGATGTCGAGCGCGTGGACGTCCTCGACCCCCTCGAAATGCCCCTCCATCACGAACTCGTGCGCGCAGAGCCGATCATAGGGCATGTGATAGGTATCGCGCAGCTGGGCGCGGACGTAGTTGGCGTTGAGCACGGCGTGGCGCGAGACCTCGCGGATGTCGCTGCCGTAGCTGCGGATGTAGGCGTAGGCGCGGACGTGCATCCCGAAGTTGCCGTGAAACGCCTTCAGCCGCCCGATGGTCTGCGGCGGCATGACCAGACCGTAGAGCGGTGCATCTTCCTCATCATCTTCATTCGCTGCTTCGATAATCTCGACCACCGGACCGGGGCGGAAGGGCAGCAGCTTCTCGTTGACCGCCACCGCGCCGCAGCCGGGACCGCCGCCGCCGTGCGGGGTCGAGAAGGTCTTGTGCAGGTTGTAGTGCATCACGTCGAAGCCGAGTTCGCCCGGTTTGACGATGCCGAGCAGCGCGTTCATGTTCGCGCCGTCCATGTACATCAGTCCGCCGCAAGCGTGCACCGCCTCGATCACCTTGAGGATTTTGGTGTCGAAGACGCCGAGCGTGCTGGGGACGGTGATCATCATGCCCGCGACCGTCTCGTCACAGGCGGCTTTGAGCGCCTCAAGGTTGACGTCGCCGTTCTCGTCGGAGGGCAGTTCGACCACCTCCAGCCCCGCCATCGAGACGGTCGCCGGATTGGTGCCGTGCGCGCTGTTGGGGACGAGGATCTTCGTCCGCTTGCTGTCGCCGTTATCGACGTGATACTTGCGGATCATCAGGATGCCCGCCAGTTCGCCTTGAGCGCCCGCCGCCGGGACGAGACTCGCTCCGGCAAACCCGGCGATCTCCGCCAGCCAGCCTTCGAGCGCGTACATCAGCGCCAGCGCGCCTTGCGCGCCCTCGGCGTCGGTCAGCGGATGCAGGGCGGCGAAACCGGGTAAGCGGGCGGCGTCCTCGTTGATCTTCGGGTTGTACTTCATCGTGCAGGAGCCAAGCGGATAGAAGCCGCCGTCGATGCTGTGGTTGAGGTGGCTCAGGTTGGTGAAGTGGCGCACGACCTGTAACTCGCTGACTTCGGGTAGGTCGAGGTCGTCGCGGGTGAGGGCGGCGGGAATCTTGGTCTTGGGCACGTCGAGCTTGGGCGGCAAAACGCCGGTGCGACCGGACACGCTTTGATCGTAGATCGTGCTTTCAAGCTGCTGGTTCATTGCTTTGATCATGCTTGCACCTCGCGGAGAACCTCGACCAGCGCGTCGATCTCGTCTTTCTCGTTCATTTCGGTGACACAGATGAGCATCTGGTTGGCGCGATCCGGGTAGTCGAGGCTCAGGTCGTAGCCGCCGATGATGCCGCTCAGCAGCAGGCGATCATTAATCTGCTGGACGGGAACCGGACAGGTGACGACGAACTCGTTGAAGAATTGCTTGCTGCGGTCGACCGAGTAGCCGTCGAGCTTATCGATCTCGTCAGCGGCATAGTGCGACTTGTTCCAGCACAGTTCGGTCACTTGGCGCAGCCCGGTCTTGCCGAGCAGCTCCATGTAGACCGTCGCCGCCAGCGCCATCAAGCCCTGATTGGTGCAGATGTTGCTGGTCGCCTTCTCGCGGCGGATGTCCTGCTCGCGCGGGCGCAGCGTCATCACGTAAGCCTTGTTGCCGTCGGCGTCGAGCGTCTCGCCGACGATCCGTCCGGCGATCCGACGGATCTGCGCCATTTTGGTGGCGAAGAAGCCGACGTAGGGTCCGCCGTAGCTCAGCGGAATGCCGAGCGGCTGTCCCTCGCCGACGACGATGTCCGCGCCCAGTTCGCCGGGGCTTTTGAGCAGCGCCAGCGCCAGCGGATTGGCGACGAAGACCAGCAGCGCGCCCGCCTCGTGGACTTTCTGCGGCGAGTCCGGTGAAGTCCTCGATTTGACCGAGGAAGTTCGGGTAAGCGACCGCCAACATCGCCGTGTTGTCGTCGAGCAGTTCGACCAGATCGCTGATTTCCGCTGCTTTATCGTCGCCGACGAACTGCACGTTGTTGCCTTGATGATAGGTGCGGGTCACGGCGCGATAGTGCGGGTGAATGTAGGGGCTGAGGATCACCTTGGTGCGCTTGTGGCGCGACGCTTCGAGCGCGACCGTCACCGACTCGGCGAGGCTGGTCGCGCCGTCGTAGTGGCTGGCGTTGGCGCCGTCCATGCCCGGTCAACTGCGTGATCATCGTCTGGTACTCGAAGATCGCTTGCAGCGTGCCTTGGCTGACTTCCGGTTGATAGGGCGTGTAGGCGGTCAGAAACTCGCCGCGCAGAATGATGTGGTTGACGGCGGCAGGCGTGTAATGCTGATAGGCGCCCGCGCCGCGAAAGAGGGCGAAATCCTGCGCGTGATCGTTGGCTTCGCTGAGCGCGCGCAGTTCGCTGATGACTTCCAGCTCGCTCATGGGCGCGGGCAGGTCGAGATAGGGGAAGCGATACTTCGACGGCACCGCTTCAAACAAGTCCTCAATCGTCGGCACGCCGATGGCGGCGAGCATCTGCTGACGTTCGAGATCGGTATGCGGAATATAGGTCATGGGCACCTCGGAAATAAGCAATTAGCGGTTAGCTATTAGCTTTTAGCCAAAACACGTCCCGTCAGACGTGTTGGCAAATGGTCACAAGCTAAAGGCTAATCGCTAAGAGCTAAAGGCTTCTTTTAGCGGGTTTCGCACCACTGGACGTAAGCGTCGGCGTCGAGCAGGGCGGGATTGTTGGTGTCGCCGGTGACGTGCACCTTGATCAGCCAGCCCTTGCCGAACGGATCGCTGTTGATCAGTTCCGATTGGCTGGACAGCGCCTCGTTGATTTCGGTGACGGTGCCGCTGATCGGCATATAGATGTCCGACGCCGCCTTGACCGACTCGACCGAGGCGAGCCGCTCGCCGACCTTGAGGTCGTCGCCGACCGACGGCAGTTCGACGTAGACAATGTCGTTTAGCTGATCCTGCGCGAAGTCGGAAATGCCAATCGTGGCGTCGTCGCCTTCGATGCGTACCCATTCGTCCGTTTTGAGGTATTTCAAGTCAGGTGGGGTTTGCCAAGCCATGTCGCTCTCTCCATCGATCCAATCACGGAAATAAAAAAAGCACACAATCGCTGTGTGCTCTGTCACGGGAAGCTAGCGGCGCTAGCCCTTGCCCTCCAGAGGCGCGACGGTCACTGCGTCCTTGAGCCTGAGAGTTTCGCCACCAGACCAGCATTCCAGTGGTTTGCCCCTTCGGCGTTCCGGGGCTGCCGGGCTGCTTCGCAGCCTAGCGCGCCGGACACTCTCCGCAGCAGCCATTCGATTTGCAGAATTACTCTAGACGAGAATTCTACAGAGTCACCAGCAGTTGTGCAAGCTACAGCTCTCGTTCGGTGGGTGCAGCCGCCTGCGCGCCTACATCTTTACTGCTGAGTGAAAACACCTACAAGCGCAGCCCTTCCGGGTTGCTGCCGGTGTCGCTGCCGAGCCACTCGATCAAGGCGGCGGCGGGTTCGGGTGTGAGCGTCAGGTTGATGCAGAAATAGCCGCTGGCATCGCCGACAATCGTCGGGCGCAGGATCAACGAGCTATCTTTGCGTTTGCCCAGCGCTAGAAACGCCTCGCCGGTGCCGACCTGCCGGGTGGTGTTCAAGCCGTTGTTGGGTTGCAGTTGATTGAGGGTGCGGGTGAGTTCGGCGTAACGCGAGCGCAGCGCGATCTCGAAGGGACCGTAGCTGGCGGAGATCACGACGTAATCCCCTTCGCGGCGCATCGAAATGCTGGGATGCGACGTGCTGTCATCCTGTTTGGTTAAGCTGATAATACCGGTCGCCGTATCGATGGCGGCGCGATCCAAACTTTGAAATGTTCGCATAAAAGTGCGCTCCTTTAGAACGCTCTAACTCAGTTTCGAATGTCTCGAAATGATACCGCTTTCTCTAACCGAGGCACAGAACTAGGCAAACTTTTCGGCAACGACGTGACAATCAGCAGGGGTGATTGTGCGATTTGTCACGTGGGGGGAATGAAATTCCAAGCTAAGATAATGGTGACAATTTGATGAGGTTTGTGCCTCCTAATTCAATGATGATTAAGTCGAGAGCGGTTAAAACAGCCGTTTGCGCTGCACCGCTCACGACATAACCATAGCGTCAACCTTTACGTGCGCAACCTCACAGGTTGGGGCGATCGGTCCCTAATACCGGTTACCCCTCTCCAGATAAGCCCCGACTGCGACCCAGTCGGTCGGCGACCTCTCACGCTTCACGATGGGCAGGCGGAAGTTCGCGCACGGACGTCCGCCTGCGTCGTGAGTCACACCCGGCGACCCGCACAAACAGAACTCCAAACTAACGCTAACCCCAATTCTAGCGCGTTATGCTATCATTTTCACAAACAAGTGCTGGTTAAGCTGAGAAAGTGCTTAGGTTCGATGAAAATGAGAATGCTTTGCGGCATCCTGCTGCTGTTGTGCTGCGGCAGCGTAGTGCAGGCACAGGACGAGCCGACCCCCGCTCTGCTGGTCTACAACGCATGGGTACGCCCAACCGCCCCCGCCTTAGCCGCCGACGCGACCCCGGAGCCGCCGCTCCCCGATACCGTGAGTGGTGCCTTCATGCTGATCCAAAACGTGAGCGATCAGGATTACACGCTGGTCGGCGTGAGCGATGATTTCGCGGCGATGACGCAGCTGCACACGACGTCGATGGACGGCGGTGTGATGAAGATGCAGATGGTCGACGGCATCGACATCCCGGCGGGTGAGACCGTCGAACTGGCATCCGGTGGCTATCACGTCATGCTGATGAATGTCACCCGCGATCTGTATCCCGATACGGCGGTCGCGCTAAGGTTGACGTTCGCCGATGCCAGCGGCGCAACCTTTGATATCCCGGTTGGCGCGCTGGTAACGGACTTCCCGGCGGAGAGCAGTTCGCTGATCGTCGCCAATGCTATTGGGCGCTGGCAAGCAGGCGGCTACGTGGATATCTCATTCACGCTCGTGAATCAGAGCGATCAAGCGGACGTGCTCACGAATGTGAGCAGTGATCGCGCCGGGATCGAGGTATCACCCACGACTGCCGTAGACATCCCGGCGCAGGGGATGGTTAACTATGGCGCTGACGTCCCCGCGAATCGGCTCTCCGGTTTTGCCGAGCCACCTCAAGCCGTGCTCATCACCCTGACGTTTCAATCGGGTATGACCCAGACGGTCGCCGTGCCGGTGGTCGATCCGACCGTCAGCGCGACGGCTGAACCGGCGCTGTCGATGGATATGGCGACGGCGGAGGCTTCGATGCCAATGGACATGCCGATGCCCGCAGCGACCGAGGCGGCGTCATGAGCGAGCAGAAAGACGAACACGTCCACACTGGTCAAGCGAGTACGACCACGCGCAACCTGTTCATCGGTTTGATCCTGTGCGGTGTGCTGCTGATCGGGATCGTCGGGATACTGAATTTGCGCCAATCCGCCGCCGAGTCGACGCCCACGCCGACTTTCGCGCCGGACGTGCCGGGTGTAACGCCGGTCGAGCCGCCCAAGGCGCTGACCGATTTCACGCTGCCCGCCGATAATGGCGATCCGCTGACTTTCAGTAGTTTACAGGGCAAGTACACGCTGCTGTTCTTCGGCTATACCCACTGCCCGGATTACTGTCCGCTGACGCTGGCGAAGTGGAAACAGATCAAAACCGCGCTCGGCGATCAGGCGGCGAACCTGAACTTCGTCTTTATCAGCGTGGATGGCGAACGCGATACGCCCGCAGTCATGCAGCGCTATCTGAGCCGGTTCGACAACTCGTTCATCGGCTTGACCGGTGACGACGCGACCTTGACGCAGATTGGACCCGATTACGGGCTGTACTATTCGCTGAACAAATCTGAAGGCGAGAACTACTCTGTCGATCACACCACTGTGACCTACTTGATCGATCCGCAGGGGAAGTTGATCGACTTATTCTCATTTGAAGCTGAAAACGACGTCATCATCTCGACGATTCAAAAGCAGATGGCGGCAGGGGCATAAGGGCAAGTGCTCCCTCACCTTACGCGCCGAGCCAAGGTCTGATAGAGCGATAGAGCAGCCGCCCAGCGGTTGCTCTATCGCTGGGACTCCCGGCGAAAAACCAACCTCGCAATCCAATCAGTGTTGTCAAGCAGACTTTTTTCGTAGTAAACTGTTGAAACACTACCGCCTAACATCATAATAATTCAAGGGAATCAATGTCCAAGAAAACCTTGCCCACACGTGACCGATTTCTTCCCTTTGCGCGTCCTGATGTGGGGCAGGAGGAAATTGATCGGGTTGCAGAGGTGATTGCGTCCGGTTGGTTGACTACTGGACCGGTGACGCGCGAGTTCGCGGCGGCATTTGCCGAATTTGTTGGTGCCAAGCACGCGATTCCCGTCAATTCCGCCACCGCCGCGATGCATCTAGCACTGGAAGCCGCGGGCTTGCAGTCCGGTGATGAAGTGATCGTCCCGACCTTCACTTTTGCGGCGACGGCAGAGGTGGTTCGCTACTTCGATGCCAAGCCGGTGCTGGTGGATGTTGATCCTGAAACCCTGAATATTGATCCCAATCAGGTCCAAGCGGCGATCACGCGACGTACGAAAGTGATTATCCCGGTTCACGTTGCCGGACAAGCCGCCGATCTGGATGCGATTCACGCGATTGCGCAAGAATACAATTTGATCGTGCTGGAAGATGCGGCGCACGCGCTGCCGACTTATCACAAGGGACGGATGGTCGGGCAGATTAGTCATTTCACCGCGTTTAGTTTCTACGCAACGAAAACGCTGGCGACCGGTGAAGGCGGCATGATCACAACCGACAACGACGAATGGGCAGAACGCTGCCAGATCATGTCGCTGCACGGCATCAGCAAAGATGCATGGAAACGCTACACCAAGGATTCAAGCTGGTATTACGAGATAGTCGCGCCCGGTTTCAAGTACAATCTCACCGACGTTGCGGCGGCGATTGGCGTGGTTCAACTCTCTAAAGTCGAAAGCATGTTGCAACAGCGCGTCAAGATCGCCAAGCGCTACGATCGGGCTTTTGGCGCGGATCCGAGTTTGCAAATACCGACTGTGAGTTGGTTCAGCACGCATCCCTACCATCTCTACATCTTGCGGCTGAATCTCGATACGTTGACCATTGATCGTGCGGAGTTCATCAATGAGCTTACCGCCGCCAACATCGGCGTGAGCGTTCACTGGCTGCCGCTGCACATGCACCCCTATTACGTCGAAACCTATGGCTACGCGCCGGATGATTTCCCGGTGGCGCGGCGGGAATACGAGCGGGTGATCTCGCTGCCGATTTATCCGACGATGACCGATGCTGACGTGGATTACGTGATCGAGGCGGTGCTGTCGATTGCCGCTGCGCATCGCGCTTAGGCTGTCGGCGTCGGCTGCGAAGCCGCCTTCCCCAAATTCGAGCAAAACTGCTGCTCGTCGCTCTCCCCGGTCACAGATGGGAGAGCGACGAGCAGTTTTTTATCGGCGCGGAGCGCGCGGGATGATCCCGCAGAGGACCTCGTAACTGATGGTGCCGAGCCGCGCGGCGATGTCGTCGGCGGTGATCACCTGATCGCCCTGCTTGCCGATCAGCACGACCTCGTCGCCGACGCGGACGCCGGGGATATTCTGCACGCTGATGATGGTCTTTTCCATGCTCACCCGCCCGATGATCGGCGCGATCTCCCCATTGACCAGCACGTGCCCCCAGTTATTAGGCGCGCGCCGCAGACCGTCGGAGTAACCGACCGGGATCACGGCGATGCGCTCGCCGCCGCTCGCCGCGTGGTAAGTCGCGCCGTAGCCGACCGGATGACCGGCGGGCAGCGTCTTGACCTGCGCGATCACCGTTTTCCACGACAGTACCGGCTCGAACCCTTCCGGGACGTGTACCTGTTCGGACGGCGATAAGCCGTACATCGCCAGCCCGACGCGCACAGCGTTGAAATGCGCTTCCGGGGTCAGCAGCGTCCCGGCGGAGTTGGCGGCGTGAATGTACTTGAAGTTGAAGCCCGCCGCGCGCAAGGGCGTGAGCACCTGCTTAAAGCGTTCGATCTGTTCCATCGTGTAAGCTGGGTTTTCGTCCGCCATCGAGAAGTGGGTGTAGATACCCTCGACGTCGAGATGGCTTAGCGCGAGCAGTTGGCGGAAGAAGCGCACCGCATCGGCTGCCAGCACACCCAAGCGTCCCATCCCGGTATCGACTTTGACGTGTACCTTGAGCACGCCGCCGACTTCGCGCGCCGCGCGGTCGTAGTCGCGCGTGAGTTCGAGGTCGTAAATCGTCAGGGTGATGTCCTCGCGGACGGCTTCGCGGATCGCCTGAACCGGGGTGTAACTCATGACGAGGATCGGCGCGTCGATGCCCACGCTGCGGAGTTCGAGCGCCTCTTGCATCGAGGCGACGGCGAGATGCTCCGCGCCGTTGAGCAGGGCGGTGCGCGCCACCGGGATCGCGCCGTGCCCGTAGGCATTGGCTTTGACGACCGCGAACAGCGTCACGTGGTCGCCGACCAGCGCCTTGAGTCCGCGCACGTTGGTCGCCAGCGCGTCGAGGTTGACCTCGACCCAACTCGGACGCAGCGGCTGAAGCTCGCGGTCGGCGGCGGTGATCAGGTCGAGGCGGGGCAGCAGCGCGGCGTCGGCTTCGTCGGTCAGCAGCGCTTGAGTGATCAACTCCATCCGCGCTGACGATCCGCCCTTGATCAGCACGATGTCGTTGGGACCAAGCAGGTCGTGATCCTCGACTTGGGCGACGGCATCCTGTACGCCGTAAGTGACGCGGACGCGGCGCGCATCCAAGCCTTGATCGAGCGCAGCACGGGCGGTCAGCGCGGCGTCGGTGCCGGAGGTGACTAACAGGTCGATGAACTCGGCGGCGCGCTGCCCGACGATCCGGTGCCCGCGCTGCTTGTATTCGCCGAGGTTGTCCATGTCGCCAAAGATGAAGATGGCGCGGTGACTCTCGTCGGTGATGGCTTTGAGCCAGTCGAGCGCCGCCAGCGCTGAATGCGGATCGGCGCTGTAGGTGTCGTCGATCAGCAGGGAACCGCCGCTGCCGTTGATCGGGTTCATGCGACCGGGGAGAGGGTGCAAGCCGGTCAGCGCCTTGAGCGCCTCCTCCGGGGCGATGTCGTAGTGCTCGCCGATGGCGAGTGCGGTCAGGATGGCGTAAAGCTGGTGATTGCCGAGCAGCGGCGTCCAGCGCCCGACGAAGCGGTCGCTGCCGATGCGCACGTCGAAGCCGGTGCCGGTCGCGCCGAGGACGACGTTATAGGCGGTGATGTCCGCGCCAAAACCTTCAATGCCGACCGTCCACGCCTGCGCGCGGGTGCGGGTCGCCATTTTGCGGGTGCGGTCGTCGTCGTAGTTGAGCACGGCTAAGCCGCCGGTCGGCAGGTACTCGATCAGCACGCTGTCTTCCTGCGCCAGTTGATCGACCGAGTCGAAGCGGTCGGCGTAACCGATGCGGGTGACGACGCCGACGCGTGGCTGCACCGAGAGCACCATCTCCGACATCTCGCCGGGCTGGGCGGCGCTCAGTTCGAGCACGACCATTTTGTGCTCCGGCGTGAGCTTCGCCAGCGTTTGCGGCAGATTGAGGCGACTACCGCCGTCGGTGCTTTTGTGGACGGCGTAGCGCGACCCCAAGACGTGGCTGATCGCCTCGACAGTGATCGATTTGCCCGACGTGCCGGTGACGGCGATCACGTGGGTGCCGAACTTGTTGAGGATGTAGTAGCACCATTTCATCAGCGCCGAGTCGACGTCTTTGACGAGGATCACCGACAGCCCGGACGTGTCGAAGTCCGGCGGACGGGTGCAGAGGACGCCGGTCGCGCCGTGATCGACCGCTTCCTGAATGTACTGATAGCCGTCGCCCCGGTCTGATTTGATCGGGACGTAGAGGTTGGACTCGGCGGCGAGCCGCGAGTCGAAACAAAAATCACTGAACAACTGCGCGCCGGGTTCGCCGAACAACTGTCCGTTTGCTGCTTCCAGAAGGTCATAAAGACTGATCATTGTGTTGGTTTCTGTTGGTTATTGTTGGTTTGTTAGGAATTCAACGAGCGCGAACGAGACGCGAACTGGGCACAAGGCGAGTGTCTTTTTGTTATAATCACGCTGCTTGTTAACGAAAAGATCACTCATGTCATTTTATTTCGAGACGACCAAAACGCAAAATAGTCAAGGGAACCATGCGCGCGCGGGCGTTTTCCACACGCCGCATGGTGACTTGCTGACGCCGGTGTTCGCGCCGGTGGGCACGCAGGCGACCGTCAAGGCGGTCATGCCGCGCGATTTGCACGAAGTCGGCGCGTCGCTGGTGCTGGCGAATACGTATCATCTATACCTGCGCCCCGGCGACGATCTCGTCCGTGACATGGGGGGCTTGCACGAGTTCATGCAGTGGGACGGACCGATGCTGACCAACTCCGGCGGCTTTCAGGTCTTCAGTCTCGCCCAGATCAATAAGATCGACGACGAGGGCGTGACCTTCCGCAGCCATCTCGACGGCAGCAAGCACCGCTTCACGCCGGAAAAGTCGGTCGCCATTCAGGAGAACCTCGGCGCGGACATCATCATGTGCTTCGATCAATGCCCGATCCCGACCGACCGCGCGATTGTCGAGCGGGCGGTGGCGCGCACGAGCGCATGGGCGACGCGCTGCCGTGAAGCGCACCCGGATATGAGTCAGCAAGCCCTGTTCGGCATCCAGCAAGGCGGCATCTTCAACGATTTGCGCGAGCAGTCGTCGGCGGTGCTGCGGGACCTCGATTTCCCCGGCTACGCCATCGGCGGGCTGGCGGTGGGCGAGAGCAAAGCCGAGATGTATCGCACGCTCGACACCTGCGTGCCGCTGCTGCCAGACGACAAACCTCGCTACCTGATGGGCGTCGGCGCGCCCGACGATCTCGCCCAAGCGATTCTGCGCGGCGTCGACATTTTCGACTGCGTGCTGCCGACCCGCATCGCCCGCCACGGCGCGGCGTTCACGCCCGACGGCACGATCAACATGGGCAATCTCGCCTATGCGCGCGACCCGCTGCCGATCGATCCCGAATGCGACTGCTACACCTGCCAGAATTTTACGCGCGCTTACGTGCGTCACTTGATCAAGGCGAAAGAACTGCTCGCGCACACGCTGCTGAGCATCCATAACATCCGCTTCTTGATCCGGCACGTCGAAGCGATGCGCGCTGCCATCCTGAACGATACTCTGCCCGAATACGTGGAGCATTTTCTGCACCGGTACCTACAAGCTGCCTAGAGATTAGGACGATCCGTTGAAGCCGCCGATTTTGCCCGTAGAATGCCGAGGTCGATCATAGCCGTATGAGGAGAACCAAGCGGACTCTTGCTGCCGTCGCTTTCACATTGGTGAGCTGCAGCAGTCAAATCCTCCCGGCAGCAACCCCGACGATGCACGGTGCAGCGCTGCGCTTATACGCGACCACGCCCGCAGTCCCGTTGGTTCGTAATCTGACGACCGCTTATACCCGGCTGAATCCTTCGATTAGCTTCGAGTTGATTACCGGCGATTACGAGTCGATGGTGCAGGAGGTCATGCGCGACGAGAGCGCCTACTTGATCAGCAATCACCTCGATCAAGACAGCCCGCTGTGGGCTGCGCCGCTCGGTCAGGACGGACTCGCCGTGATCGTCCACCCGGACAACGACGTCACCGACCTGACGACGGCACAGCTGCGCAGTATTTATCAAGGCTGGATCGATCGGTGGGGCGACATCGGCGGGCGTGATGGCGAGATCGTCGTCGTCAGCCGCGAAGGGGGATCCGGCACAAGGCTGGAGTTCGAGAGCTTGATCATGGGGGCACGGCGGACGACGCCAATCGCGCAGATCGCGCCGTCCAGCGAGGCGATGGTCTTGAGCGTCGCCCGCGATCCGGCGGCGATCGGTTACGTCTCGATGAGCTATCTCGACGACAGCGTGCGCGCGCTTACGCTCGACGGCGCAGAACCGACCCTCGCCAACGTCTACGACAACGTTTATCCGTTACGGACGATCCTCTACATCTCCGGGCAGCACGAGCCGAGCGCCACCGACGAATTGGAGCAGCACTACCGTGCCTTCATCGGCTGGATGCAGAGTCCCGAAGGGCAGACGCTGGTCGAGCAGGGCTACGCGCCGCTGCTCCGCCCAGATTAGTTGACCTCACCCCCCGACCCCCTCTCCATAGGGCGAGGGGGAGAAAAACAGGCACATATACACCTATTATGGGTAGGGGCGGAACTCAGTTCCGCCCCTACGAAAGTGATCGGTGTCGTTCGGGGTCACATACCGTAGGACATGATGGTCATGAAGACCGCGACCAGCAGCGCCGTGATGATCAGCCACATTGAGGTGAGGGCGACGTCGCGATAGATCCGCAGCCGCGTGCGCTGCTTCTGCATCTGCATTTCCGGGATGCGGATGCGGTAGAGCGCGCCCGCCGCTTCGCGGTTCTTGGGGTTAACGCGCAGCACGTTGTCGAGGCAGATCGAGCTTTGGTCGAGCGAGTCGACGGCGACGCTCATCCACAACCACGCATCCTCGAAATCATTGTTTTCGTGGATGAGGTCGCGCAGCAGGTGACGCGCTTCGCCTCGCCGATCCTCCTTGACGAGATCGATTGCGTCGAGCAGCCGATCGATCCGTTCGCTCGCTTCGGCTTCCGGGATGGTCATGTGGCAACCGGTTCGTCGATCTGCACCCCCTCGAAGAAGTCGGACTCGTCGACGCGATCGGCGGCGGGGGCGGGGGAGATCCGGGTGAAGCCCTGCTTCGAACCGAGGGCGCGGCGCAGCCACATCGGGATACGGAACGCGCCGCCGCCGAGTTGGCTCGCGTGGCAGGCGCTGGCGGCATCCCATGCTTCGAGGTAAGTGCGGATGTCGATCAGCGTGTGGGTCGGCTCGACGTGATCGAGGATGGCGACCAAGTCCATGTCATGGTTGCGCCCCAAGTGGCGCGGGTCTTGCCCGCGCAGCCGCGTCAGCAGAATGCCCAAGCGAATTTGGTAGGTCGCAATACTACTGTAGTAGAGTTTTTGCGGCTGGTAAGGCGCTTGGTCGGTCGCGTAGCTCGGATCGCCCGCCAGCTTGAAGGCGTCGGTGGTCGCGCGCTGAATGGCGATGTGATCGGGATGTCCGTAGCCGCCGTAGCGGTTGAAGGTCAGCACGACCTGCGGCTTGAGGTCGCGGATCGCTTCGACGACCCGACGGGCGACCTCGGCTTGCGGCGCTTGCCAGAGACATTCGGGGTCTTGGGCAGTTTCGGAACCCATCATGCCGCTGTCCTTGTAGCCGAGCTTGACGACGTGGCTCAGTCCGAGCTGCTCGGTGGCGCAGTCGAGTTCCGCCAGCCGCAGCGCCTTGATCGACTCGTAGCCGTTCAGAAATTCCGGGTTGACTGTGCCGCGCTCGCCATTGGTCGCGCAGATCAAATCCACCTCGACCCCTTCGGCGACGTAGCGCGAGATCAAGCCGCCGAGACCAAAACTTTCGTCATCGGGATGGGCATACGCGATCAGCAGACGACGGGACATCACTCTACCTTTTAAGCTCTGTTTGCACGTGTGTCACTCAATTATAGTACAAGCCGCGCTGGAGGGGGCAGCCCAAGCGCCATGCAAACGGAGGTTGCCAGCCCTAGTCAATCCGACTGGATCGAGTATACTACAACCGCCCTTACGCGGGCTTTTCTGTGTCAAAGAGATGAAGGAATTCTATGCGTCGGGTTTTCAGCCTATTCTTGATCCTTTTGTCAGCGACGCTGCTTTCGGTTAGTTCAGCAGCGCTCTCCGCGTCACCGGCGGCTCAAGCCGAACTGCCGGGGACGAACACCCCGATTCCGCTCGTGTTTGCGACGAACACGCCGCTTCCGGTGACGCCGACCGATACGCTGGTGCCGACCGATACGCTCACCCCCTCGCCGACGCTGACGCCGAGCCTGACCCCGACGCTCACGCCCTCACCGACGCTCACCCCCTCGCCGACGCCCACGCTGGTTGGTCCGGCGCAGTACCCGGATGGCTTCAATCCGCTGACCGGGCTGCCCTATCCCAGCGAGGAAGCGATGGCGCGGCGTAATTTGCTGATCAAGATTTCGAATTATCCGCCGGTCGTTCGCCCGCAGAGCGGCGTCAACCAAGCCGACTTGGTCTATGAGTACGAAGTCGAGGGCGGCGTGACGCGCTTCGCCGCGATCTTCCGCAGCAATGCGCCGACTCACGTCGGACCGGTGCGCAGCGGTCGCTTGATGGACTTGAACCTCGTGCCGATGTACGAGGCGCTGTTCTCGTATTCGGGCGCGAGCGCGCCGATCCAGCAGATGTTCCTGCATCAGCCGTGGCGTCCGTGGATTATCTCGCCCGCGATTGGCGACAACTGCGAAGAAGCCGGTTTCTGCCGCTTCCCGGAAGCGGGCAAAGCCTTCGAGCACACGCTCTACGCCGACACGACCAAGATTTGGGAACGGGCGACGGCGCGCGGCGTCAACGAAGGACATCGCGCGCGCGGCTTCGCCTTCAGCGACGTGCCTGACGACGGCGGTGTCGTCGCCAACGACGTCTTTGTCGATTACTACGGGCAGACCGATGCGCGCTGGCAGTATCGCGCCGACACCGGACGCTACGTCCGCTACACCGACAGCGTGCCGCACTACGATGCCGCCGACGGCGAGCAGTTATGGGCGGATAACGTCGTGATCATCGAGGTGCCGCACGAAGAACGCCCCGACCTGTTTGAAGAAGAGAGCAAGTCGGCTTCCCAGCAGATCGATCTGTGGGGGCAGGGACGGGCTTACGTCTTCCGCGATGGCGTCTACTATGAGGGTTACTGGCGGCGTGACTGCCGGGGCGAAGTGCCCGACCCGACGCCGACGCCGATCGTTGGCACGCAGGACAGCCAGTGCTACTATCGCACCGGCGACGCGCTGCAACTGATCTTCGGCGACAACACGCCGATCCATCTCAAGCCGGGGCGGACGTGGGTGATGGTCACGCGCTGGATGAACTACGTCACCATCTCCGATCAGCAGCCGGACATGGCGGCGACCGGTACCGTGATCGCCTTGACGCCGACCAGCACGCCGTGGCCCACGCCGGATCACAGCCAAGACACCGCAACCCCCGCATCGTAAATCAATGACCTGATTGGGGCGCACACCGTGCGCCCCTACAGTCCCCTAGCTACCCAACCCACTCGCGGACTTGCTGCGGCAGCGGCTTGCCCAGCGCGCGCAGATAGAGCGTTGCCCGCCCGTAGAAGATCATGAGCGCTTCGCGGTAGCCGAGCATCTGCGTGCCGGGGGAAACCGTGTAATTCATCGGAGTCCCCCGTTCAATGCGAGAGTTCTGCGCGTCCTCGTCGCTCAATGCTGCCAGCGCCGTGTGCAACTCCTCGTCAAGCTGTCGATACCATGCCTTCAGTTTGGCGACACTGGTCTCCAATGCGGGATCGACGGCGGGGTAGTCAAAGCTGTGTTTGAAGGACTTGATCGATTCGATGTAAGACTGCTCAATCTGACCAAATTCGCGGCACAGTTCGCCGAGCGTCGGGTTGTCACCCGGCAGCTTGTAGGCGAGGTCGGCGTCAGTCATGAGATCGGTTAGCAGGTCGCGAACGTTGTCGGTCATATCCAGCAGATCAAACGTCTCGGTCACGAACTTGGGCATAGCTGCTCTCCTCGAAAAAGCGTCGCGCTTATTCTAGCCGATCCATTCCTGCGCTTGCTGGCTGACCGGTTTGCCGAGTGCCTTCAGGTAAAAGACGGCGCGCCCGTAGAAGATCAGCAGCGCTTCGCGGTAGCAGTGAAGCTGCACGCGCGGCGGGAAGGGGAAGCCCCGGTCGATTCTGCCATTCTGCACCTGATCCTCGCTCAGCGCAGCCATCGCCGCTTCGAGATCGCGGTCAAGCTGAGCGAACCACGCCTTGAGCTGAGCGACGCTGGTCGCTAATGCCGGATCGCTGCTGCCGTACTGCGAGAAATCCTGCTTGAAGGTCTTATAGGACTCGATGTAGGACAGTTGGGTTTCGCCCGCCTCGCGGCAGATTTCGCCGAGCGAGGGGCAGTTGGGAAAGCGATAGGCGAGGTCGGCGTCGCTGAGCACGGCGACGATCTGATCGCGGATGGCGACGGTCTCGCGCAGGATGCCGAATTCTCCGGTGACGAGGCTGTTCTCGGTCTTGGTGGTGCTGTTCATAGTCGAAGTGCCTTTCCTTTGTTCGCTTCAATTCAACTGCTTTCAGCATAAGCTGAAATCCTAGACATCTCCTGTCAGGAATCTATGAGATGATATGAGGAAATAGATTTATGAGGTGACACCATGCGCGCGGATCGGTTGCTATCACTGATGCTGATGTTGGCGGCGCGAGGACGGCTGACCGCCGGGGAACTGGCGACCCGGCTGGAAGTCTCCGAGCGGACGATTTATCGAGACGTGGACGCGCTCAGCAGCGCCGGGATTCCGGTTTACACTCAGTCGGGGGTCAACGGCGGCGTCTTTCTGGATGAGCATTACCGCGTCTCGCTGACCGGCTTTTCGCGGACGGACATTCAAGCGCTGTTCGTCGCCGACACCGCCCGTCCGCTGGCGGATCTCGGCTTGGCGCGCGAGGCGACCATGCTCAAGCTGTTCGCCGCGCTGCCGCTGATCCAGCGCCGTGAGGTCGAGCGCGCGCGCCAGCGCCTCTACATCGACCCGACCAACTGGTTTCAGATCGTCGAAGCGTCGCCGGTGCTGCCAATTTTGCAGCAGGCGGTCTGGGAAGATCGGCGGGTCGAGGTGATCTATCAACCGGTCGCCGCCGCTGCGGTTGGTCATGCGAGCGCGCGCACGCTCGACGCTTACGGGCTGGTCGCCAAAGCGAACATCTGGTATCTGGTGGCGCGCAAGGCAGTCGGCGACTCGGCGGGCGAGATGCGCAATTATCGCGTGGCGCGGCTGAGCGAAGTGCTGCTGTGCGACACCTGCTTCGAGCGCGATCCCGCCTTCGATCTGCCCGCTTACTGGAAAGACTCGTGCGCCCAGTTCGAGCGCCTCAGCATGGAGACCAATCCGCCTTCGTGACGGTGCTGAGCGATCGATCCGACGCTATTCTGGTATTTTCCCGGGCTATATGGAAGGGCGCTACGAGGTGCTGGAGACGGAAGCGAGCGGATGGATCAAACTGCGGGTCGGTGTTTGACTCGCATCGATCACGCGCGGACGCAGGTGCTCGGCTTCGGGACGCACGCCGTCGCGCTGGAGCCACGCGAACTCTATGAGACAGTGCTCGAGACGGCGCAGGCGATATTGAAATTTCACGGCGTACAACCTGACTCCCTGATCCCTTCACCGTAGGGTGAAGGGGAGCCAAGTCACATCAAGCCGGGTCGGACGGTCGGAGCCAATCCGGCAGTTTGAAAACCATTTCCATCGTCAGGATGAAGCCGGGAAAGATCGTCTCGGTGTCGATCTGCTCGTCGCCGCGATAGACGCGAATGGTCTTGGCGTCACGGCGGTATTGGTGCAGCTCGTGCAAGAGCGGATAGACGACCCAGACCTGTTCCGTCCCTTTGTCGAGGTAGGCGCGAACTTTGACCTGTACGTCTTGGGCGCTGTCGTGCGGCGACATGACCTCGATGGCGAAATCGGGGACGCCGGGGAAGGGCAGCGACAAATCCCAATTGGCGGGGACATTCTCATGACGAATGAACGAAACATCGGGAACGAAAGCGCCGCGTAGGTGGCGTGTGTTCTCATTCATCAAGTAGATCAGTCCATCCATGAAGACGATGCCGAGGTTGTGTTCGTTCGACGTAGGCATCGAAGAGCAGGATATTGCCACCGACAATGTGATGTAATCCGCCGACAGGTGCCATTTCGACCACTTCTCCATTGATGACTTCGACGCGGGCATCGCTGCCGAGTGCCATTAGATCATCCAGCGTGATGGCTTTGCTTTCGGCGGTGCGTTCAAATGCTGTGTCCGCCATGAAACGACTCCTCTAGCTGTTTATGCTCCCATTATAGCGGCTTTTTTCTCCGACTCTCGTCGCACCTTACCCGATCCACGCTTTCCAGTTTTCCGGCAGCGGCTTGTCCATCGCACGATAGTAGATCGTCACCTTGCCGAAGAAAATCAGGACCGTTTGGAAGTAAATTTGAAGCTGCGTCGGTACCGGATAGGCAGCGCCGCGCTCGATCGTCCGTTCAATATCCGCTTCCGAAAGTGTTTCGAGGGTCCCGTCGAGGTCGGTGTCAATCAGTTGAAACTGCGCTTTGAGTTGATCGATGTTAGTCGCCAGCGCGGGATCGCTTTTGCCGGACTCGAAAGTTTGCTTAAATGTCTTGAATGAATCAGCGTACGAACGCTCGATTTCGGCTTCCTCGCGGAAAATCTCGCCGAGCGTCGGATTCCCCGGCAGGCTAAAGCCGAGATCCACGCTGCTGAGCACGTCTCAGCAGTTGATTGCGCAGGGCGTGCATTCCCCGTAACCAATCGCCTTGTTCCGTCATGATACTGTTCAAGTGCAGTAACTCCTTCTAAGCTGCCATTCAATGCTCTCATGCCGTTGAACCATGATTCCGTGAAACACTGGTCGGAGTTATCGAATTCTGCTCGTCACATCTAACGCTGTATTTATCATACACTGGTACAATTCGGAGGTTGCCAGAACAAACAATCTGAAAGTATAATAGAACGCATGTACACTTCCCCCACTAGGTCAGAGCCAATGATCATGGCGCAAGACAAGATCGTCGTGCATGGTGCGCGCGAGCACAATCTCAAGAATATTGACGTGGAGATCCCCCGTAACCGGCTGGTCGTCATCACCGGGCTATCGGGATCGGGCAAGTCGTCGCTGGCGTTCGATACGATTTTCGCGGAGGGGCAGCGGCGCTACGTCGAGAGCCTGAGCGCCTACGCCCGCCAGTTCCTCGGACAAATGGATAAGCCCGACGTCGATCAGATCGAAGGACTCAGTCCGGCGGTCTCCATCGATCAGAAGGGCGTCAGTCACAACCCGCGCTCGACCGTCGGTACGGTCACCGAGATTTACGATTATCTCCGTCTGCTCTATGCGCGCATCGGCGTGCCCCACTGCCCGGTCTGCGGCGAGGAAGTCGTCGCCCAGAGCGCGCAGCAGATCGTCGACGAAGTCAAGGCGCTGCCCGATGGCACGCGGACGCAGATCCTCGCCCCGGTGATCAAGGGGCGCAAGGGACATCACGAGAAGGTGCTTGAAGACGTGCGCAAAGCCGGATTTCAGCGCGTGCGCATCGACGGCGAAGTTTACGATCTTGAAGAAGAGATCACGATGGATCGCTACGCGATCCACAACATCGAGGTGGTGGTTGACCGCCTCGTGATCCACCAGTACGACGACCCCGACAGCGACGACGCGCACAGCGCCGAGACCCGCCTGACCGACGCCATCGAGACGGCGCTGGAACTGGGCGAGGGCGTCGTGATCGTCAACAACCTGAGCACCGATCCGCCGACCGACATGCTGTTCAGCGAACTACTGGCGTGCGTCAACGGTCACGGCAGCCTGCCGGAGATCGAGCCGCGCACCTTCAGCTTCAACACGCCGAAGGGCGCTTGCCCCGATTGTCAGGGCTTGGGCTTCCGGCTGGAACTCGACCGCGAACTGGTCATCCCGAATTCCGGATTGAGCGTCAGCGAAGGAGCAATCGACGTCGATGGCTGGAACGTGGAAGATGCGAATAGCTGGAGCGGCAACATCATCCGCTCGGTGGCGCAGACGCATCACATCCCACTGGACAAGCCGTGGCGCGACCTAACGCGCGAGCAGCAGGACGTGTTCCTCTACGGCACGGAGGGGCGCAAGATCAAGGTGCGCTACGTCAACACCAACGGCAACGCCCGCGAGTATATGACGACCTTCGAGGGCGTGCTCAACAACCTGAAACGCCGCTACCGCGAAACCGATTCCGATTACATCCGCGACAAGATCGAGTCGTTTATGGCGCAGGTGCCGTGCAGCACTTGCGGCGGCAAGCGACTGCGCCCGGAAGCGCTGGCGGTGACGGTCGCGGACAGTTCGATCTACGACGTGACGCTGCTGCCGGTCTCGCAGTTGGTCGGCTGGGTGGCGGATCTGCGCGGTCACAACGGGACTCCGGCGCTGCTGAGCGACCGTGACCAGCAGATCGCCTACCAGATTCTCAAAGAGATCGAAGCGCGCGTGAACTTCCTCAATAACGTCGGCTTGGGCTACTTGAGCCTCGGTCGCTCGTCGGGATCGCTCAGCGGTGGCGAAGCACAGCGGATTCGCTTGGCAACCCAGATCGGCAGCCAGCTGACCGGCGTGCTCTACGTGTTGGACGAGCCGTCGATCGGTCTGCATCAGCGCGACAATGCGCGGCTGATCCAGACGTTGATGGAGCTGCGCGACCTCGGCAACACGCTGCTGGTGGTCGAGCACGACGAAGAAACGATGCGCATGGCGGATTGGCTGATCGACCTCGGTCCCGGCGCGGGCGAGCATGGCGGCTGGGTGGTCGCCGAAGGGACGCCCGAAGAAGTCGAGCAGGTCGAGGGCAGCCTGACCGGAGCCTATCTCTCCGGGCGGCTGCACATCGACGTGCCGGAGCAGCGGCGACCGGGCAACGGGAAATCGCTGTTGGTGCGCGGCGCGCGCGAGAATAACCTCAAGAACATCGACGCCGAGTTCCCGCTCGGTAAGCTGGTCGTGATCACCGGCGTGAGCGGCAGCGGCAAGAGTACGCTGATGATCGACGTGCTTTACAAACGGATCGCGCAGGTGATCAACGGGAGCAAAGATCGCCCCGGCAGCCACGACGAGATCGAGGGGCTGGAGAATATCGACAAGATCATCAACATCGACCAGTCGCCGATTGGACGGACGCCGCGCAGTAATCCCGGCACCTACACGAAGGTCTTCGATGCGGTGCGCTCACTGTTCGCCGAACTGCCGGAGAGCAAGATTCGCGGCTACAGCGCCGGACGTTACAGCTTCAACGTCCGGGGCGGTCGCTGCGAGAAATGCGAAGGGCAGGGCGTCTTACAGATCGAGATGCAGTTCCTCCCCGACGTCTACGTCCCCTGCGACGTGTGTCACGGGGCGCGCTACAACCGCGAGACGCTGCAGGTCAAATGGAAGGGCAAGAGCATTGCGGACGTGCTCAACATGACGGTCAGCGAGGGGCTGGAGTTCTTCGCCAACATCCCCAACATCGTCAATAAGTTGGAGACATTGGATCAGGTCGGGCTGGGTTACATCCGCATCGGGCAGCCCGCGACCACCCTCAGCGGCGGCGAGGCGCAGCGGATTAAGCTGAGCCGCGAACTCTCCAAGCGGGCGACCGGGCAGACGCTCTACATCCTCGACGAACCCTCGACCGGGCTGCACGCGGCGGACGTCAAGCGATTGATCGCCGTCCTGCAGCAGTTGGTCGATAACGGCAACACGGTGCTGGTGATCGAGCACAACCTCGACATTATCAAGGTGGCGGATCACCTGATCGACCTCGGTCCTGAAGGCGGCGACGCCGGCGGCTACGTGATCGCCACCGGGACGCCGGAGGAGATCGCCAACGTGCCGGAAAGCGTCACGGGCGAATTTCTCAAGCCATATTTGAATCACCACTCTGCCTGATCGCTTTTTGCAGGGACGCAGCACGCTGCGTCCCTGTGCTTTTCTCCACCTTGCTTACTCGTCCAGATCAACGCTTGTCAGCTTAAGCTTAAGGAGACAGACATGAAACTAGGTGCCTTTTCTATCAGCCTAAGCGTGAAAGATTTAGCCGCCTCGCAGTCTTTTTATGAGAAGTTAGGCTTCAGCGTCTTTGGCGGAAATGCTGCCGAGCACTGGCTCATGATGAAGAACGAAGATCATATTATCGGGCTGTTTCAGGGCATGTTCGAGCAGAACATTCTGACCTTCAACCCCGGTTGGGATCAGGACGCCAACCTGCTCGAGTTTTTCACCGATGTGCGTGACCTTCAACGCGCGCTCAAAGCGCAGGGCATAGAATTTCAAACCGAGGCGGATGAGACGACGCAGCGGACCAGCCAGCTTTATGATTGTTGATCCTGACGGAAACCCGATCCTCGTCGATCAGCACGTTTAAGTTTGTGCTCATAAGGAGTAAGCGTTATGACTTCCATGCTGGAAGCGCAGTTCATTAGTGTTGCTATCAATCGTCCGTTCGATGAGGTGAACGATTACCTGTCGGTGCCGCAGAACTTCGAGCAGTGGGCGGCGGGATTAGGCACAGGCTTCAAGCGGGTTGGCGACGAGTGGGTCTTTGGCGCGAACGGCGAGGCGAAAATCCGCTTCACGGCGAAGAATCCCTTCGGCGTCGCCGATCACTGGGTCTATCCGCCGGATGGGTCTGAGGTTTACGTGCCGATGCGGGCGGTCGCTAACGGCGAGGGCTGCGAGGTCACGCTGACGCTGTTCCGCCAACCCGGTATGACCGACGCTGAATTCACGCGCGATCAAGGCTTGGTGCGCAAAGATTTAGAAGCGCTAAAGGCGATCCTCGAAGGGTAAACGGTGCTGTTTTCCACTACATCGAGCAATGTTTCGATAAACGCTTGTCCGTGGGGGCGTTACCTCTAGCGCCCATAAGCATCAAGACAAGCAATTGGACCAGTGATTTTTCGCCAATCCTCGCCAGCGGCTCGAAGCCTCTGGCTAAAAAATCAAGCCTGCTGAAGCTGCTCCGTTGCAAAGATGTCTTTTGTAGGGGCAGACCTGCGTGTCTGCCCTCAATTGGGCGCACACATCGGTGCGCCCCTACAGCAAATTGTGTGTTTGCAACAAGGCAGCTGAAGCAGGCTACCCCTAAGGTCCGATTATTTCACAGCTGTCTGAAGACGGCTTGACTTGCTAGCTCGGTGCTGCCGCTGCGCCAAGAGCGCCGAGCGGATTGAACGCGACCCCCTAAGTTGATGCGAGTGGGGCACGGAGATTCGCGCCCTCTTTTAATGTCTTATGTTATGCTGCTACCAGCCGCCGCACCCAGATGAGCTTGTGACGAAATTCTCTAATCTGATTTGCTTGGGCATCTTGCCTAGGCGCTAGGCGTAATGAAGTGTGCATATTGCACAGCAGTGGCAATTTTCTACTATTCATCTAATCCTTTTCGGCTATACTCGACAATATAAAGTGGTTTTTCGGCAGCACTTTAGACATGATGCCAGAATGGGCTGGCAAAGGAGCAAGCGGGTAAATGGTAGTCGCCTACACCCCTAAACAACAGCAGACGACGGGTGTCTATGAAACGGCGCTCGCACAGTACGACCGAGCAGTACGTTACTTAAATCTTGATGATTCAATCTCCGAGTTTATGCGTTATCCCCGTAGAGAATTCACCGTCAATTTCCCGGTTAAGCGTGACGATGGTCGAGTGGAGATGTTCACCGGCTATCGCGTGCATCACAGCACGGTTTTGGGTCCCTCGAAAGGTGGGATTCGCTACAGCACCGCCGTCTCGCTGGACGAAGTCCGCGCGCTGGCGATGTGGATGTCGTGGAAAAGCGCGCTGGTCAACATCCCCTACGGCGGCGCGAAGGGCGGCGTCGTGGTCGATCCCAAGACGATGAGCATGGGCGAACTCGAACGGCTGACCCGGCGCTATGCCGCCGAACTGATCCCGCTGATCAGCCCGCACGCGGACATCCCCGCGCCGGACATGGGCACCAACCCGCAGGTCATGGCGTGGATTATGGATACCTACAGCATGACCGTCGGTTACTCTGTTCCGGCGATTGTCACCGGCAAGCCGATCAACATCGGCGGCAGCTTGGGACGCAATGAGGCGACCGGACGCGGCGTGATCACCTGCATGGTCGAGGCGCTCAAGCAGCACGGCAGGGGCAAGGCAAAAGCAGACACGGCGCTGGTGATTCAGGGCTTCGGCAACGTCGGCTCGAACGCGGCGGCGTATGCTCAGTCGCTCGGCTTCAAGGTCGTCGGCGTCAGCGACGTGGACGGCGGATTGTATAACGCCAATGGCTTGGACATCGGTGCGCTGCGCAATTACGTCGCCGAAACCGGCGGACTTAAGGGCAGTGCGTTGGGCGATGAAGTGACCAACAGCGAACTGTTGACGCTTCCGTGCGACGTGCTGATCCCGGCGGCGATGGAAGGTCAGTTGACCGAAAAGAACGCCGACCGCATCCAAGCGTGGATGATCGTCGAGGGTGCCAACGGTCCGACCACCCCCGAAGCCGACGACATCATCGACGGACGCGGCATTTTCCTCGTGCCGGACATTTTGGCGAATGCCGGCGGTGTGGTCGTCTCCTACTTCGAGTGGGTGCAGGACTTGCAAGCCTTCTTCTGGGATGAGGAAGAAATCTATCGCCAACTGCAGCGGGCGATGTCGCGCAGCTACTACGCGACCGAGCAGACCGCCGAGGAATTCGGCGTCGGCATGCGGACGGCGGCGCAGATCACGGCGATTCGCCGGGTGGCAGGTGCGCTCGAAACCCGCGGGATTTACCCGTAATCGGTGAGCAGTCACAGAAAATAGCACTGTAGGGGCGGGTTTCAGGCTTGCAAAGCAAGCACCCCGCCCCTACTGATTTGAAATCGATGATGGGTTGCAGAAGCAACCCATTTTGCTTTTCCAGAAATTAGGCGCTACAAATGGATGTAATCAACGAACATAGGAATATTGATGGATTTTAGAGAACTGCTGGCAAGTATCTTACAGTCGAACTCCGGTCAGGCTCAGTCGGTCCAGCAGGCGCTGGACGAGGGCTGGCTGGCGGAACGAGCCGAAGAATATGAGCGGGCATTTGCCGCCTTTGAACAAGCGATCCACTGGGCGCAAGCGCGGCAGCATGACGGATCGCTGCTGACTGCCTCGGCGCTGATGGCGCGGCTGCATCAAGCCGAAATTCGGATGCGACAGGGACGCAGCGATGAAGCCAAATCACTGGCACAGACCGCCCTCGACGGTGCGCAGGGGCAGACCGAACGCGCCTATGCGACCGGCATGATCGGTGTGCTGGCGCAGGCTAAAGGTGATTGGACAGCCGCGCGCACCGCTTACGAGCAAGCGCTCAGCGAGGCGCGATCTGCCGGAGCGCTCGGCGCTGAAGGGCGGGCGCTCGGTCATTTGGGCGCCAGTTATCTCCATGATGGCAATGCCAGCTATGCGATCCATTTGCTGCGCGATGCGCTCTCCAAGTTGAATACGTCGGGCGATCTCGACTTGAACAGCTTGTTCACCGGGCTGCTTGGTCAGGCGCTGATTCAGAGCGGGCAGGAGATCGAAGGGCTGCCGCTGATCGAGCGGGCGCTGCGAGTCGCCTCGGCGGTCGGCTACCGGCTCTATGAGCGTCGCTGGGCGACGCTGCTGGGTCAGCGTGCGCTGGCGGAAGGACGCTATCAGGATGCGGCGACCTACACGGCGCAAGTCCTGCGCTTGTTTCCGCCGGATACCGTCTCAGCCGAGACCGTCGCCGCTGCCGTGCAGATGGTCAAGGTCAGTTTAGGACTGCACCGGAGCGACGACGCCTTTAAATATGCCCAAATTGCGCTTGACAGCGCGGCGAAACTCGACGACCCGGAACTTCAGCGGATGGTGCAAGGGGCTTACGGCGTCGTGCTGCGATCAGCCGGGCGAAGCAGCGAGGCGATCCCCTACTTGCAGGCTGCGGCTAATGCTGCGGCTGGTGGTTCAGCCGAAGCGCCAGCCGACGACGATCGCGCGGATGTGGACGTGCTGCGCGCGTTAGCCGCTGCGGAAGTGGACAGTCACGCCTTCGAGTCCGCCGTCGCGACCTATCAGCGGGCGATCCGGCAGGCGGAAGCTGAAGGATCGGCGTTAGAGTTGGCACAAACCCGGCGTGATTTGGGTTTGGCTTATCAAAAAGAAGGCGATTACAACGCCGCGATCGGCGAATGGTCGGCGGCGCTGGCGATCTACGAGCGACAGCGGGCTTACGCGCAAGTGGCGCGGCTGTACTGTGACATCGGCAGCGCGCGCAAGCTGGTCGGTCAGCGCGGGCGGGGGATCAAGGACTACGAACAGGCATTGATGATCTTGAACTCGCTGGGCGAAAGCGATGCCGAGACGCGCGGCTTGGTGCTGTCGAACGCTGCCAACGCCTATGCCGAGCAGGGCGATGCCGAATCCGCCGACGCCTTTTTCACGGAATCGATTGCGATTGCCGAGCGGTTGGGCGACCGGGTGGCGGAGGCGACTCGCTGCGGCAATTACGGCTGGTTTTTGCTGCTGGTCGGGCGACCGCGCCGGGCGCTGGCGACGCTGGAACGCGCGCTGGCGATCAGCGAGTCGCTCGGTTTGACGCTCCCGGCGGCGGTGCAGTATGACAATCTCGGTCTGGTCTACGACTCGCTGGGCGATACCACGATCGCGCTGGAACGCCACCGGAAAGCGCTGGCGCTGGTCAGCGGGCATGGCGATCCGCTGTGGACGGCGCAGATCAAGGTCAACCTCGCCAATACGCTGATCGCGGTGGCGTCGCTGGACGAGGCGCAGACCCTGCTCGACGAAGCGCTGGCGCAAGCGCGGGCGAGTGGTCACGCCGAAGCGACCATTTCGGCGTTGATCGGCTTAGGGCGGCTGCGGATCGCGCAAGAGCAGCCCGGCACGGCGGACGAATTCATCGCCGAGGCGATCAATCTGGCGCGCAAGATCGAGAACCGGCGGCTGCTCGCTGAGGTGCTGAGCCTGCAAAGTCAGCAGCAGGCGGTGCTCGATCGCCAAGCTGAGGCGCAGGCGGCATGGAGTGAGGCGGAGCGGCTCTACAAGATACTGCACATGTCGCAGGGCAAGACCGCAGCCGACGTGGCTGCGGCTGAGCGCCACGCAGCCGTAAAAGTCACTTTTGTTCCAGAATTTGACGGATAACATGGTCTAATTGTTCATTGTAGGGGCGTTATATATAACGCCCCTACAGCCGTGTATACATTTTGGACTCCTAATGGCGAAATTCTGGTTTGTCTCGGCACCGCTGTTCAGTCATCTCGACTGGGGCGGCTATCTTAAAGACGGCACAGGCGTTACAGGCGCGCGGTCACGACGTGACGTGGATCAGCGAGAACACGCTCGGCGGGGCGCTGGCGGCGGCGGGCGATTCCCTTCGCGCCGATCCGCAGGACGGGCTGGCTCTGGCCCCCGCCGCCCACGCCGGACTTGTCGAGCATCCCGCCGCAGGAAGCGGTGATGCTGCGCTATCGTCGCGCGCTCGACACGTGGCTGAGCGAGGAGCTGGTCGGCGAGGCGGTCGCCGCGCTGATCGAACTGGCGGACGAGATCGGCACGCCCGACGCCATCGTCACCGATCCGTTTCTGACGGCGGCGGCGCTGGCGGCTGAGGCGCTAGGCGATGCGAAACATCGCACCGTGCCGCTGGCGGTCTGCGGCTGGGTGGCACAGAAGGAACTCAACGAGGATTTCCTGTTCCCGGTGCAGCGCGAGCTTGGCTCGGAGAGTCAGGGGCGGATCGAGCGGCTGCTGGAGCGCTTCGGCTTGCAGGGCGCCAACATTGCGCCGGGACCGACGCCGTCGATCCTCAGCCCGCATCTGCACGTCAGCTACTTCAGCGAGTCGTGGTACGCGGCGGATGGGGAAAATCTGCTGCCGCAAACGCTGTTCGTCGGCGGCAAACCAACCCCGCCGACCGACGATCCGCCGGAGTGGCTGCGCGCGATCCCCGCCGACGTGCCGCTGGCGCTGGTGACGCTGGGCACGACGTTTACGGGCGATCTCGGCTTCTTTAGCTGGTCGGCGCAGGCGGCGGCGCGCGCCGGGATGCTGCCGATCGTCGTCGTCGGCTGGAATCCGATGCCGCCGGAGAGCAAGACCAAGCTGATCGCCGCCTTGCCGAAAGGGACGCGGCTGCTCAATTTCGTGCCGTTCGATCAGGTGCTGCCGCGCTTGAAGCTGATGATCCATCACGGCGGGATGGGGACGACTCACGCGGCGCTGATTCACGGCATCCCGCAGATCGTCGTCCCGCACGCCGCCGATCAGCGCGGGCAGGCGCGGCGCGTCGCGCAGGCGAAAGTCGGCTTGAACTTGACGGCGCTCGACGTGCGGCAGGGGATGCTGTTCGAGGGTGTCAAGGCGCTGGCGAGCGACGAAAACGTCCGGCAGACGGCGCGCGATCTCGCGGCGGAACTGGCAGTACTCGGCGGCGCGGAACGCGCGGCGGAAGCGGTGGAAGGGATCGTGCTGTAGAGGCAGAACTTAGTTCTGCCCGACAACCCCTCATCTCCGACCCTTCTTCCATGCAGGCGGGGATAGCGGAGGAATGCCAACGGCATGAGGATGGGCGAACCCCGTGCTTGATTGCTAAAAAATCACAAAGGGCACGCTAGGCTGGTTTCGTCCCGGCGATCAAAATGTGGACGTGATCGAACCCGGCGTCGGGCGTTCCGGCGGCGGTCGGCTTGAGGTGCTCGGCGACGGCATCCGGCGCTTGCACCAGCAGGATTTGCAGGTGCGCGATCACCTCCGGTGTGCAGCCCTGCCGCTCCGCCCACGTGACGAGGTGGGCGCGCTTGCGCAGCCACTCGACGTGATCGACGGTCAGTCCGCTGTCGAGGAAGTCGCCGCGCCATTCGTATTCGCTCAGCGCGCGGTTGTGACTGGGGTCGCGCAGGCGCTCGAAGGCTTCGACGTAAGCGGCGGCTTTCTCATCCTCCGGCAAAACGTGATCCTGCACGACCAGTCGCCCGCCCGGTTTGAGCGCGCGGGCTGCCTCGCGCACGAAGCGGTAAATGTCGGGGAAGTGGTGCGGCGCAATCCGGCAGGTGATCAGGTCGAAGCTGTTCGCGGCGAAAGGCAGATTCTCGGCATCGGCGGGGACGTAATCGACGTTCGCCGCGCCCTTGCTGGCGATGAAGGCGCGGGCGGTCGCCAACATGGTCGGGGCGTAGTCGGTGGCGATCATCCTGCGGACGTGCGGCGCGAGCTTGAGGGCAGTGTGTCCGCCGCCGGTGGCGATGTCGCACGCGAGCCAATCGGCGCTGCTTTCGGCAGCGCTAACGGCGACTTCGAGCAGGCGGTCGAGGTCGGCGCCCTGCGAATGGGTCGGGCTGGTGACGTAGCCTTGCGCGAACTGGCTGAAGCGCTCGCGCGAGTGCGCTTTCTGATCGTCGGCTGGCATGGCGGTCTCCTCTTTATCCTTATGCGGAAAAGATAATCAATAAACCGCCAAGACGCCAAGATCGCCAAGATAGTGCTAAAAGATTCAACGCAAAGGCGCAAAGAAGAAAAGAAAGACGCAAAGGACAAGTAGAATAGAGATATGACTTTTTCGACGGATGCGATCAAGGAGAAAGCGCGCGAACTCGGCTTCGACCTCGCCGGGGTGACGCGCGCCGAGCCGTCGCCGCAGCTTGACGCCTATTTCCGCTGGATCGACGCCGGGATGCACGGCTCGATGGGCTATATGGCGCGCCCGGATCGACAGGCGCGGCGGCGCGACCTCAACCTGATCCTGCCCGGTGTGCAGTCGCTGATCGTCGTCGGGCTGGACTACGGCGCGCGGATTCCGGCAGACGTGCTGGACGACCCGTCACGCGGACGGATTGCTGCCTATGCGTGGGGGCTGGACTATCACGACTTGATTGCGCCGCGTCTGGAAACGCTGGCGGCGTGGCTGCAAGCCGAGAGCGGGCAGCGGCTATCGCAGCGCGTCTACGTCGATACCGGCGCGATCCTCGAACGGAGCCACGCGCAGCAAGCCGGACTCGGCTTCACCGGCAAGAATACCATGCTGATCCACCCGCGCCGGGGGAGCAGCTTCTTCATCGGCGAGATCCTGACCGACCTCGAATTCGACACTTATGACGTGCCCGGTCGCGCGACGATGTGCGGATCGTGTTCACGCTGCCTCAGCGCTTGTCCAACCGACGCCTTCCCGCGCCCGCACGTGCTCGACGCGCGCCGCTGCATCAGCGCGCTGACCATCGAGCATAAGGGCTGGATCGACCGCGAACTGCGCCCGTTGATTTGGCAACTGGGTTTATGGCTGCGACGTTTGTCAGGACGTGTGCCCGTTCGGGCGTTTCGCCCAGCCGACCCGCGAGATCGCCTTGCAGCCGACCGACCTCGACCGTGCTGCGCCGCCGCTGCTCGATCTGCTGGCGCTGGACGAGGCGAGTTTTGCCGCCCGCTTCACTGGATCGGCGATCGCGCGGATCAAGCGGGATCGGCTGGTGCGGAACGCCTGCATCGCTGCCGGGAATTGGGGGAACGGTGCCGCTGAAGCGGCAATGGCGATCCCGCTGCTGGTCAAGCTGCTGGACGATCCGAGTCCGCTGGTGCGTGGTCACGCGGCGTGGGCGTTGGGGCGGATCGATGCCGCGCTGCCTGTGCTCAAACGGTGCTATGATCGGGAAACCGATGCTGACGTCCGCGCCGAAATCGCCCTCGCTATCGAGGGGGTATAAGCAAGCGCTGACTGACAGCGTTTAGGTCAGAGTTATCATGTTCAGAAAGTGTGGGCGCAGCACGCTGCGCCCCTACGAAAGCCCGGCTTTTCACTCGTTTTGCACATGAGCCAACTTATTGCTTTTAACTTTCTACTTGGTGATCGTCAACTGAGTTGTGTTTAGGAGACTCCTCATGGAACACAAGTCGTTTACCGTACCGAACATTGGCTGTGACAACTGCGTCCGCACGATTGTCAACGAGCTGAGCCAGAAGCAGGGCGTCACCCACGTCGAAGGCGACGTCGATACCAAGCGCGTCACCGTCGATTGGGAAGCGCCGATGACGTGGGATGGAATCGTCGAGACGCTCGATGCCATCGATTATTCACCAGCCGAGACGCTCACGCCGTAAAAGCTGACCACACCGCCGATTCCGCTCTCTAGGGGGCGAAAAACAGCGTGATCCGCCAGCGCGGGACTTTGATTTGTCGGTTCGATCCATGATAAAATGATGGTAATGTTTACTGTAAGTTATGGAGGCGAACCGATGGATAGCAAAACGTTCATGATCCCGACCATGATGCCCGCCGACGGCGAGTTGATCGAGACCGAGTTGGAGCAGATCGCGGGCGTGCGGCAGGTGCTGATCGATCAGCCGACGCACAGCATCACCGTGACGTGGGCTAACCCGGCGACGTGGGCAACAATTGAACGGCGTCTGCTCGTGCTCAACTTCACGCCGGATCTGCCCCATGATGATTTCTAGCGCCCCTCACCCCCGACCCCTCTCCCACGCAGGCGGGGAGAGGGGAGAAAGCTACGGATCGAGGGAGAAACAAACCTTAATCCGAAAAACTGTCGTCTCTATGGGGCGGAAAAATGGCGAGCATTCGCCACACCAGAGGGGCGCTTGGCGGACGTTGGTCATTTGAACTCACTTCATGCGATGCCGACGTTCGATCAAGCCGGGGGGGTGAGGGCGGCGCTGCGCGGCGCGCGTTTGATTTCCGCCGAGTTCATGTACAAGCCGCGTCCGACCGCCCCGCGCGAGCGCCGCGTCTTCGATTTCGCGCTGGCGTCACGCTTGAGCGAACTCAGCCGTTACGACGCTGCGGCGGTCCTGCTGATTTGCAATGACGATCTGACCGTCGCCAGCTTCGCCGATCTGCCGGAAACCTATCCACGTCTGCGCTTCACCGCCGCGATTGCCAATCCGCAACCGCTGCCACGGACTCCAACCGACTCATACCGCGCGACCCCGGAACGCTGCGGCTGGCGCGATCCGGCGGGTTGGCGGCGCTATGACCTGACCGACCGCTGGGTGCGGATCAGCTTCGCGTTGGAGGTGGCACGCGAACTCGATGCACCCGGTTATTTGATCATGCCCGCGCACGATGCCGTTTGGGGGCGCGATCTGCTGGCGCGGCTGCTGCGCCTGAGCGAGCAGCACGCGCGGGACGGACTGCCCGCCGCCGTCAGTCCTTACAGCTACTATCAGCATTCGGCAGTTCCGGACGTGCCGGTCGATCCGCTGATCGTCAACGCCGTGAATGCCGCCTTCAACCGCGACTCGCGGCTGCGTTGGCGGCTGCGCTCGGAACACTATCAAGCCTTCTGGGGCAAAATGGGCATGATCCCGTTCGGGATGTGCGGCGCGCTGCGCGATCGGGTTGAGACGATAGTCTGGGAGGACGATCTCGAAATCGATCGCGCGATTCGCTCCGCGGGTTATGCGGCGGTCTGTCGCTGGATCAGCAACCCGACGATCTACCGGCAGACGCTGCCGCTGTTCGACCGGGCTGGACTGCAGCGGCTGATCGAGCGGACGCTCCATTACTCGCTGTGCATCCCCGGCGATACCAGCATCATCAGCCAGCCGCTCGACCGGTGGGGACGTCTGCGCCGCCGAATCGATCCGCGTTACGCGCGGGCGTTGGCGCTGAGCGAAGCCGTCACCGCCGAATGCCAAGCCGAGATCGCCGCGCGGCTGGATCGCTGCGGCGCGTCGTGGGTCGATTGGGGGGCATACCGCTACGTCGCCCGCGTCGGCGATCCGCTGGTTCAGGTCTGGAAGTATGAAGGGGGTATGTTATAATCATAATTCTGGAAGTCCGGCGGAATAAAGAAGTGAATTTATGATCCCAGCAAGTGATATTCGCAGAGGCACAGTCCTCGAAATGGACGGGAATACGTATCGGGTGATCAAAACCGAATACAACAATCCCGGTCGTGGTGCGGCGTCGGTGCGCGCGCAGTTGATGGACATCGGTACGGGTTCGACCCAGTACCGTGTTTTCTCGGCGGAAGACAGCTTGAATAACCTGTACGTCGAGACGTTCCCGGTCAAATATCTGTATGGCGACGACGACCTGCTCCACTTCATGAATATGGAAACCTATGACCAGTACGACGTCAATCGCTCGCTGTTTGGCGACGACGCGCTGTATCTTCGGGAAGACATGGACTTGCAGTTGAACCTGAACGGGGCGCGCGTGCTCGACTACCAACTGCCGACTACGATGGTCTACTCAGATTGTCGAGGCGGAAGTCGCGGTTGTCGGCAACACCTCCGGCTCGGTGACCAAGCGGGTCAAGACCGATACCGGGCTGTCGGTGACGGTGCCCAACTTTGTCAACGAAGGTGACTCGATCAAGGTAGATACGCGCGACGGTTCTTACGTCGGGCGCGCCTAAGACCTCACTCCAAGTCGCCTCGCTCTAGGAGTGAGGACTTTAAATTCCTCTTTAAGCACACGATTTGTTGGATTCGTGTGCTTTTTTGAGTTGCGCTGCTGGCATCAGTTCAGTTTTTGTCCGGTCTTGATCTTCACGTGCTTGAATTCGACGTCGACCGGTTGGGCGAAGCGGTTGCCGTTCTCTTTGTCGTGGCGGGAGAAAGTCGGCGGTTCGATGTGGATGCGGAGGGTGTATTCGCCGTCGCCGGGAACCATCCAGTTGCGCCCATAATGATACAGCCACGGATGCCAGAGGAAGGGCTGTTGGTGGGTGCCGACTTCTTTGCCATTGGCGTCGATCAGCGTGGCGGTCACCTCGAGCGCGGGGACGAAGCGCCCGTCAGCGCCATCGCGTACTGAGACTTCGACGTGCGCGTTTTCCTGCCCCGGATTCTCCCACTGGAGTTTGCCGTCCCGCATTTTCCACATGCCTTCGGCGTTCTCGACCGCGTAGCCGACACGATACTCACCGGCGGCGACTTCTTCGCCATGCGCTTCTTGGTTCGTCATATACTCCAGCGTCTTGCCGAGCGCTGCGCCCTGTTCTTTGGCGAACTGTAGCTGCTCCTGTGTCGATTCCTTGCTCGACTGCATCGGTGGCGTTTTCGCTTGAGTTGTTTGTGTCATGGGATTACCTCGCGAATATTACTTTCTATATAACTATAGCTCGGTTGCCCTGCTTTGTAACCCGATTTTCATACTTTGCTCACCTATGCGGATCGTGGTCAGCGCCGGAGTGGGCGGGCAGCTCGCGGGGTCATACACCTTGTTCGCGGCGGACGGCTCGATGTGCGCGAAGCAGTTGGACTACGCGCCGTAGTGGTCATTTGAGCTTCACCCCGCTCCGGTAAGGAAACTGCCGGAGTCGGGGTCATCGCAGCAGTTAATCGTCGCTGACAATGCGGCTGCTGACGGCGATTTCCGGTGGCTGGCGCAGTGTTTGGAAGACGACGCAGTAGCGCTCGGTTAGGCGAATCAGCGTGCCGATTTGTTCCTCGCTGGCATCCGTGTCAAGATCGAAGGCGAGGCGGATCGCCTGAAAGCCGACCGGCGCTTCCTTAGAGACGCCGAGCGTCCCGCGAAAGTCGAGGTCACCTTCGGCACGGATCACGGTATCTTCACCCAGATCGATACCGATCGCGGTGGCGACGGCGCGCAGCGTCACCCCGGCGCAGGCGACCAGCGCTTCGAGCAGCATGTCTCCGGAACAGACGCTTAGTCCATCGCCCGCCGCCGCCGGATGCAGCCCCGCCTCGATCAGGGCGCGTCCGGTTTCGACTTTACAGGTGACGCCTTCGCCGATGTGCCCCTGTGCGCTCAGGGTGACGAGGGCGGCTTCGGGATGCTCCCGGTAACGTGCTTTGAGCGGTGCTTGCTGGGAACGTAGTTGATCAGCATTCATGGATCACAACTCCGTAAACTCAGTTTCGGAAAGTGGAGTTAGGCTCAGGGTGGTAGCGCTAAAGTCCTGCCCTGATCCCAATTGCGGCGGAGGGTTGAGCGGCTCATCATTATTGTATGTTGTTTTGACATTTTTTATGACAGCGCCGTTCGATCGAGTTTGTTTTTGGCAATCTTCGCCGGAAAAACTTGTGCAGGATGGACTTTCAAGCTGAATGCGAGCCGCACGATAGGCGAAAATCTCCCTGACTTGGTGCATTGTGCCAATCAATAACTTTATTCTTTAGCACAAACTCACATAATCTTCCGCGCCAATTTCCCTAGACTTGGAATGCTGATATCCGTAATCACCGATGAAGGAAGCTATGACCACTCAACTGCGGGACTTCTTGGAAATTCCCTACGCTGAACTTGAGGAACTTAATCTCGAACAGAAGGCAAAGCGCATCAATCGCACGCCGATGGATACGCTGCGCGAAGAAAAGCTGCGCTATCTCACTGACGAGAAGCGTATCAAGGCGGTCACGGTTTGCTTTAGCAACCTTGAGGGTCGGCTGCACATGCTCGATTACGACAAGAAGTTCTTGTTGAAATCGGCGGATAACCTGACCTTCGACGGATCGTCGGTACGCGGCTTCACGCAGCAGTTTGAATCCGACCTCCGCTTGGCGATCGACTGGGGCGCGTTCTACTGGCTGCCCTCGGACGTCTTCGGACCGGGCAAGGTGCTGGTCTTTGGTGAAGTCCTCCAGCGTGACGGCACGCCGTATCCTGCCGACATGCGCTCGATGTTGAAGCAGTACACCACTGAGCAGTTTGAGCAGAACGGTTATACCTTCAACCTCTCCAACGAGATTGAGGGTTTCGTCTTCCAAGGCAAACATGCCGAGCAGAATTACGTCACTACGGGTGAGTTTATCCCGGTGGCGAACGGCGGCTACTATCACTCGCTGCCGGGGGATGCGCTGCGGTCGTTCATCGATACGGCGGCAGAAGTCCAGCGGGCGATGGGTTTTGCCAACGAAAAGGATCACCCGGAAGTGGCGCCGTCGCAGTTTGAGATGAACTACGGTCACGCGCCGGCGGTGGTCGCTGCTGACCAAGTTCAGCTTTATAAGCTGATCGCCCGTCAAGTGGCGCGCCAGCTGGACATGACTGCCAGCTTCCTGCCCAAGCCGATCACCGGCGTCAACGGCAGCGGGATGCACACCAATATGTCGATCACCAAAGGCGACACCAACTTGTTCTTCCAAGCTGACGGTAAGGATGGGATTTCGAAATTCGCATGGGACTATGTCCAGCGCGTTTTGAGCTACGGGCGTGACCTGTGCCTGATCCTGAATCCCAGCGTCAACGCTTATCGCCGGCTCGACCCGCACTTCGAAGCGCCGAACCAGATCAAGGCGTCGGCGATCGATCGCGGCAGCATGGTTCGTATTCCGATTGGTAACTCGAAGTCGGCACGCACCGAAGTCCGCTCGATTGCGCCGGATGCCAACCCCTATCTGGCGATTTATGCGTTGTTCAAGAGCGGTCTGGAAGGCACCATCAGCCCGGTTGCGCCGGATGCGATTCTGCCGGACAACATCTACGACGCGATTGACGATTTTGAGGCGAGCGCGCACATCAAGGCGCTGCTTGGCGCTGATGTCGCCGAGAAGTACGCCGAACTCAAGCGCATGGCGGCGGATCGCAGCCCGCGCCTGCTCGGCACGCTGATCAAGGCGTCCGAGATTCAATTCCACCACGAAGTCCAGAACCAGCAGCTCTGGAACCAGTTCTAAGGCAGTCGTGGTAAGACTAGATCGTCCCCAGACGACGGTCAATCTAGCCAAACAAGAAGCGAGCCGCAGCTTACACTGCGACTCGCTTTTGATCAGGGCAGGTTCACCCTTCGTCCAATCCGGTTCTGACTAGACGCCCGAATGCCCGCTGGCAGTTGGCTGGGAGGTTACGAACGAGGGTTGAACGTCGGGCGCGCCGACGTTGAAATGCAGCCACTGACCGGATGCGGCGTGACCGGGAACACCACAGGCAAACGCGTACTCGCCCTGCGTCGCCGCCGTGAACGAGAACTGCGCCGTATTGCCGGGGATGACGCCGTTATGCGGATTCGCGATTTCGGCACCGTCAAAAACGGTGTCATTGATGGTTGTCTGGCTCAGCACGTCGGTGGCTACGATCATCGCGCTGTGCGGCAGTAAGCCCTGATTCGAGAAATCGACCTGTACCGTCCAGCCTTCAGGAACCGTGATCGTCGCGCCGCCGTGATCGCGCCCGTTGAAGTTCATGCCGCCGTTCGCGTCGGTCATTCCGGCGATGATTTGCAGCGTGACCGTCTGGTTCGCTTGATCGACTGACAGGTATTGGCTCATCGGGTCAGAGGACTGCGCCTCGGCGGTTGCTTGAGGGGTTGTCTCCGGTGTCGCCTCCGGTGTCGCCGCCATATTCATGTCGACCGTTGCTGCCGGTGTTGCTGCTGCGTCGGCACTCGGCGTTGCGGTCGCCATCGGCGCTGCCGCTGCATCAGAACTTGGCGCTGCGGTCGTTTCAGGAGTTGCTGGCGGCGGCGTGATCGCCGCGCCGGTCGCGCCCAAACGCAAGGCGATCAACTGCGGGGCTTGTCCCACGCCGGCGGGGAGCAGAATAGTGTCATCGACGATTGCCGGGAAGCCGTTCGTACCGGAAGGCGACTTCCAGCTCCAGACTTGATCGCCGGTTGCTCGATCAAAGGCGTAGAGCGTGCCGTCATAGGTCGAGGTGAAGACGAGGTCGTTGGCAACCGTCGCCGCGCCGTAATCGGGCGAGTCGAAGGTGTTGCTCCACAAGATCGCGCCGGTGTTGGCGTCAATCGCCAGCAGTTGACCGGTCACCGGATACTTCTCGTTCGAAGTGCCGATGGCGGTCGACGTGTAGTAAGTCGGTTGGTTCAGCAGCGGCACGTAGATCGTGCCGTCGGCGTAAGCCATCGGCGTCTCGACGCCGCCCAAGTCACCGGGGAGCACCCGGATGGTCTTGCCGTCGGGGATTCCCAGAACGTGATCGTTCTCGTGCTGACCAACGTCAGTTGACCAGAGCAGCGCACCGGTATCCTGATCCATCGCGTAGACCGTGCCGAGCTTACCGGACGTGAACACGGCATTGTGCTGCGTGCCGTCGATCGTCACCGGGGCGAGGATCGGCGAGAGCTGCAAGTCGAGGTCGAACAGGTCGTGCGGCTTGACCTGTGTGTACCAGCTTAATTCGCCGGTATCACCGCTCAGCGCCAGCAGTGAGTTCGAATAGAGGTTCGGACCGGGGCGGCTGGAGCCGTTCGGGAAGTCGGTCGTACCGGGCCACGGTGCCGGGTTTGCCGACGACCAATAGGTCATGCCGGTGCTGGTGTCGATGGCTGGCGGATACCATGAGCCGCCGCCGCTGTTGACATCCTGATTCCCCCAAATGTTGTCACCCTTGACGGTATTGAACGACCAGACAATTTCGCCCGTCTGTTGGTTGAGGGCAAAAACCTTGCCCTGACCGTTGCCGGAGTAGAAATTGCTCACCCCGACGCCCGGCACGCTGGCGACGTAGACTATGTCGTTATAAGGCGTCGGCTGGATGTCGAGTCCTTCACTGTCGGTCAGCGGGAGGTCTTGCGTCCACAGTTCTTTACCCGTGCTCGCGTCGAGCGCCGCAACCGTCTTCTCACCATCGAGCGCGAAGACCTTGCCCCACGCCACCGCGACACCGTTCGGACCGATGTTCTCACTGGCGTAATCGTGGTCCCAAATGACCGAACCATCACTCAGATTCAGCGCGTAGATGTGGCTGGTCAGGGTCTCGAAATAGACCACACCGTTTTCGACAATCGGGTTGGTCGCCAAGGCGCCGAACGACGACACGTCCGGGATCGGGAACGCCCACGCGACACCCAACTGGTTGACATTACTCGAATCAATTTGCGCGGCAGTCGTGTTGCGGGTGTTGGCGTAGTCGAAATTCGCCAGCGCCCACTGCTGAGCATTCTTGCTGACTTCCGGGGGAATCGCGTTCGTTCCCGAATCCTGTCCGAAGACGACCGACACCGACCCCAACAGCAAGAGGAGGACGGCAAGTAAGCGGTACCTCATAAGAGTGCGTTGTAACATCATTTGCTCCTATAGCTAATTCGTCAGATAGCGCCACCGATAGACTGGTTGCCAAATGCGAATCTCAAAGTCAAGCCCGTCACCTAAGCGGGGTGGGCTAATTTGGTTACGACGAAGCGCGGAAGGGGATCAAAGCTTCAGACGAGCAAGATCGGCGATCGAGGGCACTTCAAGGAGCCAAAGCTGAGGTTGTAAATATTTGGCACAACATAACGTTATATCAAATTTAATTATAATGCTAGAGGCTGAGCGAATAATTCATCAATTTCTCACAAGTTTTAGCGAGTTCGCTCGTACTGACCGGCTGATCCGTGCCACGCCCAGCGCGTGAAATAGGGGGCAGAAAGCCAAGGCGAGATTTCCGCCGGATTCCGCCGAGGCTGGCGTAGCGATACCTTGGGCAAAAAAAGACAGCGCCGCGGCGCTGTCTAAATCGTTCAAAACCCAGATTGTCGAAAATCGCAGGATTGCTTAGGCGCGTCCCCACTTCTTGTACGAATCTTCGAACGACATGCCCGCCGCCATGTCTTCGCGCATCCCTTGTTCTTCGTATTCGATTTTTTCGGCGGCAACCAGCGCTTCCATCGCAATCGCCTGCGGGACGACAGATCACGCCGTCCATACCGCCGACGATCCAGTCGCCGGGTTTGACGCGGACGCGGCTGGTCAGCGTACCGGGCATGCCGATGTTGACGTTGATGTCGGCGATGCGCCAGCGCTGTGACGACTCGATCGGCGACGTCCCGCGCGCGATCGGCGTGTAGTTGGGGATGACTTCCAGACCGCGCCAGTCGCGGATGAACGAGTTCGAGCACGATCCCGCGCGCGCCGTGCTGCTGGAGCGCCCAACTGGTCATCTCGCCGAACTTGCCGGCGTGCTGCTCGCCACCGCACTCGACGATCACGACGCTGCCGGGGTAGACCGTGTCGATCAACTGCTGGAAGTAGTTGCCGCCCCATTCGTCGCCCTCACCGCGCGGCACGGGATACGCGCTGCCCTGCACGGTGATCGCTTGCCCGGCGAGGTGGGTATGCGGGAACAGCGGGCGAATGCCGAGATCGAGGCATTGGTTGCCGTAACCCATGTGATCGAGGGTATCGTAAAGGTTGGCGACGCGGACTTTGTTCCAGCGTTCCTGTAGTTCAACGACCGAAGGTTGGTTTTCAGACATGGTTATTTTTCCTAAATTTGAAGTAGTCATCTCGAATTATCGAATAGGGCGCAGCACGCTGCGCCCCTACAAACCTCACCCCCTACCCCCTCTCCATGCAATGGAGAGGGGGAACATCCAGCCGCGCTGGGCGGAAGTGATGCGGGGGTGAGGTTGGTTTTGTTAATCGAAATACGTATCGCCGCCCCACAGCAGCGACTTAGCGACCTTGTCGTTGAGTTCGACGCCGATGCCGGGACGCTCCGAGACGGTGGTGAAACCGTTCTCGACGAACGGCTTGTCGCCGTCGCAGAGGTCACTCCACCATGGGATGTTGAGCGCGTGCAGTTCGAGCACGAGGAAGTTCGGCACCGACGCCAGCACGTGACAGGCAGCCATCATCCCCAACGGCGACGAGACGTTGTGCGGCGCAATCGGGATGTAGTGGGCGTCTGCCATGTCGGCGATGCGCTTGGCTTCGGCGATGCCGCCTGCTTTCGATAGGTCGGGCATGATCACGTCGGTGGCATGGGCGGCGAACAATTCCAAGAACTCGAAGCGGGTGTACTGGTTTTCGCCGGTGCAGATCACGGTGCTGCTCGACCGGCGCACCTGTGCCAGCGCGTCGATATTCTCGGCGGGGACGGGTTCTTCCAGCCAGAGCAGACGCAGCGGCTCGACCGCCTTCGCCAGCGTGATCGCCGAGGGCAGGTCGAACTGTCCATGACAGTCGATGGCGAGATCGACCTCAAAGCCGATGCCCTCGCGGACGCCCTCGATCAGCGAGATGATGTGCGTCATCTCTTTTGCCCCGGTCGTCCAGTTATAGGGATCGAGCTTACCGGTGCCGGTGTTATCGACGTCGAACTTGACCGCGCTGAAGCCCTGCTCGATGGCGGCGAGCGCTTTTTCGGCATAGGCTTGCGGGGTGTCGTCTTGTCCTGCGTGCAGGTCGGCGTAGAGGCGAATCTTGTCGCGGAACTTGCCGCCGAGCAGCTTGTAAACTGGCACGCCGAGCGCCTTGCCGACGATGTCGTAAAGCGCGTTGTCGATCCCGGTCAGCGCGAAGATCAGCGGGGCTTCGCCGGATCCGCCGTAGCGTCCGACGCGGCGCATCTTCTCATAGAGCAGGTTGATGTTGAACGGGTCTTCGCCGATCATCCACTGCTTCATCTGCATGATCGCCGACTTGACGGCGAAACCCGAATAACCCGGTCCGCCGGAGTTGCACTCGCCCGTGCCGACGATGCCTTCGTCGGTGTAGATGCGGACGAACGTCCATACGCTGCCGCCGCTCCAATTCTCTTGGCGTCCGATAACACTTGCTTGTACGTCTGTGATCTTCATAGGTCTCTTTCCAAGATGCGTATAAAAGGAAACTTTTACTCAATAGTAGCGCGGGTGTTCAACCCGCGACTGACCAAGCAAGTCCGTTATCGTGACGAACCCGTAAAGGGATTCGTCCGTAGGGGCGTTGTGCTTGCCTCGCAAGCCTATAACGCCCCTACAATCAACGATTCGCAATATCGAAACCGCGCTTAGCCCTTCACGCTGCCCGCCGTCAGTCCCTCGACCAAGAAGCGCTGAGCGAAGATGTAGACGCAGACGACCGGCACTGCCATCAGCAGCGACGCCGCCATTAACTGTCCCCAAGGATAGATGTCGCCGAAGACCAGCAGTTGCAGCCCGACCGGCAGGGTCTTGAGGTTGTCGCTGGTGATGAAGACGAAGGCGAACAGGAACTCGTTCCAGGCGTTGGTGAAGGCGAACAGTGTCACCGAGAGCAGGGCGGGCGCTGCCAGCGGCAGCGTGATCCGCCAGAAGGCGGTGAAGCGGTTGGCACCGTCAATGAAGGCGGCTTCTTCCAGTTCAACCGGGATTGAGCGGAAGTAGCCGAGCATGACCCACGTCGCAAACGGCATCAAAAACGTCGGATAGGTCAGGATCAGCGCGGCGTAGGTGTTGATGATGCCCAACTGGGTCAAGATGCTGTAGAGCGGGATGAACAGCAGTGAGGCGGGCAGCAGATAAGTCACCAGCAGCAGGGTCGTCAGCAATCCCGCGCCGATGAAGCGCAGCCGCGCCAGCGCATACGCCGCCAACGCCGCCACGACTACCGAGATCGCCGTGCTGATGGTCGCCACCAAGACGGTGTTGCGGAACCAGATCAGGAACGGTGTGTCCTGCAAGAGCGTGCGATACTGCTCGGTTGTCCACGGATTGGGGATGAAGATCGACGTGAAGCGCTGGATCTGCAAGTCGGATTTGAACGACGTGATCAAAATCCAGTAGAAGGGGAACAGCACGAAGATCAGCACCGGGACGAGCAGCAACATGCGCGTGCTGATGCCGACGCGCTCGCGCTGCGAGCGTTTCAGCCGGGGTGTCCCGTCAGCGCGGACGGGGATCAGGTGCTTGCTGAGCCAGCCCATGCCGCTCGCCAGCCACTCCAGCGGCAGGAAGAACAGATCGACCACGTAGTTCAAGCCGCGCCCGAACATGCCGAGCGCGCGGTCGAACAACGTCTCGTTCTGCTTCTCGCGGTTTTCGTCTCGACCGGGGCGCATCATCCGGGCGAGGAAGAAGATGAACACCGCCATGATCGGCGCCATGCTGAAGGCGGTGGCGACGCCGGGACCGAAGCGCAGCCCGATGATCGCTTTTTCGTAGGCGAGGATCGAGAAGACGCGCGTCGCGCCACCGGGACCGCCGCCGGTCATCAGGTAGATCAGCCCGAAGGTGTTGAAGGTCGAAATCGCCGAGAGCAGCAGCGTCACGATGATCACGTAGCGCAGCCCCGGCAGGGTGATGTGCCGGAAACGTTGAACGGCGTTCGCGCCATCGACCTCGGCAGCTTCGTACTGCTCGCTGGGAATCGCCTTCAAGCCCGCTAACAAGAGCAGGGTATAGAAGGGGATGCCTTTCCAGACGTTGACCGCGATCACGCTGGGCATGGCTAAGCCCGGATCGGAAAGCCACGCAATCGGATGGTCAATGATCCCAAGCCACTGAAGGATCGGGTTCAGCCCGCCGAAGATCGGGTCGTAGATGCTGCGGAAGGTCAGCGCGGTGACGACTTCGGGGACGATCCACGGCAGCAGAATGATGCCGGTCAAGACGCTGCGGAAAGGCATTTTGGTGTTGAGCAGCAGCGCAATTGCCATGCCGAAGACGAACTTGACCGAGAGCGAGCCGACGGTAAAGACGATGGTGTTGCTCACCGTGCGGATGTAGTCGCTGTCGTGGAACAGACGGGCGTAGTTGTCCAGCCCAACGTAGACATCGCTGCGCGTGATGAACGAGCGCGTTGTCATGCTGATCATGATGGCGTTGATGAAGGGCCAGACGATCAACGTCGCCATGATCACGACGATCGGCAGGATGAACACCAGCGCGATCCTCCAGTCACGCCCGAGGATCGCGTTCACGCGGCTGGATCGGGTTACCGGGGGTGGCTGAAACAGCGACGCCGTGTTCAGTTCGACTGGTTTAGCCATAGTGGGTGTTCTTTCCGTTGTTTACGGTCTCGGTGGCTTCGCGTCGACGAAACCAGCGGTCTCGTCGACGCGAAGCCAACAGCAGGTTTCGTGTCGGAGCGGATTGTGCGCGCTCCGACACCCAATTCCCCGCGATTCAACATCAACTTTGCGGCACGCCGCCTTCTTCGAAGATCTGGACGATCTTGTCGTTGGCGTCGCTGACTGCATCCTCGACGCTCATCACGCCGTTGATGATGTTCGCCATCATGGTGGTCAGGATCGACTGTCCAGCGATGGCGTCGATCAGCGCGTTCGGCTTCGCCGGATACGACCGTCCATAGAAAGGCACCGGATTGTATAGGATTTCTTGGAAGACTTTGAAGTTGTCGTCAGCCGCGACCAGATCCGGAGTCCACAGCCCTTGATAGGCGGGGAAGACCTGCCCGGCACTCTTCTGCGCCAGCGGCGTGAACGTCGCCGGTTCGAGCAGTGAGAGGATCAGTTCCTTCGCCAGATCAGAGTTTTTAGCACCTTTGAAGATCGTCATCCACGTGCTGCCACCCGATTCCATCAAGCGTCCGTCAAGCCACTTGGGCGCATGGAGTACCGCCGTCGTCTCAAAGACCGGATTGCCGTCAGCTTTCGCCTTGGAATAAACGCTCGGTTGGTTCAGCGTCAGCCCGATGGTTCCCGCGAGGTACGCTTCGTTGTTGCCCGTGTCCGTCCAGCTCATGACGCCCGGAGGCAGCATGGGCGCGTATTTCGGGTTGGTGTAGATGTCCGCCAGCCAACTCACCCCGGCGACGGTCTCCGGCGAGTTGAAGACGACTTTCAGCCCGGTTTCGTCGGTGTAGCTGCCGCCGAAAGCCTGAATCACACCCTCGATCAAGCCGGTGCCATCACCGCTCTGGTTGACCGTGAAGCCCCAGCCCCAGACGTTGTTGCTGGGGTCGGAGATTGCGAGCGCGGCATCGCGGCGGGAATCCCACGTGTCGAGCGAGTAGACGTCGATGCCTTTGGCTTCGAACAGGTCTTTGCGGGCAAACCATGCGCCGGTGTAGCTGGTGAAGGGGATTGCCCACCATTTGCCGTCGATGAAAGCATTATCCTTAGCGCCCACCGGCACGACATCGCCATATAAGGCGGTGATCTGCGCCATCAGGTCGCTCATGTCTTCCACCAGATCATAGGAATACATCTGCGGGATGCTGAGACCGTGATAGCCCAAGTCGGGCGGATTGCCCGCTTGGACGGCGGCGATCATCTTGGCGGTGAAATCGCCAAAGAGTTCCGGGTTCGCCGTCGAGAGGTCGAGTTGGACCCCCTTGTTGGCGGCAAAATCGACGATGTCCTGATGGATGAGGTCTTGCACTTCCTGAAAATATTCAGTCTTTTGAATGACGGTCAGCGTCCCGGCAGAGCCGGCAGGCAGCGGTGGCGGGGTCGCCGTCGCATCTTGAGCCAAAACGCCCGGAAGCTGGATTCCGGCTGCCAGCAGCGCGGCGCTTCCGGCGGAAGCGCGCAAGAAATCGCGGCGGCTCATCTTTTTGTTCATAATCTTTAGCTCCTAAATAGTTTTCTCACGCTTTGACGGTTGGGCGACACTAGCGTAAATCTGATCTGCGGGTCATCCTCCCTCTCAGTCAACGACTTCGGGGTGAATGATCCCGACCCGGTTACGCTTTACTACGCTGGCGATGAGCAACCGTTCTGTTCATCGCCCTTGCCGCTGATCTCATGTCTCTGACTCCTTTCGCTCACACCGACGTAGGCAAACGGAAACCCATTACGGGATTGTGGGTGGTGGGCAAGATCGATCAGACGAGCGCTGTCGACGAAGCCGCGCAGTACCGAAACGCGGATTGCTCTACTCTGGTCGATCTGAGGGAGTGCCATAGCTGCCATCAAGGCTGGGTCTTTTGTAAGTAAGCGATAAATTTATGAACAAGCACGAAAAGCCGATATTGCTAATCTGCCGCCGTGACCTGCGGCTTCGGCTCACCGACAACCTGCACCGAATTGACTAACTCGCCGATCGGATCGATGCCGATGCGAATGACGTCTCCGGCAATGAGCGTAAACGTATCCGCCGGGACGATGCCCGTTCCGGTAAACAACAAAGCACCATACGGGAAACGCTTGCAGCGCCCCAGATACTCGATCAACTCCGCTAGCGGGCGATGGATGTCGTCGGTTGAAGTTGTGCCGCTGAATACGGTTCGTCCGTCGCGCTCGATCTGGATGTTGATCGTCAGGTCGGGCCAGATGGTTGCGCCGGGCTGCAGCCAAATTCGGGGTCCCAGTGCGCAGGCGCTTTCGTAGACCTTCGCTTGGGGGAGATAGAGTGGATTTTCGCCTTCGATGTCGCGCGAACTCATGTCGTTGCCGATGGTGAAGCCGATCACTTCCATGTGGGCGTTCAGGACTGCCACCAATTCGGGTTCCGGCACCGACCATTCCGCATCGGCACGGATGCCGACCGGCTTGCCGAGGTCAACCACGTCGTAGCCGTTCGCCTTGAAGAACAATTCCGGGCGAATGGCATCGTAGACGCGGGTGTAGATGGTGCTGTTGTTAGATTCGGCTTCGCGGGCTTCTTCGCTGCGCTTGTAGGTGACGCCGGCTGCCCAGACTTCCTGTCGGCTGACCGGGGCGCTCGCGCTGGTCGACGGCACCTTGACCGGGGCTTGTGCCAGCTTGCGGAGCAGGGGAATCAGGTCGGCGGCGCGGGGCGCATCCGCTTGATCCGAGAGCAGCCAATCCAGCAGGGGACCGGAGCCGCCTCCGCTCAAAGGATAAAGATTCTGCCCATCTTGCAAGCCAAGGTGGGAGTCAGAGTCGTACTGAACCAAAAACAAATCGTCAGGCATAAGGCGAGCTGCTTAGTTCACTATTTGGACATAAACGTCAATAATTGAACGACGCCATCGTAGCACGCCCGGAATTTTTTGTCAACCAAACCCGCAAAAGCAGTGACAGCAGCGTATTTACTGTGAGATGCAGCACAAATTCAAAGAAAATGTAGCGTAATCGTCAGAGCGAGGCAAGCCGCGCGCTCGTCAAATGTTCCAAACCAATCGCCGGAGTGGTTGTTGACACCACGTCAAGCGGCTGAATACAATGAGGCGGTTCAATAGTTGAACTAATCGGCGCTGAAGTTCGGGCGTTGGGGATTCCCGAAGAAAGAAAAACCCGTTTATGTCTGACCATCACGACGAAAACGACGCAAATTATTCCGGCACGGTGATCAAGGCGCTCGACATTCTGGCGTGTTTGGCGGAGCACCGGCGTCCGATGACCGCGCAGGCGGTCGCTCAAGCCTGTGACATCTCGCGCCCGACCGCTTATCGACTGCTGGCGACGCTGGGATCGCGCGGGTTCGTGCGGACGGACAGCAATTATCAATATTCGCTGGGGACGCGGCTGCTCTCGCTGGGCAGGATCGTGCTCGACAGCATCGACCTGCCGGAATTGGCGCGCCCTTACCTGCACGAACTGTGCTCGATCTCCAACGAGACCGCCAACCTCTCGATTTTGGACGAGACCGAGCTGCTCTACATCGGCAAAGAGGAGAGCCTGCACACGCTGCAAAAGCAGGTCTTCGTGAACATGCGCTCCGACGTGGGGACGCGGATCATGCCCCACTGTTCGGCGATGGGTAAGGCGATCTTGGCGTATCTCGCGCCGGAGACGTTCGAAGCGCTGCTGCAAAAGTCGCTGCCGCTCAAAGTTTATACCAGCCACACCATCATCGATGCCGACGACTTGCGGCGCGAACTGGAGCAGATTTGTCAGCAGGGCTACGCCATCGACGACCGCGAAGTCGACGAGGGGACACGCTGCGTCGCCGCCCCGATCTTCGACAACAGCGGGCAGGTCGCGGCGGCAATGAGCATCGCCGGACCGACCTACCGCTTGAAACTGGATCGGCTGCATGAACTGTCGCCGGAAGTGCGGCGGGTTGCGCTGTCGTTGTCGCACCAACTGGGCTACACCGGCTGATCGAAAACCGGTGAAAACCGGTCTACCTCAAGCTGGCTAAACGGGCTATCATCGGCGTCGATGGTCACGTGATGAAGCTGGCATCCAGCGAGGAACAGCATGAATACTTCAGCTAGAGCAAGCGAACTGCTGCAGCAAGCCCTTGGTTCAACGCAGGAAGCCGAACAGGTCATCAACGATTTGATCGTCGCCCACGATTATCAAGACGTGGCGCTGCTGGTGACTCAGGCGGCAAGCGCGCTGATCGAGTCGGCGGCGCTGCTGATGCAGTCGCAGGGTGAAGCCGCTTTCGACCAGATTGAGAAGGCGGAGGATTTGCTCGACTCGGTCTACCACATCATTGACGGCGAAATCGACGACGACGAATGAGCTTATGACTTCAACGACACACTCGATTGCATTGGACGGTTTCGTCTTTGACCTCGACGGCACCGTCTATCTAGGCGATCATGCGCTGCCGGGGGCGGTCGAAACGATCGCTCGGCTGCGTGCTGAGGGCAAGCGCGCCCTGTTTGTCACCAACAAACCCTTGCAGCCGCGCACGGTCTACGCCGCCAAGCTGACCAAGTTGGGCATCCCGACCGACCCGGACGACGTGATCACGTCGGGCTACGTGCTCGGCTATCACTTGGCGCAGCATTATCCGACGCTGCGGCTGTACGTGATCGGCGAACCGGCGCTGCGCGAGGAACTGCGCGGTCACGGCTTGACCGTGCTGGAGGAGTTCGACGATCAAGACTCCAAAGAAGTGATCGACCCGACCGGCGTCGATGCGGTGGTGGTCGCCTTCGACCGCACGCTCGACTATCGCAAGCTCAATACCGCCTACCAAGCGCTGATCAACGGGGCGCGCTTCTTTGCCTCGAACGCCGACAAAACCTGTCCGATGCCCGGTGGTGGCATCCCCGACGCGGGCGCGACCATCGCGGCGCTGGAGCACATCAGCGGACGTAAGCTCGAACTGCTGGCGGGCAAGCCGTCTCATTTGATCATGGACGTGGCAGTCGCGCGGCTCGGCGTGTCGCCGGATCGCTGCCTGATGATGGGTGACCGGCTCGAAACCGACATGCTGATGGGGCGGCAGGCGGGCATGAAGACCGCGCTCGTCCTGACCGGCGCGACCTCGCCGGAAGCCGCTGCCGCCGCGACCACGCCGCCCGATTTTGTGCTGGCGAACATCGGCGAACTGCTGCCCGTACTGGGAAAAAGCTAGCTCAAACCACAAAGGACACCGAGGACACAAAGAAGGGCTTTCCCTTTGTGCTCTTTGCGTCCTTTGTGGTTAATCAGTTCTCTAAATGCCGCTGAAGGCGTTCGCGCCACCGTCGACCATGATCAGCGCGCCGTTGACGAATTTCGCCGCCGGGCTGCACAACCAGATCAGCGGACCGATCAACTCGTGCGGGTCGCCAAAGCGTCCGGCGGGCGTGTGGTCGATGATCTTCTGTCCGCGCGCGGTTAGTGTCTCATCCGGGTTGAGCAGCAGCGCCCGATTCTGATCGCCGACGAAGAAACCCGGCGCAATCGCGTTGACGCGCAGCCCCTCGCCGAACTTGGTCGCCAGCTCGACCGCCAGCCACTTGGTGAAATTGTCAATTGCCGCTTTCCCGGCGGAGTAGGCGACGGCTCGCGTCAGCGCGCGCTGAGCGTTCATCGACGAGATGTTGACGATACAGCCCTGCTTTTGCCGCGCCATCGCTGCGCCGACGACCTGTGAGGGCAGCAGTGTGCCGATCAAGTTGAGGTCGATGACGTAGCGCATGGCGTCCAAGTCGAGGTCGAAGAAAGTGCCATCCGGGGCGACGGTCGCTTGCGGGGTGGTGCCCCCGGCGCAGTTGAGCAGAATGTCGATTTTGCCCCACTCGGCGACGACCTGATCGCGCGCCGCCTCGATCTGCGCTTTGTCCATCACGTCCGCCGGGGCAGCGATGGCTGCGCCGCCCGCGTCGCGGATTTCCTGCGCGACCGCCTCGGCGACTTCGGCGCGGCGACCGAGGATCGCCACTTTCGCGCCCGCCTGCGCCAGTCCGCGCGCCATCATGCCGCCGAGCACGCCCGTTCCGCCGGTCACCAGCGCAACCTGACCGTCAAGGCTGAATAAGTCGGTGATGTATTGGGTTGTGGTTGCCATTGCTTAGCTTTCAGCTAGCAGCGGTCAGCTATCAGCAAGTACTTGATGCGACCGCCGTCCGAACGAATCTGTTGCCGTGCAGTTATACCGGTTGTTCCGTAGGGGCGGGTTTTAAACCTGCCCCATAGACACCAAGTTAAGGAAACACTCGCTTTTTGAGAGAGCGTTCGCCGAGTGTCGCCAGAGGCTCGAAGCCTCTGGCTAAGCATTCAAGCCGCCTGAAGACGGCTAAAATCCATTCCAACTCGTCATGTAGCTCGCTTCAGCGAGCTTGATTTGGTAGCCGGGGGATTTGATCCCCCGGCGGCAGGAACAAAAACGTCGGTCAAACTGCTTAAGTTGGTACGTATGGGGCGGGTTTTAAACCTGCCTCTACAAAATCGTCTCTAGTGGTGATTTTGCCCTTGTGAATACGAACGCTGCGCGACGCTTTTAGCTGAGGGCTGACAGCTAACTGCTGACCGCTCCTCACAGCTTGTACGTCGCTTTCGCCAGCCCGTACGCCATCGCGTGGATCATCTCGTGAGCGTCGTCCATGTCGATGAACTGGCGCGCGACCAGCCCCGCCAGCCAGTCGGCGCTGGCACGCCGCCACAGATCGTGCCGCGCCGGGATCGACGGATAGGCGCGGGTATCGTCGTTGAACCCGGCGGTGTTGTAGAGTCCTGCCGTCTCGATCACGTTGTCGAAGTAGCGGGTCATGCCGTTGAAGCTGTCGAAGAACCACCACGGCGGACCCAAACGCAGGGCGGGATAGTGCCCCGCCAGCGGCGCGAGTTCGCGGCTGTAGGTCGTCTCGTCGAGGTTGAACAGGATGATGGTCAGGTCGGTACGGTTGCCGAATTCGTCGAGCAGCGGCTTGAGGTTGCGCGTGAACTCGGTCGCGATCGGGATGTCCGCACCCATGTCGCGCCCGAACCGTTCGTAGATCACCGGGTTGTGGTCGCGGAAGCTGCCGACGTGAAGCTGCATGGTCAAGCCGTCCTCGCTGCTCATGCGCGCCATCTCGATCAGCATATGACCGGTGAAGCGCTTGGCATCGTCGCCGGAGGCTTCGCCGCGCAGCGCTCGCCCGAAGATCGCCTCGGCTTCGGCGGCGCTCAAGCGCTCGGTGTAGGCGCTGACGGCGGCGTGATCGGTCGCCCGCGCGCCCATCGACTTGAAGAATTCGCGGCGCTGCTCCAGCGCGCGGATGTAATTCGCATAGTCCACAACATCAATGCCGGAGACGGCGCTCAACTTGTCGATATTGGCGCGCCAGCCCGCGCTGTCGAGGTTGACCACCGCGTCGGGGCGGAAGGTCGGGATCACGCGCCCGTTCCAGCCGGAGTCGCGGATTTGCTGGTGATAGTCGAGCGTGTCGGTGGCGGCGTCGGTGGTCGCCAGCACTTCGATGTTGAAGCGTTCGAACAGGGCGCGCGGGCGAAATTCCGGCTGCGCCAGCTTCGCGGCAATCGCGTCGTAGATCGCTTGGGCGTTGGCGCTGTTCAGCTTGAGGTCGATGCCAAAAACGTCGTGGAGTTCGTCGCTCAGCCAGACGCCGGTCGGCGTCCCGCGAAACAGATGCCAATGATCGCAGACCGTCTGCCAGATTTTGCGGTGGTCGGTCTCGACGAGGTTGGAAACCTTGCCGCCATCCTTGCGCGGAATGCCGAGCGACTCCAGCGTGATTCCCTGCGAATAGAGCATCCGAAAGATGTAATGGTCGGGGATGATCAGCAGGTCAACCGGCGAGCCGAAATCGTAATTCGGGTCAGCCAACAGGCGCGGATCGACATGCCCGTGTGGACAGATCAGCGGTAGGGCTTGGACGTCGCCGTACAACTCCGCTGCGATCGCTTGGCGTTCGGGAGCAAAATAGCGATTGTCTCGATTCATGACGATAACTCCGGGGCATTAAGGTCTAATTATGCGCGCGATTGTACCAACGCCAGCGGGTTCAGCCACGCGCGATGGGCTTGGTGGTTCGGTTTACGCTGTCGGGCAATCGTGCTATGCTGGCGATGGTCGTAACTCATGATCCTCTTTAGTTACTGGCGAGTTAGCGCTACCACGAAGCATAGCATACTTACTTCATTTGGAAAGGACGTTCAATCACGATGACTCGAATTGCATTGATCGGGACGGGCGCCATCGCGAGCAGCCACCTGAACGCGATCAAAGCGCAGCGCGATCGCGTCGAACTGGTCGCCGCCGTCGACGTTGACCCGGAGCGCTTGCGTACTTTTTGTGACCAGCATGGAATCCCCAAGCAATATAGCAATGCGGCGACCCTGCTCGCCGCTGAACAGCCCGACCTCGTCCTGATCGCTACGCCACCGGCGACGCACAAGGCGCTGATCGTCCAGTCGCTGGAGGCGGGGGCGTCGGTCTTGTGCGAGAAGCCGCTGGTCGGCTCGCTGGCGGACTTCGACGAAATCACGCAGGTCGAGGAACGCACCGGGCGTTACGTCAGCACGGTCTTTCAGTGGCGCTTCGGCTCGGCGGGCAAGCACCTCAAGCACCTGATGGCACGAGCAGGCGTTGGGGCGTCCGCTGGTCGGCGTCTGCAATACGCTCTGGTATCGCGGCGATGCCTATTTCGACGTCTCATGGCGCGGCAAGTGGGCGACCGAACTCGGCGGTCCGACGATGGGGCACGGCATCCACCTGACCGATCTCTTCCTGTGGCTGATGGGCGATTGGGCGGAGATCAGCGCGATGATCGACACGCTCGAACGCAAGGTCGAGTTCGAAGACGTGGCGATGGCGCTCGTCCGCTTCGAAAACGGCGCACTCGGCAGCGTCGTCAACAGCGTGCTCTCGCCGCGACAGGAAAGCCATCTGCGGCTCGACTTCCAGAAGGCGACGGTCGAAGTCAACACGCTCTACAGCTATCGCAACGAAAATTGGCGCTTCACCGCGCTTGACGCTGACGGCGGCGCGGCGACCATCGCGCAGTGGGACGCGCTGCGTGAAGACGTTGGCAGCAGTCACGCCGAGCAGTTGAAGGACGTGCTCGACCGCCTTGACCAAGGCGAGCGTCCGCCGGTCAGCGGGACTGAAGCCCGTCGGATTCTCGAATTCATCGCCAGCCTATACAAGTCTGCCATAACCGGGCAGACGGTCAAGCGCGGCTCGATCACGCCGGACGACCCGTTCTACTACGCCATGAATGGCGCAGCCCAAAGGACGCAAACCCCATGAGTATTCGCTTCGCTGCCATCGGACTCAGCCATTCGCACATTTACAATCAGGTCAAAGCGCTGCTGAGCGGCGGTGCCGAACTGGTCTCATTTTGGGGCGACGAGCCGGAAAGAGCGCAAGTCTTCGCTGAGCGTTTCCCGCAGGCGAAACAGGCGCAAACCATTGACGAAATCCTCGAAGACGAGTCGATCCAGTTAGTTGCCAGCGCCGCGATTCCCTGCGACCGCGCGCCGCTCGGCATCCGCGTGATGCAGCACGGCAAGGATTACCTTTCCGACAAGCCCGCCTTTACCTCGTTGGATCAACTTGCTGAGGCGCGCCGCGTGCAGGCGGAAACCGGGCGCAAATTCATCGTCCATTTTAGCGAGCGTTTCGACAACCCGGCGACGGTCAAGGCGCTGGAGTTGGTACAGGCGGGCGCGATCGGACAGGTGGTGCAGACCATCGGTTTCGGTCCGCATCGTTTCTTGGGACACACGGAAACCCGTCCCTACTGGGCGAAGGATGTCAAGTACTTCGGCGGCACGATCAACGATCTCGCCTCGCATCAGGTCGATCAGTTCTTGATCTTCACCGGCAGCACCTCCGCCGAGGTGGTGATGTCGCAGGTCGGCAATGCCCATCACCCGCAGTTCGAGCACTTCGAAGACTTCGGCGATTTGACTCTGCGCAGCCCGCAGGCGACCGGCTACATCCGCGTCGATTGGCTGACCCCGAAAGGATTGAACTCGTGGGGCGACGGACGGCTGTTCCTGCTCGGCACCGATGGTTATATCGAACTGCGCAAGAACATCGACATCGCCGGACCTGAGGGGACCAATCACCTGTACATCGTCGATCATGAGTCGGCGCGCTACGTCGACTGCGTTAACGTGCCGCTGCCGTTCGGGACGCAGTTGGTGCAGGACGTGATCAATCGGACGGAGACGGCAGTCACACAGGCGCACGCCTTCCTCGCCTCGGAACTGGCGCTGATCGCGCAAATGCAGGCGGTGCATCTGCCCTTCGTTCCGGCGAACCGCTAAAAGCGGTTAAAAGATTTAACGCAAAGATGCAAAGACACTAAGACGCAAAGGTAGGGGCGCAGCACGCTGCGCCCCTACGGAACAACTGTGTTGAAATAGTACGTCCGTAGGGGCGTTATATATAACGCCCCTACAATTACCGAGTTAGCGGTAAAATCGTAGAAACGGGTTTTGGAAAAGGTGCCCCTATGACGACCGGAAATATCCAATTGTTTGAGACTCCGCTGGCGAGCCGAATGCCGTTCGAGCAGATCGCGCTCAAGCTCAACCCCGCCGATGACGTGGCGATTGCCAAAGTGCCGATCACGCCGGGGGTGACGATCACGCGGGCGGGCGCGCCGGACATCGTGATCCACCACCTGATCCCTAGCGGGCACAAGTTCGCGCTCCATGCCGCTGCCGTCGATGATCCGATCCGCCGCTACGGGCAGATCATCGGTTTTGCGACTCAAGCCATCCAGCCGGGTGATCACGTGCATACGCATAACCTCGCCGTCGAAAGCTTCGACCGCGATTATGCCTTCTGCACCGACGTGCATCCGGTCGAGTTCGTCCCGGCGGATCAGCGGCGGACGTTCATGGGCTACCTGCGTCCTGATGGGCGCGTCGGCACGCGCAACCTGATCGCCATCCTCGCCAGCGTCAACTGCTCGGCGAGCGCGATCGAGAAGATCGCCGACTACTTCACGCCGGAGCGCCTCGCCGCTTATCCCAACGTCGATGGCGTGGTCGCTTTAGCCCATGGATCGGGCTGCGGCAACCGCATCGGCGGCGCGGATCAAACGCTGCTCCAGCGCACGATCGCCGGGATGGCACGGCATCCGAATGTCGGCGCGTATCTGATGATCGGCTTGGGCTGCGAGACTAACCAGATTCAGGAGATCAACGACAATTACAACTTGAGCGCGACCACGCTCGACCTGCCGCTCAACCTGACCATTCAGGGGCAGGGGGGCATTCGCAAGACGGTGCAGCGCGGGATCGAACTGATCGAGCAGTTATTGCCGACGGTCAACGCGACGCAGCGCACGCCGCAGCCGATCTCCGAGTTGGTGGTCGCGCTGGAGTGCGGCGGCAGCGACGGCTGGTCGGGCGTGACGGCGAATCCGGTCGTTGGGCTGGTCGCCGACGAGATCGTGCGGCAGGGCGGTTACGCGGTGCTGGCGGAGACGCCGGAAATCTACGGCGCGGAGCATCTGCTGACGCGGCGGGCGATCAGCCGGGAAGTGGGCGAGAAGCTGGTCGCTCAAGTCCATTGGTGGGAACGTCACGCTGCCATGCACGACATGGAGATCGACAACAATCCGAGCGTCGGCAATAAGGTCGGCGGGCTGACGACGATCCTCGAAAAGTCGCTCGGCGCGGTGGCGAAAGGCGGATCGACGCCGCTGGTCGACGTTTACGAGTACGCCGAGCCGATCACAACGCGCGGCTTCAGCTTCGTCAATACGCCGGGCTACGACCCGGTTTCGGTGACCGGGCAGGTCGCCAGCGGCTGCAACATCGTCCTGTTCACGACCGGGCGCGGATCGGTTTTCGGCTTCAAGGTCGCGCCGAGCATCAAGATCACCACCAACACGGCGATCTACGACCATATGATCGACGACATGGACTTCAACGCGGGTAAGGTGCTCGACGGCGCGGACATGGCTGCTACAGCAGGCGAACTGCTCGACCTGCTGATCGCGGTGGCGTCGGGGCAGCAGTCGAAAAGCGAGGCGCAGGGCATCGGCGTCGCCGAATTTGTGCCGTGGAACCTCGGCGGGACGCTGTAACAACGACCCCACCCCCAGCCCCTCCCCGAATTCGGGGAGGGGAGAGTGCGTTCGTCGGTTTCGAATGCCAGTTGTTAGATTTGATGACCGCTTGGCACAGCAGACGTTTTTTGACAACCGCATTGAGCATTCCCGTGACCACCCCGGACTGCCACGACCTCGCCAAAACGCGCTAACATAGTTGACTTATGAACTAGGCTTACTTAGAGGAGCAAACAATATGCGTTGGGAAGAACTAACCGGGGATGAGTTCCCGCAAGCGGTCGAACAGGCGGGCGGCGTCTGCCTACTGCCACTCTCGGTGATCGAGCGGCACGCGCATCATCTGCCGTTGGGCACGGACATGTACATCGGGCGCGACGTGTGCCGCCGCGCGGCGGCACTGGAACCGGCAGTTGTGTTCCCCGATTACATCTTCACGCAAATTCTGGAAGCGCAGCACGTCGCCGGGACGATCGCCATCGATCCCGATTTGTTCGTCAGTTTGCTGGAGAACGTCTGCCGCGAGATCGCCCGTAACGGGCTGAAGAAGATCGTCTTCGTCAACGCGCACGGCGGCAACGACAGCCTGATCCATTTCTTCGCCCAGCGCCAATTGGCGACTCCGCGCGATTACGTCGTCTACGTCGCTCAGCCGCCGCTGCTGCCGGAAGATGCCGCGGCGGTCGAGGGGCAGTGGGAGGCGAAAGTTGACGGTCACGCGGGCGAGTGGGAGACCAGCGCCATCCTGTCAATTCGCCCCGATCTGGTCCACATGGATCGCGTGCGCGAGGACGGCGAAGGGCTGCCGCAGGAACGGCTCAAGCCGCTGCGCGACCTCGGCGTCAGCACCGGCATCTGGTGGTACGCTGATCATCCGACCCATTATCGCGGCGACGACGCTACCAAGACCGCCTCAGCCGAGAAGGGCGACCGCTGGCTGGCGGCGTCGGCGCGAGCGCTCGCCGGAGCGCTCCGCGCGATCAAAGCCGATACGGAGTCGCTGCGGCTGCAAAAGGAGTTCTTTGCCGCGCATCAGCACAACACGGAGCGCTGATATCCGGCATCGGATGTCGAACGGACGATCAGCGGAGCGTGTCGATCAGCTGCCACCATTGCGGCGGAATACCTTCGCTGGTGTACCAGTTTAGATGTTGGCTGTAGACCCAGACGTAGCGGTCGCTATAGGTGGCGGCGTAATCGAGGGCGGCGGCAAAGGCGGCGGGCGTGAAGCCGCAGCCTTCCGGCGGCAGCCCACCCGCACCACAGACCGGATCGATCCACAAGCCGAAGCCGACCTGAACGGGGTGATCAAGGCGTGATATGGGCGAGAATTGCAACCGGACGGTCTCGATCTGGTCGCGGGCAGCGCGAAACTGTGCTTCTGAGTTGAAAATGTAGGACTGCTCGTAGCCGTCGATGAGGGTCGTATCCGCGTCGGCGGCGGCGAGCATCCCTTCCAGAAACGGGATCAGCAAGCGGTAGCGTTCAGGATGAGCATTGATGCTGAGATCGATGGTCAGGAAATAGGTAAACATGACGGTCAAGCCGGGATAGCCCACTTCCAGCGCATCCATCACCGCTTCGCCGCGCCGAAACGCCAACTGAGCGTAGTCCTCGTCCGGGTTGCCCGTTTGGGGATCGGCAAAGAGGCGGGACTCACCGTATTGTTCGACGTCAAACATGATGCCGCGAAAGCCAAGCGCGTGCGTCAAGTCCGCCCACTGTTCGAGATTGGCGAGCGTGATCTGCCAATCTCCCAACAGATCAAGATCGGTCGGGTAGAGGGTGAGGCGCAGAAAGTTGTCGGTGAGCCGCCCCCATGCAAGGTCGCCGTACTCAGCAGTCAAGTCCTGAACCGTTGCCGCAGTAAATGACTGCTGGCTAAAAAGCTGCCACGACAGACCGCGACCATCGAGCGGAGTGGCGACGTCGAGCACCAGACCGTCAAACGGCAGCACTTGGGCGCGAGGGAGTACAGTGGCGATTTCTTGCAGTCGAGGGGTGTCCCAACCCCACTCGATCAGGCGGTGACTTGCTTGCAGGTCGGCATTCTCGACCGCACTCGTAGAGCAGCCAGCTAACAAGATGATCAGGAAGATGCAGCGCTTCACGGGACACTCGCTTAAGCTAGGAGACGAATCGCCTCGTTTTTACCGAATTGCTGGCGTAAGACGAGGTCGGATGCGCCACTTTTCCCCTCCGAATCCCCGACGCGATCATGGTCGCGGTGACAGAAACAGGGCTTTAGATCGTGGTGCGGCGAGAAATCTTGACAACGCCCTTCATTTCGAGCCATATTTATCTATGGGAACGCTCCCAAAATAGTGCGGGCAGCCAACTAAGGATTTCTACTCATGAATTACGGCTATTTTGATGATGAACGACGCGAATACGTCATTACGCGCCCGGATACGCCGCTGCCTTGGCTGAATTATCTGGGCGCAGAAGCTTACTTCGGGATCATTTCTAACACGGCAGGCGGCTATTCCTTTTATCGGGATGCGCGCCTGCGCCGACTGACGCGTTATCGCTACAACAACGCCCCGCGCGACGTCGGCGGGCGCTATCTCTATCTGCGGGACAATGCCGACGGCGACTACTGGTCGCCGACGTGGCAGCCGACCCTGACCGACTTGCAGGATTACACCTGTCGTCACGGCATGGGCTACACGACGATCCAATCGACCTACCGCGACGTGACGGCGCAGGTACGGTACTTCGTGCCGCGCGGCGCGAATCTGGAAGTCTGGCAGGTCAAAGTGACCAACAATCGCGCTGCGCCCGCTGATCTGTCACTGTTTTCGTTGGTGGAGTTCTGCTTGTGGGACGCCAACGACGACATGACCAACTTTCAGCGCAATTTCAGCATCGGCGAAGTCGAGATCGAGGACGGCGTGATCTACCACAAGACCGAATACCGCGAGCGCCGCGATCACTATGCTTATTTCGCCTGCTCCGAGCCGCTAGCCGGATTCGACACCTCGCGCGACGAGTTTCTGGGCATGTATCACGGCTTCGACACGCCGGACGTGGTCGTCGCCGGCGAGTTGCACAACTCGGTCGCGCACGGCTGGGCGCCGATCGGTTCGCATCACGTGGAGCTGACGCTGGCTCCCGGCGAAACCCGCGCGATCAACTTCGTGCTCGGTTATCACGAGAACCCGCGCGACGATAAATGGGAGTCGCCCGGCGTGATCAACAAGCGGACGGTCAAGCCGGTGATCGCCCGGTACTTGCAGACGGAAAACATCGACCGCGCTTTCGCCGAACTGCGCGAATACTGGGATGGACTGCTCGGCATTTTGCAGGTCGAGACGCCGGACGTGCATACCGACCGGATGGTCAACATCTGGAACGCTTATCAGAACATGGTGACCTTCAACATGTCGCGCTCGGCGTCGGGCTTCGAGTCGGGCATCGGGCGGGGGATGGGCTTCCGCGACTCGGCGCAAGACCTGCTCGGCTTCGTCCACATGATCCCGGAGCGCGCTCGCGAGCGCATCCTCGACATCGCCGCGACCCAGTTCGAGACCGGCGGCGCGTATCACCAATATCAGCCGCTGACCAAGCGCGGCAACAACGCCGTCGGCAGCAATTTCAACGACGATCCACTCTGGCTGGTGTTGGGCGTGGCAGCCTACATCAAAGAGAGCGGCGACTGGGCGATCCTCGACGAGCCGGTCGTCTTCGACAATCAGCCCGGTACGGAGCAGCCGCTCTACGAGCACCTGCGCCGCAGCATCCAGTACACGCTGGATCGCTTGGGGCAGCACGGGCTGCCGCTGATCGGGCGGGCGGACTGGAACGACTGCTTGAATCTGAACACCTTCAGCGACGAGCCGGGGCAGTCCTTCCAAACCACCACCAACAAAGACGGTAAGGTCGCCGAGTCGGTCTTCATCGCCGGGCTGTTCGGGATCGCCGCCGTTGAACTGGCGGACATCGCCGCGGCGCGCGGGTTAGATCGTGAAGCCGAGGAATATCGCCAATCCGCCACCAATATGGACGCGGTGGTCAAGGCGCAGGGCTGGGATGGCGCGTGGTTCCTGCGCGCCTACAACCACTTCGGCGAGAAAGTCGGCTCGGCGGAATGCGAAGAAGGGCAAATCTTCATCGAGCCGCAGGGCATCTGCATCATGGCAGGGATGGGCGTCAAGGATGGACGTGCCGCGCAAGCGCTGGAATCGGTCAATGAACGGCTGGCGACGCCGCATGGGATCATGCTGCAGCAGCCCGCTTATTCGACCTATCACCTTGAGTTAGGCGAAATCTCGTCGTATCCGCCCGGTTACAAAGAAAATGCCGGGATCTTCTGCCACACCAACCCGTGGATCATGATCGCCGAGGCGATCGTGGGCAGCGGCGACCGCGCCCATGACTACTATACGCGGATCAACCCCTCCGCCCGCGAGCCGATCAGCGAGCTGCACCGCTGCGAACCCTACGTCTACGCCCAGATGATCGCCGGGAAAGACGCACCGACGCACGGGGAAGCCAAGAACTCGTGGTTGAGCGGCACGGCGGCGTGGAACTACGTCGCCATCACCCAGTGGATTTTGGGCATTCGGGCAACGTTGAACGGCTTACAGATCGCGCCGGTGGTGCCGACCGATTGGCAAGAATTCCGCGCGACCCGGCAGTATCGCGGCGTGACCTACAACATCCACGTCCAGCGCGAAGGCGCGGGCAACGACGTCAGCCTTTGTGTGGATGGGACGCCGATTGAAGGCAGTATCGTGCCGCTGGCGACGGATAAGGCGGCGGTCGAGGTTGAAGTGACGCTGAAATAACACCTCACCCCCTAGCCCCCTCTCCATTACATGGAGAGGGGGAAAACGAGCGCAGCGAGTAGGGGGTGAGGTTTGACCAAATTAGCGCAAAGACGTTTTTAAGAGGCTTTTGACGATGAAACGAATACTGCTTTGGTTTCTGCTGGCGCTGCTGCTGGCGGTCATCCCCGCTGCGGCGCAGGGCGCGCTTGCGCCGGACGAAATTACCGGCGAGGTCGTCTACATCCCCTTCCCGGTGACAATCACGCTCGACGGCAAGCTCGACGATTGGGCGGGCGTCCCGGTCGAGACGGTGGATCGTGGGACGCTGCTCTCGCCTGACCCGGCGCAGACCGCCGCTTTTCAGTTCGCCGTCGCTGCCGACGCGAACACGATCTACGTGACCATGCAAACGGATGACGCCGACATCATTACCGGACAGCACGGCACTGATTTCTGGAACGAGGACTCGTTCGAATTCTACCTGAACCTGAGCGGCGACCGCTCCGCCACCGCTTACGGTGATGGCATTTTCCAGATCAACGTGAATCCCGGCGACATCGGCAACAGCGATCCGAGCGCCATCACCGTGACCGGGACGAACTCGGCGACGAGCGGCGTGCAAGCGATCGTCTTCGCTACTGCTGCGGGTTGGGGCTTCGAAGCCGCTGTGCCGCTGGGCGATTTCACGCCGACGCACGGCGCGGAGATCGGCTGGCAAGCGCAGGCGAACGGCGCGACCGTCGCTGACCGCGACACCAAGCTGATCTGGTCGCTGGCGGACACGAGCGACAGTTCGTGGAGCGACCCCGGTCTCTTTGGCACTGGACTCTTTTACGAAGTAGGCAGAACGGATACTCCCATGCAAAGCACACCTGCTCCTCAAACGACCCCGACGCCGGAGCCGACGCCGGATCGCTTCGTCAGCCTGAACCAGCTCGGCTATTTCGCCGACGCCCCCAAATACGCCATGATCGCCGGAGAGAGCGGCGCGACTGCCTCGTGGGTGCTGCGGCACGCCGCGACCGGCGACGTGATCGCCACCGGTGAGACGACACCGGGCAAAATCGACGCCGCCTCCGGCTATGCCGTGCAGACGGCGGATTTCTCGGACGTGACGACGCCGGGCAGCTATACGCTCCAAATCGGCGACGTGACCAGCGATCCGTTTCGCATCGCGGCGGATTTGTACGATGGACTATCGGTCGACTCGCTGCGCTACTTCTACCTCAACCGCAGCGGGATCGAACTGGACGAAGCCCACGCGGGCGAATGGGCGCGTCCGGCTGGACACGTCACCGACGACGCCGTGACCTGCTGGAAAGGCACCGATCCGCAGGGCAAGACGTGGGACGGCTGCGATTACACCCTCAACGGGCGCGGCGGCTGGTACGACGCGGGCGATTACGGCAAGTACGTCGTCAACGGCGGGATCGCGACGTGGACGCTGCTCGACCTCTACGAGCGGCTGCCGGGGGCGTTCCCGGATGGATCGCTCAACATCCCGGAGAGCGGCAACGGCGTGTCTGATCTGCTGGACGAGGCGCGCTGGGAACTCGAATGGCTGCTGGCGATGCAAGTGCCCGAAGGCGAGCCGCTGGCGGGGATGGTGCATCACAAGCTGCACGATGCTCAATGGACCGGCGTGCCGGTGATGCCGCCGACCAATTACGACAACAACAGCGACTTCTCTAAGCCGAGCGGCGGGCGCTACCTGATGCCGCCCTCGACGGCGGCGACGCTCAATCTCGCGGCGGTCGCGGCGCAGGGGGCGCGCATCTGGCGTGAGATCGACCCGGCGTTCGCGGATCGCTGCCTCGATGCCGCGCAAAAGGCGTGGCAAGCCGCCAATGAGCATCCTGACCTGCTGGCGGGCAACGTTCCCGGCAACGGCGGCGGCAACTACGACGACAACAACGTCAGCGACGAATTCTACTGGGCGGCGGCGGAACTGTTCATCACCACCGGCGCGTCCCAATACCGCGACCGGTTGACGTCAGCATCGTTCTTGACGGCGTTCCCCAGCGCGGGCGCGGCGTCGATGTCGTGGGGCAGCGTCGCGGCGCTGGGCACGATCTCGCTGGCGGTCGTTCCCAACGACTTCAACCCCGACCTGATCGACATGCTGCGCGGGCAGATCGTCAAGGCGGCGGATCGCGTACTGGCGGTGATGGCGGGCGAAGGCTACCGCGTCTCGATTGGCGCGAATCAGTACGTTTGGGGGTCGAACTCGGACGTGCTCAACAACGCGATCCTGCTGGCGCTGGCGCACGACTTCACCGGCGACGCCCAATATCTGGACGGCGTGACCGAGAGCATGGATTACCTGCTGGGGCGCAACGCGCTCAGCTTCAGTTTCATCTCCGGCTACGGCGCGCGTTCGATGCAGCACCCCCATCATCGCTTCTGGGGCAATCAGGGACAGTTCCCGCCGCCACCCCCCGGCGCGATCGCGGGCGGACCGAACGGCAGCCCCAGCGACCCCGGCGCAGACGCGGCGAACCTCAGCGCGGTCGCTCCGGCGCGGCGTTACGTCGACGTTCTGCCTTCGTATTCGACTAACGAAGTCGCCATCAACTGGAACGCGCCGCTGGTCTGGGTGAGCGCCTATCTCAATGCGCGAGCGAACGGCTGATGCCGGTCGAGCAGTTGAGCTACGGCGGGCTAGAAAACTGCCTGCACCTGTCCAACGGGGTGATCGAATTGGTCGTCCCGCTGGACGTGGGGCTGCGGATCGTTCACTTCGGCTTCGTCGGCGAGCGCAACGAGTTCTATCGCGACGATCCGCTGGTCATCCCGGCGGATCGGCACGATACATGGCAGCTTTACGGTGGGCATCGTTTGTGGTTCGCGCCGGAGCAAGTCGGACGGACGGCGCTGCCCGATAACCAGCCGATCACGCGGGAGGACAAACGCGATGCGCGCGGCGACTTCGTGCGCCTGATCCAGCCTCGCGAAGCGCTGACCGGGATGCAGAAAGAGATCGACCTCTACTTGGGCGATGGTGCGTCGGTTGAGGTGGTTCACCGCGTCCGCAACGGCGGCGTTCGATCCGAGCGGCTGGCGTTGTGGGCGCTTTCGGTGCTGCTGCCGGGTGGTATGGCGATCGTCCCGCTGCCGCCGCGTGGATCGCATCCGCAAGACCTTCAGCCGACCTCGCAGTTGACGCTGTGGGCGTACACCGATCTGTCCGATGCGCGCTTCCGCTTCGGGCATAAGTACCTGTACGTGCGCCAAGATCGAAGTGCCGCGCTGCCGCAGAAGATCGGCGCGTCGGTGCCGAGCGGATGGACTGCCTACGCCAACGGCGATCACCTGTTTGTCAAGCAGTTCGCCTATGCCGAAGGCGCTGCTTATCCGGATTTAGGCTGCAATGTCGAAGCCTTCACCAACGCGCAGATGCTCGAATTGGAGACGCTCGGTCCGCTGATCTCATTGCCGCCGGATGGCACTGCCGAGTACCGCGAGCGCTGGACGCTGGCGCGCGACCTGCCGCCGATTGCGACCGACGCGGACGTCGATCAGGTCGTCGCGCCGCTGATTGCCGGGAACGCTGATCGCCTTTGAGCGCGACGTGCTGCGTCCTATCGACACCAAGTTAAGTGATTCATCACGCATTCTGACCCCATCCCCGCGACCGGCAACCTTCGGTTGCTTGGTCGCCCCCTTCCCCGATTTCAGGGAAGGGCGAGAACAAAAACACGACGTGCTAGGCAACGGTTCGCCCCTCGCCCCGTTTACGCGGGAGCGGGGAAAACAGAACTCCGCTAACTCGGTGCGCAGGCGCGCTGCGCACCCGCTCGTTTGATTCGGTCGTTTTCACGACTTTCCGCGCTGGTTTTGTGTCTTCAGGTCGCCAGATTCGGTACACTAGGCAGCATAAGATTACGCAATCTGGGGACCGCCGCTTGTGCCTTGAGCAGCCGGGAAAGGAGACCTATGAAACGGATCGGCTTCACCCTGAAAGTCAAACCGGAACTGATCGACGAGTACAAGGAACGGCACCGTCACGTTTGGGCGGAGATGCTGGACGCGCTCAGCGCCAGCGGTTGGCACAACTACAGCATCTATCTGCGCGACGACGGCACGCTGTTCGGCTATTTCGAGACGCCGGAATCGCTGCAAGCGGCGCAAGCGGCGATGGCTGCCACCGAGGTCAACGATCGCTGGCAAGCGCAGATGAGCGGCTACTTCGAAATCCCCGAAGGCGCGCACCCGGACGCCCTGTTCATCGAACTTGAGGAAATCTTTCATTTAGATTGAGGTTTTTTATGCCAAATAATCCGAGTGAACAACAAATAGACGCCGCTTACCAACTGGCGCGCGAGCGTTACGCCGCGCTGGGCGTCGATACCGAGGCGGCGCTGGCGGCGCTGCAATCGATACCGATCAGCCTGCACTGCTGGCAGGGCGACGACGTGGTCGGCTTCGAAGACCCGGATCGCCCGCTGAGCGGCGGCATCATGGCGACCGGGAATTATCCCGGCAAGGCGCGCACCGTCGCCGAACTGCGGCAGGATTTGGACAAGGCGTACAGCTTGATCCCCGGCACGCACCGGCTCAACCTGCACGCGATTTATCTGGACAGCGACGTCAAAGTCGAGCGGGACGAAATCCGCCCGGAGCACTTCTCCGGCTGGGTCGATTGGGCGAAAGCCAATCAGCATGGGCTGGATTTCAACCCGACGCTGTTCTCGCATCCGCTGGCGGACGACGGTTTCACGCTGGCGCATCAGGACGCGGGCGTGCGCCAGTTCTGGATCGACCACTGCATCGCCAGCCGCGAGATCGGCGCGTACTTCGGGCGCGAGTTGGGGACGCCCTGCGTGACCAACATCTGGATTCCCGACGGCTACAAAGACACGCCGGTGGATCGCAAAGCGCCGCGCGAGCGCCTGAAAGCCGCGCTGGACGAGATTTTCGCCGAGCCGCTCGATCCCCAGCACAACCTCGACGCCGTCGAGAGCAAGCTGTTCGGCATCGGCTCGGAAAGCTACGTGGTCGGCTCGAATGAATTCTACTTAGGCTACACCGCCAGCCGCGCCGCCAGCGCCGCCTCCGACGTGCTGTTGTGCTTCGACGCCGGACACTTCCACCCGACCGAGAGCATCGCCGACAAGATTTCGGCGAGCCTGCTCTATGTGCCGGAATTGCTGCTGCACGTCAGCCGCGCCGTCCGTTGGGACAGCGACCACGTGGTCACGCTCAACGACGACTTGAACTTCATCATGCAGGAGATCGTGCGCGGCGAATTTCTGTCGCGGGTGCATATCGGGCTGGATTTCTTCGACGCCAGCATCAACCGGGTGGCGGCATGGACGATTGGCACGCGCAATGCCTTACGCGCGCTGCTGCTGGCGCTGGTCGAACCGCGCGAGCTGCTCTGCCGCTTCGAAACGGAGGGCGACTTCACCGGTCGCTTGGCGCTGCTCGAAGCCAGCAAGGGACTGCCCTTCGGCGCGGTCTGGGACACCTACTGTCAGCGACAGGGCGTGCCGGTCGGCTTCGGCTTCATGGACGAGATCAAAGCGTATGAACACGCGGTATTGTCAGAACGGTAGGAATCATGGCGCGTAAAACAGTGCTCGCCGTCGACTTGGGCGCGGAGTCCGGTCGGGTGATGGCGGTTCATTTTGACGGGACGCACTTCGAACTGGAAGAACTCAATCGTTTCCCCAACCCGGTCACCAACGTGCGCGGCACGATCCACTGGGATGTGCTGCACCTGTGGCGCAACATCCAGCAGGGGATTGAGCAGGGCAAGGCTCAGCATCCCGCCAGCATCGGCGTCGATACGTGGGCGCTGGATTACGCCTTGCTCGACGCGCAGGGGGCGCTGCTCGCCAACCCGGTGATGTACCGCGACGCTCGCACCGAGGGCATGATGGACGCCGTTTACGCGCGCGTCCCGCGGCGTGAAGTCTTCGAGCAGACCGGCATTCAGATGATGCCGATCAACTCGATCTACCAGATCATGAGCCTCGTGGTGAGCAAGTCGCCGCAGTTGGATGCCGCCGCGACCTTCCTCACCATCCCCGACCTGTTCAACTACTGGCTGACCGGGGTGAAGGTCTGCGAGTTCACCAACGCCACCACCACCCAGATGATCAACCCGCGCACGCGGGCGTGGGCGACTGGGCTGCAAGACGCGCTCGGCATCCCGTCGCGGCTGTTCCCGGAGATCGTGCCGCCGGGGACGCGCTTGGGCGAATACGACGGCATCCCGGTGATCGCTCCGGCGACCCACGACACCGGCAGCGCCGTCGCCGCCGTCCCCGCGACCAGCCGGGATTACGCCTACATCAGCAGCGGGACGTGGAGCCTCGCCGGGGTCGAAGTGGACGACGCCATCATCGACGAGGCGGCTTATGCTGCCAACGTCACCAACGAGGGCGGCGTCGAAGGCACCTATCGCCTGCTCAAGAACGTGATGGGCTTGTGGATTTTGCAGCAAGTTCGGGCGACGTGGGCGCGCGAAGGCACGACTTACAGCTACGGCGAAATGGTCGATCTGGCGCGGGCGGCGCAGCCCTCGGCGGCGATCATCGACGTGGACGACGCGCGTTTCCTGCCGCACGGCGATCACCCGCAGCGCATCCGCGCGTGGTGCGCCGAACATGGCGTCCCGCCGCCGCAGACGCACGGCGAGATCGTGCGCTGCGTGCTCGAAAGCCTCGCCCTGAAATACCGGCTGACTTTCGACCAAATGCAGCAGATTTCCGGGCAAGACATCAAGGCGATCCACATCGTCGGTGGCGGCGGGCAGAACGAACTGCTCAACCAATTCACCGCCGATGCCGCCGGAATCCCGGTCGTCGCCGGTCCGATTGAGGCGACCGTGCTCGGCAACGCCGCCGTCCAACTGATCGCGCTGGGCGAACTGGACAACGTGAGCCAAGCCCGCCAGATCATCGCCGACATGGGCGTCACGCGGACGTATCAGCCCGTGTCGAGCGCATGGTGGGATGAAGCGTACCAGCAATTGCTAGAGAGTTCCTAAGAACCAGTATTTCGCGTGAGTTATGGATCATGGCTCACGAGCGGATTTCTGCGGGTAGGGGCGAGGCATGCCTCGCCCCTACAACGGGAATCTACATGTAAATAGGTAGGGCGCAGGGCGCTGCGCCCCTACGACGGCAAGACTGAATTTTGACCTGACCGTACCGCGCGGAGCGCGCTAAGGAGTGAACATGCAGTACTACCAACCTGAAGCATACCGGCACGTCAGCTATCAATGGGATGATGCCTACGCCAACTCGCTCGATCCGGTCGAGCGGCTGGTCTATCGCTCGAACATCCTCGGCAACGACCAGCGGATCACCAACACCGGCGGCGGCAACACGTCGAGCAAGATCACGATGGTTGACCCGCTGACCAATGCGCCGGTCGAAGTGCTGTGGGTCAAAGGCTCCGGCGGCGACCTGCGCACCTCGAAGCAGGCGAATTTCGCCTCGCTCTACATGGACAAGCTGATCGCGCTGCAAGACGTCTACGACGCTGCCGACGAGAAGGGCGTCAAGACACCGATCGAGGACCAGATGGTCGCTATGTATCCGCACACCGTCTACAACCTCAACCCGCGCGCCAGTTCGATTGACACGCCGCTGCACGCCTTCGTCCCCTACGCCCACGTCGATCACACCCACCCGAACGCCGTGATCGCCATCGCCGCCTGCAAAGATGGCGAAGCGCTGACTAAGGAAATCTACGGCGACGAAGTGGTCTGGGTCGATTGGCAGCGCCCCGGCTTCGACCTCGGCTTGATCTTGGAGCAGGCGATCAAGGATCACCCCGGCATCAAGGGGATCATCCTCGGCGCGCATGGGCTGATCAACTGGGCGAACGACGACAAGGAATGCTACGAACTCTCGCTGACGCTGATCGAGCTGGCGGCGCGCTACCTTGAGGCACACGATCTCGGCGCGAATGCCTTCGGCGGCGCGAAATATCAAACCCTGCCCGACGATCAACGCGAGCAGGTGCTGGTTGACGTTCTGCCGCGCTTGCGTGGGCTGGTCTCGCAGGAGAAGCGTTTCATCGGCACGATTCAGGCGACCGACGCGATTTTGAGCTTCGTCAACAGCAGCGATGCGCCGCGCTTGGCGGAACTGGGCACGTCTTGCCCGGATCACTTCCTGCGGACGAAGATCAAGCCGCTGTTCGTCGATTGGAATCCCCAGCGGGACGACACCGCCGCTTTGATCGGTCTGCTCGAAAGCGGGCTGGAGCAGTATCGCAAGGACTACGCCGCCTACTACGAAGCCTGCAAGCATCCGAACTCGCCCGCGCTGCGCAATCCCAACCCGACGGTCGTCTTGATCCCCGGCGTCGGCATGATCGCCTTCGGCAAGAACAAGAGCGAGTCGCGGGTGACGGCGGAGTTCTACACCAACGCGGTCGCGGTCATGCGCGGCGCGGAGGCGGTCAGCGAGTACGTCGCGCTGCCGCGTCAGGAAGCCTTCGACATCGAATACTGGCTGCTCGAAGAAGCCAAGCTGCGCCGGATGCCGCCGGAAAAGACGCTCGAACACAACGCCGTGATCGTGATCGGCGCGGGCAGCGGCATCGGCAAAGCGGTTGCGGAGCGGGTCGCAAAAGAGGGCGCGCATGTCGTCTGCGCCGACCTGAGCTTGGAAGCCGCGCAAGCGACCGCCGACGAACTGACCAAGACCTACGGCGTCGGCATCGGCGTCGCCGGGACGGGGATTTCGGGCTGTGGTCCGGCGATTGGCTTGGGCGTGGACGTGACCGACCGCGCCAGCGTGCGCGCGCTGCTCGATCAAGTGCTGCTGGCTTACGGCGGCGTGGACAACATCATCATCACGGCGGGCGTGTTCGTCCCGCCGGATAAGAGCGGACACGTCAGCGATGCCCAGTGGCGGCTGACCTTCGACGTCAACGTGCTGGGGGGCTACCTCGTCGCCGACGAAGCGCGCGCCATCTGGCAGGCGCAAAATCTGCACGGATCGCTGGTGCTGACAACCAGCGTCAACGCCGTCGTCTCCAAGATGGGATCGGTCGCTTACGACACCAGCAAAGCTGCCGCCGATCACCTCGTCCGCGAACTGGCGGTCGAACTCGCGCCGCTGGTGCGGGTGAACGGGCTGGCTCCGGCGACGGTGGTCGCGGGCAGCAGCATGTTCCCGCGCGACCGCGTGATCAGTTCGTTGGTCAAGTACAAGATCGGCTACGACGAGTCCGAGGATACCGAAGCGCTGCGCGACAAACTGGCGAATTTCTACGCTCAGCGCACGCTGACCAAGCAGCCGATCACGCCGGAGGATCAGGCGGAAGTCGCTTACTTGCTCAGCACCGACGCCTTCAGCAAGACCACCGGGCAGATTTTCAGCGTGGACGGCGGCTTGCACGAAGCCTTCTTGCGCTAACAAGACCACTTTAACAGGTCGCAAGGCTGGTTTGCCGCATCATCCTTGCGATCTCGAACGCTCACGTCCGCTGATGCGGAGCGATGGACAAGGTCAAGTAGAAGCAAATAACATTTACTTGTCGGCATTCGCGCCATTTATTGTGAATGCATAAGGTCTTCGCAGATTTTCTTGGCGAGGATGTCGCTGATTTCGATATGGCGCGGCATAGCGGATCGCTTATTCAGTTGGTTGTGCCACCACGAATGGTTAGCGCCTTCTCGGAGCAGTATCGCAGTCGTTGCGCCCGCAGAAGTTTGAAGAGGATATGTCGATGCGCTTCGACAAGACAATGCGATTTGAGTTCGAAACCCTCACTGGCAGCGTCGAGGGCTTCTTGGCGATTGAACTCCAATGCTTCTTGCAGCACAATCTTGATGCTCTCGATCAGATTCTTCGCGTGTGCGTTCTTGGCAGTTTGTGCCGGGGACTTCTTCAATCGAACCGCTCCCACCAGTCGCCATCCTGCTTGAGAATCGCCGTGAATGTGCTGTTCATTGGCTTTGCCATCAACACATCGTTGATACAGTTTAACGACCTTATATATTACTTATACGCTGAGCTTTGTGTAGGCGGTAATAAGGTTACTTCTCTTCGCCTCAACCTCGCGTAGGCTGCGCATTCCAGTTATTTCTTTAGTATATTGACCAACCCAGTTATTTACTACCCATTGGTCGAAGGTCAGCGCATAATTCATCATAGCGTCGGCGCCAATCGCGGTGATACTCAATGGCTAAACATAAATCCTCGATAATATCTTCTCCATAGGGCTGGGAGAACGTTTTAAGTACATCCTGAACAAGTATTTTTACACCCTCAGTCTTGTTCGCCATGTGTCTCCCCCCGATTTCTTAAGATACTTGTATTATAGGGTTTATCGCCAAGATTGACTATTCATTGTGATACATCTGGGATTGACTATGCCTGTCTTATCGTAAATCCTAATAAAAGGCTGCCGGTGATTTTTCCGATTGCTTAGAATATTTCCAGACGGCTTTGGCGGGCGCGAGTTCGTTCACAGATGCCCCTAGCACGTTTCCCTCGCAGTCTTGAACTGTTACAACGCCTCGCCTACATCCGCTTTTGCATAATGATAGGGACGGCATACGCCTTACCGGATTGACGGCGAGATTCATACTGTACTATGCTCTTTGAGTACCAATTCGTTGATCGTCAGGTGGTTGACGTCCCATGCAGATTGAATTCGAGGGCGAGATTATCTATTGGCGTGGACCGGCTCCGTTTTTCTTCGTGGCGGTGCCCGAACAGCAAAGCCGTGACATCAAAGCGATCTCGACTCTGGTCACCTACGGTTGGGGCGTGATTCCGGTGACCGTTCGGATCGGCAAAACCGAGTTCAAGACCTCGCTGTTTCCTAAAGATGGGCTGTACCTCGTGCCGATCAAGGTGGCGGTTCGCAAAGCTGAGCAGCTCGAACAGGGCGATACCGTGACCGTGCAGCTCGACGTCTGAGCCGCTGCCGGGATACGTTCCGGCTGATTGAATCGCGCCGAGATCAAGCTGACAAGGACGGTTATCCCTAGCGGACGGATTCAACTCCGTTGTAACATCTCCCTATGATGCCGAACCTATTTCAATGTCCGCTTTGTGGACTACCCCTACATCGGAACGCTTCCAGCTATCACTGTGACAACCGCCACAATTTCGACGTCGCCAAGGAAGGTTACGTCAATTTACTGCCGCCCAACCAGCGGCACTCGAAGGCTCCCGGTGATAGCAAAGCGATGATTCTCAGTCGCAAGAATTTCTTGTCCCAAGGCTTTTACGAGCCGCTGGTCGCCGCGATCGGCGAGATGCTTGTCCGCTATGGTAATGACGCCGCTCCGATGAATGTGTTGGATGCCGGTTGTGGGGAAGGCTACTACCTCGGTTATTTGCAAAACCGGCTAGCGCGACCCGGTGACTATTACGGCATCGACATCTCTAGGGATGCGATTCGTTACGCGGCGAAGCAGTATCGAGCAGCAAACTTTGCCGTGGCGAGCATCGCGCATCTTCCGCTTCAAGCTGCATCCATCAACTGCATTTTGAACGTCTTTGCTCCTAGAGATACCGGGGAGTTCGCCCGCGTCGTCGCTGAGCGCGGTCTCTTGCTCGTCGTCAGCCCTGCACTGAATCACTTGCGGGAACTGCGCGCCCTCATCTATGAGCAGGTCAAGCCCTATGCAGTGCTGGCGCACGACGAATTCGCGCCCCACTTTGCGCTGATCGACCATCAGGACATCCGCTATCAAATGACGCTGGCTAACCCGGACGATATCGGCAACCTGCTGCAGATGACGCCCTTTTATTGGCGTACGTCACCGGAAAAACGGGCAAGTCTGCTGGCTTTACCCCAACTGACGACTGAAGTGGACTTCTCGATTCACCTGTTTCGCCGGGAGACGGGGATTTAGAGGGACGCATGACGCCTTGAAAAAGTAGAGGCGTCGGCTTACTTGCCGACGCCTCCGTGACACTTTATCTAGGATACGAGCCGTAATCGATTAAGCTAGATCCCGATCCGAACGCGAATGGCGTAGAACAGGAAGCGTCCGAGCAGTTCGCCGACGAGCACGAAGGCGAAGGCGGCAATCACGAAAGTTGCCATCCAGCGTTCGCGGCGCAGCAGGGCACTCCGATAGAGGAACAGCCCGAATAAGCCCGCGCCCAAGATAACCAGCAGCAAGCGCAGCGCGAATACGATCCCGTACTCAGTCGAGAGCATACCGGCGCTCTCAACCGCTGCCGCGTTACCGGCTGCCAGCTGCGAAACGAAGAGCGGCACCACAACCAACTGCAAGCCGAGCAGGGCGATCGAGCCGATGGCGATCCATTGGAGCACGCTGCGCAGCATGTCGCATTGTGCTTCGATGTCGTCGCAGTCCTTCTTGCCTTTGTAGTAGAGATAGTTGATGGTGAAGGCGCTGCCCATCGCTAGCCCACCGAGCAGGAAGGTCGTAATGAAGAAGGTGATCGGGGTGGCGAGGCTATCCCACGCCGGTTCGGACGCGAGTTGATAAATCTGCGTCATCGAGAAGACGAGCGCCAGCCCCAGCGCTGCGGCGACCAACGCGATGATCTGCCGCACTTGGAAGCTGCTGATCTTGCGCCACTGCATGAAGGCGAAGACGGCACCCACTCCGACGAACGACAGCGTGAAGAAGATTTCACGGCTCAGCCACGAACTGCCCAAATTGCTGACTGCCCGAAAAGCGTTGGCAGGGTTACCGAGATGGAGCAGTGAGACGATGACTCCCAGTACCACGACCGGACCGATGGCGAGCAGGGCATAATCGCTCATCTGGTTGGCGACTTTTTCGCCCTGCTTGCGCAGCGCGTAGAAGTGGATCATGCCCAGAATGACGAATGCTCCGACCGACATCTGAACCAGAATAGTGTAAATGACAAGCGCGAGTTCTTGAGTACGCACGATTACAACTCCTCAGCATTCATCACTTCGCCGGAAGCCGAGTCATGAATAAGCGTATTAGGCGTAGGCGTATAGACGATCGACGGGTTGGTGATGGAAGAATCCGGCAGTGGGCTTGGCGCATCAAAGTCGCCGTGACGAGCGCGCAGTTCGTCAATGTCGCCGAAATCGAGCGCGCGGAAAGTGCAGCCGTCCACACAAGCCGGTTTTTCGCCGGCATCTTGCAGCTCGTAGCAGAAATGACACTTGGTCATCACGCCGCGATCGGCGTCAAACTGCGGTGCGCCGTAAGGACAAGCCCACTCGCAGTAGCGGCAGCCGATGCAGCGTGTTTGATCGATGATGACGATACCGTCGTCGCGCTTGCTGATAGCTGCTGCCGGGCAGACCTGCATACAGAGCGGATTTTCGCAGTGCATACAAGCTGCGGTGACGAAATAGCTGAACACATTGGACGGAACAAATTGATCGCCGTCTTGTACCCATTCGCCGCCGGCGACTTCAGCCACGCGCCGCCAGACGACGCCGATGGGAAGTTCATTCACAGTTTTGCACGAAATCTGGCACGCTTTGCAGCCCGTGCACCTGTTCATGTCTACATAGAAACCTAACTGCTTTGCCATCTCGTTATACCTTTTCAACCTGAACCAGATTCGTGTGCTGCGGATTTCCCTTGGCGAAGGGCGTCGGCTGATATTTCGTCAGAACGTTGGCACTGCCAGCTTGATCGACGCCGTTGCTATCGGGGGTGTACCATGCGCCCTGCCACACGACCATGCAACCCGGACGCATCCGGGGCGTCACGCGCGCCTCAATCTCAATCGCTCCGCGATCGTTGAACACCCGCACCCGATCGCCGTTCTTGATGTCGCGGGCGGCGGCGTCAAGCGGGTTGATATCCGCAACTTGGTGGTGGGCTTCCCGCAGAATATCGACGTTGTAGAAGGTCGAGTGCGAACGCTGGATCGCGTGGCTGGTTCCCATGACCAAAGGATATTTCTCGCGCAGCGGGTCGCTCACGCCTTCCCATTCGGGAATGTATTTCGGAATGGCGGGCATTCCTTCGGGATAATCGAGGCTTGCCAGATACGGCGAGTAAATCTCGATTTTGCCCGTCTGCGTCTTGAGCGGGTTGGCTTCGGGGTCTTCCCGGAAGTCCGCACCGGCGACGACCTGCCCATCGCTGAAGACTTTGTAAATGCCCTGAGCCTTGAAGTCTTCAAAGCTTGGGAAGTCAGAGTAGGCATCCTGCGTGACGGAGACCATTTCGCGCAGCCAGTCTTCGCGGGTTGTGTGTCCGTCCTGATAAGCGTCGAGGAAGCCGAAGCGGTCGGCAAGCTGCTCCGCGATCCACAGATCGGTGCGCGTTTCGAACATCGACTCGACGACCTGATGGCTGTACATCAACCAGTTGGCACGCCCGGAACCCGTCCCGGCGATCAGGTTATCGGCTTCGAAGCCGGTCGAGGAGGGCAGCACAATGTCCGACATGAGGCAGCTTGGCGTCATCGCCACGTCGCAGGTGACGATGAATTCGAGCTTGGACTCATCTTGCAGCATCTTAATGGTGCTGTTGATGTCGGAATGCTGGTTGGTGATGGTGTTGCCGCCGTGATTCCACATGAATTTCAGGTTGGCACCCAGCTTATCGGCACCACGCACCCCGTCACCATCTTTGACCGCGCTGGTCATTTCCGTACCGCGTTCGATCATATCGGGCCACATGAACACCGAGATCGTTGGCTTGATCGGGTTTTCACCTTCGGGGAAGCCGCTGGTCTTGATCGACGTACCACTGCCGAAACCCATGCCGGTCCCGCCGCCATGAATACCGAAGTTGCCCGACATCGCTGCCAAGACCGGCAGCGCGCGGACCGGTTGTTCGCCATAAGCACGCCGCTGCCAGCCGTATCCTTGAATCAGAGCGCACGGCTTCGTCAAGGCGATTTCACGCGCCAGCTGGACGATGCGATTCACCGGGATGCCGGTGATCTGCGACGCCCACTCCGGCGTTTTCTCGACGCCATCGGTGTCGCGTCCCATGATGTATGACATCCACGAGCTGTTGGCGGGTGCACCCTCCGGCAGCGTGTCCTCGTCGAACCCGACCGCGTGGGTCGCCATGAACTCTTTGTCGTAGATGTTTTCTTTGACCATCACGTACGCCAGCGCCGCGATCAATGCGACGTCGGTGCCGGGGTTGATCGGGATCCAGTCCGCGTTGAGTGCAACTGCCGAGTCCGACTTGTACGGATCGACGCAGATGAAACGCGTGCCGTTCTCCTTCGCTTTCATGCAGTAATAGCCGGCGTTATCGCCGCCGTTGGTCGTCACGACCGGGTTAGAGCTGAACAAGACGACCAGCGAAGAATTTAGGAGGTCGTCGGAGGAGTTGCCTCCGAGCGCGGTGATGTAGGGCATGGCAGCGGAGTAGCAGGCGGCACTATAGGTGCCGTAGTAGTCGGTGTAACCGCCGAACAGCCGCATCAGCCGCCGAATCGGGGAGCGTCCATCCGGACCGCGCCACTGCGTACCCGACGCATAGTGGAAGTAGAACAACTCGTTGCCGTAAGCTTCCTTCAGGCGATTCATTTCGCTGGCGATAGTATTGAGCGCTTCGTCCCAAGAGATCTGTTCGAACTTGTTCTCACCGCGCTTGCCGACGCGCTTCATCGGGTACTTGATCCGATCAGCCGCGTAGACGCGCTGGATTTGGGTACGACCGCGCACGCAGGGAATCGCGCGCGGGGTGTCAACCGTGTCTTCGGTTTGGATGTCCGGGACGATGCGCTTGACGACGCCGTCCTGAACTTCGGCATAGAGAATGCAGCGCCCACCGCAGTTGTGGTAACAGGCGGTGGTCATCAGGGTGGATTCACCGGCTGCGGCGACTGCCTGATCTGGGTTGGCGTTGGCGACGAGAGTCGGCACGAGGGTACCTGCCAGAGCAGTAGACCCGGCTATTGCCGATCCCCACTTCATAAAACTTCTTCTTGAGAGCAGAGTCTCTTCGAAACATTGCGATAACAACTTATTTTCGCTCATATGCGTCCTCTTCGTATAACCTTGTGCTCGGCACATTTTCACCTTCGCAGAGTTTCGAGGACCCCGTTCCAGTGATTAGGCTGCGATTGGTGTTCGGAGTAACCGGTAAGCTCCCGGCTTGGCTACTCCGGTTGGTGAATCCCCAAGCCCGGATAGGGCAGCTTGGTCGGGATTTCGACGCCAGTGATGCGGGAAAGCTCTTTCAACCCGCCGCTGACGAGCAGCGCCAACCCTCGATAAAAATCCGTGCGTGCGTGACGCTGGACTAACTCCGCCCATTTGCAGCCCCAGCGCAGCAAATGATTTTCGAGGAAAGCGCGTTGAATGGATAAAAGCTCGGCGAACGCGGCATCGTCCTCGCGTTCGCGCGCTGCGACCGCGAGTTCGGCACAGCGGGCGACGAAGGTCAGCTCGAACGCGATGTGATCGTCGGGTTCCCGGTTGTTGCTGTTGATCTGAAGTCCGAGGCGCGTAAAGTAAGCGCGCACGTCGAGCGTTTCCCGCTGAAACGTTTGCCGCATTTCGTCGAAATAGACCAACTCCCAAAGCGGGGCAGGGATGAGCAGGTTGCCCATGAAAAGCTGAACAAAATCGGTGCGGAGTTCGGTTAGCGCGGCATCGCTCAACGGAAGATTGCTGGCATCAGTCCATTGGGCGAGCAGTGCCAACCCTTCAATCACGTCCGCTTGGTCGGCGGCGAACGGTACTTCAGCGAAGATGCCTTCGCTGAGCAGCGGGTCGACCCATGCGCGGCTCGGGTTGGCGTATAGTATCCGCCCCAACAGCTCAAACAAGAGCTGCTCACCCACCAACTGGGTTAGGGTCTCATCGAGAGCGAGATTTTCTACTGATCCAATCAATTTAAATCCCTACAACTTGGCATTACTGGTTTTGGATGTAGCCGAAAATGGCTTACATACTTCACCCGATCAAAGTGGCATTCGGGCATATTCAACTATTCTAGGGAGGGTATGATTAAGTTACATCGCCCCATTGGGTGATATTCTTCACAAAATAGCTGCTCATTGGTGATTGTTCTCGAAAGCCGACCGAGTAGACCCGCAACCGATTGTTATTAGCGCGAGTACTATGCCAATCATCTATTTTTTCTATGGGCTGTCATTTGGAGGATTAGGACTCGCCGCGCTGCTCCAATATAGGCGCGGGGGAACTTTCCCCTTACATCGTCAGCTTTCGTGGCTTTCGGCTTTCGGTTTCGCCTATGCCGGGGTCGGCTGGATCGACATGTTTCTCGCCAGCGGCATGTCCGCCGACGTCGTGTCGATTCTGAAAATTCTGCGGGTAATTTTGCAGCCATTGTCCGGTCTGCTGCTGCTGCGCTTTGGCTGGGGGGTGCTGACGAAGATGACGCCGCTGCCCGGTTGGACGCGGATTATCCCCGGTGTGGTGAGCGTTCCGCTGGCGTTTGTCATGATTTACGCCATGACAACCTTCGTGACGCCCTCGCCAATCGACATCCCCATCGACATTTGGTCGCGCTATCTGTTGTACTTACCGGGCAGTATTATGGCGTCGATTGGCTTCATCCGTCAGCGCAACGAGCTGCGCGCCAAGGGGCTGAACGACGTCAGCCGTTTGATGTTTGGTGCCGGTTTAGCCTTTTTGACCGAGGCGCTCGTCGTTGGGCTGGTGGTCCCGGCTGCCCCTTATGGTCCGGTGTCCTATTACAACTATGACCGCTCCCTCGTCAATGCGGTTCCCGCCGACCAAGTTGCGAATACCAAGCCGTTTAGTGTGATCGCGTGGCTCGATTACGATCGCGTACTGGAAGTCACCGGTTTGCCGGTGCAGTTCTGGCGGATGATCTCCGCCAGTGCGGTGATCTTTTTTGTCGTGCGCGGTCTGGGCGTGTTTGACGCGATGGAGCGGCGGCGGGTCGAAAAACTCCAGTTGGAGCGTGATCGCGCCCAGTTGACGGCGCAGCAGGTCGCCGAGAGTTGGACGGATGCGCTGGTTACCATTAGTCGGCGCATCGCCGAATTGGATCTGCTCGATACAGTTTTGCTGGACATCGTGCGGAATGCACAGGTACTTTTGCATTCTGATTTCGTGGCAATTGGGCTGCTCGAAGATGGTGAACAGCAGTTGGCGTTGTATGCCTACGCCGATGCTGCGGGCGCTATTTCCTTACCTGCTAATCAGCGCCCAAGTATCGAGAACGCCCTGATTATCGCTGCTATTCACGAGGCGCTGCCCGCCCGGTTCGATGCGTTCGATTCGCCAATCGCTGCCGAGGGAATGTGCCTCTGCGAAACCCGGAATGTCGAAGTCGCGGCTGTTTTGCCGCTCGTGCTGGACAATTACCCGGTCGGGGCTTTGTGGAGTGTTCGCTTTACGCCGACACTCTTCACCAATACGGACATGATTGGGCTGGAACGGTTGGCAGATCAAGCTGTGATCGCAATTCAGCATCGCTTGATGGCGACCAAGCTCCAATCGCTGGCGGTGGTCGATGAGCGCGGACGCATTGCGCGGGAAATGCACGATGGGCTGGCGCAAATCCTCGGTTACATGAATCTTCAGGTTCAGGCACTCGACGCGCTGCTGAAGCAAGGGGAATACGATAAGTTATCGGCAGAATTGCAGCAGATGCGTGATGCCGTTCAGGTTGCTCACGCCGACGTGCGCGAAAACATTTTGAGCTTGCGCACGACCCTCGCTACCGATGCCGGGGTCGCTTCGGCGATCGCCGACTACCTTGACGGATTTAGCGTTCAAACCGGCATTGATGTGCGCTTTATCGATCAAAGCGCTGACGGGTTGGGGCTTTCGCCTTTAGCTGAAGTTCAGTTGGTCTGTATTTTGCAGGAGGCATTGACGAACGTCCGCAAACACGCTCGAGCTGAAAACGTCACCGTCACGCTGGCTCGAACGCCCAAAGGAGCGAGCCTCGAAGTGGTCGACGATGGCGCTGGCTTTGCCGGGACCGTCGCTAAACATCGGTTTGGCTTACATACGATGTTGGAACGTGCCGAGAGTGTGGGCGGGCAGCTGGTGATTCGCTCGCAGGTGGGTCAAGGTACGAAAGTTTTCTGCGAACTGCCGGAAGTTGGCGATGGGCGTGAAACGAGCGGCGCCCTGTCGGTATTCCGGGAAAATGCCGAAATTAGAGCATGATTCTCCAAACTGGAACGTAAGCATATGATCAACCTAAGAGAATGGGCGCTGCCCGTCTACACGATTATGATGCAGATGGCAGCCGGCAGTATGCTGATGCTGTGGTTGATCTACAACGCTATGGTGCGGCGCTGGGATCGACCGACGGCGGATCGGATCAGCCATAATTTAGTGCTCATTATCTTCATCACGGCGTTTGCCTCGGTTATCGGTTCGCATTACCACCTCAGCCGTCCGCTCTTTTCGATTCTCGCCTTCAGCAGTTTCGGCACTTCATGGCTTAGCCGCGAGGTGACTTTTACCGCACTCTTCGTCTTTCTGATCGGGGCGGTCTGGCTGCTTCAGTACTATAAGCGCGGTTCTTTGAAACTCTTGCTGGCGGTTGGTTGGCTGGCGGTGCTGATGGGGATTAGCACGGTATACTGTATGTCGCGCGTTTACTTGCTGCCAACCCAAGTGGCTTGGAACTCAATTGCTACGCCGGTTGCCTTTTTCACGGCAATGTTTTTGTTGGGGGGAATGGCAGTTTTGGTGCTGCTGCTGCTGAATCTTTACCTCGTGCAGCTGCACTCCACCCCGGATCTAAAGCTGCAAAGTTACGTGTTGGTGGTGCTGCGCACACTCCCGGCGGTGACTCTGCTGACGGTCGTGGCGGCGCTCGTCGAGTTGGCGAATTACGGCTTTCAAATTAATCTATTGTCAGGGGGCGGACCCTCGGCGCAAGGCAGCCTCGATCTGCTGTTAGGCTTGTATGGTGTTTTGTTCGAGCTGCGTTTGGCACTGTTGGGTATCGGAGCCGCTGGCTTAGTCGGCGTCGTCTTTTGGCAGCGTAAAACTCAACAACCGGTCATCCGTCTGATGGCTCCGATCTACATCATTTTTCTGCTGCTGCTGATGGGCGAGGTCTTGGGACGGTTCCTGTTTTATGCGATTCACGTCCGTCTTGGTATGTAGTTTGAGAAGGAAATCAGACGATGTCGATCAGAGTTCTGATTGTTGATGATCATAAAATGTTTCGCCAAGGCTTGATCAGCTTGATCCGAACCCACAGCGAGCTTGCCGAGGTGGTTGGCGAAGCGGCGACTGCGGCTGAGGCGATTTCGATGACTGAACGACTCCAGCCGGATGTCGTGCTGATGGACATTTATCTGCCCAATGGCGATGGGCTTCAGGCAACGCGCGAGATCAAACGGCGCTTTCCGCAGGTTGCCGTCGTCATCCTCACGTCGTCTGACCGCAACGACCATCTGCTGGAAGCGGTACGTTCGGAAGCCTCCGGTTATCTGCTCAAGAATTTGGATGCCGATGAGCTTTTTAACACGCTGGAAGCGATTATGCAGGGCGAAGTCCCCATGACGCGCGCGATGGCGTCCAGCGTTTTGAAAAACTATCTCAAGCAGATGCGGCACGACGAGGAGCAGGTCGACGCCTTGACTGAACGCGAATTAGCCGTGCTCCATCTGGTCGCCAAGGGATCGAGCAATCCGCAGATCGCGGATGAGTTATCGATCTCGATCAACACGGTCAAGACGCACTTGCGCAACATTCTGGACAAACTTCAGTTGGACAATCGCACGCAGGCAGCGACTTTTGCCATTGAGCACGGCATCGCGAACGCGCAGGGCGATGACGTCTAACGCGCTCAGCGGCATCCTCTTGCTTTCCTAAGATTTTTGCTCGGCACGAACCTTGAACTGGCTCATATATAGGTTGTAATAGTAACCGCGCTCCGCCAGCAGTTGTTCGTGAGTCCCTCGCTCGACAATCTCGCCGTCGCGAATGAACAGGATCAAATCGGCTTCGCGGATGGTGCTCAAGCGATGCGCAATGACGAAGCTCGTGCGTCCGTGCATCAGCCGCCGCATTGCCTCCTGTACGTGAATTTCGGTGCGGGTATCGACGCTGCTGGTCGCTTCGTCGAGGATCAGAATTTTCGGATCGGCGAGCACCGCGCGGGCGATCGCCAACAACTGACGCTGCCCTTGACTGAGGTTTTCGGCGCGTTCGGAGAGTAACTCGTTGTAGCCGTGCGGCAGCCGCCGGATGAAGTGATCGGCGTTGGCGACCTCGGCGGCGGCGATCACCTCGGCGTCAGTGGCATCCAGTCGCCCGTAGCGGATGTTCTCCAGCGCTGTTTCCGAGAACAGGAACGTATCTTGCAGGACGATGCCGAGGCAGCGACGCAGATCGTGTTTATCCAGCGTGCGAATGTCGTGCCCGTCGAGGCAAATGCTGCCCGCGTCGATGTCGTAAAAGCGGGAGAGCAGGTTGACGATCGTCGTTTTACCCGCGCCGGTGGGTCCGACCAGCGCGATCATCTGTCCGGGCTGCGCCTCAAGGCTGACGTGCTTGAGGATCGGCACGTCCGGGCGATAGCCAAACGAGACGTCCTCAAAGGTGACGCTGCCCGCAATCGATTCCAGTGAGGGCGCGTCGGCGGCATTCCCGATCTCAGCCCGTTCGTCGAGGATGGTGAAGACGCGCTCCGCGCCTGCCAGCGCCGACTGGATCGCGTTGAACATGTTGGTGATGTCGTTGAGCGGACGGCGCAATTGCTGCGTGTAGGATAAAAAGGTGGCGATCACGCCGATCGTGGCATAGCCGTTCAGGGCGAGCCAGCCGCCCGCCGCCGCGATCATGACGAACCCGAAATTGTAGATCAGGTTGCCGCCGGGTCCCATCAAGCCGCCGTAAGTTTGCGCGTAGATCGCGGCACGGCGGAGTTGTTCGTTTTTGACGTCGAAGTCGGCGATCACCGCTTCTTCGCGCCCGAAGGCGTGGATCACCTTGCCGCCGGTGATCGTTTCCTCGATTTGCCCATTGAGCAGCGACAGCGCGTCTTGCTGTTCGCGAAAGCCGTGCCGGGTGTGCATGGCGACGTAGCGGGTGAAGTAAGCGGTGAGCGGCAGGACGATGAAGCTCACCAGCGCCAGCGGCACGTTGATGAACAGCATCATCGTGATCATCCCGACGACGATCATCGCGCTGGATAGAAACGTGGTCACATTCTCCGCCAGCACCAAACTGATATTTTCGACGTCGTTGGTCAAGTAACTCATCAATTCGCCGTGCGGACGCTGATCGAAGAAGCGCAGCGGTAAGGTTTGCAGCTTGGCGAACAAATCGGTGCGCAGATCGCGCACGGTGTACTGAGAGACGCGGATCATGAACAGCGTGTGCACCCACGAGACCGAGGCGTAGGCGACCGCGATCCCGACCATGAGCAAGGCGAGCCGCGCCAAGCCGTCCAAATCGCCCACCTGAATGTAACGGTCGATGGCGACGCCGACGAGGTAGGGGACGATCAGGTTGCAGCCGGTTGCGACAGCGACCAGCACGACCACGACGATCAGAATCCAGCGCTGGCGGCTCAGATAGCCCCATAGTCGCTGCAAGGTATCGCGGCTGTTTTGGGGACGGGCGGCTTCGCCCTGCATTCGCGGTCCGGGACCGCCGAGGCGAATTTCAGCGCGGTTCTGCGACATGCGAAGGATCTCCTAGCTGCGATTCGTAGATTTGGCGGTAGATCGGGCTGGATTGGATCAGCGTGTGGTGCGTCCCTTCCGCGACCAGCCGCCCGTCATCCAGCACGAGGATTTTGTCCGCGTTCAGCACCGTGCTGATCCGTTGGGCGACGATGAAGGAGGTGCGCCCCCGCATCAACTCGACCAGCGCCGCTTGAATGCGCGTTTCCGTCTCGACATCGACGGCGCTGGTGCTGTCGTCGAGGATCAGGATCGTCGGCTGGCGCACGAGTGCGCGGGCAATCGCCGTGCGCTGCTTCTGTCCGCCGGAGAGATTGATGCCGCGCTGCCCCAAATAGGTCGCGTATTCTTCGGGTAAATTACGGATGAAGTCGTGCGCCTGTGCTGCCTGCGCTGCCGCCTGCACCGCTTGATTGTCCGCCTGTAACGCGCCTTGGCGGATGTTCTCGGCGATGCTGCCGGAAAATAACACGGCTTCTTGCAGGGCAATGCCAATCCGGGCGCGGAGGACGTCCTGTCGGATGTCGCGCACGTCGATGCCGTCAATCGTGACTCTGCCGTCGGTGACGTCGTAGAAGCGCGGGATGAGGTGAACCAAGCTGGTTTTGCCGGAGCCGGTCGTGCCGAGGATGGCGACCGTTTGACCGGGTTCGGCGACAAAACTCACGTCTTTCAGGACCGGTTCGCCATAGCCAAAGGTGACGTGTTCGAACGCGACCCGTCCTTGCGGTTGAAAGGTCTGCTGCGCTTGCGGTCGATCTTGGACCGTCGGGACCGTATTCAAGACTTCGACGATCCGCTCGGTGGAAGCGAACGCTCGTGACAGACGGATGATCAGGTTGCTCACCATCAACATGCTGGAGAGCATCTGCGTCAAGTAGGTGATCATGGCGATGATTTCGCCGATGGTGATCGCATTTTGACTCACCTGCACGCCGCCGAACCAGAGCACGCCCGCCGTCCCGATATTCAGCAGCAGGAGCAGCACCGGTCCGGTGATGGCGGTCATCTGCATGGCGTGAATGGAACTGGTCGTCATGTTGGTGTTGGCGGCGCCGAAGCGCTCTTTTTCGTGTTCCTCGCGGACGAACGCTTTGATCACGCGCACCCCGGCGAGGTTCTCTTGCAGGACGGTGTTGACCCGGTCGAGCGCATCCTGCAACCGCCGGTAGAGCGGCTGAGCGCGGCGGATAATCCACCACAGCAGGAGCGCCAGCGGCACCAGCAGCGGCAGCGCGATCAGCGTGAGCTGGGGGCTGGTCAGATACGCCATGACCAAACTGCCCACCATGATCAACGGCACGCGCACCAGAATCCGCAGCGCGATCAGCACGGTGTCCTGCACCTGCGAAACGTCGTTGGTGAGGTTGGTGATCAACTGACCGGTTCCCAGTTGATCCAGATTGCCGAAGGAAAACGACTGGATCTTCCGGTACAAGCTGCTGCGCAAGTCGGCTCCGAAATTGAAGGCGGCGCGCACCGCGAAAATCGTGCAGCCGATCCCGCCGACGGCACCGAGCAGGGCAAAGATCAACATCACCAACCCGGTTTCGAACACCAGCGGTTGGTTCCCGACGCGGATGCCGTCATCGACGATGCGCTGCATCATGTGCGGCTGGAGCAAGTCCATCGTGACTTCGAGCACCATCAGCAGCGGGGCGATCAGCGCCTGTTTCCAGTAGGGTTTCAAATAGATGAGCAAAGATCTCATACGGAGTCAGCTATGTGTATTTTGTCGAGTAGAGTTCAAGTGGGTTTAGCCGAGGCGGACCCAGCCTTCCGAACGAAGGACATAATTGTGCCTCATTACGGGACGGCAATCGAGTCCACCGAGCGCTCAACCTACGATCTTGAGGCTTGCTTTAGGGCAAACGCAGCAAATCTCCAAATACAATCATTAACCGCCAAAGTGGATTCAAGTCTACCGCTTGAAGACTCATCGTTTATCGTTTGTAGGGGTGCACCGCCGTGCGCCCCTACACTTGGCGATCTTGGCGTCATGGCGGTTGAATTTCTTTTTCAAATCTTCGACTTGATCATCCTTTGGCGGTTCAAATTGATTTTGACCCGTTTGCCTTGAGGCTTGCTCCGGCTGGCTTGGAAATTCAGCGCATCGTGTGCGATAATGCAGACAGCACGATCACCTCCGTCCAATCGATTACACCCATGATTGCTTGAATGATGCGACTCAAACCTGAAATCATGAGTCCCGCCGGGTACTGGCACCAGTTGAACGCCGCTATCGAGGCAGGGGCTGACGCCGTCTATTTCGGACTCAAACACTTTAGCGCCCGCGCCAAAGTCGGCTTTACGCTGACCGAACTGCCGGACGTCATGCGGACGCTGCACAGCCGGGGCGTCAAGGGCTATATCACCTTCAACACGCTGGTCTTCGATCACGAGCTTCAGCCCGCCGTCGAAGCGATCGAACAGATCGCGCGGGCGGGGACCGACGCGCTGATCGTTCAGGACGTCGGTATGGCGCAGCTTGCCCACCAGATTGCGCCCGACGTCGACATTCACGGCAGCACCCAAATGAGCATCACCAGCGCCGAGGGCGTGGCGCTGGCGCAGCGTTTCGGCGTCAGCCGGGTGGTGCTGGCGCGCGAGCTTTCGCTGAAGGATGTTCGCGCTATCCGCGAGCAGACCGACTGCGAGTTGGAGATTTTCGCGCATGGCGCGCTCTGCGTCTCCTATTCGGGGCAGTGTTTTTCGTCTGAAGCGTGGGGCGGACGGAGCGCCAATCGCGGGCAGTGCGCCCAAGCCTGTCGCCTGCCTTATGAAATGATCGTCGATGACGTGCTGCGTCCGCTCGGCGATGCCCGCTATCTGCTCTCGCCGGGTGATCTGTACACGCTGGATCAAGTGCCGGAGCTCATCGAAGTCGGCATTTCGTCGCTCAAGATCGAGGGGCGCTACAAGGATGAAAACTACGTCGCGCTGACGACCAACGCCTATCGCCGCGCGGTCGATGCCGCGTGGGAAAATCAGCCGAGTCCGGTCACCCGCCGGGAAGCGCTCGACCTGCAACAGGTCTATTCGCGCGGCTCCGGTCCCTATTTCGTCACCGGAACCAATCATCAGGCGGTGGTCAGCGGACGTTCGCCCCGGCATCGCGGCGTGCTGTGCGGACGGGTGACGCGGGTCGATCAAGATCGCGTCGTGATCGAGCCAACCGGGATTCAGGACGAAGCGCCGCTCAAGCCGGGCGACGGGATCGTCTTCGACGCCGCCGACTGGCGCAGCCCGGAAATCGAGGAAGAGGGCGGGCGCTTGTACGAAGTTAGACCGGCGGACCAGTTGCTGGAACTGTTCTTCGGCAACCGCGCGATCGACTTTGACCGCATCCGCCCCGGCGACTGGGTCTGGCGCAGCCACGATTTCAACGTCGATAAAGCCGCTAAACCCTTCACGCACGCCAACGTGCCCGTTCAGCGGCAGGCGGTGGACATTCACGTCACGGCGCAGGAGGGGCAGCCGCTCGAAATTCGCTGGACGTTGGCGCATCAGCCTGCCGTTACGGTTGTGGTTGGCTCCGACGAACCGCTGGGGCGCGCGAACAATCGCGGCGTGACCCTCGATTATCTGGCGCAGCAGTTGGGGCGCTTGGGCAATACCGCCTATCAACTTGGCACGCTGACCGCAGACATCACCGGCGAGCCGTTTATCCCCAGCTCGCTGCTCAATCGACTGCGCCAGTCCGCCGTCAACGATCTGATCAGCCAGCAGGTACAGCTACCGGAAATGGTTGTCCACGACCCGGTCAACACGCTCGATACGGCGCTGTCGTCGGTTGATCGTCAAGTGGACGTCATGGTCGAGTCAGCGCCGCAGCTTCATCTGCTCGTCCGCACGCCGGAGCAGCTTGACGCCGCCATCGCGGTTAAGCCAGCCAGCATCACTCTCGATTACCTTGAGTTGTACGGGCTGCGTCCGGCAGTCGAGCAGATCCGGGCGGCGGGCATCACCCCGCGCGTCGCCAGCCCGCGCGTGCTCAAGCCGCAGGAACAGCGTATTGTCAATTTCCTGCTGCGTCTCGACTGCTCGATTGTCGTCCGTTCCGGCGGGCTGCTCGAAGCATTGCAAGGACGGAGTCCGCATCCGCTTGATCGGCGATTTCAGCCTCAACGTTGCCAATCAGCTTTCCGCCGATACCTATTTCAAGCTCGGCATCGACACGATCACGCCGACGCACGACCTGAATGCTGACCAGATCAGCCGACTGGCGCAAAGCATGGGCGGCGAGCGCTTCGAGGTGATCGCCTACCAGCATCTACCGGTGTTCCATACTGAGCACTGCGTCTTTTGCCGCTTCCTCTCGACCGGGACGAGCTATCTCGACTGCGGGCATCCTTGCGAAAGCCACAAAGTCGCCCTCCGCGATAGTCAGGGGCGTCAGCATCCGGTGATGGCGGATGTCGGCTGCCGGAATACGGTTTTCGGAGCGGAAGCACAGGTCGCCAGCCAGCACCTCGATCAGATGATCGGGAGCGGTATCCGGCATTTCCGGCTGGAGTTCGTCCACGAGTCGGCGGCTGAAGTGACGCAGGTCGCCGCCGCGTTTCAGGCGTACTTCGCCGGGAACGTAACGGCGAGTGAACTGGATCAGCAGTTGCGCCAGATCGCGACGCAGGGGACAACCGAAGGCTCGTTGTTCGTGCCGGAAGGGTATCTCACCGTGCCGGTGCTGCACTAGTTCATGAGCAAACCGGTCGCGCCATCGTCATGATTAAGGTTCGTGACGGCTGATGAATTCGTCGAGTACGCGCAGGTAGCGGTCCGGGTCTTCAGCGTGGGTGATGTGCGAGCAGCCCTCGAACAGCAGCCATTCCGAACCCGGAATGCCCTTGTGTACCGTCTCGGCAATCAATGGCGTTGCCTCGTCGTACTCGCCGGAGATCACCAGCGTCGGGGCTTTGATTTCGCCGAGACGATCGCGCACATCCCAGTCCTTGATCGTTCCGATGACGTGAAATTCGCTTGGTCCGTTCATCGTGTTATAGACTTCGGGATACTCCGCCATTTTTTGAAAGCTGCGCTGAACGTATTCGGGATTGGGAACGACCCGACAGACGTGGCGGTCGTAGAACACCTGCATCGCCGTTTGATATTCGGCGCTGTCGGTCGTGCCTGCCGCCTCATGCCGGAGCAAAGTCGCCTGAACTTCCGGCGGAAGCTGATCGCGCAGCCGGTTCGCTTCGGCGACCCACTGGATCATGCTGGCGGGTGAGTTGGCGATCGTCACGCTGGCGACACCGCTCGGCTGCGTGAACATGTATTCCATCGCCAGCATTCCGCCCCACGATTGTCCTAGCAGATGGATGCGATCCAGCCCCAGCGCCTGACGCACGACGTCGACTTCCTCGACGTAGAGGGGAATCGTCCACATAGCTGGATTACTGGTGGGAATGTGGGAGTTGCCGCACCCCAGTTGATCGTAATAGATCACGCGCCGCCCGGTAGCTGCCATCGCGTCCAGCGCTTCGAGGTAGTCGTGGCACGCGCCGGGTCCGCCGTGCAGACAAAGCAGCGGCAGCTTGCCTTCGGCTTCGCCAGCGCCGACGATCCGATACCACGTCTGGTAGCCTTTGAAGGGGATGTATCCTTCGCTGATCGTGTGCGTCATGAGGTGCTCCTTTGAATAACATTATTGTCGTACCGACAGGCGCGGATTGAACACGCTGCCGATCGCTTCATCCCGACGACGGTCATGCTGATAATCAGCAACAGAATATAGCTGATGATGACCCACGCGCACAACGGGCGCTCGCGACCACCACAGTTCTGCGTGCAATCGAAAATGCGAGCATCGATCGAAGCGACCCGGAATTCTGTATATATCGACGAAATATCCACTGGTGCTTGACGATTTGCCGCTGACTCTCCATGATCTACGGACTTAAAGCGCAGCATCGTCTGGAAAGGATTGTCCGAATGCCCGGTAACGCAGAATTCGATTTCCCCACCTTTGAAACCATCATCGAGCCGTTTCGCATTCGATCCGTCGAACCGATCAACACCACCACGCCGGAACAGCGCGCGCGATTTTTAGCCGAAGCTGGCTACAATCCGTTCCTGCTCCACGCCGATCACGTCCTCATCGACCTGCTCACCGACAGCGGCACCGGCGCGATGTCGTCGCGCCAGTGGGCAGCGATGATCGCCAGCGACGAATCGTATGCCGGGTCACCATCGTTCTACCGATTTGAAGCGGCAGTCAAAGACATCACCGGCTTCAAGAACGTCATCCCCACGCATCAGGGACGCGCTGCCGAGCATATTCTGTTCTCGTCGCTGGTCGAGCCGGGCAAAGTTATTCCGAACAATACCCACTTTGACACCACCCGTGCCAACATCGAATATCTGCGTGGCGAAGCTCTCGATCTGGTCATTCCCGAAGGCAAGCAGCCGCAGACGATCCATCCGTTCAAGGGCAACATGGATTTGGAGGCGCTGCAAGCGACGATTGAAACGGTCGGCGTGGACAATATCCCGGTCGTGATGTTGACCGTGACCAACAACTCCAGCGGCGGTCAGCCGGTGAGCATGGCGAATATCCGCGCCGTCAGCGAACTGGCGCACAGCTATGGACTGCCGTTCTTTATTGATGCCTGCCGCTTTGCCGAAAATGCTTGGTTCATTAAACTGCGCGAAGAAGGTTATGCGGACAAGTCGCCCATCGACATCGCTCGTGAGATGTTCAGCTATGCCGATGGCTGCACCATGAGCGCCAAAAAGGATGGCATGGCGAATATCGGCGGCTTCCTCGCGCTCAATGACGACGATCTGACGATGCGCTGCCGCAATCGGCTGATCCTGACCGAAGGCTTCCCGACCTACGGCGGTCTGGCAGGCTATGACCTCGAAGCAATTGCGGTGGGCTTGTATGAAGCCTTGCAGGAGGAATATCTCCGCTACCGGATTCGCTCGATTCAATACTTGGCAGAGAAGATTACCGCGGTCGGCGTGCCGATCGTCCAGCCGTCCGGTGGTCACGCCATCTATCTCGATGCCCGCGCGATGCTGCCGCATTTACCCGATGCGCAGTACCCGGCATGGTCGCTCAATAACATGCTGTATCTGGTGGGGGGCGTTCGCGGCGTGGAGATCGGCTCAATCATGTTCGGGATGCAGCCCGACGGAACCGAAAAACCAGCGGCGATGGATCTGGTGCGGTTGGCGTTTCCGCGCCGCGTCTATACCCAAAGCCACGTTGATTATCTGGCGGAAGTTCTGATCGCCATTTACAACCAGCGCGAGAAAGTGCCGGGCTATCGCATCGAGTGGCAAGCGCCGTTCCTGCGTCATTTCACCATCCGGATGCAGCCCGTGTAGCGTTCAGCCTAGATCCCCAATGCACAACGGACAGCGCAGCAGCAATTTCAAACTGTGCTGTCCGTAGCTATTGTGCTTGGATAGCTCCGAGTGGATCGTTGCGCCGCTGACATAATCAGCAATCGGGCTGGCTAAGAACGCGACTGCGGCAACGACCTTGACACGAGGGTTGATCGTTTTCCAATAATTCGGAATGTATGCAGTTTTCTGAGATATCCGCATACATTTGAGCCTTCATTGTATGCGGATTGATGAGTTTACTCTGACCCTTGGTACTTGCTTCTGCTCCCGCATATCGGTTCTTTATGTTCTATTCGAATTGAACATTTGCCTCTGAAAGCTACTTGCAAATTCGAAATGAATTTGCATGATCAACAAATATAGACCATGATAAAGTGTCGATAATTTTTCCATAAACTATGTATTAGCCTTTGGGCAGGTAGATCTGTCGCCCTAAATACAGAATGCTAATGCATTTAGGGGAAATATGGAAAATATTGAAACTGTGCAGCTTGATCTAATTATCGAGCGGTGTTTGTCGGAAACGCGCCGCTACAAAGACACGGGACAGGGGGATTGGGCTTTTTGTTATGAACTCTTTCGCCGTGCGCTCTCTGATGACGATCAAGAAGCATTTAGCAAACTCTATAACATCTATAAGCCTCGCTTGGAAGCATGGGCACGGGCGCATTCGCTGACCGCTCTACTCAAGACGTCACCGGAGATATGCGCGAGTGACACACTGATCCGCGTCTGGAAGTATCTAGGCGGCGAGAAATTTCGCGAAAAGGTCAGCAGTCATCCGCAGCTACTCGTTTATCTGCGCAAAACACTCAACACCGTCATCCTCGAAGAATACCGCAAGCAAAAGTCGCGCGTCACCGAAGTGGGAATGCCCTTGTTCCTCGCGAACGAACCCGCGCAGAATCCGCAGTACACTGACCTCAACGTGCCGGGCATCGTGCAGCGAATTGAACAGGTAATCCCTTCAGTTGATGATCGCATTCTGATCCTTTGTCGGCTGTACTACGAAATGACGCCCGCCGAGATCATGGAACAGTATCCTGATAAATGGGAAAGCGCCGAATACATCTCGAAACGGGTGTACATCTTACGTAAACAACTCCAAAACGATCCGCAAATTCAAGACTGGGCTGGAAGCAGCAACTCGCTAGACTGAACGCGATGTTTGCCGAAGTTGCACATCTATCTCAGTAGGTGAAAGAGTTAAAGATGCCCGAGCAGCACTATGATTTATCCGACGAAGAACTCCAAGCATTGCTGGATGGCGAGCTTACCGAGGCGCTTCAGCAAAAGCTCCAAGCATCGCCCGAACTTAACGCGCGTGTCCAGCAAATGCTGAAGATTGAGCAAAACATCCGGTTGGCACTGACCCCACCCACCGCGCAGCAAATCACCGATTACGTCAGCGGCGATCTGTCACCTGAAACAGCGAGATACGTTGAGTTTTTCATGGCAATTGACGGCGACATCCGGGAAGAAGTCGAACTATCCAGAGCTTTTATGTCGGATCCTGATTTTCTGATCGACGCATCCGCTGCTGCTTTGGCTTCAACGCACGACTTTATGCCCGTGACCATTCGTCCCGATTCGGAAATGCAAGCAGCGAACACCGCCTTACGCTCCGGCTCCGGCGAGCAAAATATCATCGCCAGCGCCGAAGGGCTTGAGATCGCCATAACGATGAAATCCTCGTCCACCGATCTGGATATTTCCGGCAGCATCATGCTTGACGACAAATCCGCAAGTATTGACGAGACTGACGCCACCGAAGCGATCGTCGAACTATGGTCTGCCGAAACGCTGCTGTTGGTGGTGCGCTCGGTCAGCAACAGCTTTCATTGCCGCATTGCGAAAACTGCTCCGCTGGAAGCCCGATTCATCGTCGGTCGTTCCCATCACGTCGTCGTGCCACTGATCACCGAAGCAGGCTAAAGGGGCAAACGATGGACTTTGATGAGCGTTTGAAATTGCTGCTGGATTGTTCTTATCCGGCTCAAAACGAAACGCTTTTCGCCATGTCCGAGCCGGAAGCCAGCCAAACCGTCGCCGAACTGAAGCAAAACGCGGATAAACATTGGGGGATCGACCCGCGCTGTTCGCAAAAACTCGCCGAACGGATCATCAAAATCGGCGAAATCAACCACAACAAGCGCCACATCGCCCTTGGTAAAATGGCGCTCGGCGATGCCATCAAACTCTACGACCGTCTGGAACTAGCTTGGGCGGCGCTCGCCGAGTCGGAAGCGCTCTACCGCGAAGCGGGTGATTGGGTCGGCGCAGCTTCGACGTGGATCGGTCGCCTCTCGATGAGCGTAAACCTTCAGCGCGTGGACGAAGCCCTGCTGAACGCCGACCTCGCCTACAAAGTCTTCGAACAGCACGCCGAAAACGTCAAATTAATCCGTTTGCAGATCAATCGGGCGGTCGTTCACGGCTTATTGAGCGATTATGCCCAAGCCCTCGAAATCTACGAGCAACTGCTGAGCATCATTCCGCGTCTCGATGGACTCGACAAAGACTATCGCCCGATCATCTATTCGGGGCAGGCGTCGGTCTACAACCAGCTTTGCCGCTATCAGGACGCGCTCAACGACTACGACAAAGCGCGCGAACTGTTCGCCGAGCAAGGGCAGACCCAACGCGCGCTGATCAGCCAATATAATCGCGGCTACGTGCTGCAAACGATCGGGCGCTACAGCGAAGCGCTGAACGTTTTCCACTCTGTCCAACAGGACGCCAAAAACGAGTTCACACTCAACCAACTTTACGCCAAGCGCGCGCAGGTCGAGTGTTACTTGCTGATGAAGAATCGCCAGCTTGACGCCTACGACCTTGCTGCGGAAGTCATAAGCGGATTCGAGCGCGTCGGCGCGTCGTTTGATGTCGCCCGCACACTCGGTTACGCCGCCATCGCCGAAGCCGCGCAGGGACGGCTGAACGACGCCGCCGAAACGCTAAGTAAAGCCGAAGCCCTGTTTACCGATCTGAACTCGAAGGGCTGGTTAGCGCTTACCTACATCCGGCGCGGACGCATCGAACTCGAACGCCAGAACTTGACGCTCGCGCTCGGTTACGCCGAAAAAAGCAGGCACTTAGCCCATGAGTGTCAAGCGCCGTTTCTCGAAGGAATGGCGCAGCTTTTGCTCGGCGACACGCTCATGCGGCTGGATCAGCCACAGGAAGCCGAGTTTTCAGCGAGTACTGCGCTGGACATCGGTCTGCGCCTCGAAGTTCCCTTCATGCAGTATCACGCCTACGTGATCAAGGGACAGGTCGCTGAACTCCAGAAACACGTCGATTTAGCCATCCACAGCTACGAACAAGCCCGAGCGATTGTCGGCAGCATTCAGCAGCACTTGACGATCAGCATTCGCCCCGGCTTTCTTGAGGAACTCAGCAGCGCCTTCGACCACCTGATGCACCTACGTTTAATGCGCGGTGACTTCCAGATCGCGCTGGAACTGCTGGAATCGAACAAGACGCAAATTTCGCTGGAGTATCTCTTTAACCGGGAGCGCATCTTGTGGCAGCGACACGACCCGACAAGCCAAGCGCTGCTCTCCCGCCTCGACGATCTTCGTGACCAATATCAGGCACTACAGTACAACAACAATCCGCTGACGATGGTGTTGGACAACTCGGCGGAGGCACCATCATCGAATGCGCGGCAAACGCTGCGTCAGCTTGAAGCCGCCATCCGCACGACGACGGAACGGCTCTATCTGAACTATCAGGAAAAGCAGGGCTACAGCCCCGCGATGCTGACCAACCTTGATGCTATCCAACCGGCACTCGATCAGGACACAGCGCTGATCGAATATTACTGCGACGACGAGTCGTGGTGGGCGTTCGTCGTTACTCGCGATCAGGTCGTTGCCCGCCAACTTGACCTCCGAACTGACGAACTGATCGCTTTTTCGGGTATGCTTCGCGCCAACCTGCACCATGCTTGGGCGATCTACAACTCGACGCTCGACGTCGCCTCAGCCAAGCTTGACAAGCTCTGCTTGCGCTTGCGCCAACTCTCCTACCGCATCTACCGCGATCTGTTCAAAAACCTGCTGGGGGATATTGCCAACTATCGACGCTTGATCATTGTCCCTTATCACGAGCTGCACTTTCTGCCCTTCAACATCCTGTTCACCGGCGACGAATATCTGATCCAGCAATATGAGCTGGGCATTCTGCCCTCCGCCCAGTTAATCTGCCGCAACCTGACGCCGCGAACGGGGGGCGCGCGCGTGCTGGCTTACGCGCATGGCGGGCTGCTCCCTAGCATTGAGACCGAAGCCGCCCACGTCAACCGCCTCTTCGGGGGTGACGTCTTTCGAGCCGACAATGCAGTCGGCAGCCTGCTTTCACGGGAACCTTGCCAGATTTTGCATATCGCGGCACACGGCACCTATCGCTGCGACCTACCGGAGCTATCGCACCTTGAACTCGCCGACGGCAGCCATTTCATGGACGACTTCTTGCAGAACGACCTCAATTACGAGCTGGTCACGCTCAGTGCGTGCGAGACGGGACGAGCCGCCATTCTGGGACCGGATGAGCCGATTGGGCTAGGTCGAGGATTTTTGCTTGCCGGGGCACAAGCGTTGATGTTGAGCTTGTGGCGCATCGAAGACACAAAAACGGCGGATTTCATTCAGAAATTCTACGGCTATCTCGCTCAGGGCGCAGCAAAAAGCACCGCGCTTCGCGAAGTCCAGATGGATTTGTTGAGATCGACCCCCGATTTGCATCCATTCTTTTGGGGAGCATTTCAAATCATCGGCAATTTAGCCCCACTATCGCAGCTAGGAGGAGAGCAATGAGCGACAACCCGCAAACCACCACCCCCCGACTGTTCGAAAAAGGCGAATTCCTGCTTCAATTGACCTACGATCCAGAGGTCAATGTGGATGAGGTAGAAGGCAATACTCACAGTGCCCTCGCGATGCTGTGGCAAGACCGCGCTAGGTGGAACCTTCTGCTCGACTTATTTCCAGCGATCGCTGAAGCCCCTGCGTTTCGGGAACGCCTCGCCGAGTACCCGTTGGCAGGGATTCAGGAAAGTCTCGCAGTGCTCAGTGGCACGGACTTCATCTTTGACATCGTAGAGCAAACGACGTTGACCCTCGGTGGCGAGCGTTCGAACATTCGGCTGTATCGCGCCGTGACTAACCCTGAGGATGAAGTCCTGCTGAGTTTCCTCGTCGCCAATAACCTGATCCTCGGCACGATCATTGACTCCCGCGAGGATCCAGAAGCGCTCGGCGAAGTCGCAAATACGCCGGTCGCCGAAGTACTGCTTTCGCTGCCGATCACCGAGATGATCACTCAGGCGAACCTGCGGATCGATGCCTCATCGTGCGGCGCGGAATTCGATACAGAGGGACTAAGCGACAGCATCAAGCCTGATCCCACACAAGATATTGTCGAAGGCGGTCCGGGAGGCGTTCCTCTACCCTACATCCCCGAAGTTGATGCCGCTGGCAGAGTCAAAATCGACAAATTACCCTACAAATTCAAGAGATCTGGAGCAGTTTTTCGACGCCGCTGGTGATAATCATGACGGAGATGGCATTGCAGTCTTCATTCTCGACACCATGCCAAGCAGAGCAGCGCTCGATTATGCGCTGGCAGTCTGGCACGATCACCCACTGCTAAAAGGGTTGTGGGATAGCAGCGGTGACTGCGCCCTAAAGCTGATCAGCGGCAGCAGCGAGGCGGACAAGACAACAAAATTCGCCCAAAATCCGCATCCCCTGAACGATCACGGGCTTTTCATCGCTGGCATCATACATTCCATTGCCCCCAAAGCCCAGCTCTACATCATTGAAACCATCAACGAGCTAGGCAGGGGTAACACGAAATTAGCCATTGAAATGGTCAATACGGCACTTTCCCTAGCTACATCACGTAATCACACTAAGGCGATCATCAATTGCAGTTGGCATCTGCCCTCAAAGGACGAACTCGATGCGGCTTTGCCTCCAAACGCTTCGCAAGCGGCGAAAGACACCTATAGTCGCATCCTACAGCGCATCAACTCCTTGAGAACAATCATGGAACCGGCAGCCATGTCGGACAGCGGGAACAGCGCTGCAAAAACCATCATCGTTGCAGCCGCCGGCAACGATGCCAAGCAAGCGCTCACTCCGCCGCAACCGCTTGCCACCACCCGCAGCCCCGCTGATTTCACCAACGTCTACGGGGTGGGTGCGCTCAACCGGGACGGCACGCTTACACTCTACACCGACGTAGCAGACTCAGCGATGAGCGATGCCGACCCCGGCTTTGTTATCTACGGCGGCGACGTCCAGCCGCCAGACCCGCAAAAGCTGGAACTCATTACAGATAAGGACAACGGGATCTTAGGTCTGTGCATCACCGACTTCGTAGCCCAAAAGCCAGATCCGGCGGATCCGGATACGTGGCTATGGTCGCCGAAACAAGTACGGTTGGGGGCGCTGGTCAGGGACGTCGTTTGCTACTGCCGTCATGAGTGGCATTGTCGCCTTGCTCGGCAGCAACGGTTTCTGGGAGACAAACGCCGCCGAAACCGCAAATGTCAATGTCATCCACAAATTAAACCCAAGCCAGCAAACACCGGTCACGATTAGTGTCGATCAAGGCATTTAGTCTCCCAACCCACGCTTTGATTCCCGCACAGCGACGCTGGCTCATCGTTTAACGGATGAGCCAGTTTTTATGTCAAATCGCTCCTGCTGCAAATCATTTGACGGACAGTTCCCGGTCGAGATGGAGATTTCCGCGTTTCTTGCATCTATCTCCATAGAACAATCCCGTTCAAGCAGGTGATTTGCAAGGAGCTTAAAATGCAGCACGGTGTTGAACGAACAGATGCAGTTGCACCTCGATCGCGCCTGTATCAGGGACCATACGGTCGGCTCTTTCCTGATCTACCGCCTTGGTCACTCAGCAAGCCGAAAGACAAGAACAGTGAGGAAAGTAAGCTAAATCCTGCCCAGCGATTGGAAAATTTCCTTTTCACAGTTGCCAACGAGGAAATGGTCGAAGCGCCAGCCGCCAACTTCTCGCCGACGGAAATCGCCCAGAACAAAGACGGTATCCGTGACCAGCTTGAGCAGGAATTCTCGTCGACCATTCCCGCCGGTTACACCTACTTCGGACAGTTCACCGATCACGACATCACCTTCGACCCGGCATCCTCGCTGATGCGGCAAAACGACCCCAACGGGCTGCTCAACCACCGCACGCCGCGCCTCGATCTCGACAACGTCTACGGTTCTGGACCCTCAGCTAGCCCGCATCTCTACGTCAAGGGCAGCAAGGGCAAGTTCTTGATCGGCGCAATTCCCGGAACAAAACTCGCCGACCTGCCGCGCAACAGCGATGGCACCGCTCTGCTCGGCGACCCGCGCAATGACGAAAACGCCATCGTCGCGCAAATTCAGCTCAACTTCCTGCTCGCCCATAACACGCTGATGCAGCGCGCCATCGACGATGGTCTGGAAGCTGAAGAAGCATTTGAGCGCGCGCGGAATACGCTGCGTTGGCTCTATCAGTACATCGTCTGGAACGATTTCCTCGCGCGCGTGACCACCCCGCACATCCATCAGAATGTCCTCGTCAAGGAAACGTCCGACGCTGGTACCGTCCGCTGGAAATCCAACTTGGAGCATATCTATAGCTGGAAGAACCAGCCCTACATGCCCATCGAGTTCTCTGTCGCCGCCTATCGCTTCGGGCACTCGATGGTGCGCAACAGCTACCAGACCAATGACCCACATCGCCACTTTGGCGTCTTCGCACCGATCTTCGACCACTCCACGAATGACCCAACCGTAGACGACCTGAGCGGTTTTCGCCCGCTAACGGCGAACAACTACGTCCAGTGGGATTGGTTCCTCGACATGTCCAGCTCATCGGGACCTTTCCCGCAGCGCGCTCGCAAGATCGATACGAAGCTGTCGAACGCGCTCACCGTGCTGCGCGAAGAAAAGGAAGCGGGTTCACGGATGAACATCCTCGCCTTCCGCAATTTGGTGCGCAGTGCCACGTTCGATCTGCCCGCCGGGAGCGATGTCGCCCGCCAGCTCGGTCTTAATCCGATCGAGATCGATCCTGATCACGACATCCTCTGGTACTACATCCTCAAGGAAGCCGAGGCGCAGCAGCAGGGCGAGAAGCTCGGCGAAGTCGGCTCGACCATCGTCTGCGCGACCTTCGCGGGCTTGCTGTTAGGTGATCCGTTCTCCTACTTCAGCATGAACCCGAACTGGACACCGGACGAAGATCCGCTGCTCAAAGACCGTAATGACAACCGGGACGATGCGAACTGGACGTTGGCGTCGATCATCCGGCTGTCAGGTCAGCCAGTATGCGCCCAAGGATGCGATGGCGCCTTTCCAACTTAAATCCACCGTTTCATAGTCTTAGGTTTTGGAAGTTGGGTCTCGACGCTGCGGCATTGAGACCCAACCTTGAATGTCCGTTAGTTTGTCATGGAATGGAATTGGAGTTCTATCTATGCCTAACGTAGCCGCTCAAGTTACAACGATATTCGGACTTGCAGCTTTCTTTTTTGTCTTTGCCCTGTTCGTCATAAGAGGTCACGAAAAGCTGCTGGAAGCTGTGAAGCCACAGGATCCGGAAAGCGATGGACAGCGCAAGGAATACATACGTGAATTGGCGAAGCACCGGATCTTGATGAACCGTTGGTTACTTGGAGCTTTCGCGGGACTTCTAATCGTTGTCTTTCTCCTAGTTTTCCAAACCTACTTTGAGACGAATACGCAGCATCAAATCGACACATTGACGTTTCAAGTAAGTTACCTGACCGATCAAGTCGAGACTCTTAAAGGTAATGTCACTGACCGGGTCAAAGAAGTAAACGATTGCACTGCTCAATTAGCTGCCCGCACCAATAATCAGGCGCAAGTCAAGAGTACGCTGTTTGACGGTTAGCGGACCACCCATAAATTGAATGGTAACTTGCAAGAATCACAATGGAGCGAAAGGGCTAAAGTAAAGCAATGCATAAGCTAACTATGAAACTTCGTTATCTAAGGGTTCTGCTTGTCGCTCTAGCCGTAGTGATCAGTTTTACCCAAATCCACGACTTGACTGCCGCTCAAAGTGGCAATCCAAATGGAATCATTGGACCCGATGAGATTCCGAATATCGAGGAGCGGCTTGTCCTCGAGCACGGTCAATTTGGAGTGACGAGCCTCGCCTTAGCCGGAACAACGCTCGTCTCTAGTTCCTTCTACGATTTAACCGACAACAATCATAACCTTCGGCTGTGGAACCTGAGCGCCGAGCCTGAACCGAGTGTTACCAATCTCGATTTCCATAATGCGGACGTTGCTGCTGTGGATATCGACTCGAGGGGTGCCAAGATCCTTACCGGATCGGTCGATTTCGACGTCTTACTGATCGACGCCAACACGCACCAGAGGATTTTTAAGCTATCCGGTCATCAAAATTACGTTCTAGGGGTGTCGATTTCCGCTGACGGGACGCGGGGACTCTCCGGTTCTGCGGACAGAACAGTGATCTATTGGGATCTGGAGCGGGGGGAGCGGCTGAGGACCCTTTTTGGACACAGCGAGGCAATATTTGCAGTTGACCTGACACCGGATGGAACTAGCGCTGTTTCAGCAGGTTGTGGGCAGTATGTAAAAAATGTTGAAACCGGTTCGCTTGACTGCGTCAAAGGGGAGATCATCACTTGGGACTTAGCTAACGGCGAAATTGAGCACAGGATTCAGGCGCATGAAGGGACCATTTTTAGTATCAAGTATACCAATGACGGTAGTCAGTTCATATCGGGTGCCGCCGATGGAAGAATGATCCTTTGGGACGCAAAAACTGGCGAAATTATCCGCGAGTTTCACCCCAATTCGCAGAACGCCCAAAATGCCCACGATAGCAGTGTTAGAAGCGTGAGTTTGAGTCCTGACAATCGGCTGGTGGTATCTGGATCTCGTGACGGTAGCATACGCATCTGGGAAGTTGTCACGGGTACACTACTGCGGACATTTCACTTCGACGTCCGCAATCGAGTTGTTTACTCGACTGCATTTGGAGCGACCTATATAGTCGCAGGACTCGCTAATGGCTCAGTTCGAGTCTTTGGGTTACCAAGCGAGTAGCTACTTCACGCGAGTTATGAATAAGCGAGTACAAAACTACCGGTTAGGCGCTTACGAACTGCTCGCGTACTGCATCGGCGGGTGCTGGAGATGGAATTCGGTTGCATCCTGATACGCCCGTGCCACTGCTAGCACTTCCGCCTCGCGATATAAGTTGCCGACAAAGGTGATGCTGGTCGGCGTGTGTTTTTCGGTGAAGCCGTTCGGCAGGACGACGCTGGGATGCCCGGTGTAGTTGGTCAGCACGAGGGTTTGTCCGCCGAACGGTGGCGCGACGAAGACGTCGACGGTTTGCATCAGCGCCGCCATCTTTTGCATCAGCAGCGTGCGGAGCCGGTTCGCTTGAATGTACTCCACCGCCGTGATCAGCCGTGCGGCGCGGAAGGTGTTGGGCCAAGCGTCGTCTTCCTGCCACGTCAGCCGATCGTCCTGATTGCTCCGCGTCAGGTCGTCGAAAGCCGCCGCTCCTTCCGCCATTAGGATCACCGACAGCGGATCGAGGTCGTCGTCGGGCAGTTCGATCGGGATCAAGTCGATGTCCAGCCCGCGCAGCACGTCGAGCACGGCGCGGTCGTTGTCCGTGCCTTCGGCGAACGCGCTGGCGACGTAGCCCACCCGCAGCGTATGCGGATCGAGGTCGGGATTCCACGCGAACGGCGCGTCGATCACCGACGCATCGAGTCCATCCGCGCCATAAATCGCGGTGAAGATCAGCGCGCAGTCCTCGACGCTGCGCGCCATCGGACCGATCTTGTCCATGCTCCACGCCAACGCCATCGCGCCGTGACGGCTGACGCGCCCGAAGGTCGGGCGCAAGCCGGTGACGCCGCAGCGCGTCGAGGGCGAGACAATCGATCCGAGCGTCTCGGTGCCGATGGCGAAGCCGACCAGCCCCGCCGCGACTGCCGAGCCGGAACCCGCCGATGATCCGCTGGAACCCTCGTCGATGTCCCACGGGTTGCGCGTGCGTGTATCGAAGCAGAGGTCGCCGTAAGCCAGCGCGCCCAGTGTCAGCTTGGCGATCAGCACCGCGCCTGCCGCTTCGAGCCGCTGGACGACGGTCGCCGTCGTGTCGATTGTCTGATCGCGGTAGGGCTCGGCGCCCCACGTCGTCGGGTAGCCTTCGACGGCGAGCAGGTCTTTTGCGCCCCACGGAATCCCGTGCAGCGGACCACGATATTTGCCCGCCGCGATCTCCGCGTCGGCGCGTTTCGCCTGTTCATAGGCGAGTTCTTCGGTGAAGGTCACGACGCAGTGGAGGTAATCGTTGAAACGCTTGAGCCGACCAAGATACATTTCCGTCAGTTCGAGCGACGTCACCTGCTGCGTGCGGATCAGTTCCGCTAGCTGCGTCAGCGGGTAGAACGCCACGTCTTCCAGATCGTCCGGGCGCGTCAGCGACGGCGGCGGGCTGATCGAAAAAGTGCGCGCTGTCGGATCGTCTGGCTGCGGAGCGCGCTGTGCCGGCAGTCGTGGATCGAAGTAGAGCGCGGGCGGAACCTGATTTGGCAGTTCGGTCGCTCGCAGCGTGGCGTAAGTCTCCACGCGCTTGCTGACCGTTTCCAACAGTTGTTCGCGTTCCGCGTCGGTGAACGCCAAGCCGATCAGCTTTTCAGCAGCGGCGACGTCGGCAGCGGTGATCGGGTTTTCCCCCGCCGGTTGTTCTTCAGCCAAGAGGATTCTCCTGAGAGTGGTTCGGAAATTACGGGATTATACCCACGTGATTCTGGTTGGGGTAGGCAGCTCCGGTTGCGCTCTAAATTGGCGTGGGATCAATCCGCGCCGTTGAGCGTCGGGTCGAAGGCAGCGCGCAGCCCATCGCCGTGTTGCTGCGCTCGACTGGCGGATCGATGCTTGTGCCTCATCGTTCGACTCCGCGCTCCCATATCCGTCGAAACGCCACTTTTTAGTTTCAGGTTGTTGGGAACTTCAAATTCCGCTATAGCCCCGCCGCATTTTCTGAGTTTCTGCCCTAGCACGCGCTATTCGGTGAGCTTAAGGCTTAAGCGGGATGTTGGCTATAGAGCGCAAACTCAAAAGCCGCCGGGACATCTCCTCGGCGGCTCTTTTGATAATTTGGCTAGACGACTTTCGCAGGCGTGAGTTCGCTCGCTGCTGGCGTTGGAGCAGGTGCGCCGCTGATGCGCTTGGCGCGCAGCCGCAGCGAGTTACTCACGACAAATACCACGAGAACCCGAATGCCCGCGTAGCGGCGGCGCGATCAGTCGGCTCAATCTTGCCGGATTGCCTGCGATCCTCATTTATCGTTCGAAGTCGAAAGGGTACTGAAGCGCTTAGAAGTGGGGCATTTGCATTCCTGAGGGCTATTGTCTCGATTCGAGTTTCTCCACAGCGCCTAATGCAAGCAGCGTCATCTTTTGCGCCTCGTTCAAACCGCGAATACCGCGAATGTCCATGCGTTCGTAGGGACGGTCACGCCGCAGTGTTTGCAGATAATCGCCGCTGCCCAAATTCCAGAGCATGATCGCGCCATCGTCGCCGCAGCTCGCCAGTGTCGACGTAACCGCATTTCGTCGGAGCGCGTGAACCGCCCCTTGATGGGCAGCGCGCACCCACAGACGCTTCCCGGTTTGAACATTCCAGCCACACAGTGAGCCGCTGCTATCCCCGGTGATGACGACATCTTCGTTCAATCCCCACGCGACCGTATAAATAAACCCTAGAGGTTCCGCAATCGTGCAGACGCGATTTCCATTCGCTGCATCCCATACGATCAATTCGCTGTGCTTTTGATCGCTGCCGCCCGAAGCCAATCGCGTCCCATTCGGACTCCAAGCTACGGTGGTAACCCGGCGATTATGTCCTGCTAACTGCATGATGAGATGCCCATCGGCGGCATCCCAGATATACACGTTGCCATCACCGCCGCCGCCCGCTAATCGACTGCCATCAGGACTCCAGGACACGTTGCGAATCGAAACGGCATTTTGATTCCATTGTTGGCTGCGGGTTTCTATATTCCAGACAACCACGCCACTGCGATACGTCCCGCTGGCAAGCATCTGCCCATCAGGACTCCACGCTAATCCATCAAAAAAGTTTCCGATATCGCCCGGATACGACAAAACATGCAGGCATTCTCCCGATGTCGAATCCCACAAATAGATGGCGTTATTCAGCTCACTGCTCGCCAGAGTACGCCCATCGGGACTCCAGCGCACGCCAAACACGACCCCGCTGTGTCCGTCCAATACCCGATTGCGGTTGATCCGGGAAACTTCATAGAGGGTGACCAATGAATCAGTGCCAGCGCTCACGAGATAGTCTCCGTCAGGACTCCAGTCTACATCGCGCAGTGACGCCGTATATCCCTGCCAAATACGCAAACAGGCTCCGTTCTTGACATCCCACAAGCGGAGTGTGCCATCTTCACTGCCGGTCAGTAAACGGCTGCCCGAAACAAATACCAGTCCCCGTATGCCAGCGTGATGCCCCCGAAGCATGGCTCGATATTCGCTCCGCTGGACGTCCCACAGCCGAACGGTATTGTCACGACTGCTGCTCGCCAGAGTGCGCCCATCAGGACTCCAGGCAACACGGTACACAATTTCGGAATGTCCTTCTAAAGTCGCCTGAACTTGCCCGGTAGCGACCTCCCACAACTTGGTTTTGCTGTCCCATCCTGCACTCGCCAGCCTGCTGCCGTCCGGCGAGAATGCCAGATCGGTGACTGACCGTGTGTGTCCTTTCAATGTCTGCACGCAGACTGCGGGCGCGCTTGGCGTGACTTCCCACAATCGAATGATTCCCGCGATGTCGGCGCTTGCTAACAGGTGACCATCCGGACTCCAGAGCACAACCGGAATCGCCGCTGATTGCCGCAGTGTTTGCAGTTCTGCTCCCGTGCGTTGGTCCCAGAACCGAATCACTGCGTCATTCCCGCTGCTGGCGACCATAGTGCCGTCGCGCGAGAAGGTCACACTGTTGACAAGCCCGGTATGCTCGCCCGTCCAGCGCAGTTCCGCGGTGGCAACATCCCATGATTTGACCGTCCCGTCCCAACTTCCGCTGACGAGGGTCAGGCTGTCGGGGCTAAAGGCGAGCGCCCACACCATATCCGTATGCGCCTGCCATATCCGAATCAGGGTTTGCCCGCCCGCAAGCCAAAGCCGTATTTCCCCGCTCCGACTGGAAGCCGCCCAGAATTCACCGTTCTCGCTCACGGCGACGCGGTTGATACCGTCGAACGTTTCCGTAAACGTGCAGTCGCGGATGAACGCGCCGGTCAGCGCCGAATCCTGCATCTCGACGCCGTGCAGGGCGACACTGCGCAGCGCTAGATGCGACAGGTCAAGCCCGCGCAGATGCCCGCGCAAGAGCCGCAGCAGCGCCAGCAGGTTCGCCGGAGCATAGCCTTGAGCGGCATCGGTCAGCCCGCGTATCTGATCGAGATAGCCGATCAGCAGGGACTCGACGCGGGTTGAATCGGAATGGATGTGCTGTAGATGGTCGAGCAGCGGGAGCAGCAGCAGACGTTGCTGCGTTTGCCGGACATCTTCGCGGGCATTAGCCAGTTCCAAGCCGTAGTCGATCAGGCGCGAGAACTCACCTCGCTGAAGTTCGTCATTCGCTTCTTCGACCAACCGCGCCGTCAGATATTCCAGCACGACCGATTGCAAGGTGAAACTGCCCGGCGTCTGCCCCCGCTCGATTAAGGAGCGGTGGTAAAGCGCTTGCAGCGCCTCCAGCACACGACCCCGCGCAGCAGGCGTGACCAGTACCGCCGCCAGTTCATTGAGTGGAGCAGGCTCGCGCAAAATTGCCAGCCACAGCAGCAAGCTGTGTTCCAATGCCGAAAGGCGGGCGAACTGTTCGGCGATTAGGGAACGAATGCTGCCGAAGATAATCTCGCCTTGATCGAGAAAGGGCGCGATCTCGCCGTCGTACAGGTCGACGATGGTCTGCGCGACAATCTTCAAGGCGAGAGGATTGCCCGTATACAGGTCGATCAATTTCGCCTGTTCCGTATCGCTGCCAACCACTCCCTTTTCTACCAGAAGCTGCTCACAGGGCTTAGACTCTAGGCGCGTGAGCCGCAGTAGCTGGATAAGCGATGGATTGCCTTCCAACGCGACCAATGTAGCCGGTTTCTCCCGACTGGTGAACAACAGACAGCTCTGATGGTCAGTTTCACTGATACGCCGCAGCAGCGTGCCATAGTGCTCGTAACCAAGCCGCATGGTTCCCGCAGTTTCAGCTTCTTCGAGTAGGGTTTCGAAATTGTCCAAGACGAGCAGCACGCGCTGTTCGCGTAGGTAACGCAGCAACAGATCCAAACTCTGTTCGAAATCCAGAGGAATGAGTTCGGCGGGCTGGGGCGCGATCACGCGCAGACAATCAGCGATCAGCGTCTCACATGCGGGCGCATCGCGTAGTGATCGCCAAATGACGACGTCGAACTGCGCTGCGATCCGATGCATCAAACTCACGGAAAGCGCCGACTTACCGATCCCACCCAGTCCCAACACGCCGATGACACGGCAGCGTTCCTGAAGAATCCACTCGGAAAGCTGGGACTGTTCCCATTCGCGCCCATAAAAGTGGGGAATAGCGAGCGCGCCGCTCCAATCAAACCGCCGATTGCGATCCTCTGGCGGATCAGGACTCGCGCCATCCATCGAGAAGGCGAGCTGTTCTGCTAACCAGCGTTCATCCAACAGCACCTTTTGACGCGCAGCCCGCCACAGGGAACGAATTGTGTCGGCTTCCTCGCCAGCGGGAAAAACGTGCTGCTGAATGGCAAAGGCGATCAACTGCTTGAGGTGGTGAGGGTTGGGGTATTTGCTGCCGGCTTCCCACGCTCCCACTGCCCGACGGGAGACACCCAGAAACTCGGCTAAGCCCTCCTGAGTTAAGCCTAGGCTTATCCGCAAGGTCAGCATTATCTGACCAAAAGCGTAGTCCTGTTCACGGTATGAAGACGGCTCCATCAACGTGCTCCTTACCGCTAATCCGTCTGAAGCACGGAAAGGGGAACTGATGTGATCCAAGATGGGATCCGATGTCGGCTGACTGCTCAGGTTGGTCACATTATACTGCGGACTAAGCTGGAATACTTTATCAAAGACGAATAAATCAACCACCAGCTCGTCTGGTTGAACCGGCATGTGGCACCAGCGGCACCACTCCCTTAATAGCTGCACGTCAGCCCGACTCAGTCGTTCTGTTCCTAGGTTTGAAGGAGGCAAGCAATGGTCATACTCGACAAACTTACCAATCAAGAGAGGCGCGTTTTGGCAATGGTGACGCGGGGCTTTCGCAACTCGAAGATCGCCGCCGAACTGGGGATCAGCCCGCGAACTGTCGAGAACCACCTTTACCACATATTCGACAAGTTAGGTGTCTCATCCCGTACCGAAGCTGCCATCTACGCGCTGCAATCCGGATTGATCTCGAGCGCTGAAATGAGTGGAAGCGCTCACGACGGCAAGGGCTACACCACCTATCCTAATCGTATCGTTTGATTAGCCCAATTTGAAAGCATTTGAGGAGAGAACATCGTGAAGCACAACCCATTGAATCAGTTTCTGTCCAAGCGCTCGCTGCTGAGCGCCCTGACTCTCACTTTGCTCGCTATCACTTTGATTGGCGCATCGGTTCAAGCGCAGGACGACAAAAAAGCCCTGCCCAACATTGTGCTGGTGCATGGGGCGTGGGCGGACGCATCCAGTTGGAACGCCGTCATCCAGACTCTTCAGGCAGACGGCTACACCGTCAGCGCACCACAGATTGCGCTGGAGTCGCTCGATGACGATGTGGCGCGCGTCCGCGAAGTGCTTGCCCTTCAGACCGGTCCGACGCTGTTGGTTGCGCACTCGTTCGGCGGCGCCGTGATCACGGCGCTCGGCGCGGACGCCCCGAATGTCGTCGGCTTAGTCTATAAATCGGCGTTCGCCCCCGATGAGGGCGAAACGATGAAAGCATTGACTAGCGGCGACCCACAGCCCCCCAGCGTCGTCGCCTTCCGCCCCGATGCTCAGGGCAACCTCTGGCTCGACCCGGCTGGTTTCGTGCAGTACTTCGCCTCCGATGTTGATCCGGTTCAGGCGCAGGTCATGGCTGCCGTCCAGAAGCCCATCGCCGCCAGCGAAATTCTGAGCGAGGAACCATTCGGCGCACCGGCTTGGAAGTCGTTCCCCACGTGGTATCTGATCAGCGATGGTGACCAGATGATCCCGACGCCTGCTCAACAGTTCTTCGCTCAGCGGATGGGCGCGACTGTCGAGACCATTTCGGGCAGTCACGTGCTGATGGTCTCGCACCCCGCTGAAGTCACCGCTTTCATCGAATCGGCTGCCCAATCCATTTTGACTGCGCAGTAGACACTGCACATGATGACGCCAAGCCGGGAGTTCAATACTTCCGGCTTGAGCAAAAGGAATTCGCCAAATGAAAGCTATTCGTATCCACAGGCGCGACGATTTGAATGTACTCGTCTACGAAGACGTGCCGCAGCCGCAGCCGGGTGATGGGGAAGTTCTGGTGCGAGTTTACGCGAGCGGCGTCACCCCCGCTGAGCTTGGCTGGGGGGCGACTTGGAAGACGAAGGCGGGTGTTGAGCGCCAATTTCCGATACCCGGACACGAACTGTCCGGGATTGTGGCACAGGTAGGCACGGGAGTAACGGAGGTCAAAGTTGGGGACGCCGTCTACGGGTTCAACGACTTCGATCAGGATGGCAGTGAAGCAGAGTATACGCTCACGCGACCCGCCGAACTCGCACCAAAACCGTCCTCACTGACTCACGTTCAAGCGGCGGCAGCGCCGCTCTCCGCGTTGACTGCATGGCAAGCACTGTTCGATCACGCTGGACTTGCTGCCGGACAGACTGTGCTCATTCACGGCGCAGCGGGCGGTGTCGGCAGCTTTGCCGTGCAGCTTGCGCACTGGGCGCGGGCGCGGGTGATCGGCGTTGACGCGCCCTGGAACCGCGAATTGCTGACGACACTGGGCTGCGACATGATGATCGATTACACGACCACGCGCTTCGAAGACGTCGTGAACGACGTCGACGTCGTATTGGACGCGGTCGGTGTCGGCGACAGCCTAGATCGCTCGTGGGCGGTTACGAAGAAAGGCGGCACGCTCATTTCGCTGGCGAAGCCGCTGCCGCAGGATCAAGCCGCCGCTTACGGCGTCCGAGCGAGCTTTTTCGTTGTAGAAGCGAATCGAGCGGAACTGACGCAGATCGCGCAGCTTATCGACGCGGGTGAGCTGCGTCCGCTAGTCTCAAAAGTTCTGCCGCTTGCGCAAGCCAGCGAAGCCTATGAACGCAAAAAGGGCGGGCAGACTCCCGGCAAAATCATCCTTCAAGTCATAGGCTCTACTTAAACGCGCAGAACTGACGTCAACCACAACAATGCGGGAAGCGCAGTAACCCGCCCTGTTGTTCAAAACACATGAGCTGACCGCTCCGAGCGGTCTGGTATAAAAGGAGAGCAAATCGTATGACAACTTTCACAATCCACGAACAAAGTGACATCGATCGTGCCAATGATTCCCGACTGCAACCAGTAGTATTCGTTCACGGTCTGTGGCTGCTCGCCAGTAGTTGGGACAAGTGGCGCACCTTCTTCGAGGAGCAGGGCTATACAACCATCGCGCCGGGCTGGCCCGACGACCCCGAAACGGTGGATGAAGCGAAGGGCGACCCGGAAATTTTCGCCCACAAGCGGCTCCAGCAGGTGACAGATTATTATACCGATGCGATTCGTGCGCTCAAGCGCAAACCGATTGTCATCGGGCATTCTTTCGGAGGTCTACTGGCGCAGAAAATCGCAGGGCTGGGTGTGTCTGCTGTGACAGTCGCCATCGATCCTGCGCCGTTTCGGGGGGTGCTGCCGCTGCCGCTCTCGGCGCTCAAATCCTCGTCGGTCGTCTTGGGCAATCCTCTCAACTTTACCCGCGCCGTCGGCTTGACCTTCGACCAGTTCCGCTACGCCTTCGCCAACGTTGTCGATGAAGCCGAAGCACATCGGTTATACGAAACCTACTCCGTTCCCGGCTCTGGCAGACCGATCTTTCAGGCGGCTACCGCCAATTTCAATCCTTGGACGGAAGCGCAAGTCGACACGCGAAATCCTGATCGCGGACCGCTGCTGATTATCTCCGGCGAGTATGATCACACCGTTCCTTGGGCGATAGCCCATGCTTCGTTCAAACAGCAGGAGAAGAATCCCGGCATTACTGAGATCAAAGAAATTCCAGATCGCGGACACTCGCTCACTATCGATCATGGTTGGCGTGAAGTCGCGGAAGTCGCGCTTGCATTCATCGGGAGATTTGTCCAACAGAGCGCTGGTGTTTCGTTGCACTAGGAATGTGCCCGCACTAGCCGCATCTCTGATCCGAGCACAACTGCGCTGAGTTCCGTCACGTCCTGCCGTTTGACAGGCAGACGGACGAACTCAGCGCGGTTGACGTACCTGCCTCACAGCGAGGTTTGGTTTGATCTGGACTATGTGACTCTATCGCCAGAGTATCGATAGCCTCTCTTGAGTACGCGCGAGCAAAACGGTACTCAGAAATCCGTCTTGGCTTGAAACATTGCGCCTGAAAGGGGCAAAGAATTGGAAACGACAAATACCACGAGTTCCAGAACGCCAGCGCAGCGGCGGTTCTGAAAGCCAACTCAATGTTGCTACACGCTTCATGAATTCAGTTTCAGTACTTGATAAGGTCCGTATTCTGCACTGGTTTAGATTGGTGCTTGGACTTTCTCCTTGGATTGACCCATCGCGTCTTCTGCACCTCCTCGCAAGGTGGATTTCGCTTAAACGAACACGAAATCTTAATTCGTCATTTGCAGCCCGCTGGATAAAGATCGTTCGGGATATGTTCCCGACCTGTCCGGGCGTTTTTCCCAGCCAGAACGTGACGGCTGCTCATGACAACGGGACACTCCCTGTCATAGGCTAATTTCACAGCCAATTGAGAAGATCAACGATCCGAAAGCATTTCGCGCTTATGGATAGCCGCTGTGAAAGCCGTCGCTGCCCGCTGAGATCGAAACGATCTTCCTTAGCGAACAGGAGAATGTCACTATGTCTGTCGAAACGAATAAAGCGCTCGTTCGGAAATTCGAGACTCTCATCAATGCCAGAGATTTGGACACAGCCCTAACGCTATTCAGCCCCGCCTACGTAGACCATACGCCCTTCGTCGGGATGCCACCGGGTATCGACGGGGTGCGCGCCTTTTTCACGATGCAGTTCGATGCGTTCCCGGATCAGAGGATCACATCGCAGGACATGATCGCCGAAGGGGATAAGGTCGTTCACCGCATGATCGGCGAAATGACGCATCAGGGCGAGTATATGGGCATTCCGCCCACCGGCAAGCATATCCGTGTGTCGTGGATCCAAATCTGGCGCATCGCCGATGGAAAATTCGTTGAACACTGGGTCGAAGCTGACATGATGAGCGTGATGCAGCAGCTTGGCGTGCTGCCGCCGCTTCCGGCAAATTGAGTTTCCACAACCGCCGGGAAAAACACGGCATCGCGCGTAGACCAAATGAAAGCAAAAATGAGAGGAAGGAAGCTGAAAATGTTCCATTTGCGGTTCGCTGCTCGGTTTGAGCGGCTGTCTCACTGGGCACTGGGCGCTGCACTCCTGTTGGGGTTGCTGGCTGGTGTATTGCTTCCGCGTATGACTGTGCAGGCTCAGCCAGCCAATGCCCAAACCTATAGTGTACTCGCCGGAGGCTCGGCGATCTCCAACACCACGGTTTTGGCATTTGCGCCTCAGTCGCTGACTGTTCATCGGGGTGATACGGTGATGTGGGTACTCGGAGGCTTTCATAACATTCACTTTAAATCGGCTCCGTCCGATTTCATTATCACCCCCGATGTGAATGGACAGCCCCTGCCGCAGCTCAACCCGGCGGTGGCGTTCCCCAGCGCAGCCAACGGCAGCGTCTATCAGGGCGGCGATGCCAACAGCGGCGTTTCACTCGACCCGACCACCCCCATGATCACATTTTCGCTGGTGATGGACGTTGCGCCCGGTGTCTACAATTATTTCTGCGACCTGCATCCCGGCATGTTCGGCTCGGTGACGGTAGTGGACGATGCTACGCCAGTTTCCAGCCCGGCTGAGGCGCTCACGTCGGGGGCGGCGGAACTGGCGACGGACGGCGATCAGGCAGTGGCAGCCGCGCTGACAGCCGCCGCCCAGCCCTCAACGGTCACCGACGGCACGCTGGAGGTGAAAGCCGGGCTTCAAGCCGGTTCGTCAGCCGTGCTCCAGTTCTTCCCGTCAGTTGCCGTAATTCATGCTGGGGAGAGCGTGACTTGGTCGGTCGCCGATCACAGTCTGGAACCTCACTTCGTGACATGGCCGTCGTTCCCGCCGGGGGGAGAGGTCGAGGTCATCCCGCAGGAAAGCGCGCCACCGATCCTCGCGCTGAGCCAGAACGCCTTAGGCTCGACCGCCAGCGGCAGCGAGATCGGCAGCGGCGACAGCTTCAACAGCGGGTTTATCATGCCCGGTCAGAGCTTCACCTTGAAGTTCACCGAACCCGGCGTCTACAACTACGTTTGTGCGATCCATGCGGGAATGCAGGGCGCAGTCGTCGTGATGCCCGCCTCCTGACCAATCGCTTGGTCGTTATGGGTGGGGCTGTACATCACAGCCCCACTTCAGGAGCGGTGACTCAGGAGGAATAGTCATGCTCAACCATTTATTCAGGTCGAATTCAAACGTTGGCTCCCGGTACGTGATTGTCGCTGCACTGATCGTCGCGCTGTTTGTGGTTGGCTATCTGGTCGGGAATCTGGCGAACGCGGTTCTTCAGTCAGACATGCCAGTGTCTTCGGCGAGCATCGCGCAGCCGAGCAGCGGCGCCCTCGTTGATCCGCCGCATTTGCTGCCGGACTTCACCCTCACCAGCCAGACCGGTGACCCCATCAGCCTAAGCGACCTACGCGGACGCGCCGCCATGCTTTTCTTCGGCTACACCCACTGTCCGGACGAGTGCCCAACGACGATGGCAAACTTCAAACAGGTCAAGCAGGTGCTCGGCGATCAGTCCGATCAGGTCAGCTTCGTTTTCATCAGCGTGGACGGCAAGCGCGACACGCCCGCCCAGCTCACTCAGTTCCTCGCCCAGTTCGACCCGGATTTCATCGGCATGACCGGCGATGAAGCAACTCTGCGCCGGATTGGTTCCGCTTACGGGCTGGTCTTCGCTCAGGATTCGATCACCGCTCCGGCAGCCTCCGATGATCAGTCGGACGGACAGGATCAGGCGCTCGATCAGCAGAACTATTTTGTCCAGCATACATCGCCCGCGTTTCTGGTGGATCGGGCTGGGTATCTGCGGATGGTCTTCTTTTACGGCACTGAGCCGGACACCATCGCTGACGGTATCCGTCAGGTTCTGGAAGAATAACGATGAACAGAGTTTTGATCGCAGCTACGGGCAGCCAGTTAGCGCGGGCAGCTCTATGCCGGATTGAGCAGCGGCGATGTCTGGCACACGGCGGATTACGGCGATCACTGGCAGCAGCTTCCGTTCAATTTGGGCAGTATCTGGACAACCATGCTTGTTCTGTAAACGAAGGCGCGAAACCAATGCGAAACTGGCTTCTCTCCCTGAACGGTGCAGTCACGTTGAGCATCATCGCCTTTCTAACGCTGATGGCACGTCTGACCTTTATGGATGCGCTGTATGTGCCGGAATTCAGGCTGCTGCTGCCCGAAAACCAGCCCGCGACCCTCACGCTGGCGATGGTGGTGTACATGCTTCTGGTGGGACTGTGGGTGTGGGCGCTGCTAACGTCGTCTCGCGGCAGCCGCGCCGGGCTGATCGCGTCGCTGCTTTTCAGTCTGCTGACCGCGTTTGGCGGAGGTCTGCTAACACTCACAGCGCTCTGCCCCAACGGGTGCGCTGCCCCGCCGGTGGGCGATGGCATTGTCTGGGCGAATCTGATCAGCGGGTTGGTGGCAAGTCTCGCACTCGGCTATCAGCTTACGCGGACGCGCGGATCGTTGGCGGGCGCGCAAGCTGCTGTGGGAGGGAAGATGGTATGAGCAAATGGTTCAGGTCTCCATACCGAGCGCTCACGGTCGCTGTCGTCAGCCTCGCGCTGACTGTGCTGGCGCTCCTGATCGTCGTCAGTTCGCAAGGGGTATCCGAGCGAACGATTGCGGCGAGCCTGCTCGTGCTCACGTTCGCAACTTTTGAAATCGGCGGCATCCTGTTCAGCGGCAGAACCATGCTGGACTGGCAGATCGAAGATCGGGCTTCTCACATGAGGTGGGAGCGAAGCTTCGTCATCCTGCCGACTGTGCTTACGGTGCTGGGCTTGGTGCTGCTGGCGGATCTGCTGCGTGCCGCTGGCGACACGTTCCTCGCGCAGTTGGGCATGGTGACTTATCTATTCGGCGCAGCGCTCGTAGTGGTCGCCGAGACCACATTTTTGCATAACGACGACTGGAATTACCCGCAGGTGGTGCTTTTCGTGGTGCTGGCACTTCTGGCGCAGTCCGCTTTTGGCGTGGCGCTGCTGCAAACCGGGCTGGTACCCGCATGGGTGGGGTGGGTCACGCTGATTTGGAATCTTGGCTATCTGCTGATCATCCTGATCTTTCGACCGCGCGAAGTGTACTATCCCGCGATCCACTACGTCGCGCCGCTAGTGATCGGTATCGCGTTGATGCGAATTGGGTAACTGGGGTCAATCGAAGCTATTGAGTGGATTATAAGGAGTTGGGAGATGCCATCCAAGTGGCTGTTGCGCGTATTGAGAGGCGCAAATGGTCTGCACGTCGGACTGTATCGCCTGAGCGGTGGGAAGCTGGCGAGCCGGGTTGCCGGCTTGCCCGTGCTGATGATTACGACTTTTGGGCGAAATTCAGGAAAGCCCCATACCAACCCGGTCGTCTACCTCAAAGAGGACCGGGATTATCTGGTGTCAGCTTCGGCTGGTGGTATGGATTGGCATCCCGGCTGGTACTTCAATCTGAAGAACAAGCCTGACGCAAAAATACGGGTCGGCAACCAGTCTTTCAATGTCAAAGCGACCATCATCAACGGTGACGAACGCACTCGATTGTACGAGAAGTTCAAGGCTGCCAGCAGTAATTTCGTCAAGTATGAAAAGAACACCAGCCGTGTCATACCAGTTATCCGCCTCACCCTCACAGATAATCGGGAGCGTAAGCAATCCGGCGCAGCATCCAATAGCGGTTCATGATACGATTGAGCATAGGCGTGAATACGGAAAAGTTCAAAGAGATTATCCCCATGAACGAGCAGACTGCCCGACGCCTTTCTTGGTCAATTGCGCTGATTTCGTTCGTCGTGGTGCTGATCGGGCTGGTCATCAGCATTTCCGCGCTGGTCGCCGATGGTCACGGAGCGACCTTCAGCCATCAGTTCTTTACCCCGGTGCTCACAATCACCTACGGCGTGGTCGGCGCGCTGGTCGCGTCACGCCACCCGCGCAATCCTATCGGTTGGATATTCTGCACGACCGGGTTTCTTACCGCACTGAACATGCTGGTGGCGGGCTATAGTCGCTACGATCAGGTTGCCGGAGGCACCGCGGCACTGCCCGGTATGTCGATAGCGCTGTGGCTCGATCTCTGGCTGTGGCTTCCAAATACGCTGCTGCCGTTCACCTTCCTGCTGCTCCTGTTCCCGAACGGACACCTGCTCTCTGTGCGCTGGCGTCCGGTCGCGTGGGCAGCCGGGCTGGGAACCGCCTTGATCGCATTCGCGGTCGCTTTCTCCCCAGAGCCATCCAAAATGTTGGGGATCACGGGATCAAATCCATTTGGCATCTCGGGCAGCGCCGATGTCATGAATGCGCTTTTAGCCGCTGCCGTGCCGGTGATCATGGTCGGCATCTTCGGATCAATCACTTCGGTGGCGGTACGGTTTCGGCGCGCCGTCGGGGTAGAACGTGCGCAGGTCAAGTGGCTGGCATACGCTGGCGTTTTCGTGATTATCGGCAATCTGGTGGGGGGCATTCCTTGGCTGATTTCACCCGGCGATCCTTTTGCACTGGAATTCTCCATTGTCATGACCTTTGTTACGCTGGTCGCCATCGTGCTTGCCACCGGAATCGCTATCCTGCGCTATCATCTCTGGGATATTGATGTCATTATCAATCGCACCGTGGTGTACGGCGCTTTAAGCGCGCTCGTCATCCTCGGATATGTCGCCATCGTGGGTGGGCTGGGGCTACTGCTGCAAGCGGAAGGTAGTTTGCCGATTGCACTGGTGGGGACAAGCATCATTGCCATTTCGTTTCAGCCACTGCGAGATCGCGTGCAGCGCGGTGTAAACCGGCTGATGTATGGTGAGCGCGACGACCCGTATGCTGTCTTAGGTCGCTTGTCCGAGCGGCTCGAAGTTGTCGCCGCTGTGCAGTCGGTTCTCCCGACGATTGTCGAAACGGTCGCTGAAGCGCTCAAGCTGCCCTATGCGGCGATCACTCTCAAAGAGGGCGAAGGCTTTGGCACGGCGGCGGAATATCGCCGTGCGTCGAAGCATCAGTCCGCCGTCAACCGGGAAATTCTACCGCTGATTTATCAATCGGAAACAGTCGGGCAGATGATTCTCGCACAGCGTGCGCCCAATGAGGGGTTTTCGGAGATCGACCGGCGCTTGCTGGAAACCGTCGCGCGGCAGGCGGGAGTCGCAGCCTATAACGTGCGGCTGACTCAGGATTTGCAGCGCTCCCGCGAGCGGCTGGTCACCACCCGCGAGGAAGAACGCCGACGTCTGCGCCGCGATCTGCACGATGGATTAGGTCCTGTGCTGGCGGCGATGTCGTTCAAGCTGGATGCTGTCCACAATCTAGCCGATCGTGATCCGGATGCGGTAAAGAAGATAGCGACAGAGCTAAAGTCGCAGATGCAGGATGCGTTGGCGGACATCCGGCGCATTGCTTATAACCTGCGCCCGCCAGCCCTAGACGAACTTGGATTGGTCGGTGCATTGAAAGAACATATTGCATCTTGCAATCAGGCGCAGAGGGTACAGATCACTTTGGAAGCGCCGGAAGTCCCGCTGCTGCCCGCCGCCGTCGAGGTAGCCGCCTACCGCATCGCGCTGGAAGCCATGACCAATGTCAGCCGCCATGCCGGAGCGCGTCACTGCTATGTGCGCCTCTCGCTGCCCGGTGATTTGTGCCTCGAAGTGATCGATGATGGGCATGGATTGCCGTCCGCAGTTCGGGCGGGCGTGGGGTTGAGGTCGATGCGAGAGCGTGCCGAGGAGTTGGGTGGGTCGTGTCGCGCTGAAGTGCTGCCGCAAGGTGGAACCGGCGTGATGGCTCGTTTGCCCCTGTCCTTCGTTTACGCCACCGCTGCTGAGGAGTCCTGATGGAATCAACCCGCGTCTTGATCGCCGACGATCATACCCTGTTTCGGGATGGTCTGCGGGTACTGCTGGCTTCCATCCCGGAGATTGAGGTCGTGGGTGAGGCAGCCAGCGGCAGAGAAGCGCTGAAACTGGCGGTCGAACATCAGCCCGACGTGATTCTGATGGACATTCAAATGCCAGATCTCAACGGCATTGAGGCGACTCGCCAGATTCTGCACGCCTGCCCGCATGTGGGCATCATTATGCTGACCATGTTTCAGGATGATGACTCGGTTTTTGCGGTCATGCGCGCCGGGGCACGGGGCTATGTATTGAAAGGGGCGGATCAAAGTGTATTAATGCGCGCCATTCGGGCGGTAGCCAACGGTGAATCGTTGTTCAGCCCCGAAATTGCCGCGCGCTTGATGCATTTCTTTACCAACTTAAAACCAGCATCCCAACCAGAGCTTTTCCCTGAATTAACCGAGCGCGAGCGAGAAATTCTATCTCTGATCGCGGACGGACAGACGAACGCTGAAATCGCCGAAAAGCTGGTCATCAGTCTGAAAACAGTACGCAATCACGTTTCCAATATTTTCAGCAAATTGCAGGTCGCCGACCGGGCGCAAGCCGCCCTGCGCGCACGCGCGGCGGGACTGGGCGGCTCGCCTTCCGACAGCGATCACAAGGAAGCCTGAGCAGCGATTTTGACGAACCTCAGCGCGCCCTTGACGGTGTGGCTCTAGCAATCAATTCGGCATCTCACCCAATGCCGTCAACCTGCTCGCCATTCGTTACGAGGATTGCTTATCGTTCTGATGACCGGGGAACCATTTACACAGACTTCTTGACACTCTCTTTCTAGACTACTTTCGCGGGCGTGAGTTCGCTCGATGCTGGCGTTGGAGCAGGTGCGCCGCTGATGCGCTTGGCGCGCAGCCTGAGCGAGTTACTCACCACGAACACGGAGCTAAACGCCATCGCGCCTGCGGCGAGCATCGGGACGAGCAAGCCGAGCATCGCGACCGGGATCAGGATGATGTTGTAGATCAGCGCCCAGAACAAATTCTGATGGATGGTGCGCATCGTCGCCTTGCTGAGCGTGATCGCACGGGCAACCCCGGACAAATCGCCGCTGACCAGCGTCACGTCAGATGCTTCCATGGCGATGTCGGTGCCGGTGCCGATGGCGATGCCGACGTCGGCTTGGGCGAGGGCGGGCGCATCGTTGATGCCGTCGCCGACCATCGCCACTTTCTTGCCCTCAGCTTGCAGCGTCTTGACCGCTTCGACCTTCTGCGCGGGCAGCACGTCCGCCAGTACGCGATCCACGCCGACTTCGCGGGCGATCGCTTGGGCGGTACGCTCGTTGTCGCCGGTGATCATCACGACTTCTAAGCCGAGTGCTTGCAGTGCCGCGATCGCGTCGCGTGAACTGTCTTTGACCGTATCGGCGATACCGATCACGCCGATCACCTGATCGTCAGCCGTGACGAGGATCGCTGTCCGCGCCTTCGCTTGCAGCTGCTCGACTTCCGGCGAGTCGATGATGCCGACGTACTTCGGGCTGCCGACCTTGATCGTCTTGCCGTCGACCACGCCGCTAACGCCGCGCCCGGAGGCGCTCTCGAAGCCTTCCGGCTGGCTCAGCGCGAGTTTCTTGGCTTTCGCCGCATCGACGACCGCCTGACCGAGCGGGTGCTCGCTGGCGCGCTCGACGCTGGCGGCGAGGCGCAGCAGATCGTCCGAACTCGTCCCGTTTAAGGGGAGAATGTCGGTCACGGTGGGTTCGCCGCGCGTGATCGTGCCGGTCTTGTCGAGGGCGACGACCTGCAAACGCTGCGCGTTTTCCAGCGACTCGCTGTTCTTGAACAGGATGCCCATCTCGGCGCCGCGACCCGTACCGACCATAATCGCGGTCGGCGTCGCCAAGCCGAGCGCGCACGGGCAGGCGATCACCAGCACGGCGACCGCGTGGACCATCGAGGTGGTGAAGCCGATCTGTCCGACGATCAGCCAGCCGAGGAAGGTCAGCAGCGCCAGTGCCAGCACTGTCGGGACGAACACCGCCGATACCTGATCGGCGACGCGCTGGATCGGTGCTTTCGACCCCTGCGCCTGCTCGACCAAACGGATGATCTGCGCCAGCGCGGTTTGCGCGCCGACGCGAGTCGCTTCGATGATCAGCCGCCCGCTCTTGTTGACGGTCGCGCCGATTACGTTGTCGCCCATGCCCTTATTGACCGGCAGACTCTCGCCGGTGAGCATCGACTCGTCGACCGACGAGCGCCCCTCGATCACCGTGCCATCGACCGGGATGCGCGTGCCGGGACGCACGACCAGCGTATCGCCGACGACCACTTCGTCAATCGGGGTTTCGACTTCTTCGCCGCTGCGCAGCACCAGCGCGGTGCGCGGCGCGAGTCCCATCAACTGCTTGATGGCGTCGCTGGTACGTCCTTTCGCCTTCGCTTCGAGCAGCTTGCCCAGCGTGATCAACGTGAGGATCATGGCGGAGGTCTCAAAGTAAACGTGATCGCCCAGACCGAAGCCGCCGAAGATCAAGCCGATCAGCACGACGACGCTGTAGACGTAAGCGACCGACGAGCCGAGCGCGATCAGCGTATCCATGTTGGTGGTGCGGTTCTTCGCCGCTTTCCACGCGCCGACGATGTACTGCTTGCCGACGATCACCTGCACCGGCGTCGCCAGCAGGAAGAAGACGAACGGGAAGCCCGACCACATCAGCAGGGGGACACTGTTCATCAGGAAGTCGCGCCCCATGCTGAGGATGAACAGCGGCAGTGTGAAGGCGATGCCGGTCAGCACCAAACGGCGTTGGCGGTCGATCTCGGCTTGGCGGGCGGCGCGTTCGGTATCAACCTCGTCCTCTTTGGCGACGTTGGATAGGTCAAGCACGCCATAGCCGGACGCCTCGACCGCGCCGATCAGGTCGGAGCGGCGCACCGATCCCGGCAGATATTTGACGGTCGCCTTCTCGGTCGCCAAGTTGACGTTGACCTCAAGCACGCCCGTCGGCTTCTTGAGCGCGCGCTCGACGTTGCGGACGCACGAGGCGCAGGTCATGCCGGTGATCGGCAGTTCCATCGTCGCCTGCGCGACGCCGTAGCCCGCGCCGTCGATCCGCTGGATCAGCGTGCTCAGGTCGGTCTGCGCCGGGTCGTAGTTGATGCTGGCGCGCTCGGTGGCGAAGTTGACGACCGCCTCGGAGACGCCGTCGGTCTGCTTGAGCGTGCGCTCGACGGTGCGAACGCAGCTGGAGCAGGTCATGCCGGTCACAGGAAGATCAATTTGCTTTAGGGTCACGGAATGCCCCCTCTATGGTTTCGAAAGTTGTCTCAATTATGGCAGTAGTGTACGGAATCTAGACGCGCCGAATGGCGCATTCTTGGGTCGATGCGGGTCACTGAAAGGGGGTGATGAATGTCAGGGGCTGCGCTGGTTTTGCTGTGGAGAGGTCGGGGCGGAACTCAGTTCCGCCCCGGTGGGTTCAATTTGCTCGTTACTTCGCCTCGTAGAGTTCGAGCAGGACGCCGCCGGTGCTCGACGGATGGACGAAGGCGTAGCGCCGACCGTCGGGGCGGGTGCGCGGCGTCTCGTTGATCAGCTCGACCTCGTTGGCGATCAACTGGGCGATGGCGGCGTCGAGGTCTTCGACCTCAAGGCAGAGGTGGTGCATCCCGGCGCCGCGCTTGGCGAGATACTTGGCGACACCGCTGTCGCCGGTGAACGGCGCGATTAGCTCGATCTCGCCTTCGCCCAACGGCAAGAAAGCGATGTCGACGGCTTCGCCCTCGTTGTGCTCGACTTTCTCGACGGCTAAGCCGAGCGCCGTTTGCCAGAAGGCGAGCGCCTCGTTCACGTCATCGACCACGATGGCGATGTGATTGATCTTCATAGCTGGGGATTCCTTTGCTGAAGCGGGTTAATTGGGTAGGGCTAAGCCGTACTCGGCGAGCAGGGCTTTGGTGGTGGCGTAGTCGTGATGGACGACCGCGTTGATGCCGAGGCTCTGCGCCACCTGCACGAAATACGGGCGATCCTCGATGTAGAGCACCTGATCGGCGGGCGTCTGCGCGACGTCCAGCGCGACCCGGAAAATGTCGGCGTCCGGCTTGCGAAAATGGACGTAGCAGGACGAGATGAAGAAATCAAACACCGACTTCAAGCCGAAAGTTTCGATCCGGTAAGACATGAGTTCGCGACCCTCGTTGTTGACCGACGCGACTTTAAGTCCGTAGCGCTCCTTCACGCCTTTGATCAGGTCGATCATGTCGGTGTAGGGCTGCGACTGCGACTGCATGAAGGCTTTGAATTGATCGACGGTGAAATCGCGCGGCTCGTAGAAAACGATCTGCGCTAAGTAGGCATCGAGCATGAGTTTGCCTTCTTCATAGGTGTCGAAGGTCAGGTGATGCCGCTCGTCGATCTCGGCGTAGTCGAGGTGGAATTGGTCGGCAGCGCGCCGCCGCGCGGCGTGATCCCAGCCGTTGGTCAGCAGCACGCCGCCAATGTCGAGGAATAAGGTCGTAATCGGTAGCGTCGTCATGCAGGCAGCCTCGCTCCAAGCCGGTCAATCGGGCTGATTATAGCGTATTGCGCTAGGGCGTTACGATCAGATCGAAGCTGGACGGCGGGCGGACGTGAGTCAGGTAATAGGCTTCGGCGGCGTCCCAGCGGAGGTGCCATTCGGCGAGAAAGTCGGCGTCTTCGCGCGCATCGAGGCGAGCATGACGGACGGCGATCGGCACGTCAATCAGCACGGATAGATCAACCAAGTCGGCGAGTTCGGCGCGCGTCGAGTAGATGCCGTCGAGCAGGATCAAGTCGGCGGGCTGGCGCTCGACGAAATCGATACTCAGCGGGTACGTCCCATCGGGCTGCGCTGCCGCAAAATCAAATGGATGCCAACGCGCCGGTTGGCGGGCGAGCAGCGGTTCGAGCGCTTCGACCCGCAGCCGCCGCCAATCGATGGCGTTCGCCGCTCGCTGCTCTGGTGTTGATGCATCCCATGTGGTGTTAGGGATGGTCGCGGCGTAGAAATCGTCGCTGGGAATGATGGCAGCCGGGATCGATTCTCCGATCAAGTGCGCCAAGGTCGATTTGCCCGCGCCGCTGCCGCCGTCGAGCGCCACCAGCAGCGGCAGCTTGCCCCGATCCATTCGCTCGTTGATGGCGGCGAGAACTGCCTCGGCAGCGCGTTTCAGTTGAGGGGGCAGATCGTTCATTTGGGTTTCCACTTGATCACCTATGCCCCTCAACTTTACTCGATTCGAAGGTCGTCTGCTTCAGTTACCTTGCTGCAAAATAGACGCAGCTTCACCTGTAGCCTAAGCTCCCCGACCGCTTTTGTTCTCGCCCCTCCTTGAATTCGGGGAGGGGAGGCGACAGGCAAACCGAAGGTTTGCACGGTCGCGGGGGTGGGGTCAAGCTGTTGATCTGCTGCTGACAATAGGAGCGGGTCGGCGGGTTGGGTATAATTTATCCCAAGAATATTATTTTGCGGAGTAGATCATGAGCAATGTAAGTGAGCAGACTTTGATCCCGCAGTTGACCGACGAACACGAAGCGCTGCGTCGCGCCGTGCGCGATTTCGCGCAGAAAGAGATCGCGCCGATCGCGGCACAGTACGACGAGAGTGGTGAGTTCCCGCTCAAAACGGTGCGGATGATGGGCGAGATGGGCTTGATGGGCATCGAAGTGCCGGAGGATTATGGCGGCGCGGGGATGGATACGCTGGCTTACGCCCTGACGATCGCCGAGGTCGCCAAAGCCGACGCCAGCCACAGTACGATCGTCAGCGTCAATAATTCGCTGTATGGGCATGCTCTGCTCAAGTTTGGCACCGAAGCGCAGAAACGGAAGTACCTCGCGCCGGTCGCGTCCGGGGCGAAGATCGGTGCCTACAGCCTCACCGAGCCGATGTCCGGCAGCGATGCCGGGACGATGGAGAGCCGCGCTGTCCTCAACCAGAGCGGGACGCATTACGCCATCAACGGACGTAAGAGTTGGGTCACCAGCGGACCGGTCGCCGACTACGTGATCCTGTTCACCATGACTGATCCCGAAGCCGGGCACAAAGGCGTGACCGCCTTCATCATCGAGGCGGATCAGCCCGGTTTCATTCGCGGCAAGAAAGAGCCGAAGCTCGGTATTCGCGCCAGCGCGACCAGTGAGATCGTCTACGAGGATTACCGCGCGCCGGTCGAGAACATCTTGGGCAAGCCGGGAGAAGGCTTCAAGATCGCGATGACGGTGCTCGATGCCGGGCGGATCGGCATCGCGGCGCAGGCGTTGGGCATCGCCGAGGCAGCCTACGAGGCGAGTTTGCAGTATGCCCGCGAACGACAGGCGTTCGGCGGTCCAATCGGTCAGTTGCAGATGATCCAGCAGAAGATCGCCGACATGAAGACGCGGATCGAGGCGAGTCGCTTGCTGATCTACAACGCCTGTCTCGCCAAAGAGCGCAGCAAGATTAGTGGCGGACGCTACACGACCGAGGCGAGCATGGCGAAATTGTTCGCCAGCGAGACCGCCGCTTTCGTCACCGATGAAGCGGTGCAGATTCACGGCGGCATGGGTTACAGCAAGGAACTGCCGATCGAGCGTTACTACCGTGACGCCCGGATCACGCGGATTTACGAGGGTACGAGCGAGATCCAGCGCTTGGTGATCGCGCGCAACGAATTGGGGTTACGCTGATGAAAGCAGCCGTCATTTACGAACACGGTGGGCGCGACGTTTTGCAGGTGATTTCTGACCTGCCGCAGCCCGCCGAACCGGAAGCCGGGGAAGTGCGCGTCAACATGAAGGCGGTCGCGCTCAACCGGCTGGATCTGTGGGTACGCGAGGGCTGGAAGGGACTGAACCTGCCGATGCCGCACGTCAGCTGTGCTGATGGCGCGGGTGTGGTCGAGACGGTCGGCGCGGGTGTCACCAACGTCGCGGTTGGCGATCGGGTTGGGATCAACCCCTCGCTGGTCGATGCCGCCTGTCTCAGTCTGACCGGCAGCGAAATCGACTGTCCGTTCGCCATCATGGGCGAACACGCGCCCGGTGTCGCCGCCGAGTACGTCAATCTCCCGGCGCGCAACCTGATCAAGCTGCCGGATCACGTCAGCTATGCGGAGTCGGCGGCGGCGGGGCTGGTCTACGTGACGGCGTGGTACTCGCTGATCACGCGCGGCGCGCTCAAAGCCGGTGAGTCAGTGCTGATCGTCGGGGCGGGCGGCGGCGTCAACACCGCCAGCATTCAGATCGCCAAACTCGCCGGTTGCAAGGTCTATGTGGTCGGCAGCAATGCTAAGAAATGCCGTCACGCCGAAGCGCTCGGTGCCGACGTGACCATCGACCGGAGCGCCGTCGAAAGTTGGTCGAAAGCGCTCTATCAGGCGACCGGCAAGCAGGGCGTCGACGTGGTCGTCGATAACGTCGGGCAGGCGACCATCGCCGACAGCATTCGGGCGGTCAAGCGCGGCGGGCGCATCCTGATTGTCGGCAACACCAGCGGCTACGACGCCAAGATCGACCTGCGCTACATCTTCTCCAAGCAGATCAGCTTAATCGGCAGTTCGATGGGACCGACCGAAGCTTTCGTCACGGCGATGAACTTGGTGTTCGCGGGCGCGCTCAAGCCGGTGATCGGCGCGACGCTGCCGCTAAGCGACATCCGTGAGGGACATCGACTGCTTGAGGAAGGCGACCTGTTCGGCAAAGTCGTCTTGGAGCTGTAACCGATGTCCTCGCTCCTTGGCTTCCAAGCGCCGCTGCTGCGGTCGGTGCTCGCTGCTTGCAAGCAGCCGCCGATCCGCGACTTGGCGCAGCAGCCGGGGATTCAAGTTGTCTACCGGATCACGATCCACCGGTTCGACCGGCGCGCCAGCGATTCGGTCTCGACGCTGCGCACTTCCACAACGGAGGGCGCGGTGTTGGAGACGGTCTACCAGCGGACGCCGCTGCTTAATCCGATCTGGCACGTCATCGAGCCAGCAGACTACGACGAATTTGTCAAAGCCATCGCCGGGATCGGCTTCGACAAGCTGCGCGATCAGTCGGGGCTGCCCGATTACGACGCGACCGATCTCTGGCTGGTCGAGCGAGCGGCGGGGATGTTCGTGCACAGCGTGATCGTCGCGCCGGATTTGGCGCGGGATCAGCACGCGCGGCTGGTCAACGCGATCAAGCACGGGCTGCCCCCGGTGCTGCGGCAGGTCAAATAACAGCCGTCGTTGACGGCGGAGAGAGACGAAACGATGGCAAAAGACAACGTCGAAACCGAGGTCAAGCTCTACGTGCCCGATCTGGCGGCAGTGGCGCGGCGGCTGGAGTCAGTCGGCGCGACCATCAGCGCCCCGCGCGTGCTGGAACGCAACGTCCGCTACGACACGCGCACCGGCGATTTCAACACGACCGGTACGGTGCTGCGGCTGCGGCAGGATACGCGCGTTCGCCTGACCTACAAAGACGGCGAGCGCTTGCAGGGTGAATATGGCAGCAGTCGCTTCGAAGCCGAGGTTGAAGTCAGCGATTTCGCGGATATGGAAACGATCCTCGGCAAGCTGGGTTTTATCCCTGTGATGATCTATGAGAAGTACCGCACGACCTACACGCTCGACGGCGCGGAGATCGACCTCGACGAGATGCCCTACGGCAGCTTCGTCGAAATCGAGGCGGATCAGGCGGCGATCAAGCGGATCGTTGACGTGTTAGAACTCGGTGCTGCGCGGCGGATGACTGCCAGCTACACGGTGCTGTTCAAGTTCGTGAAAGCCAATCTGGGACTCGACTTCCGAGACCTGACCTTCGCCAACTTTGCGGGGATCAGCGTGCCGGAAAGCGCCTTCGCGGAGCCGTAACAGGCGCGTGCGCTTACCCCTTTAACAATGTGATTATTTACCCGTGAACAGAACGGGTATCTTTAGGACATTCTCATGACCCAAGAAGCACTCGATAAATTTCGCACCTCGTCCGGGATTCCGCTGAAGGCGTACTACACGCCGGACGATGCGCCGCTCGACGACGAGAACCCCGGCGAGTACCCGTTCACGCGCGGCATCTACCCGACCGGCTATCGCGGGCGCACGTGGACGATGCGCCAGTACGCCGGCTTCGCCACCGCCGAGGAATCGAACGCGCGCTACCGCTTCCTGCTCGAACAGGGGCAGAGCGGCTTGTCGGTCGCCTTCGACCTGCCCACGCAGATCGGCTACGACGCCGACGACCCGATGGCGCTGGGCGAGGTCGGCAAGGTCGGCGTGAGCATCAGCAGCATCCGCGACATGGAGCGGCTGTTCGAGGGCATCCCGCTCGATAAAGTCTCGACCAGCATGACCATCAACGCGCCCGCGACGGTGCTGCTGGCGATGTACATCGCCGTCGGCAAGAAGCAGGGCGTCGCCTCGACCGACCTGCGCGGCACGGTGCAGAACGACATCCTCAAGGAGTACATCGCGCGCGGGACCTACATCTTCCCGCCCAAGCCGTCGATGCGCCTGATCACCGACCTGTTCGCCTACTGCAAGACCGACGTGCCCAAGTGGAACACGATCAGCATCAGCGGCTACCACATCCGCGAGGCGGGCAGCACCGCCGTGCAGGAGGTCGCCTTCACGCTGGCGGACGGGATCGCTTACGTGCAGGCGGCGCTCGACGCCGGGCTGGACGTGGACGACTTCGCGCCGCAGTTGTCGTTCTTCTTCAACGCGCACAACCAGTTCCTCGAAGAAGTCGCCAAGTTCCGCGCCGCGCGCAAGCTGTGGGCGACCATCATGCGCGAGCGCTTCGGTGCCAAGAATCCGAAAAGCTGGCAGCTTCGCTTTCACACCCAGACCGGCGGCAGCACGCTGACCGCGCAGCAGCCGGAGAACAACGTCGTGCGCGTGGCGTTGCAAGCGCTGGCGGCGGTGCTCGGCGGCACGCAGTCGCTGCACACCAACAGCAAAGACGAGGCGCTGGCGCTGCCGACGCAGGACGCGGTGCAGGTCGCTCTGCGCACGCAGCAGATCATCGCCAGCGAGACCGGCGTCGCCGATTCGGTCGATCCGCTGGCGGGCAGCTACCTGATCGAGCACCTGACCGACGAGATCGTCACGCGGGCGCAAGCCTACCTCGACCAGATCGACGCGCTGGGCGGCGCGCTGGCGGCGATTGAGTCGGGCTACGTCGGCGGCGAGATTCAGGAGGCAGCCTACCAGTATCAGCGGGCAGTCGAGTCGGGCGATCAGGTGATCGTCGGCGTCAACAAGTTCACCGTCGGCGACGAGGCGAAACCGGAACTGCTGCGCGTCGATCCGGCGATTGAGCAGGCGCAGCGCGACCGCTTGGCGGATCTGCGCGCGAGCCGCGACAACGCGAAAGTGGCGGAACTGCGCGGGCGGCTGGATACGGCGGCGCGGGGCAGCGAGAACTTGCTGCCGCTGCTGGTCGAGTGCGTCGAGCACGAGGTCACGCTCGGCGAAATCTGCCACACGCTGCGCGGCGTCTTCGGCGAGTATCGCCCCAGCGCGTGGATTTGATGAGAGAAGCGATTAGCTTTTAGCGGTTAGCGGTCAGCTAAAGCGGGCTGACCGCTAGCTTTGTTGTGAGGTTGAGCAATGGCAGATCGTGATAACAGCATCCGCAGCCGCGCGAGTTCGGCGAGCATCCTCTCGATTGCCAGCAGCGGCAGCATCTTGAGCATCGCCAGCACGGGGAGCATTCTGTCGATTGGCAGCGCGGGCAGCGTCTTGAGCATCGCCAGCGTGGGCAGTCGTGTTCTCGATTGGCGGACTGCTCAGCGTGGCGTCGTTCTTCAGCGTGCTGAGCATCGGCGGCGTGTTCGCGGTCGGTTCGCTGGCGGCGCGGAGATATCGCGATCTGAGCAGTCAGCGCCCCTCTCCATGCAATGAAGGGCAGGACTGGCGAAACGAAGTTCGCACAGCGTCCGGGGTGAGGTAAGGGGGAATCAATGGCTGCAGCAAAGCGCGTCGGGATCGGCGTGATCGGCGCGGGCTTTCTGGCGCGCACGCGGATGCGCTGTTACGCGCAGGTCGGCGGCTACCATGCCGACGTGGTCGCCGTCGCCGCGAGTTCGGACGCCAGCGCGCGATCCTTCGCCGATGCGCACGGGATCGCCCAAGCCTTCGGCGACTATCACGATCTGCTGGCGCTGCCGGAGATCGACGTCGTCGACGTCTGCGTGCCCAATCGCCTGCACCGCGAGATCACCGAGGCGGCGGCGCGGGCGGGCAAACACGTGATCTGCACCAAGCCGCTGACCGCTTACGTCGGGCAAGACTTGGACGCGGGCGGCAAGCCCGCGCAAACGCCGCGCGAGTGCGATGCTGCGGACGGCGCTCGCCGACGCCGAAGCGATGGTCAGCGCGTGCCAAGCGGCGGGCGTGCAGTTGATGTACGGCGAGAACTGGGTCTACGCCCCGTCGATCAGCCGCGCGGAAGGGTTGCTGGCCAAAGTCGCGCGGCGCGATCCTGGAAATGCGCGGCGGCGAATGCCACAAGGGATCGCACTCGCCCTACTCGCGGCAGTGGCGGCACGCGGGCGGCGGCGCGCTGATCCAGTTGGGCGCGCATCCGGTCGGGGCGATGCTCTACCTCAAGCGGCAGGAAGGCATCGCGCGGGATGGGCAGCCGATCCGCCCGGTGGCGGTAAGCTGCGAGGTCGGCGACACCAGCACCATCGCCGCGCCGGAAGTCAACTACGTGGCGACCGGCTGGGAAGACGTCGAGAACTGGGCGGCGCTGATCATCACCTTCAGCGACGGATCGCACGGGATCGTCTATGCCTCGGAGACGGTGCTCGGCGGCATGGAGAGCAAGCTCGAAATCTTCGCCAGCAACGCGCAGTTCAAATGCAACCTGAGTCCCGAACAATCTGCTGGAAGCCTACACGCCGGAGGCGCAGGTCTTCGGCGACGCCTACATCATGGAGAAGATCGACAGCGGGGCGGGCTGGACGACGCCGATCCCCGACGAGGACTGGACGTCCGGTCACTTGGCGATGGTGCAGGATTTCGTCGCGGCGGTGGCGGAGGGGCGTCCGGCGAAATGCGACGGCGCGCTCGGTCGGGACGTGATCGAGGTGATCTACGCGGGCTATCTCGCGGCGGCGACCGGGCGGCGGGTTGAGATCGCGGCGAGGTAAAAGACAAAAGAAAGGGAAAGATTCAACGCAAAGGCGCGAAGACGCCAAGACGCAAAGCGGGCGAGGCACGCCTCGCCCCTACATATCCTTGACGGATGTCGCAAGCTTTTTACTTGCTGACCGCTGAAAGCTAACTCCTAAAAGCTAATGGCTTCGCTTGTGTTATAATCCCGCGATATGTCCGAAATCGAGCAGAGTTCAAGCAACTCCCCAGCCGGGCAATTGGGCGCGAACGTCAGGTCATGGTGATCACGGCGGCGCTGGCAGTTTTCCAGTTTATTGCTGCCTACCGCGCGTTGACGATCCCGGACGCGCTCGCCGCCCAAGTGAGTCTCGTGCCGCCGTTGGAGTTCGTCGCGGCGGTGGCGTGGGGCGTGATCCTCTCGGCGGCGACGTGGCGGGTTGCTTGGCATAAATCGCGCAATCTGCGTACCGGCGTTTACGCGCTGGTTGCGTTTGTCGTCTACAGTTTGGCGCGACTGTTCGTTTTTACCCGTGCCGATTACGATGTGCACCGGCTGCGTTTCTTGACGGTCGTGACCATTCTCGTTCTCATTGCTGGTGTGGTTTACCTGATGCGCCCGGTGGTGCGGCGGGCGCAGTCGATGGAGAGAATTTATGAGCGCGAATCAGAAGATTGATCAATTACGCGAACTGCGCGAACAGAGCCGCGAAGGTGGCGGCGAAGCGCGCATCAAGCGTCAGCACGACACCGGGCGCAACACCGCCCGCGAGCGGCTGGATATCCTGCTCGATCCGGGCAGCTTCCGCGAAATGGACGCCTTTGTCACCCACGGCTCGCATAACTTCGGGCTGGAAAAACAGCGTTACCTCGCCGACAGCGTCGTGACGGGCTGGGGGACGGTCAACGGACGGCTGGTTTACGTCTTCTCGCAGGACTTCACGGTGATGGGCGGCAGCGTCGGCGACGTGCACGCCCAGAAGATCATCAAGGTCATGGAGATGGCGATGAAGACCGGCGCACCGCTGATCGGCTTGGACGACAGCGGCGGCGCGCGGATTCAGGACGGTGTTGTCAGCTTGGGCGGCTATGCCGACATCTTCCTGCGCAACACGCTCGCCAGTGGTGTCATCCCGCAGATCAGCGCGATCATGGGTCCCTGCGCCGGTGGATCGGTTTACAGCCCGGCGCTGACCGACTTCATCTTCATGGTCAAGGACACCAGCTATATGTTCATCACCGGTCCCGAAGTCGTCAAGCAGGTGACGCACGAAGACGTCAGCTTCGAAGAACTGGGCGGATCGTCGATCCACGCCAGCAAGAGCGGCGTTTGTCACGTCGTCGGCGAGAACGAAACCCAAACGCTGATGCTGATCCGCGAGTTGATGAGCTATCTGCCGCAGAACAACATGGAAGATCCGCCCTTCGTGCCCACGCAGGACGATCCGCTGCGCGGCGACGTCGAACTCGACACCATCATCCCGGATAACCCGAACAAACCTTACGACATGAAGGAAGTGATCAACCGGGTCGTGGACGACGGCATCTTCTACGAAATCCACGCCGATTACGCGCCTAACATCGTGGTTGGTTTTGCTCGATTGGGTGGGCACAGCGTCGGGATCGTCGGCAACCAGCCGATCATTCTGGCGGGCGTGCTCGACATCGCCGCCAGCAACAAGGCGGCGCGCTTCATCCGCTTCTGCGACTGCTTCAACATCCCGATCATCACCTTCGTGGACGTGCCCGGTTACATGCCCGGCACGCAGCAGGAGCACAACGGCATCATCATGTCCGGCGCGAAGCTGCTCTACGCCTACTGCGAGGCGACCGTCCCCAAACTGACGGTGACGACTCGTAAAGCCTACGGCGGCGCTTACTGCGTCATGAGCAGCAAGCACATTCGCGGCGACCTCAACCTTGCGTGGCCCACCGCCGAAATCGCGGTGATGGGACCGGAAGGCGCGGTCGAGATCATCTACCGGCGCGAACTCAAGAATGCCGAGGATCCGGTGGCGCTCAAGGCGCAGCTTGCCGCCGAGTACCGCGAGAAGCTGGCGAATCCCTACGTCGCGGCGGAGCAGGGTTATATCGACGACGTGATCGAGCCGCGTGACACCCGCGCTCGCTTGATCAACGGGCTGGAGGTGCTCCAGAACAAGCGCGACAGCAATCCGCCCAAGAAACACGGGAATATCCCGCTGTAAAGTTAATCTATTGATTTGCGTAGGGGCACGATATATCGTGCCCCTACCGGCACAACCGATTAGAATGCCCGTTTGGTCGGGCAACGTTTTCTCTCAACCGAATGAAGGAACTGCGATGACGCAAGAACAATCGCAAACACAAATCAAGAAAGTGCTGATCGCCAACCGGGGCGAGATCGCCGTCCGGGTGATCCGCGCCTGCCGCGAGTTGGGAATCAACACCGTCGCGGTCTACTCTGAAGCCGACCGCACCAGCTTGCACGTCCGCTACGCCGACGAAGCCGTCTACATCGGTCCGCCGTCGCCGCGCGACAGTTATCTGAATATCGACCACATCCTCGAAGCGGCGCGACGCTCCGGCGCCGACGCGATCCATCCCGGCTACGGCTTTCTGTCCGAGCGCGAGGATTTCGCGCAAGCGGTGCTCGACGATGGCTTGATCTTCATCGGACCGCCGCCGAGCGCGATCGCCTTGATGGGTGACAAGCAGGTCGCCCGCGAGACGGTCAAGAAAGCCGGTGTCCCGGTGATTCCGGGGACGGAGCCGGGCTTGCGCGACGACGAAATCATCGCTATCGCCCACCAAATCGGCTTCCCGATCATGGTCAAGGCGGCGGCGGGTGGTGGCGGCAAGGGGATGCGCGCCGTTCAGCGTGCCGAAGATTTGCCCGGTGCGCTGGCGATCGCTCGGCGTGAAGCCGAAAGCGCCTTTGGCGATGGACGGGTCTATCTCGAAAAGCTGCTCGAAGGCGCGCGGCACATCGAGTTTCAGATCCTCGCCGATACGCATGGCAACACGATCCACCTCGGCGAGCGCGAATGCTCGATCCAGCGGCGGCATCAAAAGCTGGTCGAGGAGTCGCCTAGTCCGTTCATCGACGCCGACATGCGGAAACGCATGGGCGAGATGGCGATCCGCGCGGCGGAGTCCTGCGGTTACGTCAACGCCGGGACGATTGAGTGCTTGGTCGATAAGGACAAGAATTTCTACTTCTTGGAGATGAACACGCGCATTCAGGTCGAGCACCCGATCACCGAACTGGTGACCGGTGTCGATCTGGTCAAGGAACAGATCCGGATCGCGCGCGGGCGGCGCATGGGTCCAACCGAGAGCTTCCTTGAGCCGAAAGTCTGGGCGATCGAGTGCCGCATCAATGCCGAAGACCCCTACAACGACTTCCTGCCCAGCATCGGCACGATCTCGACCATGATCGTCCCGACCGGTCCGGGCGTGCGGGTGGACAGCGGCGTTTACCGGGGTTTCACCATCACGCCCTACTACGACAGCATGATCGCCAAGTTGATCTGCTGGGGCGACGATCGTCCCGAAGCGATGCTGCGGATGCGCCGCGCGCTCGGCGAATTCTCGATCATGGGCGTCAAGCACAACATCCCCTTCCATCAAAATTTGCTGAACAGCTTCAGCTTCATCGCCGGGAAGTTCGACAACAAGTTCGTCGAGGAACGCTTCAGCATGACGACTTCGGAAGTCCCGCCGACCGAAGTCGAGCTAGAGACGGCGGCGCTGGCGGCGACACTGTTCGCGCATCGCAATCGCCAATTGGCGGGGCAGGTCGTCACGCGCAACGAGCGCGACACGAGCAACTGGAAGTGGCTCAGCCGCTGGGAGCGGATTCACCGATGAAATACGTTACGACAATCAACGGTACAACCTTTGAGATCGAGATTCAGAAGGACGGCGAGCTAACCGTCAACGGCGAGCCGCGCGAGGTCGATTTCCTCACACTGGGACCGTCGCTCTACTCGGTGATCATGGACAACAAGTCCTATGAAGTCGTGATCGAGGAGCGCGAAGGCAGCTACGAACTACTGATGCAGGGGCGGCTGTACACCGGCGACGTGCTGGACGAGCGCGCGCTGCTGCTGGCGCAGCGGCGCAGCGAACTCGGCGTCAGCAGCGGCGAACTGTCGATCAAGTCGCCGATGCCGGGGTTGATCGTCGATATCCCGATCGCGGAAGGCGACGAGGTGGACAAGGGGCAAACGCTGGTCATCCTCGAATCGATGAAGATGCAGAACGAACTCAAAGCGCCGCGCGCCGGCGTCGTCCAGCGGATCAGCGTGCAGCCGGGGCAGTCGGTCGAGCAGAACAAACTGCTGATCACGCTGACGTAAGAACAGTACCGAGTCAAATAACCAGCCGCTCTGAGTTTGCGTGAGGTGGCGAGATGAGCGATCAGGTTTATGAACAAGCTTTGCTAGAACAAGTCCAGCAGCTAGACGATGAACGCTTGCAGCGTCTGTTGGATTATGCCCGTCTGCTGGCGAACGCGCCTCAAATTCATGGTGAGAGCGGGAAACATTTAATCGCATCTGCCGGGATGTTTGCTGAGCAGGATTTAGCTGAGATGAACCGGGCAATCGAGGAAGACTGCGAAGGGATCGATTGGGGTGGCTGGGAATAAACTGCTGCTCGATACGAATGCCGTAATTGCATTGCAGCGAGAAGACGCAAATCTGCTTAACCTGCTGGAAAATGCAGAAGATGTCTTCATCCCAGCGGTCGTGATTGGTGAGCTTTACTACGGAGCCTACAAATCAGGACGCCCGGAGGAAAATCGACAAACGGTTGCTGCTTTTGCTGCAGCGCGCGTGATTTTGAATCTCGATTCCAGCACAGGTGATGCTTATGGGCAGATCAAGCATGCGTTACGACTCAAAGGTCGTCCAATTCCTGAGAACGATATTTGGATTGCCGCACTGACGCTGCGATACGATGGCATCTTAATCACCCGCGATGCACACTTCAGTGAGATCGAGAATCTCCGCACACAGCAGTGGTGATCTGATATCCTGTTTAGGGCGACCACTCTTTGCGTAAACGTCTTTTTACTCAGTCCTCAGTCCTCAGTCCTCTCTTTGACTGCCTTTTCCTGCTAGTCCTCGCCGCCTACATCCTCGCGGGGACGGCACTCGTCCCCTTTCACGGCGACGAGGCGACCCAGATTTACATGAGCCATGATTACGCCTATCAATTCCTGCAAGGCGATCTGGATCGCCTGCGCTACAGCGATCCACCGCTCAGCGCGCAGGAGCAGGAACTCCGCTTGCTCAATGGCACGGTCAACAAGGACCTGATCGGCTTGGCGTGGCATCTGGACGGCTTCACGGTCGATCAGATCAACCAGCAGTGGGATTGGGGCGCGGACTGGAACTACAACACGACGACCGATCACGCGCCGAGCGAAGCGCTGCTCCAAGTCAGCCGGATTCCGTCGGCGCTGCTGCTGGCGGCGGGCGTCGTCGTGATCTTCGCGCTCGGTCGGGCGTTGGGCGGACGACCGGTCGCCTATCTCGCCGCCGCTTATTACGCCCTCTGTCCGCCGCTGCTGCTCGACGGTCGCCGCGCGATGATGGAAGGCAGTATGATCACCTTTTCGCTGCTGACGGTGCTGGCGGGTGTTTATCTTCTTCGACAGCGTCACTGGTGGACGGCGATCCCGCTCGGCATCGCGGCGGGGCTGGCGCTCGCCAGCAAACATACGTCCGCCTTCACCGTGATCGCGGTGTTCGGGGCGGGTGCGGTCTATCCGGTGATGACGTGGATTAGGGATGCGGTAGGGGCACGGCGCGCCGTGCCCCTACAAGAACGGGCGCACCGCCGTGCGCCCCTACGGGTATGGGGATTGTTGATTATCGCGGGAGCGATCGCTTTGCTGGCGTTCTACGCGCTCAACCCGGCGTGGTGGGGTGATCCGATCGCGCGCGCGGGGACGGTGCTCGATCTGCGGGCTGACTTGCTAACTGGACAAACTGAAGTGTTCGGCGGCTATGCTGATCCCGCTGCGGCGTTGGGCGGCTTCTTCCGACAGGTGTTCGTCGCGCAGCCGCAGTATTACGAGATCCCGGCGTGGCAAGGCTACATCGGCGATCAGATCGCGCGCTACGAGGCGTCGATCTGGCAGGGTGTCGCCGTTGGCGGATCAACTCTCGGCGGGATCGTGCTGGCGGCGCTGTTGATCGCTGGATTGGTGGCGCTCTGGCGCGACCGGGTGGTCGCCGGATCGACACGCTGGCTGATCGGCGTATGGGCGCTGGCGATGCTGCTGACGACGGCGCTGCTCACGCCGCTGGAGTGGCAGCGCTACTATCTACCGGCTTATCCCGCGGTCGGGCTGGTCGCTAGTTATGGCGTGGTGTGGGTGGTCAGGCTAACTAAGGGTCATGTTGGGCGAACGCCGTAGGGGCGTAATATATTACGCCCCTACAACGGTGCGTATCGAGATGGATTACAACCCCGCCAGCGCGGACGCCAACTGGCGCTGCACCGTCTTCGTGTTGAAATGCCGCCAGACCTCGCCGAAACCTTCGCGCAGATCAGCGCGTTTCTGCTCCATCTGTTCGACATACTGCTGAAGCGCATAGAGCGCCTCCGCCTGCGTTTGGGGGTCAAGTTGGTTGGCGATCGCGCTAAGCCGATCGTCCGACGCGCCGATGTCGTGCAGGTCGCCCAGATGATCCTGAATCGCCTTCAATTCTTCGGTGAACTCATTGATCCCGGTGCCCAGCACGTCGCCGAAGATCGTTACGGCGTAACGCAGCCGCTTGAACTCGATCCGTAAGGCGTGCAGCGTCGCGTCGTCGGCATCCGCCAGCACTTGATCGTAAGCGCGCACGGCGGCGAGATGCTCGAACAGCAGCATCGGCAGCAGGTGACGTACCTGATACGGCTGTGCTTCGTCGGTCTCGACAGCGATCGCGCCCTTGCCGGGTTTGGTCAGAAAAGCGCTGTAATCCTCGATGAAGCGCTGATAGCTCTTTTTGTTCAGCGTGCGGATCAGGTCGTGGCGGGCTTCGAGGCGCTCTTGTTCGAGTAGGGCGATGACCGGTTCGAGGTCAGCGCGATGATCCTCGTCGAGCGTGCCCTGATAATCCTTGACGTTCTTGATCAGCACGTCGAGGTCACGGACCGCGCCGAGCACCCCCGCCAGCTTGCGAAGCTGCCGCTGAATCGGCTTGATCGCTTTCGGCTTGAAGTATTCACCGAGCAGGCGCAGCGTGCTGCGCATCCGCCGGGTGGCGACCCGCATATCGTGGACGTCCTCGATGTCTTCACCGGAGCGGCTGCCGGCTTCATGCTCCAACATTTTCACGAGGTCGCCCAGCAGGGCTTTGCGCCCGGCTTCCGCCATCGTATCGCCGGGTTCGATCGGCTGCACCTGAGTTTGCAGCGCTTCAAGCTGAGTTTCTGGTTCTGGATTCATCGGTTTTTGAGGTCTTTGTATGCCATATAATGCTGCGTATCTTAACATAATTTGACATAACCTTAAAGCTGCTTAACACAAACGTAGGGTTTTCTTAAAACTGAGTCTGGCGAAGGATGGCGCGAAAGAACTCGAAGATGGTGATATTCGGGTTGTTGACGATCTCGCGCAAGCCGTTGTTGAGCACTGCCCACTGGTAGATTTGCATCGCTAAGAGCAGCGGAATGCCGATGCTGACGATGCGTACCGGCAGCCGCGCAATCGTGATCGAGACCGGCGCTTCCGAAAGCTCCGCCAGCTGCTGCCGGTCGGCGACGACTTGCAAGCGCTCCATGTTCAGGTCGTCGCGCATCCCGTTCATCTGCACGTAGCGATAGAGCGTCTCGACGCGCTGGGCGTCGTCGGGCTGGATCGCTTGCCAGCGCTGGTCAAGCTGGGCGATTTCGTCGTTGAGGCTGCGGATGCGCCCGTCGATGCCAGCGAGTTCCGTGCTGTAGTGCTGATTTTGCCGCTCGCGCCAGCGGTTCTGCCCGCGTGAATAGGGCTGGCGGATCAGCGCGAAGTAATGGGCATAGAGCAGCACCAGCGGGATCAAGATGTTGAACAGGAGGATGCGCCCCAAATCCTGCGGCAGTTGGGGCAGTCGCCCTTCGGTCAGCACTTGGCTGAAGGGGATGGCGAACAGGTAGAGCGTGATGATCAGCACGATCAGGAAGCCGACCGGCAGCTTGGCGACCAGTTCGTCGCGCTGCTGCGCCGAGAGCGTCTGCTGGCTGAGCGCGATGCCGTAGAGCGCCAGCAGCGCCACGATCAGCAGGTAGAAGGGGATGGCGAACAGCAGCGCGAGCGCTTGCTCGGAGGTCTCGATCAGGGCGCTGCCGCGCTGCAAAATCTGCGCCCGCAGCGTGCCGATCACGCCGCCACTCTCGCCGAACAGCACCAAATAGACCGGGATCAGCGTCCCCAGCACGCCGATAATCAGCAGCATGTCCATATCAGAGATCGAGCGCAGGAAGTTGGCGATCCGCTGCGGCAGCCGTTCGAGCAGCAGATCGGGCAGGAAGCGCTGACGTAAGCCGCGCCCGCTGGTGTAGACGATGATCACGCTGACCAGCACCAGCAGCCAGATCACCGGGGCGAGCGCGAGGATCGCTAAATCGAAGTCGGAGCTGCCGAGCAGGGCGGCGGTACGGGTGTCGGCGCGGTCGAGGAAGTGGCGAATGAGCACCATCGTCGTCACGATCAGCAGCAGCGGCGCGATCAGCCGCGCCAGCCGAATCCAGACCTCGCTCCGGCTGATCCAGTCGTTCCAGCGCTGAATCCACATCAACTGCATCCCGAAGTAGTAAATCAGGATGGCAGCGCCCAAACCCGCCACGTAGGTGACGTTGAAGCGGGTCGTAAAGACGTCCGGCTGCAGCAGATGGACGAGCGCGCTCGCGCCGTAAGTCGCCAGCAGTCCGGCGGCGATCACCTCGTTGATCGCCAGCAAGACCTGCTCCCAGAGCGGGATGCCGGTCGAGAAGCGATGGTAGAAGGCGGGCAGCAAGATCAGCAGCGAGCGAACGAACATCCACGTGAACGCGATCAGCAGGATCAGCGCGAAATAGGTTTCTTGGCTGTCCTTGCCCCAGAAGGGCGAGCCGATCAGCAGGCGCAGCGTCATCAGCCAGAGGGCGCCGAAAACCCACGCCATACCGAAGCTGACGGCGTGCTGGCGATTGAACGGTTGGCGGAGGACGCGGCGCTGCACCGGCTCGGAGACGGCGAGCACGACCAGCAGCGCTACGCTGATCGCCGACAGCGCGAACTGGAGCCAGTCGCCCCGGAGGAACTGCCAGCCTGCCCAGAACACGCCGACCAGCAGCAGCGCCGGGACGATCACCCGGACGAGCGGATCGCTGCCGACGGCTTGCATGAATTGGTGCGTGATGCGTTTACGCTCGGTCATAGCCGTATCTTACAACGAATTGCCTCAGGCGGGACAGCCTCACCGAAATTATTGAACCGCCAAGCCGCCAAGATCGCCAAGAAAAAAGATTCTAACGCCAAGGCGCTAAGACGCAAAGAAAGAGCTGCAATTTAACTTGGCGACCTTGGCGTCTTGGCGGTTTGATCTCGTTCTTTCTTTCCTTTAAGTCGTGTTGTAAACTGTTATGCTCACGTGTGAGCCGACTCTTATAAGCTAACTGGGTGATAGCAATGGATCACGGCATATACGATCAGCGCCACTATCCGATCGTGGACGTACAGCAGGGTTACGGCGAGTGGGTGCGGACTTACGAGCAGGTGGTGCAGGACGAGATGGATTTGCGCCTGTTCGAGCGCGTGACGACGGTCGATTGGGCAGGCGCGACGCAGATTCTCGATCTCGCCTGCGGCACCGGGCGGATCGGGGCGTGGCTGAAGGCGCGGACGCCCGCGCCAATCGACGGCGTTGACCTGACGCCGGAAATGCTCGACGTGGCGCGCGGTAAAGGAATTTATCGTTCGCTGACCGTCGCCGACGTGACTAACACCGGACTCGCCGCGAATACGCTATGATCTCGTCACGCAGTCGTTGGCGGATGAGCACCTGCCCGCCCTCAAGCCGCTGTATGCCGAAGTCGCACGGGTGCTCCAGCCGGGCGGCGCCTTCGTGATCGTCGGCTTTCACCCGCAGTTCTTGATGGCGGGCGTGCCGACGCACTACGACCGCGAGTCGGGCGAGGCGATCACCATCCGCAGCTACGTCCATTTGCTTAGCGATCACGTCAAGGCGGCACGGGCGGTAGGACTGTCACTGCTGGAAATGGACGAGGGACTGATCGACGCGGATTATCTGCGCGCTAAGCCGAAGTGGGAGAAGTACTACGGCTTGCCGATCAGCTTCAGCATGGTCTGGCGGCGGGAAGACTAAACCTCACCCCCAACAACCTTCGGTTGCCTCCCCCTCTCCACACAGAGAGAGGGTAAAGACAGGTTGCGAAGGGTTTTAAAGTCCCCTCTCTATGTAATGGAGAGGGGATTTAGGGGTGAGGTCATCTGACAGGGGGTTAGTTGCCCGCTTCGGTCTCAGCCTGCTTGGTGATGTGCGGGCAACCGGCGGCGACTGCCTCGTTGATCGTCGCTTGGTCGGTGAGTTCGCTCAGCGGCTTGCGCTGGTAGCGCACGCGCACCTCTGACGGGTGGTTCGCGCCGTGTCCGGCGACGACGTGAATCTCGCTGCTCAGCAGTTCGAGCTCGAACTGCTGGAGCAGCCGCGCCGTGATCACCGCCATCTCGTTCTTGGCGAAATTCATGCCGGTGCACTTGTGGATGCCGCCGCCAAAGCCGACGATGGCGAACGGGTTCTTGCCCTCGTTGTACTCCGGCGAATAGCGCAGCGGATTGAACGCCTGCGGGTTCTCGAACACGTCGGGCAGGAAGTGCGAGGTCGCGCCGCTGACCATCATGCGCCAGCCCGCCGGAATCTCGTACTCGCCGACGGTGATCGGCGTGGTGACGGTGCGCAGTTGCACGTCGGCGGAGGGGCGCAGGCGGGTGGTCTCGTCAATCGCCCAGTAGATGTTTTCAAGGCTGCTCAAGACGCTCGCGTCGATGCTGTGACCGTAGGCGACCTGCGCCTTGATCTCCGCTTTGACCCGGTCGAGATAATCAGGATGCTGGAGCAGCAGGGCGATCAGCCACGCGGCTTGTCCCGCCGTCGTCTCGTGACCGGCGAAGATCAAGCCCATGAACATCGTCACGATCGTCTCGTCCGGCAAAATCGAGCCGTCCTTGAGCGGCGTGGTCAGCAAAGTGGTGATCAGGTCATCGTAGCGATCAGGGTGCTCGCGGCGCGTCTGGATCAGCTTGGCGAGCGTCGCGCTGATCTTCCGCTTGGCTTGGTCGCGCCGCCGGAATTTAGGCAGCGGCAGCGTCGGCGGCAGCACCGGATCGAGCGAATTGCTGATCGCGCTGTATTCTTGCCAGAATTCCGTGCCGAGTTCTTCCGCGTAATTCGGTCCGATCAAGGCGCGTCCGGCGACGTGCTGCGTCAGCCGCAGCATCGCCTGCGTGATGTCGACCTCGCCGGACTGACCGAGCGAGTCAAGCCAGCTCTGCACCTCGACGTTCATCGCTTCGATGTAGCCGATCATGCGCTCGCGCTTGAAGATTTCTTGCAGCGCCGGGCGTTGATTGTAGTAAGCTTCGGGGCTGGCGGTGAACAGCACCTCGCCAATCGCTTCTTTGAGGAAGCCATAGCCGTCCTGCATGTTCAGCGACTTGTCGGTCTCGCTGTAGAACTGGCGGTTGTATTCCGCGCCGGTGATGACGAGTACCGGCTGCGGACCGAGCTTCATGCTGAACAAGTCGCCGTGTTCCTTGTAGCCGCGTTTGAACAGACCTTCACGATCTCGAAGCATTTCGAACAGATGCCCGACGACGGGTAAACCGCCCGAAACCTGCGGTGGAACTGCTGTCATAGTAAGCTGCGCTTTCCTTGACTCAACATGGTTTGGTTTTGAAACGGTTATTTCAGAATAAGTTCATTCTATCACAATGTCGGCACGGGATAATTTAAACCTTGTTTAGAGAAATTAGCCCCTAGTGCAGGTTCGCCGTAACTGGTTTGAATCCATTTCGGCATGTGGGCGACCCACCGGGTCGCCCCTACAAACGACTCAACCCATTGGTCCCGAACGTGCACGAGGTAGGTGCAGGATGACCCATGGGCTGACGGCGCGGGCGGCGAGTTGGTTGAGACTTCGGTTTGAGACCTGAGTGATTAATGCTGCTTTTTCGCATCCTGTTATAATGAATGTAAGCACAGGAGCGCGAAAAATGACTTTTGACAAAAATAGGTTGATTGCTGCGCGGCAGGCGTGGCGCGAACAGACGCTCGATCCAACCCTCAAGCGGATGCCGGAGCGCCGCAAGCAAAATGAATTCATGACCCAGTCGAGCGTGCCGGTCGAGCGGCTCTACACCCCGCTGGACGTCGCCGACAGCGACTACCTCGCCGACCTCGGCTTCCCCGGCGAATACCCCTTCACGCGCGGCATCCACGCCACCGGGCAGCGCGGTCGCCTGTGGACGATGCGCATGTTCGCCGGATTCGGCACGGCGGAGGAGACCAACGCCCGCTACAAGTACCTGATCGAGCAGGGCAACACCGGTTTATCGGTCGCCTTCGACCTCGCTACGCTGATGGGCTACGACACCGACGCGCCCGAAGCGTTGGGCGAATTCGGCAAGTGTGGCGTTGCCGTGAGTTCGCTCAAAGACATGGAAATCCTCTTCAGCGGTATTCCGCTCGGTGAGGTCTCGACCAGCATGACCATCAACAGTCCGGCGGCGATTTTGTGGGCGTTCTACATCGCTGCCGCCGAGAAGCAGGGCGTGCCGATGGATCAACTGCGCGGGACGCTGCAAAACGACATCCTCAAGGAGTACACCGCGCAGAAGGAGTTCATCTTCCCGCCCACGCCGTCGATGCGGCTGGTTACGGATACGGTCGAGTTCGGGACGCGGCATTTGCCGCAGTGGAACACGATCAGCATCAGCGGCTATCACATCCGCGAGGCGGGCAGCACCGCCGTGCAGGAGTTGGCGTTCACGCTCGCCGACGGGCTGGAATACGTCCGCTGGGCGCTGGATCGCGGGCTGAAGATCGACGAGTTCGCGCCGCGCCTGAGCTTCTTCTTCAACGTGCACAACGATTTCTTCGAGGAAGTCGCCAAGCTGCGGGCGGCGCGGCGGATTTGGGCGCGCGAAATGCGCGAGACCTTCGGCGCTGCTGATCCGCGCTCGTGGCTCTGTCGTTTCCACTGCCAGACGGCGGGCGTCAGCTTGACGGCACAGCAGCCGGAAGTCAACCTGATCCGCGTGGCGCTGCAAGCCTTCGCGGCAGTGCTGGGCGGGACGCAATCGCTCCACACCAACAGCATGGATGAGGCGCTGGCGCTGCCGAGCGAACACGCGGTCACGCTGGCGCTGCGGACGCAGCAGGTGATCGCCGAGGAGACCGGCGTCACCAATACGGTCGATCCGCTCGGTGGCAGCTACTATCTCGAAGCGCTGACTAACCAAACCGAACGCGAAGTCTACGACTATTTTCGCCGGATCGATGAATTCGGCGGCGTGATCCCGGCGTTGGAAGCGGGTTTCTTCCAGCAGGAGATCGCCGACGCCAGCTATCGCCATCAGGTGGAGATCGACCAGCACCAGCGGGTGATCGTTGGCGTCAACGAGTACGCCAGCGAGGAGCCGCCCGCGATCCCGATTCTGAAAATGGACCCGCGCGGTTATTCGCGGCAGTTGGCGCGGTTGGCGCTCCTGAAGCTCGATCGTGATAACGAGGCGGTCGGACAGTCGCTGGAAGCGCTGCGGCTGGCTGCGAGGGGACGGAGAACGTGATGCCCTATCTGCTCGACGCGGCGCGGAGTTATGCGACGCTCGGCGAGATCGTTGACGTGATGCGTGAAGTCTTCGGCATCTATCACGAGCCGGTGCAGATTTGACGGGAAATGGCGGTGATCGTTTTTCCTGCTTATCGTAATCGTTGAACTGGTGAGTGTTTTGTACTCTCCCCTCCCTGAAATCGGGGAGGGGTTGGGGGTGGGGTAGTCGCTATGCCAGCGGCACGGCGACGAAGCGCCCGTAAGCGACGAACAGCGTCAGCACCAGCAACACGATCGAGGGGGCGGCTTTGGCGAACCCGTCGCGCCGCGACAGGTGCAGCCCCAGTGCGCCGACCATCGTCAGCACCAGTCCCGCAGCGGCGAGCGGCGTTAGCGTCGGCAGAATCCCGGTCACAGCGGGGGCGATCAGACCGATAGCGCCGAGCACTTCGATTAAACCGATCACCCGCACGAGGCTGCGCGGATTGAGCGACTCGACCCACGACATTCGCTCTTGCAGCTTGTCAATCGGCTGCGTGACCTTCATGATCCCCGCCATGAAGAACAGCAGTGCCAGCACAATTTGAGCGATCCAGATGAGAGTATCCATTTCAACTCCTGTTGGTTATGGTTCATGTGTTGCTTTTCCGTCAAGTGTTGCTAAAATCCTAAGTGCCAAGCAAGCGGAGTTCAACCAACAAGCTTGCGGATCTGTTGGTTAAGCAACAAAGAGGCGAAAATGTTGGAAACTGAAGTAAAAATCGACCCGCGCGTGAAACGGACTCGCGGGTTACTACAGCAGGCATTGATCGATCTCGCCCACGAAAAGCCGCTCGATAACATCACCGTGCAGGACATCGCCGCTCGTGCCGAGGTCAACCGGGCGACCTTTTACGCGCACTTCGAGGACAAATACGCGCTGATGGATTACACCGCGCGCGAGATGTTTCTCGAGCGGCTCGATTCGACGCTGGCGGACTCGCGGCTCACGCTGACCAGTCTGCGGAGTTTGGTGCTGGCGACCTGTACCTTCGTCGGCGAGTTCGTCGGTCACTGTGCCCCAATTCACACGGAAAACGAGCAAGCCATGATGATCATGCAGGTGCGCACGATCATCGCCGAAATCTTGACCGGCTGTCTGGCGCAATCCGCCGGCGAAGCGGTCGATGCGCCGGCGCTGGAGTGGATCGCCATCACCACCAGTTGGGCGATTTGGGGATCGATCTTCCAGTGGTCGCGGGCAGGGCGTAAAATTCCGGCGGCGCAGCTTGCCGATCGCATCCTTTCACTGCTGATGCCGGGGTTGCAAACCTATTTAGCGGACAGCGCGTAAGGCGGATAGCATGACACAGGTGGTACTGATCACCGGGGCATCGAGCGGGATCGGCTATGCGACGGCGCTGGCGTTCGCCCGACGCGGATCGCCGGTTGCCGTGACGGCGCGGCGGGCGGAGCGGTTGGCGAAACTCGAAGCCGAGATCGCGGCGCTGCCTTCCGGGCACGGTGCGTGCTTGGCGATCCCCGCCGACGTGACCGACGCCGAGGCGATGCAGGCGGCGGTCGATCAAACGGTCGCCCGCTTCGGGCGGCTGGACGTGCTGGTCGCCAATGCGGGCGTCGGTCTGCGCGGATCGCTGGTCGATGGCGACTGGCACGATCTGGAAACATTGCTGCAGACGAACGTCGAGGGCGTGCTCCACAGCATCCGCGCGGCGGTTCCGGCGCTGCGGCGGAGCGGGGGCGGGCACATCGTCCTCGTTTCGTCGATCGCGGGGCAGACAGCAGCGCCGTTCACGGCGGCTTATGGCGCGAGCAAGGCGTTCGTGAGCAGTCTCGCCCGGTCGCTGAACCTTGAGCTTGCGGCGGACAACATCACGGTCACGGATCTGATCATCGGGGTGACCGCTTCGGAGTTTCAGCAGAACCGGCTCGGCGCGACCGGCGTCGCGGCGAGTGCGACCAAACTGCCGTCGATGACGCCGGAGCAGGTCGCCGAGGGGATCGTCAACGCGACCGATCGGCGGACGAAAACAGCGGTGCTGCGCCTGTTCGACCGGCTGACTTTGCTGGCGAACCTGATCGCGCCGGGGCTGATCGGGCGGCAGGCGCTCAAGCGCTACCAAACCGAGAAGAACTGAAAAAGCAATTGATCCGCCAAGACGCCAAGGTCGCCAAGCGAGGCGCGGTAGCACGCGTTTCCCAAATAGGATGGAGTAAGCCTAGCCTCATATCCGCGTTTTTCTCCCCTCTCCTAGGGAGAGGGGTTAGGGGTGAGGTTTGTAGGGGCGAGGCATGCCTCGCCCCTACACGATGGTTTCAGGTCGCGTCATCAGCAAACAGCCGGGCGAGACCGGGATAGGGCGCGAGCGGGATCAACTCGAAGTTGAGCAGTCCCGCGCGGACGAGCGGCAGCGTATCAAGCAATGCCCGTGCTTCGTCGGTGCTGGCGCACTCGAAGATCAGCACCGCGTCGGGCTGGTCGGCGCGAAAGTAGATTTCCCGGAGCGCGCCCGACTGGATCAACTCCCAAGCGCGGCGGGCTTCGGCTTTGAGGTGCGGCGCGAACTGGTCGGCGCTGACGCCGGGCGCGTCGGATGAAAGGGCGATAATCTTCATGCGGGTTCCTTCCCGAAACTGAACACGAAATCCACACGAGTTTAGCGAGGATGAGCACGAATGCCAGCGAAATTGAACTCTATGCGCCTGCTGGAGCAGCAGAAAATCCCCTATGAGGTGGTCGAGTACCCTGACGATTTGCGCGATGCCGAAGTGATCGCGGAGGTGTTGGGCGTGCCGCCGTTTCTGGTCTACAAGACGTTGGTGGCGCAGCCGGAAGGGAAAACCAACGGCAAGCCCTTTCTCGTGATGCTGGCGGCGAACCGTCACCTGAATTTGAAGGCGCTGGCGGCGGTCGCGGGCGAGAAGAAAATCCACATGGCGACCCACAAGGACGCCGAAGCGCTGACCGGGCTGAAGGTCGGCGGGATTAGCGCGCTGGCGCTGACACACAAGAATTGGATGGTATTCCTCGATCAACCGGCGACCGAGCACCAGCACATCCTGATCAGCGCGGGGCAGCGCGGCATGGACTTGCGCGTGCCGACGATGGCGCTGGTCAGCTTGGTTCATGCGCGCATTGCCGAGGTGGGTATCGACGCCGAGGAATGATCGGCGCAGGATCGGAGTGGTTGTGCTCGAAAAACCGGACATTGAAGATGCCGCAATCGCCGCTTGCCTGCGCGATCAGTACGGACTCAACGTCGCCCAACTGGAATTTCTGCCGCTGGGCGCGGATCGCAACACGGCGGTATATCGCGCTGAGGCGGATGCTGCCAGCTACTTCGTCAAGCTGCGCCGCGGTGCCTTTGACGAGTTGACGATCCTCGTGCCCAAACTGCTCGGCGATCTGGGCATCGAGCAGGTGATCGCGCCGCTGGCGACGGGATCGGGGCAGCTTTGGGCGAGCCTTGGCGACTTCAAGCTGACCGTCGCGCCGTTTGTCACCGGACGCGATGCTTACGAGGTCGATCTGACCGATCAGCAGTGGATCGGGTTCGGGCAGGTGCTCAAAGCGATTCACACGGCGATCATGCCGTCCGCTGTGACCGATCACCTGCCGCGGGAAGCTTTTTCCGATCAGTGGCGTGAGCAGGTCAAGCGCTTCATGTCGATGGTTGCAACGGAGAATTTCGCCGACCCGGTGGCGGCGGAACTGGCGGCATTCCTGCGCGGTCAGCGCCCGGTCGTTGCGCAGTTGGTCGAGCGGGCGGAAGCGCTCGCCGCCGATCTGAAAACGCGCTCGCTGCCGCTGATTCTGTGTCACGCTGACCTGCACGCGGGCAATCTGCTGATCGACGACAGCGGTCGGCTTTACGTGGTCGATTGGGACACGCTGATCCTCGCGCCCAAAGAGCGCGACCTGATGTTCGCCGGTGGCGGCTTGTTCGCGGGCAAGCGGTCGCCCGCTGAGGAGGAGACGCTGTTTTATCGCGGCTATGGCGCGGCGAAAATCGATGCGCCTGCGTTGGTTTACTATCGTTTTGAGCGCATCGTCGCTGACATCGCCGCTTACTGCGAGCAAATTCTCCTGACTGAAGGCGAGAGTCAAGACCGCGCCAATGGGCTGCGCCAACTGACGAGCCAATTTCAGCCCAGCGCGGTGATCGACGTGGCGTTCCGGTCAGCGGAAAGGCGAGGATTGTTGTAGGGGCACGATCTGTCGTGCCCCTACGGATAAGGCTAGCGTGACAGGAAGCGCGCCATCTCGAAGTAATGGTCGCCGATCGGACGCAGTTGGCTGACCGCTTCTTCGAGCGGGATGGTTTTCATCTCGCGCCCGCTGAGCGCGACCATCTGCCCGGAGACGCCTTCCTCGATGGCGCGAACCGCTCGAACGCCCATGCGCGTCGCCAGCAGACGGTCGAACGCTGACGGGCTGCCGCCGCGCTGGATGTGTCCCAGAATCGTCAGCCGGATTTCGAAGCCGACGTCGCCGCTTTTCTTGAGGAAATCGGCGAGGTCAGTGACCTTGTAGGGCGCGCCTTCGGCGATCACGGCGATAGCGTGTGATTTGCCGCGCACGTAAGCGTCTTCGAGCGCCTTCTTGACGTCTTCCATCGAGACTTCGCGCTCCGGCGTCACCACGATCTCCGCGCCACCGAGGATGCTGCCCATCAGCGCCAGATAGCCGCAGTTGCGCCCCATGACTTCGATCAGGAAGGCGCGCTGATGCGACGACGCCGTATCGCGCAGGCGGTCGAGCGCGTCGAGGATCGTGTTGAGCGCCGAGTCGACGCCGATCGACATGTCGGTCCCGTAGATGTCGTTGTCGATACTGCCGGGGATGCCGATCGTCGGAAGACCGAGCTTGTGCAGCGCCAGCGCGCCGGTCAAGCTGCCGTTACCGCCGATCACCACCAGCGCCTCGATCCCTTTTTCGTTCAGTCGTCGTAAGGCGCGTCGCTGCCCCTGAATCGTCCTGAATTCGTCGTTGCGCGCGGTCTGGAGGATGGTGCCGCCGCGCTGCAAAATGCCGCTGACCTCGACGCTGGTCAGCAGCTCAAAATCGCCGTTGATCAGACCGGTATAAGCCTGACGAACGCCGTAAACTTCCATCCCCGTTTCCATGCCGGTGCGGACCACCGCCCGGATAGCCGCATTCATCCCCGGCGAATCACCACCGCTGGTCATCACCGCAATTCGTTTCACGAACGTTTGCTCCCGATGTTTAGGTTGCGCGACTGTATTTTACAGCGTCGCCTACGAAACGCCAGCGCGCGGAATAACCTTAACATTTTTAAAACCTTCAATTTCCTCGATCAGCGCAGGACAGTAGTTCGTCGTAAGGTTAGGGAACTCCATCAAATGGGTGTCGACGTCGTGCGTGACGATCACGATCTCGAAATGGTCGCGTCCGTGATAGGACTTGATCGTGCCGATCAGGTGCTCCAAACGCCGCCGGTCGTGAGCATCGTCGCCGTTGCGGATGAAGCGCACGCGCAGCATTTGCGGCGGATTTTCCTCATAGGCGTCCGTCGTTGGACTCGCCGCCCACTCATCCTCGTAGCCGCTGAGCGGTAGTTCATCGAGCGAGGGCGGTTCGGCGCTGGTGCCATTGCTGCTGTAGGTCATGGTGTCGTCGTCATCGTCCCGCGTCTCGGTTTCGGCGAACGCCGGGGCGGGCGCGGGCATCCTGACCGGGGTGTAGGGTTGTTCGTCGGCGTTGGCGCTGAGGACGGCAGTGAATTTGTCCTCGACAATCTCGCAGATGATCTGCGGATCGTTGCGCTTGAGGTCGAGCTTGCCGATCACCTTGACAACCTTGCCGTCTTCCATCAGGTCTTGGAACTTCGCCCACGTGCGTGGGAACAGCACCGCGTCGATCGTGCCGAAGCGGTCTTCGAGCGAGGCGACCGCCATCATGTCGTGATTCTTGGTCGGGATTTTGCGCAGCGCCGCGATCAGCCCGACGAAAGTGATCGGCGATTCGTCGCGGGCGTCCTCCGCCTTGAGTTCAACTGTGCTGATGATCGACTGTCCCCGCAACTGCTCCAAAAATGGATCAATTGGGTGGCTGGAAATGTACAAGCCGAGCAGTTCCTTTTCCCAATTGAGCATTTCGCGCTGTGTGACTTCCTCGGTGATCGGCAGGTTGAGCAGCAGATTGTCCATCGTGTCCATTGCTCCGCCGAACAAGCCCATTTGCCCGACTTCCTGCGCTTTGTGGTGATCGGCGCTGAAGCTCATGATGCGGTCGAGCGCGGCGATCAACTGCTTGCGGTTGCCCATGCTCTTGAGCGCGCCGACTTTGATCAGGCTTTCAATGGTGCGCTTGCCGACGACGCGCAGGTCGAGACGAGTGCAGAAATCCTCTAGGCTGGCGAACGGACCGTTGGCTTCGCGCTCGGCGATGATGTGCTGGAGCGCGCCGACCCCGGCGTTCTTGATCGCCGCCATGCCGAAACGGACGCCGCGCTGTGTGTCGCTCCCGTCACCCTGCGTCTGGATGTCGAAGTCAAGCTGGCTGTAGTTCACGTCCGGCGGCAGAATCGGGATATTGAGCCGCTTGCATTCGGCGAGGAAGGTCGTCACCTTGTTGGCGTCGTCGAAGTAGACGGTCAGCAGCGCCGCCATGTACTCGGCAGGATAGTGACACTTCAGAAATGCGCTCTGACAGGTCAATACAGCGTAGTCGCTGGCGTGGGCGCGGTTGAAACCGTAGTTGGCGAAGAACTCGATGTCGTCGAAGATTTTCCCGGCGGCGTCCTCGCTGACGCCGTGCTCCGGTCCATTCTCGATGAAAATCTGGCGGTGCTTGAGCAGGTCTTCTTTCTTCTTCTTCGACACCGCTTTACGCATCAAGTCGGCGTCGCCCAGCGAGTAGCCGAACAACTCGCGCCCGATGCGCATGATCTGCTCTTGATAGACCATGATCCCCAGCGTTTCTTCGAGGATCGGGCGCAGCTTTTCGTGATGATAGAGGACTTCTTCGTCGCCGTGCAGCCGCTTGTTGAAGGTCGGGATGTAATCCATTGGTCCCGGTCGATACAGCGAAATGCCCGCGATGATGTGCTCGAATTTCTGCGGCTTCATGTCGCGGAGCATACTCTGCATCCCGCTGCTTTCGAGCTGGAACACGCCGACCGTTTCGCCGCGACCGAGCATGTCGAAAGTTTCCTTGAGCATCCGATCCCGTTCGGGATCGCCGCTCGGTCGGTAGGGGATGTTCGACATGTCGTAGCTAATGCCGTGATGCTTCTCGATCAAGTCGCAGGCGCGCCGCAGGTAGGTCAGCGTCGAAAGACCGAGGAAGTCGACCTTGAGCAAGCCAATCAACTCGCAGGTCTCCATCGGAAACTGCGTGACCTGCTTCAGCGTCATGGCGCCGCCTTCTTCGCCGTCGTCGTTGGCGCTGGCTTTGGTCAGGCGGTGCAGCGGAATGTACTCGTTGAGCGGGCGGTCGGCGATGATCACGCCCGCCGCATGGGTCGAGGCGTGGCGGCTGATGCCTTGCAGTTCCGCCGCCGTGTCGATCACTTCCTTCAGTTCCGGCAGCGAGTTCGTACATCTGCTGGAGTTCGGGGTTGTCGGCGACGTACTCCTTGACCGGCTTCGGATGCGGCTCGGTCGGGATCAGGCGGGCGGCGGTGTTGACGGTGTTCAAATCGACGTTGAGCGCGCGCCCGACGTCGCGGACGGCGGCTTTCGCCCCCAGCGTCCCAAAGGTGATGATCGCCGCGACCTTATCCTCGCCGTACTTGCGGGCGGCGTAGTTGATCATCTCGCCCCGGCGGTCGTCGGGGTAGTCGAGGTCGATATCGGGCATACTGACGCGACCGGGATTCAAGAAGCGCTCGAACAGCAGATGATTCTCGATCGGGTCGATGTTGGTGATGCCGAGGCAGTAGGCGACGATGCTGCCCGCGCCCGAACCGCGCACGTTCCACCAGATGTCGGCGTGGCGGGCGAACTCGCACAAATCCCACACGATCAGGAAGTAGGTATCGAAGCCCATCTGCCCGATGATGCTGAGTTCGTAGTTCATCCGCTCTAGCAGGTCGGCGTCACCGGCGCGGCTGCCGTAGCGCCAGCCGATCCCTTTTTCTGCCAGCGCGCGCAGGTACGATCCGGCAGTCGGGTAGCCGTCCGGCACCGGGAAGGCGGGCAGGTGATAGCCCTTGCGGTCGAGGTCGATCTCGCACATCTCGGCGACTTTGAGCGTGTTCAGCAGCGGCGCGCCGCCGTCGATGTGCCCGAAGGCGTCCCACATCTGCGCGCCGCTGGTCAGGAAGTAGCTGTTGTCGGTCATCCGCATCCGGTTTTCCTCGCTTTTGAGCGAGCCGGTTTGGATGCAGAGCAGCGTATCGTGCGGATCGTAGTCGTCGTCGAGCACGTAATGGACGTCGTTGGTCGCCAAAAACTGGACGTCGTCTTTTCTGCCGATGTCGACGAGCCAGTTGTTGACGGTCTTGAGTTCGTCGATGTCGTGGTTTTGCAGTTCGAGATAGAAGTTCTCTTTGCCGAAAGTTTGCAGATACCAGTCGATCGTGTCGCGGGCTTCGTTCTCGCGCCCTTCCATGATGGCGTTGGGAATCCACCCGGCGAGGCAGCCGCTGGTGACGACCAATCCCTCGGAATGCGCGCCTAAGAACTCGCGGTCAACCCGCGGGCGATAATAGTAGCCCTCAAGCTGGGCGGCGCTGGCGATCTTGAGCAGGTTCTTGTAGCCGGTCTCGTTCTTCGCCAGCAGCAGTTGGTGAAAGGCTTGGCGGTCGGCTTTGGCGTCGCGCCCGGTCATCGGGCGGTCAGGCGCGGTGAGATAGCCCTCCATGCCGATGATCGGCTTGATCCCGGCTTTCTTGCAGGCGTTGTAGAAGTCGATCACGCCGAACATCACGCCGTGATCGGTGATCGCCAGCGAGTCTTGTCCCAGTTCGGCGGCGTGAGCGACCAGCTTCTTGATGCGGCTGAAGCCATCCAGCAGCGAGTATTCAGTGTGGACGTGCAGGTGAACAAATGGTTGATCAGTCATGGTGGCTTTTGACACACTACAATTGCAGTGGAAATGAGTATACCACCGCTTGAACGGTCGCACAGGTGTGCTTAACCGGGAAGGTGGTTTGTCGTTGGGGAGGGGATTTTCGACATTGTGAGGAACAGCAAAGCACGATCAGGATAGTGACGATTTGAGGCGTTGTGCGTAGATGCTTTGGGATGAATGACTGCATAACGTAGATGATGAGAACTCAGCGAACCCACCTCTAAGCAGAATCCAAACGACGTGGCTTGACATTAAATCGCAAGCCACGTCGCTATCGTGATCAGTATGCCCGGTTAGTTTCGAGGGCTAAACTTTGCTTTCCGGGTGCCAAGCGCTGTTCAAATTGTATTGCGGATAACTCCGGGCGTCGTTTGGTTTCTGGCGCTTCAACACTCGCCCGCTCTTCACCAATTCCTCAAGTGCGTTCACTCGCGCCGGATTCAAACGACCATTCTGGGTTTCAAGTCTCGTGGCAATTTGTGCGCGCGTAAACCAACCTTCAGTCGCCAGTTCAGGCGGGCGCTGCTGAAGATTGCTGATAGCATTAACGATAAGGTTTTTCACACCGGTGGTTGCCACTGTTTTTGTCCTAATTGAGCGGATGGTGTTCACCATACTCTACGATGTCGACAATGTACATCCCTAGCTGCAAGGCTGTATTTAAGCTGGCGTATACTTTTCTACCTATCTACCATCGCAGCCAACCCGAGATCTCGGCAATACTTCGGACATCCCCAAAGCTGCCTCAGCACTTAAGATTGGAAATGCACCGAGCTATAATGATGGGCACGACGGATCGAGGATAAAACCATGGCAAAGTTCTACGAGCAAATCAGCGCTAATTTGCGCCAGTTCATTGAGGCGCAGCACGTCTTTTTCGTCGCTAGCGCGCCGCTGAGCGGTGAGGGGCACGTCAACCTCTCACCGAAGGGGCGCGACAGCTTGCGCGTCTTGTCGCCCAACCGCGTCGTCTACCTCGACCTGATCGGCAGTGGCAACGAGACCTCGGCGCACCTGCGCGAGAACGGGCGCATCACGCTGATGTTCTGCGCCTTCGAGGGCGCGCCGAATATCCTGCGGCTCTACGGCACGGGACGCACCATCCTGCCGGGCGATCCCGACTGGGCGGAGTTCAGCCCGCTGTTCCCGACTTACGTCAACGCCCGCCAGATCATCGTCGCCGACGTGGACATGGTGCAGACCTCGTGCGGCTACGGCGTCCCGTTTATGGATTACGTCGGCGAGCGCGACCAGATGGAACGCTGGGCGGAAGCCAAAGGTGCGGACGGCATGATCGAGTACCAGTGCGAGCATAACGCCGTCAGCCTCGATGGACAGCCGACGCCGTTGGGTTTGAATCCACCGAAGGGAGCATGATGAACAAGCTGCGGCTCTTCGGCTTGCTGTTGCTGCTGCTGGCGTCGGTCGGCGTCACGCAGGCGCAGACGGATACGATCACCGCGCCGGTTTGCTCCGGCGGGGCAGTTGGAATCGGCGCGAGTACGCACACGCTTGAAGCGGGCGGGCTGACTCGCGAGTACGTCGTCTACGTCCCCGCCAGCTACGACGCGACTCAGCCGACGCCGCTGGTGCTGAGCCTGCACGGGTTCGCCAGCAGCGACGTGCAGCAGGCGTTGTGGTCGCAGTGGAATCCGCTGGCGGATACCGAGGGCTTCCTCGTCGTCTACCCGCAGGGGACGGGATCGCCCGCGCGTTGGAACACGGGACAGACTGCGCTATCTTCGGCGACTACGCGCGTCCCGGCGAATTCGCCGTTAGCCGGTTTGCTCAGCCAGTTCTTCGAAACGGTCGACGTCGACGACGTTGCCTTCTTCCGCGACTTGATCGCTCAACTTGAAACGGACTACTGCGTCGACCCGGCGCGGATTTACGTCAACGGCTTATCGAACGGCGGCGGCATGACTAACCGCCTCGCTTGCGAACTCGCCGACGAGATCGCGGCGGTTGGGATGGTTGCCGGAGCCTATACCAGCTTCCCCGGCGGCTGCCATCCAGCACGCCCGATGCCGGTGATCGCCTTTCACGGCGTGATCGATCCGATTGTGCCCTATGCTGGATCTGCCGATACCGGCTTGCCGCCGATCCAGACGTGGGCGGCAGATTGGGGAGCGCGCGATCACTGCAACCCGACGCCGGAGCCGGTCGCCGGAACGGTCGGCGCCGTGACGGGTGTCCGCTACACCGGCTGCGCGGGCGACGCCGAGGTGATCCTCTACAGCATCGCCGACGGTGGGCATACGTGGCCCGGTGGTTTCCCGATTCCGGCGTTTATCGCGGGCAAGACCAGCCGCGACATCGACGCCAGCGCGACTATGTGGGCTTTCTTCAGCGCGCACCCGCTGGAGTAAGGGCGACCTCACCCCCAACCCCCTCTCCATTGAAATGGAGAGGGGGAGCTAAGCGTAGCGCAGCGGGGTGAGGTGGTGCAGGAATTTAGTCTCCTCGTTGACGCTGTTTGTGTTTTGTCTACGAATGCGAATGCTGTTCTTATAGGTTGTGTTTTATAATTATTGCATTGCTTACTGATCGTTTGTGAGTTCAATGCCAGAGTTACCTGAAGTTGAAACTGTCGTGCGTGGTCTGCGCCAGCCGCTGATCGGGCGCAGTGTGCAGAGCATGTGGACCGACTGGTCGCGCATCATCCACACGCCCGATCCTGATAATTTTGCGGCACGCATCGCCGGACAGACCTTCCGTGCCGTCGATCGCCGCGCCAAGTACATTCTCTGTCGCCTCGATCACGACATCCTCGTCGTTCACCTCAAGATGACCGGACGGCTCTACGTCACGCCCGATGCTGCCGTCCACGATGCCGATCGCTGGGTGCATTTCGGCTTGCAGTTGGATAACGGCACCCAGCTCCGCTTCTCCGATGCGCGTAAGTTCGGCATGGTGGCGCTGGTGGCGTCGTTTGACGAGATCGCGCCCGCACTGGGACCCGAACCGCTGGAAGCTGCGTTCACGCCGGAGGTGCTGCGCGAGCGACTGGCGCGGCATGGCAAGAGTATCAAAGCGCTGCTGCTCGATCAGTCGTTCGTCGCCGGAGTTGGCAACATCTACGCCGACGAAGCGTTATTTCGGGCTGGGATTCATCCACTGCGCGCCGCCAACAGCCTCAGCGACGAGGAGATCGACGCGCTGTACAGCGCGATCCGTGCCGCGCTCAACGCCGGGATCGAGTACGAGGGCGCGAGCGTGAATTGGTATCGCAAGCCCGACGGCACGTCGGGTGAGGCGCAGAAACACCTGTATGTCTATGGGCGCGAAGATCAACCGTGCGAGCGCTGCGGCACGTCAATTCGCAAAATTCGGGTCGCGCAGCGGGGCACGCATTACTGCCCGACCTGTCAGCATTAGGGGGAAGAGGCGATGGAAAGTGGCATCACTGATTTGTTAGGACAGCTTCCAGCCGGGATCATCCTCATGTTCTGCGGATCGGGGCTGCTGCTGGTGCTGGTGGTCGGCTACCTGATCATGGCGCGCAATCGTCGCGCGGCGAAAGCGGTGCCTCCGGCGGTTGCTGCTGCCCCGCCGCTGAGCGATGATTTTGGCGATCTGCCGGATCTTGACGTGCTGGCGAGTACCGAGGCGCTGCGTATCGATCCGGAGCCGCCGCCACCGACTGAGGTGGTACCGGCAGCCGCGCCCGTTGCTCCCGCCGGAGCGCAGCGGATCAGCTTGACTGAAGGCGAAGCGGTCGATGCAGTCGAGGTCTTCACGGTGCTGCGTGATGTTGCCGAAGGCGGGCTGATCATCCGCATTGGCGACCAAGCTTATCGCAACCCGCCCGCCGTCGCCGATGCCGATTTCAAGCGTCGCTTTCACACCGTCCTGCGCGATCTCGCCGGGACGCAGCAGCCGGTCGAAGCCCAGCCCAAACCCGCGACGCCGCCGAAAGCCGCGACCGCCGAAGTCTCGGCAGAATCGAGTGTTGCCCCGCCGGTTTTCGCCGCCAATGAGCCGATCCCCGGTGACCTGCCCAAGTTCAAAATGCCGGATAACCCGGTGAAGCCGAAACGCGGGCAGCGTCCCGCCAATGAGCCGATCCCGGAGATCAACATTGCCGCCGCTATCGAGAGCTTCTTGCAGCACAAATTGTCCCATTCGCCGGAGTACGCTGAGCGCAGCATTCACGTGCGTCCGGCGCTGCACGGCGGCGTGACCATCGAGGTCGACGGCACGTTCTACGAGACGGTTGGCGAAGTTGCCGACGAAGACGTGCGCGGATACCTCACGGCGACCATCGCCGAATGGCAAGCGCGGCAGTAGGCAGCGGTTAGCGATTAGCGGTCAGCTAAAACGAGACAAATTTCGCAAGTAAATCAATCGATGAATCGTAGGGGCAGGTCTCAGACCTGCCCCATACGTACCAACTTAAGCGATTTGACCGACATTTTTGCTTGTGCCGCCGGGGGATCAAATCCCCCGGCTACCAAATCAAGCCCGTTGAAACGGGCTAAAAGACAAGCTGAAATAGTTTTTAGCCGTCTTCAGACGGCTTGAATGCTTAGCCAGAGGCTTCGAGCCTCTGGCGGTGTCCAGCAAACGCTCGCTCAAGAAGCAGAGTTTTTCTTAAGTTGGTGCACATGGGGCAGGTCTCAGACCTGCCCCTCCACGTTGAATCTGCAAAATGCTGCCGCTGTACGGTTCAGTTTTTGGCTGATCGCTGACTGCTGAAAGCTGATCGCTCCCAGCTACACGTAGGCTTCCTCGACCGGCTCGACGTGGCGCTTGCCGTTGGCGTCCTCGACCAGCCGACCCATCGGGCGGAAGGGATCGTGCGGGAAGATCAGCAGGGCATTGTTGGTCAACGCCCATGCCTGCCATTTTCGTTTCGTCTCCAGCGTGATCAGCGGCTCGACGTCGTAGGCAGTCATCCAGCCTAAGCGCTCAAAGTGGATCGCGTAGCTCGCCAAGTCGCAGACGAAGGCGGCGTGCTGTCCCTTGCTTTCCAGCACCACGCTCATGTGACCGGGGGTATGCCCCGGCGTGACCACACCGCGCACACCCAGCGCGAGGGCAGCGTCGCCGTCGAGCAGGCGCATTTGCCCGCTTTCGACCAGCGGCTCGAAGTTCTCGGCGAGGTAAGTGGCGCGGGTGCGTTCGTTGGGGTGGCTGGCGTCTTCGTACTCGCGGCGCTGAACGACGTACTCGGCGTTCGGGAAGACCGGAGCGATGCTGCCGTCCTCGGCATAGATCGTGTTGCCGCCGCAGTGATCGCCGTGCAGGTGGGTGTCGATCACGAGGTCGATGTCGTCGGGCGTCAAGCCAATGCGCGCCAGCGACGCGACCAATCCCCCTTGCGGGCGTTGCAGGCTCATATAGCCGACCTGCTTATCCGTGACTTTCATGCCGTAGCCCGTGTCGATGATGACGTTGCGCCCGCCGGTCTGCACCAGCAGATTGTGCTGCGTCATCGGCACGCGATTGTTCTCGTCGGGCGGGACGAAAATACCGCTCCACAGCGCGCGCGGCACCAGTCCGAACGCGCCGCCCGCATCGACCATGATATTGCAGTCGTTGATCAGGTGAATTTTCAAATCGCCAAGCTGGATCATGAGGGTGTTTGAAAACCTCTCCGTTGTGTCGAAAAACTCGTTAAACCTCACTGATCCCGCTCGAAACAGACGAGGCACGCTCCCCTCCCTGAAGTCGGGGAGGGGTAGGGGGTGGGGTCAGAAGAACTTTCTCAAACTGCTCATTGCGCGAGCCATTCCTCAAAGCGGCTGACCAGCGCGGCGCGCCGGTCGTCAGGTAGAAATGCCGCTTGCGCCGCCGTGAGCAGATTGGTTTTCACGTCGGCGATGGTCAGCGGGGTGTGGGTGAGCACCTGCGCGATCTCGTCGCTCATGGTGATGTTGCAGATCAGCGGGTCGTCGGTGTTGATGGTGGTGCGGACACCGCGCTGATAGAGTTCGGTCAATGGGTGGATCGGGAAGGCTTCGACCACGCCGCTCTGGACGTTGCTGGTTGGGCAGACTTCCAGCACCGTCCCGCGCTTCGCCAGCAGATCGACCAGCGCCGGGTCTTCGAGTGTGCGAATGCCATGCCCGATGCGATCCGCGTCGAGCTGCTCGACCGCTTCGCGCACGCTCTCCGCGCCTGCCCATTCGCCGGCGTGGATCGTCACGCCGAAGCCCTCGCGCTTGGCACGCTCGAACAGGCTGCGGAAGGGCAGCGCCGAGTAGCCGTCCTCTTGACCGGCGAGGTCCAGCCCGACCACGCCGCGATCGGCGAAACTGATCGCCGCGTCCAGCACTTGATCGCCGATTTCGACGCTCTCGTGGCGGTTCATCGACAGGATCAGCGCGACCTCGATGTCGAATTCGGCGGTGGCGGTTTCGGTCGCGGCACAGACCCAATCGATCACGGTATCGAAGTTGCAGCGCATCAGGTTGTTGAGCGCCTGCGGCGTGAAACGCAGTTCCATGTATTTGACGTTATCAGCGGCGGCATCGGCGATCACCTCATGGGTGACGCGCTTGATGATGGTCTCGGAACGGTAAAATTGACGCAAAATTTTGAATTTGCTCAAAAACTGCTGCCAGTTGCGCGGTTCGTCGGGCATCATTTGCACAAACGGGCGCAGCCCTTCCACGTCATTGCTGGGCAGCGTGATGTCATATTCAAGGGCAATGGCGACGAGGGTTTCCAGCCGCAGCGAGCCTTCGAGGTGACGGTGGAGGTCGATTTTAGGCATGTCGCGGGCAGTGTGAAGCTGATTCTCGATCAAAAGACCTGACCTTATGGCAAGACAATGGCTTGGATGATGAAACCCATTGTAGTCAGTTCAGTCGCGCTCTGCCAGCAGCCAGCTCCAGTAGCGCCACGCCATCAAGATGCCGATCGTCAGGGCGATCGCCGGTAACCCATCCTCGATCATGACCCAGCCGAGGTTGTCGCTAGGGACGTTGAGGAGGTTGCCGAGAATGCGCACGACGGCGCTGATCAACATCAGCAGCGCCGCCGCGTAAAAGCCGAGGTAATAGGGTTTCGCGTGGGTTTGCTCGCCCAGACGCTTGCTCAGCAGACCGATGACGACCAGCAGCAGCGTGATCGAGAGCGGACCCAGTAAGCCGAGCAGCGCCGTTGTGCTCATTCGGGCGCGTGTCCTTGACGCCCGGCAGTCATGCGCCAGTAGAGGAACAGCGACAAGCCGATCAACATGATACCGGCGACCGCTGCCAGCAGATCGCTCAGGGGATCATTCGGGTAGTTCGTTTGCCGGATCGCTTGCAAGCCAAACAGTAGAATCGGTACTGGGAACAGCCAATAATACGTCCGTTCGCTGGCGAAGCGCTGATAAAACCGCGCGATCAGGCTGATAAAGACGATCAACCCCGCCAGCATGAACCAACCGTACAGGACGGTGAGTTGGGAAAATGCGTCCGCAGACACGTGCTTACTGCAAGCCCTCGATAACCTGATTAATCGCGCGGATCCGAAAGTCGCGGTCGTCGCAAGCGTGGACGAAGCGTTCGACCAACGCCCGCACGTCCGTGTCTTTGCCGTAGCGGTAAATCCGCTGATGACCCGCATTATTGCATTCCAGAACCCCGCGATCGGCGAGTTCTTGGAGTTCCTGCTCGACAGTCAGATAGTCGCGCCCGGTGAACTGAGCGATGTTGTCGGCAGTATCCACCGCGTAGGGATTATCGTGAAAGAAGCGCACGAGATCCCACTTCACGAAGCTGTCCACTTGATTCCGCACAAAGTCGAGCAAACGGGTGTCGATGTCGGCTGCGCTGTCGGCTGCGCTATCGACATCGCGCTGAGTGGTCGAATCCTGTGCCATCGTCTGACGTATCTCTCCTTAACTTGCTCCGTTGCAAAGATCCAAATCCCATTATAGGGGTGCACCGATGCGTGCGCCCGGAGCCGGGCAGACCAGCCGGTCTGCCCCCTAGCTTGCAACAAAGCAGCTTAACTTGCGGCGCTGCCCGCCCGGTCGGCGTGATAGTGGCAGTGTTTGTACTTTTTGCCACTGCCGCACCAGCACGGATCATTGCGTCCGATGCTTGCCTTCGCCGATTTCTTGACCGGCTCCGGCTTGCTCTCGGCGACCGCACCGGGGCGCACCGCCTGAATATTGCGAATGGCGCGAACTTGTGGCTGCTGAGCAGCGCGTGCCTGCACCCGCAAAATCGCGCGGGAGGCGTTGAGACGAATCTCGTCTTGCAGCCCTTGCCACATCTCGTAGGCTTCGCGCTTGTACTCGACCAGCGGGTCGCGCTGAGCGATCGCCATCAAGCCGATGCCCTCGCGCAGCACGTCGAGGTCGGTCAGGTTGCGCCGCCAGAGGCTGTCAATCGCATCCAGCATAATCCGTTTCTCGGCAAAATGCATCAATTCTTCGCCGAGTTCGGCGGTTTTGGCGTCGTAAGCGGCGTGCGCGGCATCGACCAAGGCGTCTTCGAGGTCGTCGAGGCTCTCGTAGTCCTCCATCAACTCCGGCGTGATCTCGACCGGAACCGGGAAGATCGTGAACAGCTTCTGGTACATCGCCTCGAAATCCCAGTCTTCCGGCTGGATGCCTTCGGGCGCGAACTCGTCGACGGTCTTGCCGATTTGGTCGTCGAGGATTTGCAGGTATTCGTCGCGCAGGGACTCGCTTTTCATCACGCGCTGGCGCTGAGCGTAGATCGCCTCACGCTGGACGTTGACGACGTCGTCGTATTCGAGCACGCGCTTGCGGATGTCAAAGTTGTGTCCTTCGACCCGAACCTGCGCCTGCGTGATCGAGTTGGTGATCATCTTGTGCTCGATCGGTTCGTTTTCGGGGATTTGCGCCCACGACATGAAATTCTTCACCCGGTCGCCTTGAAAACGCTTCATCAGGTCGTCTTCGAGGCTGAGGAAGAAGCGGGTTTCGCCGGGGTCGCCTTGACGTCCGGAACGACCGCGCAACTGGTTGTCGATCCGCCGCGCTTCGTGGCGCTCGGTGCCGAGCACGAACAAGCCGCCCGCGTCGAGCACGGTTTGGCGATCCGGCTCGATTTCTTTGGCGATCGACTTGACCAGCGCGCTCCATTCCTCGTTGGAAACCTGCGTGATGTCCTTGCCTTCTTTGCGGAGGCGGTCGCGCGCCAAGCCTTCAGGGTTGCCGCCGAGCAGGATGTCGACACCACGACCCGCCATGTTGGTGGCGATGGTCACGTTATCGGGGCGTCCGGCTTGGGTGATGATCTCGGCTTCGCGCTCGTGCTGCTTCGCGTTCAAGACTTGATGTTCGATCCCGGCGCGCTTGAGCGCTTTGGCGATGCGCTCCGAGGTCTCGATGGCGACCGTACCGACGAGGATCGGCTGGTGGCGCGACTGGCGCTCCTTGATCTCCTCGGTGATCGCCTTGAACTTGGCGTCCTCGGTGGCGTAGATCAGGTCTTCGTAGTCGGCGCGGATCATCGGGCGGTGCGTCGGGATTGCGACCACGTCGAGGTTGTAGATCTTCTCGAACTCCTCGGCTTCGGTCAGCGCCGTACCGGTCATCCCCGCGAGTTTGTCGTACATACGGAAGAAGTTCTGGAAGGTGATGGTCGCCAGCGTCAGGTTCTCGCGGCGAACTTCGACGCCTTCTTTGGCTTCAATCGCTTGATGCAGACCTTCAGAGAAGCGCCGCCCGTACATCAAACGCCCGGTGAACTCGTCGACGATCACGACTTGACCGTCTTGCACGATGTAGTCTTTGTCGAGGTGATAGAGGGCATGGGCGCGCAGCGCGTTGTCGAGATACGGGATCATGTCGCCGTTGTCGGGGTGATAGAGCTGGTCGATCCCCAACGCGCGTTCGATCTTCTCGACGCCTTCATCGGTCAGGAAGGCGACGCGGTCTTTCAGGTCGACCACGTAGTCGCCATCCGGTTCTTCTTCGTCGACGCTTTCCGGGCTGCTCTCTTGGAGGGTTTTGACGATCAAGGTGAACTTGCGGTAGAGGTCAGAGGGTTCGTCCGCTTGCCCGGAGATGATCAACGGGGTACGGGCTTCGTCGATCAGGATGTTGTCCACTTCGTCGACGATGGCGAAGAACAGGTCGCGCTGGACGAACTGGCTCGGATCGACCGCCATGTTATCGCGCAGGTAGTCGAAGCCGAATTCGTTGTTCGTGCCGTAGGTGATGTCGGCGGCGTAGGCTTCGGCGCGGCGGACAGGGCGCAGGTTCTGCAACCGCGCGTCCTCGGACGGAAAGTCGGGATCAAAAATGAACGACCCGCTGTCGGGGTCGCCGGTACCGCTGTTTTGGATCACGCCGACGCTCAGACCAAGGAACTGATAAATCGGTCCCATCGTCTGGACGCCGACTTTACTCAGGTAGTCGTTGGGCGTGACCAGATGGGCGCCCTTGCCCAGCAGCGCGTTGAGATACAGGGGTAACGTCGCCGAGAGGGTTTTACCTTCACCGGTTTTCATTTCGGCGATGCGCCCTTCGTGGAGCACGATGCCGCCGATCATTTGCACGTCGAAGTGCCGCTGCCCGATCGTGCGTACTGCTGCTTCGCGAACGAGGGCATACGCTTCGGGCAGGAGTTCGTCTAGCTTGGCGCCGTCGGCGACCCGCTGCTTGAAGTCTGCCGTTTTCGCCCGCATCTCCTCGTCGGTGAGCTTTTTGATCGCGGGTTCAAAGGCGTTGATCTCTTCAACGGTAACCCGGTAGCTCGCCAATGCGCGCTCAATCGGGTCGCCGATGACCTTCTTGACTAAATTCTTGAACATACGAGCCTCGTCGCTGGGAAACGTTTTGTCTACGAACTCAGGATTATATCACAGAGTTGTCAACATCCCGTTAGAACTGTCTCAGCATCGACGGGTAGTAGAATGACAAATTCAGTGCCGGCGGCGTCGCTTTTGGCGATCTCCAGCGTGCCGCCGTGGAGCTCGACCGCTTGCTTGGCGATCGACAGTCCCAAGCCGGTGCCGTTCAAGTCGCGCACGTTGGAGGCGCGGAAGAACGGCGAGAAGATATTCGCTTGTTCGGCGGCGGGGATGCCGATACCGTGATCGAGCACGCTGATCTTGATGTGTTCGGTCTGATCGTGCCCCAGCGCCAGCCGCACTTGGCTGCCGGGCGGCGAGTATTTCAGGGCGTTGCTGAGCAGGTTGCCGATCGCGTGGCGCAGCAGTTTCTCGTCGGCGTGGAGGTGGATACTGGTGCAGGTGACGTCGTAGCAGAGGTCGTGATCGCCTGCCGGTGAATTTTTCGCGGCGTCGATCAGCTTAGCGCATAAGCCGGTGAGTTCGAGTTCGGTGGGCTTGAAGTCTTGCTCGATCGCTTCGGCTTGCATCAAGGCGAGGAAGTCGTCAAGCAAATCTTGCGCTTCGTCGAGCTGCTCGTGGATGCGCATGTAATGCTTCTGCGCGTCGGCTTCGGTCATTTTGCTGCGATAGTGTTCCAGCAGCTCGATTGACGTCGTGATCGTGGTCAAGGGACGGCGAAATTCGTGCGATACCATCGAGATGAAGCGGCTGCGCATGGCGCGGAGTTCGCTTTCCTTCACCAACATCAAGCGCAGGTTTTCGGTTTCGAGCCGTTCGGCTTCAACGCGTTTTCGCTCGGTGACGTCCTGCACGGCGACCAATACCGCATCCTGTCCGGCGAAGACCAGTCTGTGCGTGTAGACTTCAACGTCGATCAGCCTGCCGTCTTTCGTGCGATGCGTCCACTCGCCCACAAAGCGGTACCCTTTCTCGACCAGTTTTAGGTCTTCCAGCAGACGCGGAATTTCGCTTTCCGGGCGGATGTCGGTGAGCCGCATCGAGAGAAATTCGCCGCGCGAATAGCCATAGTGCTGGCAAGCAGCAGCGTTCACGTTGAGGAAGAAGAGCGATTTCCGATCGCAGACCCACATCGGGATCGGGTTGGCATCGAACAGCAGGTGGAACTCTTTTTCACGGTCGTTGGCAATGGCGTCTAGTTTTGCCCGCCGTGTGAATTCGCGCCGCAGAATGATGTAGAGGGCTGTGGCGGTGACCAAGACAAATCCCCAGCCTTTGATGGTTTGTCCCGCCGTCGCGATGCTCTCCTCAGACCCGGTGATGATCCTGAGGAATTGATCGCTAAACAGGATCCACAGACTACCGATAATCAAATAAGTCGCACAGATTCGTCCTGCTGTGGAGAAGTTAATTCCTCTTTGCATCCAGTCTGACCACGCCCCACCAAGTAATCGACCAAGAAAAAATGCTAATTTGCTTATTAAGTGGATCTACACCTTCTTTTGACATTACCACATAAACGAACCTACGGATGCTTTAGTAATGGTAAAGGCAATAGTTAACGTGATTTCAATTTCTCCATGAACAGCAGCGCCATGCGCTGCTGTCGCTAGCCGTTAAAGTTGGGTATTGGCGGTCGTGTCGGGGATGGAGGCGGGTTTCGAATTTGGGGATCAGCAGCGCCGATTAAAAGAATGAACGAGCTGGGGCGTCAAGCGAACGCCCCATAGATTGCTAGTCAGATTGCTGCGCGTTACTCGTTGAACAGTTCGCCGACGCTGCGCCCCTGATTCGCGCGCAGGATGACTTCGCCCAGCAGCGGCGCAATCGAGAGCACCGTCATGTTCGGTAGTTTCTCCCGCTTTTCCGGCGAGATCGGCAGGGTATTGGTCGTGATGATCTCTTTGATCGGCAGTTCGGCAAGCCGGTCGGCGGCTTGCTCTGCCAGCAGCGGGTGAGTGAAGGCGAGGTAAACGTCGCGCGCGCCCTCTGACTTGACCAGATTGACAGCGTTGGCGACTGATCCGCCGGTGAGCACTTCGTCGTCAACCAGAATGACGTTTTTGTCGCGCACGTCGCCGATGATCGAGAGGGCTTCGGACTTGGCGTCGTTGGCGGTGCGCCGCTTTTCGACGATGGCAAGCGCTGTGCCCAGTTTCTCCGCCCAGTTGCGCCCTTTCTTGGCAAAGCCGAGATCGGCAGAGACGACGACGAGGTTGTCGATCTGCTTCTTGGCTACGTAGTCGCTGACGAGGTGAAAACCCGTCAAGGCGTCGCCGGGGATGTTGAAGAAGCCTTGAATTTGTCCGGCGTGCAGATCGACCGTGATGTAGCGATCCGCCCCTGCGACCTCGATCATATTGGCGAGCAGCCGCGCGGCGATGCCGACCCGGGGCTGATCCTTCTTATCCGAGCGCGCGTAGGAGAGATAGGGGATGACGACGTTGATCCGTCCCGCCGAGTCACGCTTGAGCGTGTCGATCATGATCAGCATCTCGAAGATGTTCTCATGCAGCGGCGACGTCATGGTCTGGACCAGATAAACGTCCTGACCGCGCACGCTCTCGTTGAGCCGAATAAAAATATTCTCGTTTGGAAAAACGGTACGAGTGTAACTTCCGACATGCGTATTCAAATAGACGGCGATCTCATTCGTGAGGTCTTTCGATGCCGACCCGCCGAACAAAAGCACCCGCCCGTACTGCCCGGGATGGGTGCTGTCCAGTTCTTCGGCGGCGTGGCTGGTTCCCGGAATTTTCATTCCCGAGGTATTGTCAAACGTGGTCATAGCTGCTTTATCCCCTCAACCTGCGCCAGAATATCCCGAACGATGCTTTGCGGGTCGATCTCCCGCGTCTGGATTCGTTCGACTGCCGCGATCAGTGTGCTCTCCGGCACGTCTTTAAGCAGGCGCACCATCAATCCATCACGCAGGCGTTCATACAGTTCAATCTCGATATGTTGTTTCTCAATGCGGGCGTGCTGATCGCTGCCCGCAAGCTGCCGACGATGGGTGTCAATCGCAGCGAGGACGGCATCAATGCCTTGGTCTTCGCTGGCGACCGTCTGAATAATCGGCGGAATCCACAAGTCGGTGCTGGCGGCTGGCGGCTCGTCAGGGTCCGCGAACAGCCGCCCATGATGCGTGGTGAGCGTCGTGCGCGCTGCCGGATGCCCCAAGTCGAGCATCATTTTGAGTGCCTGTACCGTATGGTTGATGCCCGGATGATCCGCCTTGTTGACGACCAGCACGTCGGCGATTTCGAGGATGCCCGCCTTGATCGCCTGCACGTCGTCGCCCATGCCCGGCGCTTCGACCACCAGTGTTGTGTCGGCGCTGCGCACGATGTCGACCTCATTTTGTCCTGCGCCGACGGTTTCGACGAGGATCATGTCGAAGCCACCCGCATCGAGCACGCGGATCGCGTCGCGCGTCGTCCGCGCCAGCCCGCCGAGGCTGCCGCGCGTCGCCATGCTGCGGATGAAGACGCCGCTGTCGCCGGAGAGGTCACGCATCCGAATGCGGTCGCCGAGGATCGCGCCGCCGGTGAATGGGCTGGTTGGATCGACCGTCAGGATGCCGACGGACTGACCGCGCGCGCGGTAGCGCTTGGTGATGGCGTTGACGAGCGTGCTTTTCCCCGACCCCGGCGCGCCGGTCACGCCGACGACCCACGCCTGACCGGTATGGGGGTACAAAGCAGCGAGCGCTTGGTCTGCACCATCGCGCTCGTTCTCAACGTAAGTCAACAGCCGCGCTAGCGCCCGACGGTTGCCGCTCAAAACCCCCTCGACCAACTCAATCATCCGCGGTGCGCTTTTCGTCCGCCAAGCGGCGTATGAACCCGGCGATGTCGTCCGTCTTCGTTCCGGGTCCGAAGATTCCGGCGACGCCCATCGCGGTGAGTGTCGGCTTGTCCTCGTCAGGGATGATGCCGCCGAGGATCAGCGGTACGTCGTCGAGACCGTTGGCGTTCATCACCTCGCGGATGCGGGGGACAAGCGCCAGATGCGCCCCGCTGAGGATGCTCAGTCCGACGACCTCGACATCTTCTTGCAGCGCAGCTTCGGCGATCATTTCCGGTGTTTGGCGCAGCCCGGTATAAATCACTTCCATTCCGGCGTCACGCAGCGCCCGCGCGATCACTTTCGCGCCTCGGTCGTGACCATCCAGCCCCGGCTTGGCGATCAGCACCCGTACAGCCTGTCCTGTGACCATGTTATTCCCTGTGGAGTAATCCTTTGTGGAGCCTTAACACGCCTATACTCAGATTATAACAGAAACCGGGGTCGGTTCCTACGGCAGAAGGCGTATTTTAGCCGACGACAAGGGAGCAAAAAAGCTGCGCTATGGTATAGTTGATCAAGGTGGTATTACGGAACGAGAGCAGCCTCATGAGCGCGACATCCGACACGAGCCAAATCGCCGCGAACCGCTGGGTTCAGCCGGTCGCAGGGCAGGCAGAAGGACGCATCGGTTTCTGGTTGACGGGCGCGACTGCAGTCGTCGTGGTGTTGGCGGCGGTCTTGTATCTCGCCCAAGCCTTCCAATGGCGCGGTCAGCCGTTTATCGGCGCGCTGGTGACGCGAACCCTGACCGTCGATGGTAGTCTGCCGGTGAATGAACTTGCCAGTTGGTCCGGCTTGAGTGTCGGCTTGCAGCGCGGCGACCACATCACCGCCATCAACGGTACAACGTTCTCGACCGATTACGAGCAAGCCGATGCCGAATTTGCTGCGCTGCTGAGCACGCTCAAGCTTGGCGACACCGTCAGCGTGAGCTTTGAACGCCTCATGGTCGATGGTGAGGTCGAGCAGGTCGGAGCGGAGGTCTGCGGCGCGGTCGAGAATGGGATCGCGTCTTGTACCGTCAGCTTCCCCTTAACGGCTTTCCCCGGCGCCGATTTCCTCGCCGATTTTGTCGTTCCCTACCTATCCGGCATTGTCTCGATTGCGATCGGCATCCTCTTGATCGTGCTGCGCCCCTACAAGCCCACCGCGCAGGTGATCGCCGTCGTCTGCCTGATGATCGGCATCTTTAGCGCCGGTATGTTCGACTTGAATACAACCTTTTCCATGACTCCGTTCTGGATTATCGCTACCAGTCTCGGCGGTGGCGCGTTCGTGACGACGGCGTTCGTATTCCCGGTCAAGCTGCCGGTGATCTACCGTCGTCCGGGGATACAGTACGTGCCGCTGGTCGCAGCGCTGTTGATCGCGGCGTTGATCCTGATGATCTACACCAATCCGGCGTCGCCGCAGGCGGCGGTGACGGCGGACTGGTTGGCTCCGTTGGCGTCGGTCGTCGGGCTGATCGTCTTGGTCGGCGTGCTGCTGAGACGGCGCCGCAGCGCTGTCTTGCTGTCGGTGCGCGATCAGGTCAACACCGTGCTGATCGGCGTGGCGTTGGTGTTGGTGGTCGCGGCAATTTGGCTGCTCGATCTCGCCATTCGCCCGGCTATCGGAACCACGCCAATCACCTTTAACACCTCGGCAGCGATGCCCTTTTTCATCCTCCCGCCGCTCAGTATGGCTTACGCGGTGCTGCAGTATCGTTCGCTCGATACCGACCGCTTGATCAGTCAGGGCATCACTTACTTGATCATGCTCACGGCGCTGCTGGTCGGCTATTTCCTGCTCGTCTTTAGCGCCGCTTTGATCGCTGGTGAAGTCGTCGGACCGAGCAACCCGATCCTGCTGGCGCTGCTGATCTTCTTCATGGCGGTGTTGTTCATCCCGGTGCGGACGCGCTTGCAAGCGCGCATCGACGCGATTTATTTCCGCAAGCGCTTGAACTACCAGACTATCAGCGAGGAATTCGGGCAGCGCTTGAGTTCGCTGGCTGAGTTCGACGACATTTTGGGCGCCTACCGCGACGAACTGGATCGCACCCTACTGCCGGAGCAAGTTTTCGTCTTTCTGCTCGATCGTCAGAGCGGCGATTACGTCGCTGCGGGGACGGACGTCCGCTTCGCCGCCGACAGTCCGCTGATCGAGCCGTTGGCGGAAGGCGAAGGGATGATTCAGCTCCAACCGGGGCAGGCTTGGCTCCCGGCAGCGGTGGCAGAGCGATCCCGGCTGCTGCTGCTCAAGGCGACGGTGCTGATCGGAATGCATGGCGCGAACCGCTTGATCGGCTTTGTCAGTCTCGCGCCGCCGCGCTCGGCAAGCGGACGCTATACGGTCGAGGCGATGCGCTTTCTCCAAACGCTGACCACGCAGATCAGCGTTGCGGTCGAGCGCGCGCAGGTGGTCGAGTCGCTGGAACAGCGCGTCCGCGAACTCGACGTGCTTAGTCAAGTTAGCCAAGCGGTCAGCTTCACCGTCGGCATGGACGACCTGCTCGAACTGATCTACGCGCAGACTTACCGCTTGATCGAGGCGAGTCACTTCTACATTGCGCTGCAAGATGCCGCTGCCAACGAATTCTATTTCGCCTTCTTCCTCGAAGATGGCGAGCGTTACCCGGAGCGGGAGAATCTGCGCCAGATGCTGAGCAACGATCCCTTCAGCGAAGTCGTGCGCACGGGTCAGCCGCTGGTCTGCGGCAATTACGCGCAAGCGCTCGCCGAGCGCGGCGCTGCTTTCGGCGCTGAAGACCCGCGCTTGCAGGGTTGGATGGGTGTGCCGCTCTCGGTTGGCTCGCGGACGATGGGCATGATGGCGGTCGGGACGACGCAGCCCGGTCGCGGCTATCGCGACGACCAGCGCCGGATCTTTAGTGACATCAGCGCGCTAGCGGCGACTTCGCTCGACAAAGCGCGGCTGTTCACCGAAACCAACGTGCGCGCGCGCCAGCTTGCCGCCCTGAACGACATCACCCGCCAGATTGCCGGTGCTGAGCTTGACCTCGAACGCTTGCTCCAACTGATCACCGCCAGCGCGACCGACATCCTCGCCGCCGAAGCCGGATCGCTCTTGCTGACGGTCGACGACGGGTCGGGCGATCTGGAATTCAAGGTGGCGGTTGGCGGGTCGGGTCGGGAACTGCTCGGCTCGCATCTCCAAGCCGGGCGTGGCTTGGTCGGCGAAGTCGCGGCGACCGGCACGCCGGTGATCGTCAACGACGCCGGCAGCGATTCGCGCTGGGGCGGCGAACTCAACGCCGGTGAATTCCACACTCGAACCGTGCTTGCCGTGCCGCTGATCACCCAGAACAACGTCATCGGCGTGCTCGAAGTGCTCAATAAGCACGGCGGCGCGACCTTCGACCAAGACGACCTCGACCTGCTGACGGCGTTCGCCGGTCAGGCAGCCGTGGCTATCGAGAACGCGCGTTTGTTCCAGTTGACCGACTTCCAGCTTTCCGAGCGCGTCGGCGAGTTGGAGATGCTGGAGCGGATCGACGTCGAACTCAATCGCTCGCTCGACCTCGGCAAAGTCGCCGAGATTTCGCTCCACTGGGCGATGGAGAACACCACGGCGACGGCGGGTTTGCTCGGCGTGGTCGTTGGCGATCCGCCGCGCCTGCTGGTGATCGTGCAGGTCGGCTACGGCGAGAACGATCTACCCGCCGGAGCGGACGGGATGGATTTCCCGCTGGATCGCGGCATTGTCAGCCGGGTGCTGCGGACGCATCAGCCCGATCTCGCGCCGGATGTGACCCTCGATCCTGACTACATTCCCAGTTTGCGCGGCGGCATCAGCCAGATCACGCTGCCGATGCTCTCCGGTGGGGTCGTCAACGCGCTGATCGTGCTCGAAACCGACCGCGAGCCGCGCTTGCGCTTGGCGGATATGCCCTTCTTGCAGCGGCTCGCCGAACACGCGACCATCGCCATCGCCAACGCGCAGCTTTACGCCGAACTCACCCGCGCTAACCAATCCAAGAGCGAGTTCGTCTCCTTCGTCGCCCACGAGTTGAAGAATCCGCTGACGTCGATTCAGGGTTATTCCGACGTGCTGCTGAAAGGCGCAGTCGGCGAGTTGAGCGACCCGCAGAAGAACTTCCTCGGCACAATTCGGCTCAACGCCCAGCGGATGAACACGCTGGTCAGTGACCTCAACGACGTGACCAAGCTGCAAACCGACAACATGCGCATGATCCTCGCGCCGGTCGATTTCCATCGCGCGCTGGAAGACACGCTGCGTCCGTTCGAGCAGCAGATCGGTGCGAAGGGGCAGGTGCTCGAACTGGATATGGTCGAAGACCTGCCGCTGATCCGCGCTGACCAGAACCGCCTGATTCAAGTGCTGACCAACTTGATCAGCAACGCCCACAAGTACACACCGGAAGACGGTGTCATTCGGGTGCGGGCGACGGTCGATACCATGCCGCGCGACAACAAAGGTCGCCTACTGCCGCCGATGCTCCACGTCAGCGTCACCGATACCGGCATCGGCATGAGCGAAGAGGACCTGAGCAAGCTGTTCACGCCCTATTTCCGCAGCGAGAACCCGCTCACCCGCGAGCAGCCCGGCACCGGCTTGGGCTTGACCATCACGCGCGGGATTATCATCGGGCACGGCGGCGAGATCTGGGTCGAAAGCGAACTCGGCGTCGGCACGACCTTCCACTTCACCATCCCGCTGCAAGTCGAGGCGGAAGAAGCCGGCGATTAATCCGTCTCCAAGTATCTCAGCAAGCCATTCTCTTAATGCCCGCTTCGGCGGGCATTTTTGATCTGTGGTCGTCACGCGGCGACCTTTTTTCGAGATTTTTAGCTACTTAATGAACACCAGTAAATGGTAAAAGGACAATTGAGCATGGAGCAGTTCCTGAGCGGGGTCAGTCGGGCGTCCATTATTCGTTGGACGGCAATTTACCTAGTGATTGATGTGGTCGTCAATGCTTGTGGCGGCTTAGTTTTCGGGATTGCTGGTGCGGTCGCGGCGGGTGCCAGTGCCATGACGGCGGCGTCCGGGATCGACAACCCTGACGTCGCGGCGGCGACGACGCAGTTGGCGGGTATCGGCGGCTTGAGCATCGTCCTTGCGCTGCTCTACATCATCTCGGTGCCGATCTTCGCGGTTGCGGCATTCGGATTGTGGCGGCGGAAGTCGTGGGCGCGCATGGGCGCGGTGATTGCGCTCGGTTTCAGTATTCTGCTGTCGGCGCTGTCCTTGAACAACGGTCTCGGCGGCATCATCTGGATTTTGATCAGCGGCTTCGGCGTTTATCTGTTCTGGACCGACGCAGGTATCAAGCAGGAATTGAGCCGCTAAGCATATGATGCTCTTGGTCTTTTGGTAAGGGCGTTCAATGAGGGTGTTTAAAAACACTTCTGCTGTGTCGAGAAGTTTTCAAATTTGACGACCAACACTCCAAACGGGCGGAGGCACTCTCCCCTCCCTGAAGTCGGGGAGGGGTTGGTGGCTGACAGGGGTAGGTTTTTAACTCTACGCTTACCTCACCCCTAAATCCCCTCTCCATTACATAGAGAGGGGACTTTAAACACCCTTTGTAACCTGTTTTTACCCCCTCTCCACATCGTGGAGAGGGGGCAGGGGGTGAGGTTAATTAAATACCTACCCTTGTTAGGGGGTTGGGGGTGGGGTCGAACGTGAGGGGAAATCAAAAACGACGCCTGATCTAGTCTAGATCAGGCGTCGTCGTTTCGTCACAGTAGGCTTAGCCCAGATGCGGCTTGAGCTGGTTGGTGATGCGATCTTTCGGCTGGAAACCCGTGATCCGCACGACCGGCTGCCCGCCCTTGAACAGGATCAGCGTGGGGATGCTCATCACGCCGTACTGCATCAAGCACGTCCTGATTCGCGTCGGCGTCGAGCTTACCGACCTTGATTTTGCCGGTGTATTCGGTGGCGATCTGATCGACGACCGGGGCGATCATCTTACAGGGACCGCACCATTCTGCCCAGAAATCGACGAGCACGGGAGTGTCCGACTGGAGTACTTCCGACTGAAAATTCGACGTGGTCGCTTCAAACGTTTTGTGACCCATAACCTCTCCTCACTGCTTTGACGCTCATATCCCGCTATGCTATCATGGGATTGGGATTTGGCGTAGATTTAGTTGACAGTGTGACTTTACCTATATGAATATAGACGAGACCGTCCTCCCAGAACTTACCCGCCGCCAAGAAGAGATTTTAACCTATATCGTCCGAGCTTACACCGAATCACCGGAGCCGGTGAGTTCGAAATATCTGGTCGAAACCTTCAACTTGTCGTTCAGTTCGGCGACCATTCGTAACGAGATGGCGGTGCTGGAAGAACTCGGTTACATCACCGCCCCGCACACCTCCGCCGGGCGCGTGCCGACCGAAACCGGCTATCGCTACTTCGTCAAGCGGCTGATCACCAGCGGCGAGATCACCAGTATCGAGAAATCGCACATTTCTGACAAGCTCAAGAGCATCCCGCTGGCGTCCGAGCAGTGGATGCTGCTGGTAGCGACGATGCTGGCGCGCACGGCGCACACCGCCGCGCTGGTGACGCCACCGGTCGCCAACATGAGCCGCTTCAAGCACCTCGAACTGATCGCCATTCAGGGGCGGTTGGTGCTGATGGTGATCGTGCTCGACGGTGGGGCGGTGCATCAGCAAATGCTGACGCTCGCGGAGCCGGTGGCGCAGGTCAGGTTGAGCGAGACTGCCGAGCGGATCAACGCATTGTGCATGGATTTGGGCGCGAAAGAAGTCCGCGTGCGCACGACTCAGCTTCAACTCTTGGAGCGCGAGATCGCCGAGTTGGTCGCCGACTTGATGGACAAAGCCGATACCAATCAGGTGCGGCTGATCTACCGCAACGGTTTAAGCGAAGTGCTGGGCATGTTCCAGAACAGCGAGGGGGCGCAGCAAGCCGTGCGCGTCTTCGAGGAACGCGCTTTTCTGAATCTGATCCTCAACGACGTGCTGACGCCGCTGCTCAACAACGTGCAGGTCGTGATCGCCGGGAACGGGCGTTGGGAAGAACTGAGCCACCTGAGCATGGTGATCAGCCGTTACGGGATCGCTGGACAGGTGAGCGGGGCGGTCGGCGTGCTTGGTCCGACCAACATCAATTACGGTCGGGCGATCAGCGCCGTGAGCTACGTCTCCGGCTTGATGACCGACATGCTCACCGACGTCTACGACATCGACGCGCTGCCGCCGGGTGAGTCTACGTCGGCGGGCTGATCGAACGGTCGCGTTCAGCGCAGCTTGTTGACCTGCGGCAGGATCGGCAGCAGCACCGGCACCGATAAGACGAAGAAAATCGCCTCGAACAGCGCGCTGCTGTTCGGGGCTTGGTTGCCGCGTAAGCGGCTGATAAACGCGTCGAACGTATTCCCCGACAAATTGCCGAAGTAGATCATTCGAATGATCATCTGGATGTGCTCAGCCGTCTGGTCGCCGTAGCATTCGACGAGGCGCTGCCGCATCGCCGGGTCGGGCTGCCGGTTGGTCTCGGCATAGTGCTGAGCGTAGAGTAGGGCGGGCAATTCGAACGCCGAGGCGTCGGCTTGAAATTGCAGGTTCAACGTGTTTTTGATCTCGTCCTCGGTCAGCCCGCTCGAAATCGCTGCTTTGGCGTGGAACCATTCGCAATAGATGCAGCCGTTGACCGCCGTGACCACGATCATCACTTTTTCCATGAACGCCCGGCTGATGACGTCGTCGTGCATGGTGCTGCGGATGGTCGGCAGGTGCGCGAGCAGGAACAGTGTGTCCTTGATCAACAGCTTGGCGGTGAAGATTCGCCGGTCGAATCCGTTATTCATTGCTTAGCTCCAAAGCGAAGGTGCAGAGTTGCTCGAAGACTGCCAAGCCTTGTTCCAGTAGCGCAATCTCTTGAGCGGAGAACCGCTGCAGCACTTCGTCCAACCGCTGGACGATCGCTAAATTGATCTGCTCGACCAGCGCTCTGCCGCTGTCGGTGATCTCCAAATAGATTTTGCGCCGGTCGTTGGCGTCGGAAACCCGGCTCACGTAGCCCAACGCGATCAGCTTGTCGGCAGAAGCGGTCATCTGGGGGCTAGAGATCGTCAAACTGTCCACAATCTCGGTCATGTAGGCGCGCTCGGTTTCGCTCAAGAAGCGCAAAATCATGAAGTGATGGGGCGACAAATCGCTTGACCGGGCTTCCAAAACCTGCTGAATGAACTGATTATTTAAGCTGCGGCAAAATCGAGCCGGGATATTGATCAGGGTTTCGCTTAAATTATCGCCGCTCATATAATTCACTTCGTTAACCATTCGTCGAGTGAATATAGTTCATTCCCTCAGCGAGTACAAGAGCGTGATTCGATCAGGGTGGCTGGATTCGTGGGGGAGATCGTCGGTAGGGGCGCAGCGCGCTGCGCCCCTGCAAAACATGTGACGGCGTACTCAGTTGACGGCGACCTCGACAGTGTAGCCACCGCCGTTTCCGAAGACGGCATCGGTGTTAAACAGCAGCTGCCCTGAGTTCAAGCTATTCGCTACGACGACCGTATAAAGCATATTGGTGGGCATGTTGCCCGGAATTGTGACCGAACTCAGCCGCGCGGTCGTGTCCTCGGCGCTGTCCATCGCCAGCCACTGCTCACCAGCGACGTAGCCACCGGGAACCAGCAGCACCAGCGGAACCAGTTGATCGGCGGGGGTGTCGCGCTTGGCAGTCACCCGCACCGACACGGTATCGCCGGGATTAGCCAAGAAAGAATGCACCTGAAACGCAGTATTGGCGCTGATGATGCCGTCCATCCGGTAGGTGCCGCCCTCGATCTGAGCGAGTTCGCCGCTCACGCCGCCCGCGAACTGACCGACGAGCGCGTCCGGTGACCCTTGTCGCATCCAAATGGTGTAATCGCCAGTATTCGCGCCTCCGCTGAGCAGCGTTGTGTAAAGCGTTCCGGCGGGAACGTTATTCGGCACTTGATAGCTCATGATGGCGACGCCATCGGCGCTGAAATCAGAGGCGAGCGCGCCGGTGCCGTCCAGATCGCAGCCGCCCTGACACAAATCAAGCCGCAGCCCGGTTCCATCCGCTGAGATGTCGTCGTGGGTCCACGCCATGATCGTCAGCACATCGCCCGGTTCGGCGACGAATGAATGCGTCTGCCAAGTTTGGCTGCCGTCGAGAGTACCACTGGTGAGGTAATCACCATTTTCAAGCTGAGTGAATTCGCCCATCCAGCCTGCGGGTTGTTCCGCTGCGGCATGTTGCTGCGCGAAGTGGAGCCGGTAGTGTCCGGCTTCATAAGGATAGAAGTTCACATGGAGCGTATAAGTGCCTGTGCTTGGCACTTCCCAGTCCTCGATCCGTTCGTCGGCGCGCATCACCTTGGGCAGGATGTCGGCAGCTTCGTAATCGAAGCTGTACACGCTCGCGACCGAGACCGGCGGTGTGCCCGCAACGAGATATATCCAAGGATCGTGCCGATGGTTTTCGTTGGCAATCCAATGTGCTTCTATAGTGAGAATGTCACCGGCGACCACATCGAAGATGAAGGCATGGTTTTGAACGTCGCCCGCATAGCCAAATTCGTAGTTGGTAGCTTCACCCAACGCGAGTGGAGTGACGTACAGCGTTTCGTAAGGACCAAACGCCTGAACTGAAAGCGAAGGATTAAGGATTGCCAAGCACAGCGCAATCACCAATCCGCCCCAAATCCTCCTCTGCCAAAGCATTAGTTCTTCCTTTCACAATCTTAATTCTGATTGATATTGTATGGTGTTTTGAAAGCGGGGGCAACCGAACGGCGCTGCTGAGATGACCTAAATGAGATTTCTTGCAGACTTCGTCTTGAAGTCTCGGCACTGTCATGTGATCATTCGGGGACGTTATTTGAATGATCCACGTTGATGTTAACGTGATTCTATAATTGCCCTGCTACACTGAGCGTCTAATCCGTTGAGTGGAGGGGCGTTTGTGTCTTGACCGGAAGGAGAAGAGAGTGAGTTCACAGATTCACGACGAAGATCACGCGCAGGATCAAGCCGTCAACGAGGTGCCGGGCAGCGATGCCGCCGCGCCAGCCGGGGCGGCGACCGCCGAAGCACCACCGAATGATGCGCAGGCTTCAGGCACACCTGAATCGGACGCTCCTGCCGCTGAAACCGCCAACGCCTCGATTGAACCAGAGCAAGGACAGGTTGTGACCCAAGAGAAGTATGACGCCGTGCAGTTGCAGGCTCAGGAATACCTTGAAGGCTGGCAGCGGGCGCGCGCCGAGTTTGCCAACTATAAAAAGCGCGTCGAACGCGAAATGAAAGACAGCCACAGCAATGCTGCTGGAAACGTCCTGAAAGACATTCTGCCGGTGATCGACGACCTAGAGCGCGCAACGAGCAATATTCCCGAAGATTTGCAGGGCAATGCGTGGATCGGTGGGGTAACGATGATCCAGCGCAAGCTCAACAAAATCCTCGAAAACTATCACGTCACGGTGCTCGACCCAACCGGCGAGCCGTTCGACCCGAACCTGCACGAAGCGATTGGCATGGAAGATTCGGACGACGTGGAAAGCGGTCACGTGACCGCGACAATGCAAAAGGGTTACGTACAGGGCGAGCGCGTGCTGCGTCCCGCGCTGGTACGTGTCGCCAAGTAATTCGTATACGAACGACCATAGGAGCTTTGAACTCATGGGTAGAATTATCGGAATTGACCTCGGAACGACGAACTCGGTCGTGGCGACTATGGAAGGCGGTGAACCCACCGTTATTCCTTCGTCCGAGGGTGGGCGTTTGATCCCGTCGGTGGTTGCTATCAACCCCAAGACCAACGAGCGGTTGGTCGGTAAAGTCGCGCGTAACCAAGCGGTCATCAACCCCGAAAACACGATCAACTCGGTCAAGCGCTTCATGGGGCGCAAGTTCAGCGACCCCGAAGTCCAGCGCGCGCTGAAGTTTGTGCCTTACAAGGTGAGCGCCGCCCCGAACGGCGACGTCCGCGTCCACATGGGCGGGCGCGAGTATTCGCCGCCGGAAATCTCGGCGATGATCCTCCAAAAGCTTAAGGCGGACGCCGAAGCCTATCTCGGCGAAACGGTCGATCAAGCCGTGATCACCGTCCCGGCGTATTTCAACGACGCCCAGCGTAATGCGACTAAAGACGCCGGTAAAATCGCCGGGTTGGAAGTCCTGCGTATCATCAACGAGCCGACCGCTTCGAGCCTCGCTTACGGGCTGGGCGAAAAGAAGAACGGCATCATCGCGGTCTACGACCTCGGCGGCGGCACCTTCGACATTTCCATTCTGGAAGTCGGCGATGGCGTCTTCGAAGTCCGCAGCACCAACGGCGACACCTTCCTCGGCGGCGACGACTTCGACCAAGTCATCATCGACTGGATCGCCGACGAGTTTAAGAAGGAAAACGGCATCGATCTGCGCAACGACCGGCAGGCGCTCCAGCGCTTGAAGGAAGCGGCGGAGAAAGCCAAGATCGAGCTGTCGAGCACCATCAACACCGAAGTCAACCTGCCCTTTATCACGGCGGATGCCAGCGGTCCCAAGCACCTGAACATGAACCTCAGCCGCGCTAAGCTGGAAAGCATGACGGCGAGCCTCGTTCAGCGCTCGATTGACCCCTGCCGCGCGGCGATCAAAGACGCCGGACTCGGCGTCGGCGAGATTGACACCGTGATCCTCGTCGGCGGTATGACCCGGATGCCCGCAGTCGTTGAAGCGGTCAAGGGCTTCTTCGGCAAAGAGCCGAGCAAGGGCGTCAACCCCGACGAAGTCGTCGGTTTGGGCGCGGCGATTCAGGCGGGCGTCCTGCGTGGTGATGTCAAGGACATCCTGCTGCTCGACGTGACCCCGCTGACGCTGGGTGTCGAGACGCTGGGCGCGGTGGCGACGCCGATGATCGAGCGCAACACGACCATCCCGACCAAGAAGTCGCAGGTTTACTCGACGGCGGCGGATAACCAGACGCAGGTCGAAATCCACGTCGTGCAGGGCGAGCGCCCGATGGCGCACGACAATAAGTCGCTCGGTAAATTTATCCTCGACGGTATTCCCCCGGCTCCCCGCGGCGTCCCGCAGATCGAAGTGACCTTCGACATCGACGCCAACGGTATCCTGAACGTGAGCGCTCGCGACAAGGCGAGCGGTCGCGAGCAGAAGATCACCATCACGGCGAGCAGCGGTCTGTCGGATAGCGAAATCGACAAGATGGTCAAGGAAGCCGAAGCGCACGCTGCCGAAGACGAGAAGCAGAAGGCGGCTGCCGAGACTCATAATCAGGCAGAAGCGGCGATCTTCACCGCCGAGAAATTCCTGCGCGATTTCGCCGATAAGCTGCCGGAAGATGCCAAGCAGCAGACGCAAGAAGGCATCGATGCGGTGCGGAAGGCGGAAGAGGGCGGCGACCCCGACAAGATTCGTGCGGCGGTCGAGGCGCTCAACCAGACGATCCAGACGCTCGGCGGGAAGCTCTACGAGCAGCCGGGTGCCGGTGCGCCGCAGGGTGATCAAGGCGCGCCGGGTGCGGGCGGCAATGATGGCGAAGACGTCGTCGATGCCGAATTCACCGAGGCGTAAGCCTGTTTTGGGATGACAGGTGCGAATCGTTGTGAAAGTACAGCGTCTAACACCCGGCTCGTATCATCAAGATAGGGTCACTTTATCGTCCTCCAACGGTGCAAAGCCGCTGGAGGACACTGCTAAAATCTGCCGGAGTGGTTCCATCGTAGCGGCAGACAAGAGCATCTGTCTCGATTGAGTCACCGCTGCAACCGTTTGCACCAAAGCAGTAAGCCTTAATCGCTAAAATCGCCGAGAGGGTAGGTGTCGTGCGTGCGACCGCTTTAAGCGTGGAACCCGGAGGACGGGTTGCCCAATCAACCGAAGCGATTGTTCGTCTGCTTCTGTTTGTGGCGGTCTCCACCTTTGCCGCGCTGACGGTTGTCACCCACGTGGCGCAACTGCTCGAACTGCGCTTCTCGACTTACACGATTCTGGTCGTCATCACCCTGATCGCAGCGGCTGCGGGGGCACTTGGTTGGTCGCTAAAGCGATGGGTTCCGGTGCGCGTTGCTTCGCTGAACGCGAGTCTGCTGTTGTTGGTGCTGGCGGTCGGTTGCGCCTACATCGCCGTCGCGCAGTATCGCCCCAGCGGAGACGATCGTCTCTACCTGCCTAACGCCGTTTACCATCTGGAACATCCGAACGAGCCGCTCGACCTTCAGGTGCATTTCTTGTACAGCGGTGGGGAGGTGTTCAAGTCGATCTCGTGGGCGACCTCACTCCCCTTTGAGTACAGCCAAGCCGCGCTTAGCACTGTTCTGCCGCTACACCTGCTCGACTTGTATTTCGTGATCGTGCCCGCCCTCACGGGTTTTTTGCTCCCGCTGGCGCTGTTCTACCTCGTCGCCCAGTTCACCGATGATCCGCTCGATGCGGTCGTGGGCGTGTGGATCGGGCTGGGAGTGCTGCTCTTGTTGGGGGAGACGCCGCGCACACCGCTCAACTTCTCGCTGACGCGGCTGTTCGAAGGCAAAGTGTTCGCCGTGAGTGTGGGTATACCCCTGTTCGCGGCGCAGTCGATCCACTTCTTCCGCGTCCGGGCGGCAGCGCTGTATGAGTGGGTATTTCTGTTCGCCATTGCGACGTTTATGGCGGGTTCAACGTCCTCGACCGTGGTTTTGCTGCCGGCATTGTGGGTGCTGCTGACGCTGGCGCTGTTCGCGACGACGCCGCGGGACGTGTTCCGGCGGCGCGTGATTGCTTACGCAGGGACACTGATCTACGTCGGGTTGTACGGGCTTGTCCTGTATGTCTTTCGCGATCAGACGCCGGGATACTTCAGCGTAGCGAACGACTTTTTCTCGACCACGTTCATCGGTCAGGTTGATCTGCTTGTGAATTCGAGTGCGCCGCTGACACCGATCATGGCGGTTGTAGGCGGAGTGGCAGCGGTGATCCTGACGCGCGCCACGCGGCGGCGTTTCCTGCTCGTGTGGATCGTTGGGGCGCTTGTCCTATTCTTAAATCCGGTCGCCGCCGCCGTGTTGATCCGCTACGTGACGACGCAGAATCTCTATTGGCGGTTGTTCTATCTGATCCCGATTCCGTTCCTCATCGCCGTGGCGGCGGCGCAGGGGTTGGCGTATCTGCGCACGATCTCCACGCCGGCGGCGGTCGCCGGCGTAGTATCTGCGTTGTTGGTGCTGGTAGCTGCGAATGTGCTGACACCGTTCTCGATGTTTCGGCAGTTGGGCTATTGGCCTTGGGCGTTGCCGGACGTGACGACGCACCGGATTGACCGCTGGAAATTGGTTTTTCCGGCGTATCAAGTCGATCAGATGCAGGCAGTCATTGCTGCCGCACCGGCGGGCGTGATGCTCGCGCCGCTGCCGACCGCCGCCATCATCCCGGTGCTGACTTCCCGCGATCCGCAGCTCCGTGTCGGCAATGATGGCGTGCGCTTTTGGCTCGAGCAGCAGGGGCGCGTTGATGAAGCTGAATTGCGGATTCGCGCCTCGGATTTCTTGGAACTGGGAACCAAGGCAGATTTTCCCGCCTTGCAGAGCATCGTTGCGCAATATCAGCACGAACTGGCGTCGATTGTGTGTAACGCCTCGGTTTGCAACGATGTCGACGTGCAAAGCGTATTGAACGATTATGGCTTTCAGCGGAGTGCGCAGGTGGGGACTTATGACATCTACGTCCCCGGTGGAGCGTTGGCATCGCTGGGCACGGGTTAGTCTAGATCGGCTCGAGGAGCGAGGGTTCAAAGCTATCGAACCCTACAATCTGACGTAATTTCAAGTACACTGTAAGCAGAAGATTACCATAGCTAGGCAAATCGATGGCACGAGATTACTACGAAGTATTGGGCGTCGCGCGCACGGCGGACAAAGCTGAGATCAAGACAGCGTTTCGCAAACTGGCGCGCGAGTATCACCCTGACGTGAGCAAGCACGAAGACGCCGAGAACCGCTTCAAAGAGATCAACGAAGCTTACGAAGTGCTCTCCGACGACGAAAAGCGCGCGCGCTACGACCGGTTCGGCGCGGCGGGCGTGCAGGGCAACGGCTTTAGCGGCGCGAGTGGTGCTGGCTTCGGCGGCTTCGAGGAGATCTTTGAGGAATTCTTCAGCAGCTTCGGCGGAGCAGCGGGGCGCACACGCCAGCGCCGCGGACCGCGTCCCGGTTCAGACCGTCGCGTTGATGTGACCGTCAGCTTTGAAGAGTCGGTCTTTGGCGCCGAAAAAGAAGTCGAATTCGAGCGCCTCGAAGCGTGCGAAACCTGCGGCGGCAGTGGTGCTGCACCGGGGACGTCGCCGACGCGCTGTACCCAGTGTAACGGCACCGGCGAGATCCGGCAGGTACAGCAGACCTTCTTAGGACCGATGGTGCAGGTCGCTGCTTGCCCGCGCTGCGCTGGGACGGGCGAGACGATCGCGTCGCCGTGCCCGACCTGCCGGGGTGGCGGGCGTATCCGCAAGAAGGCGGTCCTGACCGTACAGATTCCACCCGGCGTCCGCGAGGGCTTGCAAATCCAGATTCGCAACGAGGGCGACGCCGGTGAGCGCACCGCGCCGCAGGGCAATCTCTACGTGGTCGTCCACGTCAGCGAGCACGAATTCTTCAAGCGCAAGGATAACGACGTCATCCTCGACATCAGCATCAACGTCGCGCAGGCGGCGTTGGGTGACAAGCTGAATATCCCGACGGTCGATGGCGAGGTCGAATTAGCCGTGCCCGCCGGAACGCAGACCGGCAAAGTCTTCCGGCTGCGCGGCAAGGGGATTCCGCGCCTGCGCAGCGACGGCTCGAACTCCGGGCGCGGCGATCAACTGGTTTACGTGCAGGTCGACGTGCCGACCAAGCTCACCGAAGAACAGCGGATGCTGTTCGAGAAGCTCGCCGAGACGCTCGGCGGTGAGGTTACGCCGCAGCGCAACGGCAAGGGCTTCTTCGACCGCGTGATGGACTTCTTCGCCGGCGAACAGCAGTAACCAACGCAAATGAACATTGGTTTTGTAGGGGCGTAACATGTTACGCCCCTACGTCATTCTCTGGGGGTAAATCTATGCCGCGATGGATTGAAGTGACTCTGCACGTCGATGGCGAAGCTGCCGAAGCGACCGCTGAAATCTTGCGGCGCTACGGCTATCACGGCGTCGCTGTCGAGCACGAAGGCATCCCGCCGGACAAACTCGACGACGACGAAATTCCACCAGCCAAGCAGTTGGCGGTGCGCGCCTACATCCCCGACGACGAGCAAGCCGAGGAAACCAAAGCTAAGCTCGAAAGCGCGCTCGGTTACATGAACATGATGTACCCCATGCCGACGCCGGAATACAAGTTTGTCGAGGAAAAGGACTGGGCGGAGGCGTGGAAAGTCCATTATCGCCCGGTGCGGATCGGCAAGCGGCTGCTGATTCGACCGCTGTGGACGCAGATCGAACTCCAGCCGGATGACGTGGAGATCGCGCTCGATCCGGGGCAGGCGTTCGGCACCGGCACGCACCCGACCACTCAGCTCTGCCTCGAAGCGACCGAGGATTTACTCGTCCCCGGCGCGCAGGTGCTCGACCTCGGCACCGGATCGGGCATCCTCTCGATTGCGGCGGCGAAGCTCGGCGCAGGGCACGTACTGGCGCTGGACATCGATCCAATTGCGGTCGAGGCGGCGCAGACGAATGCCGAGCAGAACGGCGTCGGCGAGGGGATCACGGTGCAGCAGGGCAGCCTCGATACGGTGGTCGGGTCGGCGCGGCGCTTCGACTTGATCCTCGTCAACATCCTCGCACGGATCATCATCGCCATGTGCGATCAGCACTTGGGTGACATCGTGCGTCCCGGCGGCTTGGCGATCTTCAGCGGCATCATCGAAGAACAGGCGGACGACGTTGAAGCCGCGCTGCGCCGCACCGGTCTGGAGCCTTACGCCCGCCGTCAAGAAGGCGACTGGGTGGTGATCGAAGCCCGTCGCCCCAACGAGTAGATAGCTTATCGCCCGTAAGAGTGTTCACTGAGCGTGTTTAAAACACTTCTGCAGTGTCGAGAGTCGACTATTTTGACGACGAACACTCCAAATCGACGAAGGCACTCTCCCCTCCCTGAATTCGGGGAGGGGTTGGGGGTGGGGTCAAAACTCCGCATCTCTCTTTTCCCACGAATACCAGCAAATCACAATATTGTGATACTCCCCCCAAAAAATGGGGGGAATCATCTTGTTAGCTGTTATAGAATAAATCGCAATCGCACTTTTGTGCGACGTTTCACAAAAATGCCTCACGGTATTCTTTTCAATCGCCTTTACAGTTAATCCGCGAGAAGTTATGGCTGTCACGAGTACGGACATTCGAGATGAGGTATTGCAACCCACCGGCTTGACGTCGCAGCAGGTCGAGGAAAGCCGCGCCCAATACGGCGCGAACATCCTCACGCCGCCGGCGCGCGATCCTTGGTGGAAGCTGTACCTAGAGAAATTTGAAGACCCGGTCATCCGCATCCTGATCATTGCGGCGGTGATCACCATCGCCGTTGGGGTAGTGGACGGGCATTACGTCGAGGGTGTTGCCATCATCATTGCGATTTTGCTGGCGACGACCCTCGCTTTTGTCAACGAGTATCGCGCGAACCAAGAATTCGACGTGCTCAATACCATCAACGACGAAGCGCCGACCAACGTGATCCGGGACGGCGCTTATGCTGTCATTCCCCGAAAAGACCTCGTGGTGGGCGACATCGCGCTGATCGAAGCCGGTGACGAACTCCCCGCCGACGGTTACATCCGCGAGGCGGTCGCGCTGCAGGTCAACGAAGCGCTGCTGACCGGCGAATCGATGCCGGTCAACAAGGTCGTGTCGAAACCGGGCACGCAAGATGATGCGCGCTTCACGGACGACAAGGTGTTCCGCAGCACGATGGTCGTCGATGGTCACGGCATATTCGAGGTCAGCGGAGTCGGCAACTCGACCAAGATCGGCGAGATCGCGCGGGCGGCGACCGGTGACACCGACGAGGTGACACCGCTCAACGCCCAGTTGGATCGGCTCAGCAAGCTGATCGGCGTGCTCGGCTTCAGCATCGCCGGGCTGACTTACGCGGGATTGGTGCTGCACGAGGTCGCCATCGGCGAGATCGTGCTGACCGGACCGCAGTGGCTGTTCTTCGGCATTCTCGTCGTCAGCGTGCTGGCAGCGATGAGCCGGATTTGGCTGCCGATTTACTATGACGCGCGCGAACTGCTTGGGCGCGAGTCAACGTCCCCCGCGTGGTTGGAAGACAACAGCCTGCGCGGTTGGCTGCTGCCGATCGGCGTGGGCGTAGGCTTCTTCGCCGTCGCCGTGCTCGTCACGTTGGCGCTGGGCATCATCTCCGGGACGCCGGGCGAGTGGCTGCCCGGTGAGGCGGCGACTAACTTCCTGCGCTTCTTCATGATCGCGGTGACGATCATCGTCGTCGCGGTGCCGGAAGGCTTACCGATGAGCGTCACGCTCAGTCTCGCCTACAGTATGCGGCGGATGACGGCGACCAATAACCTCGTGCGCCGGATGCACGCGACCGAGACGGTTGGCGCGGCGACGGTGATCTGCTCCGACAAGACCGGCACGCTGACGCTCAACCAGATGCGCGTGCGCGACGCCAATTTCGCGGCGTTGGGCAATCGTCCGCTGACGCACGAACTCGACAGCGACACGGAGCGCCTGATCGCCGAGGCGGTCAGCGCCAACACGACCGCTAACCTCAGCCGCGTCCCCGGCGAGCCGATCCTTGCTCTGGGCGACAGCACCGAAGGCGCGCTGCTGCTCTGGTTGCAAGATCACGGTATCGACTACGTCCATCACCGTACCGGCTTCGCCATCGACGTGCAGTTGACCTTCTCCGCCGAACGGAAATACATGGGCACGCTGGGACACTCTGGCGTCGTTCAGACGCCGGTTGTCTACATCAAGGGCGCGCCGGAGATCGTGATGGAGCAGTGTACGCAAATCCTGACCGAGACCGGCGTCCTGCCGCTTGACGAGGAACAGCGCGTCGAAATCGAAGACCATCTGCACCGCTATCAGCGGCGCGGGATGCGCACACTGGCGTTCTCGTATAAGCCAGTCATGCCGACGACCGATGAAAACAAGCTGACGATTGAGGAATTGGCGGCGGATATGATCTGGCTCGGCTACGTCGCCATCGCCGACCCGATCCGCCCGGAGGTGCCGACGGCGATCCAAGCCTGTCGCGACGCCGGGATCGCGGTCAAAGTCGTCACCGGCGACAACGCCGAAACCGCCAAAGAGATCGCCCGGCAGATCGGTTTGTGGGATTTGCAGGACGACGAAGTCCCACACGCGCACATGAGTGGTCAAGAGTTCGCGGCGCTCGAAGGCGACGAACTGCAAGCCGCCGTCCGTAACCTCAAGGTGTTGTCACGCGCCCGCCCGATGGACAAAACCCGGCTCGTGACTACGCTGCAAGCGATGGGTGAGGTCGTCGCCGTCACCGGTGACGGCACCAACGACGCACCCGCGCTCAACTACGCCAACGTCGGCTTAGCGATGGGGTCGGGCACCGACATCGCCAAAGAAGCCAGTGACATCGTGCTGCTCGACAACTCGTTCCGCAGCATCGTCAACGCCGTGATGTGGGGGCGCTCGCTCTACCAGAACATCCAGCGCTTCATCCTGTTCCAGTTGACGATCAACGTCGCCGCGCTGGGGATCGCGCTGCTGGGTCCCTTCATCGGCGTCGAGTTCCCGCTGACGGTGATTCAGATGTTGTGGGTCAACCTGATCATGGACACGTTCGCATCGCTGGCGCTGGCGACCGAACCGGCGCGCTGGGACGTGATGAAGCGCAAGCCGCGTAAATCGAGCGACTTCATCATCTCGCCGGAGATGACGCGGCGCATCCTCAACTTCGGGGTCAGCTTCATCGTTATCTTGGTCATCTTCCTGCTGGCGATTCAGGCGGACGGCGTGGTGACGGATCACGAGCTGACCTTGTTCTACGCGACCTTCATCATGCTCCAGTTCTGGAACCTGTTCAACGCGCGCATCCTCGGCTTGGATATGTCGGCGTTCAAGGGCATTGGTGAGAACAAGCAGTTCGTCGGCATCGCCGCCGCCATCTTGATCGGCACGATCCTGATCATCCAGTTCGGCGGCGACATCTTCCGCACGACGCCGCTCTCGCTGGTCGAATGGCTGCTGGTGATCGGGTTGACGTCGCCGGTGCTGCTGCTCGGCGAGTTCCTGCGCTACAGCCGCGACCTGCGCGCGCGCAACGCCGCTGCCGACGCCGCACAAGGGTAATTCTTCCGTTGTATACTTAGGGGCGCACCAAGCGTGCGCCTCTTTTTGATCTCAGCAGCGGCTAATCCCGTGAAAAAGTGGGTCATGATACAATAGGGCTGATTTGCAAGGCGAGGATGTGGAAATGACGACACAAATTTTCACGCCAGAGGAAGAGTTTGAGATTGAGGTACGCGCGCGCCGGCGCGGCTATCACCGATCTGCGCGAATATGTTCGCGCGTTGGTTGCTGAGGACGCTGAAACGCAACTCGATCAGGCTTATTTCCATTCGCCAGAATGGCAGGCGCAAGAGCGCGAAGCAGACGACGATATTCACGCTGGGCGAGTAAAAACCTTCGACACGATGGAAGCGATGTTGGCTGATCTCGACAGCGACGATGAATGAAGTACCAGCGCACCGCACACTTCAAGAAAGCCTATCAAGCGCTGCCTAAAACTATTCAAGCAAAGGTTGCAAAAGCGTTTCTATTGTTTCAATCAAATCCGCAGCACCCCTCGCTCGGCGTGAAGAAAATGCAAGGCTACGACCGGATTTGGGAAGGTCGGATCGATGACTTCTATCGCTTTACCTTCGAATACGTCACAGATGAGGCGACCGGCGAAGCGATCTGCTTGTTTCGTAACATCGGTAGGCACGATATTCTGGATCATAATCCGTAACGAGTAACTCATGGCAGCATTGCAAGGCAAAGAACGCGCGACCTACGTGCAGGGGATGTTCGACCGCATTGCGGCGCGCTACAACCTCATGAACCGCCTGATGACCTTCGGGCAGGATTTGCGCTGGCGACGCTTCGTCGTCCAGCAGGCGAAACTGAAAGCGGGCGACAAGCTGCTCGACCTCGCTACCGGCACCGGCGACATCGCCTTTGAGGCGCTCAAGCAGGTGCCCGGCGTGCAGACGTTCGGCGGCGATTTCTCGCTGGGCATGATGCTGGTTGGGCAGCACTTGACGCGCGGCGATCAGGTGTTGTGGAACCAGTCCGACGCGCTTAACCTCCCGTTTCCTGACGACAGCTTCGAGGCGGTCACCTCCGGCTACCTGATGCGCAACGTGATCGACATTCCGCGCGCCTTAGCCGAGCAGCGCCGCGTGCTCAAGCCGGGCGGGCGGATCGTCGTGCTCGACACCTCGCCGCCGCCGCACAATCTGCTGCGACCGTTTATCCTGATCCACCTGCGCTACATCATTCCGCTGCTCGGCACGCTGATCAGCGGCAACGCTGACGCTTACGAGTATCTGCCCAAATCGACGCAGAAGTTCAAGACGCCGGACGAACTCGCCGCGCTCATGCGCGAAGCGGGTTTCCAGAATGTCCAGTATAAGACCTTCATGTTCCGGACGATGGCGGTTCACTGGGGCGAAAAATAACCCGGCGCTAGGTAAAAACCACTTTGTCGGGGCGGGGTCGGGGGCTAACAAGGGTAGGTATTTAATTAACCTCACCCCCTGCCCCCTCTCCACATCGTGGAGAGGGGGTAAAAACAGGTTACAAAGGGTGTTTAAAGTCCCCTCTCTATGTAATGGAGAGGGGATTTAGGGGTGAGGTAAGCGTAGAGTTAAAAACCTACCCGTGTCAGGGGGTCGGGGATAGGGTAAGCCCTACCGCCTTGCAATTCTCCACAGCGTCACCGGCTGACCGTCCGCGCCGGGACGCGGGTAGGTGGTGACCAACTCGGCATCAGCATTCAACCCATCGGCGTCTTGTGGGAAGTGTGCGCCGGTCGCGGCTTCGACCAGCGCATAGACTTCGGCGTGATCGTTCAGTGCTTGCCTAATTTGCGCCAGCCCCGGCGCTTCGGTGCAAGTCATTTCCAACTCATCGATCGCATAGAAATTGGCGCGATGGCAGCTATCACTGGTCATGCTGGCGATGATCGGCGCGCTGCGGTCGCTGATCGTCTGCGGGAAGGCTTGCACCGCTTCGCGGAGTCCGTAACCGCTGCTGTGCTGGCTGAAATACTGCGTCCAGACCGCCTCCGGCACCCGCAGTTGATCCGGTGCGGTGTAGGCGTGAAGCGCGAACGGAACGAAGCCGACCGCCAGCAGCAGCGTCACGCTGCTGAGCGCCCGCCAGCGTTCGGATGCTTGCCAGCGATCAAGCGCGACGCCGATCCCGGCACCGCCGAGCAGCAGCAGCGCGGGCAGCGTCACGACGAAGTGACGCGGCAGCACCTCGCGCCCCAAGACGATGATGCTCGCTAGCGGGATGCCGACCGCGAGCAGCAGCAAGCCGCCGGTACGCGGACGCAAAACTGCCAGCAAGATCAGCCCGGCGACCAGCGCGACGCTCCAAATCGGCAAGCTGAAGCCGAGCAACTGCGACGCCAGCATGGCGAGATTAGCGCCGATGCCCTGATTCGCACCACCCGATCCACCGCCGATCCAGCCGAGCGCGATTGAGAATAGATCGCTGCCGCGCAGCAGCAGATAGCCCAGCGGGAGCGCAAAACAGGCAGCAACCACCCCTGCCGCGATCAGCAGCAGCAGCAGGCGCCGTCCAATTGGGTAGCGCGCGCGCAGCAGGACGATCAGCGCGACGCTGAAGGCAAACGGAGCTGCCGTGAATTTGAACAACACCGCCAAAGCCAGCGCCAACCCCGTGACGACAGCGCGCTTGACCGTTCCGCGTTCCGCCAGTCGCCAGCTTGCCCATAATGCCAGCACGACCAGCGCGCCCGCTTCGGCGTCGCTGAGCGCCAGCCGCTCGAAGAAAAATAGATAGGGCGATGCGATCCACAGCACGCCCGCGAGCAGGGCGGCACGCTCGCCGAATACTCGCTTGGTCAGGGCATAGCCCGCCGCCAAGCCGATCATGCTCACCAAGATGGTGGCGATGCGTCCGGCGAAAACTGGATCGTGTTGGGGATAGAACAGGGCAATCGCCCAGTGATTGATGATCTTGCCGTCGCGGATTTCCCAGAAGGGGTGCAGATTCCAGACCTCGACGGCGCGGGTCAGGTGCAGTCCCTCGTCGTTGTGGAGCGGCAGCGCTTCCAGCGCGGGAATCCGGCTGAGCCAGAGGATGAGCAGTAACAGGGCGAATTTACGCAAGCGATGACCCTAGTAATTGGTGAACCCAATGTGCGAGTTTATGCACCTCACTCGTGTACTTCGCTTGTCTCCCCCTCGCCTCATGGAGAGGGGGTCGGGGGGTGAGGTTTCGAGCGAATCGGGTATGGCGATTTGAATATAACAAAAAAAGCTCGCCAGTTTCGCGCGAGCTTTCTTAATTAGGGATGGTCAGCGCGGCGTCACGGAGTATCTTCGCTGCGCTGTCCTTCACGATAACGGTAGGTAATGCGTCCGCGAGCCGGATCATACACACTCATCTCCACACGCACACGGTCTCCAAGCAGAATACGAATGTAGTATTTGCGCATCTTGCCGGAGAGATAAGCGAGGATGCGATGTCCGTTCTCAAGCTCTACCTGAAACTGAGTATTGGGCAGCGCTTCGACCACCACACCTTCGACTTCGATCTTGTCTTCTTTTTTCGCCATACCTTGCCTTTGAGCAGTATAAACAGACAATGCCGCTGCCTTGTTAGGGCAGCGGTTTTCGAATGCGCTCTGTGATTGAGCACCTGACGCTGGCTAAACATCCGTCAGCCACGAACTAGCGCGTCATCGCCTTGCGTTGACGACGGCGGGAACGCCGGATCGCCTTCTTCTTCTCGATGCGCCGTAGTTCGCTCTTGGAGATATGCCAGCGCTTCCGACGGACGGTGCTGAGCACACCACTATTCGTCACACGTTTGCGGAAGCGTCGCAGCAGCAACTCTTGCGAACTCGTTGGGTTTTAACGTTACATGCGCCATATATTCGCCATTCACCTCCCTTCCGTTTTCGTACCGGGTACCGAGTCCTGAGTACTAAGTAAAAAACACTCTCACTGCGTCTTTTTCGCAAGAAGACTATTTTTTAACTCGGTACTCGGTACTCAGTACTCGGTACTGATTTTTTTATTCCGCTTACCGTTTAATTGTACCGAAATTGCCACCTAAACGCTATGGTCGGCTTCGCTCTGTCCCCCTCTCCCTACGGAGAGGGGATCAAAGCGTGAGGTCAGTTCTTTACGCCTCGACGGGTGAATCCGCTTCGGCTTCGATTTCCTCGTCGTCTTCGACGTCTTCCGCTTCAGCTTCCGCTTCGGCGAGCGCGGCTTCGGCGGCAGCCTGAGCTTCAGCTTCCGCTTTCGCTACGGCAGCTTCCGCTGCTTTGACTTCCAGCCACCGGTTGTTTTCTTCTTCGGTGACTTCCTTCAGGCTCAAGCCCAAACGCTGCTTGTCCGATTCAATGCTGATCACGCGCATCAGCAGATGCTGACCTTCATGGACGACCAGCGATGGATCTTCCGGCTGCGGGTCAGAAATCTGGCTGGTGTGCAGCAGCGCTTCAATACCCGGATCGAGGCTGATGAAGGCACCGAACTGCGCCACGCGCGAGACCACGCCTTCGACCAACTGCCCGACGTGGTAGATTTCGTCCACGCGCGCCCACGGATTCTCCTGCAAGCGCTTGAGGCTCAAGCCGATCCGCTTGCCCTCGGCGTCCAGCCGCAGGATGTAGACTTGCACTTCGTCGCCGACCTTCAAGACTTCGCGCGGGTGATTGACGCGGTGCCAAGCCAGTTCCGAGATGTGGATCAGACCGTCAGCGCCGCCGAGATCGACGAACGCGCCGAAGTCACGCAGACCACTGACGACGCCCTTGCGGGTCTCGCCTTCTTGGAGTTGGTCGAGCAGCACTTCCTTGCGCGCGTCACGGCTGTCGCGCTGCGCGTCGCGCTGGCTGAAGACCAAACGGCGGCGCTTGCGATTGACTTCGATAACCTTGAGCGTAATCGGCTGACCGATCAGGCGCTGCATCCGCAGCTTACGCTCGTCTTCGTTCAAGCCGCGCGGCAGGTCAAGCACGTGGCTGGCGGGCACGAAGCCCCGCAGGTTGCCGAACTGGACGATCAAGCCGCCGCGATTGGCGTCCGTGACCGTGCCGTCCCACACCTCGTCGTTGGCGAGCAGTTCTTCGGCTTTCTTCCAGTCTTCAACCTGCTGTGCCTGAGCGACTGAGAGCAGCAGATTGCCGTCGTCATCTTCCATCCGAACCAGCATGACGTCCAGTTCGTCGCCAACATTGTAGCGGTCGATGTCGGTGTTCATGCGTTCGAGGTCTTTACGATGGACAACGCCGTCGCGTTTCATCCCCTCAATGCCGACAATCAGCCCCTGCTCGTCAATTGCGACGACCGTTCCGGTGACGATATCGCCCCGTTCCGGGACTTCTTCCGCGAAAGAAGCCTCCAAGAGCGCGGCGAAATCCATTGCACTGTCTTCAAACATCAAGGTGTCATCTAGCTGCATCTAGCCCCCCAAGGGAATTACCGAAAATTTGGACTTTTGGACTTTCAGGAATGGGCAAAAATAAAACTCGGATCACTCGAACCACTAGGCTGAGCTACCGAGTTGTGTTTTGGCTGCGATTAAAATGGACACCAACGGACAACAATTGCGCCAGCAAATGTATTGTGTGCTAACGCATCCCCTTTCCTTAAAATCGGATGAGATTATAGAGGTTCAAAACGCGTTTGTCAACGAGCAGCTGAAAGAAGTTACAACCTCGTAACGACAAAAACCCCGCACGAGGCGGGGTTTTCGAAAAATGACGTACTGCTATAAGACGATGATTAGAGGGTGTTGATGACGTTCGAGAAAATGTTGCCGATGGCGGGTCCGAGCAGCGCCAGAATGACGATGACGACGACGGCGACCAGCACGAGGATAAGGGCGTATTCTACGAGACCTTGACCCTCTTCACGCGGTTGATACATCATGGTGAAAGTTCCTCCTTTCCTCAAAAGATGATCTCATGCTAGCACGGGGTTTGAAAATGAGTCAATAAGGTTTTCCTCAACTTTCGTTAATTTTTCATGCCATTTGTCATGTGATCATTCTTTGACATTCCCTTAGCCTAGCCTTAAAATCCGAGCCAAAATAGGCTGCCTAATACCAAGCAGTCCATATGTCTTTCTTTTGAGGAGTCGTTGAATATGAAAGAGTACACGACCGACAAGCTAAGGAATATTGCCTTTGTGGGCCATCAAAGCTCCGGGAAAACCTCGCTGGTCGAGGCTTTGTTATACAATACCGGAGCCATCAATCGGTTGGGCAAAATTGAGGAGAAGAACACGGTCTCTGACTGGGAGGATGACGCCAAGGATCGCGGGTTGTCGCTTTCGACTTCACTCGTCCCGGTCGAGTTCAACGATCACAAGATCAACATCCTTGACACGCCCGGTTACACCGATTTTCAGGGCGAGGTCAAGAACGCGATCCGGGTCGCCAACTCGATGCTGGTGGTCGTCGATGCCGTCTCCGGCGTCGAGGTCGGCACCGAGCTGGCTTGGCAGTACGCGCAAGCCTATCAGCAGCCGATCATTGTCACGATCAACAAGATGGATCGTGAGAACGCGAATTTCGAAAATACGCTCGAATCCCTGCGCAGTCACTTCCCGGAATACAAATTCATCCCCGTGATGATCCCGATCGGCGCGGAAGCCGAGTTCAAGGGTGTCGTCAACCTGCTGACCATGAAAGCTTATTATGATGCGGGGGCGGAGCGTTCCGATTTGCCCGCCGAAATGCAGGAAGCTGCGGATCCGGCGCACACGATACTGGTCGAAGCCGCCGCTGAAGCCGATGACAATTTAATCGAGAAGTATTTTGCCGAAGGCGACCTGTCGCGTGAGGAAATCCGCGACGGGATGCGTAAAGCCGCCCGCGATTCTGATCTGAAGACCGTGCCGGTGTTCGTCACGTCGGGCACCAAGAATATCGGCACCGTTCCGCTGTTAGAAGCGCTGATCGCTTACGTCAGCCCACCGTCCGACCGCCGCGTGCAGGTTGTTCAGCCGGATGGCGAGCAGACGTTCCTGACCGCCCCGCAGAAAGACGACGGTCCGCTCGCGGCTTACGTCTTCAAGACCAGCAATGACCGCTTTGTCGGTACGCTCAACTACTTCCGCATCTTCTCCGGCACGCTCACCAACGAGACGCGCGCGTGGAACGCCACGCAGGGCGTCGAGGAGCGCTTCAACTCGCTGATGCTGATGCGCGGTAAAGAGCAGCTGGCGGCGGAAAAGCTGCACGCGGGTGACATCGGCGTCGTTGCCAAACTGACGCAGACCAAGACCGGCGACACCTTCAGCAGCAAAGATAACCCGATTCAGGTCTCGCGCCCGGTCTTCCCTGATCCGCTGTATCAGGTGGCTTTGCTGCCGCGCACGCAAGCCGACAGCGCGAAGATGGGTACCATCCTCACCAGCCTGTGCGAAGCCGATCCGACCCTGCGTTGGCGGCAAGACCCGGACGTCAAGCAGACGATCCTCGAAGGCATGGGCGAAATTCACATCAACGTGACGCTGGCGCGTGCCGAGAAGCTCGGCGTCGGCATCGACACGATTCCGCCGAAAGTCCCCTACCGCGAGACGGTCATGGGCACTGCCGAGGCGACCTACCGCCACAAGAAGCAGACCGGCGGGGCGGGGCAGTTCGCCGAAGTGTCGCTGCGGGTCGAGCCGAATCCCGGTAACGGCTTCGAGTTCGAGAAGCAGATCGTCGGCGGCGCGATTTCGGCGTCGTTCATCCCCTCGATTGAGAAGGGCATCCACTCGACGCTGGAACAGGGCGTCATGGCGGGTTTCCCGGTGGTGGACGTGAAAGCGATCGTCTTCGACGGCAAGGAACACCCGGTCAACTCGAAGGACATCGCCTTCCAGACCGCCGGACGTGAAGCCTTCCGCGATGCCTTCATGGAAGCCTCGCCCGCGCTGTTCGAGCCGATCATGGAAGTCAAGGTGACCGTGCCCGACACGATGATGGGCGACATTATGGGCGACCTGAACACCCGGCGCGCCCGCGTGCAGGGTATGGAGAACGACGGTCCGCGCGCGATCGTGGTCGCGCTGGTGCCGCAGGCGGAGATGATGCGCTACGGCAACGAACTCCGCTCGATGACCGGCGGACGCGGCATCTATACGATGAAGTTCAGCCACTACGATCAGGTGCCGTTCCAGATCGCGCAGACCATCATCGCCCAGCACAAAGCTGAGGTCGAAGCCGCGCACTCGTA
>CAVSGS010000014.1:0-242898 GCA_963727545.1 uncultured Chloroflexia bacterium
CAACCGGTTCAGCCGTCGGTTCAGGCGTGGCAGCCGGAACCAGCATCGCTTGCAGCGACGGCGGCACCAGCACGCCGTCGAGGACGTCGTAGACGCCGTTCGAAGCGAGGTTGTCAACGTCACCGATGTTGACGCCATTCGCCGTGAACACGCCACCAGTCAGGTCAAAGGTGATCTTCTGCCCGACGAGCAGCGTCGGCAGGGTCGGACCGCTGGTCAAGTCCCGGAACAGATCGCGACCGGGGATGAGGTGATAGAGCAGGATTTGCTTGAGCACCTGAGGGTTCGTCATGACGTCGGCGGGCGACATGCCCATCGACTGAATAGCAGCCGTGAAAGCGTCGTTGTTCGGCGCAAGCAGGGCCTAGGCAACATAGCCGCTGAAGGTGCCGGTCATGCCCGCAGCGTCAACTGCCGCCAGCAGCATCGAGAACTGACCGTTCGGGTCGTTCGCCAGCGCGGTGAGCAGGTCAGGACGCTCCGCCGGAACGCCAGCGACCGGGGTCGCTTCGGGAGTCGGCTTGACGGTGGGTTCAGGCGTAGCAGCCGGAGCCAACTGCGCTTGCACCGACGGCGGCACCAGTACCCCGTCAATCGTGAAGACGATACCATTGGAGGCGAGCTGATCGATACCGCTGATGTTGACGCCCTGCACGGTGAACACACCGGCAGTCAGGTCGAAGGTCACCAACTCGTCTTGCAGCAGCGTCGGCAGCGTGGGACCGCTGGTCAAATTGCGGAAGAAGTATTTCCCGGGGATGACGTGATACTGCAAAATCTGCGTCAGGATGCTGGGATTCGTCATAACGTCGGCGGGCGACATGCCCATCGACGCCATCGCAGCGGTGAAAGCGTCGTTGCTCGGCGCGAGCAGCGTGAAGGGTCCGCCCGTCGCCAAGTCTTGAGCCATCCCGGCGGCTTGAATCGCGCCAAGGAGCATGGTGAATTGACCGTCCGGGTCGTTCTGCAACAGTTCGATCAGGTTCGGGCGCGCCGCCGGGACACCGGCAACCGCCGGGGCTTCGGTCGGTGCGGTGGTCGGCTCAGCCGTCGGTGCTTCAGTCGGCGCGACGGTCGGCTCTTCGGTCGGTGCCGGGGTAACCAACATCGACACCATCGCCTGAACGCTCGGCGGCAAAATCACGCTGTCGACGACGTGCATAACGCCGTTCGAGGCAAGATTATCGACGTCGCTGATGTTGGCGCCGTTGGCGGTGAAAACACCGCTGGTCAGGTCAAAGACGACCTTCTGACCGACGAGCAGCGACGGGAGGGTCGGACCGCTGGTCAGGTCGCGGAACAGATAGCGACCGGGGATCACGTGCTGAAGGATGACTTGTTTGAGCAGTCCGGGATCCGCCATCAGCGCATCTTGCGGCAGACCAAGCTGGTCGAGCAGCGCGGCGAACGCATCGTCGCTCGGCGCAAGCAGCGTGAAGGGACCATCGCTCGCCAGCAGGTTATCCAAGCCAGCGGCGTGAACCGCGGCGAGGAAGGTCGTGAAACGTCCATCGTTCGCCAACAAGGTCGGCAGATCGGGCAGCGCCGCCGGAACACCCGCGACCGCTTCCGGCGTAGGTTCAGCGGTGGGCGCTTCGGTTGGCATCAATGCTGCTTGAGCGCTCGGCGGCAGGATTACGCTGTCGACAACTTGGACGACACCGTTCGAGGCGAGGTTATCCACGTCGCCGATGTTGGCGCCATTCGCGGTAAAGACACCACTGGTCAGGTCAAAGGTGACTTTCTGCCCGACTAAGGTCGAGGGCAGGGTCGGACCGCTGGTCAGGTCGCGGAACAGGTAGCGACCGGGGATCACGTGCTGGAGGATGATTTGCTTCAGCAGTGAAGTGTTCGCCAAGAGTTCGTCCTGCGTCATGCCGGTCTGATCGAGCAGCGCGGCAAAAGCATCGTTGGTCGGTGCCAGCACGGTGAACGGTCCATCACCGGACAGCATACCCCGCAGCCCGGCAGCATCGACCGCCGCCATCAGCGTCGTGAACCGCCCGTCGGAGTCATTGTCCAATAAACTGGGAATGTCCGGTCGATCCTGAGCAAACACCTGTAAAATCGGCGTCAGGAACACCGCGAGTAATACCAAAAATAAAGCAGTTTTTCGCATTCGTCTCCTCCTTGTGACAAGGACTGTGGTCAACTTGATAACTCCGACTCAAAGAAAGAAATGGCTCAAACTTTCCCGGCGCTTGGTCGCCTTCTCCAACTCGATCGGGCGATTGTTTGTTGCTTTTGTCGAAAACTAAAAGTTTGAATCATTTCAAATAGTAAATTGCAGCTTTATTGTAACATGGATTGGTATCTTGGGAACAACCAATGCTCGGGAATTTTCATTCTTCAGGTGGCTTGCCGGACACGGTGTAAATGACGACGCCGATCGCCGAGAGCAGCAGGCTGCCGAGCAAGCCAATCGCCTGAAGCTGACCGAAAAACACGTCGCTGGTCGCCGTCCGCGCGTGCGATCCAAAGCCCAGAAAGTCCGCCAGCCCTGCCAGCCCTGCCAGCACCAGACCAGTCAGCGTCAAGCGCACACCGATCTGCTGGGCGAGCGTCGCCGCCCGCCCGATGTAAAAGGTGTACTTGGCGTAGATCAGCGCGCCGAGGTCGAGCAGCGCGAAGCCCATCAGAATCGACACGAACTGCAAGACGCCGACGCCGACGGCAGGCTGAATCCCGGTTACGCTAGGAAACAGCCCCATCAACGCCAAGACGATCCCAAGTGCCGCGAGTGCGACTCCGAACTGAGGAATACCGATCATTGGGGCAGTGACTGTCTCAGTTTGCGCAGCATGTTGCCGCCGAGGATCGCTTCGACATCACTATCGCTGTAGCCGCGCTCCTTCAGCGCATCACCGATCTTCCACAAGTCCGTGACCGTATCCAATCCGGCGGGGATGCTCTGGAGACCGAAGCCGCCATCGGCGTCGCTGCCGATGCCGACGTGCGCCGCGCTCCCGGCGATCTGGCAAACGGTGTCCATCGCGTCGACGATGATCGAGAACGGCAGGCGTGGGTCGCCCAACTTCCAGCCGTTGGTGAGGAAGTTGTTGTAAGGGACGATGCCCATCACGCCGTCGCGTTCGACCAGCAAGCGGATCATTTCGTCGCTGAGGTGGCGATCACTGTCGCGGAAGCGGCGCGGATTGGCGTGGCTGGCGATTAGGACGCCTTCGTAGCGATCGACCGCTTCGAGGAACGACGCCTCCGCCATGTGGGCGAGGTCGAGGATCGCGTTGAAGCCCGCCATGACTTCGAGCAGCTCGTGACCCAGCGTCGTCAGCGGACCGGGCTGACCGGTGCCGCCGCAGTAGCGCGACGCCTGCCACGCCGGACCGACCACGCGCAAGCCGCGCTCGTACCATTCCTCGAACTGCTTCGGCTCGACAATCGGGTCGGCGTTCTCCATCAATAGGACGAGTCCCTGCTTGTGATCGCCGATCTCTTTATCCGGTCCCCACGTCTCGATCACGGCGTCGAGTTCGCTTTGGGTGCGCACAAGCTGGATCTTGTCGCTTTCGTCGGCGATGCGCAGGTAGTAATCCAACTGCGCCATCCCCAGTTGGTAGGCTTCTTTGGCATCTTGGTAATGCGGCGTGACCGACGCCGCCATCATGTTGGCAGTCTGCGGCGCGGTGAAGATGGTCGCAAACACGATCCCGATGCGACCGAGCATACTATCGGGCAAGCCGACGGTCGCTATGCCGTTGGGGTGATCGCTGTTCGCTTCGTTGCGCCGCTTGACGGCGACGCTCTGGCGATAATCGCGCCCGAAGTAGAGCGCATTATAGGCAATATCCTCATGAGCATCGACAATGAACATTTTCGCGTCCTAACCTGCAGCCATTCGCGCGAGCGATTGTACGCCCCACGCCCCGAATTGCCAACGACCAGCTTAACCAACCTCACCTCGTGAGCTTCCTCCTCTCCGTAAGGCGAGGGGGAAAAACAATACTGCGGGTATTGCTGTCGCCAATTTCGCCAACGACCAGCTTAACCAACGGTAATAAACACGCAAGATTTCCACCGCACCCTAGTAGTTAATGCTATGATGATACTCACACTCAGTGAAGGGCAACTTCATTATGAAAAGACCCGGAATTCTACTCGGCGCGCTGGTCGGTGGCTTGCTGACGCTGCCGCTGCTGGCACTGACCTTCGTGGGGATGCAGATCGCCGGTTTCCCCTTTGTTCCCTTTGGGTTGTTCGGCTACGTCCGTGACTACACTCCCGGCGGCATCCTGACCGCCACCATCGACACGATGACGGCGCTGTTCAAGGGCTTAGGCGTCCCGACCGACACCGCGAGCAAGTCGGTCGAGCAGTTCATGGGCGTCGTCATGGTGCTGGTGATCGGCATCATCGCCGGTGCGATCTTCTTCGCCATCATGCGCCGCATCGAGCGGCGGCAGGATTGGCTGCCCGGCGTGCTGCTCGGCTTGATCGTCGGCGTGCCGCTGACGCTGATGAGCACCGCCAACACGACGCTGTTCAGCGCCGACCGTACCACCAGCCTCGTCTGGCTGATCGGCTTGTTCCTGCTGTGGGGCTACGCGCACAACTATGCCTATAACCGGCTCGTCTATCCCCACCTACCCCAGTCCGCCAACGCCGAAGCGGACGCGACGGTGCAGAATCTCGACCGCCGCCGCTTCCTGATCACGCTCGGTTCGTCAGCCGCCGCGATCACGGTGGTGGGCGCGGGACTCGGTGCGCTCTCCGGTGGTGAAGGCGAAGTCCGCAGCATCGCGATCGCGCCCGATACAACCGCCATCCCTAACCCCGACCTGCCCAACGCCAACGCGGCAGTCATCCCCGCGCCGGGGACGCGCCCGGAACTGACCAACGTCGCCAATCACTACCGGATCGACATCGCGCCGGTGCCGCCGGAGATCGACGGGAAGACGTGGACGCTGCCGTTCACCTACACCGCCAATGACGGCACCGAGACGACGCTGGCGGAATACACGCTCGACGACTTCCATAATAAATGGGAGACGATGGAACAGTACATCACGCAGGGCTGCATCTCCAACCGCATCGGCGGCGACCTGATCAGCACCGTGCTTTGGACCGGCGTCAGTATGCAAAAAGTGCTGGACGACATCGACCTGCCCGCCGACGCGACCCACCTCTACATCACCGGCGCGGACGGCTTCTTCGAGACGGTCGCCATCGATAAGATTCGCCAAGACCCGGCAATCATGCTCGCCTTCGCCTTCAACGGCGAGCCGCTGCCCGCTCGTAACGGCTTCCCGCTGCGCATCCACATCCCCGATCATTACGGCATGAAGCAGCCGAAATGGATCACCGGCGTGGAAGTGATGAATCACGACGTCGATGGTTACTGGGTGGTGCGCGGTTGGGATAAAGAGGCAGTGGTCCGCGCGACCTCGGTGATCGACACGGTCGCCGTCAACCAGAAGTTCGAGCAGGACGGTCAGCAGTTGATCCCGGTCGGCGGCATCGCGTGGGCGGGCAGCCGGGGGATCTCGAAGGTCGAGGTCAGCGTGGATGATGGCGATTGGGTCGAAGCCGAACTGCGCGATCCGCTCTCAGGTGAGACGTGGGTGATCTGGCGCTACAACTGGGCGTTCGCCGACGGATCGCACACCTTCGCGGTGCGCTGCTACGACGGCAACGGCGACCTGCAAATCACCGACAACAACCCGCCGCATCCGAGCGGCGCGACCGGCATCGACAGCGTGACCGCGACGGTCACGGCGTAAGGATACACCCCACCCCCGCGGTGCAAACCTTCGGTTTGCCTTGCGCTTCCCCTCCCCGAATTCAGGGAGGGGAGCGTGCTAAGCTCATTTCGAAGCTTGATGTTGAGATCGGACGACTTTTCGATTATTCGTCGCCTTCAAGCGATGTAACGAGGTAGACTCCCACTTGAGAAGCCATTTGAATGTTCCACATTTCTCGCGTAGGGGCGAGGCATGCCTCGCCCCTACAACTGCGCTGTCACGAGAGCGAGGATGATTTTACAGATAGCTTCTTAAAGCTCCTCACGGGTGGATAACCGCCAAACCTAATTACGTACACCTAAAACATAGCGAAGTCGTCTCCCCTCCCTGAATTCGGGAAGGGGCTGGGGGTGGGGTCAGCTTTTCAGTCGTTCCGCAATTGCCTTGACCGTCGTCCGGGCTTCGCTGCGGATGTTATGCAGCGGACCCAAGCCGCGATAGTAGCGCCCGACCAGATACAGCCCCGGATACCCGGCGATCTCGGTGCCGTCGGGGTCGCTGCGGAGGGGCCAGCCCTCGCTGTCAGTCTCGTAATCGATATCAAGGTAGTCCAGCACCGGACGATAACCCGTACACATGATCACGGCGTCGACCTCGTAGCTGCTGCCGTCGTCGAGGATGGCGCAGTCGCCCTCCAGCCGCGCCAAGCCCTTGACCGCCACGATCCGTCCGGCGCGCACCGCGTCGATCAGGTCACGCCCGCGCGCCGGAGCCGACGTGCCGACGCGGTCATCGCGGTTGGGCGCGAGCGGCAGGTCAAGGTCGGCGAGATCGTTGTAGGTCTGGTAATTGACGCGGTTGAGGAAATCCTTACGCCAGCGCCGGGGCAGCAGGCGCGAGATTAGGTGCCAAACGGTGTTGGGCAGCCCGTAGGGATACTGCCGCGCGATCACGATGTCGCTGCGGATCGCCAGCAGCACCGGCTGCGGCGTCACGCCGTTGATGGCGACGGCGATGTCCACCCCGCTCGGTCCGTTGCCGACCACTAGCACGCGCTGTCCGGCGAAAGCCGCCGGGTCGGTGAAATCGTGGGAATGGAGAAAGCGCCCAGTGAAGGTCTCGACGCCGGGAATGGGCGGCAGATAGGGATTGCCGAAGCGCCCCGACGCGATGATCACGCAGGGATAGCGCTCAGTCCCCGCTGAAGTCTCGACCAACCACTGATCGCCGTCCGGGGCGACGCGCTCCACCTCGACGCCGAGATCGATGTTGAACTCGTGCCGCTGCATGTAGTCGCTGATATAGCGGTAGAAGTCGCTGCCCAGCGGATAAATCCCGTACTTCAGCGGGATACGCTGCCCCGGCAGATGGGTCACGAATCCGGCGGTATTCAGCCGCAGCGACGGATAGAGATTCGACCACGTCGAGGCGTAGACCGGCGCGCGGTCGACCGCGCGATAGGCGATGCCCGCCTGCTGCAAATAGTAGGCGCTGCTGATCCCGGAAGGACCCGCCCCGACGATGAAAACTGCTTCAGCCATCCGACCGCTAGTTCCCGGCTGATGACGATGGCTGCGGCGTTGCCAGCGTTTGCGCGACGGCGGTCGCCGTCATCGCCACCAGCGGACGATAGGGCGAGGGTACCGCCAGCAAGGTCGGGATGTAGTTCGCCGCGTCCTCGGTGCTGCGCGGCAGGAACTCGGCGTAGATTTGTAACTGCGGCGCTGCCATGATGTCGCGGGTGAGCGCAACCATCGTATCAATGCCGTTGTATTCCTCGACCGGCGCTTGCAGATGGAAAACGCCGACGGCGATCAAGCCGACGACGAACATGAAGACCGCGATCACGCCGAGCACGATGCCCACGCCGCGATTCGAGCGCTTAGCCATCGGCGTCAGCACGCGCATGGTCAGCGGTGACGGCGCTTCGTCGACGCGCGCTTTCAAGACGTCGAAGTCGTAGCCACCGCTCAAATCGACGACTTCCAGATGCCCGATCAAATCCGGCAGCGTCACCGGCGCACTCGCCACCGGGATGATGTGCAAGCTGAGGTCGAGCGCCTGATCGAGCCGATCCATGAATTCCTTGTCGGCGAATGCCGTCGCAGAGACGAGCAGCAGCACCACGTCGCCGCGCACGGGCGTGCCGTCGCTGATCGGATAACCCGCCGCCGCAAAGTCTTCGCGGATGCGCTGCGCGACATGGGTGTCGCTTGAACTGGTGATAATTTTGAGCATCGTCTCTCCTACGAGCGCCAGCCTAGCCATCAAATTTGCCGGTAGGGGCGCACAGCCGTGCGCCCCTACCCCACGTCTGAATAATCACGACCCGTAGGGGCAGGTTTGAAACCTGCCCCTACATTTAAATCTCGTCCGTAGGGGCGTTATATATAACGCCCCTACACCATATCCGTATGCTATCCGCTCGTCGGCTCCATCGAGCGGATGTAATTGACCACGTCCCACCACTGATCGGTGCTGTAATCGCCGTCGCAGGGCGGCAAACTCCACCACCCATCCTGCGTGACCGCCGCGTAGAGCGCGTCGTCGCGCGTGCGGTTGAGCCGTCGCACCAGTTCTTCGAGATCGCCGTTGTCCGCCCACGCGCCGCACGCCTGATCGTACAGGCTTTGTCCGCGCGTCACCGAGGCTTGGCTCGGCAGCACGACGTTGACTACCTGCGGCGGTGGATTCAGCGCTAGCTCGTAATCGTCGCCAACCTTCGCCGTCAGGATAATCCCGATCACCAAGATGGCAATCGACGCCGCAATCGCGCCGAGCGCCGTCAGCATCACCGCCGGGCTGAAGTCGAGCGAGTGATAGAAGCGGCTCAGCACCGGGAAGGCAGCGTAGATCAGCGCGGCAAAAACCAACCCCAGCGCCAACCAGTTGAGCAGCGTCGGCGCCCGCGAGTTGATCACCGAGGCGTCGTCACTGATCTGCCAGTCGAACGCCGCGCGCGTCGTCGCTGCGTCCACCCCGGCAGCCGGATCGCTGAATTGGACGACCGTCCACCATTCACCGGGCTGGCTGATATCGTCGCCAACCGAGGCATACAGCCCATCGCCGATGCTTTCGAGTTGATGCCACTCGCCGCGCGCATCGCGGGCGGGTTCGCTCATGCGCAGGTAGATCGCCAAGCCATCAACCGGCTGACCGTCCTTTTCGACCTCCACGTCATAGGTGTTGATCCCCGGACCTCCGGGGGTGATGGTCGTGTTGATCGCGTAGCCGTCAACCGTCTGCGAGTCGCTGGGCGGCGGAGTCGTCTGCCCCGCGAGCGTCGGCTGCGGGATCGGCGTCGCGCTCAGATAGGCGACCGAGATCAGCACGACCAGCACTAAGACCGCCTCGATTCGCAGCGTCGGGATCAGCCTTTGCAGCCGGGCGATCACGCCGGACCAACGCTGATAGCGCTCCGGCGAGACGGCGATGTGATGCGCCGCACCGACCGCCACCAGCACCGCCACCAGAATCAGCTTGAGCGCCAAGGCACCGCCATAGCTCGACGTCAGTTCTTCCGGCGTCGTGAACCAGTTGAGCGCGTTGTAAATCCCGGTCGCGATGACGATGAACAAGCCAGCGGTCGCAATTCGGGTGAAGCGGCGCAGCGCCGCGAGGATCGCCTGACGGCGGGCGTCGCCCTCGTAGGGTTTGACGGCGACCGGCAGCACCAACGCCAGCACCGCCACGCCGCCCGCCCAGAAGCCGACCGCCGCCCCATGCAGCCAATCGCTAGCGATGGCGATCCACGGCAGCAGCAGCGATCCGGCGGCATGACTGGCGACGCTGAACGTCCCCAGCACCAGCATCGTCACCCAAACGTTGGCGACCCAGAACGCGCGCACCGTCTCCGGCTGGCTCTCACGCAGGTAGACGCTGGCAGCGTACAGCAGCGTCACCAAGATCAGCAGCGCCATGCGCGCGTTCCACGTGTCGCCAAAGGTCGTGCCGATGCGCACGACGTTGTACAGTCCATCGCCGAGCACGCGTCCGGCATCCGCGCCGAAAAAGACCATCGACTGCTGGATCAAGGCAAGGAGGTTGCCGCCGAAGGCGACCACCAGCGCGATCCCAACGATCCAGTTAAGGCGATTCATCACGCGCGGGGGCAGCAATCCGGCGGGATACTTGGTACTACCCCACGCCGGAACCATCACCATTGAATAAACAGCGAACGCCCCTAATAACAGCAGCGACGATGAGAGCACCAGCACGCGCCAGACGACTTCCAGCGGCACGGCTTGATCGCCGCTGGACGATCCGGCAACCCCGGCGACCGCATCGCCGATGAAGAAAACCTGACTCTCGACGATCACGTGACCGTCGCTGGCGAAGGCGGTTCGCAGCTCGGCGATGTAAGCGCCATCGGGCAAGTTGGGCGGCAGCCGGGTCGAGAGCAGCGACAAATCTTTGGCGTCGACGCCACCGGTGGCGATCACGTTACCGGCTTGATCGCGCACGGTGATCGTGGTGAATTCCGGCTCCAGATTTTCACTGAACCAGTATTGAATGCGCGCGGGTGAGCGCGATAAGACAGCACGGTCTTCGGGGATCGCGCGGACGATGTAGCCGTGCGCCGACACCACCGACGGCGCGATCAGCACCAGCAGCAGCGCAGCGACGAGCGTCCGGCTAATCCAGCGTAAAGCGATCCGGCGCGTCGGGCGCGGACGTTGTCTCAGGTTGATCACGCTTGATTTCTTCTTGTTCGGCGAATTCAGGGCGCGTGTTGCGGCTTTTGACCCAGCTAATTCCCATCATGACGAGGAAAATCACCGCCGCGCCGAGCATGATCAACTCGTCGAACGGTCCAAGCGCCCCATGCGCTAGAATGATCGGAACTGGCATATCGGCTTCCTTACGTCATCTGCGCCCCGATTATACACCTCCGCAGCAGATTTTGTGCGCTTTTTCACGATGGTCTTATGAAGGAGAGAATAGCGATTACTTTTAGCGGTCAGCGGTTAGCAAAAACAAAACGCGCCCCGGTTGAGCGCGTTTTATATTTCAGAATATATTTGCCCCTGATAGGAATTGAACCTATGCACACGGTTTAGGAAACCGCTGCTCTATCCTCTGAGCTACAGGGGCGGTTAACGTGTTTTATTCTAGCATAGGAACAGCTAGTATCAACGCCTAGGTGTCCCAGCCGGTTCTAGGCGGGATTGTGGCTTGAAAAATCGGTCAACTTGGATACAATGTTCTTGAGTCTGGCCCCGTAGCGCAGTGGCAGCGCAAGTGCCTTTTAAGCACCTGGTCGCAGGTTCGAATCCTGCCGGGGTCATAATTAAGCGTTTAAACGAAAATCGGCTGGAGGTTGAGCCGATTTTTGTGTTCTTACGAGAAGATATGGGGGCGAATCTCATCGGGGGTATCGTTTAGATCGTTCAAATTTCACCTGTCCTTTGCTCTATCGTAATGTTGCTAGTTCGAATCTCGCCTCCTCAGGTCACGAGAAAAGCACCCCGTGACGTTTTTTTGTTCTCTCAGAAGCATCTCAATCCTATCAGGCTGGCAATAAATTCTGACGATTGACATTGAGAAATCCATTTTTCTTCAGGTATTCTCCGTAAGAACTATCGTCATTGCAACACTAAATCGAGGTTCGAAGCCCCTCAGGTCCACAAAGTTGTCCTTAATAGCAAATCGGCTGAAAATCGAGCCGATTTTTGCGTTTTTACACGAAGATGAGGGTTCGGGTCGCGGCAGGTTTATCGTTCGGGGAGTTGTTTTCCCTATGTCATATCGCCACGCTTCAGGTTTGCATCCTACCTCCCCCGCCTGATAGGAACATATTGAGCCTACTCCGATTCTTACGTCACATGTCAATGCCATTCCCCTCAAAGTGATAGAATGGAACGCAGGAATTGGAAAGGAAGTTTATGCACGCCGACCAGAATAATCGGTACATTGACTTCAATGACGGCTTGCCGCAATCCGGATCAGGTACAGATATTCTCATCATTGACGATGTATACGATAATCTGGCACTTTTGGATCAACTGCTCACCAGCCAGGGTTACGTGGTTCGTGTCGCTTACGACGGCGCAGCCGGGTTGCGGGCGGCTCGCATTCAGACGCCGGATTTAGTGCTGCTCGATGTACGCTTGCCGCAGATGGATGGCTTCGCGGTATGCTCTGAATTCAAAGCAGTCGATGCGTTACGCGATATCCCCGTGATCTTCATTAGTGCTGTTCACGATGTTGATGATAAGTTGAGGGCATTTGAAGTGGGTGGCGTCGATTACATCACCAAGCCGTTCCAAGCAGAAGAGGTGCTTGCCCGCATCAAAACACATCTGGAATTGGCTCATTTGCGCGAGCAGGAAAAAGATTTCGTTCTTTTGAATGAACGGCAGCGGTTGGCGCGTGACCTGCACAACTCGGTCAAGCAAACCCTTTTCATGATCAGTTCAACGGCTGAATCCCTGCAACTGCATCAAGACTTACCGGAAGACAAACGGGTGCAGAGACTGGAGCAACTGACGCAATTAGCCCAAACTGCAATAGCGGAAATGAACGTAATGCTCTTTGAACTGCATCCCGCCAAGTTGCTTGCGGTCGATCTGGATATCCTGTTGCGACAGCTAGCCGAGTCCTTGACCGGACGGACAGTGGCTGCAATCACTGTCTTGGCAGAACCCCACACTTACTCACTGCCGCTCGACGTGAAGGTTGCCTATTATCGGGTTGCGCAGGAAGCACTCACCAATGCGATTCGCCATGCTGAAGCAACGCAGATCGCAGTTGCGTTGATTGCGAACGATAACGAGGTTGAACTCGTCATCGAAGATGATGGGATCGGGTTTGACGCGAACGCGATCTCGGCGGGTGGCTTCGGGCTGAACAACATGCACGAGCGCGCTCGTGCATTGGGGCTGAGACTCATCATCAACAGCGAACCCAACCATGGCACGCAGATCAAGTTGGGTTGGAGCCAAGACCAACGATAAAGGCTGGATCGGTTTACTATTCGATCAGTGCCGTGAGTTTGTCAAACCGGTACGCCTTCATCAAAACTTGGATGGCGTCGGCAAGCGCCTTGTTCGGCACACGGATTTCTTCAGCGAGCTTAAGAACTTCACTTTTGTTTCCTGCTACGGCATGATGACGCATCTTCTCCTGCCACAGTTTAGGTTGCTCACGGATTAATTCACGCACTTGATCATCGTCAAAGATCGGCTCTGAATTAGGTGCCGGTGGTTCGTCAAATCGATAGGTTACGTCAAGATACTGCGCAATCGTTTCAAGAACCGATTCATCCTTGAGCGGCTTCAGCATGAAGTCGTCAAATCCCGCCTCGGTTACTCTCTCGTCTTTGAACCCACCCGCGGTGATCGCAATCACCACTGTGTGAGGATCGCGTCGTTTTATTTGCCGAGTCGCTTCATAGCCATCCATTTCCGGCATTCGAAGATCCATGAAGATGAGATGTGGCTGCCATTCGTGACTGACCTCAACAGCTTGTTTGCCGTCAGCCACTGCTTGAACCTCGAATCCGACTAACCTTAATAAGCTGACTAACGCCGCGCGGCTATCGGGGTGATCATCCGCGACCAGAATGCGATAAGCCGGTTGACCCGCCTTAAGCGCGCCTACTCGTCTAGCAGGGACCGTAGCCACCGAGTGAGGTTGTGAGCTTACCTCAATCGGGATGTCAAAACGGAAGGTCGATCCTTGGTCGAGTTCGCTAGTAACCGTGATGCAGCTATCGCCCATCAACCTGACAAATGATTGACTAATGGCAAGACCTAGTCCGGTTCCCTCTTCAGTGGATTCCTGAGATCGAGATTGGTGAAACGGCGTAAAAAGTTTCTCGATTTCTTCTCCGGCAATTCCCCGCCCCGTATCTTCAACCTCGAAATACAACCGACCAGCAGCGTAACTGATACGCAATTCAACCCGCCCAGCGGCAGTGAATTTGATGGCGTTGCTGATCAAGTTGAGCAGGACTTGGCGCAGTTTCCGCTCATCGCTAATAATCCACCGTGGAACGTTTGGAGTGCGCTGGATTTTGAATTTCAGATTCTTTTGCTCTGCGCGCAAACGGAACATGAATTCCAGTTCAGCGATCAATTGGTAAAAATCAAAGTTGGATGCCTGAACAACCATCTTGTCAGCCTCGACTTTAGACATGTCCAGTACATCGTTAATGAGTTCGAGTAAATGCTCACCGCTACGGACAATGGTTTTCAGGTTTTCTTCATTGGTTGTCGATAGTGTCGGATCGCGCTGCATCAACTGGGCAAAACCAAGAATCGCATTGATCGGGGTGCGTAGTTCGTGGCTCATGTTGGCAAGAAATGCAGATTTAGTCTGATTGGCGACTTCGACTGCTTCCTTCGCTTGCATGAGTTCGACATTTTTCAGACGGGCGATCTCGGCATTCTGTTTGTGGACTTCGGTTTCATAGAGCACCTGCAAATTCTTGAGTTTTTGATCGGCGGCTTCATTAAAGATGATCTCCTTGATGGCGTGGAACCGCCTGTAATGCCGCAGCGCAGCTTCAAAGTCACCCCGATCCTCGTAAATTTCCGACAATCTTTGATGGCACACATATTGCGAATTTAAATGCGTGAGCGCTTCGGAGACGCTGATCGCCTGCTGAAGGATCTCAATTTCAAGTTCAGTTTCGCCCTGCTGCTCATAAACTTTACTAATACACACCAAGATGCCGGGTTTTGGCTCGATCATAGAAGTTCTTTCGGTCAAGCTGAGCGCCTCTTGGAGCTTCGCTAAGGCTTGTCCATGATTCCCTAATGAAAACTGAATTTCCCCGGCGGTAGCGAGGATATAGATGGTCTCGAAGGCGAACCGCTCGGCGTCGATGAGGGGTAGCGCTTGTTCGATGGTGATCTGAGCATTTTCATAATCACCAGCGTTCCGGTAAATAGCAGCTAAGTTATTCGCCGCGCGAAGCTGTCCACTGAGGTTTTGCGTTTTCCTGCTGAGTTCGTAGCTCTGTTTGACATATTCTATGGCTTCGGAAAAATCCGTCCGCATGGCATAAACGTTTGCTATGCCCATTAATGCTTCAACCTCATAACGGATATCGGCGTTTTGTCGAGCCGCCGCCAATCCTTGTTCATAGGCTCGTAGACTTTGTAAGAGATCGCCCAGTAGACTATAGAGTGAGCCAAGATTAACGTAGACTATCGACTGCAATGCCCCGGTTGCGTCACTGATCTGTCGAGCTTCGGTCAGATAATTCATGGCTTTGTTGAGGTTTCCGGAAATACGGTGGATGTAGCCCAGACCGGTGAGGCTGCGGATTTGCCCTTCGTGATAAGGGGCTGCGGAGAATGCCCCAGTCGTCGATAATTCGTGCGCTACCTCCAGCAATGTCCGAGCTTGCTCAACATCGCCATTGCGCAGGCTCCAAGCTAAATCATTGGTAGCATCTATCTTGTCTTTCAGCTTCTGTATTGTGTCATTCACGAATTACGTCCGCCTCATACACTCAGGATGCTTCAATTGTGCTGATCTGACTCCCAAGCTGCCAGCATCGACACGGAGGCGAATGACCGGCAGCTTCGGGCACTGTGAGGACGCCGGTGATTGTAGTGCTGTCATCACGCTTCGATCAAGCTATGAGCTGGCTTGAGCGATTCATAAGCGCGTGGGTAGCAAGGGACAATGGCTAAGAGGTGCGCTGTATGGTTACAGTTTGGAGGATCATCCGCAACCACTACAGCGCAATGTCAGCACGACTCAAGCGTTCCTAGTTCAGAAAGCGGCTGCGATATCTTTCCAGCGATAGCAATACCAGAAACGAGTAGATGCTGTTGAAAAGCATGGCAAACTGACTGAAGTAGAAGGACAGGGTATTCACGAACGTGAGCGAGATGATCATGGCGATGACGCTCAGATAAACAGCAGACTTCTCGCGCTTGATCAGGAAAGCGACCGCGCTCAGGAATAGAAGTATGCCTGTGACCAGCTCCAGAAATGTCATCACTAAGAACGAGTAGAAACTCGTGATATCGGTGACGTTCGCTTCGTTGAGGACAATCGATTTCATCAGTTCCGGGATCTGGGTACTGTCGCCGACCAGCACAGCAACTAAGACGATGGTCAAAAACAGTGCCGCAAGGCCATTCAGGAGAAACAGTACGACAAATACCCGCCGTACCCGCGCTTGAGTAAAAACACGATCCTCAATCAACTTCAAGCGCTCAAGCAAAGGTCGTATCCGCGACGGACGATCCGGGATCACCGTCACTTCGCTGGACTGAAGGAACACCAAAATGTTCCGCGACAGTTCTGCCAAATCGGGGCGGGCGGATTGATCGGCGATGCGTTGAAGTCGGTTGCTCATGGCATCGTACTCGCTGACGGAGAGATCGGCTTCGAGCACTTCTTCGAGTTCATCCAATACTTCGTACATGTCGGCGCGCAGATCGGTCGACTGCTGGCGGCGTCTCAGAAGCAGCACGATTAGCAGGGTCAACAAGAAGGCGACGTAGATAATCGGCGCAGCGAGGGGAAAGAAATAGTTGTTCTGCTGGGTGATGAACTTGCCCACTTCGTCAATGAACAGACCGACCCCGACGCCCGACAAGACTGCCGACAAATCATTGATCCAGCGGTTGACATAGATGAACAGCAGCAGTACAGCGATGATTTCCAGCAATCCACCCCAGAGTGCATGGGCGAAGTGAAACGTCGCGTTGCCGATCTGGGGATACCCGGTGAGTTCAAGATACAGCCGGGTAAGCGCGACGGAGACCCCGAACGCAAGTGACATGATCAGGACGTAGCGAGTTGCATTGGCTCCGACAACAGGGCGACGTATGTTTGCCACAGTACTCAAGCCTTTCCTATGGGTAACCGGGTTGGTATAGGTCAACAAGAATGGAGACGCCTCCTCTTAACAAGGCATCTCCACTCACTAGACGAAGGATTAACCGCAGTTACCGAGCTTCCCGATGTTGATGCCGGGAGTCCACGAGGTTTCGTCAGCAAACGAAATCTCGAACCAATCGACGCCGCCGGCGCGAATGATCTGTACTGCCGGGTAGGTGCCGGGGTCGAGCAGGAACACGAGCGAACCTTCCGGACGATCATACGCTTCGCCCGTGCCGCTAAACTGAATGGTGCATTCACCCGGAGCAAACGTGCGTTGAGTCGACTGCGGTTGCTGGGGCGTCGACGCCTGACCGCAGTTGCCCTGATTCAGTTGATAACGGGTATTGGACTGTCTGCCGTTGGTGGAGGCACGCAGTTCGTGCGCCTCGTTGTAGAAGACGGATGTTTGCGCCGGAATGACGGCGACAAAATTCGCGCCGGGGTTCAGGCTCGGATAATTCCCATAGCCGGTGAAGGTCACCTGACCGGTGCTGACATTCACGTCTTGCAGGGTGACGGTTCCGGCGGGCGCAACCGTCGTGCCAGTGTTGACGACATTGATCTGCACGTTGAAGGTCTGGTTACAGGTTGCAGCGCCGCCCTGAATGGCTACGCCATTAGGGATAACACCCGACACCTGACCGACCGGAAGCTGCACGACGGCGAGCGGCGCGGGCGGCTGAGCACGACCAACACCCGAAAGATCGCCGCTGGTCGTGACGACGGTCGGCGAGACCCAGCCTACGGTACCCGACGGCAGTTGAACTTGGAACCAACCGGTATTGTTGCTGCTCAGCGCCTTCACCAAACCGCTTTCACCGGCACGCAGCGTGGCGATAACCGGGCAGCGGTCGTTATCGACGAGATCGCAGCGGCGCATGTTGACCGAGGTGAACTGCTCATTCGGGACCACGCGCGCCGTCGTATCCTGAGGAGCGGTTGTGGGCGTCGGCACCGGCGTCTGCGCTTGTCCCATGCTTGCCATCACCGCGCGGAAACGCGTGTTGTTCACCCGAATCGGGGAAACCACGTCGTAGAACACTTGACCATCCTGTGTGGTCACGGTGAGGCGCAGCGCGTACAGACCGTCGGGTACCGTCGTGGTATCGAGGGTCGCCAAAGAGCCATCCACCACCGGGGTCGTGCTAGCGATGGTAGCAGGCAGCCACGGCGCGTTTTGAGGAATGGTCAGGTCGTCGTTGAGGGTGATGTACTCAATATAGTAGTAAGCCATGTTCGGAACTGACGCAGTGCCCAGCACGTCACCCGAACCCCAAACTTCGGAGACCGGTGGGGGCCAAGTAATGACGACGGTATCGGTCGTGGCGCTCTGAACCGATGCCCCGTCCTGAGCATAGACAGTTGATGAGATCATCAGGAGCAGTAGAACGAGCAAAAACGCGAGTTTTCGCATGGTTTCAGCCTTTCATCACGGATGTTGACACTAGCTTAGTCAGCATCGCGCGTGACAACACTGTGCGCTGGTTGGGAAATGAACTAGCCGATCGGCTAGCTGGCGGTCGTACGCGATTTGCTACTCGTCTGGGCTTGAGGGCGCTCAAACCGATTGACACAATCCGCTAATGCGTGAAACAATCTCGGTATGAGTTCGACTTATGCCTGACTGGTGGTCTACGGTTATTCATGTGCGTAAATTATTGCTTCGTTACTTGCCAACCCGATCGGGCTGACCTGCGTTTCGCTCAGTGTGGCAAGCGAGCAAATTTGTTCTGGAGTGCAACCCATGCCCGATGACCAGATTCGTATCGTGATCGTTGACGACCACCCGACGGTTCGCTTCGGACTGCAAGCGATCCTCAGCGACTTTGACGAGTTCCAAGTGGTGGCGTTAGCCGAAAGCGGCTCGCAAGCGCTGCGCGTCTGCCAACAGCAGCAACCGGACGTCATCTTGATGGATTTGGCGATGCCGCAGATGGATGGGATTGAAGCGACCCGTCAGGTGCGGGAGATCTGCCCCAACAGCCGGGTGCTCATCCTGACAAGTTCTGAAAACGACATGGATGTCGCCCAAGCACTAGAGGCGGGCGCGACGGGGTATCTCCTCAAGAACGCAGGCATCAAGGAACTGGCAAGTGCGATACTCGCTGCTCATGCGGGCAAACGATCGATGTCGCCGGAAGCCCTTGAAGGACTGATCCGTGTTAAGACCAACCCGCCGCCCCTCGAAGAGCCGCTGAGCGAGCGCGAGCGCGAAATCTTGATCCTATTGACGCAGGGACTGAGCAACGGTCAGATCGCTTTGGAGCTGTCGCTGGCGGTTTCGACCGTCAAGTTTCACTTAGGCTCACTTTACAAGAAACTGAATGTCTACAGCCGCGCCGAAGCGGTCGTCAAAGCCTTTGAACAGAACTTAGTGCAGCGGTAGACCCCAAGCGCGAGCTTGATTCCGCCTTTCCGACCAAATTACTCCACTTCTAGATTTGCCTAACCAAACGGATAGTTTTTTCTGTCCATGGGTTGGGCGTGAAGTGCCCGCCGTGCTGCTATCGTTAACTCCATGAAACGATTAGCTTGCATCTGAGTTCGACCATGTCCCTTGCGCTTGAAACGAGCGATCTGACGGTCTCCGTCGGCGGCTTTGCGCTGCAGCATGTTGATCTGCGTGTTCCCTCCGGCGCTCTGTGCGCGGTGCTGGGCGCGCCCGGTTCCGGCAAGAGCCTGCTGCTGAAACTGCTGCTCGGTCTTGAAGATCCGGATACGGGTCAACGGCGAATCTTTGGGCGCGACTTTTCCACTGAAAAACCACCAATCCGTTTGGGTTATCTGCCGCAGTCGATATTTCTTGATGAGACGTCGACCGTACAAGCGGCGCTGCGCTTCACTACCCTGCTGTCCGGGGAGTCTCATCTCGACGACGAGACCATGAAGGCACTCCTCGCGACGGTAAACCTAGCCGTCAACCCGAATACATCCATTAGTCTCCTAAACACAGCTCAGCGCCAGCGATTGCTGTTGGCAAAAGTGCTGGTTGGTCAACCGGAGATCGTGCTGCTGGACGAACCTGCTGCTCCCCTCCGAGGTGAAGATCGGCAAGAATTTCTTCGGATTCTGCGCGACGCCGCCGTCGGTCGAACCCTCGTCTACACAACTTCCGTACCGTCCGATGCCCGTGACAGCGACTGGCTGGCAATTCTTCGTGGGGGCAGCCTCGTCGTTCAGGGTCCTTCGGCGGATCTGTTCGAGAATGCCGATTACGCGGAATATTCGCTGACCATTCGCGGCAACAGCAAGACGGTGCATGAACTACTGGTCAAAATGGGGTGGATTCATTCGATTGACGCCCGGCAGGAGCAAGAGCTTTCGAAGTGGACCGTGCGTGTGTATGACGAAACCGTCTCCGATTTCGGGCTGCTGCGCGCCATCCTCGCTGACCGGAAGCTGGAAGTCATTGACTACGGTCAGTCTCGACCGCGCCTGCGCAGCTTTCTCGACGGCTTAGAAGCCAACGCGCGGCTCGTATCGCCCTCCACTCCGCCCGCTTCCTACTAACCGATCGAATAGTCAAGATCTATACCATCGGTTGTGTAGACAGCCCGCGCCAACCACTAAGATCACACAAACGAGATTGGGTCTGGAGAAATGTGATATGCGAAAGCTCGTACTCAGCTTCGATCACATTCTCATCGCGGTGGTTGGATCGTGATCGCTTTGGTTCGTTGCTGGCGCTGGATCTAGAAGAAGATTGGAAAGGTAAGCTATGGTCAACCGGATATTGATTGCCCTCACCTTAGTATTTCTGTTTGCAACTTCCGTCGCTGCTCAAGGCGACGAGCAACCGGAAGATACCCGTTCTCTGTCCTACTTCGTTTGCGACTGGGGGCTGCTGACCGTCGTCAACCGCCCGCCAAGCGATTCAGTGTTTGTCAAGATCACTGCCCCCGCCGATTACGGCGCGGTCAGCGGGACGGCGTTCACCGTTTCAGGTGAAGGTGCTGGTTTGTTCGAAGGCAACGTGATCGTCGAAGTCCGCGCCGATGGTGGCGACGTCCTGTTCACGGGCAGCACGACCCTTCAGGTTCAGGAAGTCGGGCAGCAGGGGACGTGGTCAATTGACATTGACCTCGGCGCACTGGAAGGGGCGACTCGTGTCGTCGTCGTCGCCTATTCGACCTCGCCGGAAGACGGATCGACGACCGCTCTTGATGACATCACCTTGAATGTGAACAGCGAGTTTCCTCCGCAGTTTGTGACCATCACGCGCCCAGCCTATGGCGCAGCCGTCTCGACCTATCCACTCATCGTTGAAGGGCAAGCGGGGGCAGCCTTCGAGAACAACATCGTGATCGAAGTCCGGAACGCGAAGACCGGCGAAGTCATCGCGCAGACGCCCGCGACCGTCCAGACCGATGCGATTGGCGGCAGCGGCCCGTTTTCGGCGGAGCTGATCTTTGATGCCGAACCCGGAACCGGCATCAATATCCACGCCTATCAGCCAGCGGTTGCCGAAGACGAACAAGTTAAGACGTCGGCGGACGCTTATGCAATGGTCAACCCGCTGGCGCGAACCTATGACCAGTTCCTGACCATTTACGACGATGACCCACTGACGACTTCGCCGGATCCGTGTGGACTATCCGCCATCGAATTCGACAATCAGAACATCACCCCGTTGGTGGTCAACAACACGACCGTCTTCGAACTGACCGCGCCCACGCCGCTGGTCAACCTGAAGATCGATGCCGCCGGGTCATCGAACTGCCCTGCACCAGTGCGGACGCGCATCACTCACGAAGGCAGCGATTATGCCGTCGAAATCTACCGTGACGCTTCGCAGCCGGTCGCCTGCACGGCTGACCTCGCACCGATCACCGAGCGCGTTTCGCTCGGCACGCTGCCCAGCCCGGACTATACCATCACGGTGAACGGTCAAGCGGTCAATTGACGTCTAAACGGGTGTCGGGTTTTCCCGGCACCCTGATTGTTCGATCTAAACTCCCTAAGGAGAATGCAAAGTATGCTACGCAAATCACTGTTTTTGTTCGTGCTGCTTCTGAGCCTTGCGGCGATCACCGTTCATGCTCAAGACGAGACACCGGTCGGGATTGATGATATTTGCGGTCCCGATGCGCTGACGATCACCGCGAATGACACCTTACCTGAAGACGACCAGACCAAGGCGCTAGACACGATTCTGCGTCAATTCGTGACCTCGCTATCAGAGGGCTCGCCAATCCTGAGCATCTTCGGGCTTGCGCCGCCCGCACCGGGTGCGGTCATTTTCGTGGATTCGCCAGCGGGACGTTATTTCCGCTCGATCGGAGTCAGTAATATCGAAAGCTGTGCGTCGTTCGACCCCGGGACTCCCTTCCCGATTGGCAGCAATACCAAGATGTTTACCGCAGCAGTCATCTACCAGCTTCAAGAAGAAGGCAAGCTGTCAACCAGCGATCTGGTCAGCAAATACCTGCCGGACGAGATCGCCCTGTGGGAAGGCGCGGAAGCGATCACGATTGACATGTTGTTAAGTCATACCAGCGGTTTGCCGGATTACCTGAACTCGGAAAACCCGGCGACCATAGGCGGGCAGTATGCTCTTGGGAATTACGACGGGCTTGGCACGGCGTATACCCCCGAAGAACTGGTGGCGAATGCCGCCAACGAACCGATGAAGTTTGTGCCGGGAGCTGCGAGCCAGTGGGCATACTCGAATACCGGCTACATCATGCTCGGGCAGATCATCGAACAGGTCAGCGGACAGAGCTATATCGATGCGGTGACTGACCGCATCATCAAGCCGCTAGGGCTGGAACATACGGTACTCGTCTCCGGCATCGCTCCGGCAGAATTGGGTTTGACCGGTCAGTATTTGTCGTCACCGTTCACCCGCGAAACCTCCGGGTGGCATTTCAGTCAGGCGTGGTCTGCTGGCAACGCAATTTCGACCGCCGAGGATATGGCTGTGTTCCTGCGCGCACTCTACACGGGTGCGCTCTATCAAGACCCGGCAACCCTTGACGCGATGCTGACCCGTGCGGCTCCGGGCTATGATCGAGAATCCGACGAGTTCTACTACATGCACGGCAGCTACTACAAGAGCGGGTTCTTAGGTCATGGCGGTCAAACCCTCGGCACCGAGAGTGATATGGGTTACAACCCGAAACTGAACATGGTGATTGTCACATGGGCAAACAGTTCAGAAGCCTTTACAGGACGGGGCATCTTTCATATCGGTCATGCGCTGGGGATCACTCCGAGTTGGGATGATGTCTTTGGTCAATTACCATTCAATCAGGCTGTGAATACTTCAACCGTCACCAGCCTCTCGATTCAAGATGTAACCGGAATAACCTTCAATGCGGTTGGCGTCTATCTCGCCGACACTCAGGAATTCAAAGCGCCCGCCAAAGGCAGTACCTACAGCCTAACCTTTAATGAGGATGGTCAGATCACTTTCGTGGCGGACTGCAACACGGTTATGGCGAGCTACACGACCGGCGCAGACAACGCGATCAGCCTTCAACTGGGGGCGAGCACAAAGGTCGCCTGCCCTCCAGAATCGATAGCGGACGATTTCCTCGCCGTCCTCGCGCAAGCATCCAGCATCAACATTGCGGATACGGGTGATCAAATCAGCGTCAACCTAGCCGCAGACAATCAGTCCAACGTGGCGTTTATCGCTGCGAAATAAATCTTGGGAACAGGACTTCACAACGCGCATGGGTTGTGAAGTCCTGCGATCCACCTGAGGACGGGCAAAATGAAGCTAACCGTTGTGCGTTTCAAATGGCTATTACTCGTCGGGCTGTTAAGTCTGACGGTTTCGACTGTGAACGCCCAAGAAACAACCGCGATCCAGAATGCGTTGGTGGACTGCTTGTTTGGGATGCCAACTGATGAAATCATTGGCGAAACGGCGCTTTGCGGCGAACTCACCGTTCCGGAAAACTGGCAAAAACCGGACGAACGCCCGATCGCGCTGCACTACGTTGTGCTGAAAGCGCGGAGTGCAGCGCCTTTTCTCGATCCGGTCATCTATCTGGAAGGTGGTCCCGGTGCTTCGGCGCTGGTAAATGTCCCGTTCCTCGCCGAGAGCTTCGCCGAGATCCGCCGCTATCGTGATGTGATTATCTACGATCAGCGGGGTACATCCTTCAGCACGCCGCTGTTTTGCCCAAGTGATCTGCAAAACGCCCCGCTCGCCAATGACCTCAGGCTCCCGGAACTGCCGACCAGCGCTGATCCTGAAATTCAGGTACTGCTGGATACAACGAAGAACCTGTCGGCATTTTCGACGGCTATCAACTGCCGACCCTATCTGGAAAGTCAGGGCTTTGACCTGAAGTCAGTACAGCACGGCGAACAGCGTCCGCGATCTGGTGTCCCTGATGACCGCACTAGACTACGAAGCCTACAACATCTACGGCATTTCGTATGGCACAAACCTCGCGTTGGAATTATTCCGGTATTACCAAGAACACAAAGCGATGGATTTGCCCGCCCTACGCAGCGGAATCCTTGACGGTGTGGTCCCGCCCAACGTCGATACGCGCGGCGGTCAGGCGTATGTCGCCGGATATGATATTTTGCGCGTCTTTGACGACTGCGCGGCGGATGCGTCCTGCGCGGCGGCATTCCCGAACATCCGCCAGCGTGCCGTGACGCTGATGTTACAGCTTGAAGCGGCACCGCTTACATCGGCGATGAAACGATTGATTTCGACCAGTTGCGGCGCGTGCTGGTCAACGGCTTGAGCTACAAACAGGATGACACGACCGGGTTGGTGATCGGCATTGGCGCACAGTATTTCCCACTGATGATCGATGAACTGGAACGCGGCATCGCGACGACTTTCGTCGGACTGCGTGATGGCGCGCTGCCCCCAGCTCAAGATCGCTCAAGCAGTGCGGCAGCCCCTAATCCATTCGCCAACCTTGCCAGCAGAACGGCGACCATGGCTGGCAGCGCCCGCGATCTGGCTGACAAGCTTGAGCAGATCCAACAGCAGAGTCAGCGCGCCAGCGCCGCGCTCGTCAGCGGCGTGTCACTTCCGGAATACTTCATTCAGGAAGTCCGGATCGGTCTCAATGAGCTAGATAATCTCACCGCAACATTCCTGCCAGCGACTTTTGACCTGCTGCTCGCGGGTGAACATTCCCGGCAAGATTTGGCAGCCTTTGCCGCGAGTATCAATGCAGACATCGGGTCGATGGTTCCGCTGATGAGCGATGCCGATGTTGAAGCTGCATACCGTCTGCTGGCGAGCATGAGACCCAGCATCGACAGCGCTAATTTGATTGCCTTGGATGTTATTTCCTGCAACGACCGTTATGGCTCCTTCGATCTCGAAGCCATCTTCAACGGATACCGAACCTTCGAGGTGCCGGGGCTGATCAAGAAGAACGATGTGGCTGTGAACGCGAAAGTTGTCTGCACCTTGTGGGGGTTGACTCCAGCAGACACCGCCCTGCGTCCTCCGGTTGTTACCGATTTGCCGATTTTGATGACCAATGGGTCGGTCGATGCTGAAACTCCGGTTGAATGGGGTGAGGCAGTCTACCAAAGTCTGGAAAACGCCCATTTCCTGACGTTCGCGTACTACCCGCATGGAGCCAGCACGCAGTTTACGTGTGGTCCAGCGGTCGCGGCGGCATTCCTGCTCGATCCGGGGCAGATGCCGGACACAACTTGCGCCGATGATCTTCAGACCGAGGTCTTTCCGTTCGTTGTCAGCGGCGCTCAGTAGGTTATGAAGCTTCTCTTGGGTTCGAGGCAGCACGTTCTCAATTCGTGCTCCAAACATATCTGGCACTAGAGGGGGACTAGAAGATGGCACTACTGACCGGAATTATCTTACTTGTGATCGGCTTAATCGCCTGTTTTTTTGGCAAACGCCTCTACCGACTGGTACTGGCATTGTCGGGATTTGCCGTCGGCTACTACGCGGCATCGGCGGCGCTGGTGCAGCAGACTGACATCATTCAGATTGTCGGCGCGGTGATTGCGGGTTTGGTGGTCGCTTTCATCTTCTGGTCGCTGTACAAATTCGCCTACATCGTGTTCGGCTTATTTCTTGGCTTGGCGCTGGGCGCAGTGATTGCGAATGCCTTCAACCTCGACGGAATCGTGTACCTCATCGTTGTGGTCGTGCTGGCGTTGATCGGCGCGGCAGTTGGCAACCGCCTTGCCGATGTGATGATTCGGCTCGCCACCGCCTTCGGCGGCGCAAGTCAGGCGATCAGTGGACTAGCGGCAGCTGCGGCTGCACTGAACATCAACCTACCACTGGCGAGTCCGTCGCACACATCGGCGACTGGTGCTGACACGACCGCCGCTATTGTGACGCTCGTGCTGGTCGTCGTAGTGGGTGCCGTCGGCTACATCTATCAGACACAAAACGATACCGGCGCCTAGTCGGATGCGAAAATTCCCCTATGCTCGATGGGTAGCATAGGGGTTTCTAACTTTGCGGAATTGCATGACCACCTGTTCAGCAGAATCGAAATGCCTCACGGACACCGCCCGACTATGCAGGTTCGCTCTCAAGTTTTCCGAATCACGAGCCGCTTTGCGCTGCTGCTGTTGCTCACGATTCGGATTGTCGCGCTCGCCGCCGCAGCACCGGCTCATGCCCAAGCGAGCGAAGATGGCAGCAGTCAGGTACAGACTGTCTCCGGTTCGCTGGAAACGGATCAGTCAGTTAAGTATTTGCTGCCCAGTTTGCGCGCAGGTGACATTCTGTATGTTTATGCCGCGGGGACATCAGGCAACCTCGATCCGTTCGTCGGCATTGCCCGCAGTGATGTAACGATTGACGCGGTTGAACACCATGTCAACGCCGCCCTTCAAGCCGCAGTCCAGATCGACCCGATGACAGTTGTTTCGGATGCCCTCGCAACGATGCTTCTGGCGAGCAATGATGACGGCGGCAATGGCTATGACGCCGCGCTGTCATTTCCCATACTGGACAACGGCGATTACGCGCTGATTATTCGCGGCAGCTATGCTCATCGGACCTTTGGTCAGTATCGCTTGCTCATCGGCATCAATGCGCCGGAGGTACTCACGGGAGAAGCCAGCTCGACTGGCGCTTCTTTGGCGTTCGTTGACCAAGCAACTGATGCAGCCTACGCCGTACAGGAGATTAGTCGTCCTGTTTCGACAACCTCGCAGCTGGATGTCCTTCAACTCGAACCCTTTCACGCTGGAGATACGCTCTATGTTTACGCGGTATCGACCAATGGCGGTTATCTCTCGCGCGTGATGCTGCAAGATTCCGTCGGGAAATCGATCTTAACCGCCTTCGCCAGCGCTGATCCCGGCACTATTGCATTCCAATACACCTTTCCAAAAGACGCAGCCGGTTATCAACTGATTCTGTTACCCCAACTCGACGCAGCTTCGATCATGGATAGCTATCGACTATTGATTGGACGTAATGCTCCGGAAGTACTGACGGGGGCAGCCGTTCCGACAATTCATCATATGATCAAAGAGCCGACGCAAGTTTCGATATGGTTGGTGATCGATCAGGTTTCGGATGTCGATCAACAGGGCGAGAATTACACGGTGGTCGGTTCGCTCTATTTCCGGTGGCGGGATCCGTTACGCGCTTTCCGTCCGGATGTCTGTGGGTGCGCTGTTCAAACCTTTATTGGGGATGACTTCAACGAATTCACGCACCCCGGCGCTGGCATCAGTTGGCCGGAATTTGAAATCAGTAACGAGCAAGGGCAAAGAGAAACGCAGCTTCGCGGAGCCGCGGTCGCGTCAGATGGAACCGTCACCTACACCGAACGGTTCACCGTGACCTTGCAAGCGCCCGACTTTGATTTCCGCATGTTTCCACTCGACGCGCAGAAGTTCTATTTTCGGGTTGATATGCTTTTTGGCGACGACAAGTACGTTTTTGTTCCCATCGCAGATCGATTCGCTCTCGGAACCCAACTTGGTCAGGAAGAATTCGTTTTCCGGTCAATCGAACCTTCTACGCGTTTGGAAAACGGAATATCGCGTTTCGTGCTTCGGTTTGAAGCCAGCCGCAATGTGACCTATTATGCTTTCCGCGTGGTTCTCCCGATCTTGCTTATTTTCATTGTGACGTGGGTGACGTTCTTTTTGAGCGACTTTGCTAAGCGGATCGAGGTTGCCGGGTCGAACTTGCTGGTCTTTGTGGCGTTCAATCTCACGGTATCCAGCGATCTACCCAAGCTAGGCTACTTGACTCTCCTAGACACAATTCTGATTTCTGTTTTTGCTGTCACCAGCGTGATCATCATCTTGAACGTCTATCTTCAGTGGCTCAGAAACCATGACCGGGGGGCGCTCGCACAGCGCATCGACCGGATCGCGCTCTGGGCATATCCACTCAGCTTCCTCGTTCTCAATGCGATGTTGATAATTTTGTTCGTTTCTGCGACCCCATGAGGGTAGCCGGGTTGATATAGGGGAACGCGCTGATGCAATTAGCCTTGAGCATTTTAGTAATTGTGATTACGCGGATTGCGATCATTTACATTGTGACGTTGATCGAGCCGTTCAAGGTTGCTCGCCTGCCACTGATCATTCTTTCTTTTGTCTGGGGCATCGTCAGTTTTCTGATCGCGGACGTCTCACAGACACCGCTGATCACACAAATTCACGTCCCCCTAGTGATAGTCTCGCTGGGGTACGCGCCGCTTCTGGAAGAATTTTTGATGATGATCTTTCAGTTATGGCTGTATCACTTCACTCTGGCGCGCTATTCCGGCGATGGCATGGTCTACGGGTTCGCGGTAGGCAGTGGCTTTGCCTTTGCGGAGAGTGTGATCTACGTCTTGGGCACCCCCAATCAGGCGTTGAGCATTGCGCTGTCACGGGTGGTATCCGTTGGGCTTGTCCACGCCTGCATCGAGGGGATTGTCGGAGCCGGTGTCGGAGGAGTCATCTATTATCGGCGTTGGAAAGCGTATCCAATATTCTTCGTCCTGTTCCTGTTCGCTGTGATCGCTCATAACTTCTTCAATGTGACGGTTCTGGTTGAAACAACCCTGTTTCAATCCATAACGAAATTGGTCGTGATCGGCATCATCTCGCTGGGAATTCTTCTGATTTTGCAGCGTTACCACCGGATGGAAGAACGATGGGGCATCCAACGAGCCGTCCGCGACGATCTGAATTCCATTGAGGTAACGCTGCTCAAACGCGGGGATAAAGTCTTCTACGCACTGGCACACGACTTTGAGTCGGACGAGTCAGAAGGCAGACTGCTCGACGAGTATCTGATTACCGAGCAACAGATTGCCCTGCTCACGCGCCGCGTCGTCCACGAAAAAAGCTTGCGCCCGCGCATCCGAAAGCTGCGCGAGGAATTGGCGGATCTGAAGGAGAAGAGCCAAGCTCTGAAGAAGCAACTGTCGCCTGAAGCGTTGACATGGATCGATCAGCAGCAGACGACCACGCGGACGAAGTGACTCATCTCGATCACTGCGATTTCCCTCACTGGCTGACCAGTGACAAGGTTTTCTGACCCCGTTATCTGCGTGGGTTGTGTCGCGCCAGTGTCACTACCTCGCCAACGAACATAACCTACATTCAATTTCCGAAATAAAAAGTATCTGGCTGACATACATATTCAGCCAGATACCCATACGCTTGACGACGGCTGGCGCTACTGATCGGCGCTTAGCACTCCGGCGTTGACCAGCGCCTGCTCCACGAATGGTACGCCAACCACCGCGTAATCCGACGAGGCATTCGTCCACACAACGATGCTCATATTCGCCTGCGGTACATACGCCACGTCGGACTCGAAATCGAGCGTTGTACCACCGTGCCCCCATGTCGCCTGATCGGTCGGCTTCTTGATCAAACCGATGCCGTATTCCCCGAGGCCAGCGGCGTTGACTGTTTCCATCATCACAGTCAGCGTGTCTGAATGCTGGAACAGTTCGCCATTCAGCAGCGCCTTGATGAACGTACTCATATCATCGGCGGTTGAGATGACCCCACCAGCTGCCCAACCTTGCGACATATTCCACGCGCTGGTATTCACGTCGAAAGGATATTGCAGATAGCCCTGCGGCAGACCGAAGTCCGCCAGTGGGATCTCGTTCCACAGGAAGGTGTGATCCATGCCCAGCGGCGTGAAGATGCGGTCTTTGAGGAGGCTGCCGAGATCTTGTCCGGTGATCTTCTCGATGATCAACCCAAGTAACACGTAATTGGTGTTGCTGTAGTGGAACTGCCCCTCTGCACCCGGCTCGAAGTAAGGCTCACCATGCTGAATGGCGAACTGGACCAATTCATCGGGTGTATAGCCCTGCCGCAGCGCGACAGTATCGTTCACGCTAATCAGCGCAGGTGTGCCATCCGGCGCATCTTCGGTGTAGTTGAAAATGCCGGAGGTGTGGTTGGCAAGTTCCCGCAGCGTGATCTGGTCGCCGTAGGGCAGCGCGGAGGCATAATCCGGCAGGTAGTCGGACAGGTGATCGTCGAGACTCAACTGCCCTTCTTCGACGAGCTGCAGCAGGATCGTGGCTGTCATCATCTTGGTGTTACTGCCAATCTGGAAGGGCTGGTCGCAGCGCAGCGGTTCACCTGTTTCGACGTTGGCAAGCCCCATCGCTTCGTAGTAAATCCAATCCGGTGTCTCGACGCGGATGACTGCACCCGGCGAGGGCAGCATTGCACCCTGAACGACGTTGTCCGTGTTGGTGAACAGTGCTATCACCGTATCCAGTGCAGCAACTACCTCGGGAGGAGCGTTGGTCACGCCCAAACACTGACCAGATTCAACGCTGCCTTGTGGTGTAACGTTTGGCGCTGTGGTCGGGACAGCAGTTGTCACAACTCCAGTGGGGGCTGCTGAGACTGGCGCTTGCGTCGTTGAGCTGGTGACGGCGTTTGCTCCGCCCTGCGTCGCGGTGGCGATAGCATTCTGCGTCGCCGTCATGTTAGCGTTTGCCGTCGCGTTCAAATCCAGCGCGATTTGCGTGGCATTGGCAGCAAGAGCGGTGCTAGTGGCGTTGATCTGATCCACAATCGCGGTCGCTGTACCACCCGTATTGTTGGCATTGGCGCTGGCAGTGGCGTTCAGGTCAGCGACGATTTGCGTCTGCTGTAGGCTGACCTGTGTGGCAATCGCAAAGGCATTCACTCCGATCTGGGTTGCCGTAGCGACAGCATCCTGCGTAGCGATGGCGTTCTGCGTCGCCGTCATGTTAGCGTTTGCCGTTGCGTTCAAATCCAGCGCGATTTGCGTGGCATTGGCAACAACAGCGGTGCTGGTGGCATTGATCTGACCCGCCACAATCGTCGCAGTTGCCGCGCTGTTGTTGGCATTGACGCTGGCCGTGGCGTTCAGACTGTTAGCGATTTGCGTTTGCTGGGCGTTGAACGCATCAATTGTCGATTGTGCATTGATGGCAACTTGTGTTCCCTGCGCATTGATCGCGTTCTGGGTCGCTGTTGTCTGAGCAGCCCGTGTTGCTTGAACATCAACCGTTGCCGTCGGGACGGGTGTGTCTGTCGGGACTGCCGTTGGTGTAGCTGTAGGCACAATCGCGACCTGACCGACCGACTGCGGCGAGCACTCGAAGGTCATCGTAATTGTATTGCCTGAAAGATCGTTTTGTATGACCAACGAATATTTACCCGGAGCCGGATTAGTCACAGCAGCAGAGAAAATATCTGTCCCACCGACTAGAAAAGCGTCACCTGTCCCGATTGTTCTCCCAGCTGGATCAAGCAAGGTGTAGGGACCGTTCATAAATGCTGTGTCAGCAGACGTTACCTGAGCAACAATTCGATTCGGTGAACACAATCCTGTTATGCCAGTAATGCCATCTGTGACTGGGCCGATCTGACCAATGGAAGTTATAGGAGTGGCAGTCGGTGTCGGTGTCGGTGGCGGAGTATTCGACGGAGTGAACGTCAACGACGGAGTGAACGTCATCGTCGGCGGTTCTGCAACACAGTATTGGGTTGCGGTTAGAATTTCGGTCCCATCGAGCGCAGTCACGACCCAGCGAGTTTCACCCGATACACGGACAATAGCATACGATTCAGTGGAGGAGGTGCCACTACGGCGTCCCCTTACAGTTGTTGTTACCGCGCCGCTTGAATCAGTGGTTGTAACGCGATATGGGGGGCGCTCATTACTTTGTGGGAACCTGAGCCACATTTGCGCTTGTGCAACTCCGTCATACGTCGCACACTCGGTACTACCCAAATGGACTGTATCAGGGTTAGCGGGAAACGCACCTACCACGCAATTGTGGGTTGCTTCACCGAGTATGGTGCCGTCGGCAGCATTCTTGATGACAACTCGATAGTCGCCGCTGGCTGTTCTGGGAACGATGAAACCAAGACGAGAAGTAGGTACTAGCGTCTCTGTTCCAACAAGTCCTGTTGGGTCATACAATTCAGCGATAGCTTGTCCATTGAGCCGTCCACGAAAGGTGAATACCACATCGCCGCTATCTTCGTTCCGGGGTAGCTCACAAACGGCACTTTCCGGGGTCAACGGATAGGTGGGCGGTGCAGCAGCAATCACCGCATCCATCCCTGCATTTCCATCATTCCCGGCGTCACCGGCTCCACCGGCATTCCCGGCACCGCCTTCACCGCTTTCCGTCGTGGGCGATCCCGCAAGCGCAACCAAGGTAGGCGGTGCAACGAGCGTCTGTGCCGGGGGCTGCGCCCCTGCTTCAAGGGTCTGGGTCGTCACGATTTGCCCGGGGATTAAGCCGACCGTCGGCAGCATCGTCGGCGGCACCTCATAAAGCGTCGCAGTGGGCGGCACTTCGTAGGTCACATTGGACTGAGTTGCAGTCGGTGGCACTTCCGTCGGCGGCACATTCGTCGCCGCGACCTGTATGGGGCAGCCATCGCCGCCCACATTGCCGCCCTGATCAGGGCACTCATCATCGCTGCCAATCACACCGTCTCCGTCGGGATCCTCCGGGTTCAACGGCATGTCCACCGTTGGCGGTTGCTCGGTTGGAACCTGTGCGACAATCTGTGGGGCTTCCGTTGGCGGCACCTGAGTCGGCTGTTGGGCTTCAGGCTGCTGCGCTTCGGGTTGCTGCGCTTCAGGTTGCTGCGCTTCGGGTTGCTGCGCTTCGGGTTGCTGCGCTTCAGGCTGCTGGGCAGGCGCCTCAACTATCTCACTGTTACTGCCTTCGCCGCCCGCTGTGCCAAGCAATTTGGGATTAGACGCAAAAATTACAGCGATGATTGCGATGACAATCAGCGCCCCAACGATAAGGATAAACGTTCGGTTATTTCGCTGCATTGCCTCAGACCTTCTCGTGTGTCAACGACGTGATAAGTTTGCAATTCAGTTCAGCTTGACGCTGTGCTGGCATCAAATGTGTCATTTGGGATTCCAGTCAGCGCGCCAGCTGCTTATAGATTCCCAAGTCGAATAGACGTCTCCCACGATTAAATACCGCGCGAGACAGTCTGATTTCACCGCCTGAATTCTATAAATGTGGGGCAAGTGCGCGCACCCAACCTGCGGATAGTTCTTGACTAGCCGATGGTATAGCGACGGGAGTTCGTGCTCTGGAACACAGTAAACAAATCTGGCAGCGTATCGAATTGGAAATGCGCTGGGCATTCGGTAGACCAGCGCAAAATGACCAGTGCGGCCACCTGTGAGCGTTTGCGCCAGAAGTCGCCGTGACCAACCGGGCGCAACACAGGGGACAAACTAGACTTAGGTATCATGAAAAATCAAACGAGTGGATGGTTCGCCGTTGGATAACTGGCGCTAACATATGCCAATGCTGATTTGAGGAAATTGAGCGATGTCTGAACCTGTTTTTACGAAAGTTTGGTTGGCTGATGGGCGCATCATTTGCTATCGCTTCATAAGCACCGGAGAAGAAGCCGCTGGCGCGTGGTTTAGCGAGGTTGACGACCTTTTTTCAAACTGGGATGGCAGCAAACCACTACTGCTGCTCGTCGATGTCTCGCGGTGTGACAATCAGCTCAGTTCAGAAGCACTGCGCATTGCCAGTAACCTCTCAAACATCCACCCCGACCTCAAGGGCAAAACGGCGCTCGTGATCGAGAGCAGCAAACCAGCGCAGAACGTCTACGGCGTCGTTGATCACGTTCTAGCAGACACGCGCGAACGCAAAATTTTCAGCAGCGAAGTCGAAGCGGTCACTTGGCTTCTTCAGATCTGATAGAGCTTCCCCCGACCATAGCACCCCGGACTGAAGCATAAAGGCTGATTCTGAGCTGCGTGATACCAGCGCGTTTCTTGGAGGATGTGATCACGACAGCATCATCTGCCGTTGGGCGCGCGAACCACATGCGCCAGTCGAGCGCAATTACCGCAGCGACGAATAGGAACGTCGTGACGGTTTGCAGCATGAGCGTATCCTCAACCGAGAGCACGCTACCGGGTCCCGCGACGCTGCCAAAAGCGTTTAGTCCGGCGTGAAATAGGGTTGCCACCAGCACATTACGCCGACTCTTGATGAAAACCCAAGTGAGCAGGTACGCACCGAAGAAGACCGCTAACCCTTCCCAGACTGTAGAGCGTCCACCCGTATTGACGAGGACAAACGCGGTCAGTGCGACATGGATCAGCGCCCAAGGAATGCCAACGATCAGGGTAGCTACGAAAGGGGAATGCCGATCGAGCAGGCGTCGCAGCGCAAAGCCGCGCCAGCCGATTTCCTCGAATAGCGCAAGGGGGAGTATGGCGATCAAATAAGGCGTAGGTGCCGCTAACGTGACCGCCGCCATCCGTCCGGTCACGACTGCCAGAATGCTGGTGAAGACGTGCAGCCCAAAGGCGACGAGCAGTGCACTGACGTACCATCGCAGTGGGCTGCGCCAGCGAAAGGTCTCGCGCAGAAGTGCCACCAGACCGCGCCGTCCATCTGTAAATCCCACCAGCCCAAAAGCCGCGACCGCCGGGCACAACGCCAGTACGAAGAGCAGCCCAACGAGGGCGCTTTCGTCGGAGGCGGGCAGCAGCATTGCTGCGAAAGAAAGCACGAGGGTGATCAAGACGAAGCTTGCGACCTGATTTTGCTGGATTGTTGTGCGGAGGTTCATCTTTTTTCGCTCCTGATAGCATAAGCCGTTCGATGCACTAGGCGGCATTCGCTGCATGGCTTCACGGTCTGGTTGGATACAGAATGGCGCTCCCTGAGTGCCAGCCAGTGCATCCGTTGTAGGATCGGGCAAATTTCCTGAGCTTTCGTCTGGGAAACAGTTCGTCGCGAGAAGTTGGCACTAGAAACCACCTGCCAGCAGGATGACGAGATAAACGGTGAAGTCCGACACGAAGTGCATGAACAGCGACCAGCCCATCCCCCGCGTTTCGACCATCGCCTTGGCGAAGACCCAACCGCCGATCATGGTGAGGATCACGCCGGTGATGCCGGACGGCACGCCGAAATAGTGCCCGATGCCGAACCACGCAGCGACGAGGATCAGCGACCGACCTTTGCCGAAGAGCGGCAGTACCTGCGGCAGCAGCGCACTGCGGTAGAGGAATTCCTCGGCGAAAGCGTTCATCAGCGCGCACAGCGCCGCAAACAGCACCAAGCCCACCGACAGATTGCTCAGCGATGGATGAAACGCGGGCACCATGAAAAGCAGCAGCAGCGTGACGATGATCAGGGCGTAGCGCAGGCTGAACCCGACCCAGTTCTCCGGCTTGCGGGGGACGCCCCAGCGCTCGGGTTCCGCAGTGGCTCTCAAGTGACCTACCGTGAGGAAGAACTCCTGACGCTTCAGCCCCATGCCCAAAAGCACCAGCAGCATCACCGCTGAGGCACCGATGCGCATCAGGCGCTCGCCGAAGAACAGCCGGTTGGGATCGCTGCCGAAGACGTTCGCGTAAAGCTGGCTCTGCGGCAGCACTGTGGAGAACAGCCAGCCCTCGACGACGTAGATAGCGAGAAAAACCAGCGCCAGTCTGCGCAGCGGACGAATCGGCTGCCAGACAAAGGTCAAAGCGAACAGCCCGGCGAGAAAGATCAGTCGTGCCGGCGCTAGCCATGCAATATCCTGATGCATGAACGCGCCGAGGATGATCTGCGGCACGGTGAGCAGCAGCACAATTGCCCACGCCGCGTACAACTGCTTTTTGCCCGACCTGCGAAAGGTTGTAGCCTGCGGAAATGGGCAGCGATTCGTTCATTTTCGTTATCCTTTGTAAGAACGCTTTGGCGACAACCTGCTTGACATACTCAGCTTAGGAGACAAGCGGGTTGATGTCGGGTAGCCAAAAGGCGTATTTAGGGGTTGATTTTTGTAGGCGAGGCGGCGAGATGTTGGAAAGAGTCAGCCCCATCACAAACGCTTCGATCACGGGGCTGACTCTTGGTTACGTATACTGGTCGCTGCTTATGCACGCTGCGAGTGCCGTCGCTCCGGGCGAACCAGCAGCGTCAAGGTTTGAAGCTGCGCTTGCACCCCGTGAAACAGTTCGGGCTGCTGCAGCGCGGTTCGGCGGGCGAGCCGATGCGCCTCAGCTTCGCGCAACAGCTCCTTATGGTGCTCACGCGCACCTAGCACGTTCTTCTCGAAGTCGAACATGTTGTTCGTCCCTCTTTCTAGGCATTGCGGACAGGAATCTGCACAACTTTGACGCTGGCGTGGTTCCTGCGGGCGTGATCAGGCTCCAGACCAGCAGCCCGAACGCGATCAGACAGACGAATCCGCCAACGATTACAAAGCCGGTGCCGAGCTGGTCGAAGACTGCGACGAGCACACGGATCAGGGCGTCGCGGTATGCTTCGCTGTAAGGCGTGGTCGTGATGCTGCTTACGATTGCGGTGACGGTCGGCGCGAAGGTCAGAGTCAGCCCAGCCAACAGCATGAGCGATGCGGGAGCGAACAGGCTGGAACTCGCCCACTTCAGCCGCGAACGCATGTCTATTCCGCCGAGGTACGCCCCGGTCACCCACGCCAGCAGCGCCATCAAGGTGAGCGCCACGATCCCCACGTCTACCGCTGGACGGATGCCGCTGGTCAGGAAGCGGTTGTAGCGGAACCAACTCATCTGCAGATTAGTCTCCGCATTGAGAGCGATGCTGTTGGGCAGGCTCTCGATCAGCGCGGGCAGTGCTGCGGTGATCTGGTCGGCGACTGCCGTCATGGAGCTGTCGGCTCCGATGCAGCGCGGCAGGTGTCCCGCAGAGGCGACGGGCGTCTGATCAGTGGCACAGCTTGGCAGCGCCGCCGCCAGACTCGCCGCGAAACGCCCACCCGCCGCACCCTGAAGTGCCTGCTTCACCGGCGTGGTATCGATGGTGAGTTGTAGGTCGCTGCGGCTGCCGTCGATGAAGTCGAACGCCGTCTCGATTGCGTTCAAGGACTGCGCGCGTAGATAGTCCGCGGTGAGGATTTCGGACAGCGCGGCGTTCAGTGCTTTGGTTGGTAGCGCCTCTGCCCCGAACAGATCGCTGGTGAGGGCATCGGGCATCCCGTTCTTGAACTCATCGGGAACACTGCCGATCAAGGGTGCTTCGTAGAGCGCTTCATCGTCGAGTAGGTTCTCGTAGAAGCTGCGATCCAGCACCCAAGGACGGATCGAGATCATGGTCATAACCGCGATCGCCAGCGGGATGAATACGGCGATGATGACCAGCAGCGCGTAAGATTTACGCATGAGATTCTCTCCTCTCCGGTCTTAGCCGGGTTATTCCGTTTTCACGACGTAGGTGTTTGCCAGCTTGTCGTGCCAGCACTGCCGGTTCTCGTCGAACAGCGCTGACAGCCAGCCAAGCAAGAAAATGCCATCGAGCAGGTAGCCAACGTAGCGTAGTACGGCGTCCGCATCGCTGATCGGTGTGCCGTCCGTCTTGACGACGCGGATCTTCATGAGCATCTTGCCGACGGTCTGCCCGTTATTCCGCGTCAGAAAGAACCACGTGTAGATCAAGCCGACGATGATCCCCGCGCTGAGTCCGGGTTCGCGCAGGGTGTAGAAGCCCGCGCCCTCGATCAGGAACAGGACACCCCCATCGATGAACCACGCGGCGAGCCGCGCGCCGACGTCGGCAAGCTGGTAGCTCGCCATTTCGTAAGTCTGGTCTGCCATTGCCAATCCCTCTCTGCTTGACGGTCAAATTTCCGGTTGACTGTCCTCACTGTAGAGGGAATAGCGGTTGATTCGGGATAGCCAAAAGGCGTATTCAGGGGGTTGATTATTTGCGGTGCGGGTGATGTCTACTTGAGGATGTTGTACTTCTGCGCGGTGGCGATTGCCTGAGTGCGACTGTGCGCGTCGAGCTTGAGGAAGATATTGTTCACATGCTTCTTAACCGTGCCGATGCTGACGAACAGCGCCTCAGCGATCTCGCGGTTGGACGCGCCTTCCGCGATCAGGCGCAGCACTTCAAGCTCACGCTCGCTGAGCGGCTCTACGTTTTCGCCGATCCACTGCATAGCGGGCTGGGGCTGGGACAGTTCGGTCGAGGTGCGCTGATCGAACGCCGAAAGTAGTTTCGCGGCATAGTCAGCCGCGATGCCGCGCGACTCGGCGGTCTGCAGCAGCGCCGCCATTGGCGCGCCTTCGTCCACGAACGTGCGCACGTAGCCCTCCGGCTCGCCAAGCGCCAGTGCCTGCGCCAGTGGTCTAAGGGCATCGTCTAGATTTCCGCGTTCATGCGCCGTAAGCGCCTGCAAGACGTAAATCGCAATGACACGCCCCATGCGTCCGGCGCTCAGACTTGCCGCGAGCAGGCGCTCCAACAGCGCGTCGGCTTCGTCGAGCCGACCCTGCACCATCAGGATGCGGGCGTAGGTGATGTGTTCGAACTCGATTGCCGGATCGAGTTCTTCGCCGATGGTTGCCTCGATGCGCTGCGCCCATTTGCTCGCCGACTCGAGATCCCCTTGCTGGAGCCATAAGCGTGCTTGCCACGCAATCTCAGAGACAAACGTCTGCTTAAGATTTGCCTGTTCCGAGAGTTGCACCGCCTGCGCGATAAGCGCTTGCGCCTCCCGCATATGCCCTTGTACCGCCCGCAAGCGCGCCATAATCGTGTGCGCGTCGATGACAAAACGCTTCAACTCATATCCGCCAAAGAGGTGAAGCGCCTCGCTTGCATCGGCGAATGCCGCTTGTAAGTCGTTCCATTCATAGTAGATCGAACTCCGGGCGAGCTGCGCTCGTGCTTTCGCCCTCGACATTTCCTGCCCGCCGAGCATGAGGCGCTCGCACGTTGTCAACGCTTGACGCATGCGTCCCTTGACCATGTACATCCTCGAGAGCTGGGACAATGCGATCAGCCGAACAAAAGGGTCGGGCGCTGCTTCCGCAGAGTCGGGTCGCTTCCAGCAGCCAGTGCTCTGCCTCTTTCAAATCACCTCTGGCGACAAACTGGGCGATTCCAGTGACCACACTTGCCCATGCGCGCCAGCGCAGATCGGACTCCGGTAAGTGTCTGAGTGCTTGTTCGCCTATGGCAACTGTGTTGCTGCCTGCGTCGCCTATGAGCAGTGAAATCGTCGCGCGGACTGCCGCTGCCTGACCCAGCAGGGCATTGCGCTCAGCCGCCGCTGCGGTGGCGTCCTCGTGTTGAAGAAATTGCTCCACCTCGTCGATGCGCGCTTCGGATTCGGAATATGCATCGGTCATGCATAACATCCAGCCGTAGTCGATGCCGAGGTTCGGGTGCGCCCGGAGTATGGTGTCGGGGAGCGCGTTCAGCCACCGCAGCAGCGTTGCTAGTTCGCCGCGCATACGAACGGTTTCCCTTTGACGCTCGATCAGTTGTGCCGCGCTTTCCCACAGCTGTCCTGCGAGCGCATGTTCAATCGCTTCCGTGCCCCATCCATTTCGTTGCAGCCATTCACTGGCGCGTTGATACAGCCCCGCAGTGGTGTCAAACTGAGTCTCCTGCAAGCGTCTGCGCAGCATGTCGCCGAACAGGTGGTGATAGCGGTACCAGTAGCGCTCGTCGTCGAGCGGCATGAGGAATAGATTGCCGCGCTCGATCTGCTCAAGCATCTGCTGACCGTCAGTCCTGCCGGTGACGGCATCGCAGAGCGCGCCATTCATGCGGCTGAGGATTGAAGTTTGCAGCAAAAAAGCGCGCACCTCTTCTGGCTGACGATTGAGGACTTCCTCAGTCAGATAGTCGAGGATGAAGCGATGGCTTCCCGTGAAAGCGGCGATGAATCCGGTGACGTCGTCCCGTCCTCGCACTGCCAGCGCGACCAACTGCAGTCCGGCGATCCAGCCCTCGGTGCGGGCGTCGAGCTCGGCAATCTGCTCAGCGCTCAGGTCGATGCCGAGCATCTGCTGAAGGAAGCGGGCGGCTTCTTCGGGCGTGAAGCGCAGGTCGTCCGCCCGGATTTCGACCAACTGGTCGCGTCCGCGCAGGCGTGCGAGCGGGAGGGGCGGGTCTTCGCGACTGGTGATGACCAACCGCACGTGGGACGGCAGGTGATCGAGTAGGAAGCTCACCGCTTCATGGATCGGCTGGGCGTTGATCAGGTGGTAATCGTCAAGAATGAGTGCAATACGTCCGGCGAACGCCTCCAGACGACTGAGGAGAGCGGTGAGGGCAACCTTGCTTGGTGGAGGCTGTGGCGCGAGCAGCTGTGCCAGCAAATCATCAAGGGTGACGCTCTCGATGGTGCTGAATGCTGCCACCAAATAGGTCAAGAAACGTACGGGGTCGTTGTCGTCCTCGTCGAGCGAGAACCAACCGAACGACTGCTCGTCGTCGGCTTGAGAAACCAGCCACTCGCCCAGCAGGGTCGTCTTGCCGTAGCCAGCGGGCGCGCAGACAAGCAACATCCGGCGTTCTAGGCTGGCGCTGAATCGCTGGACGAGCCGGGGACGGTCGATACGATCTGTGCGCACAGGCGGCGGAGTCAGCTTGGTGCGCAGAAGGTCGGGGGCGGTCGCAAGCATTCAATTTTCCCGAAGTTCATAAGTTAGCTGATTATAGCATTTGCATTCATTTACTTGCGAATCGAGTCCAACAATCAACCCGCGAATACGCCTTTTGGCTACCCCTGATCTCACTTCTCCGAGGCTAAAGTGAGCACAACGAATTCATGCGGACGTCAGAATCCGTTTCGAGTCTTCAACCCTACCTGTTTCCGGTCGAATGCGAGGACAGGCAAAGCTGTGCGAGGAAGCAAGAAGAAAGCTCATGAGCCAAATACGTCGCGTCATTCAACATTATGATCTGCCGAACTTCGCCGCCAGTGCTCTCATGCCGAACGCTTACGTGTCAACTCCGATGACGGCAACCAACCAAGCTGTTCTTGGTGGCGTCTTCATATTCGCTTTTCTTGAGGAATTGGGCTGGATGGGTTTCGCGATGATGCGCCTGCTCCAACGGCAGCCCGTACTCGCCGCTGCGGTGATCGTCGGGCTGATGCAGGGCATCTATCACTTCCCGGTACTGATCCTCAGCGGCGTACCGATTTCCATCCTCGCCAACTTTTTGTTCACAATTTCGCTGCGCGTGGTAATGACATGGATTTATCTTCCAACAGGCGGCAGCATCCTGATCGCGGTACTCGTTCATGGGATGGTCAATCTGGTGTCAGCGCTTGTCGTAGCAGGCATCAATCCAGCCTACTTTAGTGTCATATTCAGCGCAGGCTTTGCGGTCGCGGCTGGAGTCATCGTCGTCGTGACGGGCGGAACGCTCCGTCGCCGGTCAATGCTGACAGAATCCGCACGGGCTGTGGTGTCGTTAGAGGAATGAGCAAAACCATGAGCCATTACTACAAAATCCGGATCAGGGGACACCTCGACGAGTTGTGGGCGGACTGGCTGAACGGGTTGGCGATCCAGCATGAACCCGACGGTGACTCGCTGCTCAGCGGCTCGCTGCCGGATCAGGCGGCGCTGCACGGCGTCCTGAACCGCCTGCGCGATCTCGGCGTGCAGCTGATCTCGGTGAATCCAGTTGAAGCTACCGCCCCGAAGGGGGAGGGGAAAGACGATGACGGCACAGAAACAATCTGAGCTAATAGAAGGTATCTCGCCGGTGCGGGCGGAAGATTATCCGCACGACGCATCATTTCGTTAGCGACGCGGACATCCAGTTCTTCAAGCCGGTTGTGCAGGCGGTGCTTCCAAACCTTCACTCCGCCTGTGGGCGGGCACCAGATGGTGCTGTTGCCGGATATATCTCGGTATCCCACGGGATGATCGAGATGCGTTCGTGCATCCGGCATGGCGCGGTCACGGGATCGGGCGGCAATTGCTCGTCTATGCGATTGACGTGCTCGGCGCGACCACGCTCGACGTCAACGAGCAGAACGAACAGGCGCTCGGCTTCTATCTGCACATGGGGCTGGAAGTGATCGGGCGTTCGGAGCGCGATGACTTTGGTAAGCCGTATCCGCTGCTTCATATGCGGGTCACCGCCGAGCGCATGAAGCATCTACCTCAACAATCAACCCCCTGAATACGCCTTTCGGCTATCCGCAATCAACCCCTTTCCCGCGTAGAGTGCTTACATCGAATGCAGCAAGTACGCGGAAGGAAACTACCATGAGTTCGATTACGTCTGCGACGGATAGTTCCGTCTGGGAACAGCCCAAGCGCGGCTGTCTGTTCTACGTCAAGCGCGGGCTGTTGGTGCTGGTGATTGTACTGGTTGGGCTGCCGCTATTCGGCTTTACCTACGAGGCGATCATGGCTCCCGGTGATGCTGACCGCTTCCCGCCTATCGGTCAACTGGTCGATGTTGGCGGACATCGCCTGCACATCACCTGTGTCGGCGAAGGAAGTCCAACCGTGATTCTGGAGAGCGGAGCCGATGCGTTTTCGCTGCATTGGTCGCTGGTTCAGTCGCTGGTTGGGGGCACAACACGCACCTGCGCCTACGATCGCGCCGGACTCGGCTGGAGCGAATTGGGTTCCAATCCTAGTACGCCGGAGAGCGGTGCTCAGGAACTACACACGCTGCTCGCAAACGCAGGCATCGAGCCGCCTTACGTGTTGGTCGGGCATTCCGTTGGCGGTAAGTATATTCGCATGTTCACCGAACTTTTTCCCGACGAAGTCGTTGGGCTGGTGTTTGTGGACGCTCGCCACGAGTTGGCGGAGCCAGTAAGGACGCAGACACAATACGAGGCGGATGTTGCTGCTTACCAGTCGTCGCTTGAGTTTTACAGGGTGCTACGGCGCTTCGGTGTCGCCCGCTTGATCGGAGTCCCGCTGGGGCGTGCGGTGTCGCCGTCGCTGAATTCCCTGCCCGATGACGTGGTGTACCGCATGGTCATGTTCAATGTGAACGAGAAGACCCTGCAATCGCTCATCGGGACACATGATATAGCCAATGATGACCAGCTCCGTGCCGCGCGCTCGCTTGAGGATCTGCCTATCATCGTCCTTACGGCGGACTCGTCGCTGAAGAACACGTCGAACTGGGAGATGGTGCAGCAGAATCTCGTCGCGCTGTCGACCAACAGCCGGTGGATCGTGGTCAAAGACACCAGTCACGACATTGAACTTGACCAGCCGCAGCAGGTGACCGACGCCATTCTTGACGTGGTTACAGCCGCAAAGACGGGCGAGCCGCTGGCGCAGTAGATAACAACGGGGCGAACTCCGGTTCGCCCTAATAATCAACCCCCTGAATACGCCTTTCGGCTACCCCTTATCATCCTTTTTACCCTCTAAAGTAGGTTCATCAACCTTCAAGAACCTGACAAAGGAGAGGTAACGATGGAGTTGAGAACCTATTCTGGCATGAAGTTGGGAGCAGGGCGAGCGCTTACGCGCCTCGCCACTATAGCCGCCTTGCTGCTGACCCTAATCGCGGCGAGTGTGTTTCTAGCGCTGGCAGAAGATACCACGTACAGCGATCCCGCCGGGCAGTTCACGGCGGCTGTCCCTGCCGGATGGAGCGACGAAAGCACTGGCAGCTACGGATTATTCACCCATGCGAATGTTTCCATCTACCTGATCTCGGTGGAAGGGAACGACATTCAGGCGAGCATTGACACAGCAGTCGCGCAGCTTGCTCCCGACTATGTGGATGCGACACAGACCCCGATGGGCGAGTTTTCGGCTCCCAGCGGGATGTGGACGCAGATTATCTACAGTCTCCCCAATGGACACGCGGGCAATGCTGTCGCTCAGTCGAATGGCAGCGCGACCGTCGTCTTGCTGGTCACGGCGGACAGCATGGCGGCGATGCAGGCGATTCTCTCCGACGCCAACGCGATTCTCGCCAGCGTTAGCATCGAGGGCGTCAGTGTGTCCACTGCTGTGCCGGAAACCGAAGCCCCCTTAATGCCTCCGGCGCAAGGCGAGATCACCTTCCCTGAACTGACTGGTTCTTACCCGGTCGGTCGCGTTGACTACATCTGGAGCGACGACAGCCGCGATGAAACCAGTACGCCAGTGGAAGGCGACCCGCGTATCGTGCGCGTGTGGATATGGTATCCCGCTGCGCCCGTCTCAAACAGCGAAATCGCTCCTTACCTGCCGGACACGATGAGCGCCGTTTTTCAGCAACTCACCGGCATTAAGCCGGACGCAATTCACAGCCATGCTTATGACGTTCCGCCAGTCCTTGCCGAGCGAATCGGGCTATCCAGTGGTCGTGTTCGCGCCCGGCGACGGCTACAACGCGGCTTTTTCCGCGTCCCTGCTGGAGGAGATCGCCAGTCACGGCTACATCGTGGTGAGCATGGATCATGCCTACAACTCATACCTGACGACGCTGCCGGACGGCGAGGTGATCAAACGTCCCAGCGACGACCTGAACGAAACGGACGAGGACTTCGCTACCCGGATCGCCGATGTGGAATTCGTCATCGACCAGTTGGAGCAGGTCAACAGCAGCGATGCGATCCTGAAGAACAGCCTCGACCTCGATCATCTGGGCATCTGGGGACATTCCTTCGGCGGTCAAACGGCGGGCGAAATCTGCCGCACGGATGCGCGCTGCAAGGCGGTCGTCATCAGCGATGTGCCGCTGCGCGGCGAGTCCGCCCAAACGGGCGTGCCGCAGCCGATTATGCTGTTCGACGCGGAGATCGTCAGCGGCGAACAGTGGGTAAACGAGCAGGAAGCGCTCGCGGGGCAGACCATGCCCGACGCTCAACTGGTAGTCGACTTCATGAACAACCGCAACGTCGAGCGCGACACCACGGCTGCCATGCTGCTGGCGAAGTCGGCGGATGCTTACCGGGTGGGCATCAGCGGCGCGCGGCACAACAACTTCACTGATATGCCGCTGTTAGCGCTGATCCAGCCGGCGCTGCTCCCTCAGATGGGCGGTATCGCCAGCATCGACGCGCTACGCGGTCAGCGCGTGATCGGGGATTACCTGCTGGCGTTCTTCGATACCTATTTGAAGGGTGAACCAGCGCCTCTATTGGACGGTGCATCCGCCGATCATCCCGAAGTGAGCTTCGAGCGCGGGCAGAGCTAAAACAGTTGTTGGGAGCGGCTCACGAGTCGCTCTCAATAATCAACCTCCTGAATACATCTTTTGGCTACCTGTAATCAATCTATTTGTCTCGTAAAGTGGTCGTATCGACCTTCATGAACTATGCAAAAGGAAAGAGATCATGCAGTCTGGGACATGGTTAGGTTTAAGTCGGAAGGTACACAGCTTGGTGCGCCTCTCCTTTGTGAGTTTGCTGCTGATGCTCGTCGTGGGCGTGCTTCCTACGCTGGCGCAGGAAGCGGCTTACAGCGATCCACAGGGGCGTTTCACGCTGGCATTGCCGGACGGTTGGGCAGACGAAAGCACCAACCAATACGGTTTGTTCACCAACGGCGATGCGTCGCTCTATGTCGTCGCCGTGCCTGCTGATGACGTGCAGAACGGCATCACCGCCGCCCTGAGCGCCGTCGGGCTTGACTTCAGCACCCCGCCGATGCAGACCAGCGAAATCCAGGGAGATCAGCGGCACGTGGACGCAAAATGTGTACGCGGCTGCCGATGGATCGCTTGCCGCCGTGCTCGCCCAAGTCGACGGCGACACCACCTACGCCCTAATCTTCTATGCGCCGACGATGGCAGCGATGCAGGGTGCCGCCGCAGCCGATATGCGTCCTATCGTGCAGAGCTTCACGCTGGCGGGTCAGGAAAACATCTTCAGCCAAATCACCGATCTGAGCGATAGCCAGCCGCAGCCGTTCGACGCCGCGCTGACCGCCGATCTGGAAGCCTACGTCCGCACAGCCCTGAGCCAGATGGGCGGTTCAGCGGCGCAGGTGGCGGTTGTGCAGGACGGCGAGATTGTCTATTCGGGCAGCTTCGGCACCATCAGCGTCGAGGATGAGACGCCAATCACGGCGGACACGCGCTTCATGATCGGATCGGTGACCAAGCCGATCAGCGGAACGATGGTCGCTACGCTGGTCGACGACGGTGTGCTGACGTGGGATACACCAGTTGTTGACCTTGTCCCCGGTTTCACGCTGATGGAAACCGATGTTACGCCGCAGGTCACGGTGCGTCATCTGCTCAGTCACTCGTCCGGCATCATGCTGAATCGCGGCTGGCAGTCGCTGCTGAAGTACACGCCGACCCAACTGCTCGGCATCATCCCGCAGACACCGCTGCAATTCCAGCCGGGGCAAGGCGCACTCTACAACGACACTGGCTACACCGTCGGCATCTACGCGGCAGTCGCGGCGGCGGGGCATCCCTATGACGACGCGATCTTCGCCCCATACAGTGATCTCATGCAAACACGCCTGTTCACGCCGCTGGGGATGACGAGGACGACGCTCGACATCGACACGGCGGTCGCCGACGGGAATTACGCGCTGCCCCACACGCTCGATTACGCGACGGGCGCGATTGTCCCGCAGGGGCTGGAATTTGAAAGTGCGGTATATCCGACCGCGCCCGCCAGCGCGATCTGGTCGACCGCGACTGACCTCGCTCGATACGTCCAGATGCAGTTGAATCACGGTGTCACAGCGGACGGCACGCGCATCGTTTCTGAAGCGAATCTGGAGGAAACATGGACGGCGCAGGTTGATGGCGGCTTCGGTCTGGACTGGTTCGTGGGCGATTACTTCGGGCAGCGCATGATCTCGCACAACGGCTTGACGATTGGCTATGCGGCAGCCGCTTCATTCCTGCCTGAATCTAATCTGGGCGTAGTCGTGCTGACCAACCGCAACGTGCCGGACAACTTCAACAATGCCGTCGTCAAGTACGTCTACGAACTCGCCTTCGGTCTGGAACATCGCGGTGATGTCGAAGCCGAACTGGCGGAAGAACAGTTCCGCACCCGCTACGGCGAAATCTGGCAGGGGGCGACCCCGGTCGATGCGGATGCCTCCGCACAGTACCTCGGCACCTACACCAACGGTATTCAGGTGCAGTACGCTGGCGATGCGCTGGTCATCACGACCGATTACGGCAATATGCCGCTGGTGGCGCTGCCGGGTTCGGGTGAAGGCGCATTCGCCGTAAGCGGCGCGATGGGCAACTTCCTGATCGCGGCTCAGTTCGTGCCGGGAACAGATGGCGACATGACACTCACGCTCACTTCATCGCTGTACGGCTTGCCGCTCACGCTGACGCAAATCGACTAACCAAGTACGGATAGACGGGGCGGCTCCGTTCGTTGAGCCGCCCCACTGGTAAATCAACCCCTTCAATACGCCTTTTGGCTATCCGCAGTCAACTCGTTTACCGTGTAGAGTGCAACTATCGAACGCAAGCGCAAGAGAGGAATTGGACAGATGAACGATAATTCGCTCGTCATCGACACGCGCGGCTTGACCAAGACTTTCAAAGGAGTCAACGCACTCCAGTCGCTCGACCTGAAAGTGCCCAAGAACTCGATTTTCGGCTTTCTAGGTCCCAACGGCGCGGGCAAGACGACCACCATCAAGCTCCTGCTGGGGCTGGCACGTCCGACCGGCGGGAGCGCCACAGTCTTCGGGCTAGATACCGTGCGCGACAGTGTAGCCATCCGGGAGCGTGTCGGCTATCTGGCGCAGGACCCACACTACTATGAGAACATGACCGCGCGCGAGACCCTGCGCTACACCGCCGAATATTTCTACAGCGGACCAGCCAGTGCAATTGAAGAACGCATCAACGATACGTTGGAACTGGTTGGGCTTTCCGACAAGGCAGACCGCCCGACGAAGGGATTCTCTGGTGGCGAACGCCAGCGGTTGGGCATCGCCCAAGCACAGATCAACTACCCTGACCTGCTGATCCTCGACGAGCCAGCCGCTTCCCTTGATCCGATGGGGCGTCACGATGTGCTGGACGTGATGGAGCGACTCCGCAAGCACACAACGATCTTCTATTCCACGCACATCCTGAGTGATGTGCAGCGGGTAAGCGATACCGTTGCGATCCTAGATCGTGGCGAACTGATCGCGCAGGCTCCGATAGATGAACTCCTAGGAAGCAGCAGCGGTGGCGTTTATTCAGTCGTCGTCAAAGGCGATGCGGAGGCTCTGCGACTGCGCCTTTCCAACCAGCCCTGGGTATCGAGCGTGAACATGAAATCCGATGCTAACGGGTACATCGCTACGCAGATCAGCGTGACCGATGAAGCCATCGCTGAGGCAGCGTTAGCGCCTCTTATTGTCGAACCGGGTGACGTGATATTAGTCGAATATGGTCGTCAGAAACAAGACCTCGAACAGGTCTTTATACATATCGTGGAGGGACATCACAATGGCAGCTAATCAAGCCTTACAACGGCGGCGGGAACCCGCCTGGCGCAAGGGCTTCGTCAATATGCTCCGCAAAGAAAATCGCGATTGGTGGCGTACCCGCCGCTGGTGGATTCACCTCATCATCTGGCTGGTACTACTGAATCTGGCAATAGCCGCACCGCTGTGGCTCCAGAATACTGCGCCGCCGACCAGCACGAACATCACCGAAGAACGGCGTCAGCAAATCATTGAAGGCAACCGCCTAGAAAACCGTGTCCAAAACGGTGTGAGAACATTCATTGATATGAGCGCTCTGGCATTGTTAATCGGTGTCGTGCTGGTCATGCAAAACGCCATCATTGATGAGAAGCAGACCGGCACAGGCGCATGGATTCTGTCCAAACCTGTCGCCCGCAGTAGTTTCATTCTGGCTAAGTTCATCGCCAATGCGGCAGCGCTGATCGTTCTCGCGGTTGTTATTCAGTGGGTGCTGGCTTATGTCCAGATTTCACTTGCCTTCGCAAACGCACAACCAGTTTTGCCCTATCTACTCGGCATGAGTCTGATTGCGCTCAACCTGCTGTTCTGGCTGGCTCTGACGCTGATGCTCGGCACGCTGTTCAGCAACCGCGCGGTGATTGTTGCCGTTCCACTAGGGGTTCTCTTTTTGATGTTGTATCTGACTTCAAACCTACCGGCGCTGCTCGATTTGATGCCAATCGCCTTCATCGTGGATATGCCAGATCATCACTCCCTAGTTCAGTTAGCGATACAAGGGCAACCTCTGCAATCGGTAACGCCCATCTTCATGACAGTGGTGTGGGTGGTGGTATTCGTTGGTGTCGCCATATGGCGCTTCGGGCGCGAGGAATTCTAGCGCTTTTTCAGGGATGGTGGGCAATCACTGTCAGCAAAGGGTTGAGGGAGCAGTTCGCTGTCCCTCCAACAAATCAATCCCTGAAATACGCCTTTCGGCTACCCATCCTAAGCGCTTCGATCCCTTAGAGTGACTTTATCCACAAGCTCAAGGTCTGCAAGTAAGGAAGGCTATTAGCTTTGCTCACTTCAAATCCAGTCCAACCCAATTCAATCACTGAAAGGACAAAATCATGAAACGCGCACTGTTGGTTTTCTGCATGGTGATGATGTTATTGCCGGGAATGCAAATTGTGGCACAGAACACCGATGATCCAATTCGTCTGGTTGGCTCCACGCCGCGCGACTTCGATGATGCCATGTTAGCGGATCTGAATGCATATATTGGAGATGCGGTTGAACGCTATGGTATCGTCGGCGCGTCGGTTGCCGTCGTCCAACACGGTCACGTGATCTTCACACATGGTTTTGGTACAACTGAACTCAATGGGGGAAGACCAGTCGATTCGCAAACGCTGTTTATGATTGGGTCAATCACCAAGTCAATGACCTCATTGGTGCTGGCGACCGAGGTCGATCAAGGACTGCTTACCTGGGACACCCCGGTGACGGATGTACTGCCCATGTTCGCCCTGTCCGATCCGGCAGTGACTCCAAAGATTCGCGTGCGCGATCTGCTGAATATGACCAGCGGCGTCGCGCCTTACGATATGGTGTCGCTGTTGAAGGATTTCTCACCGGTAGACATGATGCACTACGTCGCTGGCATTCCGCTGCTGGCGCAGCCGGGTGCCGAATACCACTACAACAATTTCATGGTATCTCTGGGTGGTCTAGCGGCTGCTAAAGCAAGCGGTGAAGTGAATGATGACACGCTCGAGAATACGTACTTTGACCTCGTTCAGCAGCGCGTTTTCGATCCGTTGAAGATGACAGCGTCCACGTTTGACTTCGGCTCAGCAATAGCACAAGAAAATCACGCCGCGTCTCATTCGATTGACATTTTCACCGGTGAAACGGTGGCTGTTCCCCTTAATCTGGAACGCTTTGCTGGTTCGGTTGCGCCGGCAGGGGCAGTCTGGTCGAATGCAGAGGACATGGCACGTTACTTAGCTATGCAGCAAACACGCGGCTTAGCCCCGGATGGCAGCCGCATTGTATCGGAAGAAAACTTGCTGGCGACACAGAGTGTTGAATTCGCCTTTCCAGATGGAAGTCGTGCTTATGGAATGGGCTGGGATATCGATGATTTTCATGGACTGAAGCATGTATCGCATGGTGGTGCCACACTCGGACAGGTCAGCTATCTTGCTTTCCTGCCGGATGCCGATCTGGGGATTGTGATTCTTACCAATCATTTTCTGGCGGCCATCACCTTTCGCAATGCTGTGGAGGAGTATATCTACGAACTCGCCTTTGACCTTGAACACACTGCCGATGCCCATTACTACGGTTTGCATGAGGAATTTCTTCGCCAACTTTCACAGGCACGCGATATGTTCCCGGTGCGTCCCATCACAGCAGATGAGGCGGCCGACTTTGTCGGCACCTATGAGCCGGGTGGATCGATTACGATCAATGATGCCGGGGAACTGTTATTGCAGACGGCGTTTGACGAACCGATTCATTTTCTGGCAGTAGATGGTGAAGAGGGCACATTTATCGGTACAGGCGCGATGAGCCTTGTCACGCTGCGATTTGAAGTCGATAATTCCGGACAGGTCACGGCGCTGCTGTCCACACTCATCGATGATATGCAAGGTACGCCCCCCTCACGGCTGGCGAAAATCGATTTACGGAATGCGCGAGTCAATTGAACGATTTTATCCCAAAACCAATCTCATCTATCATCTCAATCCTCTGCAAGAACAGAGCAACCCTACAACACCCGGATGGTATTTCCCTCAACCATGAACGGTATGTAGGGTTTGATCGGTCTGAACAGTTTTTCAACTACTTTCGGAAACAACTGCAACATCGTAGCGGCGCATCATGTCAATCACGTCCAGCGGCTGGATCGCATAGGTGACGCCATCCATGCCGCGCTTGCGACCGGCATCGTCCAACAGATGCAGGCGCTTGATGATGTGTCCGATCCACTGCGAGTCGCCCATCTTCTCGACCGGCTGACCAAGCAGACGCGCCACCTTCTCGCGCAGCGCTGCCGCCTTGATCCAGACCATGCTGGTCTGTCCGCGTGTCAGCAGTTCGAGCGCCTGCAAGACCGCCTCCTCGCGCTCGCTGAGCGCCTTGCCCTGACTGAGCTGCTCATCGGTTTCTGCTGCTGCTGCAAGCGATTGCAGCAGCCCGGTCACCTGCCCCTGTTCCTCGAAGAATGCCGCCAGCGCAACCAGCGGCGACCAGAGTTCGCTGGAGCGGTTGTGCAGCGTATGGAGCGCCGGGCGCTCAAAATAGTTCGTATAGAGATGTGGAAACGCCGTCAGCGCCAGCGTGTAAAGCTGGTGGCGAATAGAAGCGCCGTCGAAATCCGGAGGGAAGCAGGGCATTTTCCGGTCAGTGCGGCGCATCGGGATGGCGATGCAGCGGCTGGCGAGAATGTCCTCCAACCCGGCAATCGCCGCCAGAATCTTTGGAGAATAGACGTATCACATGCGGAGCAATGAACCCAGAGCATTTCGTCTTGGAACGCATAAGATTCTTGAAAGATTCGTCGAGATGCCTGATTCTGATTATCGTTGCGCTTATTCGGGAATTTGTTGTCGATCAATCCAGTCAAACCGGTCAGACCGATCAAAATGACTGACTACTTGAACGGTCTGATCGCTTTGCCGCTGCGTTTCCTGCTAACGGAATCGTATAGAGGTATATCGTGATCTGTGTTTCGCGATAATAGAACAGGAAAGGAAACAGGCTAGGTGAGCTCGTTGATCCGAAGGTAGTAACCGTTGGGATCAATGACACGGAAATCCCGATTTCCCCAAGGACGTTCTGCTAGATGATCAGCAATGGGCCACTTTTCCTGTTGAACGTGGGCATACAATGAATCAAGATCATCAACTTCAATCACGATTTCGATGCCTAGACCTGCACGCTCATGGTTTAGTCGTTTCAGCGGATGATCGTCCGGCAATTGTGACTGAGCCTGTAGCGCAATCTGAACATCACCCTTACGAAATACCGAGTAACCTTCCAGCTGATAACTTACCTCATCAAAAGCCAATATGCGGGTGTAAAAGTCTCTGGAAGTGGGGACGGACTCAACAAACAATTCTAGACGTAGTCGCATAGCTTCTCCTATTCTGCTTCAATGTGCCGGCATGACCTGAAACAACGCGATCTGCAATCCGTCCGGGGGATTCGATCCGCACATTCCAGTCATTCGACGGTATCCGGACCAATTCATGAACCAGCTTCGCGCTATATTTCAGCGCATTCTCGAGGGCGAGGTGAGTATCCGGCACTCGAAAAGCGAAGCGGATCGGTCCACTGACGCGTTGTTCCACTTCAAAGGTGTCGATATGATCTGCAGTGGTTGGGGGGCGATGCGAACTTCATCGCCCCAATGAGAACGTTTATCATTGGCCCGGTGCGCTCAAATAAGCGGATTCGATGCGAGTATCTGCTGGTGCCGGATTGCTGCGAACACCTCTCACCAGCAGCCACAGCGCCATGATAAGTTCTACCGGAAAGGCAATCATCACGATCATCTGGAATGTATCGGCATATTCCGCGTAATTGGGCAGGATGAAGGACGCCGTATTGTCGACGAGATAGCCCGCAGAGGCAACGATCAATAACACGCCGAGCCATCTGGGAAAGTACCCGGACATGAAAACCAGATAGCCTTGGATGAGGATGCTCGCCGCGAAGAACATTAGCGCTAGATTGTAGCCGATGCCGTGCGCATTGAAGAACACATAAGCCTGTGCTTGCGCGCTTTCTGTATCCAGCGCGGCTATATCCCCATTCAGGAATTGCAGCACGATCAACAGCATGAGCAGGTTGATCCCCAGCGCCGCCGCCTGTGCCAGCCGGAACCCGGCAGACAGCAGCGAGAGTCCGTGGTTGACCGGTTTCAGCAGATAAAAGAAAGCGACACCGATGGCGACATCCGCCAACACCATAGCAAGATCAGCCATGATGCTGGTGCGGAACAACCCTTCCGCGGCGATAACGTTTTCGGCAGTCGCCGCCGGGTCTCCGGAGACGAGCAGGCTTTCGCGGGTCAGTCCACCGAACATTCCGGCGATGATGATAATCAGATAAAGTACTCCAGCAATCCGGGCGATCTGGCGCAGGGATAAGGTGTTGGTGGGGTTGCCCATGTTCGTTGCAGGCATTTTCTTTTCTCCTCGTTAGATAGGTGACTCGTTTTGATTTATGCTTCGATACGATTGACTGAGATCAGAGGCAGACCGAGGTCGCGGATTTGCCGCAATAGCCCGTGTAATGCCGCCTGATCGACTACATGACAGGTTAGTAAGGTAGTGCCGTCGTCTAATGGTGCGACGGTCACGCCGCCGAACCAGTTACTCCACTCACCATCCAGATGGCCCTTGAGACTGATTTGATAGATCAATGGTTGATCGGGATCTGGCGTTTGTACTTCAGACATGATGTTGTGCTCGAAAACAAGCAGGCTAATAACCGGATGCATCGTAAGTTACGTCACCGAAGTTGATATTGTCCGGTGCGAGTGCAGTGCGGGCATCCATGTCCTGCGTCAGTTCAGCCAGCAAAAAGGCTGTAACGAAGTGCTGGGCAAGGTCGTGAGCGTGCCCCATATCCCACACCGGGTCGGAGCAGTAGGCATCGAAGCCGATTTCAGTAAAGAAGGGCAGTGCTTCGCAGGTCGCCCCAAAGATCATGTGTTCCGCGCCTTCAAATGCCACCCGTGCCTTTGTCTCACTAGAGACGTATTCGTAAGTGAGCTTTGTGCCCCATTCAAACGGTGTACCCGTATCGGCTGTGCCACCCAGCGCCATCACGGGCACCGTGATTTCAGCCAACCCGGCTTCGTTGAAGAAGTAAGCATCGCCCGCCATTGAGACGATTACATCCACACGGTCATCACCCCAGGAGGGCCACAGACCATCTGGCACCACATCGAAGCCTGCCAGTTCAGCCATATCAGTGACATACGGCAGCACCATGCTGCACAACCACGCATTCGGATCGCCTGACTGCTCCGCTTCTGCACACAACGCCTCCATGCCGTCAATATCGATGCGTGCGCCAGCCATTGCCAGCGATGTGTAACCTCCGTAGGAATGACCGATAAGGGCGATCTGTTCGGTATCCACCAACTCTGCGAACACGCCATCCGCCGCCGATTGTGTCTCGATGTAGTCCAGCACAATGCCAATTTCCTGCGGGCGGGTGATTGATGCACGCCAGAAGTCGCTTAAAGTCTCATCGACCCGTTCATAATGCTGCGGCGCGACGACCACAAATCCATGCGAGGCTAGATGCTCCGCCAACCAGGCATAACTCGTGCGCCCCAGTGAGAAACCATGCGACAGGATCACCAGCGGATATGGTCCTCCGTCGAGATCATACGGCGCTTCGCCGATGGCTTGCCCGGTAACGATTGGTTCCATACCCATTGACGAGTCGGGATTTGTCATGTACGGATAGGCGATAATGGCTTCTTCGATATCGTCTTCGTTCAGTGCCGGATACCAGACAGTGATGTCCAGTGGTGCATCACCCTCGATGACGAAATCACGTGTGCCAACCGTGTGCGTGCCGCGAATTCCATATGCGGGCGTATCAATCTGCGTGTTGCTGTCTTGAGCGTCCGCTCTATTCTGCGCTGCTGCAAACAACAGCAGCAAGACGACCATAATAGATGCGTAAAGTGCTTTTTTCTCGCGCGACATTTGCTGATCCCTTCGTTCAGAAATACGATGAAGTCAGCATAACAACCAGACGGTATTGTTGTGACGATACTAAAGTATGGTTCGAGGGTACTGTTGTGGGACTTAGAGGGGACTGGTTAGATCAAGCCCAGTTCGCGGGCACGGGCGGCGGCTTCTGTACGCCGCTTGACCTGAAGTTTATCAAAGATCGTTTGGTTGTGTCCTTTGACGGTACTCAGAGAAATAAACAGGCGTTCGCTTATCTCCCGATTGGAAAGACCCTCGGTCACTAACGCCAGAATTTCCAGTTCGCGCTCGCTCAGTGGCTCAATCAATGGCTGAGAGGATACTGGTTTTGCTTGTCTTGGCTCAGTGTGAAATGCCGTGAGCAACCTACGGGTATAGTCCGGCATGATGCCGCAAGCCACTGCTTCTGATAGCAGCTCTTGCATCGGCTGGCTTTCATCAATGAAGATGCGAATAAATCCACTAGGAGCGGCTAACGCCAACGCCTCACCAAGCACTGCAACAGCTTCATCTGTGTCACCCTTCTGATGATACGCGAGTGCTTGCAATACCCGCGTCTTGAGCTGTTCGTCATGCCAGTCTTTTGCGTCCATCTGCTGGCGATAGGATTTCAGCACCGCCAGGGCTTTTGTGGGATGTCCCTGCGCTAGATAAACTCGTGCCTGACAGAGCGGCAGGTCGTGTGCGTGTGCCAGATGCGCCGCCGGTTGTAGATCACCCTGTCTCAGACATATCAATACTCGCGCTGCCGCAGCAACCGGTATCTGCCTGACGAAATTGCGCTGACGTATGACCTGCTCCACTGCATCGAGCATCGCCGATGCGCCAGCCGTATCACCTTGTGCCAGCTTCAACCGCGCCAGAAATATCTCTCCCCCAGCTGCGCTGTCGATGCTTTCGATCTGCTGTGCCAGGCGAACGCCCCGCTCCCCATACGCCTGTGCAGCATCCAGATCGTTCCATTCATAGTAAATCCGCGCCAATCCCAGATAAGCCGAGCAACCAATAGGCTGGTTCGGATCAACGACCAGCTTCAGTACACGCTGGTAGGACTCCGCTGCCTGATGAAGCTGGTTGTTCGCTTCCTGAACAATGCCTAGTCCCGTTGTCGCGAGGACATTGACAAAGTAGTTGCCGGATGTCTCGCTCATGGCGATGGCTTGCTGATAGGCATCTCTGGCGGCAGCACGCTCACCCTGGTACTGATAGGCGATAGCTAATGAGCGCATGACCACGGTGCGAATATACAGGTTATCTGGACGCAGCAGGTCTAAAGCCCGCTTTGCGTGCGCGATGATCGTTTCTGATTCATAATGGATAGCCGCATCCATGGCACGGATCGCAGCGATGTGACCCAGCAGGTCGCGGATATAGTCATCCAGTTCAAAAGTCTCTAATGCTGCCGCTGCCGCTTCGAGTTTGTTTTCTATCTGAGTATTCCGGTGCTCTGCCATGAGCGCCCAGGCATAGGTCACCCATAGCGACGGTCTGGCATTCAATAGCTCAGTTGATAGCGATCCGAGCCAGCTTAGTACAGGGCGGGCAAACCCGCGAAAGTATAGCGGTACACCAGTACCATAAATGAGTCGTTCGGCGCGGGCAACATCACCCCCTCCCGCTGCGTGCTGGAATGCCTCGACCTCGAAGCCATTCAGCTCGTACCATTCACTGGCGCGGATGTGCAGTGTGCTGATGTCGTCACTAGCAAACTGTCTCAGTCGTTTACGCAGCAGATCACCAAACAGGTGATGATAGCGATACCAGCGCCGTTCATTGTCCAGCGGGATCAGGAACACATTTGCTTGCCGGATACTTTGGAGCGTATCCGCCGCGGTATGTGTTTCGCCCTGCAAAATGGCATCGCATAGCGGTGCGCACATTCGGTCAAGGATAGAAGTTTTTATGAGGAAATTGTGGAGATGCGGTGGTTGATGCACAAGCACTTCTTCCACGAGATAATCGAGTACAAAGTGATGGCTGCCCGTGAACGACTGGATGAAACCTGATTTATCACCAACTCCCCGCATGGAGATAGCCGCAAGCTGAAGTCCGGCGATCCAGCCTTCCGTGCGCTTTTCCAGCGCGGCGATATCCTCTACGGAAAGGCTTAAGTCCATCGCATGATTTAGGAATTCGGCGGCTTCATCGGCTGTGAAGCGCAGGTCAGCAGCACGCAGTTCGGTCAACTCACGGCGTGCCCGCAGACGCGCCAGTGGCAGGCGCGGGTCTTCGCGGGTGGTGAGGACAAGGTGTATCTGCGGTGGCTGGTTGTCGATCAGAAACGTTAGTGCCGAGTCAATCTCCTGACTGTCGATGACGTGGTAATCATCTAGCACCAGCACGAAGTCATGCGTGATTGTCGCAATCTCGTTGAGCAACGGTGTCAGCAGCGCGTCAATTAGCGGCGGCTGTGGTGATTCGAGCAGGTTCAGGATGCCTGTGCCGACCTGCGGGGCAATGGTCTGTAGCGCGGCGACGACATAGGTCAGGAAACGAGTTGGGTCGCCGTCACCTTCATCCAGTGAGAGCCACGCCACCGGACGTTCATCGCTGGCAATCCATTCTGTGACCAGCGTCGTTTTGCCAAATCCCGCGGGTGCAGAGATAAGTGTCAGTTTGCCATGCGTGCCCGCGTTCAGCCGATCCAGCAGGCGGGGACGTAATACCGAGCCGGGACGCGGCACCGGGATATACAGTTTCGTGGTGAGAATTTGTGTTGACATAAAAGAAGTATAGCTTGGAAAATTACAGCTTACGAAATTGAAAAGACGTGCCGAAACACGTCTTGATTGAACAGTATCCGGGTGTTATTGATGATAGCTTTTCAGCCCTCGGCGCGTAGCAACAGGAGTGCAGGATTCAGCACATCCGTCAGCAGCGAAAACGACGGGCGAGTGTCGATCGCGATGGCGGCGTAGTGGTCGGCAATCCGGCTGAGCGGATCGGCGAGTCGATAAGGCGCACCCGCGAATTGCTCGCACCGAAGTGACGCAGCACATTCACCAGACCGAGCGCGATGTTCGTCGCGGACGTGGATTTACCCACTCCGCCCTTGTGATTGGTGAGAATAATCGAGCGAGTCATTGCAGTTTCCCTCCGCAGATTGAAGTGATCCGAACAAGAACCGCCGCGAGCTGAAGTCGTGCTAGACTGAGGGGCGAAAGTGCCGCACCCTCCGCAGCGGTGCTTTCCGATGAGCCGGGAGCATCGTTCACAATTCCCGGCTCATCATTGAAGCCTTAATCACAGTCGGTTCGAGAAGCGCATCACCTGTTTGCGCTGGGGAAACATCAATTGCTGAAGGAAAACAGCGGTTTCTTCGGGTGGAAAATGTTCGGAATAATTCTTGCCGGGGTCACTAACAGAAATTGTTCCGAACATTGACCAGCCTACGAGCTGGTTTTTGTTTTCTCATCGCTTTCGACGACCGATACGTCATCACAGCTTAGCGCACCGCGCCCTGTGACAAACCGTTGTAGGTGAAAACCAGCAGCAAAGCTAGGGGAGTGACTAAAAACAGGATCGAGATCAGCGTCTTCTGCCGCTGGTAACGGTGGGCGAACGACAGGAACGGAATGCGGCTCGCCACGCTTCCCTTTCTTAGGGTCGCCATTGTCTCTCCTTATTGGGAGGCAGGGGGAGACAACCCTCCCCGCCCGGCGGATAGAGGGCGCTGGCGATGCTGCTCCTGTGCGCGAGCAGCATCGCTATAGCAATCGACGTTCAGCAGACTGCACATCCCCCAGCGCCGCCGGAATGATCGCGGTAAAACACCTGCCCATCCTCACGATCACTCCGGTTGAGTTTGATCCTTCAACTTTTTGTTGCCATGTGATCTGTGCCTTATCTCTGTCAACGATCTACAATGGACGCGGACTCAATTTGGGTACTTATGGCATCCCCCGATAGTCGTGTCTTGCTTAAGATGACAAACGCGGCTCACTCCGTAATTCAGGTGAGGTAGTCAATCGTGTTGTTGGAAGTCAAGGGAATAGTCAAGCGGTTCCCCAACGGGGTGATCGCCAATGACGGGATCGATCTCGAACTGCGCGCGGGCGAGATTTACGCGCTGCTGGGCGAGAACGGTGCCGGTAAATCGACGCTGATGAAAATTCTGGCGGGAGCCTATACGCCCGACACCGGCGAGATTTTTGTCCACGATCAGCGGGTCTCGATCCACTCACCGCGCGACGCGCGTCAGTTGAAAATCGGCATGGTCTATCAACATTTCATGCTGGTCGATTCGCTCACCGTGCTCGACAACTTCCTGATCGGCTACGAGGGTGCGGGCTTGATCCCCAACCGCGAAGCCTTCCGGCAGGAGTTGACCGCGCTCGGAGAAGGTTATGGACTGAGCGTGCCGCTCGACGCTTACGTCTGGCAGCTTTCGGTCGGCGAGCAGCAGCGGATTGAGCTTTTGCGCCTGCTTCATCGGCAGGCGGAAATCCTGATCCTCGACGAACCGACCGCCGTGCTCACCCCGCAAGAAGCCGATGCCTTGATGATCGCGCTGCGCCGGATGGCAAATAACGACAAGGCGATCATCCTGATCACGCACAAGATCAAAGAAGTGCTGGGACATGCCGACCGGGTGACGATCCTGCGCAACGGCAAGAAGATCACCACGCTGGCGGTGGCGGAGACGACGCCGCTGGAGCTGACCCGCGCGATGCTGGGTCGCGAGATGAACGGCGAGGCGCGCCTCGGCAAACCCGCCGGGGAAACGGTCGTGCTGCAAGTCGATGCGCTCCACGTCCGCAACGATCGGCGCACGATGGCGGTACGCGGCGTTTCGCTCGACGTGCGGCAGGGCGAGATCCTCGGCATCGCCGGCGTCGCCGGAAACGGTCAGCGCGAACTGGCGGAAGCCATCGTCGGGCTGCGTCCGGTCGCCGAAGGCGAGGTGAAACTGAAAGAAGTCGTCGTCACCGGCAAATCGGCGGCGCAGATGATCGCGCAGGGCGTCGCCTACATCCCGGAAGATCGGATGCGCGTGGGCGCGGCGCTCGGCTTGTCGATCAGTGACAACCTGATTATGAAGCAGTTTCGCCAGCCGCCGCTGTCGCGCGGGCTGCTGCTGCGAATGCGGGATGTGAGCGAGTTTGCTCAGAAGCTCATCGCCGCCTTTCAGGTGCGCGCGGCGGGTGTGCACGTGGATATTGCGACCCTCTCCGGTGGCAATATCCAGAAAGTCATTCTCGCGCGGGAACTCAACCCGACTCCAGCGCTGCTCGTGGCGATGCAGCCGACGCGCGGGCTAGACATCGGCGCAGCCGACAACGTCCGGCGCAAGCTGCTTGAATGCTGCGCTGGCGGGAGCGCTATTCTGCTGGTCTCGGAAGATTTGGATGAGTTGTTCGCTATCTGCCACCGAATTGCGGTGCTGCACGATGGCGAACTCATGGGAATCGTCAATGCGTCGCAGCTCGATGTCGATCAATTCGGCTTGATGATGGCTGGTGCGCTCAAGCTGGAGGTCGGACCAATGAATGACAAAGAAGCCTAACTATGTGGCGAGTTGAACGACGTTATATCCGCTCTGCCCGGTCGAACCTGTTGGTGACGCTCATAGCCCTGCTCGCGGCGCTGATCGTCGGCGGCGGGCTGCTGTGGGCGGTGGGAGTCAATCCATTCTCCGCCTATCTGGAAATGTTTCGCGGCGCGTTCGGCGATTCGTTCGCGCTGAGCGAAACGCTCGTCAAGACCACGCCGCTGCTGCTGACCGGCTTGAGCGTCGCGGTAGCGCTGCGAGCGGGCTTCTGGAACATCGGCGCAGAGGGTCAGTTGGTGATGGGCGGCTTTGCCGCGACCGGTACGGCGTTGTTTATTGCGCCGAACCTGCCCGATCCATTGGTGATCCCGGCGATCATCGCTGCCGGGTTTATCGGCGGCGCGCTGTATGGGATGTTCAGCGCCGTTCTACGCCTCCGCTTCGGCGTCAGCGAGATCGTCTCGACGCTGATGCTGAACTACATCGCCATTCTGTGGGTGCAGTATCTCTATTTCGACGCTTGGCGCAGTTCCAAGGGGTTCGGGTTTCCCGGCACCGCCGAGTTTCCGGCGAATACGTGGCTGCCCCGCCTGTTCGGGCGCGTCCACGTCGGCTTGATACTGGGGCTGATCGCCGTTGCCCTGCTGTGGCTGCTCCTGCGGCACCTGCGTTTTGGCTACGAGATTCGGCTGATGGGTACCAGCGCGCCCACCGCCCGCTATGCCGGGATCAACATCGCTCGCAATCTGGTGATCGTCGCCGGAATCTCCGGCGGACTCGCCGGTCTCGCCGGGATGGGCGAAGTCGCCGGAATGAGCCACCATCTGCAAAACGGTTTGGCGGCGGGCTACGGCTATACTGGCATCATCATCGCCTTTCTGGGCTACCTGAATCCGCTGGGCGTGCTGCTAGCGGCGGTGTTCATCGCCGGGTTGTCGGTCGGGGCGGATCAACTGCAATTCGTGTTCGCGCTGCCGACCTCCTTCGCCGCGATTCTGCAAGGCGTGATTCTGCTGTGCATCGTGGCGGGGAACACGCTCGCCGGTTACCGCCTGAAACGGATCCCACGGTCAAGCCCTGAACTCGCGGTCGCCGACCAGCATGCACCGGAGGTGCAGTAACATGGATGCCAACCTGATCGTTTCCATCTTAAGCATCGCCGTGCGCTCCGGGACGTCGGTCTTGCTGGCGGTACTCGGCATCATCATGAGCGAGCGCACCGGCGTCTTGAACCTCGGCGTCGAGGGCATGATGCTGATCGCAGCCTTAGCCAGCTTTGCCGGGGCGTACTATTCGGGCAATGTGCTGATCGGCGTGCTGAGCGGCGCGCTGGCGGGCGGCGTGATCGCGCTGCTCCATGCTTTCTGGTGCGTGACGCTGCGGACCAACCAAGTCGCGACCGGGCTAGCTATCGTGATTTTCGGCGCGGGCTTGTCCGATTTTCTGGGGCAGCGGCTCGGTCCCGACGGCGGCGCGTTAGTCGGGCTGGTCGGTCCCAAGTTCGAGCGGCTGGCGCTTCCCGGACTCGCGGATATTCCGCTGGTCGGTCCAGCGCTGTTCAATCAAGATGCGCTGACTTATCTGGCGATATTGCTGATCCCCCTGCTCTGGTTCTACCTGTATCGCACCAAGCCGGGGATCAACCTGCGCGCGGTTGGCGATAACCCGCGCGCCGCCGACGCACTCGGTCTCGACGTGACGCGGATGCGCTACGTCTACACCGTTATCGGCGGAATGCTGATCGGGCTGGGTGGCGCGCACCTGTCGCTGGCATATACCCCCGGTTGGAGCGCCGACATCACCAGCGGGCGCGGCTGGATCGCGGTTGCGTTGGTGATCTTCGCCGTCTGGAATCCGATTCGCGCGGGCATCGGCGCGCTCCTGTTCGGCGGCGTCACCGCGATCCAGTTTCGGATGCAAGCCGCCGGAACGCCGATCCCGGCGTTCTTCTTGAACATGCTGCCCTACGCCGCGACGATCGTGGTACTGGCACTGATGAATCGCCGCGAAAGTCGCAGTGCTGCACCTACAACGTTGGGAGTCCCATATTACAGGGAGTAGATACTTCGTTAGAGTTGACAATAAGCTGGACGTGGTTTTGGGAACAGTAGCCAAAATATCCAGTGGTTGAGGCAGTACAATCAGATCGCGTGAATTGAGGTCTTATGGGGGTTGATCAATGAATCAGATCAGTAAGTCGAACCGCTGGCGCTATTTCGCTGCGCTCCTTGTGTTTGGGCTGCTGTTCAGCCTATCGCTGACGGCAGCCGCACAGGACAACACCTACAAAGTCGTCTTCCTGCTGGCGGATTCGCCGACCGATCAAGGTTGGAATGCCGCGCATTATCGCGGTATCGAGATGCTCAAGGACCTCGGCACGGTCGAATCCGAGGATGGTCTGTCGTTCAACGTCGGGCTGGAAGACGGGACAACCCTCGCCGTGCAGGTGATCGAGAAAGTCGGCTACAACGATGCCGACATCGAGCGGGTCGCCCGGCAAGCCATCAATCAGGGCGCGAACTACATCTTCGGCACGTGGTTTGACTCGATGGGCGCGATGTCGCGCTTGGCGGAAGAATTCCCGGACATCCTGTTTGAGCATGGCTCCGGCTACCCGCTGGTGCAGTCGAACGGCACGAACTTCAGCACCTACTTCATCCGCATGGAACAGGGCGATTACGTCGCCGGGTACGTCGCCGGGCTGCTCGGCTACAGCAACATCGGCGTCGTCGGCACCTACCCGATCCCGGAGCCGGTGCGCGGCATCAACGGCTTCGCGCTCGGTTTGCAGCGCGGCTTGAGCGAAGTCGGCAGCGATCCGACCGAAGCGGTCGCTCAGATCGTTTGGCTGAATACGTGGCTGGATCGCGAGAAGGAAACCCAAGCGGCGCAAGCGCTGTTGGATCAGGGCTTCGGTGTCATTCGCCAGATGGCGGACACGCCTTACGCCAGCCAGACCACCTGCGATGCCGGCGACGACAAGATCGCCATCGGCTACGGCAGCGACGTGTCAACCGTCGCGCCGTGCGCGCTGGTGACCAATGCGTGGAACTGGGGCAACTATTACGTCGCGCAGGTCAAAGCCGCGCTGGATGGCACGTGGGAATCGCATGACTGGTGGGGTGGCTTCGCCGACGACGCGATCACGATGGACGGTTGGAACGATACGCTGGTCCCGGCAGACGTTCAGGATAAGGCGCAAGCCGTCGTCGACAGCATCAAGAGCGGCGACTTCGACCCCTTCTGCGGACCGATTTCGGGCGTGGGTGCGGCTGCCGACGGCAGCACGGTAGACATCGAAGTGCCGGAGGGCAAATGCCTGTCCGACATGGACCTGCTGACGATGCAGTGGTACGTCAACGGGGTCAAAGGCGAACTGCCGCCCGCACCGGACGGCGGATTCTCGCTTGAACTAACGGACGCCATGTAAGCGTCGGCAGTGCCGCAATTTGAGATCCAGCTAGGGACGAGTGTTATCATTTGCTCGTCCCTAGCCGTAAGTAAGGTGAACCATGACTTATCCGATTGTCGAAGTACCCACCGCGCGCGTGCTGCGCCATCTGCTGCAACCGGCTGACCGGCTCCAACAACCGGCGCGCGTGCAGGTGATCCCGGCTGCCGAGCCGCCCATCTTCAAGACGCCCTATTATCTGGCAAACATCGGCACAAACGACGCGCCGCTGCTGCTCGAACTGCGTTTTGCGGAGACCGATCACGGCTTCTGGATCGCGCTGCTGATGACCAACGAGCGTTATCCCCGTGACCTGACCGCGATCGCCGAGGAGTTCGTGCAGCGCGCCGCCGCGCGGGGCATCGAATACGACGCGGTGATCGCGCCGGAAAGCCTCGGCTCGAAACTCTCGCAGGAGATCGCCCGCCAGCAGGGTCCCTACACCATCCAGACGACCCTGCAAAAAGGCAAGCCGCGCGTCGAGGCGGATGGTAAGCTGCGCGTGCGCTCGCCGAAAGCGTGGATCAGCGAAGCCGACAGCGTGACGGTCTCGTCCGGCACCTCGCACCCGGACGCACAGCAGCGCTTGTACCTCGACCCGCAGATCGCCCAGCGGCTCACGACTTTGCAGCAAGGCGTGCTGCTGGTCGATGACGCGCGCTTGTCCTCCGGGACGATCACCAGTTCGATTGAACTGCTGCGCAAAACCGGCGTTCCCATCGCCGGGATCGCCACCGTCCTCAACGAGCACGAGCCAACCGATCAAGTGGACGGGATTCCCTACCTCTACCTGACCAAACTGCCAACCTTCGAGCGGGTCGAAGGCGGCTGGTCGCCCCGCCCCGGCAGTTACAACGGTCTAGAGTATTTTTACGTCGAAGCCTGATCGCGGGTGAGCAGTAGATAGGCATCTTCGAGCGTCGGGGGGACGATCTCGGCGTCAGCCTGAGCGGGCGGGGCGATGATCCGCATTCGCGCGGTCGCCCCATTCGGCACGATCCGGCTGACGAGCCGGGACGCGCTGATCGCCGCGACGTGCTCCTTCGGCACGCGAATCTCGTGGACTAACCCGACGGCAGCGGCACGCATCTGCGCCACCGATCCGCAGAACCGGACGCGCCCGCGATCGAGGACGACGACGGTTTGCGCGCCGACGCGCTCGATTTCGGCGGGGATGTGCGTGCTGAAGATGGTCAGCTTCTCGCCGGGTTGGATCAAGCGAAACGCCCATTCACGCTCGCTCACGTCCAAGCCGCGCACGAACTCATCCAGCAGCAGCAGACGGGGCGCACCGAGCAACGCCTGAGCGATCCCGGCGCGACGCAGCTGCCCGCCGGAGAGCTTACGAAACGGCTGATCGGCAATCGCCGCCAGTTGAAACGCCGCCACCGGATCGCCCGCAGCGCCGCGCAGTCGAGCAAGGTGGCTCAGAAACCGGCGCGGCGTCAGCGCGATCCGGGAGGTCGAGTTCCTGCGGCAGATAGCCGATCTGCCGACGCAGCTGCCGCTCGTCCTGCGGATAACGCCAGTTGTCAAAGGCGATCTCGCCGCAGTCCGGCGGCGTAAGCGTGGCGAGAATGCGCAGCAGCGTCGATTTACCCGATCCGTTCGCGCCGAGCAAGGCGACGACGCCAGCCGTCAGCGTCAGATCGACGCCGTCGAGCGCGACCTGACCGCCGTAGGCTTTGCGCAAGCCGCGAATTACCAGCGCCATCGCGCGACCTGTCGCCCGGACATGACCAGCAGCAGCACGCCGCCGATCAGCGCGCCGACGGCGACCCCCAGCAGCAGATTCGACGTCCCCAGCGACGTGACGAGGCGGTTCGCGTCGAAGGTGTGAAAGACAACTTCGCGCCAACCGAGGACGATCAGCAGGCTCCACACCAACATCGGCGCGAGGACTCCGGCTGCGGTATTCCAGCGCAGCGAGCAGAACAGCGCCACCCCCATCAAGCCGATCATCGGTCCGAACCAGATCAGCAGCAAGCGCCACAACACAATCTGCGCCCCCTGCGACCAGACGACCAGCAGCAGCGTCAGCGCCAGCCCAACGTTCAACAGCAGGATGACCGCCACCCGCGCATAGACCAGTTCGAACGGCTGATAGCGGCTCAGGCGCTCCAACTCCCAGAGCGTGCGCGTCGCCGGGCGGAAGATGTAGGCGACCCCGCCGACGGCGATCAGCGGCGAGAGGAAAAACAAGCACAGGGTCGTCGTCGCGCTGCCGTAGCTCACGCCGAGCAGCAGCCCGATCAAGGTTAAGAGGATGCTCGAACCCCAGAACGGCGCTTCGATCAGTTCGGTTTGCGCCCATGCCAACCGCAGCCAGTCGCGCCAGCCGAAGCGCTCGACTGCGGGCGCTTGAGCGGCTGCCAACCGGGGTTTCAGCGTCGCCAGCAAGCGCTCGTGATCGGGTTCCGGCACCGCGTAAGCATCCAACTGCGCCTGCAGAGCGTGCAGATCGCCGAGTTCGGCGCGCTGTTCTGGCGTCAAATCAGCTTCGATCATGGTCGATCTCCGTGATGGCTAAAAAACCCTTCAGCCCCTTGAGGGCGTGGAACAAGCGGCTTTTGACCGTGCCGAGCGGCGCACCGGTGATCGCGGCGATTTCGTCCAGCTTCAGGTCGTGATAAAAACGCAGCACGATCACCTCGCGCTGAGGCGACGGGAGCGCGATCAGCGCGGCGGCGACGTCAGCTTGGGGCACGTCCGGCAGGCGGTCGTCCGCGATTGACTCGCCGCGATCAGTGAAATCAACCGTTTGCTCGTGGCGGTAGGCAGCCGAGCGAAAATGATCGCGGGCGAGGTTGGTCGCAATCGTGTAGAGCCACGCCCGGAAACGCGCCGGTGGCGCGCCGCGATTCGTCACCAAGCGGATGAAGGTTTCTTGCGCCAAGTCATCCGCCAAAGCCGGATCACCGGTATAGCGATACAGATAGCCGTAAATGGCGCTGTGATAGCGGGCGACGAGTTCCGCCAGCGCGGTTTCATCGCCGCGCAGCACCGCTCGATACAGCGCTTCGTCATCCACCGCGAGTCCTGCGCCAATCGCTATAGCCAAGGTTGAGCGCCATGCAGCCGAGTGCCAAGCCGATCAGCAGCCAGCGATTCAGCGCCGGATCGACCGAGCGGATCGGCATACTGGCATTGAACAGGAAGGCGTTCAGCGTATACGCGCCCTGCGTCTGATACTCCAAGAACCAGTAAGCGACCACCAGCGCGGCGGGCAGCCAGTAGCCGCCGCTGACGTTGCCGACCAGCAGCGCCAGCGCCATCAGATAGAGCGCGGACGGCACCGTCGGCAGGATCACCGTCTCGACGGCGTAATCGCCGTAAGCGAGGTGGAAGATCGCCCCGGCGACAGCGGCGCTGATCGCCACCACGATCACCCCACCGAGCGCGCGGCGGACGGGCAGCCGCCACGACGGTTCGGCGTAACTGCGGCGCAGCGAGTTCAAACCCCTCCTCGCGCTCGATGACCATCAGGTGCGCGGCGGCGAGTCCGGCGCTCAGCGGCAGCCCCAGCCCGAACGCCTGCACCAGCCTGCCGAGTTCCGGCGTGCCCGGATACGCCAACCCGTTGAGCCAGAAGATCAGCGCGTAGGCGGGCAGCAGCAGCGCCGGGAGCAGCGTCGCCCAGCCGAAGGCGACCCGCGCCTCGTAGTAGACGCTAGTTCGCATGGCGCGCCGCCTCCTCGATCCACGCGATGGCTTCGTCCGGTGCTGCCGTCGTTAAGGTCGCCGCGTCGGCGCGGATTTGGCGGATCACGTTCATCACCACGTCCTCGCCCTGATCGACATACACATCATACAGCGCGCGGGCAACGGCGTAGCGTTCGGATGGTGGCTGCGAAAAGTAAATTTGGGTGCTGCCCCCCTGCGGCAAATCGTTGTCGAGATAGTCGAGCATCTGCACGGGGTCGCCATCGGTCAAGATAGTCGAATCCAGAGAAAGAAGGCGACGTTGCTAGACAGAGGTTGGTTCGAGGTGAAGCCGTTGTAGCCCAACCCGAACAGACTCGTCAGCAGCGCCTGACCGACCCATTGATAACGGGTGTAAGCGTTTTTATCGAGGTTCGCCAAGTTGTAGGGATTAACCACGACCGTCAGATCGCCGCTGCTGCCCGGCGTCGCGTAGGGATCGAACCCGCTGCCGAAGCCCGCGTCGGTGACGAACAGCGTCAGGTGCGAAACGTCGGGGAAAACCTGCTGGAAGTAGGCGAGCGCGGGCGCGTAACTGTCGCTGACTGCCGCTTCTGCCGCGTCGCGCAGCGGCTCCGGCGCGATCAGCGTGACCGTGCCGTCCGCCAGCCGTTCATCGACGAGGTTGGTCGCTGCCAGCAGATGCACCCATGTCGCCGTGCCGGTGAAAGCGTGCGGATCGTCGGTCTGGGCGAGGTTCGATGCCCAGTGCAGCGGTGAGTCGTCCGCATCCGTCACGCGCAGGTCAAAGACGGCAGGCTCAGCGAGGATGCAGTCGGGCGTGAAGCGCGACGTCGAACGGTCGGCGAAGAAGATCGTTCTGCCCACCAGATTATGCCCCGGAACGGGATACCACGAGAGCGGGCACGACAAATTGACGCCCTGCCGGATCGACGAAATCGCTGGCGGCAGATGGACGTCCCGGCTGATAGGATCCGCCGTACCACCAGACTGCGCCGTTGTAAGTCAGGCTGATAGTTTGGCTGTGCCCCGGTTCGAGCGTTTCGGACAGATGCAGCGTCAGGTCGTCGCCGTCGCGCTGGTAAGGCACGCTCGCGTCAGTGACTTCGAAAATATGGTTAAGCGTGAAGGTGAGATCGCTCAGCGGCGCGTCACCGCGATTAGCAACGTCCATTTGCAGCGCGAAGGTCGGCGCGCCGAAGCTGCTCAGGTCAAGCGTGAGGTCGTAGCGCGTCGGGGCGTAAGCCACGTCCACCGGGAGCGTCACCGTATCGGGAGAATAATTCGCGATCGTATTTTGGCTGAGCGCCTCACGCTGGGCGCTCGCCGCCTGCACCTGCGCCGAGTAGCCAGCCCCGCCGACCAGCATGATCGACCAAGCCCGCCAGCGCCGCGATCAACGCAGGCAGCGAGGTGCGATAGCGCCGCTGGCGCACGACACGCCACCCGATCACGCCGATCACCAGCAGCAGCGCGCCCAGATAGCACACGTCCGCGAAGGTCGGCAGACTGCCGAGCGGCAGCCGCTCCCAGAATGCCGAATAGACGAAGCCGTTCCAAGCATCCGCCGAAAAGCTCAGCAGCAGCGACCACGGGAAGAATTTAGTGTTGAGCGAAGTGGGGAAGATCGCGCTGCCGAGCCAGATCAGCCCGAATAACGGGTACATCCAGCGCTTGATGCCGACGAACATCCCCACCAACCAGACCAGCGCCGCCGTGAGCGCCAGCACGGTCAGCGTTTCGAGCAGGAAGGTCGGCAGCGCAGCGAAGAACTCCGCCAGCGAGCCGGAGACCAGCGCCACGCCCAGCGGCGCGATCAGCAGCGGGAGAATGGCGGTCGCCAGCGCCAGCCAGCGCGCGATCACGACTTCTATGCCGGTCGGCAGCGCCCATTCCAGCGCCTCGACGTGGCTGCGCTGCGGGCGCGAGACGCTGATCGCCGCGAGGAACAGGATGCCGATGCTGATAAAGGGAATGGTGCTCAGCGGCAGTACGGAGAGCAGCAGCGACTGCGGCGTCTGGGACAGGGAGCTGCTCAGGCTGGCGACGATGAACGCCGACCAGATCAGCAGCAGCGCCGCGTAACCCCACTGCCAGCAGGTCAGGCGAAGTTCGAGCCGGTAGGCAGCCAGCGCGCGCTTAAGCATGATCGCCTCCGTTCAGCTTCGACATCACGGCGACGTAGCCATCTTCGAGTCCGGCGGCGAGCGCCGTGCCGCGCCCGAACGGGGACTGGTCGGCGACGACGCGCAGCGCCATTTGTCCGCCCGCCGTCCGGCTGGAAATGACCGTGTACTGTTGTTCGATCTGCTCATACTCGCTCGGCGCGATCTCGATCTCCCAGACCTTGCCCTGCGCCCGCGCGACCAACTCGTCCGGCGTGCCGGTGAAAGCGAGCCGCCCGCGATTGAGCACGGCGACCCGCGTGCAGCTTGCTTCGATGTCGGCGACGATGTGGGTCGAGAGGATCACCACGCGCTGCCCGGAAATCCGCGCCAGCAGGTTGCGAAAGCGAATGCGTTCCTCCGGGTCGAGTCCGGCAGTCGGTTCGTCGACGACCAGCAGCTGCGGGTCGCCAAGCAGGGCTTGGGCGATGCCGAGTCGCTGCTTCATGCCGCCGGAATAGCCGCCGACCCGTCGTTTGGCGTCTTTGGTCAGGTTGACCTGTTCCAGCACGCGCTCGACTTGCTCGCGACGCTGCGCGCGGGATAGGTTCTTCATCGTGCCGACGTAATCGAGCAGGTCGTAGGCGTTCAGGCTTTTGTAGAAGCCGAATTCCTGCGGCAGATAGCCGAGTCGCTGGCGCACGTAGCCCGGTTCGGCGTCGACGTCATGCCCATCGACCGTGATCTGCCCTTCCGTCGGGCGCAGCAGGGTCGTCAGCAGCTTCATCAGCGTCGTTTTGCCCGCGCCATTCGGTCCCAGCAGCCCGAACATGCCGCTGCTCAAGTGCAGCGAGACCTGATCGAGCGCGCGGAATTTGCCATAGTCTTTGACGAGATCGACGATTTGAACGTCCATAGGCTTCGTCCTCAGTCCTTGCTACGGATTCTGAACTCAAGGACGAGGTTGGCAGCCAAAAGGTTTAAAATTGAAATCGGTGACGGCAGCGGGCAGCATTTCAGAGGATTTTCCGTTTACGCTGCCGCAAGCGAAGAAGCGGCGATTGCCGGAGCGCAAAGAGCACAGGAGCAGGTGCGGATAACGCTCGCCGGGGTCAGCACGCGCTAGTCGTAGTAAGACGGCGCTCAGATCGATAAAGATTTGAGCGCCGTCTGGTTTTCTAAATCCAGCGACAGGAGCGACCCCCGCCGCCGATCGGGACTAGCTCACGCAGCGATCAACTCCCCACGTCGTTGCTACCAGTGCCGGTGAAGATATTATTCTCGGACGTATCACCGACAATGCGCGTAGGCAGCGGCGCGCCATTCTGCGGCGGCAGATAGCTCGGCTGCATATCCGACTTGAGCACCCAGACGTATTGACAGGCAAGGACGATCTTGTAGTAGGTCTCGCTTTCATCCTGACCGATCACGACGTAGGTGCCGGGGTTGAGGAAGATGCCGGGCGAGACTTTACCCGGTGCCCAGTAGACCTGCGCCGAGTACGGCGTATCGCCGACGACGCTGCCCTCCGGGATCGGTAGTTGGCAGCCCGGTGCAGTCAGACCGCTGACCGTATAGGTGTAAGTACAGGCTTCCGGCACAAAGTTGTTTTGGAAAACGAGGACGAAGCTGTCGCCCGCCGACACGGGGAAGCTGAAGCTGTGGATGGTGGAGTCGCCGGGGTCACCGAGATAGTTGGTCGCATTATCAGCGCCCCAAGCCGGATCGAACCCATTTTTGAACGCCACCGGATGAACGTTGTTTAGACCGCAGGAAATGGGTTCCCACGTCACCGTGACGCAGCCATCGGTCCCTGCTGGACCGAATGCGCCTTCGACGGTGTAGCCATAGGTCGAGCTGGTGAAGGTACCGGGAAACGCCTTGCCACTACAATTAGATTGAGTTCCATCCCGGTTGAGGCGGATCGACATCGTGGGGCTGGTTGACACGGTGCCGCTGCCACTCACCGCCAGCACACCGGCGACGACGACCAGCGAAAGAGCGAGCACAAACAATAATGCAAGGAATCGCTTGGATTTCAGCATACTATTCTCCTAAATACACAGGTGTGTAGTTTTTGAGTCGGACGAATCAGGAAATAAAGTTCGTTCAACTGTGTAGGAAAACGATTTTCGATCAAATCGATCTTTCCGGAGGCAGCAGATCTGTTCCTTAACTGGAGCTTTGAGACCTTTCTACTGTGGCTTATACTCTCTGCAAATTACGGAAAACCGGGTTTGATCCTTTGTGCCCGGCAGATACGCGACGAACCGAAAGTGACTCTCATGCTGATCGTTGGCTTAATGTCCGGTACTTCGGCGGATGGCATCGACGCCGCCTTGTGCGAGATTTCCGGCGCACCGCCCCACCTTGAGGCGCGGATCGTGCACGGGATCAGCTATGCCTATCCCGATGGCTTCCAAGCGCGCATCCTCAGCGCGAGCCAGCCAGATAGCGGGCGCGTGGATGAGTTATGCAAGCTGAATTTCGCGCTGGGCGAGTTGTTCGCCGACGCCACGCTGCGCGTGATCGCCGAGAGCGGGCGCACGCCGCAAGAAGTCGATCTGGTCGGCTCGCACGGGCAGACGGTCTGGCACAACGTCGAGCCGGATAACACCGTCGGCTCGACATTGCAGATTACCGAAGCCAGCATCATCGCCGAGCGCACCGGGATCACGACGATCAGCAACTTCCGCCCGCGCGATATCGCCGCCGGGGGGCAAGGCGCGCCGTTGACGGCTTACGTCGATTGGCTGCTGCTGCGGCATCCGATCAAGTGGCGCGCCGTCCAGAACATCGGCGGCATCGGCAACGTGACCTTCCTGCCGCCGCTCTCGGATACGACCAGCGCGCCGCGCGCCTTCGACACCGGACCGGGTAACGCGCTGATCGACTCGATGATCGTGCAGCTTACCGGCGGGGCGCAAGCCTTCGATCAGGACGCGAATTTGGCGCGGCGCGGACGCATCGACGAGGAATGGCTGCAAGAACTGCTGGCGCATCCTTACTATCAAGCGAAACCCCCGAAGACGACCGGGCGCGAGTTGTTCAGCAAAGCGATGGCGCAGCACTTGATCGAGGAAGGTCAGGCGCGCGGCGATGACCCCGCCAGCATCGTCGCGACGGTGACGACGCTGACCGCCCAGACCATCGCCGACGCCTATGCGCACTTCGCGCCCGCGCCGGTCGGCGAGGTGATTCTCGGCGGCGGCGGGCGGCACAATCCGGCGATGGTCGATTTGCTCGCCGGACTGCTCAACCCGGTGCCGGTGCTGACCCACGAGGACATCGGCATGGACAGCGATAACAAAGAGGCGCTGGTCTTCGCGGTGCTGGCGCACGAGACGTGGCACGCGCGACCGGGGACGCTGCCCGCCCTGACCGGCGCGACGCATCCGGTGGTACTGGGACAGATCACGCCCGCCGCGAATTACGTCGATTTGATCCGCCGGACGTGGGCTTAAGTCCACCAGCGCGCTTTTGGGCGGAATTTTACGTTACAATACGGCTATGTCAACCGTTATACGTTCGATGGCACCTACTGACATCCCGCTGCTAGCAGCGTGGATGGTCGATCTACCGCTCTGGCAGCGCTACGGGTTAACGATCCCGAAGGCGATTTCCGGTTTCGAGGCGGGCATGGCGCGGGGTGACTGGCTGATCAGCGCCGACAGCGAACAAATCGCTTGCGGCTTCGCGTGGGTGATCCCGCAGGGGATGTTCGGACGCAGTCCCTATCTGCGGCTGATCGGCGTGCGACCGGACGCCGCCAGCAGCGGCATCGGCTCGGCACTGCTCGACGAAATGGAGCGCCGCAGCGCTGAAGCTGCCGACGACCTATTTTTATTGGTATCGGATTTCAACGAAGCCGCGCAGCGTTTCTATCAACGCCACGGCTTCGAGCAAATCGGGGAAGTGAGCGGCTTCGTTCTGCCGGACGTGACCGAACTCATTTTCCGCAAGCGGTTGAAATAGAGCGGGCGGTTTTAGCAAGATCAATTTATAGGGATACTTAACTTAGGTAAAGGAGTCTTCAATGCGCAAATGGTTATTGGTTCTCGTACTTGGACTGCTGATCTTCCCGCTGAGCTTGGTCTCGGCGCAGGATACCGGCAGTAACGTGCTGATCATGGCACGCGCGGCGGACACCACCGGGCTGGATCCGCACACTCAGACGGCGTTCGCGTCGTTCCGGCTGCTGGAACTGATCTACGAGCCGCTGGTCAACCTCGACACCGACCTGAACATCGTCCCGTCGCTGGCGGAAAGCTGGGAATTCTCGGATGATGGTCTGGCGCTGACCTTCCACCTGCGTCAAGGCGTGAAGTTCCACAACGGCGCGGACTTCACCTCGGAGGACGTGAAGGCGACCTTCGAACGGATCCTCGACGAAGCGACCGGCGCATCGGCACGCGCCAACTATCTGAGCATCGCCTCGATCGACACGCCGGACGACTACACCGTCGTCTTCAATCTGTCCGAGCCGGACGCGCCGCTGCTGGCAGCGCTGGCGACCACCAACGCCGCCATCGTCGACTCGGCGGACATCGCCAGCGGTGACGTGGCAACGGTTGCCAACGGCACCGGTCCGTTCATGCTGGAAAACTGGACCCCTGACCAAACGACCACGCTCAAGACCAATCCGAATTGGTGGGGCGCAGTGCCGAAGATCGACGGCATCGAAATCCGCATCATCCCCGACGAAACCTCGATTCTGGCGGCGCTGCGGGCGGGCACCATCGACTTCGCCCTGCTCAACGACCCGCTAGTCGCGACACTGCTCAAGGACGACCCGACGGTCGTGCTCAACCGGGTGCAGGCGATCAACTATCACGTGCTGCAACTGCGCGCGGTCGAACCGCCGCTGGACAAGCTGGAAGTCCGACAGGCGATCTCGTGCGCGATTGACCGGCAGGAAGTGCTGGACGTCGCCGCGCTGGGCGAAGGTCAAGTCACCGGACCGCTGACGATGCCCTCGTTCGCGCTGCCGACCTCCGACCTGTTCTGCTATACCCGCGACCTCGCCAAAGCCAAAGACTTGATGGCGCAGGCGGGCATGTCCGACGGCTTCACACTCAAGGTGATCGCCGCGAACGACGAGCCGCCGACCGCGCTCGCCGAAGCGCAGACCATTCAGGCGCAGCTGGCTGACATCAACATCACCGTCGAGATCGAATCGCTGGAACTGGGCGTCTACGTCCAGCGCTGGCTGGATGGCGACTTCGAAGCCGCCGTCGCGCTCAACGGCGGTCGCCCTGACCCGTACACGATGTACGCCCGCTACTGGCCCTCGACCGGCAACCTGAATAACGTCGCCGGGTTCAGCGATCCGAAGCTGGATCAACTGTTCGCCGACGGGCGCACCGAAACCGATCCGCAGGCGCGCTACGACACTTTCGCCGAGTTCCAGACCTACATCACGGAACAGTCGCCGTGGGTCTGGCTGTACGTCGGTTACAACTACACCGCGCAGCAGCCTTACGTGACCGGCTTCGTCCCCTCGCCGACCAGCTCCATTCTGGGGTTGGCGCAGGCTGAGATCAACCGCTAAGGCACAGCGGCAGCCGGGCACTCGTGATGCGGAATTAAAGGTGGAGAGCGGGCGCACAGCCGTGCGCCCCTACAATCCCTGACCCCCCTCTCCGTAGGGAGAGGGGGCGGATACACCGCCTTGATTGGCAAGATCGCGTTACGGTGCTCGGCTGCCCGACTGCTATGATTCGTTACCTCACGCAGCGGGCGATCGCATTTATCCCCACGCTGCTCGGCGTCTCACTGTTGATCTTCGGCGCGATCCGCCTCGTGCCGGGCGACGCCATCACCGCCATGCTCGGCACCGAAGCCGGAATGCTGACCGAAACGCAGCGCCAATCGCTGGAAGCCTACTTCGGCATGGATAAGCCGGTGGTCGAGCAGTATTTCTCGTGGATCGGCGGCGTCACGCACGGCGATCTGGGCTTGTCGATGCGCTACGGGCAGCCGGTGCTCGACCTGATCCTCGACCGCTTCCCGGTGACGCTCGAACTCACGGCGCTCTCGGTGCTGATCGCGCTGCTGCTGGGCATCCCGATCGGGATTCTGTCCGCCGTCAAGCACAATTCGGTGATCGACCTGATCGGGCGGGTGCTGGCACTGCTCGGATTGGCGGTGCCCAGTTTTCTGCTCGGCACACTGCTGATCTTCGTGCTCTCGGTCTATTTCCGCATCCTGCCCAACTCCGGCGATTTCGTCGCCCTGAACGTTGACCCGACGCGCAACCTCAGCCAGATGATCTTTCCGGCGTTCACGCTCGGCTTCTCCTTCGCCGCCTCGGTGATGCGCACGACCCGCTCCGCCATGCTCGAAGTGCTCGGGCAGGATTACATGCGCACCGCTCGTAGCAAGGGATTGGCTGAGGGTACCGTCGTGCGACGGCATGCGCTCCGCAATGCCTTGATCCCGGTGGTGACGATCGTCGGCGTCGAGATCGGCTATTTGCTCGGCGGCACGGTGATCATCGAGGAAATTTTCGCCCTGCCGGGAATTGGTCGGCTGGTGTTCAACGCCATCTCCCAGCGCGATTACGCGCTGGTGCAGGGCATTGCGCTGTTCATCGCCTTCAACTTCGTCATCATCAACCTGATCACCGACCTGATCTATACCGCGATCGATCCGCGAATTTCTTATGCCGCCAAAACTTGACACTGACACGCCTCAACCTTCGACGCTGCGGCGTCTGCTCAAGAACCTGAGCGGCACCGTCGGGCTGCTGCTGGTCACGGCTTACGTGGTGATCGGCGTGATGGGCGCGGTCAGGCGTCACGCCCTACCCGACGCTGGAACAGCACGTCCGCGACCGGCTGACCGGACCAAGCGCGCAGTACGTGCTCGGCACCGACCTATTCGGGCGCGACGTCGCCAGCCGCTTGATGGAAGGCGCGGCGAATTCGCTGCGGGTGTCGCTGGCGTCGGTGGCGATCTCGGGCATTCTGGGGACGCTGCTGGGCACGCTTTCGGCATACATCGGCGGCTGGTTCGACAACGTGATCATGCGGATCATGGACGTGTTCTTCGCGCTGCCCGCCCTGCTCTTAGCGCTGGTGATCGTCAGCGTGCTCGGTCCGGGCATCAACACGACCGTGCATGGCAATCGCCATCGTCTACACGCCGATCTTCGCGCGGGTGGCGCGCGGTCCGGTGCTGTCGGTCAAAGAGATGGAGTACATCACGGCGACGCGCTGCTTGGGCATGTCGGACGCGCGCATCATCCTGCGCCACATCCTGCCCAACACCCTCGCGCCGCTGATCGTGCAGGTCAGCTTGGCGCTGTCGTGGGCGCTGCTGACCGAAGCGGGCTTGAGCTTCCTCGGCTTGGGCACGCAGCCGCCGACGCCCTCGTGGGGCGTCATGCTGAGCGAAAGCCGCAGCCTCGCCGAGATCGCGCCGTGGCTGATGCTGTTCCCGGCGCTGGCGATCATTCTGGGCGTGCTCGGCTTCAACCTGCTCGGCGACGGGCTGCGCGACGTGCTCGATCCGCGCCTGCGCGGGCAGCGCTAACCGTCGATCACCGTTCGCAGAAAGCCGTTCGCTTGGCGCAGGAGTTCGCGCGCGGTCGCCGCATCGACGCCGCGTCGCTGCATGGCGATGGCGACTTTGGTGCTGTTGTTGGCTGCCGTTAGTAATTCGGCAGCAGTCGCCTCATCGACGCCGGTCACCTGCCGGACGATCCGGTTGGCGCGGCGCGCCAGCTTCTCGTTGGTGACCTGCACGTCCACCATCAAATTGCCGTAGACCTTGCCCGAACGCGCCATCGCCGCCGTGCTGATCATGTTGAGCGCCATTTTCTGCGCCGTCCCCGCTTTCAAGCGCGTGCTGCCGGTGACGACTTCCGGTCCAACGATCAGCGCGATCTTGATCCGCGCCTGATCGAGCACCGGGGCGGGATCGTTGCAGGTGATGCCGACCGTCACCGCGCCGACTTGCTCGGCATAAGCCAGCGCGCCGAGGACGTAAGGCGTCGTCCCGCTGGCGGCGATACCGACGACCACGTCAGCGGCGGTCAGGTTGAGCGCTCGCAGATCCGCCTCACCGAATTCGCGGCGATCTTCCGCGCCTTCGACGGCGCGCATCATCGCGCCGTTGCCCCCGGCGATCAGCCCGACGACCAGATCGGGCGAGACGTCGAAGGTCGGCACGCACTCGACGGCATCGAGCACGCCGAGCCGTCCGCTGGTGCCCGCGCCGCAGTAGATCAGGCGTCCGCCGCGCGCGAAAGCGGCGACGACCGCATCGACCGCTTGGGCGATCTGCGGCAGCGCCTGCTGCACCGCCAGCGCGACTTTCCCGTCTTCCTCGTTGATGATCCGCACTATGTCCAGCGTCGATAGCTGGTCAAGCTGAGTGGTTTTAGCGTTGGCGTCCTCAGTGGACATCGTAATCTTCCCTAGTGTTTGTCGATAGGTAATGTCCGTTATGGACAAAATAGCCCCGTAGGCGAATTTTCTCAGGTAGGGGCACGATATATCGTGCCCCTACGGCGAAAATCCTCCTTGAGATTCCTCAACCATCATTCACGCTAGATAAAGTTGCTTCGCCAGCAGCGCCGCGCCGATCACCGGCGGATAGCGCGGTGCGGGAATCGTCGATAGCCCAAGCTGCTCCGCGAGGCGTTGGCTCAGGCGATTATCACGCGCCAGCAAGCCCCCGGCAAAACCGACCGGCAGCGATGGATCGCCCAAGCGCCGCCACAGGGTTTGCGCCAACTGCGCCAGCGACTCGGCGGCGGCGGCGATGATGGCATCGGCGCCCGGATCGCCCGCATCGGCGGCTGCCAGCACGATCTCGGCGAGGCGGGCAACCTCAGCGACCCGCGACCCCGATCCGTGATAGAGCCATTTGACGACCGCCTTGGGCGTCGCCAGATCGAGCGCCGCCATGATCTGCGCGGGCAGCGTCGAATTCACTTTCAGCGGGCGCTGCCGGACGCTGATCGGCTATCGCGTGCGAGCAGCCGCAGCGCCTCCGCGCCGATCCAGTAACCGCTGCCCTCGTCGCCGAGCAGGTAGCCCCAGCCGCCGACCAGCAGCGCGTCACCGGCACGATTGACGCCGTAAGCCGCGCTGCCGGTTCCCGCCAGCACGACAATGCCCAACCGCTGACCTAACGCCCCCACCAGCGCGATTTCGACGTCCGAACTGAGGGCGATTTGCGCGGCGGGCAGCACCTCACGGACGACGCCCGTCAGCCAGTCGGCGGAATGCTCCGCCGCCATGCCCGCGATGCCAATCCCGACCGCCGCGACCGCCTCAGCCGGTAAATCAGCCTGCGCTAGCGTCTCATTGATCGCGGTCTGAATCCGCTGGCGGGCGACAGCTTGTCCGATGCTGCCGGGATTGGCGGGTCCGTACTCGCGCTGGACCAGCGGCTGCATGGTATCATCGCAGAGCGCCACCCGCAGGTGACTCCCGCCGCCGTCCAAGCCGAGAAAGTACGCCCCGCTCATGAGCAGAGCCGCTGCCAGAGCCAATCGTGCAGCGCGCGGCGAAAAGCGATGATGCCGTCCGCCTGCCGCCCGTAATAGACGCGGTTGGTCATGCAGGCGACCACGAGTTCCTGCTCCGGGTCGATCCACAAGCTGTTGCCGACGAAACCGGTATGCCCGAACAAATCGGCGCTGAAGTAGTCGCCCGCCGACGACCCTTGCCGCGAACGCGGCATCCAGCCCAAGCCGCGCCGCTCGTCGTCGGTGACCACCTGCTCGGCGACGGCGGCAGTCGCGCAGCTCCGGCGTGATGTCGGGCAGATCGCCGCTCAGCCACGCCTGCCCGAAGCGGGCGACGTCGCGCGCCGTGCCGAACAACCCGGCGTGACCGGCAACGCCGCCGACGCCGCAGGCGTTCTCATCGTGGACTTCGCCCCATGCGCGGCGCTGTCGCCAGAGCGTATCATATTCGGTCGGGACGATGCTTGACAGCGCGATCCCGTGCTGCACCGGATTGAACAACAGTGAGTCCAACTGCAGCGGCGCGGTGACGCGGGCGCGGATCGCCGTTTCGAGGTCGCCGGGGGTGCCATGCAAGCGCGAAACGACCTCGCCCAGCAGCATGAAGCCGAGATCGCTGTAACGCACGGCTTCACCGGGCTGCCCGACGAACGGATAGCCGCAGATCGCCTGTAATCCACGCTGCCAGCGTCCGGCGCGGTCATACGAGTCGCCCAGCGCGGGCGGCGGCGGGACAGGTCCGGCAGCGTCGAAGACGGCGCGCCACGGTGCTAAGCCCGACGTGTGCGTCAGCAGGTGAAACAGCGTGATCTGCGCCGGATCGACCGTCTCGGCGCTCCGATCCGGCGGCGCAGGGAGCATCTGCCGGGTGTGCGGATCCTGTCCGCCGTCGATGCCGCGCGGCGCGATCGCGCCGAATTCGGGGACGATCTCGACCAGCGGCGTATCCACATTCGCCGCGCCCGCGCTGATCAGCGACAGCAGCGCGGTGGTCGTGAACAGCTTGGTCAGCGAGGCGAAATCGTGGCGCGATTCGGGCGTGACCGGCAGGGTTTGATCGTCCGGGTCGAGCCAGCCCCACGCGCTATCGACGACGCGCTCGCCGTGTAAATAAGCCGACATGCGTGATCGCCGGAAAGACCTTCCCGACGTAGGGACGGACAAAAGCGTCAAGCTCAGAAGCAATCATTGACAAAGCTTTCACTGGTAGAGCAAATAAGGTTGGCGCTGAAGCCGGAACTGATCGACCTGATCCGCCCAGCCGCGCGTCAGTTCCGCCAGCGACGCGCCCGCGTCGAGCGCCGGACGCAGATCGCGATTACCGATCAGCCGGTCGAAGTGCTGCAAACCGCCGACCGGCGGCAGCCAGTCGAAGGCATCAGGGAATAGCTGGCGGATCTCACGGATCACGCCGAGCCAGACGGCAATCGGGTCGAAGGCAGGGAGATCGGTAACGTGCACCTGCACGCCGTAACACTCGCTGCCCGCGTGCTTGCTGGCGCAGGGCGTAAAGCGAGATCGGACGAAAGCGCACGCCCGACCAGCCCAAGCCGTTCAGGTGATCGGCGAGGCGGTCGCCGTCGATCCCCGGCGCGCCGACGATCTCGAACGGCAGCGCCGTCCCTCGCCCCTCGGAGAGCGTCGTGCCCTCGATCAGGCACGCGCCGGGATACTGCCGCGCAGTGCTCAAGTGCGGCATCGCGGGCGACGGCGGCACGAAGGGCAAGCCGGTCTGCTCCCACGTCATCGAGCGCCCCCAGCCGTCACAGGGGATCACGGTCAGGTCGGCGGGCTGGGGATTCCACGTTGCATTGATCAGCGTGGCAAGCTCGCCGAGGGTCATGCCATGCCGGATCGGGATCGGGTAGCGTCCGACAAACGAGGCGCAGTCGGGGCGCAGCAGCGGTCCGGCGACCGTATCGCCGAGCGGATTAGGACGGTCGAGGATCAGCACGGGCACGCCGTACTCGCCGAGCGCTTGGAGCACGTGCGAGATCGTCCAGAGATAGGTGTAAAAGCGCGCGCCGATGTCCTGAAGATCGCAGACGACGACGTCCAAATCGGCGAGCATGGCGCGGGTCGGGCGGAAATGTTCGCCGTACAAGCTGTGAACGGTCAGCCCGGTACGGGCGTCCACCGTCGAGGGGATGCGTTCGGCATCCGGCGCGGCGGCAAAGACGCCGTGTTCGGGCGCGAACAACGCCGCAAGCCGAACATCCGGCTCGCGGCGCAGAATCGCGACGGTGCTGATCAAGGTGCTGTCGACGCCGCTGGGATTAGTCAGCAGCCCGACGCGCAGTCCGCGCAGCGGCTTGAACTCATCGCGGCGCAGCACTTCAATTCCGGTGCGAACGTGGCTCATCGGCTGACACGCTACTGATAGAGCGCGTGCGCCTCAGCCTCGACGCGGGCGCGGTATTCTGCCATGTCAACGACCGTATGAGTCAGGCGCGACTCTTCTGCCGCGAACGCCATCAGGTGGCTTTCCAGCGACTCGCGGGCGGTGGTCACGCTGTCGTCGGGCACACCCTTGACCGCGTTGAGGAACGAGCGCACGATGCCGTAATCGCCGCCGCCGTGACCGCTCTCGTCGCGGGCGATGATCGGCACGTCCTCGACTTCGCCGGTCAGGTGATCGTGAATGGTGATCTTGTCGCCGCCTTCGGTGAACTTGCCGTAGAGCGTCGCGCGGGTGCCATCCCAGCGCATCGAGCGCCCTTCGTAATTGCCCTGCCCCTGCATGGTCATGGTGATGGTCGTGCCATCGCCCAATTCCATGTTGAGCGACTGGTGATCGACGACGTCGTTATCGCAGTGATAGACGCAGCGCCCATAGGGACCGGTCTCCAGCGCGTTCATGATCGCTTCGGGGCGCTGATCGAGGCTGACGATGTGGCGCATGTAATCGCTGCCGACGCCACCGGGCATATAGACGTGCGGGGCGTAGTATTTGCAGCTTTCCGCCGCCGGACAGCCATCGGTACAGCGGAGCGGCGCGCCTTCGGGCGCGTTTTCCGGCTTGAACCACGTCAGCGAGCCGAACGACTGCATACTGACGACCGGCTGGCGCAGCATCCAGTAGAGGATGTCGAGGTCGTGGCAGCACTTGGCGAGGATCATCGGTCCGCCCTCGGCGAAGTTGCGCCAGTTGCCGCGCACGTAGCTGTGCGCCATGTGATAGTAGATCAGGTTCTCGCGGTGGTCGATGCTGATGATGCGTCCCAAGCGCCCCGACTGGACGATCTCGCGCAGTTTTTGGAAGAAGGGCGAATAGCGCAGCACGTGGCAGATTTGCAGCAGCCGCCCGTGCTCCTCCGCCGCCTGCACCAAGCGGACGTTCTCGTGCAGGTCGGGCGACATCGGCTTTTCGAGCAGCACGTCGTAACCGGCTTCGAGCGCTGCCAGCGTCGATTCGGTGTGCATCCGGTCCATCGTCGCGTTGATCAGCACGTCGCCGAGCTTCCCGGCGGCGATCAAGTCTTGCCAGTTTTCGAAAGTATTTTCGGGGGCGATGTCATGCAGCCCGGTGAACAACGCGCGCCGATCCGCACGAGGCTCGGCGACTGCGACGACCTGCATCTCTTGGGGATAGCGCAAAGCGAACGCGCCATAAGTGTTGCCGCGTCCACCTGCACCGAGGACCACAACGTTCAAGGGTGCCATTACCGATTTGCTCCAATCTCGACGTTTAGGAAAACAGCTGCAAAATACCACCATTTTGCTAAAATTGCCGTCAAGCGGATGAAGACGCACTTTTTGACCTCACCCCCTGCCCCCTCTCCACTATGTAGAGAGGGGGTAAAGACAGTTGAGAGGTTTTCAAGTCCCCTCTCTATGCAATGGAGAGGGGATTTAGGGGTGAGGTCAGAATAATATCACGCATCAGCGCCCCACGTGTTCACCTGACGAGCGAATATATGATTGTGCTATTCGTCGTCGTCGCGGTACAGCTCGCGGGCGGCTTCGAGGTCGGCGATGCTGTCGCTCAAGCCGCCGACGCGGTTACGCGCCACCCAGAGCGCCCGCTGCTCCTCGATGATGCCGTTCAACTCGTTGAGCAGCGCGGCTCGGCTGACGCTGGTATCGCCGGCTTCCAGCAGCACCCGCCGCGCGCCGTGCTTGAGCATCGCCGCCGATTGGCGGAACTCGCGCTTGATCAGGTCGGCATCCGGACGGTCGATCTGGGCGCTGTCGAGCGGCTTCATCACGTCGTCGACGTATTCCAGCACCGCATACATGTTCTCGGTCAGCAGCGCGTTGGTGTTGAGCACTTCCGCGCCGTTGTCGCGGATCATGCGGTGCCAATTGACACGCATCTCGTGCAGCGACATGGTGTAAATCCAGTGGAGCAGATTGCTGTTGTGGATGACCACGCCGGTTTCTTTGTAGGTATTGCCGAGGTCGAAGGCGAGCTTGCCCATCACGCCCGCGCTGTCGGCGAAGGCGAAGGCATTGAGCGCCGCCGGGAGGTCGATCTCGTAGTTGCCATCGGCGTACCAACTGAGCGCCGCGCCATAGGCGTACCCGGCATAGCTGATCGGAAGCTGCTGCCAGTGACCGCGATCGCCCCAATCGGTGTTGAGGATGCCGATCGCGCCGTACTTCAGCCCGTTTTCAACCGCGTTGCGGATGTTGCCGAGCATGTTATCCGTCCGTCCGCTCAGCGACACCCACGTCGAGGTGCCGGGGCAGACGTAGAAGGGAATCCCGGACTCGCCGAACAGCTTCGACTTCTCCGCAAACGGGTGATCGGCTTCGTAGCCCCACTCCAGCGCGATCACGTCTTTGGGGATCTCCGGCACGAGTTCGGGGTACTGGTTGATGATGTCGCCCCAGAACATCATGGTGCGCCCGTGCGACTTGACCAGCTTATAGAGTTCGAGCACGAAGTCGAGATAAACGCGCCCTTTGCCCTTTTCTTCGACCAGCGACTTCGCCTTGCCGGTGCCCAAGTCCCACGTCTCATCCGCGCCAATGTTGAACATCGGGCTGGTGAAATTGGGCAGCAGTTCGTCGTAGATGCCCGCCATCAATTCGACCGAGCCGGGTTCGGTCGGCGCGAGCGTGAACGGAATCTCGTTCATCCACTCGATCACCTTCTCGTGGGTTTCTGCCAAGTGTCCATACTTCGGGTGCTTGAGCCAGCGATACATGTGCCCGAAGCTGTTCTGATTGGGGACGAGTTCGATAAAGCGCTCGCGGCAGTAGGCATCGAGCGCAAGGATGTCTTCCGAGGTGAAGGGTGTCGCTTCCGCCCACACTTCCGGGTGCTGACGATAGGCGAAGGTGTGCTCGGTGTACAACTGGAACTGGTTGATCTTCAAGCCCGCCAGCCAATCGACCAAGCCGTAGACGGTTTCCATGGTCGGGACTTTGTCGCGGCTGACGTCGAGCATGACGCCGCGCGCGGGGAAGTCGGGATAATCGTCGATTTCGAGCAGTGGCAGCGCTGCGCCGTGCGTGCGCAGCAGTTGGATCAGCGTGGCGACGCCGTAGAACGCGCCCGGTGCGTCGCTGCCGGCGATCTTGATGCCGCTCGCCGTAATACTGAGGTGGTAGGCTTCAGCTTGATCGGTCGGTTCGAAGGTGATGGTGATCGGCGCACCGTCGTGCGCCCCGGCGATGATTTCGCAGTCGAGACCGGCAAACGCCGAGAGCGCCGCTTGCAAGCGTTGTCCAGCGGCTAAGAGATCGACAGCGGGATCGGCGTCAAGGGCAATGAAGCCCGCCGTCAGGGTGAACGTCCCACCCGTCAGCGTTATGCTGCGGGGTTGGGGGAGCAAATTGATCGATACAGACATGAGCGATAAACTCCAATTGTGCTAGGTAAACCGAGGCTCAAGGTGAAAGCAGGACAACAGTGATTTGTTTGTAAGTTTAACAAACTCGCTATATAGTGCACATGATCCACTTGTAGAAATTGCCAAATTGATTTGGCGATGTCCTAAAGTTGGGCTACGATTGTTGGCAGAACCTCATAATTACAATCGAGAAAGGAGTCGCTAGAGTTACTTAATATAAGCAGTCTTCGCATCCCTTTTAGTCACCAAAAGCCAAGAGGTCAAAGATGCAGCCAAAACACCGTTTTATTTTCCTTTTCGTGATCCTCTCTCTACTCCTTGCCGTTGGCGTGGTGAACGCCCAAGACGAGGGAACGCCATTCAAGGGTGCTTGGCCCTACCAAGTTCCACCGACCGGTCACTTCAATATGTACGCCACCAACTCGCTCGCGCTGGGTATTTATGAGCAGTTGATGTTCCCCGGTCTCGGTTTCTATCACTGGTCGGACGGCACCTACGAAGGTCTGCTCGCCGACAGCTTCGGGTTCGATGCGGATAACAACTACGTCGTCACGCTCAAACCGGGCATCACATGGAACGACGGCACGCCGCTCACCTCACAAGACATTGTGACCACTTTTGATACTTGGTATCTGCTTGGACGTCAGGTCTGGGATTCGATCTCCAAAGTCGAAGCCGTCGATGACCTGACCGCCAAATTCACGGTGACCGCGCCCTCGCCGCTGCTTGAGCGCTTGATCCTCACCGAGCGCATTCGCCCGACCAGCGTCTATGGCACGTTCGCCGAACGCGCGCTGCCGTTGATCGAAGCGGGCGCAACCACCGGCGACGCCGATTTCGACGCGCTGGTCTCTGAACTGACCGACTTCCGCCCCGATACGCCGCAGTCGGTTGGTCCGTACGTCCTTGACCCGTCCAGCATCACCGACGCCAGCATCACGCTGGTGAAGAATCCGGGCGGTCTGGATGCCGACACGGTCAAGTTCGACTCGGTCGTCGTGTGGAACGGCGAGACCGAAGTCGTCACCCCGCTGGTCGCCAATGGTGACGTTTGGTACGCCACGCACGGCTTCCCGCCGGCGACCGAGCAGTCGTTCGTCGACGCCGGTATCGACATCATTCGTGGTCCCGGCTACAGCGGTCCCGCGATCTACGTCAACTACAGCGTTTCGCCGCTGGATAAAGTCGAAGTTCGTCAGGCGATGGCTTACGTCATCAACCGCGATCAGAACGGTTTCGTCAGCCTCGGTAATTCGGGTGTCGCCGTCGCCGACATGAGCGGCATGAGCGACGCGCTCGACTCGGCATGGCTGACGCAGGATCAGATCGACGCCCTCAACCCCTACGACACCGACCTCGACAAAGCGACGTCGCTGCTCGAAGGCATCGGCTTCACCAAGGGTGCCGACGGCATGTGGATGGACGATCAGGGTAATCCGCTGGCGTTCGACCTCGAATTCCCGGCTGAATACGCTGACTGGTCGGCAGCGGCTGAAAACGCGATTGAGCAGTTGAACAACTTCGGCTTCCAGATCACCGGCAGCGCCATCACCTTCCAGCAGCAGCAGCAGGACGTGTACGATGGCAACTTCCAGATGGCGATCCGTAACTGGGGCGTGGGTTCTCCGTTCCCCGGCGAGTTGTATCTGGAGCCGTACCGCCGTTACAACGGTCAGGGCGTTCTGGCGGGTGAAGGTGTTGGTGGCGGTATGCACTTCGACACCAACGTCACCTACAGCGGTGGCACGCTCGACGTCGTCGACGCGGCGCTGAAGTCCGAGCAAGGTCTGGACGTGGACGTTCAGAAGGGTTACGTGGCAGAACTCGCGCAGTCCTTCAACGAACTGCTGCCCTGCATCCCATTGTGGGAGCGTCACGGCAACAACCCGCTCAACCGCACGTATCTGGATGCGCCTGCCGCCGATGACCCGATCTACATCAACCCATGGGGCAACGCGAACGACGCCTTTATCCCCTACCTCATCATGACCGGTGGTATGGGTCCAGCAATGTAAGTTTAATAAATACGGGCAGCGGACGCTGAGTTCGCTGCCCTATTGCTGCAAAACTACGAGGACGAGGAACGTTGTTCGTCCTTTTTATAGTTATGCGAAGTTAATGTTGAGAATCGACTAATGGCAACTCAAGTTCCAACCGTCCATGATGATGTCACGGCGGCGCCTGTTTTTGGTTTCCACATTTTGGATACTGCTCGACGCATCTATCGCAATTACACCGTGCGCGTTCTGGTGCAAGCGTTCGTGACCGTCTGGGCAGTGATTACGTTCACCTTCTTTCTCATTCGGTTGATGCCCGGTAACCCCGTCGACGTCTACACCGAATATCTGATGAACCAGCAGAGCCTCACCTACGAGGATGCGCACGCTCGCGCCGCCGGTCAGTTCCATTTCGACCCGGACGCGACGCCGCTGTCGCAGTACATCGAGTACATGGGGCAGCTGGCACACGGCGACTTAGGCACCTCGATTGTCTCCAACGGCACCCGCGTGATCGACCAGATCGCCCGCTTCCTACCGTGGACACTGTTCGCGGTCGGGCTGGGCTTGGTGATCAGTTTTGGACTCGGCATCTCGTTAGGGACGCTGATGGCATATGGGCGCAACAGCGTATTGGATCACGGACTCTCGCTGCTCTCGTCGGTCCTGAGTGCCGTCCCCAACTATATTTGGGGGCTGCTCATCTTGATCATCTTTGGCGTGGAGCTGAAGTGGTTCTCCGTCGGCGAGATGCGCGGCACCTATGACAACGGTCTGACCATCGGCTTCAACATTGAGTTCATCCTCAGCGTGCTAAAACACGCGTTCCTGCCGGTGCTGATCTACGTCATGGGCACGATCGGCTCGTGGATGCTCAACATGCGCAACAGCACAGTGAGCACACTCAGCGAAGATTACATCAACGTGGCGAAGGCGCGCGGCTTGACTTCGCGCCGCATCCTCGTCTCTTACGTGGCGCGCAACGCCGCCCTGCCGATGTTCACGCTGTTGGCGATCAACATCGGTTTCATCATCGGCGGCAGCGTCATTATCGAGGAACTGTTCGTCTATAAGGGCATCGGCAGCTTCCTGTTCTTCTCGATCAGCCAGCGCGATTACACCTCGATGCAGGGCGTCTTCCTGATCATCACGCTGTCGGTGGTCATCTCAAACTTGCTGGCAGACTTGCTTTACAGTCGGCTCGACCCGCGCGTACGGGTAGGCGGTGACAAATGACCACGCTCGCGCAGCAGCCCAACTCGCAAGAAGTGATTTACGCCGAACCATCGCTGATCGAGCGGTTCACGCGACCGTTCGTCGTTTTTCTGCGCGCGCTCGGTCGCAACCGTGCCGGGATGATCGGCTTCATCGGGCTGGTGATCTACGCCGTCTGGATTTTCATCGGACCGCTGATCGTCCCCTTCGACAGTCAAGTCCGGCTCGACGAGATCGCCGCACCGGCTGGCTCGCGCGATCAACTGCTGGTGCGGGCGGCGGATGCCAACACCTACACCTCGTTGGCGAGCCTGAAGGGAAAGACGGTCGGCATCGTCACGGAGACCGGTAACGCCGATACGATCGCCGCCTACGCCGACACCTTCACCGTCAACACGACCCGCTGGCGCAGCGGACAAGGCATCACCCAAGCGATCACCAAGCTGCAGAATGGCGACATCGACGCGCTGGTGATCTTCTCGGATCAGGTCAAGAAATACATCACGAATAACCCTGCCAACGCCGATTTGGTCGTCTCCGATCCGAGCCTCGGCGCACCGCACTTGCTCGGCACGGATACGCAGGGACGCGACCTGTTCAGCCACATCATCAACGGCGGCACGTCGCTGATCATGACGGCGGTGCTGGCGGGCTTGTTCTCGACGATCATCGCAGTCGTGCTCGGCTCGCTGGCGGCGCTGATCGGCGGCGTGGTCGATAACGTGCTGACCAGCGCGGCGAACTTCGTGCTGACGATCCCGGCGTTCCCGCTGTTGATCGTCTTGGCAGCCCTGATCCGGCTCGACAACACGATCTTACTTGCCGTGCTGATCGCGGCGTTGTCGTGGCCCGTGTTGATGCGCGCCATTCGCTCGCAGGTGCTCAGCCTGCGCGAGCGCGATTACGTCGAGGCGGCAGTCGCGCTCGATTTGGGCTTGCGCCACATCATCACGCGCGAAATTCTGCCCAACATGATGAGCTTCGTCGCCATCAACTTCATTTTCGCGGTCACCAGCGCGATGTACCAGCAGGTCGGCTTGATCTTCTTAGGCATGGCTCCGATCAACGACTATACGTGGGGCGTGATGCTCTACTTCGGGCGGACGCGCGGCACGCTGTTCAGCGCCGACAGCGCCAACATGGTGCTGGCTCCGGTGGTGGCAATTGCGATGTTCCAAGTGAGCATGGTCCTGTTCGCCCGCGCGCTGGAGGAAATGTTCGATCCGCGTTTGCGGACGGCGAACTAACCGATGGCTGAAACCATCAGCTAAGAACGTGAATTGAAGGGATCGCACAACGCAATCGTACTGCTGCCGTCTGGTAGGAGGCAGCGATTGCGAATGAGCAGACAGAATTACGAGCGCTCAGTGAGTGAGCATTTTACACTCATCGCTCATCGCTCGGCACTCAGCACTAGCAGGGAGCATCTATGCCCGACGACGTTATTCTACAAGTCAAAAATATCTCGGTGGTCTATCACTCGCCGCGCGGCGACGTGCAAGCGACCACCGACGTTTCCTTCAACCTGCGCAAAGGCGAAGCGCTGGCGCTGATCGGCGAAAGCGGCTGCGGCAAGACCACGCTCAGCCTCTCGCTGATTCAGATGCTGCCTAACAACGCCAGCGTGACCGGGGGAGAAGTGCTGTACACCCGCGACGGCAAGACGCGAGACGTGCTTAAGCTGGACCCGGAAGCGCTGCGTCAGTTCCGCTGGTACGACTGCGCGATGGTGTTTCAAGGCGCGCAAAACGCTTTCAACCCGGTGCTGCGCATCCGCGATCAGTTCATGGACACGGCAGCCGCGCACGGCAAAAGAGATAAGCACGCCGTCGAGGAGCGCACGCTGGAATTGTTCAAGCTGGTGCGGCTCGACCCGGAGCGCGTTTTCAACGCTTACCCGCATGAATTGAGCGGTGGGATGCGTCAGCGGACCCTGCTGGCGCTCGGCGTACTGCTCGACCCGCAGATCGTGATCCTCGACGAGCCGACGACCGCGCTCGACATCTTGACGCAGCGCGCCATCATCGACGTGCTCAAGGAGATGCAAGCCCGGCTCGGCTTCAGCATCATCTTCATCAGCCACGACCTCTCGCTGGCGGCGGAAATGGCGGATCGCGTGGCGACGACCTACGCCGGCAAGATCGTCGAGTTGGGCGGCGTCAACGACATGTTCTATCGCCCGCTGCATCCTTATACGCTGGGTCTGCTGCGGTCGGTGCCCAAGCTCACCCAAGGTGCAGCCGAACTCGAAGGCATCGAGGGCGAGCCACCCAACTTAATCCACCCACCGACAGGCTGCCGGTTCCACCCGCGCTGCCCGTTCGCCACCGACCAGTGCAAGACCGACGAACCGCCGCTGGTCGACTATGAGACTAATCACAGCGCCGCCTGCTGGCACACCGATAAAGTCATCGAAGCGCGCGCCGAATTCTTCGAAGCGGAGCAGAATTGATGGGCGACGTAACTTCCAACGACGTAATTCTCCAGCTCGACGACGTGTCGCGCAGTTTCAAAAAAGGCAACACGATCATCCCGGTGCTGCAGAAAATCGATCTCAAAATCAACAAACTTGAATTTCTCTGCCTCGTCGGAGAAAGCGGCTGCGGCAAGACCACGACCGGCAAAATCCTCTCCGGCTTGCTCAAGCCGAGCGCGGGGCACGTCTTATTCGAAGGTAAAGACGTCTCGACGCTCCGGGGTGAAGCCTACCGGAGCTACCGGCGCTCGGTGCAGATCATTCACCAAGACCCGTATGCGTCGCTCAACCCGACCCACACGATCTACGATATTCTGAGCTTCCCGCTGTTCCGCCACAAGCTGGTACGGAACCGTGCTCAAGCGCGGGCGCGCGTGGTCGAACTGCTGGAAATGGTCGACTTGACCCCGGCGGTCGACTTGATCGACAAATATCCGCACCAACTCAGCGGCGGACAGCGCCAGCGTGTCAGTATCGCGCGCGCGCTGACGACCAACCCCTCGGTGATCGTCGCCGACGAAGCCGTGAGCATGATCGACGTCTCGATCCGCATGGGCATCCTCAACATGATGATGGACATGCGCACCAACCTGAACGTGACCATCGTCTTCATCACCCACGACCTCGCGTTGGCGAAATATTTCGCGTGGACGGGGCGGATCGCGGTGATGTATCTCGGTCGCGTGGTCGAGATCGGCGAGACGAAGGAGATCATCGCCAACCCGCAGCATCCCTATACCAAGGTGCTGCTCTCGGCGATCCCGGAAGCCGACCCGGAGCGCACGCGCAGTAAAGTCCACATTCAACTGCGCAGCGAGGACATCCCGCGCCTGACCGAACTGCCGCCGGGCTGCTCGTTCCATCCGCGCTGCCCGTGGTTCGTCGAAGGCGAATGCGAGACCGCCATTCCCAAGCTGAAGCGCGTCCCCGGCGCAGCCAGCGAGGCTGAGGTCGCCTGCACGCCGCTTACCGAAGGTGAGGGACTGAAGCTCTACTCATGAATCCCGAAGCACTCAAGGCGTTTTTTCGGGGTGGCGTGTTTATCGCGGGGCTGGCGCTGGTTTTGATGTTCACGCTCCCGCGGGACAGCGCCGAGTTCGTCATCTCGACCTGCTCGCTGATGCTCGGTTTGCTGTTGATGGGCGGCGTCGGGCTGGTCGTGCTGCTCACCCGACATTAGGTCGCGCGCCGATGCGTGGTATCGCCCCGTAGGGGCACGATATATCGTGCCCCTACAAACCCACACAAACAGAGGCTGACGCCTTATTCCGCGAACCAACCACAGACCACAAATCCCAACAACCGGGCTGAACTTCGCTATAATCCCCTTCCGAAAATAAGCGTGAAGCAGCTTCAACTTGTTAAGGAGTAAACGTTTTGTATCACAAAACCCATTGGACACCGGAGAAGATCAGCCAGCGGATCGGCTTGATCGAGCCATTCGTCTACCGACAGAAGCAACCGCTAGCCCCCTTCCGTTACAAGACGCTGAGCAGCCCGCTGGAAGCGCCGCCAATCGGCGACGAATACGACCCCAGCACGTGGGACGTGATCGAGCCGAACACCTATTGGGGGACGTGGTGGACGGATTTCATCATGAAGTCGTCGTTCCAAATCCCGGCGGACTGGGACAAGCACTCCCCGGTCGCGCTGCATCTGCCGATCGGCATTGCCGGCGACTTCAGCCACCCGGAGACGCTGGCGTACATCGACGGCAAACCCTACGCCGCCGCCGACCGGCATCATCACGAGTTTCGGCTCGACGATCAATGGCGCGACGGCAAGCCGCATCAGCTGGCGCTGCACGGCTGGACGGGACTCGGCAGCTTTGAGACCATGGCGAACCCCAATAAGCTGCTGATGCTCGAATGCTCGGTCGTGCTGATCGATCAACCGCTGCGCGATTTCGTCGTGCTGGCGCGGGTCGCGCTGGACGTGGCGGTGCAGCTTGACGAGGACGATCCGATTAAGGGACGGCTGCTCAACGCGCTCGACGCCGCTTTCAAGGTGCTCGATACCCGCGATCCGATGGGCGAGGCGCTCTACGCCAGCGTCCCGGCGGCGATGGACGCGCTCAAATCGGGGGTCGCGGTGGCAGGCGAGCCGATGGACGTGGAAATCGTCGGCGTCGGTCACGCCCACATCGACGTGGCGTGGCTCTGGACGCTCGGTCAGACCGTCCGCAAGTCGGGACGGACCTTCAGCACCGCCCTGCGCTTGATGGAACAGTTTCCCGATTACATCTTCTCGCAGAGTCAGCCGCAGTTGTACGCCTACACCGAGCAGTATTACCCGGAAATCTTCGCGCAGATCAAACAGCGGGTCAAAGAAGGGCGCTGGGAGCCGATGGGCGGCACGTGGGTCGAGCCGGACTGCAACGCCATCGGCGCGGAGTTGCTGGCGCGTCAGTTCTTGCTCGGTCGCGGCTACTTCCAGCGACATTTCGGCGCGGACTCGGATACGCCGGTGCTCTGGCTGCCCGACACTTTCGGCTACAGTTGGGCGCTGCCGCAGTTGATCCAGCAGGCGGGGATGAAGTATTTCATCACCCACAAGATGAGCTGGAACCAGTACAACCAGATGCCTAACCAGATTTTCTGGTGGCAAGGCTTGGACGGATCGAAAGTGCTGACTCACTTCCTGACCACGCCTTCCGGCTGGACAGTGCTGCCCCACTCGACCACCTACAGCGCGACCATCTCGGCGGAAGAAGTCTTCGGAACGTGGCGCAATTTCCACCAGAAAGAAGCCTACGACGAACTGCTGATCGCTTATGGCTACGGCGACGGTGGCGGTGGTCCCACCCGCGAGATGATCGAGAACGTCGAGACGCTGGCGGACTTCCCCGGCGCACCGCGCGTGCGCCCCGGCACCATCCGCGAGTACATGGATCGCATCGCCGACGAGATTTCCGACGATCTGCCGGTCTGGAACGGCGAGTTCTATCTCGAATACCATCGCGGCACCTACACCAGCCAAGCGCGCAACAAGCGCAACAATCGCAAGAGCGAGTTCTTGCTCCACGACGCCGAATTCTTGGCGGCACTGGCAGCGCTCACGACCGACCTACCCTATCCGCACGCCGACGTAACGAAGGCGTGGGAATTGATCTGCCTGAACCAGTTCCACGACATCCTGCCGGGATCGTCGGTACACCCGGTCTACGAGGAAAGCGAAAAGGACTACGCGACGATCCGCGAGTTGGGCGAAGGCGTGCGCGACCGCGCGATCGCGGCGCTGGCGGCGTCACTGCCCAGCGATACCGCCGCCATCGCCATCAACCCGACTTCGTTCGGCGGGCGGCGGATCGGCTGGCTGGAAGGCTCGATCAGCGGCGGACTCGCCGACGCGAACGGCACGCTGATCACGCAAGTGGTCGCCGGTGGCACGCTGGTCGAACTGAGCAGCGTCGCGCCCTACGCACTGACGGCAATCCACGAGACGTCAACCGTCGCCGCGCCGCAAAGCGATCTGTCGGTCGGTCAAGCTGATGGCGTGACCATCCTCGAAAACGCGCTGCTGCGCGTCGAGATCAACGCGGCGGGTGACGTCAGCCGGGTCTACGACAAGCAAGCCGAACGCGAAGTGCTGGCGGCGGGCGAAACCGCCAATCAGTTGATCGTCTTCGAGGACCGCCCGATGAACTTCGACGCTTGGGACATCGACATCTTCTACGAAGACCGCGCCGAGAAAATTGCAGGCGTCGAGAGCGTCACCGTCGTCGAGCAAGGCGCGCTGCGCGTCGGCGTCGAGATCCGGCGGCGCTATCAGCACAGCCAAATCCGCCAGACGATTTACCTCTACAAGGACAGCCGCCGGATCGACTTCGACACGTGGATCGACTGGCACGAGCATCACACGCTGCTCAAAGCCGCCTTCCCGGTGGACGTCTTGAGTCCGACTGCGACTTTCGACGTGCAGTGGGGCAACGTCGAGCGCCCAACGCATCGCAACACCTCATGGGATTGGGCGCGCTTCGAGACCTGCGCCCACAAGTGGGCAGACTTGAGCGAAGGCGACTACGGCGTCGCGCTGCTCAACGATTGCAAATATGGCTACGACGTCCACGACAACGTGATCCGGCTGACGCTGCTCAAGAGCGCGACCAGCCCGGACCCGATCGCCGACGAGGGCGAGCACCTGATGACCTACAGTCTGCTGCCACACACGGGTGACTGGCGCGCCGAAGTCATCCCGGCAGCCTACGACCTCAACGACCCGTTGATCCTGCAGCGAGTCAGCGGCGGGACGGGCAGCGCGGCGCCGGAGTCGCTGGTCGCGGTCGATGCCTCCAACGTGGTGATCGAGACGGTCAAGCAGGCGGAAGACGGCAACGGCATCATCGTCCGGCTCTACGAGGATCTGCGCAACCGGGGCAAATTCACGCTGACGACGAGCTTCCCGCTGGCGCACGCCTATCACTGTAATTTGTTGGAAGTAGACGCCGACGAAATCCCGGTGCAGGGTGGTAATCTGGTCCTTGAAATCAAACCCTACCAGATCATTAACCTGCGACTGGTGCCGCAAGCCTAAAGCCAACTTCGGGGCGGAGGATCCTCCGCCCCGATCCCCCGTCGCGAACACTTAATCGCTCACTGACATTTAAACCGTGCTATGATGAAATAAACTAGCAATCGAGGATTGTCTAGTTTCACGACAAGCTAGCGGAGCGATACCGGCTATCGCATAAGGCGCATCATGTCTAGCGAAGCGCTCACAGGAACTCATTAACAATACCGCTCTCCTACTGGCTCTCGCGGTGCTCTACGACACGTTCTTCCTAAATCCGCAAGCGTATACACGCCGGATACAGGTCATCGCCGGCTGCTTCATCGGCATCATCGGCATCGCCGTGATGCTCAGCCCATGGACGCTCACTGAAGGCGTGATCTTCGATACGCGCTCGATTTTGCTGAGTACCGCCGGGCTGTTCTTCGGCTTGATCCCCGCCGTGATCGCGGCGCTGATAACCGGCATCTTCCGACTGATTCAAGGCGGCGGAGGCGCATTCACCGGAGTAAGCGTAATAATCAGCTCCACCGTCATCGGCTTGGGCTGGCGGCACTATGCCCGCGACCGTCGCTTGAGCGTGAGCGAACTCTACCTCTTTGGCATAACCGTCAATGCGGTAATGATCATACTGATGCTGACGCTACCTTTACCGATCGCCAGCCAGACGATCAGAACGCTCGGCTTCCCCGTACTGGTGATCTACCCGATTGGAACGGTCCTGCTCGGACTCATGCTCAAGCGCCAGCAGACGCGCAAGGAAACGGCAAGCGCGGTCCGCGAGAGCGAAGCGCGCCTGCGCCAGATCGTCCAGAGTATGCCGGTCATGCTCAATGCTTTTGACGAAAACTATCTGGTCGTCGGCTGGAATTCCGAATGTGAGCGCGTATTGGGTTACAGCGCTGCCGAAATCATCGGCAATCCCCAAGTCTGGGAACTCTTCTTTCCTGACCCTAACTATCGCGACGCAATTGGACAACAACACTTCGCCCGGATGAACAACTACGCCAACTGGGAAATGCGCATGCGCTGCAAGGATGGCAGTGAGCGGACGATCGCGTGGTCGAACATTTCGGATCGGGTCAAGATTCCGGGCTGGGCAGCATGGGGCGTCGGCATCGACGTGACTGAGCGCGTGCAGGCGACAGCAGCCTTGCGCGAGGCGGAAGAACGACTGCGACTGGCGCTGCGCGCGGCGAACGTCGGCTTGTGGGACTGGGATTTGGTGACGCAGGAAGTCTACTACTCGCCGGAATGGAAACGACAGCTCGGCTACGACGAGGATGAACTGACCACCAGCCTAGATGAGTGGCGCAGCCGGCTGCATCCCGACGATGCGGCGCAGGCGCTCGCTCATGTTGATGCCTATTTTGAGAATCCAGCATCAAATTTCGAGGCGGAGTTCCGGCTGCGCCACCGCGACGGATCGTACCGCTCAATCCTCGTACTGGCGTCGATGTTGTTCGACGAGCAAGGCAAAGCGTTCCGAATGATCGGGCTGCACGTCGATATCACCGAACGCAAGCTGGCGGAAGCGGCGCTGAAGGCGAGCGAAGCCCAACTGCAAGCGGTCGTCGCCTCGACGCCGATCATCCTGCTGGCGATCGACCACAGCGGCAAAATCACGCTGTTGCAAGGACAGGGTTTGAGCACGTTAGGCATCCATCCGGGTCAAGTGACCGGCATTTCGCTGCTCGACGTGCCGGACGGCGAGGAGGAGACCGCGCTGAGAAAGTTAGTCCGCGACAACTTCAAGCGCGCGCTGACCGGTGAGGAAGTGGACTCGACTGCCATTCTTAGGGGAGTCACTTTTGCCGTCCACTATACGCCGCTGCGCTCAACCACCGGGGAAATCATCGGCGCGATTGGGGTGGCGACCGACGTGACCCAGCGGCTCGAAGCCGAACGACTGCGGGTTGAACTCGAAAAAGAACAGGAAATTATCACCCTGCGCGAACGCTTCATCGCCATCGCCTCGCACGATTTTCGCACGCCGCTGACGGTGATCAAAATGGCAGCGAACATACTCGACACCTATTTCGACAAGATGCCCGCCGAGCGCCGCGCAGTGAAACTGCAGCAGATCAACGTGCAGGTTGACCGGATGACGAATCTGCTCGACAACGCGCTTGCGGTCAGCAAAGCCAACGCCGGCAAAACCGAGTTTCGCCCGGAAATGGTCGACCTTAAGGTATTTTGTCGCGGGTTATGGACGGACGTCACCGCCGAGGCGCCCCCGACGCACCGGCTCGAATTCAGCTATGAGCTTGACGTCAAGTCGGTCATGCTCGATCCCAAGCTGATGTACCGTGCGCTCGCTAACCTGATCGGCAACGCGATCAAGTATTCGCCGCAGCAGGGGCACGTGCGTTTCGTCGTAACGCACGAGGACAACTCGATTATCTTCCGCATCAGCGATAACGGCATCGGCATCGCCGCAGAGGACGTCAAGCGGCTGTTCGAACCGTTCTTCCGGGGCAAAAATACCGGTGGAATCGACGGGACAGGTTTAGGCTTGTCGATTGTCCACAGCTTCGTCGACGCGCATGGGGGACGAATCGTCGTCGAAAGCGAGGAAGGGAGCGGCACCACCTTCACGATCTCGATCCCGCTTGAGGTGGTCTAGCGCGAAACGAGGTATCTTCGGCGCTGTACGTCCAGCAGCGCGAGGAAACCAAATGCGAATTCAGCAGCAGCAAAACCGGCACGGTTGGCGATCGGCAGTCCGTTGGGGCATCGTGCTGATCGGCTTGCTCGTCTTGGGGGGGACGCTCGTTCACGGTCAAGACACGCCAATGCCGGCGACCACCGTATTCCTGATCGTGATGGAGAACCACAACTGGAGCCAGATCAAAGGCAATCCATCCGCCCCCTACATCAACGGACTGCTGACCGAAGGCGCACACGCCGAAGCCTACTACAATCCCCCCGGCATTCATCCAAGCGAGCCGAATTATCTGTGGCTCGAAGCCGGAACCGATTTCGGCGTGACCGACGACCGCTCACCCGCCGCCAATCATCAAGCCTCAACCGCGCATTTGACCACCCTGCTCGACGCGGCGGGCATCAGTTGGAAAACCTATCAAGAGGATATTTCCGGCGCGGATTGTCCGCTCAGGAGCGCCGGGCACTACGCCGCCAAGCACAACCCGATGCTGTTCTTCGACGATGTGACCGACGGCAACGATCCCAACTCGCCCAACTGCATCGCCCACATGCGCCCATACACCGAACTCGCCGACGACCTCGCTGGCGGGACCGTCGCCCGCTACAACTTCATCACGCCCAACACCTGCCATGATATGCACGATTTGTTGGGCTGCGCGTCGCTCGATCCGGTCAGGAATGGCGATCAGTGGCTGGCGCAAGCCGTCCCGCCGATCCTCGCGTCGAGCGCCTATCAGGCGGGCGGCGTGCTGCTGATCACGTGGGATGAGGGCGCAGGCAGCGACGGACCGATCGGCATGATCGTCCTGTCACCGAACGCCAAACGTGGCTATGCCAACGAGATCGCCTACACGCACAGCTCGACGCTGCGCACCCTGCAAGAGATTTTCGGCGTGCAGCCGTTCCTCGGCGACGCCGCCAACGCGACCGACTTGAGCGACCTGTTCAACGATTTCGCCGGTCTGCTGCCGCAAGCAGCCGCGACCGAAACACCGGAAGCAACCAGCAGCAGTTGAAGGAGTTAGGGGGAAAAATGTAGGGGCGTAACATGTTACGCCCCTACGGATAAACAACACGGGTGGGAACCGCTTACCGCGTCGGCAGATCGGCGCGCCCGGCGTTGGACGTGAGCGGTCCCGCCTGCTCGATTTCGGGCGGGCATTCCGGTGCATAGCGGCGGAAGTTGGCGACAAAGCGCGACGCCAGTTGACGATACTCATCCCAGTAATCACCCTCATTCGACCACGACTGCGCCGGGAACAAAATCTTCTCCGGGACACCGGGGCAAGTCTTGGGCACTTCAAAGCCGAAGACCGGATCGGTGTAGTATTCGACGTCGTCGAGCACGCCGGTCAGCGCCGCGTTGAGCAGCGCCCGCGTGTACTTGATGCTGATGCGGTCGCCGATGCCATAAGCACCGCCGACCCAACCGGTATTGATCAGCCAGCAGGTCGAGCCATAGCGCAGCATCTTGCGCTGGAGCAAATCGGCGTAAATCCACGGATGATGCACCATGAAGGGCGCGCCGAAGCAGGTGCTAAAGGTGATCTCCGGGGCGAGCCCGACGCCCGCTTCGGTCCCGCCGACCTTCGAGGTGTAGCCGGAAATGAAGTGGTAGAGCGCTTGATCGGGCGTCAGCCGGGCGATGGGTGGCATCACCCCCTGCGCATCGCAGGTGAGGAACAGGACATTATTCGGATGCCCGCCGAGCTTGCTGGTCACGGCGTTGTCGATGTAATCCAGCGGGTAGGACGCGCGCGTGTTTTCGGTATTGCGGTCGTCGTCGAGGTCAATATTGCGCGTGACCGGGTCGTAGACCACGTTTTCAAGCACCGTGCCGAACCGACCAATCGCCGCGTAAATCTCCGGCTCCGCTGACGGCGAGAGGCGGATCACCTTGGCATAGCAGCCGTTCTCGAAGTTGAAGACGCCGTCATCACTCCAGCCGTGCTCGTCGTCGCCGATCAAGCCGCGCGACGGGTCGGCGGAGAGGGTCGTCTTGCCGGTGCCGGAAAGCCCGAAGAACAGCGCCGTATCGCCTTCCGCGCCGATGTTCGCCGAGCAGTGCATACTCATGACGCCTTCGAGCGGCAGCAGATAGTTAAGCATGGTGAAGACCGACTTCTTGATCTCACCGGCGTAGCTGGTGCCACCGATCAAGCACAGGCGCTGATCGAGGTTGAGGACGATGAAGGTTTCGCTGCGGGTGCCGTCAATCGGCTCGAAGGCTTTGAATGAAGGCACGCATAGGATCGTGAAATCGGGAACGTGCTGGCGGTAAGCGTCACGGTTCTCCGGCGCGATCAACATGTTGCGGGCGAACAGGCTGTGCCACGCATACTCGGTGATGATGCGCACCGGCAGACGATAATCCGGCTGCGCACCGGCGAAGCAGTCCTGCACGAACAGGTCTTTGCCCTGTACGTAACCCTGCATCCGACTGAACAGATCGGCGAACTTGTCGGCGCTGATCGGGCGGTTGTATTCACCCCACCAGACGTGATCCTCGGAGCTTGGCTCGCGGACGATGAATTTGTCGGCAGCCGCGCGCGAAGTGTGCTTGCCGGTGTTGACGATGATCGCGCCGCGCTTGCCGATCTGCCCCTCACGGCGGAAACCGATCTCCTCGTAAAGCGCCTCGGCGGGCAAATTCCAGTAGACGGTATTCAGATTGGTCAGCCCGTGATTCAGCAGTCCGAAATCGCTTTTCAGTTCCGCCGCCTGATCCTGCGCCGGAGTCTTGATGTTCAGCAGATTGTTACTCATAGCCAGTCCCTCACCACGCGGCGGTCGCCAATGTAAATTTCGTTCGGGGCTTCAGGATCGAGCGCCCAACGGATCCGCTTGATCCCCTCGCTGATTTGCTTGGCGGTGCCGCAGTAACTAATCCGCAGATGCCCTTCAGCGCCGAAATCTTTACCGGGCACGGTGACGACCAGCGCCTTGTTCAAGAGCAGCGCCGCCAGCTCCACCGAACTGCCGCTGTAGGCGCGGAAATCGGGCAAGCAGTAAAACGTCCCGCACGGCTTGGTGACTTTAACACCGGGGAAGGTGCGGAAATCCGCCATCGCCACGTCGCGGTTGTTCTGGATCAGCAGGCGCAGGTTCTCGACGGTGCTCTGCACGCCGGTCAGCGCGCCTTCCGCCGCCGCCATCGACACCGCCGACGGGCACGAGGTCGTCTGTGACTGAACCGTGTTCATGATGCTGACCAGCGGGCGATGGGCGATCGTCCAGCCGATGCGGAAACCGGTCATGCCGTAGAGTTTGGACACGCCGTTGATGACGATAATGTGGGTCGTCTCGATGGTTTTGTTGCTAAAGCGGTAGGCAGGTACGGGACGGATGCCATCGAAGACCAGCTTCTGATAGATGTCGTCCATGATCAGGTAGATGCCCTTGCGCTCGCACAATTCGACCAGCGAGGCGATGAGCGACTCCGGGTAGACGGTGCCGGAGGGGTTGTTCGGGCTGTTGACGATGATCGCCTTGGTGTTGGAGCTGATCGCGCGCTCGATCTCCTCTAGACGGGGCTGGAAGCTGCCATCCTCCGGCTTGACGATCACCGGATGCCCGTAGACCATCTTGACCATCTCCGGGTAGCTCACCCAGTAAGGCGCGAGGATAATCACCTCGTCCTGCGGGTCGATAATCGAGACCAAGACGTTGTACAACGCCTGTTTCGCTCCCGACGAGACGATCACGTTTTCCGGCGCGACCACCCAGCCGTAATTCTCTTCCGTATAGCGGATGATTGCTCGTTTTAAAGCTGGAGTGCCATCGGTGGGGACGTACTTGACGTCACCCGAAGTCAGCTTTGCAGCGGAACTGAGAATTGCGGTAATCGGCACTTTGTTCTTTGGTTCCCCGCCGCCCAGATGAATGACCGGCTGCCCTTGATCGGCGAGCAGCTTGGCGCGTTCATTGAGCTTGAGGGTCGCCGATTCCCCGATTGAACGGGCAAGGTGACTAATGCTCATAGGTGGGTTGACCTTTCTTGCCTAGAATTTTTGCAAATACCGCTCTGATCGTTTCAAAAAAGTGGCTTGCAGCGGACGGAAAAACCTCCGTGATTGTATTAATTCTGGGGGATAAAAAGCACGTCGTTACCAGCAAGACAGGTCATTCATCAGAGAAAAAGATGCTGAATGTCCCGATGGAATCGTTCGCTTGCGCGTCCGCCCCGCCGCTCAGCGCAAGGGTCAGGCTATTTATCATTCGCGGTTTCGAATATTCGGCTTGCGCAGCGGACTAAGCACACAGCGTGCCGAGAAAATCGCTATAATCAGTCGCATTATGCGGTCAACTAAGGTGGATTCTTATGAACGTAGCGGGTAAACATTATCGAACCATTTGGCTGAAGCCGGACGATCCGACCGTCGTCCAGATCATCGATCAGCGCTTGCTGCCGCACGAGTTCGTCGTGCTTGACCTGACCACCGTCGACGAGGTCGCCCACGCGATCAAGGCGATGATCGTGCGCGGCGCGGGCTTGATCGGCGCGACGGCAGGTTACGGCATGTACGTCGCCACGCTGCACGCTCCGCAGACCGACCGCGCGGCATTTTTCGCCGCCATCGACGCCGCCGGTGAGCAGTTGAAGGCGACCCGTCCGACCGCCGTCAACCTCGCGTGGGCGGTCGATCGCCAGCGGGCGGCGCTGCAACAGGTCGAGTCGCTGGACGGCATGATCGACTGCGCGCGGGCGACCGCCCAGCAGATCGCCGACGAGGACGCGGAATTCTGCCGGCGCATCGGCGAGCACGGTGTGGCGCTGATCGAGGCAATCGCGGCGCGCAAACCCGGCGAGACGGTCAACATCCTCACCCACTGCAATGCGGGCTGGCTGGCGTTCGTCGATTACGGCTCAGCAACCGCGCCGATCTACGCGGCGCACGATCGCGGCATTCCGGTGCACGTTTGGGTCGATGAGACGCGCCCGCGCAATCAAGGCGCGCGGCTGACGGCGTGGGAACTCGGTCAGCACGGCGTCCCGCATACGGTGATCGCCGACAACACCGGCGGGCATTTGATGCAGCACGGCATGGTCGATCTGTGCATCGTCGGCAGCGACCGCACGACCTATACCGGCGACGTCGCCAACAAGATCGGCACCTATCTCAAGGCGCTGGCGGCGAAAGATAACGGCGTCCCCTTTTACGTGGCGCTGCCGTCATCGACCTTCGACTGGACCATGCGCGACGGTGTGCACGACATCCCCATCGAGCAGCGCGGCTCCGAGGAAGTCAAATTCATCAGCGGACGGACGACGAACGGGGAAATCGAAACCGTGCTATTGACGCCGGAAAACAGCCCGGTCGCCAATTACGGCTTCGACGTGACCCCGGCGCGGCTCGTGACCGGGCTGATCACCGAGCGCGGCGTCGTCGCACCCAACGAGGACGCAATTCTGAGTTTGTATCCGGAGAAAAAGCCCCATTCATGAACGCCCTATCGGGGCAGCGGAATCAAGTCGAGACTGGGAAAGATTGAACCGCCAAGTCGCCAAGATCGCCAAGTAGGGGCGTTATATATAACGCCCCTACGGAAACGACAATCCTCGTGGATTTCTTTCGAAACCTCACGTGACCGATCTCAATCGTCGGGGTAGGCGACGTTCATCACCTGCGCGTTCAAATCCGCCCACAGCGAGTTCGAGTTCAGCGCGGACGCTGTCGAGCACTTCCGCTAATGGGACTACCGTTTTCTCGCGACGGTCGCGGCGCTTGAATTCGACTCCGCCCGCCTCCAACGATTTCTTGCTGATCGTCAGCCGCAGCGGGCAACCGATCAGGTCAGCATCGTTGAACTTCACCCCCGGTCGCTCCTGCCGGTCGTCAAACAACACCTCGATCCCGGCGCGCTGTAAACCCTCATACACCGCTTCGGCAGTCTCGCTCACGCTGGGCGTGCCGTCGAGCAGCCCGACGAGCTGCACCTGATAGGGCGCAATCGAAATCGGCAGCATTAAGCCATACTCGTCGTGATGCTCCTCGGCGACGCAGGCGAGCAGCCGTCCGACGCCGATGCCATAGGAACCCATGATCACCGGCTGGGCGTTGCCCTCGTTGTCGAGGAAGGTGCAGCCGAGCGCATCGCTGTAGCGCGTGCCGAGCTTGAAGATGTTGCCCACTTCGACGCCCCGGACGGCGCGCAGGGACCGACCACAGCGCGGACAGCCATCACCTTCGCGCGCGGTGACGATATCGGCGACGATGTCGGCGGTATAGTCGCGCCCGTAATTGGTGTTGAGCAGGTGAAAGCCCGCCTCGTTCGCGCCCGCGACCAAGTTGGGCGACAGCGGGATCAGGTCGTCCACGACCACCAGCGCGTTGGCGACGCCAATCGCCGAGCCGTAACCCGGCACCGCTTTCACCGCCAGAATTTCCGCCTCAGTCGCCGGACGCAGCGCCTTCGCCTGCACCGCATTCGCCAGCTTGATCTCGTTGACTTCCATGTCGCCGCGCACGATCACCAGCACAAACTGCTCGCGGTCTTGCCCGTCGGCGCTGATCGTCGCGACCAAGAACACCGCTTTCGCCGTTTCAGCGGCGGGCTTGCCGAGAAACTTCGCCAGCGCATCAATCGTGGTCGTGTTGGGGGTCTCGATCTTTTCCAGCGGCAACCGGGGCGTCTCACTGCTGGCGCTGTCCTTGCTAATCTGCGCCACTTCGCGGTTCGCCGAGTAGCCGCACGAGTCGCACAGCAGCAGCGTATCCTCGCCAATTGGCGTCAAGTACATGAACTCGTGCGCCAGCTTGCCGCCCATCATGCCGGTATCCGACTTGACCGCGATGGTCGGCAGTCCACAGCGGCTGTAGATGCGGAAATATGCCGAATAATGCGCCCGATACTGCTGATCCAGCCCGTCCCAATCGGCGTCGAGGCTGTAGCTGTCCTTCATCGTGAACTCGCGCACGCGAATCAGTCCCGCGCGCGGACGCGGTTCGTCGCGCCATTTGGTCTGAAGCTGATAGACCAGCTGCGGCAGTTGGCGGTAGGAGCGAATTTCTTTGCGTACCAAGTCGCCGATGGCTTCTTCATGAGTCATCGCCAGCACCATGTCGCGCCCTGCCCGATCTTGGAAGCGTGCCAGCTCGGAGCCGATCTGATACCAGCGTTTCGTCTCCTGCCACAAATCCGCCGGATGCACCACCGGCATGGTGATCTCCTGCCCGCCGATGGCATCCATCTCCTGCCGGATGATCGTCTCGATTTTGGTCATCGTCCGGCGCGCCAGCGGCAGATAGCTGAAGATTCCGGCGGCAAGCGGGCGGATAAATCCGGCGCGCAGCAAGAGTTGGTGGCTGACGACGTCGGTATCACCCGGCGTATCGCGGAGAGTTTGGCTGAAAAGCTGGGTCATACGCATGATCGGTACTCTTCCCGGTGAGGCTCACTATAGGGCGGTGATTATACTCAATAGCGCGGGCTTGGTGGCAGTTGTTTGGTGCGGAGAAATAAGGCTTCGCGGGGATCTTCGGTAGGGACTAGTTTCCCCTCACCCTGCTTGCGTCGCTTCGCTTAGGCAAGCCGTCCCTCTCCCACGTAAACGGGGAGAGGGACAAAACCCGCTGCGTTCCCCCTCTCTCCGCTTGCGTGGGAGAGGGGGTCAGGGGGTGAGGGGCTAGAATACTGTTTACACGCTACGGGATCAGCCGCAGCGAGATGATCTGGTACGGCGTGATGTCGAGCGTGACCTGATTACTCTCGACGGCGACCTGCTCCTCATTCTCTTCGAGCAGATTGCAGCGGAAGGCTTGCGTCACCGGGAACCCGGCGCTGACCGTGACCTTGCCGCGCGCGCGCTGATCTTCGTAGAAGCGGACGATGACACCGTTGCCGTCTTCCGCCTGCTTGACCGTCTCGATGACGACGTCGGGCGCATCCACCGTGACCAGCGAACCAAGCGCGCTACCAGAACCGCCGCCGCTCACCTGCCGCAGGATCAGCGGGTCGTTGAGGTCGTAGGCTTCGGGGATGACTTCACCGTGCCAGTCGCCGGTATGCGGCAGCAGGCTGTAGGTCATCCAGTGTTCGCCTTGATCGGCGTTGGCGTCGGGGTTGGTCGCGCTCTTGAGCAGCGTCAAGCGGATCACGTTTTCGTGGATGTCGTAGCCATACTTGCAGTCGTTGAGCAGCGCGACACCGTAACCAGTCTCGCTGAGGTCTGCCCACTTATGGGCGCAGGTCTCGAAGCGTGCCCAGTCCCACGAGGTGTTGCTGTGGGTCGGGCGCTCGACGTTGCCCCATTGCACGTCGAAGGTCGCCGCCGGACTCATGACCGTGACCGGGAACGCCGCCTTGAGCAGCGTGTGATGCTCGTGCCAGTCGACCCACGTGTCGAAGTCGACGCGCTTGCTGTCGGCATACAGATAAATCCGCTGGCGGATGGCGCTGCTGCGATACTTGCGCGCCACTTCGACCCCTACGCGGATCGGTCCCTGCTCGACGACGGCGACGCTCTCGACGCCTTCGATTTTCTCAGTGCGGTCTTCATAGAAGATGTCGATGTCCCAAGCGTCGAAGTTCATCGGGCGATCTTCGAACGCCAGCAGCGCATTGCCGACTTCGCCGTCCGCCAGCACTTCGCGCCCGGTTTGCTTGTCGTAGACGCGCGTGAGATCGCCACCCGCGTTCAGTTCGACGCGCACCAGCGCGTTTTCGAGCACGATCTCGCTGCCGGACTGCGTGACTGAAAGCTGACTGCTCGACGCGGCGCTGGCACCGGTCGCTTGCAGCCCACTCACGCTGTAAGGCGCGACGCTGCTCAGTTCAACCAGCACGCCGCCGTCGACCGCTTGCGTCACGACCGGGCTGCCACTCGCATCGGCGAGTCCGCCGCTGATCGAGCCTTCCAGCAAGCCGATCCGCCGTCCGCCGAACGAGGACGGGTTCGCGACCACTACGGCGGTGTTCGCCGGTAGAGTCTGCACCAGTGCTGCCAGCGCATCCTCGCGCACGCCTTCGCCCAACTCGCGGACGGTGGCGTAATCTTTGGTGCTGTCCTCGTAGACCGCGCCAATCGACGAACCGGGCAGAATGTCGTGGAACTGGTTCAGGCAGATCAGTTCCCACGCCTTGTTGACCGCTTCATGCGGATAGGCGTAATCGGTGGCGACCGCCGCCAGCGCCGCCAAGAACTCGGCGTCGTGGAGCAGGAATTCGCTCTTGCGATTGTTCCGCTTGTTGCGCGCTTGGCTGGTGTAGGTGCCGCGATGGTATTCGAGATAGAACTCGCCATTCCAGACCGGCAAATCGTCCGAGATTTCGGTCTCGATGCGATCCATGAACTCGCGGATGGTGCCGGGGCGCACGCGCGGCGCGCCGGGGAAGTCCTTGAGCGTCTCGACGTTCTCGATCATCTCGCGGGTGGGACCGCCACCACCATCGCCGTAGCCATACGCCATCAGCAGCTCGTCGTGCGTCTCTTTCTGGCGGAAAGTCGTCCACGAGCCGAACACTTCCTCGCCGGAAACGCGCGCGTTATAGGTCGTCGCGTGCGGCAGATAGGACCAGTCGGACGGCGTCGTCAGGAAGTGCGTCAGCACGCGCGTACCGTCCAAGCCCTGCCACCAGAAAATCTGGTTAGGCATCTGGTTGTATTGATTCCAGCTCATCTTGTGGGTGATGAAATACTTCATCCCCGCCTGCTTGATCAACTGCGGCAGCGCCCAACTATAGCCGAAGGTATCCGGCAGCCAGAGCACCGGCGTATCGACGTTGCCGAAATGACGGTGGAAGTAGCCGCGACCAAGCAAGAACTGACGCACCAGCAACTCCGCGCCGATGGCATTACAGTCCGGCTCGACCCATGTGCCGCCCATCACTTCCCAGCGACCCTCGGCGACGCGCTGCTTGATCTGCGCGAACAACTCCGGGTAGTTCTCTTCGGTGTAGGCGTACAACTGCGCTTGGCTCTGCGAGAAGGTGTAATCGGGGAACTGCTCCATCAGGCGCAGCGCGGTGCTGAAGGTGCGCCCCGATTTGCGCATGGTCTGACCGAGCGTCCAGAGCCACGCCACGTCGATGTGAGCGTGACCGATGCCGATGATCGCCGCGTCCATCGGCTCGCCCGCCGCCGCGATGCCGCGCTTGAGCGTCTCCGTCGCCGCCGGGACGCTCGCGTAGAACGCCTCGCCGCCAATCGGGTCGCGGGTATCGAGCACTTTGAAAGCGTCGTCGAGAGCGTTGAGCAGCAGTCCCTTGACCGTGTTGTTGTCGTCAAGCTGCGCGACAACTTCCAGCGCGACGCGGACGATCACGGCGAAGTCGCGGGTGGGCTGGTCGATGCTGACGACGGCACACTGCTCCATGTAGAGCTTGCGATGCTGATCGCCGGCGATGTCGCCACCGGTCCAGCCGTGCAGCGCCAACGAGTGCGTCTGACCGTCTTTTAAGCTGTCCGGCAGCAGAATCTCGCGGTGATGCCGGTCGGCGGCGGCATAAGCCTGCCCGTCGATGTAAGCGAGCGTTTCCGGGTGGCTGAAGTCGCGCGACTCGCCAATCGGCAGGTAGAGCGCGAGCTTGGCGTCGCCCGCGTCAGCAGGAAGCTGAAAATGAGTGCGCAGCACAAAATCGGTGCGCCAGTGACCCCAATAGGTGAGCGGCTCAACGACTTCCCACGCGCTGTCATCGACACTCACGCCCACCGGAGGAGTCTCCAGCGGGCTGCCGAGCGCCAGATAACGGAACGAGGGCAGCGCTTGGCTCCAGCGATAAACCAGCGGCTCGATCAAGCGCAGGCGTTGAGAAATCTTAGGCTCAGTCCAACGAATTTTGTGTAGCAAGATTGTTTCTCCGTGAAGTCCTTGGATAAGGATAGGGAAGCGCTAGTTTGAGTTCGCGCGAACGGCGTCTCTCTGATCTTCGTAAAGATAGCACGAAGCTTCATGATCGAGGTCGTCCACCTGATAGAGCGGCGGCTGAGCTGTCAAGCAGCGATCCATCCGCATCGGGCAGCGCGGATAGAACCGGCAGCCGCTGTGAACTGAACTCCGCATTTCTTCTTCCGGCGGCAGCACGATCTCGCCCTCCCATTTGATGTTCGGGTCGGGCACCGGGACGGAATCGACCAGCAGCTGCACGTAAGGATGGCGCGGGCTGTCGATCACGTTGATGGTGTTGCCCTTCTCGGCGATCGTCCCTTGATAGAGGATGTAGATCTGGTCGCCGATCTGGTAGGCGGTGCTCAAGTCGTGCGTGATATAGAGGAAGGAGATGCCCATGTCGTCTTTGAGCCGCATCATCACGTCGAGAATCGACGCACGCAGCGAGGCATCGACCATCGAGACCGGCTCGTCGGCGACGATCAGCTTGGGCTTGATCATGTAGGCGCGCGCCATCATGATGCGCTGGCGCTGCCCGCCGCTCAATTGATGCGGATATTTGCGCAGCACGTCGTCGCCATGCAAGCCGACGACGTTGAGCGCGTCCTCGATCATTTCGCGGCGTTCGGTCTTATTGTTACTCAAACCGAAGTTGTCCATCACGGTACGGAAGACGTGTTCCACGCGGTAGTACGGGTTATAGACGCCAAACGGATCCTGAAAGACCGCTTGTACGTCGCGACGGTAAGCTTTCATCTGCTTGCCGTCCGCCTGCGACATGTCCTGCCCCTCGAAGATGATCTGCCCAGACGACAGATGGGTGAACCCCAACACGACCTGCGCCAGCGTGGTCTTACCGCTGCCGCTCTCACCGGCAATCGTGATGATCGAGGCGGGCGACTTCGGAATGTTCAGGGTGAAGTCTTGGAGCGCGATCACTTCGCGTTTGCCAGCGCCCGTGCCGCGTTGCTTGTAAATCTTGGTTGCGTTACGAATTTCCAGCAACATCTGCGACATTGACCGTACTCCCGTCCTTAGCTTCATCATAGAGGTGACAAGCGACCACCTGCCCCGGCGCGAGTTCCTGCATCGGCGGCGGTACCGACCGGCAAATGTCCATGACGAATGGACAGCGGAGCTGGAAGATGCAGCCCGGCGGCGGATTGCGCGGATCGTGCGTGATCCCTTCGGTGATCTTGAGCGGCTTCCGCTCTTTCAGCGAGGGCACCGACTCGATTAGCAGTTGTGAATAGGGATGTTTCGGCTCGTTGAAGATCGCGTGCACCGGGGCGATCTCGACGATCTTCCCGGCGTACATCACCGCGATCCGATCCACCATCTGCGCCATCAACCCCATGTCGTGACCGATCATGATCATCGAGACGCCGAGCGCTTCCTTAACCTTGAGCATCGTCTGAGCGACAATCCGCTGGACGACCACGTCGAGGGCGCTGGTCAATTCGTCGGCGATGATGACCATCGGGTTGAGCGCGATCGCCATGGCGATACAAGCGCGCTGCTTCATGCCGCCGCTGAGTTCGTGCGGGTACATGTCGTAAACGCGCCCCGGCAGCCCGACCGTCGAGAGCAGTTCCATGATGCGCGCCTTGAGGTTGGCTTTCGCCTTTTTGCCCTCGTGAGCGATGATCACGTCTTTGATCTGGTCGCTGACTTTCATGGTCGGGTTGAGCGAGTTCATCGCGCCCTGCGGGATCAGCGCCAGCTTGATCCAGCGCATCGCTCGCAGTTCCTCGTCTTCCATGCCCAGCAGGTTATGCCCTTCGAGCAGGACTTCGCCATCGACAATCCGTCCCGGCGGGACAACCAATTGCAGGATGCCCATCGCCGCGGTCGATTTGCCGCAGCCGGACTCACCGACCAAGCCGAGCGTTTCGCCGGAGAAGAGGTCGAAATCGATCCCGTCGACCGCCAGCACGTCGCCTTTGGGGGTCTCATAATAGACTTTCAGGTCCCTAACTTTCAGAATTGGCACCGGCGTTCGTTTGCTTTCGCTCATGTCATCCCCTTTCTATTGCGAAGACCGACGGAGACGCGGATTGGCGATCTCGTCAAAGCCGAGGTTGATGAGCAGCAAGCCGATGAACATGAGCGCCAGCAGCAGCGTGGGCAGTCCCCACCACCACCACATATTGCGCAGCAGTGCCGCCGCGTTAAGGGCATAGTAAATCGTGCCGCCGAGAGTCGGGACGCGCTGCGGACCGAGACCCAGAGTTTCCAACCCCACTGCCGCGAGGATCGCGCCGGTGGCGTTACCGATGAAGCTCGCAAACAGATAGGGGATCAGGTTCGGCATGATTTCGCGGAACATGATCGACCACGTCGACGCGCCGGAGAGTTTCGCCATTTGAACGTAGCCGCTCTCACGCATGGTCAACACCTGTGACCGGATCAAGCGCGTCGGCGAGGGCCAAGCGAACAAGGCGATCAAGATCGCCATCGTCGATAACTCGATCTGCGACAGCACCGACTGGATCACGATCAGCACCATCAGCGAGGGTATCGTGATCGTCACATCCGAGAATATTCGGATGACGTCATCGACCTTCCCTCCAATGAACCCGGCAGAAAAGCCGAAGATAATGCCGACGGTCATGCCGACGGCAGCAGCGACGACACCGACGAGAAACGAGTTCGGCGCGCCGAGCACCATCAGCGCCAGCATGTCACGACCGCTGTTTTCGGTGCCGAGTGGATGCTCCCACGTACCGACCTGCTTGGTCAGCGTGTTGGTAAACCCGACCGGCGGGAGGTTGAGCGGCGAACTGCCGGTATAAGCGAGGTCAGTATTCCAGAACACGCGCCCCAAAATGCCCGCCAAGAGGATCATGCCGATGATCACCGCGCCGATGATCAGCTTTGAATTGAGCCAAGGCGTATCCCAACGGTTGAAACGCCCCATCAGTTTGGGTGTGCGCTCAACGTCGAGCGCGGCGGCTGGATTTGGGCTTGAGTTGATTGTCGCCATGATCTAGCCTCTCTCGTAAGAAATACGGGGATCGATCAGCGGGTAGATCAGGTCAATGATCAGCACCGCCAGCGCGGTCATCAGGATCAAGATAAACGAAGTTCCCTGAATGACCGGGAAATCTTGCGTCAGAATTGCGTTGTAGATGATGGTTCCCATACCCTGATACGAGAAGATGTATTCAACCAGAATTTGACCGCTAACCAGCGTGCCCAGCGTGATCGCGAAGGCGGTGATCTGCGGCAAAATCGCATTGCGTACCATGTACCGATAGAGTACGTAGAAGGGACTCAGACCCTTGGCTTGGGCAAGCTGCATGTAGTCTTCACCTTCAACCGTGATCATCATGCCGCGCATACCGAGCGTCCAGTAGCCGAAACTCACTAACACAATCGAGAGCGCCGGGAGCGTGCCGTGATAGATCACGTTGCCGATGAAGTCCAAGCTGAAGGTGGGTTTCAACCCGACATCATAGGGACCGATCAACGGAAACCACTTCAAAATAAAGGCGAATATATATATCAAAAAGATGGCAGCGAGAATCGAGGGTAACGAGGTAAAGATCATTGCCACCGGGATGATATATTTGATCATGCGCGGTGTTCGTCGCCAGACCATGATCGCCCCCAAGAAGTTGCCTAACAAGAAGGTGATCGTCACCGCAACGAGCAGCAGCCCCACCGTCCAAGGGAGCGCACCACTGATGATATCATTGACCGTCGTGGGGAAATAAGCCAGTGAATAGCCAAAATCGAGGTGGACGATATTGCCCAAGTAGCGCACGTACTGAACCGGCAGCGGGTCGTTTAAGCCGAAGCGCTCCTTCCAACCTTCGATAATTTTGTCGGCATTTTCGACATAACCACTCTGGGTGATCATGCGTTGAACCATTGCCGAAATCGGATCACCCGGTGCGACACGGGGGATAACCCAAATGATGCTTGCCGCAATCCAAATCGTCAAAAAAAAGATTGCGAATCTTCGCACTAAATAGCCAGCCGTAATTCCTGCCATCTCGTCCTCTCTTAAACCTGCTGAATGCTTGATGGCAATGGTTCTTGGGGAAGACAGGGGCGCGATCCGCTGCACCCCTGCCCTTCTTTCTACCTATTGCCTATGCACGTCGTGGGCGTCTACTTAATTGCTGCCCGCTTTGTGCAGGTTGAGGATGATTTGATGGGTGCTTTCCCACCAAGTCGCCGGATGGTTGTAGTTATTCTCGGCGGTCGGCCAGTTGGTCCAGTAGGTGGTGTCGAACGGAACCAGTTTTTCCGCCTGCACCAACGGGATCACCGGGGTCTCGTCGTAGACATACTTGTACGCCTGCACCACCAGATCGACGATCTGCGGGTCGCCGAGCGGAAGCTCACCGATTTGGTTGACGATGTCGGTGTAAGCCTTCGCGCCATCGGTGTTCCAGCGCTGGTTGTTGAAGGAAGCGCGGGTGCCGATCTCGGCGAAGTTGTTGGTGGTGAGGTAGTTCATCGAGCGCCACGGTTCATTGATCGAACCGCAGGTGTCCCATGCCCATGCGCCGTCGAAGTTACCGAGCGCACGGTTGTCGTTGATGGTCGCGCCGGTCAGCGGTTGGCTGGTGGCGTCGATACCGCCATCGCGGAGCTGCTCGACAATGTCGTTGTTGCTGCGGGTGTATTCGGCGGTGTCGTTCGGAACCTGAATATTGAGCGACAGCACCGTGCCGTCCTTCTCATACAGACCGTCGCCGTTCTTGGTGTAGCCAGCGGCTTCGATCAATGCCTGCCCGGCGGCAACGTCGCCATCGGGGTTGATGCCATAACCGGCGTCGACAATCGCGTTGATATAGGGATCCATCGCGCCGTATTCGACGAACATGGTGCGCGAAGGAATAGTCGTACCTTCGTAAGCAATGTTGACGTCGCGGTTGCGGCTGATCAGCAGGCTGACGGCTTTACGCATGTTGGGATCATCCCACGGTGCGTTCTGCGTGTTCAGTTCGAGTTCACGCGGGCACGGGTCAGCCCAAGCATACGGCAGGTCGGCGTGCCAAGCTTCGACGTTCGGGTTCTGCGCCTGAATTGCTTGGAAAGCACCGAGGGTGAGGTTCATCGCGCTGTCAAGCTGGTGGCTCGACATCAGCAGCGCCTTCTGGTCTTCCGACGGGGCAACAACCCAGATCAGCCGGAGCGGTTCGGGCAGGTCATGGAAACCGGCTTTGGCGCCCCACCAATTGTCGTCGCGATCCCAGACGAACTGCGTCGGCTGAGCACTGGTCAGCTTGTAGGGACCGGTACCAATGGGCCAGCCCTTGGCTTCATCATAGAACGTGAACGTGAACGGATCCTGACCTTCCCAAACGTGCTTCGGGAGGATGATCAGGTCGCCCCACAGTTTGACCGAGAAGTAGTCCAACTGGAAGCGGGGGTTCGGTGCCTTGAGGTTGAAGACAACCGTCAGGTCATCGGTCTTCTCGACGCTGCTGACCCACTGCTGCATGTCGGCAGCGTGTGAGAGGGTCGAGGTATCGTCGTCGAGCAGCATCTGGATCGAGAAGACAACGTCGTCAGCAGTGAAGGGGACGCCATCCGACCAAGTCACGCCGTCACGAATGTGGAGAGTCCACACGTCTTGGGCGTCATTGTGATCGAACGAGGTACCGACCCACGGCTGAATCTCGCCGGTCTCGTAGTTGAGGATGAACAGCGGTTCCCACATGGCTTGATGGGCACCCTGATTCCGGTTGGTGCCGGGGATCAGCGGGTTGAAGTTCTGCGGGTTCGGGATTGCCGAAGCGTCAATGTCGAAGATGACGGTATCTTCACGGGCGACATCTTGCGCCCCAACCGACACGACGAGCACGCCGAGAAGTAGGACAACAACTAGAAGGAAACTCAAACGCTTAATATGGTGCGACACGTGCTTTTACCTCCAAAAGTGAATATTAGTAGCAGGTCACAGTGCTTTCGATGCCAATCTCTGGATACCTATCACCCCCTTTCAAGTTGAAGTGCGGATCGGGACTGAGGTTGAACTCCGAACGCGGAGTTGGGTCGGAATGTATTCGCAAATGGTTTCGCCACTGTACCCTTCCAGCCGCTCGACCAAGTGCGCCGTAGCGCGCTTGCCGATCATGAAGGGATCTTGAGCCACCGAGGTCAGCGGCACCTCAAGGTGCGCGGCGATATTGATGTCGTCAAAGCCGGCGAGCGAAATGTCGTCCGGAATGCGCAAGTCGAGGAGACGCATCGACCGCATCGCCAGCACAGCGATGTAGTCGTTGATCGCAAAGATCGCGGTTGGGCGGGGATTGGCGTTCTGCAAGTAGTTTTTGATTTGCAGCAGTTCGGGGCTTTTCGAATCGACCGAGGCTCGAAGCGCATCGGTCGCGTGGATTTCATCGCCGGGTGCGCCGACACGCCAAGGCTCAGCCGGTTCAAGCTGCGCTTCCCGCATCGCATCGACGTAGGCTTCATAGCGCTGCTTAACCGGCAGCAGATGATTCTCCTGATGAGTCAGGAAAATGATGCGCTCGTGCCCCATATCGATCAAGTGGGTCATGAGCGCCTTAGCGCCAGCGTAATTCTCACTGGTCACGCAGTCGCAGTCGATCCCGCTGATCTGGCGATCCATGACCACAATCGGCAGACGAATCTCCTGATAGCCGGCTGCTGCCTGCGGATCGCCGCTCGACGCCGCCGCATTGGGCCAGAGCAGCACGCCGCAGATCGACTCACCTTTCAGGCGATTGAGGACTTCGATTTCTTCTTCATAGCTCTGGACGTAATTGAGAATCACCTGATAGCCGTGCGACTTGGCTTCGTTTTCAGCCCCGGTCAGCATGAGCAGATGCGATTCAGAATCAAAGCCGTAGGTGACGAAGGCGATCAAGCGATCGGCGACACTGTCCTGCGGCGCGTAGGCGACAAAGGCACCCCGCCCCGCCGCGCGCTCGATCAGCCCTTCGACCTCGGCTTGCTGGAGGGCAAGCCGAACCGTCGTCCGGCTCAGTCCGAGGTGTTCGGAAAATTGGCTTTCGGAAGGGATGCGAGTCGCATTAGACCAGCGACCCGAAACAATCAGATGGCGGAGTTGGTTGTATAGCTGGACGTGCAGCGAGACAAAGCTATTTTGGGAAATAACTATGTCAGTAACTTTGTTCATGAGCAAAATCGCAAAAAACTAATCTATTTGTCTGTATGTACCTGTATACACATTTAATCATAACATATTTTGTCAAGTAGGCAAAAATCAAATGCCAAGCAAGTCCGTTCGTGCAGTTGCCAAGGGGAAACTCCCCTACTCAGTTATGTCTGCAATCAAGAGTAGGTTATAAGAGTATCTAATTGCCACTTTTTTGTGCAAATGATTTAATTAAATCGTCGTCGTAATCGCGTAGGCACGCGCCGGATTGTCTACTGTGATCTGGTGAATCAACGCATCGCTCACCCCGCGCGCCTTTAGCGCCGGAATAAACTGCTCGAACAACGCCGTGTAACCGCGATAACCCTGCGGCGGCTGCCCATCCGCGTGTTCCGGATCGTACCAGCCCGCGTCATGCGAAAGCAGCAAATTCGCCGCATAGCCTGCCTTGATCAGCGCCAGCACCGCATTCAAGAGCGCATCCGAGTTCGGGTCAGCGCCCACCGAGTCGAATTCCAGCCAGACGCCGCGCTGAGCTACGTCGATATGCAGCGCCGTATCGCTCTCCGTCTGCGCATGCACCCAGATGAATCGGCTCAGATCGTGATCAGCAGCCGCCAGCACTTGCAGCTCACGCCGAGCCGCCGCACCGCCGATGGTATGGCAGGCGATCACGGCACCGGTTCGACGGCTGGTCTGCGCGGCAGCTTGGATGTTGCGGACTTCTAGTTCGGTCGGACCGTCGTCGTTGAGCGCGATCTTGATGAATCCCGCACGGACTGAGGTTCCCTCCATGCCCTCGATGATGTCGCGCACCCAGCCATTCGCCAGCGCATCGACCCCCAGCGGCAGCAGATCAGCGGGGATGAAGCCTTCCTTATAGACGCCGGTCGGCGCGATGATGTGGATCGGCGTGACGTCGGCGAGATGGCGCAGCACGGCGACGTTCCGCCCGACGCCGAGCGTGCTGCACTCGGTCAGCGCCGTGACTCCGGCGCGCTCGGCGGCATCGAGGTAGGGCTTGACCACCTGCTCCACTGCCAGCGGATCGCCCTCGGCGTAGTGCGGCTTGAGTGGTCCGCGCAGATCGGTGAACAGGTGCTCGTGCGGCAGGAAAGTGCCTAAGGACTTCACGGGGACGTCGCCCCGCACCGTTCGAACAAAGGGATCGCTCATCGGAGTCTCCGGAGATTGTTGCTATGCCGATGTCGTCCAGTGTACAACGATCAGGCGATCCGGTGCTTGCGCCAACGATGAGCAGAGGATAGAGCGGGATGAATCGAGGGTCAAGAAGGAGTTAAAAAGGGCATTAATACCTTTTTAGAGTTCGTGCAGGTCGCGCTGGAAAATGAACCCGGACACCAATTGGCCAAGAGGATAGAATTCGAGCAAAAATCCGCAAAACATCATGGCGCGACAGAATTATACACATCAGAGCTTTGATGAAACCGACGAAGCATCGTTCAATAACATCTAGAACGGGGAAGTGCCTATTGAATTTGCCAGTTTCAACAAGCCATTCGAAAGTGTCTTCTTGTTCAACTAGAAAATCGCACATATGACATGTATTTAGTTTCTTTGTTTCCATCGAAAACCCCAGAAACTTCGGTATTTCCGGAACATTAATGCCGATATATCCGAATGCCGCGTCCGTACTGATATAGCAGAGTTGCGTCACTCAGCCTTTGTCAGTGCTGGAAGAAGCCAGAAGGTTCCTTCAGTAATAGCATCTGGATTTTGCGGCACGAATTCAAAGCCAAGAATATATAATAGTGATCCTTAATACTAGCTTCTCACAAAAACTTACCGTAAAGTGATTTCTCAGAGCCTCGAATAGTCAAAGTCTCAGAGCCAATCGTATTGAGAAGATAAATCATGAATAGCCAATTGACTTCCAGCTCCAAACCTGTATCTAACTTCAATTACACTTATCGCCATCGTCTCGACGGCTTTGCCCATTATTGCCCTACATGTCTCAACGTAAATATCGCGGTAGGACGGAAGCTGAGATCCGTCATCTCGCAAGAATTCTGCACTGCTTTTACAGTCAAGCCGAGGCACCAATTAGCAAGCCATTTTTCTGACTTGTCATTGTACTTTTTACTCAGAATTGTTACTGCTCGAAATGGAAGTTGTTCAATGAAATCTGGATCGCGCTCAACTCCCTTGAGGAAGAAATCCACGAGAGCTAAATTGAGGGTTGCAATTTTACGTCGCGTTAAGGTTTCTGTTGAAGTGCGCACATTCCTTCCAGTAAGCACATCAAGTACAACTTCTCGGATTACATCCATGCCAACAGTCTCAATGAGATTAATTCTGTGCAGTCAGTAAGCCGAGCGTTCAGGACAGGAGCTTGAAAGTATTCTATGGATCTCATCATTAGGGGGAATGACAAGGTTTTCTGAAACATGTCGCGTCTATCAATTGGCGCGCAATTTACGGTATTATATTCCGACTTTGTTGTAACATTAACGCTCATTCGGATAATTTAGACGTATTTGCCTCTTCTCAATCAACTCGAAGGACGCCAAGTTTGCTGCTGCTCCTGAACCGTTGGAAAGCAAGCAAATAAATAACTCACAATCATCCTATTTCACGAATAGATCTGTGACCTTCTCAGCTAAATCAGCCGAAAGACTCGGAGTGGCGTTTCTATGTGCGGTGGATCTTCCAAAAATTCGTTCGCTCGTAGCATCATTGTCTGATCAACCAAGTCTTAATCAATGTGTCGTACATTCCTGGATAAGCCGCTGATATGTTCATAGACAAGAACATATTCAGTCACGGGATAGCCGTGTGACTGTAGCGGAGTGCGATCTGCTGCAAAGCGCCGTCCACGACCTGTTGCCCACCCAGCACAAGAAGGCTTTTCCAGATTATGTCATCGACAAAGTCAAAGCCTTCTTCAAAAAACAAGCGATGAATATCAAAAGGTACAGCAATTCGCTTCGACGCTTCCAGCGACTAGTTCGTCTTACTAAAACTGGAGCCACATTCATTACAAAGAAACGCCCTTCAGATAACACGTCATGAACTGAATTAATCACTTTCCTCAGTTTCAGAAGATATTCCTCGTATGTAATGTAATCTGCGTATTCCGGTCGCAGCATTATAGTAAGGCGGCGACGTAAAAGACTAAGTCAACGCTTTCAGAAGGTAAAGGTTTGGAAAATTGGCATCACGAAACGCGATCACATTCCTCAGGTTAGAAACTTCGTATTTCTTCTTAGCCATTCTGGTACGCGGCTAGTGACTCTGACCGACTTATCTCGCCAAAAGGACGAGCTAATTAACAAACTTGATAGTTCACTTCTTGCAGGACAAATCTCGCGCCTGAAAATTCAGGGTACGTAGTTGAAGATGTCATCATACCTAAGGGAACTAGGTCTCCCACATAAGCACATGTGGTAGCTGGCTATCATCGAGAAGACTCTCGAACAGCAACCGCCAGCGATCCGCCGAGCGAAAACAAAAAGCGGCGATCCACGTGGATCGCCGCTTCGTTTGTGACTCCGCTGGGACTTGAACCCAGAACCAATTGATTAAGAGTCAACTGCTCTGCCAATTGAGCTACGGAGCCAATTTCCTAACTCCCGGATTATACCAAAGCGCCGAAACGAGCGTCAAGGCTGGATCAGCCTCAGTGCGCGCTTTGTGCTGCTGCAACGTCGAGTGACAAGGATACGTATTCACAGGTACAATAGAGCGCATTCTGAGCATCGGAGAGGACTCGATTGGCTGCACTTCCACAAACACCAACCGGGCTGACATCAACTGAAGTCGCAGAGCGAGTCGCGCGGGGCGAATCCAACAATTATCAGTCCCGCGTTGGGCGATCTTACTGGGAAATCTTCCGCGACAACGTACTAAACCTGTTCAACATCGTGATCAGCGTGCTGTTGATCACGGTACTGCTGTTCCGCGACTATTCGACCGTCTTTTTCGCCGGATTCAGCGTCGTCACCAACTCGTTTTTGGGGATGATTCAGGAGATCATGGCGAAGCGCAAGCTCGACGCGCTGGCGGCGCTCTCGCTCAACGACGTGCGCGTCTATCGCAATGGCACGCTGACCACGTGTGCGCTGCACAATCTGGTCAAAGGCGACGTGCTGCCGATCGAGCCGGGCGACAAGATCGTGGTCGATGGCACGATTCAGCACAGCGACGCCCTCGAAATCGACGAGTCGCAGCTTACCGGCGAATCTGATGCCGTGATGAAGAATGACGGCGATCCGGTCTATTCGGGATCGTTCTGCATCGCCGGCAGCGGGACCATGGTCGCGACGACGGTCGGCAAAGACAGCCGGATCAACCAGCTTTCGGACGTCGCCAAGGAATACAAGAACGTCCTCACGCCGACGCAGCAGCGCATCTCGCTGATCGTGCAGATTTCGGTCGTGATCATGGCGATCTGCACGCCAATGCTGTTCATCGCCGGGTTTCTACAGCACCAAACGATCATCACGCTGGGGACGTTCCGCAATGCGGTGGTGTTCGTCGCCAGCGTCGTCCCGCAAGGCTTGGTGCTGACGGCGATCCTCTCGCTGACACTTGGCGCGATCAACATCAGTCGCAAGCAGACATTGGTGCAGCGCGTCAACGCCGTCGAGTCGCTGGGCAACGTGACGACGCTCTGCTTCGACAAGACCGGCACGCTGACGCGCAATAAGCTCAGTGTGACTCAGATTATCCCGTTAGGCGCGCTCGGCGAGGGCGATATCTCCGACCGACTGCGCTGGTACACCGGCAATCTATCCAATCAAAATCGAACGGCTGCCGCTGTCGCCCGCTATCTCGACGGCGATGGCGACCGGTCCCCCGCCCTACCCGCCGTCGTCAAGACCCGCGAGGTCCCGTTCACGTCAACGCGCAAATGGGGCGCGATCGTGCTGCCGCAGGAGACGCTGGTCATGGGCGCGCCGGAGCGCGTGCTCTGCCCCGAAGACGAAACCGCATTGCAGCAGGCGAGCAGCTTGGCAGCGCAGGGATTGCGCGTGCTGGCGCTGTCGCGCTCAACGCAAGCGATGCTGGACGGCAAGCTCGATCCGCGCCGCGAATCGCTGGCGTTGGTGGTCCTCAGCGACGAGGTGCGCGAGGACATCCAGACAACGCTGGCATCGTTTGAGGCACAGGATGTCGCCCTGAAAGTGATCTCCGGCGATAACCTCGAAACCGTGCGCGAGATCGCCACCGAAGCCGGGATGCGGATCACTGAAGCCTACACCGGCGATCAGTTGGAAGCGCTGACCGAAGCTCAACTCGATCAGGCGGTGAAGGATGCCAACCTATTCGCCCGCATCGAGCCGGATACCAAGCGCAAAATCATCTTGTCGCTCAAGCGACAGGGGCAGTACGTGGCGATGGTCGGCGACGGCGTCAACGACGTGCCCGCGCTCAAAGAGGCGCATCTGGCGGTCGCGATGAACGACGGCGCGCAGATCGCCAAAGACATCGCCGACATCGTGCTGCTCAACAACGCCTTGACCACGCTGCCGATGGCGTTCACCGAAGGGCGCGCGATCACCCAGAACATCTACGGCACGACCAAGATTTTCATGGTCAAGAACGTCTACAGTCTGCTGTTTTTCCTCTACGCCGGGTTGATGATGCTGCCCTTTCCGCTCAACCCGATCCACATTAGCTGGGTGACCTTCGGCGTGATCAACGTCCCGGCGACGCTGATCGCCTTCCGCCTGCTCAAACCGACCTACATGACCAAGTTCCGGCACGACGTCCTCGACTACGTGCTCACGGCGGGGTTCATCGGGTCGGCGGCGGCGGCGGCGGTTTACGCCTTCGCCTTCTTCGCCGGACCGCGCAACGTCAATCAGGCGCGCGGCGCGGTCGTGCTGTTCCTGACGCTGTTCGGTCTGCTGGTGTTGTGGAACATGCACGGCATCGAAATCCTCGATCCGCGCACCATCCGCAAACGGTGGGGAGTGTTCTGGTTGGGGCTGTTCCTGACCGCCTTCACGCTGATCGGTCCCTACGTTGTGCCGCACTTGCTGGAGTTCACCGCGCCCAATGCCGAGCAATGGGGCTTCGTCCTGCTGGTCTTCGTGATCACGGTGATAGCGCTCTATTTCACCATGCGACGGCGCCTGTTGACCGAGCGCTTGTGGAAGCTGTTCCAACCATAGATCAGCGATAAACGATCACGCCGCGCCCTTCCAGTCGTTCGATCACTACTGCGTCGGGCGCGATTTGATTCCAGCGCAAATCCAGCTTGACGAGGCTCGGCAGATCGGCAAGGCTCGGCGGCAGCACCGTCAGCCGGTTACTGCGCAGGTCGAGCGTGGTCAGGCGGCTGAGACTGCCGATACTCGCGGGCAGCCGTTCCAGCGCATTATTCCGCAAGTTGAGGTCAGTCAGTTGATTGAGCGCACCGAGCGAAGCGGGCAGCGCGGTCAGCCGGTTATTCTGCAAATCGAGCTTGCGCAGGTGTGCCAGATCGCCAAGCAACTCCGGCAGCGTCGTCAGCCGATTGTGCAGCAGATGGAGTTCGCGCAAGTCAGCGAGGCGACCAAGCGAAGCGGGCAGTGCCGCCAACTGATTGTGGTAGAGGCGCAGTTCTTGCAAGCGCGCCAGTTCGCCGATCGATTCGGGCAGCGCGGTTAGCTGATTATCGGTGACGCCGAGATAACGCAGATCGCGTAGACCAGCAAACAGCGCCTCCGGCAGATCACTGAGCTGATTGTCGCTGAGATAGAGGAAGCGCAGCCGCTGAAGCTGCGCCAACGACAATGGGATCGCCGCCAGCGCGTTGTGACCGAGATCGAGAATTTGCAGATCGGGCAGGCTGCCGAGCGAGTCGGGCAGCGCGGTCAGCTCGCTGTTATGCAGGTAGAGTTCGGTCAGGTACGGCAGCGCGTCGAAGCGATCCGGCAGCGAATGCAGTGGATTCTCGCCCAGCAGCAGCACCCGCAGATCGGTCAGCCGCCAGAGCGCTTCCGGGATCGCGGTCAGCCCGCAGCCGCGCAGCGAGAGCATCCGCACGCGACCATCCCGTGCGTGATAACCGACCTTAGCAACGAAGTCGCGCGGCACGTCGAGCGACGGCAGCAGCGATCCAATCGCGTCTGCTAATGCATCCAGAGTTTGCTGATCATCATGTGCGATTGCGTCCAAACTGCACTCCCGCTTGTCGCTGATTGCTGATCGCTGAAGGCTGATCGCTTGGCTAGACCGAGATGTCCCACGCGGCGAGGTCGGCGATGAAGTGATGCGCCGTCATGTCGAGGTGAATCGGCGTCAAGGCTGGCGTAGCCTTCGTGGACTGCCCAGACGTCGGTGCCTTCTTCCTCGTATTGGCTGCTCGGCTCCGGTCCGACGATCCGGTAGCTGCTGCCATTGCGCGCCAGTTCGTCCATGTAAATCCGCACGCCCTGCCGGGTCAGGCGAATGCCTTTAACCGGCGCGAGGAAGGGGACGTTCAGGTTGAGGATGGTCAGCGGCGGCAGCCCTTTGACCAGCACCCGCTCGACGACCGCGACGGCGATCCGGGCAGCTTCCTCGAATTCAGGGAGGCTGCTGGCAGTGCTGGCAGCCAGCGAGACTGCCAGCGCCGGGACACCCTGAATCGCCGCTTCGAGCGCGGCGGTCACCGTCCCGCTGTAGGTGATGTCCTGCCCCATGTTCGGTCCGCGATTGATGCCGGAGACGACGATAGCGGGGGGCCACTCGACCATGCCCAACGCCGCCAGCGCGATGCAGTCGGCGGGCGATCCACCGACCGACAGCGCCGGGGAGCCATCCGCCAGTTCGACCTCGCTGGCGGGGATGTCTTGAAATAGGGTCTTCTTGTGTCCGCTGGCGCTCTGATTGAGCGCCGGACCGATCACCTGTACCTCGCCGAGCGCGCGCAGCGCCGTCGCCAGCGCCAGAATACCGGGCGCTTGCACGCCGTCGTCGTTGGTCACGATGATTTTCATGCTAAAGAGTGCTCCTTGCGGGCAATGATCGTCCCGCGTATGCTCGATGTCGATGATCGCAGACAGGCTGCTTATTCTAGCCTTTTTACCACCGCCTGTATACGACCGGACTGTCATCGAGTCCAGCCGTGTCACCGACATTGGGCTAAAATAGGCGGGTGGACTTCGGGCGCTCATAGTCTCACGGGGGTAGTATGACCAAACGGCTCGATAACTGGATCGACGAGGACGAGTATCCCGACGACCGCGACGTCGACGAGTTCGGCGACGACTCGCCGGTGGATTATGACCCGCGCACGATTGGCAGAGTGGGCGACCGTCCGCCGTTCTGGACGCGCGGGAAGATTCTGCTGCTGGTCGTCGTGTTGGTGATCGTGGCGGCGCTGCTGCTGCCATCGGTGACGACGCTGCTGGGCTAAGTTAGAAATGCATGAGCATTCGCCTGACCGATCAGTGTCCCGCGCGGAAAACTGAGCGACACGGCAGTCGCTTTGTGAATTCCCTCTGAAAAGTTTGTGCCAACGTTAACAATCATCGGCTAAACTGACCACTTGGCTTACGGAAAACAGGTCTTTAGGCTAATAATTTACACGACTTGTTGTGTAAAATGGTTGTGTAAAGTGTGTATTGTCTGCCCGATCAGGTTGGCATACAGTACTGGCTTACGGCAGTTTATGTGGAGGTCCACACCGAATGCCGGATAGTAGTTTCGAAACTCAGAATTACATGGAGGGCATGAACGCGTTTCAAAATGCGCGTTTGCGCGCCTTCTGGGATGAAGCGCTTGCCCTCGTGCGCGGAAAGCCAGCCGAACTGCTGAGCTTCGAGGACATTCGCACGCGCCTGCGCCTGCGGGAAGAGAATTACCGGGGCTTGCAGGAAATTCCGCTCGACCAAATTGCCGGGAGTGTCGGTCGTTACCGCGAGTTCACCAGCAAGTTCTTGCCCAAGCGCAACAAGATGCAGGAGCGGTGGAGCCGCGTCTATGCGCAAGCCAGCGGCATGATGGGCTTGCCCCCGATTGAACTGTACAAGGTCGGCGACGTCTATTTCGTGCGCGATGGCAATCATCGCGTCTCGGTGGCGCGCCAGTTGGGCGCAAAGACCATTCAAGCCCACGTCACCGAACTGCCTACGTCGATCCACTTGCGGGCGGGCATGTCGGAAGAAGAACTGGACAACGTGACCGCCTACGCCGAGTTTCTCGACATCACGCGGCTGCCCTACACGCGCCCGCACCACCAGTCGATCATGCTGAGCGAGATCTCGCGCTACGGCGACCTGCTCGGTCACATCAACCTGCATCGCTCGGTCTTAGAGTCGATGGAGGGCGAGGACATCCCGATCGAGGAAGCGGCGGCGGACTGGTACGACAACGTCTACCGCCCGGCGGTGACGCTGATCCGCAAGTACGACATGCTCAAGTACATGCCCAAACGCACCGAGGGCGACCTCTACCTGTGGATGATCGATCATCTGCGCGAGGTCAAAGAGGCTTACGGCGACGAGGCGGACTCGCGCACCTTCAGCGACGCGCTGGTCGATTACCTGACCAGCCATCACATCCCGGTGCCGAAAGACCTACTCGCCGAGCAAGATGACTCGGTTCGACTGGCGCGGGAGGACGTGGACCGGCAGTTACGCGAGTATCGCGCCCGCTTACAGCGCGAGCAGAACGGCAGCACCTAAAGGGCTGAGCAGATCACAATCGCACCCGGACGCCGGGGCGTAGCTGGTCACAGCGACGCCCGTTTTCGATTCCGACGCCAGCGTTCTATAATTCGATCCACTACCCAGCGCAGCGCCCGACGATCGCGGGAGGCAGCTCAAATGAGTGCGGAACAACACCTTGAACTCGCGCGGCGGCTGGCGGCGCGCTTCGGCGAACATGCGGCGGTCACAGCCGTCGCCTTGACCGGATCGGCGAGCAGCGGCACCGCTGACGCGCGCTCGGACATCGACCTCTACGTCTACCTCAGCGCCGATCTTCCGGTCGGCACGCGCAAAGCAATCGCCGCGCCCTACGACGACGACGCCGAGTTCGACAACCGGTTCTGGGGAACCGCCGACTCGTGGCACGACGCCGCGACCGGTATCCGCGTCGAGGGGTTGTACTGGTCGGTTGGGTGGATCGAGGAACAGATCGACCGGGTTTTGCGCCGCTGCGAGCCGTCGATCGGCTACTCGACGGCGTTTTGGTACAGTGTGCGCAATGGGCGCGTCCTGTTCGACCGCGACGGCTGGCTGGAGCGGCTCCAAGCTGAGGCGCAGCAGCCCTACCCGGAGCAACTGCGGCGCGCGATCATCGCCCACAATTACCCGATCCTGCGGCGCATGTCCTCGAGCTACGTGCAGCAGATCGAATTGGCAGCAGGCGCGCGGCGATCTCGTCAGCCTGAATCACCGCTGCACCGCGCTGCTGGACAGCTACTTCGACATCCTGTTCGCGCTCAACCGCCAGCCGCATCCCGGCGAGAAACGGCTGATCGCTTACGTCGAGCGGCTGTGTCCATTGCGTCCGCCGGAACTGCGGGCGCAGGTCGAGGCGCTGATCGCCGGATTGAGCGGTAACGCGGTCGTACCGCTGGCGAACACGCTGATCGATGGGCTGGACGATCTGCTGCGCGCCGAGGGATTCGACCCGGAACAGATCTAATCGCCACTCAAGAATTGTGCTAAAAAACACCTTTCTTTGCATCGTTGTGCGGGTAAGATTAGACTTTCAGGCTTAAGGTAGGCTTTTGGAAAACAGTTTGATGCTTGAGTACATGAATCACGTCCGCGAGTTGAACGACCACATCGACCCGGAGTTCTGGAAGAATCCGACCGGCGTCGACGTGGAGTACGATACGCTCAAGTTCCTCTACGTGCCCGACCACGTGATGACGTTCATCGCGTCGCAGTTGGCACGCTCGGTCTACCGCTACCAGATCGACAACATCGCCACCAAGCAGCAGATCACCCACGCCGTCATGATCACGATGGGCGGGATGCTGCCGGGGGTGCTGCTGCACGATCATCTGGCGTGGACGCTGAACAAAAACATCCCGCCGATCGCCTTCGGGACGATGGGCGTCAAGTATTACGCCGGACCGGGCGAACCGCTCGACGAGCCGCGCATCCTGCACGAACTCTCAATCGACGTCACCGGGCGAACCGTCGGCGTGATCGAGGACTTGGTTGACCTCGGCGGGACGGCGCGCTTCGTCGCCCAGTATCTCAAAGAGGAGCGCGGCGCGAGCAAGATCGTGCTGATCGCGCCGTACATGAAGACCAACCTCGCCAACGACGAAATGCACGTCATCTCCTACGGCAACGTCCCGAAAGATACGTGGATCATCATGCCGCGCGAGAAGGTCGAGACGCTGATCAAGCGCGTCCCCCACTGGCGCGATCAAGGCGCAACGCTCAAAGCCTGCAAGGAAAACCTGCTGCGGATCGGCTATCCGCGCTACCTGCTCGACATCTATCTGCGCGCCGCCTACGAGCGCGGGTAAAAGGTCTCCTCAAGTATCCGAAAATTCTATCCCGCGGACTGTAGGGGCGTTATATATAACGCCCCTACGACTATGCAGAACTATCCCGCCGCTATCTCCACCCCACACCCCATACCAAAAATCGACACCAATCTCGCAACCCTCACCCGCACCACTCCGTATAAGAGCATGTAAGGCAAAACGGATATGGTTGGGGGTGTCACTATGGTGCGTGAACAAAGAAATACAGTGGGTGCGTTCCTGCTCATCGGCTTGGGCGTGCTCTTTCTCACTCGGGCAGGTTTTCGGCATGAATTTCTGGTCGATGGTCGGCTTTTCTTGGCCCGTCTTCGTCTTAATCCCCGGCGTGATCTTCCTCGCGCTGGCGTTCACGGGCGACCGCAAGATGTCGGGCTTCGTCTTCCCCGGTGCGTTCATCACCGGCACCGGCGCGATCCTGTGGTATCAGAACGCGACCGGCAACTGGCAGAGTTGGGCGTACATCTGGACGCTCTACCCGGTGTTTCTCGGCTTGGCGCTGATGTTCAACGGGCGGCGCAACGGCAAAGAGAAGGAAATCGCCACCGGGCGCGGCTTCGTCACCTTTGGCACGATCGCCTTTCTGGCAGGCGCTGCTTTCTTCGAACTGGCGATCTTCGGCGCGAACAGCGCGCTGACCGGCTGGATCGTGCCGCTGGCGCTGATCGGCGTGGGTGGTTATCTGCTGCTGAGCGGGCAAATCGGCGGCGAGAAGCGCAAGATCGATGCACCGGTGTTCACTGGCGCCCGGATGGTCAATCCGCGTTCGAACGGACATCTGACGCCCAGTGACGATCTCCAGCGCCAGATCGACGAGGCGCTCGCCGAAGATGAGCCGGACGAACCCGAACCGCGCGCCTAACTCGGCAGATCAAGCACAAAACAGCAGCCGCAGACGAAAATCTGCGGCTGTTTGATTTTCAGAGCGGTTGCATAAGAGCGTTATGGGTTTCGCAATCGGGCGCACAGCGACGCTCGTCGATTCTAAATGGTAGGGGCGAGGCATGCCTCGCCCCTACGTGAGACTATCTGAATACTCAAATGGCTGCGGGGAGAGTGCGCCTGCTAGCTCGCGGACGTTTCCGTTTCCGGTTGACAAACCGGCAGCTTGATCCAGAAGGTCGATCCGCCAGCTTCCGGCGAAATCAAGCCGACTTCGCCGTTTTGCAGCGTGACCAAGTGCTTGACGATCCACAAGCCCAAGCCGGTACTGCTTTCGCCAGCGGTTGGACGCGGCGTCAGCTTACCGAACTGGGTAAATAGGCGGCTAAAATCGCTCTCCGGGATGCCCGGACCCTGATCGGCGACGAAGATCGTAACCGTGTCGCCGTGCGTCTCCGCCGACAGCTTGACGGTCGTGTCGCTTGGACTGTACTTGATCGCGTTGCTGACCAGATTCCCCAACACTTGATGCAGGCGAGCGCGATCCGCCAAGACCGACCCGGTCAAGTCGGCAGTCTCCAGCGCGATGCGCTTGCGGACGGAATTGGCTCCATACTCCGCCAGCACGCTTTTGATCAACGGCTCCAGCGCCAGACATTCGAGCTGCAAATCGAGAACACCGGTTTGCAGCGCTGCCGTGTCGAGAAAATCCTTGATCACGTTTTCCATCTTGTCGGCAGAAGTCTCGATGGCTTCAAGCAGTGTCTCACCTTCACGGACACAACTGATGTCATCGCCGAGGAGCATACCCGCCGCGCGGATGTTGTTGAGCGGACCTTTGAGATCGTGCGATGCCATCCGCAGCAGGCGATCTTTCATCTCTTGAGCGGTGCGCAGTTCGATGATGGTCGCCGTGCGCTCGTCCAACAGCTTCTTGAGCGTGATCTGCGTATGGACGCGCGCCCGCGTCACTTCCATGTCAATCGGTTTCGTGATGTAGTCATTCGCGCCCAGTTCAAAACCGCGCGTGATGTCAGCCGATTCGGACAGCGCCGAGATCAGAATCACCGGCAGGTCGGCGGTCTTAGGGTTGGCGCGAATCCGTTTCAACGTGGTTAAGCCATCGACATCCGGCATCATGATGTCGAGCAGAACCAGATCAAAAGGAGCCTGCGCCAGCATGTCGAGCGCTGCTTGAGCAGTTTGGACGCAGAATATCCGGTAGTCATTGCGGAACATACGCTCCAGCAGCATTAGATTCGAACGCTCGTCGTCAACGGCGAGCATAAGCGGCTGGGTTCTGTCGATCATGTGACAATTCCTATTTACAGCGCAGTTTGCAGTCCGTTCTGACGTCCTGTGAGGATGAGAGCAAGATCGACAGGTTGGAGCACAGCACCTAACTTCGTTAAGACGTTACGCCCTCATTATATGTCCAAGGATCTGTTAACGAAATGTTGCGCGCTTAAGAATTTCTGAATTTTTCCTGCCGATTTGTACAATAAAAAACTGGATTTCCAATTTCGCCACCGCCGAGATCGGGGCATCCGGCGGGCGAGTCACGGGGGGATTTGGGGAGAGAACGGGCGGAGACTCGCTCCGCCCGGACGCGCAGCGCAGCTTTAGGTGTAATCGCGCAGATAGAGGAAGTCGTGACCGATAGTCCGGCGGCTGACCTTGGCGATGTTAGGCATCGTGCGCTTGTAGTGATTGATCTTGACGCGCCGCCACACATCCTCGACGAAAGCCCGGTCAAAGCCTTCTTCGACCACCTCATCGACGGTGTAGCGCTCGTCCACCAGCAGGAACAAGACCTGATCGACGTCGGCATAGGTGAAGCCGAGTTCGCCCTCGTCGGTCTGCCCCGCCCACAAGTCGGCGGAGGGCGCTTTGGTGCGCACCGATTCGGGTAGGTCAAGCGCGACGGCGAGTTCGCGCACCTGCGTCTTGAACAGGTCGCCAATCGGCTGCAGCGCGACGCCGCTGTCGCCGTAGATGGTCGAGTAACCGAGCAAAATCTCAGTCTTGTTACTGGTGCCCATGACCAAGCCACCCCACGCCACCGACTGATCGTAGAGAATAGTCATCCGTAGGCGCGCCATCACGTTACCCTTGCGCGTGTTGCTCATATTGGGGAACTGACCGAACAGCGGATCCGCCATTTCGGTGATCGGCACAGTGATCACCGCCAGACCGAGCGCCTCGATCACCTGCTCGGCGTCTTCGAGGCTGTCAGCGGACGAGGTTTTGTAGGGCATCCGCACCGCAAGCACGTTTTGCGCGCCCAGCGCTTCCGCCGCCAGATACGCCGAGAGCGCCGAGTCGATGCCGCCGCTCAAGCCGATCACGGCGCGGTGCAGTCCGGTCTTGCCGATCTCGTCTTTGATGAAGCCGGTCAGCATCCGGCGCGCGATCGCGGTATTGATGTGCAACCGAGCGGATAATTCAGATTTGGCGATCGGCGTCATGAGGGATTCTCCGTCAGAATGCGGGCGAGTTCGCGCTGCACCAGCGACGGGCGCTCGTCGCGCAGCAGCGGCAGGCGCGCGCGGGTGCGATGCAGTTGGTTGAGGTCAATCGACTGGATCAGCAGCGCCTCGTCAAAGTAGGTGCCGTGAACCAGAAACTCGCCGTCGGGATCGACAATCGACGAGCCGCCCCAGAAGTTCTTGCCATCCTCGTAGCCGACACGGTTGCAGTGGATCACGTAGTTGGTGAACATGCTGCCGTAAGCCTGATTGACCAACTCGACCCAGCGCGTACCGGAGAGCCGGTCGCCCTCGTCCAAGCCCCGGCTGGGGCTGGAACTGTTGAAGATCATCAGGTCAGCGCCGTCCAGCCAGAGCAGGTAAGCGGGCGACATATGCCAGAAATCCTCGCAGATCAACATGCCGACGCGCCCGAAGCGCGTGTCGAAGGCTTGGGCGTGCTCGCCCTGATCGAAGTAGCGCGCCTCGTCGAACATGGTGTAGGTCGGCAGGTAGAGCTTGTGATGCACGTGAACCAGTTCGCCGCCGGAGAGGTACGCGCTGGCGATGTAGAAGCGCTGGCGCTGATCCTCGTGGACGAAGCCAACCACCAGATCCAGCCGCTTGCTGGCTTCGAGCAGCGCGGCAAAGGTCGGATCGTCGGCGCTGGTGCGCAGCGCCACTTCCGGCACGAGGTCCTGCACCTGATACCCGGTCAGCGACAGTTCAGGGAAGACGAGCAGATCGACACCGGCAGCAGCGGCGCGCTCGACGTATTCGAGATGCTTGGCGAGGTTGGCTTTCACGTCGCCGATTTTCGGGTAAATCTGCGCCAGACCGACGTTCACGCGCATGGAGACTCCTTTAGGGATGACTGTGCTCCGCTGCACGAAAGTGCAACGGTTGGCGGATGAGGTTGCGGATAAATCAACGTATAGCTAGGCTTTCGCGCGCAAACCGGGCATTTTCCGGCGGATTCACGACAAGCTGGTGACGAACGCGCGGATTTCGTCCGTCCAAGTGAAAATTTCCGCCGCGCTGCTGGCGACCAACAGCCGCGCATTGGGCAAGCGGTGAGCGACTTCCTCCGCTGACGAAACCGGATGACCGGGATCGTCCGTCCAAGCCAGCACCAACGCCGGAGCTTGGATCGCTTCCAATGCCTCGCGCGGGGGCAAATCGGTTTTCTGTGCGCCCCGCAGCACCGTCACCAATGTCTTCGGGTTCACCAGCTTTAGAGCGTCGCCAAACCCCGCCGCCATATCGGGGTAGGCTTCAAGCTGCCATGCAGGGATGGCAGCAGGCTGCTGCTGCATCATCGCGGCGAAGAAATCGAGACCCCGTGCTTCGATCGCGTCAACCATCTGCCCATATAATCCTGCCTGTGCCGCGCGCGTCTCCCAAGCAGTGGGAACGTTCATCAGCACCAAGCCTCGAATACGCTGTGGCGCGGCGAGCGCGGCGTAAATCGAGGTCGCGCAGCCCATCGACTGCCCGCCCGCGATAAATGTGTCAAATCCGACCTGATCCGCCAGCGCCAACATGTCATGGGCAAGCGCTGACCACTGATAATCGGCGGGCGAGTCGCTCGCCCCCAAATCGCCATGACCGCGCGCATCGTAACGCACCAGCTTGAGTACGTCGGTCAGTGCGCCCCACTTGATCCAAGGGAACGCATCTTCGGCGAACATGCTTGCCGACAAGCCATGCGCCCAGATGAACGGCTCGCCGTTACCCTCGATCCTGACATTCAGCGCTACGTTGTTAACGTTTACGTTCAATCTGCGAATCTCCGTTTACAAATGCAGGATTTGACAGGGGCGCGATACGCATGGTCGCGCCCCTGCGCTGCCTTGCTTAGCTTACGACCGTTTCCTTCAGCCCCAGCACTTCCAGCGCTTGACGGATCATCTGATTGGTGTAGCCCCACTCGTTGTCATACCAACTCATGATCTTGACCAGATCGCCGTCGACCACCTGCGTCAGCGTCAAGTCGACAATCGACGCAGCGGGATTGTGGATGATGTCCGACGAGACCAGTTCGTCCTCGTTGGCGATCACGATGTCCTTGTAACGCGGCGTCGCGGCTTCTTCGCGGAAAATGGCGTTGATTTCGTCAACCGTCGTGTCACGCGCGGCGACGAAGACGATCGAAGCAATCGAGCCGACCGGGACGGGCACGCGCAGCGAGTCGCCGTCGAACTTGCCCGCCAGTTCCGGCAGCGCCTTGGTCGTCGCAATCGCCGCGCCCGTCGAGGCGGGGATGGTGCTTTGCGCCGCCGTCCGCCCGCGCCGGAACGATTTGCTATCCGGCGCATCAACCAGCGATTGCGAGGCGGTATAGGCGTGAATCGTCGTCATGATCGCCTTCTTGATGCCGAGGCGACGGTTCATGATCTCAATCACCGGGGTGATGTCGTTGGTGGTGCAGCTCGCGCAGGAAATGATCTGCGCCTCGCCTTTGCTGGTGTTGACGCCGTGAACGACCGTCGGCACGTCCGCGCTCTTGGTCGGTCCCGAAATGATCACGAACTTCGCGCCCGCCTTCACGTGCTTGCTGGCGTCTTCCATCTTGGTGAAGATGCCGGTGCTCTCGAACACGAGGTCGACGCCCAGTTCGCCCCACGGCAGCGCTTCGGGATTGCGCTCGCTCAGGTAGCGAATCGGTTTGCCATCGATGATCAGCGTGCCGTCGCCGGTCTCGATCGTGTGATCGTAGGGACCGTAAACGGTATCGTACTTGATCAGATAGGCGATATTGTCCAGCGAGGCGATGTCGTTCGCCGCCACCAGTTCAAGTTCGGGCGTATCCATAATGACCTTGAGCGCCGCCCGTCCGATGCGCCCTAACCCGTTAATTGCGACTCGTGCCATCTCGTACACTCCTTGTCGCTTACAAATCAATCACGAACGAGTGATCCGGTTCAATCCCTCCGGTTCACGACGATCTGTTGAATGCTCCAGCCCAATAGTGCGAGATCGAAGATTTGATCGGCGCGCAGACCGAGCAGAATCGGAACTGAGTCTCCCCGATAAAACCCTATGCCTAACATCCCGATGCTGAATAGCGCCAACAGAATCCAAAAGCGGCGATATTTCAGCCCGTCATAGCGCAGCAGCACGAAACTCAGCGCCAGCAGCACCAGCGCGAGCGCCAGTCCGAACAACTGCGTGTTGTAGCGCGGCGCGATAATGCCGTACACGTCGCGCGACTCGGCGACGGCGAACGCCGGATAATGCGCCAGCGTATCGACCTCCGCACCGTAGCCGCAAACCGCCGCCGCGCAGCCCAACCAACCGGCAAAAGCCAGCAGCGGCAGCGCCGGGGCGAACGCATCGAGCAGATCGCGGACCGGCAGTTGCCGCCAGCGCGCGATCAGCGCCAAGCCGATCAACCCGCCAAGCAGCGCGCCATGCCAATCCAGCCCGCCGGAATTGAGACGCAGCGCCTCAGCAACGTGATCGGCAAAGTACGCCCAGTTGAGCAGTACATGAGCGATTCGCGCTCCGACGACTCCCCCGGCGAAGGCACCTAGCCCCACGTCGATCACGGCGCGGGCGCGATAACCGGATCGGTAGATGCCGACTCCCCCGCTGAGGATGATCCCCACCGTGAGCGCGAAACCGAAGGTTGGCACGCTGAAAAAACGAAAGGCAATGTTCGGGTCGATCACAGCCCCTCCACCGATTTAGTGTATTTTAGACACAAAGCAGCGAAAAACAAGGTTCTCCGGTAATATCTTTCGCAATCCAACACCGTGAACTATCAGAACGCTGTTAGAACGGGCTGCCGCCCCCCAATTATGCGGGCTGTGATTAAGGAAACCCATGTCAGCGTGTTATAATGACTGTGCTCGTTTTCGCGCTTTAAAGACTGGAGAATTTCATGGGTGTTAGTTCCATTTTAGGCGCTCTTTCTCTCATCGGGTTTTTGCTGTTCCTCGGTGGGATCGCGCTGGTCGTGCTCGCAGCATCACAGGGGCGTCCGGTTCGCAACGGCATTCTGCTGGCAGCGGTCGGCATCGTCCTCGGTGTCGTCTTCAGCGTCGTTAGCCAAGGTATTTTAATCGTCCAGCCGGATCAAGTGGCAGTGGTCTTCAACACCCTCAACGGTGACCTCGAAACGCCGCGCCGTTCCGGCACCAGCATCGTCATCCCGGTGGTACAGCAGGTCACCATTTACCCGATTCAGCAGCAGCAGTACACCATGTCGGACACGACCGCTGAAGGATCGGTTGTCGGTCAAGATGCGGTCGCCGCTCGAACCATCGACGGGCAGGAAGTGCGCTTGGATGTCAGTGTTCTCTACGGCATCAACCCGGAGCAGGCAAACGTCGTTCATCAGCGCTGGCAAATGCGCTACGAAAGCGACTTCATTCGTCCGACGACACGCAGCATTATCCGCGATGTAGTCTCACGCTATCGGGCTGCCGACATTTACGGTGAGAAGCGAACCGAACTCGAAGATGCGATCACGGCGCAGTTGAGCGCCCAGATGGAGAGCCAAGGACTCACGCTGATGAGTGTCCTCGTGCGCGACATCACCTTCTCGGATCAGTTCTCGGCATCGATTGAGCAGGCGCAGATCGCCCAGCAAGAAGCGCAGCGTGCCAATCTGGTCGTGCAGCAGAAAGAATACGAAGCCGATCAGGTCCGTGCTGAAGCCGAAGGTCAGCGTGACGCCGCGATCACCCGTGCCCAAGGTCAAGCGCAAGCGACCATCCTGCAAGCACAGGCGCAAGCCGAAGCCCTGCGACTGGTCAGCGAGCAGATCGCCGCGAACCCGATGCTAATCCAGTACCAGTACATCCAATCGCTGGCGGACAACATCAAGCTGGCGCTGGTGCCGTCGAATAGTCCCTTCTTGTTCGACTTCAACAGCATCGCCGGTGATTCGAGCTTCGTCGCGCCAGCCGTCCCGCAGGCGACCGAATTAGCGCTGCCGCCCGACCTCTTCTCGACCACGCCGACGCCAACGCCGAGCGCAGGCAACTAAGCTCCTCGCTTTAAGCAGATCATATCGGGGCGCACAGCCGTGCGCCCCTACGTTTTAGTCAGCTTTGGGGAAAATACTATTCTTCGTCTTCGGCGGGTTTTTCCTGCGTGCCGCTGAGGTAGCCCGACATCCACTTGAGCGCATCGACAGCGCTGTGCGGCTGCTGCTCGCCGGTCATCAACTGGCGATCCACGTCGTCGCCGCGCCGCATGAGCGTCGCCTTGCTGCGATTATCCGCCATCTCGGTGACGATCTGCGCCAATTCCTTGAAGTTGTTCGCCAAAATCTTGAGTTCGTGCGGGGAAAGCGCCTCGCTGCGCGCGTCCAACTCAAAGCGAATGGTGGGCGGGTCGAAGCTGACGGCGCGTTTCGACGATGGATCGAAGGATTCGACCAAGCCTTGCAAGATCGCGTAGGCGGTGCCGACGTCCTCGGCGAACTGCGGCAGCGAGCGCTTGCCCAACATCCGCCGGAAAGCGATCACCGTCTGGACAATCGTCCGCAGGTCTTCGAGCGTGCGCTTGGAGTCGGCGGTGTTGTCGACCAGCGATTTGTCGAGCCGCTGCAAGCGCGCGGTCGTCTGTTCGCGGGCGAAGCCGCGCCACCACGATAGCAGCTGCACGCGCGCGGCGGCGTTCCCGGCGATCAGCGGAATGACTCGCTGCAAATCGTCGGCAAGCTGCGCCTCGTCGTCGAGCGATTCCAAGTCCGCCGTCAGCCGGCGCAAAGCGACCCGCGTCACGAGGTCTTCCTTGAGCACCGAGGCAATCGCCAACAGATGCCAGATCACCGCCGGATCGACTTCGAGTTCCGGGTGCTGCTGAATAGCGCGGGCGAGCTGCTCCATCACCTCGATTGCCGAGTCGCGCCAGTCCCATTCCGCCAGCAAGCCGACGTAAAGATCGACCGTTGTCTGCTGAGTCAGGTCGCCGACGGCAAGCAGTTGAGCGATCAGCGCCAGCGCGTCCGAGTCGCTGCGCCCACTGTCGGTGATCGCGTCGATCAGGACAGTCAAGAAATCATCACGCCCGCTCGCTTGATGGGCGATCTGATGGGCGAGATCGTCGCGCCGGTCGCGCAGCGCGAGTTCGAGCAGCGCCGCCAGCGCCAACGTCGGCAGCCAAACCGCCGCGCCTGAACTCAGGTCGTTGAGAATCCGCTCGGCGCTGGCAGCGGAGCCATTCGCCCCGCCCGCCGCCGCGAGCGTCCAAAGCTGCTCGACCGCTTCCGGTGTAAACAGCATCGGCTGGCGGGCAGCCAGCGCTCGCGCCAGCACGACGAGGAATACTTCGACACCGTAAGCCTGTAGAAGCTGCTGCGAGTCGCCCTCCCCTTTGCGGAGCGCGAGACCTAAGCCGTTCGGCAGCGCCGCCAGCAGCGCCTCGTCAGCCAGCAGCACTTCAAGCGCCGCCGGATCGCGCTTGACTGCCAGCAGGATCAACGCCTGCGCCAGTTCCGGTTCGGTGTGCGCGCGCTCCTGTGCCGAGAGCATACTGTTATGGACGATCTCACCCAAGCCGTAGCTGGCAGGTTCGCGGGCGATCAAGCGCAGCCAGTTGATAGCGGTTTCGGCATCACCGTCAAGGATGGCAACCCGCAGCGACGCTAACGCCGCGAGCTGCAACCGTTCAACCCAGCGCTCGACGTCCTTTTCCACCCCATCAAGAGCGGGCGCTGCCGCGCTCAGGCGAGCGCGGAGGAAGGAGTAAACCGCATCCGGGCGGACCGTCAGGTCGCGCTGAAGCTGCGCGTAGAGTTCGCTGTCAAGCTGATCGTCTTCATCCATCAGGCGGGCGACAATCTGCGCGGCGTCGGTGTCGCGCTCATCGAGCGCGTACTTGAGCAGCCGCTTGGCATACAGTCGTTTCAGATCGCCTTCGGGCGGGATGTCTTTCATCACCGCCTTGATCGCTTCCGGCGACACTTCCTCACCCGCGCGAATCTGGGCGTCGAGCGCGTGGCGCTCCGCCATCACAGTCAGACTGCTCTGCAAATTGCGATTGGTCAGCGCGCCGACAGCGAGCGCGTCCATTTGGTCGATCGCCTCAAGGAAAGCGGGAATGTCGCCGTTCCAGAGCTTCGTCAACCGCTGGATGTAGGGGATCAGCCCGGTTTCACCGTTCGGGAACGTCTGCGTATTCCAATTGGCGATCCAGCGTCCGGTGACGACGCTGCTCGGCGCAAAGACAACGCGCGCTTGCGTCAGCATTTGCTCGTGACGGTTGGTCGAGAAAGTCAAATCGGGGCGAACGCGACCGGGCAGCAGCGCGATCAGCCCCTTGACCAGCGCCAGCCGCGCGTCAGTATCGGCGGCGTAGTCCTGAATCAGCAAGCCGCGCTCGTGGAGCGCCGCGCCCAACAGCTTGAGCGCTTGGGGCACGCCGCCAACTTGAGTCAGCAGCACGTCGACCGCCGCCCGCCGCTTCGCCGGCTGCCACGCTTCCGCATGGGGCAGCTTGATCGGCGCGATCCGCGCGGCGCGCGAGTCATCGTCCGGCGGCTGCTCGAACAGCGCCAGCAGCGGCGCCAAATTACCGGCGAGGTCGAGCAGCAGTTGGCGCGGCAGCAAAACATATTCGTAATACGGGTTTTCCGCATGATTATAGGCGCAAGCGAAGACAAAGCGCTCTTCGGGACCGGCGAACAGCCCGAACGACCGGGACTGCTCGAAGGTCGGGGCGTCCAGCGGCTTCAGCGAGGTGATCCCGCGCCACAAGGCGGAATCCTGCGGCGTCAAATGGTCACTGATGCCGAGGATCGTCATCTCACCGGATGGATCGGCGTTTCCGTAAATCATGCGCTCTAGCGTAAAAGTCATCAGCGCTTCCCACTTCAAAGCCGTCATTTTAGCACGGCTTGGTTCAGATCGTAAACGTTGCTCACGGATCAGCATCAGGTCTCAGCGAGTATGAGCGGTGAACAGTCGGCATGGCTGGTAGGGGCAGAACTGAGTTCTGCCCCTACGCAACGGCATTCATCCTTTATTGTCAGGAAAACCGCAGGCGGCGGATGAAGTCGGCGCTTTGCAGGCGCCGTTCGAGAACGAAGGTGATATAGCCTTGCAGGATCCGTTCGAGGTCGTCGTGCAGCCGGGGATCGACTTGCAGCGCCTTGACGTTGGCGTAGGGACTGCGCTGGAGGTGTCGCAGCAGCTTGAGGGTCAGCAGCGGCAGCGACGCGAACGACGTGCCGCGCGCCGCGTCACGCGGGCAGACGACGCCGCCTTCGGCGTAACTGAAAAACTGATCTTCCGGCTGAATCTCCTCGTGCCCGATCACGCATTCGCTCAGTTCGGGGCGGAAGCCGACCAGATCGAGCAGGTGGAGTTCGTAATGGCGCAGCGCCAGCCGGGGATCAGCCTCCACACATAGGCGGTTGAGTGTTTCATCAAAGAGCGTGAACAGCGGCTGTGTATCCTCGTCGCCGGACGCCGTGAAGCGATCGACCAGTTCGGCGGCGTAGCTCGCGTAAGCGCCTAATGTCAGGTCGTCACGCAGCGGCAGATAAGGCGCGGTCATCTCAGCTTGGACGACGATGCCCAAATCACGCCCACGATGGATCAACATATCGGCGCGGGTGAACAATTCGACGTGTCCGGTCTTGGTACTGGTGAGCTTGCGCGCGCCCTTGGCGACGACTTCCAGCTTGCCGTGACGGGGCGTGAGCACCGTCAGCAGCCGATCCGCCTCGCCGAGATCGAAGCGTTTGAGGATGATCGCCGGGGTGCGAAACGAGCGTTCACGGGTGCTCATGGGGCAGCGATTCGGGACCGAAGCCGCGCGGCAGCAGGTCGGAAAGCGAGCCTTCGTAGACGACTTCGCCGGTATTGGTGGCGAGGATCACGCGCAGGTCGGGCGCGAACTCGTAGAGCATCTGGCGACAGACGCCGCAGGGCGACCCGCCGTTAGGCGTGATGATGGCAATCGCGTCGAACTGGCGCTTGCCCTCGCTGACCGCCTTGACCAGTGCCACGCGCTCGGCGCAGATGGTCGCGGGATAGGCGGCGTTCTCGATATTGCAGCCCCCGTAGACGGTGCCGTCGCTGGCGCGCAGCGCCGCCCCCACCGGATAGTGCGAGTAAGGGATATAGGCAAAATCAGCCGCAGCAATGGCGGCTTGAATGAGGTTTTCGGATTGAACGTCCACAGCAATTCCTGTTACCGTAAGCCTATCTATTATACCGCAAGGCGCGTGGAAATTAAGCAGCAAGCCAAAAGATAAAAGCACAACGCAAAGACGCAAAGAAACAAAGGCGCAAAGAAAAACAGTGCTTAAATCTTGAGTTGGGTGATAGAGCGGCAAAGATTGTAGGGGCACAGCGTGCTGTGCCCTACTTTGCGTCTTTCAATTGAGCTTTGCGCCTTTGCGTTAAAGCTTTTCGCTTACGCGATGCCCCAGAGCCGGACAGTGTTATCGCCGCTGCCGCTGGCGATCAGCGTGCCGCTGGGATGGAAAGCGATGGTCAGCACCGGTTTTTCGTGTGAGTTCAAGCTCACGATCGGCTGATCGGACGGCGACGACAGTTCCCACAGTTTGAGCGCGTTATCACGCCCGCCCGTGACCAGCAGCGAACCGTCCGGGCTGAAGGCGACCGCATCCGCGCCGCCCTCGTGAGCGACGATCACGCGCTGCACTTCCCCGGTCGCAAAGTCGATCAAGCGGACGGTACCATCCTTGCAAGCCGCAGCGAACAGGTGTCCGTCCGGACGAGCAGCGAGATCGCGCACCCATTCGTCGAGCGTGATGACCATCCGCAGCGAGCGCGTGCGCAAATCCCACAACCGGATCGTCTTGTCCCAGCCGCCGGACGCGAGCGTGTTCTCGCCGAACGCCAGCCCGGTGATCTCGTTGGAATGTCCCTCAAAGCCGAGCGTCCCGGCGCTGTCCACCATATCGAGGATGTGGATCCGTCCGTCACCACCCGCCGACGCCAGCATTCGTCCATCAGGGCTGAAGGCGACCGCAGTAACCGCGTGAGAATGGGCGCGAACGATGGTGATCGCCTCGACACTGGTCGCCATCCACAAGCGCACGGTCGTATCGGCGCTGGCGGTGGCGATCACCTGACCGTGCGGGTCGAATGCCACGCTCTTAACGGGACCGGTGTGTCCCATCCCGACGCGCGGCGGATCCGCCACAAGGTTATCCGTCCACAACCAGAATCCGCCCCCATGCGCGAGCGCAAGCATCGATCCTTCCGGCGACCACGCCAATTGGCTGACGATGCTGCAGCGGGTCTGGGCTAACTCTCTAAGCCGATGGGCGTTGGTGGCGCTGATGGGTTCGCTCATATCGTTCATTTATCCCTGTTTAAGCCTTCTATAGTACAAGCCTGCTAAGCTACTGCCAAATCGAATTTCGAGGGCGCTATGCTAAAAGAACAGACAGACAGGTTCGTGCCGTTTCACGACCAGTATTTTCTTTGCTTGACAACCTTCGGGCACGACGGCGAGCCGGTCGCTACGCCGCTGCGGTTCGCCCAAACCGGCGACAAATTGTACGTGATGACGCTGACGACCGCCGACGTCGTCCAGCGAGTTCACGAAAATGCTCAAGTTGAGGTTGCGCCCTGCACCGCGCAAGGCGATCTGCTGGGCGAGCCGCTCGAAGGCATGGCAATCCTCGTCTCCGCCGAGCAGCGCTCGACGGCGCGCCGCGCGCTGAACCGAAAATATGGTTGGCACCGCCATCTGCACCAGTGGATCGATGAAGAACTGCGTCACATTCCGTTCAGTTACCTCGAAATCACACCTATGTAAGCCACCTCAGCACCAACTTTGTGCAATTTCGCCACGAATTCGTCCGATTTTTCGACCGATCTGACTTCTCATGCTTCCTGAAATAGGGTAACATCCTTTCATCGGAAGTCTATTTGGCTTTTTGACATTTCAGGAACAGGAGATAAGAAATTATGTCTCGTAAGTTGTTTGCCGTGCTTAGCGCGGTCGTGCTGCTGGCAGTGATGCCGCTCGCGGTCAGCGCGCAAAACCCCGGAATTGAGTCGGTTTGTTTGGTCACCGACGTAGGTAAAGTGAATGACGGTACGTTTAACCAGTATGCCTATGAAGGCATGATGAAAGCGGTTGACGATTTCGGACTCGACAACACCTACATCGAGACGCAGGCGCAGACCGATTACGCCACCAACATCGACACTTGCGTCGGTGAAGGTTACGACGCCATCGTGACCGTCGGCTTCCTGATCGCGGACGCGACGGCGGCGGCGGCGAAAGCCAACCCCGACATCTACTTCATCGGCGTTGACCAAGGCTACGCGGAAGCGCTGCCGAATCTGGTCGGCGTGCAGTTCCGTGAAGATCAGGCGGGTTTCCTCGCCGGCGCGATGGCTGCCCTCATGACCAAGAGCAACACGATTGCCGGTATCTACGGCATCGACGTTCCGGCGGTCGTGAAATATCGCAACGGTTACGAGCAGGGCGCGAAGTACATCAACCCTGACATCAACGCCCTCGGCGTCTACATTGACAGCTTCACCGCCCCGGATCGCGGTGCGACGGCAGCCGAACAGTTCATCGGCGAAGGCGCGGACGTGATCTTCGGTGCTGGTGGTCAAACGGGTTCCGGCGGTATCGTCCGTGCGGCGCAGCTTGACACCTACGTGATCGGCGTCGACCAAGACGAATACCTGACGACCTTCGGCGACGGCGAGACCCCCGGCGCGAACTACATCATCACCAGCGCGATGAAGCGCGTCGATAACGGCGTCTACAACACCATCGAGACGCTGGTCAACGGCGAAGCGCTGCCCGATACCAGTGTGGTCGTCTACTCGGCGGAAAACGGTGGCATCGGCTTTGCCCCGGCGCATGATGCCGACGTCCCGCAGGATGTGACCGACCAAGTGCAGACGATCCTCGACGGTCTGACCGACGGCACCATCGAGACCGGCGTCGATCCCTCGACCGGCGAACTGCTCAGCGACATGATGACACCCGAAGCGACGATGGAAGCCGCCTCTTAATGCGCTGCTCGCACCATCGCTAGACGAACCAAAAGCGAAGTCGGGGAGACTTGTGGACAAGTCTCCCCGATTTTTGTTGTCCCTATTGCCGGTAACAAATCATCCCCCCGCGAGTCAAATTTCCCACGGGAACTGAATTCAATCACTAGCCCGACTGAGTCGCGTTTTATTGGTTAATGCTGGAGGAGTTCGGAATGCAAACTGTAAATGTAGACCTGAACAAAGCACTGCTGCGCCGTCATTTCGAGGAGGTGCTGAATCAAGGCAAACTCGACGTAGTCGACGAGATTTACTCGAATCGCTACGTGCTCGACGCACCGGTGCAAACGGAAGGATCGGTTGAAGCGCACGGAGAAACGCACGGACGCGAAGGCTTGAAGCGGCGGGTGACGCTGTTTCGGACCGCCTTCCCCGACATCCATTTCGCCGTCGATAACATGCTCGCCGAGGAAAATCAGGTCGCAGTGCAGTACACCTTTAGCGGCACGCACACCGGGAAGTTCGGCGAGCTTGAGCCGACCGGCAGCACGATTTCGGTCACGGGGATTTTGATCGCCTTGATCGTGGACGAGCAGATCGAGAGCGCCTACAGCGTGTTCGACAGCGGCGACATGATGCACCAACTCGCGCCGCATCATAAGTCACCGATTCAGCATTTCATCGATCGTTTGGTCGAGCGGGTGACAACACACCAAGCCTAATCAACACGTGTAGGGGCGGATCAGGATATTCAGGTTTCGTAGGGGCGTTATATATAACGCCCCTACGATTTTATCTGAGGGGTAATCTTTTACCGCGCGTATTCGACGGCGCGGGTTTCGCGGATGACCTGCACCTTGATCTGACCGGGGTACTGCATGGTTTCCTCGATCTTCTTGGCGATGTCGCGCGAGAGGCGCAGCGCCGCCAGATCGTCCACGTTCTCCGGGCGCACAATGATGCGGACTTCACGCCCGGCTTGCAGCGCGTAGCTCTGCTCGACGCCGTCGAAGCTGTTGGCGATCTCTTCCAGCGTCTTGACGCGGCGAATGTAGGTTTCAAGGCTTTCACGCCGCGCACCGGGGCGCGCGCCGGAAATCGCGTCGGCTGCTTCGACAATGTAGGCTTCGACGTATTCCTGCTCGACCTCGTGGTGGTGGCTGGCGATGCAGTTGACCACCTTCGCGTTCATGCCGTAGCGCTTGGCAAACTCCGCGCCGATCAGCGCGTGCGTGCCTTCGACTTCATGATCAATCGCTTTACCAAGGTCGTGCAGCAAGCCGCCGGTCTTGGCGAGCATCACGTCCGCGCCCAACTCCGCCGCGATCATCCCGGCGATGTGTGAGGTTTCGATGGCGTGGGCGTTCTGGTTCTGCCCGTAGCTGGTGCGGAACTTGAGCCGTCCCAGCAGTTTGAGGATTTCGGGGTGTAAGCCGGGGATGCCAGTCTCGTAGGCGGCGCGCTCACCCTCTTGGCGGATGATCTGCTCGACTTCATCACGAGCGTCCTCGACCAGTTTCTCGATCCGGGCGGGATGGATACGCCCGTCAACGACGAGCTTCGCCATCGCGCGCTTGGCGACTTCGCGGCGCACCGGGTCAAAACTGCTGATGGTGACGGCTTCAGGCGTGTCGTCGACGATCACGTCGACGCCGGTGGCTAATTCGAATGCACGAATGTTGCGTCCGTTGCGCCCGATGATGCGTCCCTTCATCTCGTCGCTTGGGAGCGATACCACGCTGACCGCGATTTCGCTGACGTGCTCGGAGGCAAGCCGCTGCACCGCAATCGAGATCACTTCGCGGGCACGCGAGTCGGCTTCTTCGTTGGCTTCGGCTTCGACTTGGCGAATGATGCGCGCCATGTCGTTGCGCGCTTCCGTCTCCGCCATCGCCATCAACTCGACCTTGGCTTCGTCGGTCGTCAACTGGGCGATGCGCTGCAGTTCTTCGGCGCGCTGTTCTTCCAGCTTTTGCAAATCCGCCTGCTGCTTGTCGAGGCGGCTCTGACGCTTGTTCAGGGTCTGCTCGCGCTGCTCCATGCGCTCTAGACGCTTGTCGAGGTCCTCACGACGCCGCTGAAGGCGTTCGTCCTCCCGGTCGATCTCACGGCGGCGACGCACCGTGATCTCGTCAGCTTCATCCAAGGTCTTCTTGGATTTTTCGTCTGCATCTTTAACGGTGCGTTGAGCTTGCTCGTTCGCCTGTTCGACGATCTTGCGGGCTTCTTCCTCCGCCAGCATCCGCCGGTTTTGTCCCTGCGAATTCTGGTAGTAGTTCAGCCCGAAATACATCACCAGCAAGCCCACGATAACACCGATTATCAGGGCAATTACCCATTCCATGTGCCTTAGCGCGGTTTCTTCCCGTGGTGGGAAACAATCCGCTTCCTCCTTCCTTGATCAGTGATTCGGTCTAGAGTTCATCATCATCATCAGCGCCCGCAAAAAAATCCGGGCTTTCGGCGTCTAGCTCTGCAATTAGCCGCCGAAGGGTTGTGCGGACGACTTCGAATGAGAAGCCGCGCCGCTGTAGAAAAGCGCTCATTTTGTTGCGAAATTCGCGGCGGTCTAGCCCGCGATAGCGGCGCAATTGAGCGTCGGCGGCGCGGTACGCTGCGTCGTCCGGCTCAAGGTCGGCAATCACGTCGTCGATGATGGCGTCGCTGATGCCTTTATGCCGCAATTCATAGCGCAGTGCTCTAGGGCTGGACGGCTTGTAAGTATCCCGGTCGCGCACCCAGAGGTCTGCAAAAGCTCGGTCGTCGATGTAGCCAAACGCGATCAGTTTTTCGAGCGCGGCGTCGATCACAGGTTCGGGGATTTTCTTGCGGGCGAGGTTTTGCCGCACTTCCTGAGCGCTGCGCGGGCGAACTGCCAGAAACCGCGCGGCGCTGTCGGTGGCGGCGGAGATCGCAGCATCGTTGATCATGCGGGCAACTTCCTCATCGGAAAGCATTTGCCCCTTATGAAGCAGCGCCGCCTGATCTAAGCTGAGGCTGAAAGCGTACTCATCGTCAACAAAAACACTGACGCGCTTCTTATTCCGCTTTTGCACCTCAAGTGCTGTGATAATCCCCATCCGGCTTCCCAAACAAAAAACCCGTGATCGCATTTGCGGAACCACGGCTGGATTTATGCTGCTGCGCCCGCGCTCGCGCGCGTACGTGCTGTGATTAAGTTAGTCGGTAGACAATCTTGTAAACCATAAAAAGGCTGGCAACGCGCTAGCCCGACCTATCTTTTCACTTGGCGCAACACCCATAACGCCTCGAAAGGCGATTTTAGTCCAGCTTTTGACTGCCTGCACAAGAGCACTTGCAATCGTGTGGTCGCCTACAGTTCAAACACGACCGATTTATGATCTATTATTATCCATGATTTGAGCGGTTTGCACAACAGGGGAATTTACTTTTCTCAACTGCCGACTAAAATTGGCACGTTCGCAAGGGGAAGGCATGATCGAGAAAGCACGAGTCCTCGTCACCGGCGGGGGGACATTTCTAGGCGATAGTATCGCGGCAGCGCTGCTGGCAGAGGGCGTCGAAGTGACCCTGCTCGTCCGCCCCGGTGCGGAGGACAAGCTCGGATCGCTGGCAGAGCGCGCGCGCTGGTACAGCGCCAACGTCTGGGACTCAGCCAGCCTGAAAGGGCGCGCCCGCAGTCACAGCGCCGTGATCCACACCGTCGGCAGCTTGAGCGCTGATCCGGCGCAGGGTTTGACCTTCCAATACCTGAACTTCGTCTCGGCGCGCAACGTCGCCAATATGTGCGTCAGCAGTGGCGTCCCGCACATGGTCTTGCTGAGCAGCGTCCGCGCACCGTGGATCAACGGGCAGTATATCGCCGCCAAGCGCGAAGCTGAAGCCTACATTCCGCGCGTCGGGCTGCGCGCGACCATCATCCGCGCGCCGATCAGCTACGTGCGTGGGATGCGCCGACGCCCCTTCTACGGCATGATGTCGCTATTGGGGACAATTCCGCCGCTGTCGTGGTTGTGGTTCGGACGGGTCGCGCCGCTGCCGGTGGACGTCGTCGCGCGCGGGGTCGCGCGGATCACACTGGAGGAACGGATGCAGAATGCCGTTTTCTACGCGCGCGATCTGCGCAAGCGCAACAGCAGCCGCGAACTGCGGCGCGGCTTCTCGGAAAACGAGGCACGGGTCGAGCGAAATCAATCGTTCAGCGCCAGTAACGACGACACGCCGTTCGGCTGGCTCCCGCCGGAGGAGGAGTAAAGCAGTTAAAAGCCGAAAGTAGAAAGTTAAAAGGGCTAAGCCGACAGCGAAATGCGCTTTTAACTTTTTGGCGCTTAGGTAGAAGTTGTGCGCTTTTGTAGGGGCGCACGGCTGTGCGCCCGCCGGATTACACTTGTTTTACCGTTGAGCCAACTTTTAACTGGTGTTTAACGCTCTTCCTTGAGGATCACGTCGATGCCGTAAGCGACGGCTGAATGCGCCAAGCCGTCGTCACTCACCGGCAGATCGACGTACATGCCGCCGCAGAATTCGAAGGAGTCGCTGTCGTCTTGATACTGGCGCACTTCGATCCGCAACCGCGCCGCCGTGTACGCGTCCGCGCTGACCTCGAAAGCGTGCTGCACGGAGCGATTCGTGAGCATGAAGGAGACTTCGCCGGACGGCACTGCCCCATTGATCGCGGCTAAGCGCACCTGCATATTGACCGGCGCTTGTAAGTCTTCATCCTCATTGGATTCGTTGAAGCCAACGACCACCTGCACCGGATGATTAGCGGGCAGGATGCGCGGCGTCACCACGACCAGCCGCCGGCGCACGAACCGCGCTTCCGGATTGCGCGGCGCGGGAGCGGGATCGTCGGCGTAGCTGCGCAGCTCGGCGATGACGCGCTTACCCGCGTCGGTCAGGCGATAGACTTGATCGCTGCTCATGACGAGGTAGCTTTTCGTCACCAAACGCCGAATCCCCTTGCCGAAGCCGCGATCGCTTAAGTTCGCGCCGTCCACGATTTCGTCGGCGTGCGCGGTATCGAGATCGCTCGCGGAATAGAAACGCAGGATGTCAACTGCCTCAGGCGGAAGCGTTTGCAGATTGTAGGGCATTTCCATAGCGTGATCCTCGGCAAGAGAAGTGATTGGTTTTGGCGTCCGTAGGGGCATTCAATTGAACGCCCCTACAACAACATCTTTGCAGCAGCTATTTACAGCGTAACCACGCGCGCCTTGCCGGTGCGCGGCAGCGTCACGTGGCGAGTGTCAATCACTAGCCTACTGTGATCGAGGATTTGCTGCCAGTCGTAAGCGCTGTGATCGGTCACGATCACGACGCAGTCGGCATTTTCCAGCAGCGCCTCGGAGAACTCGGTGCACGGCATAATCTGCTCATTTTCCAGCCGCACTTTGGCGACGTAGGGGTCATTGAAGACGACGTCCGCACCCCGCTCTTGCAGCAGGCTGATCACGTCGAGCGCCGGGCTTTCGCGCACGTCGTCGATGTCACGCTTGTAGGCGACGCCCAGCACGACGATCTTCGAACCGCGCACCGCTTTGCTCTCGTCGTTGAGCGCCATCGCCACCTTGTCGATCACGTAGAGCGGCATGGAAGTATTAATCTCGCTGGCGAGTTCGATGAAGCGTGCGGTGTAGTTGAGCGTCTTCAGCTTCCAACTGAGATACAGTGGGTCAATCGGGATGCAGTGACCGCCCAGACCGGGACCGGGATAAAACGGCATGAAGCCGAACGGCTTGCTCGACGCCGCCTGAATCACTTCCCACACGTCCACGCCGAGCTTATCGCACATCAGCGCCATTTCATTGACCATGCCGATGTTGACGGCGCGGAAGGTGTTCTCCAGCAGCTTGACCATCTCGGCGGTGGTCGTCGTCGAGACGCGAATGACATTTTCGACCGCCGCGCTGTAGAGCGCAACGGCGGCTTCAGTGCAAGCCTCGGTCGTGCCGCCGACGACTTTCGGCGTGTTGTGCACGCCGTAGGTCGGGTTGCCCGGATCGATCCGTTCGGGCGAGAAAGCGACGAATACGTCCTCGCCGACGGTGAAGCCGTTGTTCGCCAGCGGCGGCAGGATGATTTCCTGCGTCGTGCCGGGGTACGTCGTGCTTTCGAGCACGATCAGCATCCCCTCGTGGCAAATCTTCATCACCTCGTTCACGGCATCGATCACGAACGACATGTCCGGGTCTTTGGTCTGGCGCAGCGGCGTCGGCACGCAGATGCTCACCGTATCCACGTCGGCGAGGTCAGCATACGAGGTGCTGGCGTGCAGCTTGCCGCTTTCGACCAGCGGCTTGATCCGCTCGGTCGGAATGTCGGGGATATAGCTGATACCCTGATTGAGCTGCTCGACTTTAGCGGCGCTCAAATCGACGCCGAGGACTTCAAAACCGACCTCGGCGAACTCGACCGCCAGCGGCAGCCCGACGTAGCCTAAGCCAACGATCCCAACTTTTGCCTGACGCTGGTTAAGACGATCCAATAACGTTTGTTTCAGAGTCATGAGTAGATCGCATCCTTGATCAACGAAAGTGAGCTGCATTATAGTCCCGCCGAAAATCACCTTCAAGCGACGGTGTTCAGCAGGTGAGAAGTCGTCGGTTTGTGATCAATTGGGGAATCAAACCGGGACATGCTGGCGGCATGTCCCGGTTGAAGGGGAAGGAGGTTATCAGGTCAAAAGCGCTACATATTGGGCGTTGCCGTCGGCGCGACCGGCGCATTACCCGGCATGTTGGGCTGGTTCGGGAACTCGAAGGGGAAGCCCGGCATTCCGTTGGTCGGGACCTGCGGCTGCCCCATCGTCACGTCGATATCCTGCGAGGCACCGTCGCGGGTGATGGTGAGGGTCACGACGTCACCCGGCTCATAGGCGATCAAGCGGTCGCGCAGCGTGCGTTCCTGATCGACCGGCTCGTGGTTGACGGCGGTCACGATGTCGTTTACCTGCAACCCGGCGTCAGAGGCGGGCGAGTTGGGGTCGACGGCGACGATCAACGCGCCTTCAGTCGCGGTCACGTTGTACTGCTGCGCGGTCTGCTGGTCGAGCGTCACGTAGGTCACACCGAGGCGACCATTGCCGTAACCGTACATGAACGGCATCATGTTGAAGAAGTCGTTCGGCATGTTGCCATTGCCGTTCCCGTTACCGGGTTGATTGCCGCGATTATTGGGATTGCCCTGTGGCGGAATTGGCACTGCGGGGATCACCCCTTGATTCGGATTCGCTCCGGTGCCAGTCTGCGAGCCGAGGGTCGCGGTGACGCTCATCTTGTCGCTGCCGCGCGTGAAATCGATCGTCACCTGATCGCCGGGATTCAGCGCGCCGACCGCCGTGGCGGTCTCTTGCGCAGTGCTCACGGCGTTGCCGTTGATGGCGGTGATGAGGTCCCCGACCTTCAGACCGGCATCATCGGCTGCCGAACCGGTGACCACCTGCGCGATCTGCACGCCGTCAGCCGAATCCTGCAGCGCCACACCGAGGAACGGGCGCGGACTCGGCGTCGCTTCCTGCATTTCCGGCGTCGTTTCTTGGGCTTCCGGCATCATCGGCTCGGCAGTCGCTTCCGCCGTCGGCTCCTGCGTCGCCGTCGTGTCTTGCGCCGCAGCGATACTCCACACCATCACACTCAGCGCCAGTACAAGCGCAGCGATCAAGAGGCTGCGAAATTTAGCATTCATGGCATTGCCTTTCTGTCGCTTGCCGGGGCAAGCGGCTTAGCTTAGTTGAGTCATCAGATCACGCTGAAGATAATCCTCACGGCTGAACGCAGAATGAGACAATTGCAAAATAACTGTAAACTGCTTGTCAGCCCGCCCGCCGCCTCCCCTAGAAGGCGCGCGGCAATCCTCATGTCCTTCTCAGACCGGTCAAACTAGACGAACTGCTGCTCCGTCTCGACGACCAACTGCCCCAGCCAATCCATGAAGACGGTGCCGCCGGTGCCGAGCGGATTCGCCACCTTCTCGGCGATGTAGGTGGTTGCGTAGTGATAGTGCAGGCTGCGAAATTCGATCACCTGTCGCAGACAGTCGTTGTAGGCTTCCGCCAGCGCGCGGTGATCGCGGTGGCGCAGCACCGCAGCGCGGATCGGGGCGGCGCGCAGCTTCTCGACAAATTCCCGATGCGGCTTGGGCATGTAGGCTTTCATGACCTCAAGATGCTGCGTGAGTCCGGTGGTCTCGTGCCGCAAACCGAGCGCCGCGACCAACGCGGGGATAATCGAACTCTGCGCGCCGGTCTGCCCGCGAAACGTCCGCGGCTGGTTCCCGAAAGCGCCTTCGTAGATCACGTCGGTAAAGCCGAAAATGTACGGGCGTACGTGGAAATAATAGACCTCGGAGTCGCAGCCTTCCGGCATCCGGCGGAAGCTGGCGATCATGTCGCAAACACCCGTGACGATTTGCAGCAGCGCAGCGGTGAGCGCGTCTACGTCGTCGTTCGCGGCGGCTTGGACCGCCTGCCGGATCCCGCGCAGGGCGACGGCGGCGCGCGCCTCGATGTCGACGTGGATGCGGATGAACCATGATTCGTCGGCATTGCCGAGAAAATTCTGCACCAAGCGGGTGTTGTCGACCGTGATGCCGCCCGCCGGATCGATCAACTGCCAGTTGCCGAGCACGTAGCCGGCATAGGAGAGGATCGGCGGGCGCTCGATCATGTCGGCAAGCTGCACCAGCGGCACGGCGATCCCGGCAGGGATGCGGTGTTCCGGCGGCTCGTCGGTGGCGTAGACGAAGGCGCTGGCGAGGTAAGCATAAAGCTGCATCAAGCGCTCGACCAGCCGAAAATCAAGTTGATCGAGCTGGGTGTGCAGCCGCCATAAATCGACCGCCGGGAGTTCTTCCAGCGCGTCGCGGACGTGATGGCTTGCGAGCAAATGCGGGAGGTCGGCGGCAACGGCTGCCGTGTGAGCGAGTTCAGCGGGGGAAATCGGCGTAGCGGCGAGAGCATCTTTCAGGGAGACGATCGGATCGGGATTCATCAAAAAGCCGCGATCGTTCCAGACCTGCCAGCAGTCTTGACGCATCATTAATTCCTCTAACGTTTATGTAATTTGAGTCTGCCCTCACAGTAGCACAATTTGCCCAATTCCAACAGGGGTTGGCTTAGGCATTCATACCAAATTGGGGCGATATTCTGCCTTAGGGGGCGGTGAAGGTCCCTAGATGAACGACTGAGTCGCTGGAGTCGGTACGAGGGATACGCGTCAGATCGGGGAGGGTGTAATGCCCGACGTCGAGCGACAGGTTGGCAGTACCCGGCGCGACGTCGAAGAAATCCGCCATGACGATCACGCGGTCGCCGACGCGCCACGTCGCCCGCGAGAGCGCCACGTCAGCGATCGCCAGCGGATCGCCGTCAGCGTGGGCGGCGTCGCGCAGATGGTGGAACTGCTGATAAACGCCGGGGTCGGCACCGCCTTCGACGCGCCAGAGCGTCGAAACGCGCAGAGCGCTCGCCGACGCGCCGGACGCGCCAGCCGATCAGCGTCGAGCCGTCGGCGAAGGGGATCGGCTCGATGCTGGTGAAGCCCTGCGGATCGCTGACGCCGTCATAACGGGTCGCCACGAACGGCTCCGCACCCACGCGACGCGGATAGGTCTGCACGTCGAGCGCCAGACCGGAGGCTTCGATTTCTTCCCACGCCTGAAACGGCGCGAGCGTCGCCAACAGCGTCGCCGGGTACGGCGGCAGGATCAGCAGGTTTTCGCCGTTGAGGATGCGGTGGTCGCGCGTCCAGAGCAGCGTCTTGAAGACGGCGACTTCGCCATCGGTCACCGGATCATCCCCATGCGTGAAGAACAGCACCGGATCGGCGACGGCGTTCGCCACGTCGCGCGCTTCGCGCAGGATGCTCGACAGCGCGCTGTTGGGTGGGCGGTTGATCGCCACGTCGTCGAGCGTCAGCATAATCTGCGCCGACCAGACTGCCGCCAGCGCGATCACCGCCGTCGTGACGATCAAGCGCCAGACGCGCGCGCGGAACAGCAGCGTGCTCGCGCCGACGAGGATCGCCAACGCGGGCAGCGCGACCAACTGATAGTGGATCAGCACCGGCGTTCCGTGCCGCAGAAAGAACAGCGGCGACACAATCAGCCCCAGCAGCACGATCTCGGCGAAGAACGTGATTTCGTCTCCGCTGCGGTGCGAACCGGCGGTTCGTCCTTGGCTCCCCCTCGCCCCATGGAGAGGGGGTTGGGGGGTGAGGTTTTGCAAATCGTTACCACCAGCCCCAGCGCCAGCAATCCCCCCGCCGTGATCACGGTCGGCAGGGCGCGGCTGAAGCTATCAGCATCCCCTCGACCGAGGAAGCTCCAATCCCAGCCGACGCCGAGACGGATCAAGTTGGTGAAGCCCTGCCCGTCGATGCTCGACGATCCGCCGCCGATCACCTGCCCGAAGCGCTGAAGGATCGCCGGATCGACGACGGTGACGTAGTAGACGTAAGGGATCGTGGCGACGAGAGCCAGCGCCCCACCGATCAGCACCGGAGTCCAGCGCCGCCACCAGCGAAAGCGCAGGAATAGATAAGCCGTCGCCGGGATCAGCGCGACGCCGGCGAAATGTACCTGAAACACGAATCCGCCTAAAAAGACGGTCGCGGCAACGGCAACGCTGCCCGCGCGATCCTGCCGGGTCGCGCCAACGTAAGCGCAGATCGCCCACACCAGCGTCAGCGGCGCCAGCAAATTCGGCTGCCAGATGCTGCGTCCGTAAAAGACGGCATAGGGCGATGCGGCGAGGTAGAGCGCGGCGATCAAGCCGACCCACGCGCCCCAACGTCGCGCCAGCGCCCACACGCCCGCGACCGCCGCCAAGCTGATCAGGCTGACGAAGCTCGTCGCCACCAGCGGATCGGGCGAGACGGCGTAGGGCAGCGCGAACAGCCAGACGCTCGCCGGGAAAAAGGGGATGTCCACCGATGACGGCTGCCCTGCCATGACAAACTCACCGCCGCGCGCCATCCGCAGCGCGTCAAGGCTGATGTGTGCCTCGTCCAGCGCGAACGAACTGACGCCGGGGTAGCTGAAGCGCAGCACCGCCGCCAGCAGCAAAATCGCCAGCAGCGCGATCAGTTCGGATTTGGAGATAGGGTTTGGAAAAATGATCAACCGCCAAGACGCCGTGCAACCTTCGGTTGCCATCACCAAGAAAGCAGAAATAGTATCACATTCGGCATCTAAGTCGATTCTGTTGTGTAAATCTACTTGGCGTACTTGGCGACTTGGCGGTTTGTGTTAGTTTTATCGTCCGCGCTTAGCGACGGCGATCTCACCCTCGTCGTCGATGTAGTAGCGCGGCTCGGCTTCCGGTTCGTCCTCGATGATTTCGAGGCGATTGCGCGTCCGGCTCGCCCGCTTCGACTTGCCTTTGGGCAGCAGCCAGTTGTTGATTCGGAACAGCGCCACCGCCGACCAGCGCATCAAGCGGACGGTGATCAGGTGCAGGTCGATGGTCAGCGGCGCGAGCAGCAGCACTTCGACCGCCAGCGGCAGCAGGATGAAAATCGACAGCAGCAGCGAGACGATACCGAGCGGAAATTTCACCAACAGATAGAGCGCGCTGCGCCACGTCGCGCCGCTGCCGAGCAGCATTCCCAGCCGCTCGCCGAGGTTCGCGCCGCGCAGATCGCCGTCGTCGAAATCTTCCGGCGCGTCGACGCCAAGGATCGTCGCCATCACTCGCCGGTCGATCTGCGCCAGTGTCCGCGTGGCTGCGAGCATGAACAACAGCAGCGGGATGCCGATCAGCACGATGGAGAGGCTCAGCGCCAGCGAAAACCCGCCGACGATGAAAATGATGTACGCCAGCCCGAACCAGAAATTGGCGAACAGTCCTAACCAACTGCGAAACATCTTGCCGTCAGTCAGGGCGTCGAGCCACGAGTAATTGTCCATAGGAAAAAGCCGCCTGCGGAAATCAACGGTATATCCCATTGTACGCGAAAACGGGCGGCAGCGTTGCAGATCTGCTCTATTCGCCTGCGCAGGCGGGCAGCGCCGTCAAGTCGATTTGCCACAGCCCGCCGTTGACGCCGTTGGCAGCCAGCGCAATGGTGTTGTCATCCGGCGACAGCCACCACCACGCGCGATCCCCGTCGCCGAGGTCGAGCGGCAGCGGCGCGAGATCGTAGAGGACGCCCTCGTCGCGGTTGAAACACTGCAAGCGCGGCACACCATCCACCGGGATCGCGGCGTAGACCTGCGTGATCAGGTCGTCCTCGCCGCCGGAGATCAGCAGCGGCGCGGGATAGTTGTTGCCGGGGATGTCGTCGGGCGCGAACAGCTTCTCGAAAAAGCCATTGGTGACGACGTAGAGGTAATAGCCCAAGCCGTCCGCGAAATCTCCCGCGATCACGACGCGGCGGGCATCGCGCGAGACGCCCGGCACGATCAGCGAGGGCGGGTTCTGAGCGAGCGGCGGGCTGATCACACGGGCTGCGGCGTCGGCGGTGAAATAGCTGACCGGATCGCCGATCGCGCCGTAGTAGTAGGCGAGAAAGCGTTCCTCCGGCAGCCAATAGACGCCCTGCAAACTCTGGTTGTGCAGTCCGGTATACAAGACGCGCCGGAACGTGCCGTCGACCGAAGCGGTCTGAAAGTCGTTCTGGACGTTTTGATAGACGAGCCGCTGACCATCCGGCGCGTAGCGCAGCAGGGAATGGACCAGCGTCTCGTCGTCCGCAAGCTGCAAGCGCTGGCGCAGCGCGTCGGTCACGTCCTCGGCGTGCGGCGGCGCGATCGCGGTGGTCGAGCCGCTGCCTAGGTCATAGACCTGCCACGTCCAATCGAGGAACGGATCGGTCGCGCAGCCGGTGGCGTAGCGCAAGCTGTGATCGTCGATCCATTCGACGTTGACGGCTTCGGCGCTCGACACTTGCTCGACACCGGCGGCGAGCGCCGCGGGCGGCGTCGCCGGGGCGGACTGGGCATCGGCGGTGACGACGACCCGCGCGACAGTTGCTTCCGGGTCGAACAATTCGAGCGGCGCGCTGAAAGTCTGTGCTGCGCCCGGTTGCAAGGCGAAGTCGGGCAGCAGCCCCACCCCACAAGCGTTGGTCAGCACGCCGATCCCGCTGCCGATCAAGGCGTCGGCGGCGTCGTAGGCTTCGGCGTTGAGGCTGATGCCGGTATAGGCGAGCGTGTCGCCGTGGTTGGTCAGCGTACCGACCGCCCGCAGCACCGGCTGACCAAAATCGCCGACGCCGCTGGTGATCTCGACGTCATCAACGGTCAGCGGATTAGTTTGGGCGCTGACGCTCACCGCACCGAGCACAGCGATCAGCACGGCAATGAATAAGGACAACCGTCTCAACAAGTTACGCTTTCACTTTGTTTTGAGAGTGCCGCACCGCCAGATGCTCAAAGCATCTGGCTAGCCAACTAAGCCTGCTGGAAGCAGGCTACCAGCAAGCCAGTATTCGCGCAGCCCGCTTCTAGCGGGCTTCATTTCGTAGCCGCAGGCTTTGAGCCTGCGGCGATCTTTCACCCGCCGACGCGGGCGAGCGCTTCTTTCGCCGCCGTGAAGTTCTGGTTGCGCCAGACCGCCGCCTCGAAGTTCGACTTGGCGCGATCCAAATCGCCCATCTGCTCAGCCGCCAAGCCGATGTAATAGTACATCTCCTCGACACCCGGCGTCGTCGAAATCACGGCGCGGGCAAGGTCGATCACGTCCTGATAGCGCCCGACCTGCAAGTAGGCGTCGAACGGTCCGTACTGATACCACATCATGCGCCAAGGCAAGCCGACGTTGCGCGCCTGATCGAAGGCATCGGCGGCTTCTTGATAACGACCGAGCAGCACCAGCGACGATCCCTCGTTGAACAGGCTGAACGAGTCGGCATAAGCGGTATCAAGTTCCGCTTGCGACTGCTGGAGCGCGATCTCGGCGGCGTTGGTTGCATCCCAATAGCTGCCCATCACCTGCTGGAGTTTTTCTTCTTCGTCGGGTCGGTAGACGACCAGAAAGTCGCGGTTGAAGTCCCGCCAGCGCGAGTCCATATCCGCGTAAGGGATCGGACGTCCGGTGTTGCCGGGACCGTTGCCGAGCAGCGAGTCAAACGAATAAAGCTCCTGTTTGTCGTCGTCGTAGCCCATGATCACGCGGTTGTGGCTCATCCAGTCCTTGAACGCGCCGGGACCATCGTAGTAGACGTTTTCGACCAGCACCGGGAAGCCGTTGGCGACCAGCGCCTTGAGCAAATCAAGCGTGCCGCCGACGCGCTCGACGGCTTGCAAACCCTGCAAGTTGGCAAAGGCGATCATCTCGTCGAGGCGGACGGCGACGTCCTCCGAGTTCGGGTTGAGGAAGCGCATGGTATCGTCGTAGGTACCCGTCCATTGATAGTAGGACAGCTCAATCGTCAGCGCCGCCGCCGAGCAGCGGTTGAGCAGTTGGTAGACGGGCTTCAGCCCTTCCAGCCGCGCCGAGGGCGGCAGCGACGACGGCGGCACGTAGGCGACGACAGTCGCGTCCGGACTGACCGGCTCTGAGGTCGCATCCTGCGCGCTGACGCCGCCGACACCCACGATCAACAGTGCCACGACGACCCATACCAAGCGGAACGTGCGGTTACTCATTGCTAATTACTCACTCCAAACGACTATCGCGCGCCATTGTACTGCAAACGGGCGACGTTACCAGCAGCTAATCCAAATGGACGAGCAGCGTGTCGCTCCCATTGCGGCGGGCGAGCAGCACCGCGTTATTCGCGCCCCAGCCGATACTCTGCTGCCAGCGCGAGGTGGTCAGCGCGAAATCACCCGGCAGCAGCAAATCCCCCGGTTCACCCGGCGCCCCAGTGACGTACCACCCGTTAGCATCGCTACCTTCGCCATCCGTGACGATGTAGCTCAGCGCCGACCCTTCAGGCGACCAACCCGCCCCACTCACGAAGTGATCGGGGTCGATCAGCAGTAATTCGCCGCTTGCCACGTCGATCACTTGGGCGAGGCTGTCCTCTGGCTGGCTGCTCGGCTGGAAGTTCGACTGCAAGTTGACCAGCACGTAGCGACCATCCGGCGACAAATCGACACTCGCGGGGAGCAAGCCTTTGCTCCGGTCGATGTACCTGATCTGGCGCGCGTTGCCGCCATCAAGGTCGCTGATCCAAACTCCTGTCAATGACGATTTTCCGGCGGGGAAGTAGATAAAGGCGATGTGATCCGCCGACACGTCGATCTGGTAAATCGCGACCGGATCGAGCGAGGACAGGGTGCCTAACTGCTCCAAGCCACTGCCGTCGGCATTGATCACGTAGACGTCAGGCGGGGCGAATTCGCTATCGGCGCGGGTATAGCGCAGGAACAGAATCCGACCATCGGGCAGCCAGTGCGGGATCACGTCGATGTCGCCCAACCCTTTGGCAGAAAGCAGATTGTTCGAATTGCCGTCATCTGTGATGTCGGCGATCGTGTTTTCAACCGTATCCCAAACCCAGATGTCGGGATCAACGAGCAGACGGAAGAAATCTTCGGTGAAGACGAGGTAGCGGCTGTCCGGCGACCAGCGCGGTGTCTCACTTTCGAGGCGACCGATGCTCGCTTCAAGGTCGATGCAGTTCTGCTGCTCAGTTCCAGCGTAGATGCAGAACGAGGGACCGCGCAGGGCAGCGAAATGCTCGCCATCCGGCGCGAGATACGTCCCGCTGTTAGCCGGTCCCGACAAGACGTCGATCGCCAGCGTCGAAGCAACCTTCAGACCGGCAACGTCGTAGACGACTGGCGTCGGCGTGGGCGTAATCTGCGCCTGCGCCGTCGCAGTCAGAGCGGCATTCAGCGCCGCGCCGACGATTTGCGTGGCTGCCATCGAGGTCGCCTGCTGCTCGGTGGCGACCTGCGTTTGCGCTAATAGCGTGCTGACCGCCGCTTGGACGGTCGGGTCGGTCAGCGGTGGATCGTCTTGCGCTTGAACGATCAATGCCGCGCCCACGAGCAGCGCGCATAAAAGCAGTGCGAAGCTTCGCTTAGCCATAGTCCCCCTGAAGCTTGGTTAAGTGACGGCTGCACCGGTGAAGAAGCGCTTGAGCGCAGCGCTCGCCGTTGCATCTTTTAGATAGTCGATATTTTCTCCGGCGAAGGGTCGCGGATCGAGCTTGAAGTAGCTGACCAGCGCGTTATCACCGACGACGTTGGGCTGCTTGAGCAGGTCGAGCAGCGTCGAGTTGACCGGCGTGCCGGGGAGTGTCCGCTCCATCACCCAGACGGCGGGGCGCAGCAGACTCACCGGCGCGTTAATCAGCAGGCGACTGGTATTCATCGCCTTAAGCACGCGCTGCTCGATTTGCCCCATCGTCAGGACTTCCGGTCCACCGAGTTCAAATTCGCGCCCGATGGTGGCGTCGTCATCGAGCGAACGCACCATCGCCTCGACGACGTCGTGAACCGACACCGGCTGAAACAGCGCCGTGCCGCCGCCGATCAGCGGAAAGACGAGCGGCGTCAGGCGGATCAAACGAGCGAAGGCGTTGAAGAACTCGTCCTGCGCCCCGAAGATCACCGACGGGCGCACCGCCGTCCACTGCAAGCCGGATTGGGCGACGTACTGCTGGGCGCGTCCCTTGCTGCGCAGAAACGCCGAGAAGTGATCGGGCGCCGCACCATTTTGACACATGTTGATCAAGCGCTCGACGCCGGCGGCTTTAGCAGCATCGACCATGTTGACCGTGCCCTGATAGTTGATCGCCTCGTAAGTCGCGCTGCCCCGCTCCATTGGGATGGCGACGAGGTGGATCACCGCCGTCACGCCGTCGAGCGCGGGCTTGAGGCTGGCGGGGTCGGTCACGTCGCCGGGGACGACTTCGATTTTCGCCCCCAAGTCGCCGAGGCGCTGACGCGCCTTCTCGACGTGCCGCACCATTGCCCGCACCGGCTTGCCCTGCTCGACCAGCCGCCGCACCGTGTTGTTGCCAACGTACCCGGCTGCGCCGGTCACGAGAATCGTCATGCTGTGTCCTTCATATCCTATCCGGATTGATATAACTGATAGTTTATCGGGATGAAATGAACGGCGGATGAATAGCGAATAGCGGTCAGCATTTAGCTATCAGCTATCAGCTAAAAACGAGAGCATGTACAAGCAGTTTGATTGTCCAGATCACCTCGATAACCCGCCACTTATTTTTAGCTGACGGCTGACCGCTGGTAGCTAATCGCTTATTTCACCGTGATCGTGGCGAGTTGGAGATAGTCGCCGCCGTCGTTCACAGGCAAACGTGCTGACGGGTTGTCGAGGTCATACAATCCGGCGATCAGGGTGTAGCTCCCCGGCGGCAGGTCGATCAGCAGGGCGTGGCGGTCGCTGATCGCGTCACCGGGCTGCCACGTCGTCGTCGGCGCGAGTCCGCCCTGCGGCTCGCTATCGCGCTGCGCGACCAGCACGCCGTTCGCGTCGAGCAGCTGCAAGAAGACCTTGTAACGGGTCGTCAGCGGCGCGTCGGTGCGCCAGTCGAAAGCGACTTGCAGCGCATCGCCTGGTTTGTACGGTCGCACTGCTGATGCCGTAGTCGACCAGCGTGATCTGATCGCCAAACCGCGCGCCCGACGGCTGCATAGTGATGGCGGTATCAGGGGCGGCATAGCGGGCGAGGCGCACATCACCATACCACGTCTCGTCCAACTCGTAGGCTTGATTGTCGAGCACACGCTCGACGACGCGGTTGGGGTCGCGCTCGGCTTCGCCCCAAAAGACGGCATAAATCCGCGGGTGCGACTGGATCACGTCCGACACGGCGGCGGCGGTCGCGTCGTCGTCGCCGCCCAAGCCAGCGGGCAGCGGATAGACCGGCGCGTCGCCGTGATAGTAGTAGCGGAAGACTTCTTCCTGATTGGGCGCGTCAAGGATGATGGCATCGTCGGGGCGCAGGTTCGCCGTGATGGTTTGGACGATGGCGCGGTAATCGGCACGCTGGAAAGCGGGATCGGCGTAGAGCGGTGCGATACCGTCCACCGCGATCAGCGCCAGCCACGCAACGCTCAGCACTGCCGTCACCGGCGGGACAATCAGCGCCAAGCGCGTCGCGCGATCGCGCTGTCTGCCGTAATTCAGCTCCAGCGTCCACAGCACCCAGACGCCGCGTCCCAGCCAGAGCGCTAAGCCGATCTGGGCGGGCAGCAGCAGCTTGACGTTATCGGGGCGGAACATGCCCAGCGCCAAGAACAAGCCGACCGGGACGATCACCCACAGCGGCGGGATCAAGACCTGCCAGAGCGTCTTGCGGGTGAAGATCAGCAGCCCGAACAGCGCCAGCAAGCCGGGGATCGCCAGCGCCGCGCCGGGTGAGGTGCTGCCGAAGGTCAGCCATTGCAAGACAGTCGAGAGCGCGTCGGCGAAGGGGGTCGCGTCGCCGGTGTTGGGCCAGTTGGTCACCTGCTGGATGGCGGTCGGCAGCCACGGCAGATAGAGCAAGATGGTCAGGAGATTGGCAGCGACGTAAACCACCAGAACGCGTAGGTAGGGGCGGAACTGAGTTCCGCCCCTACGCCACATCGATACAATCCAAACGACCGCGACGATACCCTGCGCCAGCATGACGAAGGGATAGGCGTACTGCGTCCACAAGCCCGCCGCGTTGAACAGCGCGAGCGCCAGCGCCCAACGCCACGTCTTGTGCTGAAACAAACCCCCTTGGAACAAGGCAGCCAATGCCCAGAAACTCGCCGCCGACCACAACGCCAGCAGCGCGTACATGCGCGCTTCCTGTGCGTAGTAGATGCTGAAGGTGTTGAGCGCGATCAGCAGCGCGGCGGTGATGGCGGCGACCGTCCCGTAGAGCCGCCGACCGAGCGCGTAGGCGAAGGCGATGCTCACGAGGCTGGCGAAAACCGAGAGCGAGCGCAGCGCGAACTCGCTCGTGCCGGTCAGCAGCCGCCAGCCCGCCAGCAAATAGTAATAACCGGGCGGATGGATGTCGCGGGCGGCGTTGGCGGCGATCTCGGCGAAGGGGCGGATCGCCTGCACGTAGCTGCTGCCCTCGTCATTCCAGAGCGACTGCGCGCCGAGCAGGTGAAACCTCAGCGCCGCTGCTAAAAGGATCAGCGCGGTGATAGCAAATAAGGGAACATGGCGGCGGAAAGGCATCGAATTAACCGCCAAGAAGCCAAACAATGGGATGACGAAAAGAAAAGATTTCAACGCAAAGACGCGAAGACGCAAAGACGCAAAGGTAGGGGCGCAGCGCGCTGCGCCCCTACCGGAAGACAAAGGAGTAGTTCGTGAGGGCGTTAAAAAACGCCCTTGCTGCCTCGAAAGATCGCCAAACGCAACCACCGACAACTAAAACAGACGAAGTAGTCTCCCCTCCCTGAAGTCGGGGAGGGGTTGGGGGTGGGGTAAAAAGGCGCTTCATCAGGAGAAGCGTCGCCACAACGCACCGACGATGCCGAGCAGCCCCACCACGATCACCGCACCGATCACGACCAGCGGCGGCGTGATATGGGCGGCGGTGCGGTCGTAGACGGTCACGCTGTCGAGGTAGAACGGCGCATCGGCGCTGAGTTCGACGGTATGCGTCTCCGCCGTGAACGACTGGAAGGCGGTGACCTCCTGCCAGTCGCTCGGCTGAGGCAGCAGCGCCTGAACCAGCCGCGCCGGAGCGCTCACCGTCTGCGGCGCGCCACCGTCGACGCTGATGCTCAAGTTGTGCTCGAACGCACCGGTCCAGCGGACGATCAGGTCAGTGCCGCTGAAGCTGAAGCTCGCCCGCGAGGTCAGGAGCGCGTCGCCGAACTGGGCATCGCTCTGCGGAAATAGTTCGGCATCAGCGGCGGGCTGGATCGCCCAGTCTTCGGCTTGATGCACGCCGCGATAAAGCGTCGGCGTTGCGTTGGTGATGTAGGTCTTCAGCGCATCGTAGATCGGCATGGGCGTGAAGTCGGGATTGATCATGCGGAAGTAATACTGCGGTTGATCCGCTTCGTGATCGTCGGCTTGCTTGAAGAACCAGTAGTCGATCACGCCGACCCACGACCATTCCTGCTGGGCACGCTGGTAAGCCAACGGCATGTAGCGCGCGGCTTGATCGACTGTGACGCTGCCGAACTGCTCCTTGTTGGGGATGTCGGGCACGGCAGGATCATCGACCGGGTTCCACGCCGCCTCGGTGATCCAGATCGGCTTGTCGGCGTCGCCGTAAGCGACCATCAAATCGCGCAAGTAGAGGTTGCGGGCAAAGGTCAGCGTCGTCGGACGCATCCGCTGATCGGTGGGTCCGCTGAAGAAGCCGTAGCCCTGCGTCGCCATGATGTCGAAGCACTCGCCCGCGCCCGCTTGGTACATCCGTTCCAAGAAGATGTACTCGTTGAGATTCTTGGGGTCGAGCGAGATGGTCGGCGAGAGCGCCGCGCTGATGACCACGTTCGCCGGATCGACCGCCTTGAGCGCAGCGTAGGCTTGGCAGAGCATCGCGGTGTAGCCTTCAGGATCGACCGGGCGATTACCCCACTCCGGGTAGATGTTCGGCTCGTTCCAGATTTGGTAGTAGTGGATGCGTCCCTTGTAGCGCTCGGCGAAGGTCGTCAGGAACTTGATGTAATCGTCCAAATTGTCGGGCGGGGCGAGCGTGCCGATCTCCGGGTCGGCGTGGGTCCATGCGGGCGGCGTATCGACGCGCGCTTGAAGCTCCAGCCCGTACCGCTCGGTGAGATCGACAATGTTGTCGTACTTGTCCCATGCGCTGATTTCGCCGACGTTGGCGTTGCGGCGGTCGGTGAAGTCGCCGGGACCGTCGATCTCGATGTCCTGCCACGGGAACTGCTGGCGAATCCAATGAAAGCCCGCTGCGGCGATCATTTGCACCTGCTGCTCGCGCTTGGCGAGTTCGACTTCCTGCTCCAAGAAGGTGTTGATGCCGTAGGGGTTGACGTCGGTGTGGGCGATGGGCACGTCGGGAGCGGTGTTCGGCTGATCGCGGGTGACGTTACCGAGCCACTCGACCATGCCGCGCATCTGCGCCAGCGGCGCTTCTTCGCCGGTGAGCGACCACATAATCCGCCACGCCAGCCCATGATTCGCCAAATCGAGCGCGCCGAACGCGCCAACCACGATCACGACGACGGCGACCACGATCAGCAGGTCGCGCCGTTGGGAGAATTTCGACGGTGTTCTCATGCCGGGGAATTATAGCGAAGACGAGGGGTTTGGGTAGGCAGCACTTCGACCGTCCGCTCGATCAGCATCTATAATATAGCTGCGTCGAGAAGTCGTAGGGGGTTGGGGATGAAACTGACGTGGATTTCGCTGGTGCTGTTCGTCGTCGCGTTTGGGTGCAGTGCCAGCGCTCAGCTTGGCGAAGCGCTTCGGAGTATGCTGTCGGTTCAGCAGCCGCCCGCGACTGGGAACGCTGCGCCTGACTTCACCCTCACCACGCTTGACGGGGATCAGATTGCGCTGTCCGACTTTCGCGGGCAGGTGGTAGTGCTCAATTTCTGGGCAAGCTGGTGTCCGCCGTGCGAACTTGAAGCACCGATACTCGAATCGTTTTGGCAGACCTATAAGGATCAGGGCGTTACGGTTATTGGTATCGATTATGCCGACAATGAACAACGTGCAGAATCCTACATCACCGATCAGGAATTAACCTATCCCAACGGAAGTGACCCACAAGGACAACTTCTCGATGCGTTCCATGTCGATGGCATTCCCGAAACGATCATTGTCGATCAGCAGGGCAATATCGCTTATCACTTTGTCGGGACGATCACCGAACAGGAATTGATCGAAAGTGTCGAGCAGCTTTTGATGCAATCATAAGCTTATCGATATGATATTAGATTCGTCTAAAAACCGCTCTGCCCTAGTTGACTTTTCGTTTGACCTCGGCTATGCTGAGGCAACGCAGCAGCGAAAGCACTTTCGCACAAGCAGGTGTTTTATGATGTTCCCCATCTACGGCAGTGACGCCCCAACCTGACTGACAACTCAGTCGGCAGTATTCCATTTTCAACCTTTCGCGCAAACTCAACGGGCAGGCAATAAGCCCGATAAGTGAGTCATATCCGGTGCATGGGCGATCCCCGTGAGGGTTTCGCGCGTGCAGTCACCGCAGCATCTATCACCGTTGGCTAGTCGAGCAGTGCAATGAACGCTTACGCAAGCTATCAAACCGAAAAGGATTCCTGAGACATGATCGCCCACAAGCACCAATACAAAGCAAGTCCTACGCCGGAGACGATCACCATCGTCCCGGCAGCAGCAAAATACGTCGAACAAATTCAAGCACTGGCGTGCGCCGCTTATGACATCGAGGCGGAACGCGCCGACGAGTGGTTCCCGCTGGATCAGTATCACAGCCGCATTCAGCATTTCCCCGAAGGACAGACGCTCGCGCTGGACAAATCCAGCGGCAGAGTCGTCGGCATGACCTCCAGTATGCGTTTTCACTTCAACCCGGAGACGACGTTTCTCGAAAACTGGGATCGCACGACCAGCTACGGCTGACTTACTACGCACGACCCCAAAGCCGATTGGATGTATGGCGTCGAGACGTTCGTGCATCCCGATTACCAGAGTCGCGGTGTCGGCAGCAAGCTGATGAACGCCCGCTTTGACCTGCTGCGCCGCCTGAACCTGCGCGGCTTGGTCGCCGGGAGTCTGTTCGTCGGTTACAGCGACGTCGCCGCCCAACTGACAGCAGCGCAGTACGTTCAGGAGGTGGTCGCGGGCAAGCGCTTCGACCCCAACTTGAGCAAGCAGCTGCGCAAGGGCTTCAAGGTCAAAAACTTGATCCCCAACTACACGGAAGACCCACGCACCTGCGATTGGGCAGCCGCGATCGTCTGGATCAACCCGGACTATCGCCCGCGCACCCGATCGATGATGCCGAATCAGCGGTCAGCGCCAATGCGCGCCGCCGGGTCGCCGCTCAGCTAGAACACGGTCAGGGATGGTTAATCCCTGTGGAATGAGTTACCTCACTCCCCAACCCCCTCTCCGTGTGGAGAGGGGGAGCTTAAGGCAGAATACCTGCCTTTGATGAGACAGCTTGAAATAACGGAGCAGCGCCAGCGCGCTGGATAACCATGACCACCGACCACCCCACCGGAATGAGCATCACCATTGCGCCGAGTTCGGCACGCTACGCCGAGCAGATGGAAAGCCTCTCGCACGCGGTCTACGGCAGCACTCACGAGCACCCCGACGGCACGCTGCTGGCGGAGCACTTCCGCCGTCACGTCGAGTTATTCCCCGAAGGGCAGTTCGTGGCGCTGGCAGCCGGGCAGGTGATCGGCTTGACCGCCAGTATGCGCATTCCGTTCGACCCGGCGCATCCGTTCATCGAGTCGTGGGAGCAGACGATCAGCGACGGTTGGCTGAATCGCCACGATCCCGCTGCCGAATGGATGTACGGCGTCGAAAGCTGCGTCCACCCGGCGTATCAGGGCATGGGTATCGGCGGCAAGCTGATGGAAGCCCGCTTCGAGGTCGCGCGGGCGCTAAATTTGCGCGGGATGGTCGCCGGGAGCGCGATCATCGACTACTACAAGGTCGCCGATCGGGTGTCGGTTGAGGATTACCTGCAAGGCGTGGTCGATGGGCGCTACTTCGACCGCAACCTGAGCAAGCAGATCCGCAAAGGCTTTCGGGCGGTCGCGCCGATCCCCGACTACCTACCCGACCCGGAAACACGTGGTTGGGGCGTCGTGATCGTCTGGGACAACCCGGATTACGATCCGGCGCGGGTAGTGCGTGGAAAGTTCACGCCGAAGCGACGGACATTCACGCCGAAGCAACCTCACTGACCCCACCCCCGATCCCTGCCCGACTTCAGGGAGGGGAGAGTACCTCGTCTATTTCGAGACTTAGGGGTGAAGTTTGGCGATGGTTCGACACGGCGAGGCGTTTTTAAGCCCCTACATGCTGCGCCTCTAGGTCACATTACAAGGCATTATGGCAACAAAAAACGCCGGTCGCGTGACCGGCGTTTTGCTGAGCGGGCGATGGGATTCGAACCCACGACATCTTCCTTGGCAAGGAAGCATTCTACCACTGAATTACACCCGCAAGTGCCAATAATATAGCATTTCTCAATTTGTTTGACAAGCCCTAAACCGCAAATTTCATCTGCCTTTTAGGAAGATTCGCGGATGATTAGGCAAAGCCTCGCCCCACTCCCGCGCCGGAGATCGGCAATTCGACCCGGAGTTTGCCCGTCGAGCGTTCACGAGGATTGATCCCTGTCTCAAGGAAGCTGATCCAGCAAATCAGCGACGCGCGTCCCGGCGAGATCCGGCAGGCGAGCGTGCGCCCGCTCAACGCCTTCATCACCCACGCCGACAACCCAAAAGCCGCCCGCCCGCGCTGCCGTGACGCCCGCTTCGGCGTCCTCGATCACCAGCGCGTGCTGCGGATACACGTCGAGCCGCCCCGCCGTCCACAGGAACAGATCCGGCGCGGGTTTGGTGTGGACGACGCTGTGGGCATCGCAGATGACTTCGAACTGATCGGTGAGTTCGAGCTTCTCCAGCACGATCCGTGCGTTGCGGCTGGACGAAGCAATCGCCGTTTTCAGTCGGTTGGCGTGCGCGTCGGCGATCAACTCGCGGACGCCGGGGAGTACGTCCGCCGGGGTCATCGATTGCAAATAGCTGATGAAGTATTCCTGCTTGCGCGCCATCCACGCCTGAGCGGTTGCTTCGTCCACTGCCCGCCCCTTGAGCAGCCGGTTGAGGCTCTCGCGGCGGGAGACACTGCGCAGCGCGGCGTTATCGGCGCGGGTGAAGGGCAGCCCTTCCTCGTCGGCGAGGCGCTTCCACGAGCGATAATGGTATTCGACGGTATCGGTGATGACGCCGTCAAGGTCGAAGATCAGGGCGCGAATGTGGGGTGACATCCGAATTCCTCAGTTAAAGCGGAGCAGTATTAGCAAGGGTTAGGTCACATACAGGTTAGCCCGTTCGATCGGTTTTTGCCAATCCGATCACTTGAACCCTAACCGCCCTTATTGACATTTAAAATAGGGAGTGCTACGCTGTCTGCATTGTCGGCGCAGCGCGAAAGGAAGGCATACGGTGGCACAGTTAACCCTACAACCAAAAGTTGATGAGCAGATCAAGAACTGATGGCAGCAGCCGCGCGCTAGCGTGCGGCGACCCGCTCAATTCTCCGCAAGACCCGCTCCTCATCAACTGATCACCCAACCAACCCAGCAGATCAGCGCGATCTGATTTTTTGATCCAACGCGACCGCACTTGCCGATCACTTGAGGAGCACTTTGTGAATTCCCGCAGCAAGAAATTTATCTCGTATTACCGTCCCCATCTGGGGTTGTTCTTTGCCGATCTCGCCTGCGCCTTGATCGTCGCCGGGACGACGCTGGCGCTCCCGCTGGGAGCCAGCTACATCACCAACCTGTTACAAGCAGGCACCACACCGGATACGCTCAACCAAATCTACTTGATGGGCGCGATCCTGCTGGTGCTGCTGGTCGTCCACACCGGCGGCAGCATGTTCGTCGATTATCGCGGGCACTCGATGGGCGCGCTGATGGAAGGCGACATGCGGCGCGAACTGTTCGAGCATTTCCAGCAGCTCTCGTTCAGCTTTTACGACGAGCAGCGCACCGGTCAGTTGATGACCCGCATCACTAACGACGTTTTCTGGCTCTCCGAACTGTTTCATCACGGACCGGAAGACTTCGCCATCGCCGTGATCAAGTTCGCGGGCGTGCTGGTCATCCTGCTGAGCCTCAACGTGCAGCTGAGCGTCATTCTGCTGCTCTTTCTGCCCGTCATGAGCGTCTACGCTTTTTACTACAACAAGCGCATGAACGCCGCGCTGCGCATCACCAAAGATCGCATTGGCGACATCAACGCGCAGGTCGAGGACTCGCTGGCGGGCATTCGCGTGGTCAAGTCGTTCACCAACGAGGCGGTCGAGGAGCAGAAATTCGCCTACGCCAACCGGCGCTTCGTCGAGAGCCGTTTCGCCGGTTACAAAAGCGAAATGCTCTTTTCGAGCGGGATGGACACCTTCATCCAACTGATCACGATCACGATTGTCATCCTCGGCAGCGTGGCGATCGTCCACGAGACGCTCAGTTTGGGCGAGTTGATCACGTATTTACTCTGCGTCGGCATCCTGATCGAGCCGATCCAGCGGTTGGTCAATATCGCCCGGCTCTATCAGGAAGGGATCACCGGGTTCAACCGCTTCATGGAGATTCTGGAAGTCGAGCCGGAGATCAAGGACTCGCCCAACGCGATTGAACTGGCGCAGGCACAAGGCAACGTCGAGTTCCGCGACGTGAGCTTCAAGTACAAAGAAGGCTACAACGAGGTCATCAAGCACATCTCGCTGGACATCAAGGTTGGCGAGTACGTCGCTTTGGTCGGGTTTTCTGGCGTCGGCAAGACGACCCTCTGCTCGCTGATCCCGCGCTTCTACGAGGTGAGCGCGGGCGAAATTCGGTTCGACGGCATCAATATCCGCGACATCCGCTTAAGCTCGCTGCGGCGGAATATCGGCATCGTCCAGCAGGACGTTTACCTGTTCGCCGGGAGCGTTGCCGACAACATCCGTTACGGCAAGCTGGACGCGACGCAGGACGAGATCGTCGCGGCGGCGAAACGGGCGAACGCCCACGACTTCATCATGATGCTGCCGAACGGCTACGACACGGACATCGGTCAGCGCGGGGTCAAGTTGTCAGGCGGGCAAAAGCAGCGCTTGAGCATCGCGCGGGTGTTCCTGAAGAATCCGCCGGTGCTGATCTTCGACGAGGCGACCAGTTCGCTCGACAACGAGAGCGAGCGCGCCGTGCGCGAGTCGCTGGAGAAGCTGGCGGACAACCGCACCACCCTCGTGATCGCGCACCGGCTCTCGACCGTCCGCAACGCGCAGCGGATCGTCGTGCTGACCGATCACGGCATCGAGGAGCAAGGCACGCACGAGACGCTGATCGCGCTCGAAGGGACGTATGCCAATCTGTACAACCAGCAGTTGAAAATTTGACCTCACCCCACCCCCAACCCCTCCCCGAATTCAGGGAGGGGAGAGTGCTTTTACCCGTTTCAAGTGTCAGCAGTCGAATTTGATGACTTCTCGACACCGCAGAGGCTTTTTAACCACTCTCATTAAACGCGCTTACATTTTGACCGGATGAACAGGCTGTCTCTCTGTGAACTATGCTCACACGTCTTTTGTCCTCTCCCCTCCCTGAATTCGGGGAGGGGAAGTGAGAAGGTCACCGAAGGTGAGCCAGCGAACGGGGGTGGGGTGAGATTTTTACCCCGCTTTTTCGAGCGGATAGGTCAGGTCGACCAAGCGGCGGTAAGTCGCTTGGAAGGTCAGCGCGTCGGCGGTGTGGAAGGGCATCGGCGCTTCGACCGCCACCGTCCCGCCGACCTTGAAATCGACGAAAGCTTGCAGCAAATCGCGGTAATGCAAGTCCGCCTCATTGAGCGGCAGATGCTCCTTCTCGCCTTTGGGCGTGTAGGCGATACCGCTCAAGTGGAAGTGGAGCCGCTGCATCCCCTCGTCGCCGAGACCCGCCTGCACCCGCTTGAGCGCGTCGGCGAACTCGTCGTAGCTGTTGAACGTACCGTCACCAGCACGGGCGTGCAAGTGCGCCCAGTCGATACAGGGCATGATGCCGGGGATCTCCTTGCTCAACTGGATCACCTCGTCGAGCGTGCCGAACATGGCGGACTTGCCCATCGTCTCCGGGCGCAGCGTTACGTCGGTGCCTTCCTCGCGCAAAATGCCGGTGATCTCGATCAGCTTTTGCTTGGCGCGCTCGTAGACCTGCTCCGGCGGTTGGCTGTGATAGCTGCCGGGATGAAAGATGATGTCCTTCGCTCCGGCGAGAAAGCCCTTACGCGCCGCTGCCAGCAGCCGGGCGTCACTCTTTTCCATCAACTCGGCGGTCTGGCTGTTCAGGTTGATGAAGTAGGGCGCATGAACGCTCAGCGTGATACCGCAAGCTTCGCCATTGGCTTTGATGTCGGCGCAGGTGGCATCGGTGACGCGGACGCTCTGCACCCACGCGATTTCGAGGTGCTCCAAACCCAGCTCGCGGATGTGCCGGATCGCGCCGGCAGTCCCGCTTTCGCGCGCCGTCTGGGGTGATCCGACCGTTCCGAAGCGCAGTCGTTCTTCGGTGTTTTTCTCCACGAAACGCGAATCCCTTCTCTAGCGTATAGTTGAAAGAAGTACTGAGTGCTGAGTACCGAGGACTGAGTCAAAAACACTGTACTGCATTGACGCGGATCAGATGTGCCATTGCCATATCCAAGCAGTGCTCTGAACCGTTCTTAACTCGGTACTCAGTACTCGGTACTACTTCGTTGAGTTTAGCACATTGGGGCGGATTTTCATGCTGACACATCTAGCCTTCTTTCGCCAACGGGCGTTGATCGTCGCGCTGATCGCTTTCGCCGTCGCGCTGATCCTCTGGAACGTGCCCCAGTTGGGCTTCATCCTCTACCCGATCCGGCTGTTCGTGACGCTCGTCCACGAAGCCGGACACGCGCTCGCCGCCGTCCTCACCGGCGGGCACGTCGCCGGATTGATCGTCTCGCCAGATACGTCGGGCGTGACTTACACGCTCGGCGGCAACCGCATGTTGATCCTCCCGGCGGGCTATCTCGGCTCGGCGCTGTTCGGGGCGCTGCTGTTCTACATCGCCAATACGGTGCCCTTCCCGCGCACGATTGCCCTGCTGCTGGCGATCTTCGTGGCGGCGATCACGCTGATATTCACGTCGTTTCTGGCGACCGCGTGGCTGGTCGGCTTGGGGATGGCGCTGGTGCTGCTGGCGCTGTGGCGCTTCGCCGACCGGAGCATCAATCTGTTGGTGCTGGACGTGCTGGCGATCCTTACCGGCTTGAACGTCGTGCTCGACCTGTTCGCGCTGGTGAGCAATACCGGCGCGGCGATGGGCGACGTGGTCAACGATGCCGCCGCCTTCACCCGCGACGTCACCCCGCTGATTCCGCCGATCGTCTGGGCGGTGGTCTGGTCGGTGATCGCCGTCGCGCTGCTGCTGCTGGCGGTCTACTTCAGCCACATCCGGCGGCGGCGGATCATCTAGCACCAAAACAATAAGGGACTGGGGGATTCTATCGACACTTTTGAGGGAGCACGAGCGGCTCGAAATCGCTCGCTGAAAAACCAAGCTGTCTAACAGAGCGCCTTGGGGAAATTGTCTGCGCTCTCGTGATGGCATGGTTGTAGGGGCGAGGCATGCCTCGCCCCTACGCGAAAATTACAGGGTGCTCAATACGCCCGCAGAACGGCAAAAATGCTTCAACTCGTCTTTCAGCCATGTTTCAGCGAGTTTGATTTCGTAGTCTGCGGATTTGCCTCCCAGCGGCATTTAGTTCATCGCCGCCTGCACCTGATCGAGCAGGATGCGCGCCGCCATGAAAGCGTTTTGCGCGACCTGCGCTTCGGGTAAGCGCGCCGCCACCTCGTCGCCGAGGCTGTGAGCGTTACAGGCGAATTGGAAGCGCGTCCAGCCGTCGTGCAGCGACGCCAAGCCGCCGTCGATCAACTGCACCGCCTGTTTGAGATCCGGCGACGCCTCCAAATCGGAGTCGACGATGAACACGTCGTCGACCGGGATCGCCGGCAGAGTCGTGATCTGGCAACCACCAGTCGAGCCGGTCTGCTGGACATCCTGCCAATACTGCACCAACAGCGTGCTTGCCCCGCGCGAATCCAACACGTTGTCGACGATATTGTAGAGCGCAGCCAAATGCTGCCGGATGTCCGCCGGGAGCGGCGCGGCAGTCGCCAGTACGACCGGTTCAGCAGTCGCGACCGGATTCCGAAGTCATGGCGGCTTCGGCGGTCGCGGCGGCGGGGACACCTGCTTCCGGCGGCGACGTGGGCACGACTCCGCCAGCCGGTGACGTCGGCGGCGCGCTGACCGGTGCGGCGGCGGTCCCCGGCGGCAGCGAGTTGGCTTGGAGCTGGGTCAGCTCAATGTCCAGCGGATCGAGCGCTTGCAGCCCCGGCAGCAAGACCTGAAAGGTCTCCTGCGCTTCGGTGGGACCGAAACTTGCCCCGGTGTTGCAAGCATCGTCGTAGCGCGCTTTAGCGGCGGCGAGGCTGTCGTAAATGCTCAGCAGTTGATCGTTGGCGGCAGCGACGTCGCGGAAGCTGCGCGCGTCCACCGGGTCGAGTTCATAGCGCGGCGGATTGTTGAAATAGGCGACGCACGACAGCGGACGGTTCGAGATCACGTTGAGGAGTTCGCCTTGCAGGGTGCGGGTATCGTTGCGCACCAGCGTGAACTGGGCGCGCACGTCGCTGATGATCTCGGCGCGCGATTTGGTGCTGCCGAACAACAGCCCTTTCACGTCGGCGCGAAAAGTGTAAATGCCGCCCATCAGAACCAGCGAGACTATCAGCGCCAAGATCAGCTTGATGGTAGTGCCGTTCGCGGCGCGGCGTCCCAGCTTGCCGTCTTCTTCAATGCCGCGCAGCAGGTCTTTGACGCGCTCGTCTTCACCCGCATTGAGCGCGCGGTCGACAGCTTTGTACATGCCCAACGAGTAAGCCGCTGCCGCGCGCACGCTGGCGTCCTTATCCTTTTCGTAGACGTCAACCAGAACAGGCACCGACTGTTCAGACGGAACTTCGCCCAAAAAGTAAGCGGCTTCGCGTCGTTTCGCCGCACTTTTCGAGCCAAGCTGCCCGATCATTTTCTCGATTTCGGCTTCAAAGACATTCGGTGGTGCATCATCCATGACAACCGCTCCGGGAGTAGAAGATTTCTCACCTAAATATACGGCATCTAACCCCGGCGCGAAAGTAAGGACTGTGGGACAATAGTCGTCAATACCATATTGGACTCATTGGACTTATAATTGGAATATCAGTCAATGATACGGTTGATTAAACTCCCAAGACTGCTACACACCCCGGAGCGCTTTCCATGTTAAGCACCAACATGACGATCCCTGTGGATCGTGACAGTGAAGAACCAATTTACCGCCAACTCATCCGCCACATTCGCGTGCAAGTGGAAAGCGGGTCACTCTCCGCCGGGAGTTGCTTGCCCGCGAGTCGTGATCTCGCGCGGCAGTTGAACATCAGCCGGATCAGCGTGGTCAACGCCTACGCCGAACTGCGCGCCGAGGGTTACTTGAGCGCCCACGCCGGGCGCGGCACCTTCGTCGCCGGAGATCGAGATCCGGCGAGTACTCCGGCAGCCTCGATCCCCCAACCGACTCCGCCGACCAGCGAGCCGAACTCGCTGCCGGATCGCTCGATCCGCGAGATGATGCGGTTGGCGCGCAAGCCGGGCGTGATCAACTTCAGCAACGGGCTGCCGCCGTCGGATTTCTTCCCGGTGGCGCACCTGCGCGACGCGATCAACACCATTCTTGACCGGGATGGCGCGCGCGCCTTGGGCTACGAGGTGCCGGAAGGTTATGCTCCCCTGCGCAGCAGCGTCCGCGACTACGTCAGCGCGCTCGGCATCCGCTGCAGCATCGATCACGTGCTGATCACCGGGGGGACGCAGCAAGGCATCGACCTGATCGTGCAAGCGGTGCTGTCCGAGGGCGACCTATTGGTCACCGAAAGCCCGACCTATCTGGGCATGATCGACATCGCGCGGACGCGGCGCGTCCAACTGCGCGGCATCTGCATGGACGACGACGGCATCCGGCTCGATTCGCTGGAAAACTTCATCATCGACAACCACCCCAAGCTGATCTACGTGATGCCCACCTTCCAAAATCCGACCGGACGGGTGATGCCGCTGCATCGCCGCCGTCAATTGATCAACTTGGCGCAGGAGTACAACGTCCCGATCCTCGAAGACGGCGTCTATCACGAATTCCGCTACGAGGGCGAGAGTTTGCCGCCGCTCAAGGCGCTGGACGAGACCGGAATCGTCATTCACGCCAGCGCCTTCACCAAGAATCTGCTGCCGGGGATGCGGATCGGCTACGTGATCGCCAACGGTCCGCATTACGAACGGATTTTGCGGGTCAAGCAAGCCGCCGACATCTCGACGCCGGGGCTGAACCAGCGCGCGATCCACCTGATGCTCGAACGCGGGGCGCTGGCGCAGCAGCTTGAGCGCAATAATCGCGAACTGCGCCGCCGCCGAGACATCGCGCTGAACGCTGCCGCGCGCCATCTGCCACCGGGATCGCGCTGGAACGTGCCGCAGGGCGGGCTGTATCTGTGGATCGAACTGCCGAAGACCGGACCGACTGCCGCCGAACTATTCATCTCGGCGATTCAGATGGGCGTCGGCTACGCCATCGGCAACGTCTTCTACACCAACGGTCACGGATCATATAATCTGCGGGTCAACTTCGCTTCGCAGAAACCGGCGGACATCGAGGAAGGGTTCCGGCGGTTGGGGCGGGCGTGGCGCGAACTCGCCTGCGACTACGCCGAGATGGAAAAAGCGCCGCTGCTTTAAGCGCGTTTGTGAAATCGATTACGAAAAGAGCGCAGCCTGATCGCTGCGCTTTTTCTTTGCGTGTTTGCGTTGAAGCATTTAGATAATGTGAGTTCTGGATAACAAATCTGATCGGGGTTTGTCATCGTAGGGGCGCACGGCCGTGCGCCCCTACACGGGAAAACTCGTGCCGGTAGCTAGCTTAACCATAATTCGCGTTAGATGACAGCTTGCGCCCGTAATTCGGCGATTTCGTCCTCGGTCATGCCGAGGCGCTGACGGAGGATGGCATCGCTATGCTCACCGAGGTCGGGCGGTGGCAGGCGAATTTCCGGTGGCGTCGCGGAGAAGCCCACCGGCGATCCGACCAGCGGCACGCCGTCGATCTGCTGGATCAGCCCGCGCGCCGCGACCTGCGGATCGGCGAGCGCATCGCTGACGGTGTTGACCGCGCCCGCCGGAATCCCCCGCGCCAGCGCCCCGGCGATCCACGTATCAGCGGGATGAGCAGCGAAGGCGGCGTTCAGCCGGGCGACCAGTTCGTCGCGGTGCTCAACGCGCGCCGGATTGGTCGCGAATCGTTCATCAGTGGCAAGTTCGCGCTGATCGATCAAGTCGCACAGGGCGGCGAACTGGCGGTCATTGCCGACCGCTAAGGCGAACTCGCCATCGGCGGCGCGGAACGGCTGATAAGGCACGATACTGGCGTGCGCGTTGCCGTAGCGAGCGGGCGTCTGACCGCTCACCAGCGCACTGCTGGCGACGTTGACCAGCGCCGCGAGGGTCGTATCAAGCAGCGCCACGTCGAGGTGCTGCCCTACCCCGGTCTGCTCGGCGTGCCGGAGCGCCGCGAGGATCGACGACGACGCGAACAGCCCGGCGATCACGTCGCTGATGGCGACGCCAACTTTCGCGGGCGCACCATCCACTTCGCCGGTGATCGACATCAGCCCACTCATCGCTTGAATGACGAAATCGTAGCCGGGACGGTCGCGGTAAGGTCCGGTCTGCCCGAAGCCGGTGACGCTGGCATAGACCAGCGCCGGATTGATCGCGTGCAGGTCGTCGTAGCCGAGTCCGAACGCCGCCATGCCACCGGGCTTGAAGTTCTCGACCACGACGTGACTTTCGGCAGCGAGGCGCTTAGCGATTTGCTGTCCTGCGGCGCTTTTCAGGTCGAGCACAAGGCTGCGCTTGTTGCGGTTGACGCTCAGGTAGTAGGCGCTGCGCCCGCGCGCGTCGAAGGGTGGTCCCCATTGGCGCGTGTCGTCTCCGGCGCGGCTCTCGACTTTGATCACGTCCGCACCCATGTCGGCCAGCAGCATCGTGCAGAACGGTCCTGCCAGCACGCGGGTGAAGTCGAGCACGCGCACGCCGGAAAGCGCAGATCGATCAGTCATGTGGTACTCTCAACTCCTGAAAAGGGCTAATTTAACCGCCAAGACGCCAAGAGCGCCAAGAAAGTCTAAGCACTTATAACTTGGAACGAGTAACCGCCCCTCAAATACGGTTTTTCTCCCCCTCGCATTATGGAGAGGGGGTCGGGGGGTGAGGTTTGTTGGGTACGGCGCGTCCTGCGCTACATCCCTAACGCTTAGCGTCTTGGCGGTTCAAACGAGGAGTAATTTGGATGGATTTTGCAACCAATGAACTGCTGCGCGCGTGGGTCGAGCGCGGACGCGCGGGTGAGCGCTTAGGATTGGTCACCGACGTGGACGGGACGATCAGCCCAATTGCGCCGACGCCGGACGCCGCGCAGGTGACGCCGCGCAACCGCGAGCTTTTGCGGACGCTCGCCGGACAGATCGCGCTGGTGGGCGCGATCAGCGGACGCGCGGCGGACGATCTCCACGACCGGGTGAACCTGCCCGAACTGATCTACGTGGGCAATCATGGCATGGAGCGCTGGCACGATGGACAGATCGAGGAACTGCCCGCCGCCAGCAGCGCCCGCCCTGCGATCCAAAAGGTGATCGCCGCCATCAGCGACCGGTTGGTGCCGGGGATGATCCTCGAAGACAAGCGCGTCACGCTCTCGATCCACTACCGGCTAGCCGCCGATCCAGCCGCGGTGCAGGCGGAGTTCGCACCGCTGATCGCGCAGGTCAGCCGCGAGAATGGTCTCAAATTCTTTCAGGGCAAGATGATCTTCGAGGTGCGCCCGGAACTCGACGTGGACAAAGGCACCGCCTTCGCCCAATTGATCGCCGATTACGCATTGGATGCGGCGATCTACTTGGGCGACGACGTGACCGACGCCGACGCGCTGCGCCGGGCGCGCCAGCTTCGCGCTGCCGGGACGTGCTTCGCGGTCGGCATCGGCGTCGAGTCCGAAGATACGCCGCCGGTCGTTCAGGAGAGCGCCGACGTACTGGTCTCCGGCGTCGGCGGGGTCGAGTCCTGCTTGGCTTGGCTCTCGACCGCCTTGAGCGCGTCGCGCACCTGATTGTAGAACCACTCCTTGACGCCTGCGCCGCGCACCTGATCGCGCAGCGCTTCGGCGCGATTAGCCCGCTCGTCAAAGGGCATCGTCAGTGCTTGATGGAGCGCCTCGGCGGTGCTGTGGACATCGTAAGGCGAAATCGTCAGGGCGTGATCGCCCAATTCGTAGAACGCGCCCGCCAATTCCGAGAGGACGAGCACGCCGCCGCGCTCATTGACCAGCGCGCCCTCTTTGGCGACCAAATTCATGCCGTCGGCGATCGGGTTGACCAGCAGCACATCGCTCAACTGCATGGCGGCAATCGCACGGTGATAGTTGTTGCCGATGATGATCCGCGTCGGCTCCCAGAAACCGTCACTGAAATCGGCATTGATCAGCCCGGCGACCGCCATGATCTCCTGCAAGTAGGTCTGATATTCGGTGACTTCCATCCGCGATGGCACCAGCAGCGCCATCATCTGCACCTTACCGCGATGCTCCGGGTGCGCCTCGAGCAAGGCGCGGAACGCCATGAAGCCGCGCAAGATGTTCTTACTCGGCTCGATGCGGTCGATGCGAAGGATCAGGTGGTTATCGCCGATGGTGTTGAGCAGCTGCTGCTTGTGCAGCCGCGTCTGCGGATCCTCTTTCAGCGCCTCGACCTTCTCGACGTCAATCGAGATCGGGTAGGCTTTGGCATAAGTCTTGCGTCCGTCCAACTCAATCGAATTACGGCTCCCATAGGAATGGGCTTGCTCAAGGTAGATACGGCAGGTCTGGACGAAGTTAAAAGCATCGATCTGCGTCTGGAAGCCAACACGGTCGCTTTGGAGCAGGCTGGTCAGCAGCATCGAGCGCATCTCGGCGGGCAGCACCCGCCATGAGTCCGGACCGGGCCACGGGATGTGGACAAACGGCTGAATCTGGACGCGATCGCCCAAGCGCTTGCGCAAGAAATGCGGCACCAGATACAGGTGATAATCCTGCGGGAAGACGATCACCGGGCGATCGCTGTCTTCCGGGATCGAGGCGGCGATTGTGTCGGCAAACTGGCGATTGACGGCGACGTAACCATGCCGCCACGCCTCCCACGTATCCTTGGTGATCACCGGTTTGCGCGGCGTATCCCACAGCTCGTGCTGGATGAACCAGAGCAGCGGGTTCGCGATCACGTTGTAGTACATGCGATAGCGCTGCGCGCTGGGGATGATCAGCCGCAGATCGATGTCGTCGATGCGCGTAGTCTTCTCGCCCTGCTGGCGCGCCCATTCCTGATCGTCTTTGCCGAGCGCGGTCGCGATCCAGAGCACGTCATGACGCTGCGCCAAAGCCGCCAGCGCCGTCACTAAGCCACCCTCGCCCCGCCGGGTTTGCAGCGTGCCGTCCTTCCGTTTGCGAAAGGCATACGGACCGCGATTCGACGCGATCACGATCAACGGTTCATGCCCGGCTTGGGTGTTTTCAGTCTCAATTAAATCTGACATTTCAGTGTCCCTCCCGCTGCTATCATATCACATCGACTTTTAAAAATTGAATTACAGCGCAAGGTGTTAATGTATTTTTAGCATACGGATGAGTCCGCGTCTCGTCCATAAACTAACCTACCACTCACCGGGGGCTGGTATCATCGTGCGAATTGGCACAAAGATTGACAGGTTTTTCGATGCGGCGGATGATCTTCCTCTTATTCCTCGTCCTCGTCGTCGTGATCATCGGCTTCAGCCTGATCAACTTAGGCGGCAGCAGCAGCGACGTGACCGCGAGCGCCATTCTCAGCGACGTGGGTGGCGACACCAGCGGCTTCACCCGCGCCATCGCGCCGCGCGACTGGCAGTTCCCGCAGGATTTCGGCGCGCACCCCGACTTTCAAACCGAATGGTGGTACTACACCGGCAACGTCAGCACAGCGGATGGGCGGCGCTTTGGCTATCAGTTCACGATCTTCCGGCGCGGGCTAGCGCCTGAGCCGACGCCCCAGCCGGTGGACAGCGCCTCAGAGTGGCGCTCGAACCAAACTTACATGGCACACTTCGCCGTCACCGACGTGAGCGGCGACGCCTACTATCACGACGAGCGCTTCAGCGGCGGCGGCGCGAACTTAGCGGGCGCGGAAATCGACCCAAACTATCGCGTCTGGCTCGACAACTGGCAGGTGATCGGCACGAATGCCGACGACACGCAGACGCGAATCACGGCGGCGACCGATCAGGTAGCCGTCGATCTGGCGCTGACGCAGACCAAGCCACCCGCCCTGCAAGGCGATCACGGCTTGAGCGCGAAGGGATCAGAACCGGGCAACGCCAGCTACTACTACTCGCTGACGCGCTTGACGACGGACGGGACGATCACCATCGGCGACCAGTCGTTCGACGTCAGCGGTGCGACGTGGATGGATCACGAGTTCAGCACCAGCGCGCTCAGCAGTGACGCGCAGGGCTGGGACTGGTTCGGCTTACAGTTGGACGACGACCGCGAGTTGATGGTCGGGCAGATTCGGCTGACAGCGGGCGGGACCGATCCCTATTTCGGCGGACTGCTGGTGCAGCCGGACGGCTCAACGGTCTATCTTCCCGCCAGTGCGATCCAGATCGACTCGACCGCCACGTGGACGAGTCCGCACACCGGCGCGACTTATCCGGCGGGCTGGACGATCACCGTCACCGTACCGGACGGCGATCCGCTGCGGCTGACGGTCACGCCGCAGATCGCAGATCAAGAACTGAACGGCGGCGGGATCGCCTATTGGGAAGGGACGGTCAGCATCAGTGGAGACGCGAGCGGCTACGGTTATGCCGAACTCACCGGTTACGCCGAGGCGATGACGGGGCGGTTCTGACCTTTCCGATCTCACCTCACCCCGCTGCGGTGCGAAACGAAGTTTCGCCCTACCCAACGAAGTTGGGCGCTCCCCCTCTCCATGCATGGAGAGGGGGTTGGGGGGTGAGGTTTGAGGTGCAGCGCAAAGCGATTTCTTCTCTCACATAAGAGAAAAAAACGATCCGCTTAAACCATTGAGTAGAAAAAGGTCGGGAGATTACGGCTTCGGGATAATCCCCTGCGCGTCGATGAACTGGGCGAAGGCTTGGGCGCGCGACAAGTTGCCGGACACGCTCATGTGAACGTAATCCGCCCAACTGCTGGCGTCAGTGACCGGCGCAACCGCTGCGTAATCGAAATAGAGCGCGCCCTCAGCCTGCGCCACCCGCGCGGTGATGGCATTGTGCTCCGCGACCGCGGTTTTCCAGTAAGGCAGCGCGAAGGGCGAGTCAACATCATATGCCCATGACGCAAACATGATCTTGAAGCCGTACTCATGGGCAATGGCGATCATGCTGCGCTCGTTGCGCTCAAAATAGATCGGGCGGTTGACCTCGACGTTGTGGGCGACATCCTCCCCGCCTTGACTGCGCCCGCAATCGACCGGGCTTTCGACAAACAACCCGGCGAGGCTCGCCGGGTTCGTCATCCAGCCGAGGTTGAGCGCGACGAAGCGATAGAGCGCGCTCGAACTCAAGGGGATGTTCACGGTCGAGACGCCGATCCGTCCGCGCGGATCGAGTCCCCGCAGCGGATTCTGCCCGGCGTAGCAGTCGGGATCGACTTCACGCGGGAGCACGTCGTTGCCGGCGTGATAGATGATCACGAGATCCGGCTGCAGTTCGGTCACGCGGAAGGCGAGGTTGGCGAAGGTCTGAAAGGTCGTGTAACCCGCCACCCCCGCGTTGACGACCTCGACGTTGGCGTAGCCGTAATCGTCGCGCAGCACCTGCTGTAACTGAGCCGGATAACTCTCGGCGGCGGTGACACTGGTGCCGTAGGTGGTCGATCCGCCTAGCGCCACAATCCGAAACGTGCCGTCCGGTTTGGGGATTTGGACGTCGCCGCCGCGATAGCCGAGGGCGTCGTGCTCCGGGTTGCTCGGCGACAAGCCGTAATCGACCTCCGGCAGCGGGATCGTGCCTTGGTTGAGCGCGTTAATCTGATCGCGAGTGTAGAGATAAGCGATTTTTTCATTGGCGGTGCCGAAGTTGGCGAAATAGAAGCGCAGCCCCAGTTCGAGCAGCAGCCCGACGATCAGGATCGTCACGCAGATGATGCCAATCCCGGCAAACAGGTTGACCACACGCGGCGGAGGCGCATCGCCGGTCGCCGCTGAAATCGCGGTCGGGACCGGCACAGCACGACGGCTGACGGCGACCACCACGATCGCCAACAGCAGCACCAGCAGGGCGACGACCAGCAGCCACGTCGAAGGCAAATTGATCAAGAAGTCGAGCGTGAGGTGAAATTCGACGTCCCGCCCGTCCAGCAGCGTGACCCGCAGCGTCAGCGGCGACGCCGGATCGACACAGATGATCTGCGCGTCGGAACCGACCGTCGGCGTGCCATTGATGTAGACTGCCTTGATGTTGGTGACGGTCCAGCGCACGGTCACACAAGCACCGGGCGCGATCAGCAATTTGCGGTCGGCACTGAAGACGACCTGCGCCGTTGAGGTGGAATCCGACGACTCGCCCAGCGTCTCGTCGAGCACAGCCGGCGTCGAGGTGATCAACTGTAAGCCTAAAATGACGAGGATCAGCGCGACACCGCTCAGCAGCAGCGCGAGGGCGCGAGTTTTAGACGTCATGGAATCCCTTGTGATTGGGCAGTGACCTTACGAGTTCGCGGCGCTTCCGCTGGCGAATTGCCTGCTCCCACGGCTTTTTGGCTGTTCCAGTGTAGCCGATTTCGCGCAAGCGCTCCAGTTCCAGCCGTTCCAGTTCGGCAGCGTGCTGCTCGTAGTCGCTTTCCGGGATGCGCCGGTCGACGCCGCGCTCGTCACGGTAGACGTAGCCGATGCCACCACACCAGCGGCATTCGATTTCGCCCTCGTCCTCGTCGTCGAGCCAGCCATAGCCGTCACAAGCGGCGCAGCGCACGATCTCCATGGAGTTTGCTCCTCGAAATAACCGTATAGTACCGAGTACTGAGTACCTAGTACCGAGTCAAGTACAAGTGCATTTCGCATCAACGAGTGAGGTACATCTCACTCCATGTCGATCTACATGCTAGTTGCTTTTACTCGGTACTCAGTACTTTGTACTCGGCACTTCTTTTCTCACCCGCCCGTGCTGCCTTCGGGGATGTTGATCTCGTAGTACGGATTCTGCGTCCACCACGCGGGCCACGGGGCTTGCTGAGCGCCGAAGTAGGCGTCGAGGATGCGGCGGACAATCGGCGCGGAAGTTTCCGAGCCTTCACGGGAATACTGAGTCACGACGGCGACAGCGACGGTCGGGTTATCCGCCGGGGCGAAGGCGACGAACCAGCCGTTCGGCTCCGGGCGTGCCGTCTGAGCAGTGCCGGTCTTGCCGCAGACCGAATAGGGCGCGACGCCGGTGCCGCCATCTTCGGTCGGCTGGTCGAAGACGAACCACGCCGTGCCCAAAGGGTCGCCGTTGGTGCGATTCTTGGCAGTGTCGGTCGTGACGGCGCACATGCCTTCCTTGATCAGCGCCAGCGTTGAGTCGCTCAAGCCCATGTCGCTGGCAACCGTCGGCGTCGCCACCATGATCGGATCGCTGCCATCCTCGCCGCCAACCTGCTGGACGACGTAAGGTTTATACAACGTGCCGCCGTTAGCGATCCCGGCGACCATCCGCGCCATCTGGATCGCGGTGACCTGTGTATCGCCCTGCCCGACCGCCAGCGAGATCGCTTCGTCGGCAGCGCGCGGCACCGGAATATCGCCATTGGCTTCGGGGACGATCGGCGCTAAGCCGGTCGCGGTGCCTAAGCCCATCTGCCGGGCATAGCCGGAGAGCGTAGTCGCGGTGCGTTTGTTGTAGAGCTGCGCGCCCATCTGGTAGAAGAAGGGGTTACACGAAGCGGTCAGCGCCTCGGACATAGTCACGGGTCCGGTATTGAAGTTATTGGGCGGGTCTTCGGCGTAGCGCCAGTCATAGCGCTGCGGGAAAGTATCGCCGAAGTCTTGTCCGTACCAGATCATATCGCAGGGGAACATCGTGCTCGGATCGAAAATGTCGCTGCCCTCTTCGGCTGCGGCGGCAAGGGTGACGATCTTGAAGGTCGAGCCGGGCGAATACTGCTCCTGCGTCGCCCGATTGGAAAACGGGCTGGCGGGCGAGTTGTGCAGGTCGGCGATATAGTTGCCAACCTGAAAAATGGTCGTGTCGTCGCCGTTGAAAATACCGGGGTCGAAAGTCGGGTAGCTGGCGAGCGCGAGGATCGCGCCGGTGTTGACGTCGATCACGACCGCCGCGCCGCCGGGTGAATGCTCCGGTGACGCCCAGTTATTGGCGGCGGCATTATAGGCGTCGGAGAGCGCCTGCGCGGTCGCCCACTGCAAGTTGAGGTCAAGCGTCAGCGTCACGTCGTGAGCGGGCTGACCGGACGTACCGGCAAGTTCGCGGACGATCATGCCGCCCGGTTCGATCACGCGCAGCACGCGTTCGGACTTCCCGGCGAGGTCGGACTCGTATGCCTGCTCGATGCCCGCCAAGCCGACCAGATCGCCCTGCGAATAGCCGTTGTCGAGGTAGCTCTGCTCTTCTTCCGCCGGGATCGAGCCGATGTAGCCGATCAAATGCGTAGCGATGCCATGCCCGACATAGCGGCGGGTCGTGCGGGTGTCGGTGCGAATCTTGCAGGTCGACTCGAGTTCAGCGGCGCGAGCGTTGTAAATCGACGGATCGACGTCACCGAGCGGGATGACCGTTTCGGGATTGTAGGTACCGAGCAGGTCGAGCAGGTCGGCGCGCGTGCGGCGCAAGATCACCGAGAGCAGATCAACGCAGCGCAACTCGTCAGGGATGTCTTGGCGAGCCACGTACAATCCGGTCACTTCGCCGCCTTGCTCGACCATCAACTGACCGCTGTGGTCGTAGATGTTGCCGCGCGGCGGGCGCTGCGAATTGACTTCCAGCCGCGTGCCCGCAGCGTAACCGTTGATGATGTCCATGCTCGACCACGCGATTTTCCACGTGTTATCGGGCGCGCGGACGAGCCGCATCGTGCGACCGGGGTCCGCCACCGAGCCGAAGATCGACGATTGGATCTCGGCATCGTAGAGCACGGCGACGGTATCGCCCTGCTCCTGCGTCTGGTGGATGGTGTAATCGACGCCCTGTGTGCCGAGCGTTTTATCGGCATCCTGATAAGTCGTTTGAAAGACCGGGAAGGCGTACAGCGCTTGGCTGTTGGCGCTCAAGCGGGTGTACATCGCCTGATAGTCGTGCTGCCCCCACGAATCGAGGAAGGCGCGAACGGTATCGGCGGGCGACTGCACCGACTGGATAAGCGGCGCAGCGCCGCCCGAAGTATCGGCGGAGAGGTTGAGACCACTGCACGCGCCGAGTGCGACCACGCTCAAGGCGATGACGACTCCGCGCGCGATCTTGTGAATGGGATAGAAAACTGTCACCAGCTTTACAACTCACATAGCCAACGGAGGGATGGTTCGCGGTCTACTATAGTCGCAGCACGTGGCAGCGTCCAGCTACGGTTGCCCTACGAGGAGAAATGAATAAAGGAGGAGGGGAAATCAAAGAGGCGCAGCGATGGCTGCGCCCTTAGCCGACGCCGGGAACGATCTACACCACGTCGTTCTTGGATTTGCCACCAGTGGAGCGGTTGCCAAAGAGCATGTAGCCGCCAATGATGATCAGGAGCAGCGGCCACCAGTTGAAGTCGAGGACGTGCAGGATGCCGGTCAGCGTGAAGACCACGCCGATCGCCAGCGCGATCAAGCCGCCGCGCTCCTGCGTCCAACTCCGCCCCTCAGCCGTGCCGCGGGCGATCAGCGAGATGCCGATCACGTACATGATACCGGGCCACCACCAGTTGATCAGGAACAGCACCGCCAACCCGATCAAGAAGGTGCCACCGAAGATTTGATTCGCGCGCTCTTGCGTCATGATTGCCTCGTGTCCGAATACCTGTTTGCAAGCAGACTAGACGTAGCTGTCGTGTTTCCGTTTTTCTTCGACGACGGTTTCGTCGGCAAAACTGTCGAAGTCGCTGTTCTTGAGCTTGCCATCGGGATCCGCATAGCGGTTCAGGTGGCGGCGCTTGTCGCCGGAATGTGACGTGTAACCGAACAGCGTCGCAATGCCGAGCAGGATCAGCAGCAGCGGCAGGTTGAAGCCGAGCAGGAAGAATAAGCCGATGCCGACCATCACCACACCGCCGGAGACGTTGTACCACTCCTGCCCCTCAGCCAAGCCACGTGCAAACGCCGACGCGCCGATCACGAACAGGATGCCGGGGAAGAAACCGCCGACGATCCCGCCGATCGGGGTGAACAGCAGACCTAAGCCGATCAAGAACACCGCACCGGAAACGCGATCCTCGTAGGATTTTGAATACATGGTTGAACCCCCGTCATGCCGATTGTTTGTCGTCTACACTTTATAATACGCGGGTACTCTCAAAAAGTTACACCCACTTCCGGCAGTGTGACGTTTACAGGCTTTTCGGGTTTAGGTACTATAGGTTTTTGGCAACGTGAAGGACACCAATCAATGGCTCCAACTGGGCTTTATTACGAGGAAATCGAGATCGGCACGGAATTGGTCACGCGCGGGCGGACGATCACCGAAGCCGATCTGGTCAGCTTTGCCGGACTTACCGGCGACTACAACCCGATGCACACCGACGCCGAGTACATGAAGGGATCGGTCTTCGGGCAGCGGATCGCGCACGGGATGCTCACACTCAGCTATGCGGTCGGGCAAGCCTATCAGCTCGGCTTCATGGAACGCACCGTGATCGCCTTTCGCGGGCTAGAGATGAAATTCAGCCTGCCGGTATTCATCGGCGATACGCTGCACAGCGAGCTGAAAGTGCGCGAGAAGAAAGAGGCGCGGCGAATGGGCGGCGGTTGGGTCACGCTGGACGTGAAGATCGTCAACCAAGACGGCAAGACGGTGCAGTCCGGCGAATGGACGATGCTGATCGCCTTCAAGCCGGAAACACCCGCCGAGTAACGGCGCGCTTAACTTGTCAATTGTGGTGTGGGCTTTGTAGGGGCGCACGGCGGTGCGCCCCCTGCTAAATTCAGTTCGGGGTCAGGGCTGCTGCTGAACCTGCTGGCGGAGCTGCATGATCTCGAAAATCAGCTTATGGAAGCTGCGCTGCATGTTCTTCGTGTCGTAGGCGATACTGCGCAAGCGCGCGAGTTCGCTGGGCATGGTCATCGACGGATTGATCAGCAGCGGGATGATCGGCTTGTTCGCGCCGAGGAAATGGCGATAGATCAGCTTCACGTGATCGGCATGGAGCGACTCCGGCGAGACGATCAGCACCATCAGCCAGCATTCATCCAGCGCTTGATCGAGCGCGGCGCGCCAGTTCTCGCTGCCGAGCGTGAGGTATTGATCGACCCACGCATTGAGGCGGGTGTCTTGCAAGCGCACCAGCAGCGGCGCGACGATGCTCTCCCAATTCTCGCGGGCGTAGACGATCAGCAGATGATCGCGCAGCGAGCCGGGATCCAGCCCGGTCGCGCGAGCGGATACGTCGTTATGCGGCAGATCGACGCCGAGAAAGTCGTGTAGGGTCGTCACGTATTTGTCGCCATTTTCGGCGGCGATTCCGGGTGTCATCTCGTCGTCCGGGTCGAGCGCCGTCGGACTGACGACGTACTGCAACTGCACCATCGTCCCCAACCGGATCACATCATCCGGCGACAGGTCGAGCGCGCCGGTCAGCCGCTCGCCATTGACGAACGAGCCGTTGGTCGTATCGAGGTCTTCAATACAGTACCCGCCATCGACCGCGCTGAAGCGTAAATGATGACGGCTGACTTCCGGGTCTTGAACCAAAACCTGATTATCGAGATCCCGCCCCAGCGTGAAAGTCGCAGCGCCGAGCGGGAAGACTCGCCCGACATTCGGACCGCGCAGCATAACCAAGCCGTAATACAGCTTATCGCCGACCACCGGCGGACTCGCGGCGGGGATAGCCTCAAGGTGATCCTTGAAAGGTCCTTGTTCAAATTCGAGCGTGATGGTATCGCCCAACTCGATCAGCGCGCCGGGTTGGAGCAGCCAAGGCGTCGCGACTCGCTGACCGTTGACGAAGGTCCCGTTACTGGAGTCGAGATCGTGGATTTCGTAGCTTTCGGAGAAACGCAAAAGGCGGCAGTGTTCGCGGCTGACTTCGTTATCACGGATGACAATGCTATTTTTGTTGCCGCGCCCGATGGAAACCTCGTCTGATACGAGATCGTAGCTCATCCCCGGTGTGGGTCCTCGACGCATTGTCAAGCGCAGCATGAATTTAACCCGTGCAGACACTACTTACATTTATTGTATATTCACATAGTAGCAGAACTCCCCGCGTCTGCAAAGCCGTCGATTTGGCAATCGTCGCCTAAGCGGATGCCAATGGTATGGAAACTTTAACAACTCTTGATAGCGAGCTGCGCCGATCGCCCGCCGGAGGCGCTGCACCACCCACCATCGCGCATTTTCGGCACCATTTCCCCGGCGATTTTCGTGAGCACCGACGACCCTTTATCCGCCTTAGCGACGACTTACGAGAGGGATCAACACTGGTTCCAGACATCAGGAGGATTGCCGCCTGATGCCGTTTTATCTTATTCGCAAGGAAAGGAACGACGAGTGAAACTCCGCTTACTCCTCAGCTTTACGCTCATGCTGCTGTTGGCAGCGTGCGGCGGCACGAACGAGCAAGCAACCGCCACGGCAATCCCGCCGACGACCAGTGACGCCGCCTCCGGCAGCGCCGACAGCAGCGTCAAATCGAGCGGTGGCGTCGAGATCACAGGCGACATCACGAAAACGATCTCCAACCGGGGACAGTTCATGTTCACCAGTGATACGGGCTATGAACTCACCTTCTACGAGGGCTTGGACTACATGGTTCACATCACGCTGCCCGCAGATACCGCGCCGGGGACGTATCCGCTGGCGGTCACGTCGGATACGCCGGGGCAGCCGGGAGCAGACGTCTCGATCGCCCGCGAACCCGGTAAGCTAGCAACCAAAGGCGCGATGGATTTCAACGACAACATTGACGGGACGATCACCATCGACGCGCTGGGCAGCGCGCAGGGCGACCCGGTACGTGGTCAGTTTGAATTTACGACATCGGGGACGGATCGCATGGGCGAGGACCCGACCGCCGTCCAAACGATCACGGTGACGGGCACGTTCGACGGAACCCTGCTCGTCGAATAAGCTCGTCGGTTGCTCCCGAGGGCGGGATCGAGCATGCTAAAGCGGAGCGGCAATCAGCGCTCCGCTTTTTGCTTACGAGCGGGCTGCCGCAGCCGGAAAACCGGCGAAGGTCGTGACGGCACCCATGTAACGCGGGTTGGCGGAGCTATAAGCGTAGCCTGAGGCGATCTCCGCCAGCCCTCGCGCAACCGGCGAGAGCAGCAGCATATTCAGCCGAGCATCCAACGAGCGCTGCGTCTCCAGCGACGTATGGAGAAAATAACGACCCCAGATCAAGTCACCGTGCGGAATCAAAATACTGAGCAGCGGGATAGTCTCCGACTCAAGGTGACCGACGAGCGTACCGGGGCTGAACTTGATCGGCGTTACCACCATTTCCAAAGCTTCCGGCACGACCACAAACCCGTGCAGATGCATCCAGCCGGATTGCTGCGCCATGACAACGGCGCTGATGACGACTTCCGCGCAGCTATGGCGCTCGAAGTACGGCTGATCGTTCTCGGTGGGCATTCGCAGATAGACAGGCAGTTCAGACATACTTCACTTCTTTAGTCGGCGTCGAAAAATGACGACGAGAATACATCTTTTCCATGATAGCCTAGGTCGACACTCAAAGTGTAGATAAGTTATGAAGAAAATCCATAAATCCACACCTTGGCAGCAAGTCGAAACCGCGTCCATTATGGGCAACGAATTTGAGCGGGATTTTCCCATGCGTAGGGGACGCACTAGCAGTGCGCCCCTGCCTACACGGGAAAACTTGCACCCAACAGCAAGCTTACTCAGAGTTAATGCTAAATCGCGATGGCGAATGCCGGGTTGGACACGGCGACGGCTCCAACCGGCGTCAGCGTCCCGGCAGCGGGATCGACCCGCAGCGTGACCAACTGATCGCTTTTCTGGTTAGCGACGAACAGGTAGCCGCCGGTGAGATCGAAAGCGATGTGCCGGGGCCAGTGTCCGCCACACGGCGCGATTTCGACGCGCGTCAGCCGCCCGCTCGCCGGATCGATGGCGAAGACGGCGATGCTGTCGTCGCCCCGGTTGGAGGCGTACAAAAAGCGTCCGGACGGTGCGATCTGAATGCCGCCTGCCCAGCTCTCGCCGGAGAAACCCTCCGGCAGCGTCGAAATCGTCTGCACGGGGGCGAGCGTCCCGGCGGTCGCCTCGTAGGCGTAAACGGCGACGGTCGAATCGAGTTCGTTAACTGCGTAGAGATAGCGCGCATCAGCGCTGAAAGCCAAGTGGCGCGGACCGGCTCCCGGCACGGTCGGCACGCCCGGCGGTTCGGCAGGGATCAACTGCCCGACGGAGTCGTCAAACTGGAAGCTCAAAATGCAGTCGATGCCGAGATCCGCCACGAACAGATGGCGACCTGCCGGGTCGAAGACGGCGCAGTGGGCATGAGGTGTCGCTTGCCGCTTGGGATCGGCGCCGCAGCCGCGATTCTGGGAGACGCTTGCCGCCGCTCCCAACTGACCATCTTCAGCGATCGGCAAAACGGTCACGCTGCCGCTGCCGTAGTTGGCGACCAGCGCCCACTTACCGGACGGATCGAGACCGACGTAACAGGGCGTCGTCCCGTGAACCGGCTCGGTGTTGAGCAAAAGCGGCTCCCCGGCTGCCATATCCAGCGCCAGCGCGCTGATGCCGCCCGGTGCACCTTCAAGCTCGTTGACCGCATACATCATCCGGCGATCCGGCGAGAGTACGAGGTACGAAGGATTGACGATCCCGGCGGTGGCGTGCTGCAACCGCAGTTCACCAGCCACCGGATCGAAATCGTAGGCGAAAATACCATCGACCCGCCCGAAGGTATCGACGCCGGGATGGGTGTAAGTCCCTACGTAGAGGGTTTGGTGTGCCATCGATTGATCGGTCATCATGGACGCACCGGGCTGCCATCGGGTAAGCGAGTTTGCGTCCACTCGATCACCTCGTCGGTGCAGGGATACTGCGCCGCGATCTTTTCGTCGATGTCGATACCCAAGCCGGGGCGATCGTTGGGATACATGTAACCGTCGCGGACTTCGGGCGTGCCGGGGAACATCTCGTACACGACATCCGGGAAGCGACACCACTCCTGAATGCCGAAGTTGGGCGCCCACAGGTCGAGATGCAGATTAGCGGCGTGCCCGACCGGGGAGACGTCACCCGGTCCGTGCCATGCGGTGCGGATGCCGTAAATCGCAGCGTGGATCGCGGCATTGCGCGCCGGGGTCAGCCCGCCCATCTGACTGATGTGCATCCGAATGAAGTCGATCAGGCGGCGTTCGATCAGCGAGCGCCATTCGAGCGGATTGTTGAACAACTCACCCATCGCCAGCGGCGTCGCGCATTGGGCGCGGATGTGGGCGAACCAGTCGATGTCCTCCGGCGCGAGCGCATCCTCCAAGAAGAACAGCTTGAACTGCTCGACCGCTTTGGCGAAATTGAGCGCATCGACCGGGGTCAAGCGCTCGTGAATGTCGTGGAGCAGCTCGATTTCGCTGCCGAGCGCTACGCGCACGGTTTCGAGCATCTGCAGCATATTGCGGGTGTAGGCGCGCGGATCGTAATACGCGCCGTCGAGCGCCCCATCCGGGCGCGAGTCGCGGGCACCCTTGCCGCCATAGCCGCCCATCTGGACGCGCACGTAGCGATAGCCCTCATCGATGAAGCGCTGCGCGTTCTCGACCACTTCCTGCGGGTCGCTGCCGTCGGCGTGAGTGTAGACGGCGGCGGCTTCGCGGCATTTGCCGCCGAGCAGGTCGTAAACCGGCATGTTCGCCAGCTTGCCTTTGATGTCCCATAAGGCAATGTCCACGCCGGAGATCGCGTTATTCAGCACCGGACCGTTGCGCCAGTAGCCATTGACCATTGACTGCTGCCAGATGTCCTCAATGCGGCTGACGTCGCGCCCGATCAGGAACGGTTTCAAGTGATGCTCAAATGCGGCTTGGACGGCATGAAAGCGCTGCGTGAAGGTCGCGCAACCCAAGCCATAAAGTCCGGGTTCGGACGTGATCACCTTGACGACGGCTAAGCGCTGTCCTAAGGGCTGCGTCAAGATGATCTGTACGTCACGGATCGTAATTACAGCCATAAACGTTATTCCTCAAATAACGGAGACCAGTATAAGGTTTAAACTCCGCGTAATATAACGCAGCTTAATCGAGAGGGCAGCAATTACGATACGAATTGCAAGGGGGATTGATCATGCGTGGCGCGGTTGGCTCGCGGAGCCAGCGATAGGCGCGATGTGGAGGCGCGTCCGTCGGGGCGTTACATGTAACGCCCCGACAAACCTCACCCCCCAACCCCCTCTCCATAATGAGAGGGGAGAAAACTACGGATCGTGTCAGCGACCTTTGACGTAAGCGGCAAGCTGACTCAGTTCGGCGGCATAGATACGGCGGGTGACGGCGGGCTTGACCAAGCGCTCGGTTAGTCCCATCAAGCCGGGGCTGACCGGGAAATCGCTGGCGATGGTCACGCGAGTGCGCTGCCCCCCATCGAGCGATTCGACGATGAACTTGGTCGATTGACCGTTGTCGAGATCGGTTTCCATGAGGATGTGCCCCGGCTCCGGTTCGCTGATAATTTGGTGAAAGCGATACTCCGTCCCCCAGACTTTGAGCGCGCCCCGGAGGATCGTCCCTGCGCCTTGACCGCCCTGCTCGACCACCAGTTCGGTAAAATACTGCTTGGGGAGAATCGCCGGGTGTCCTTGCTCGTAGTCGGAGAGCACCGCGTAAATCGCTTCCGGGCGTGCATAAATCACTTCAGAGTTTTCTGCGTGCAGCATGGTCATCGCTGCGTTCCTTTACTGCCGTTTCAGGCACTAGTTTGAGCGTTTTGTGAATATGTTCACAGTATAGAGCAGTTCTCGATCGCCGCCCCGCCCGGGTGGTTCGACCTGTGACTGGTCGATCGATCAGGTAGCGTACTAAACAGGTGCTTAGAAAACGCAAATTCTCACCACTGCTGGTTAATTTCGGATATAATAAAGGGTATGAGGTCAGGATAAGGAGCACAGTCCATGTTTAATCGAAATAACGATCACGTTGCGGACAAAGCCGAGCAGATTGTCGACGAGGCGAGCAAAAGCCTGCACGAACTGGGGCGCGAAGCCCATCAGCAAGCCGAAACGGCGAAGTCCGATATGGTCAAGACACTCTATGACGCTGCCAAGAACTTACGCAAGCAGGCGCACGATTCCGGCGCGAGCCACGAAACCCGCGAGCGTATCGACAGTGTCGCCGACGGTTTCGAGAAAGCGGCGGGCTATCTCAAGCATAATGACTACGGCGAGATCGGCGAGGACGCCGTGCACACCGTCCAGCGCTATCCGCTGCAAATCATGGCGGTCATCCTCGTGATCGGCGTGATCATCGGCTTGATCCTGCGCGGCAGCGACGACGACGAATAACCGATTTACATCCCCTGACGCGCCGATCTCTCAGTTCAGAGATCGGCGCGTTCTGAATCCCCTTGCCACGCCAATAGCACCATTACCGGACTGATTTTGAATGCCCTCCAAACCGGGTATCATTGCAGGTTGTCACGATGACGCTCGCCTTCAAAACTGACAACCCACTCGGATGGAGGAAAAAATATGACATCGGCTGAAAACGCGGTCACCCACGCCCATACGCAGCGTGACGCTTATATGGAGCGTTTTCTGGAACTTCTGCGCATTCCCTCGATTAGCACCGACCCGGCGCACAAGGGCGATCTGGAACACTGCGCCGATTGGATCGTCGCCGAGATGACGCGCATCGGCTTGGAAAACTGCCGCACCATGCCGACCGCCGGTCATCCGGTGGTCTACGGCGAGTGGCTGAAAGCCGGAGACGACCGCCCGACGGTCGTGATTTACGCGCACTACGACGTGCAGCCGGTCGATCCGCTCAATTTGTGGACATCGCCGCCCTTCGAGCCGACTCAGCGTGACGGCAACCTGTATGCGCGCGGCGCGAACGACGACAAGAGCGGCGTTTTCGTCAATTTGAAGGCGCTCGAATCGATTTTTGCCACCGACGGCAAGCTGCCGGTCAACGTCAAGCTGTTTTTCGAGGGCGAGGAGGAGTCCGGCTCGCCGAGTATGCATCCGTTCGTCGCCGCTCATAAAGACCTGCTCAAGTCCGACCTGCTGATCCTGTGCGACGGCGGCTTCAGCAAGGATCAACCCGTGATCATGTACGCGGCGCGCGGCATCGTCGGCGCTGAAGTCAAAGTCACCGGACCGGATCACGACCTGCATTCGGGCGGCTACGGCGGCGTCGTTCAAAATCCGCTGCACGTGGTCGGCAAAATCGTCGGCTCGTTCCACGACGACAGCGGGCGCGTGACGATCCCCGGCTTCTACGACGCGGTTCAGCCGTTGAGCGACGACGAGATGGCAAAGCTGCAAGCGACGTGGGCGCAGGTGAAAGATCGCTACCTTGCCAAGTCCGGCACGACCCATTATTGGGGCGAATCGATTGCCCCGATCCCGGTGCGCGAGACGGCGCTCCCGACCGTCGAAGTTAACGGTATCTGGGGTGGTTATCAGGGACCGGGCGTGAAGACCGTCATTCCCTCGCAAGCGGGCTTCAAGGTGACGATGCGGTTGGTTGCCGATCAAGATCCCGCCGTCATCGGTGAGCTGTTCAAGCAGTATGTACTGGGCTTCGCCAGCGACACCGCCGCCGTCGAAGTGAGCGTATCGGAAGAAGGCTATCCCTTCACCGCCTGTTCGAAGGTCCCGCCATCGACGCGATGCAGCAAGCGCTGGTGGCGACCACCGGCAAGCGCGCGCTGATGTCGCGCACCGGCGGCTCAATTCCAATCGGCGGCATGTTCCAGCGCGAACTGGGCGTCCCGATGACCAGTTTCGGCTTGTCGTCCGGGGAGAATATCCACTCGCCCAACGAGTTCGTCCGCGTCGACGAATTCTACATGGCGATCGACGCCGCGATTCGGCTCTACTACAACTTGGCGGACATCAGCCGCTAACGGACTGTAGGGGCACGATATATCGTGCCCCTACGCTTTCTTGATCTTCAACATGCCTTGCAGATTCGCCAAGCCCCCAACTCACTGGTTACAATCCTGCTCCGGGCTGTGCGCCCGCTTTTTCGTTCACCTCTGGACTAACTGATGGTCAAATTCGTCATCCAGTTTCACGATCCTGCCGATCTCGACCGGTTCGAGGACAGCTACAACCAGTTCCTCGCCGCGATCGAGCAAATGCCGTTGATCCGGCGGCGGCAGGTCAACGCGGTCTTGGGCAGCCCGATGGGGCAAACCAACCTCTACCGCGTGCTCGAAGTTTACTTCGACGACTACGATCACTTGAACGAGGCGCTCAACTCCCCTGCCGGACAAGCGGCAGGCGGCAAGCTCGCGCAGTTTGAGACCGGAGCCGTCGACATGTATTTCGCTGAAGTTTTTGAAGAAAGTGGCGCCCGAACCGAACAGACGGAGGTCAGCAGTTAAATGGAAGCTCTTAAACAGCGGATTCTTGCCGAAGGGCGCAATCTCGGCAGCGGTATCCTCAAGATCGACAGCCTGCTCAATCACCAGATCTACCCGGATCTGATGAATCAGATGGGCGAAGAGATGGCGAAGCGCTTCGCCGGGGTTCACGTCGATCGCATCCTGACCGCCGAGATTTCGGGCATCGCTCCGGCGCTGATGACCGGCTTGGCGCTGGGCGTGCCGATTGTCTACGCGCGCAAGCTCAAGCCGATCACGATGTTTGGTCCGGTGTTCCTCGAAACCGCGCCGAGCCATACCAAGGGCAACGAGGTCAATCTGCTGGTTTCGGCGGAGTTCCTGCCGCCGCATCAGGACGTGCTGATCATCGACGACTTTCTGGCGACCGGCAAGACGCTGCGCGCGCTGGCGCGGATCGTCGAGAGTTCGCAGTCGAACCTCGTCGGCGTGGGCGTGGTGGTCGAGAAGACCTTCGAGGGCGGGCGCAATTTCATGCGCGAGAAGGGCTACACCATGCCGATTGAGGCGCTCGCCATCATCAGCAGCATGGACGACGGCAAGATCATCTTCGCGGAATAACGATTATTATCGTCGCCGCGCGAGCCATATAGGTAGGTTGTAGGGGCGTTATATATAACGCCCCTACGATTTCCAATCAGCAGAATCGCCCGCTCCGATCAGTCAGGAGACAGACGAATGTCCCCCGATGCACAACCATCAGTCAGCACCCAGCCCACCGAACTGCGTTCCGGCGGGATCGCCATCCTCGATTTCGGCTCGCAGTACACCCAACTGATCGCCCGCCGCGTCCGCGAGCAGGGGGTCTACGCCGAAGTCTTCGCCTGTGATGCCAGCGCCGATCACGTCAACACGCATCAACCGCAAGGCTATATCCTGTCCGGTGGTCCGAACAGCATCTACGAAGACGGATCGCCGCAGCTTCCCGACTATATCCTCGCCAGCGGACTGCCGGTCTTCGGCATCTGCTATGGAATGCAAGCGCTGACTTACGCGCTTGGCGGGGTGGTCGCGCACGCGCCGCACCGCGAGTACGGTTTCGCCCAAATCGAGCATCGCAGCACCGATAATCCGCTGTTCAACGGCATCCCCGACCAGATCGACGTCTGGATGTCGCACGGCGACCGGATCGAGCGCCCGCCGCAGGGCTTCGAAGCGTTAGCCCACTCGGATAACTCGCCTTACGCGGCGATGGGCGACACGTCACGCGGGCTGTACGCCGTCCAGTTCCACCCGGAGGTCAACCACACGCCGCAGGGCGCGCAGATTTTGCGCAACTTCATCTTCGACATCTGCGGCTGCGAGGCGAAGTGGACGCCTGCCGCCTTCATCGAGGACGCGCTGGCGCGCATTCGCGCCCGCGTCGGCGGTGAGCGGGTGCTGCTGGCGCTGAGCGGCGGCGTCGATTCGGCGGTCGCCGGGGCGCTGCTCCACCGGGCGATTGGTGAGCAGTTGGTGTCGGTGTTCGTCAACACCGGACTGCTGCGTCAGGATGAGCCGGAGCAGGTGGTGCAGGTCTTCCGCGATCAGGAAGGTATGAACCTGATCGCCGTCGATACGACCGAGGATTTCCTCGACGCGCTGCACAACGTCACCGAGCCGGAAGCCAAGCGCAAAATCATTGGCAAGCTGTTCATCGACACCTTCTCGGCGCAAGCGCGGCAGCTAGAAGCCGAGGGCGTCCGTTTTCTAGCGCAAGGGACGATCTACCCCGACGTGATCGAGAGCGCCGCCAGCAGCAACAAGAGCCGCGTGATCAAGAGTCACCACAACGTCGGCGGGCTTGCCGCCCGACCTGCACTTCGAGCTGATCGAGCCGCTGCGCGACCTGTTCAAGGACGAGGTGCGGGCGGTCGGCACCGAACTCGGCTTGCCCGACAGCATCGTCTGGCGGCAGCCCTTCCCCGGTCCCGGCTTAGCGGTGCGCTGCTTCGGCGAGATCACGTGGGAGCGGCTGGAGACGCTGCGCGCCGCCGACGCCATCTTCCGCGAGGAACTCGACCACGCCGGGATGCTGCAGCAACGGCACGGCGCAAGCCTTCGCGGTGCTGCTGCCGGTCAAGAGCGTCGGCGTGATGGGCGACGAGCGGACTTACGAGGAAGTGATCGCGCTGCGCGCGGTGACGACCGACGACTTCATGACGGCGGACTGGGCGCGGCTGCCCTACGACCTGATCGCCCGCGCCAGCAGCCGGATCGTCAACAGCGTGCGCGGCGTCAACCGCGTGGTCTACGACGTGACCAGCAAGCCGCCGGGAACGATCGAATGGGAGTAGGTTAAGCGCTCGAAAAGCGATGTAGAATCAGGACAGAAGGTTATGGAGAGTCCAACCGATGTCTGAAGAACCGTTAGTAACGAGAACACCTGATATTTTGGGCGGGCTTCCGGTTTTCTACGGCACGCGCGTTCCGGTACAGACCTTGGTCGATTATCTGGCTCAAGGCGAGACAATCTACGAATTTCTTGACGATTTCCCCTCCGTGACACAGGAGCAGGTTATGCGTTTTCTCGAATATGCAGGCGCAGCCACTAGCACGCTGGCAGAATGAAAGTTCTCCTTGACGAATGCTTACCGCGCAAACTAAAAGGTGAATTGCGCGGTTTCGATGTTCAGACTGTCCCGGAAAAAGGCTGGGCGGGCACGAAAAACGGCGCACTTCTGCGCTTGATGGCAGGGCAATTCGACGTATTCATCACGATTGACGGCAATCTACCCAGTCAGCAGAACCTTACGAAACTGCGGATTGCATTAGTGGTACTCAAAGCGAACAACAATACCTACGCAGCGCTGCTGCCGTTGATGGAGCAGGTAACTATGGCGCTCGGCGAAATTCAGCCGGGAGATGTGGTTTTTATCCCAAGTCGTGAGACATAACTTATGCCAAAACTTGAAATCGCCGCGCTGACTCTCGCCGACGCGATCGCCGCGCAAGAAGGCGGCGCGGACAGCATCGAAATCTCGCGCGACCTGAGCGTCGGCGGGCTGACGCCCGACTTCGACCTCGTGCGCCAAATCCGTGACGCCGTGACCATCGGCGTCAACGTCATGATCCGCCCGCACGCCGACAGCTTCATCTACTCCGAAAGCGACGTCGAGACGATCCTCGACAATGCTTGTACGCTGGCGCACCTCGGCGTCGACGGCGTGGTCTTCGGTGCGCTGACGCCGGATCGTCACCTCGACCTCGCACTGATCGAGCAGGTCGCGAGCGAGGCGATCCCGCTGGCGCTGACCGTCCATCGCGCGCTCGACGAGAGCGTCGAGCCGGAGCAAGCACTGGCGGGCTTGGTCGGCGTGATCCCGCGCGTGCTGACGTCGGGACCCGCGTCGGATGCGTGGTCAGGGCGCGTCGCGCTTGGCGCAGTGGGTGCGCGACTTTGGCGACAAGTTCAGTTTCGTCGTCTCCGGCGGGCTGAAGCTCGAACATATCCCGGAAATGCTGGCGCTGGTCAAGGCACAGGAATATCACTTCGGTTCGGCGGCGCGGACGAAAGACGCCGTCGACGTGGCTAAGGTGCGGGCGCTGAAAGCCGCCCTGATGTAGTGCAATCGGTAGGGGCATGGCGCGCCATGCCCCAGCGATGCCATAGACTCCGTGAACCGACTCACTATTGACGCTTAGCCAGTTGTCGGGCATCATAACAAAAACCCGTTGCCTTAAGACAGCGGGTTTTGTTTACCTAGCCCCTGTTCGCAGATGTGGAGTTGATCGATTCAATGGAACACGTTGACCTCAGCCGCCCGCGCACACCGCGCCAATTCATCCGCTTGCTGCTGACCGGTTTCGCTATGGGCGCGTCCGACATCGTGCCCGGTGTCTCCGGCGGGACGATGGCATTCATCCTCGGCATTTACGAGACGCTGCTCGACGCGATCAAGTCGTTCAACCTCGACACGATCAAGCTGGCACTCGGCTTCAAATTCAAGCAGTTGTTCGACGCCATCCCCTTCGGCTTCCTGATCGCGGTCGGTCTAGGCATCTTGAGCGCGGTTTTCCTGCTCTCGAACGCGCTCGGCTCGGCGTTAGAAACGCACTCGGATTTCGTCTTCGCCTTCTTCGCCGGATTGGTGCTGGCATCGATCCTTGCCATCGGCGCGAAAATACGCTGGAACGTTGCCACCGGCGGGACGATGATTATCTTCGCCCTGCTCGCTTTCGTGATCGTCGGCGCGAATCCGCTGCAAAACGCCGAGCACACCCCGCTGGTGCTGCTCTTTAGCGGAATGCTGGCGATCATGGCGATGATCCTGCCGGGGATTTCAGGATCGTTCATCCTGCTGCTGCTCGGTCAGTACAAGTTCGTGCTCGACGCCGTGCGCGGGCTGGACGTGGTCAGCATCGCTTCGTTGGGGATCGGCTGTGTGATCGGGATCATCGGCTTCTCGCGGATTTTGAGCTGGCTGCTCAAGCATTACGAGCAGGTGACGGTGGCGGCGCTGGTCGGCTTCATGGTCGGCTCGCTGCGGAAAATCTGGGAAGGCGCTCCCGAAGGCACAACGCCCATTCTGGGGATGAATCAAGTATTCGAGCGCACGCCCGGAGAGATCGTGGTGGCGCTGGGGCTGCTGCTGATCGGCTTTCTGCTGGTCAGCCTGCTGGATCACCTCCAGTCGGGCAAAAATCCGGTATTCGTGCTGTTCTGGCGTCCCCGCCGGTCAGCGAACGTCACGGCGCAAGCGCTGGACTAAAGTAACTCCACACTCAACCCCTCCCGATTTCAGGGAGGGGCGAGCACCTCGTTTGTTTTATTTTAACGTTAGTTATGGATAGCGAATCTGAGAGAGATTTTTCATCGTAGGGGCGCACAGCCGTGCGCCCCTACACGAGAAGACTTGTGCTTGTAACTGCCTTAACCATAACTCACATTATTTTACATGTGAGCGCTGATCGCTTTTAGCTAGCTGATAGTGGTTCCGGTTCCGCGCGGACGCTGGCGAAAGTAGCTGTGCTGCTCATCCTGATCGATCAGCACAAACCACGACTCGATCCGGTTGCGCTGACGCCAGTATTCCGCGGTTTCGATGACGATCAAATCTCCGCCGTTCTCGTCAACACGAACCTCGGCGGCGACACCCATGTGCGCCAAAAAGTCGCGGATCACATCGCGTTCGTAGCTCATTACGGAACCTTCAACTGCTGGAGATATTTCACTCTATTAAGACAACTATGGCATAAAAAATTGGCGTTGGTCGTTAAAGGATCGTGAATTCCGTGTAATGTTTAAGCCTGCATCCAGCGCTTGACAGCGGCGTTGATCACGGCGGCGCAGCGGAAGACGCTGTCCAGTTCGACGTACTCGACGGCAGCATGCGCCCCATCGCCGGTGGGTCCGTAGATCACCGTTGGGATACCGGCACGTCCCAAAATTGCCGAGTTCGAGCCAAGCATACATCCCGGCGTGACTCGGCTGAACGCCGACGACTTGGCGATAGGCGGCGTCGAGCGTGCGGACGATGGGCGCGTCCGCCTCGATCTCGTAGCCGGGACGGGTGAAGTCGATGCTGACCGACGCATTGAAGTCGGGATCTTCCCGGCTGAGCCGAGCGATAACCTTCTCCCAGAGGGTCAGCACGTCCTCGCCGGTTTCGTCCGGCAGCAGGCGATGTTCGATCTCCAGATGGCAGCGATCGGGATAGGTGCTCAGCCCCAAGCCGCCCATGATCATGCTGGCGTGCGCCGAAGCGCGACCGAGCAGCGCATGATCCCGCTTCGGGAAGTCCTCACGCTCAAGCTGTTCGAGCGTCCGCAGCAGCCGCCCCATGTGGGCGATCGCATCGACGCCGCTGTCGTAGAGGCTGCCATGTGCGGCTCTGCCCTGCGTGGTCAGCGTCAACCACGCGAAACCTTTGTGAGCGATGACGATCTCGCCGTCGGTCGGTTCGGTCAGGATGGCGGCGTCGGGGTGGATCAGCCGGACGAGCGCGTCGGTGCCAACACTGGCGTATTCCTCGTCGGTGACGAAGCCGAGCCACAGATCGCCGGTGAGTTCGACGTCACGCAGCGAAACCGCCGCGCCGAGGATCGCCGCCAAGCCGCCTTTCATGTCGTAAGCGCCGCGTCCATAGAGCTTGCCCTCGCTGATGCGCGCCTCGAACGCCTCGTCCATATTCTCGATACCGACCGTATCGATATGCCCGGTCAAGAGCAGACTGCGCCCGCCGCCGGTGCCGCGCCGGTGCGCGACCACATTGGGACGACCGGGAGCGCTCTCCTGCAACTGCACCTCAAAGCCGATGTCCTCGCAAACTTCCGCCAGCCATTCGGCGACGAGGCTTTCGCCGACGCCGCCTTCCGCCAGAATCGGGTTGATCGAGTTCGTCTGCACCAATTCGCGCAGCCAATGGGTGATGAGTTCGGTGTCGATCATCATAGCGGGTTGACCTTTTCTTTGATGAGGCGGTTCTCCGGATGCACGCTCAGCGCCCAATCGCCCAGCAGCCGGACGGCACGGTGAATGCCTTCCGTGGGGCGCGCCTGACCGATGGTGCTCAGTTGGATGGTGTACTCGCGGACGGCGGCATCCGGCTGATCGGGGTGGGGGCGGCGGACGATCACGAGGGCGACGTGCTGGGTGATAGTCGGCTCGCCGACGTGGGTCTCCACCAGCAGGCTGCTGCGACCGACAAAGGCATTCATCAGGTGAACGTTGATGCCGTCGTCGTTGGCTTGGATCGGCTGGAAGCGCTCAGCCAGCTCGTCGAGCGCGAGCGGACTGGCGAAAACTAGGTGAGGCATAGGCGCATCCTTTATCACCGGCACGTCGGGCGCAGCGGCGTTATTGCGCGTATAGGCAAAGTAATAGCAAGCGCGCCCGGCACGACGGGCATTCGCTTCATATTTAGTCGTGATCCGCCCCGGCATCGACGCCGCCCACGCCTCCGGCAGCCGATTGGTCAAGCCGGGGGTGGCGCTGAGCAGGTCGTGAACCATCTCGGCGTAGTCGCGGATGTCGGTAGCGAGGTGAAACTCGCCGCCGGGCTGCAAGCGACTGACCATCGCGTCGAGCGTGTCGCGCTGCATCAAGCGGCGGTGCTGCTGATCTTTTTTGAACCAAGGATCGGGGAAGTTGATGTGAATCTGCCAGATCGAGGCGGGCGTAAACAGGTGATGGAGTGCCGTCTCGCCGGTCGAGTGGATGGCGCGCACGTTGGCGAGTCCGCTGCGCTCGATCTTGCGCTCGGCGTGCAGCAGCGAGCGATTGGCGACCTCGACGCCGATCACGTTGGCATCGGCATGACTGCGCGCCAGATGGAGCAGATATTCGCCGCTGCCAAAGCCAATCTCAACGATCAGCGGGCGCTCGTCACCGAACAATGCCGTCCAATCGGCGGGCCACGCCAGCATCCGGTTGTTCAGCTTGTCCACGCGAGCAATCCCCTGTCTAGCCACCGGTCGCAGAGGATTGTACCAGAAGTCGAGACGGCGGCTCTAGAGCCGCCGTCTACCTCATCATTACGCATAAAAAACGTTAGGGGCAGGTTTGGAACCCGCCCCTACGGATGAACAATCTTCAGAAACTCAAAACAGCCGTCAGTGACGGCTCATCCAATCGCGAGTTGCTGGCGACTTCCTTACAGCGTGTAGCTGATCGGGTTGCCTTGGCTGCCCTTCTTGCCGTCGGGCCAGATGGTGCTCTCGTCGAACTTCAGCCCGTTGACGACCGCGCCCTTCATGTTCGAGCCTTGCAGATTCGCGCCGTTGACGATGGCGTTGGTCAGGTTGGCGTTGGTCAAGCGCGCGCTCTGCAGGTTCGAGCTGGACAGATTCGCGCCGGTCAGGTTGGCGCTGTCGAGATCGACGCCGACGCCGTTGACCGTGATCATGTTGGCGTAAGACAGGTTCACCGCCCGCAGAATCGCTTCACGCAGCGTCGCGGCTTGTAGGTTGACGCCGCGCATGTTCGCGCCGCTCAGGTCAAGCCGGGTCAAGTCGAGCACGCTTAAATTCACACCGGCGAGGCGCGGATTCGCCCCTGCAGGGATCAAAGCCAAGATCAATTCTTTACGACTAATTTCTCCTGCCATCGTTCATCTCCTTGCGCTGATAATCAATTATCTGGTCAATCGTGTCGTCCAACGAAATGGTCGGCTCCCATTTGATTGTATGCTGAATTCGCTCCAGTGAGGGAACGCGGCGGCGAAAATCTTCAAAACCGACCTCGTAGGCTTCTTCATAAGGGATAAGCCGGATTTCGGAACTGCTGCCTGCTCGCTCGCGGGCGCGCTCCGCCAACTGATAGATGCTGATTTCTTCGGTGCTGCCGATGTTGAAGACTCTGCCAATCGCATCCGGGCTTTCGCTCAAGCCGTGAATCCCGCGAATCACGTCACGCACGTTGCAGAAGCAGCGCTGCTGCGTGCCATCGCCGTAAACGAGGATCGGCTCTTCGCGGATCGCCCACTGGACGAAGCGCGGCAGCACCATCCCATACTGCCCGCTTTGACGAGGACCAACGGTATTGAATAACCGGAAGAGCACAACCGGCAGCTCAGTTTCTTTATGATACGCCAGCGCCAAAAACTCGTCGATGGCTTTGGATGCGGCATAGCTCCAGCGGTTGCGGCTGGTCGGTCCCATGACCGAGTCGTCGTCCTCGCTGAAGGGGAAGCGCACGCCCTTGCCATAGACTTCGGAGGTCGAGGCGATCAGCACCTTTTTGCGATAGCGCCGCGCCGTCTTGAGCACGACTTCGGTGCCGCCGATGTTGGTTTCGATGGTTTCAATCGGTTCGCTGATGATCCGCTGGACGCCGACCGCCGCCGCGAGGTGAAAGATAATGTCGCACTCGCTGACGAGGCGATCCATCACGTGAATGTTACGAATATCTTCGATAGCGCTGTGGAATTTCGGATGTTGATCGACTCCGGCGAGGTTTTCGATTCGCCCGGTACTCAGGTTGTCGATAACGGTCACTTCATAACCAGCACCGAGCAGGTATTCGCTGAGGTGGCTGCCAATGAAACCCGCCCCCCCGGTAATCAGTGCGTGCGGCATAAGCAATCCTTATCCTGATGCGGAATCAAATAGAATCATAAAGAATGATGTTACCGCAACTTTATCCCCCCCACAAATGACGATTCCCCTACGAATTAAGATTAAATGGGACGATCGGGTGTTGCGCCGATTCAAACCTCATGCTAAGCTAAGGTTAGAAACTTGCAACAACGGTTAGATTCATCTGACGAGAGCGCGGGCATGGTAGAAAAAATCCTGATCATCGACGATGAGGAAACAACCGTCAATTTGATCAGTATGGTCCTAGAGCGAAAAGGCTTCGAGGTGATCAAGGCGTTCGGGGCAGAAGAAGGCTTGCGCCGCGCCTACCGCCATCAACCCGACTTGGTACTGCTCGACATCATGATGCCGGAAATGGACGGCTGGGAAGTCTGCAAGCGCCTGCGCGATATGTCCGACGTGCCGATCATCTTCCTGAGCGCCCGCGATGAAGTCCGCGACGTGGTGCGCGGGTTGGAAATGGGCGCGGACGATTACGTCCCCAAACCATTCGACAATGACGAGCTGGTCGCACGCATTCGAGCACATCTGCGCCGCGCGCCCAAGCCCAACATGAGCGAAGAACTGATCTTCAACGGCGGCGAGTTCCGCATTAACTTCATGAACCGCGAAGTGCGCGTCCGCAACGACCTCAAGCACCTGACGCCCAAAGAATTCAACCTGCTCGGCGTGCTCGTCCGCAACGCGGGGCGCGTCGTGCCGCGTAACGAGCTGGTCACCGAAGCGTGGGGCGAAGAATACGGCGATGCCATCGATAGTTTGAAACTCTACATCCACTACCTGCGCCAGAAGATCGAACGCGACCCGGAGCGCCCGGACTACATCCTCACCTCGCGGGGAGTCGGCTACCGCTTCGCCAACCGCTAGCCTCAACCCTTAAACTCAGCCACCTGACCTACCTCGCACCTGTCCAGCGGTATAGATTTTCGCGCCTCGGCTTCACAACGACGAATTCCCGCGACTAAAATAACGCTATCTCGAACCCGGAAAAACGGCATTAGTTCTTGGTTTTCAGTTCTTAGCCTTTAGCTGAAACTGACGCTGACCGCTAAAAGCTAATCTCTATTAAAGGAGTCCCCAATGGCATCCGAAGAAACACTGCGCGTCGTCACCGATTTGAGTCCTGAGGACGCGATCACGCGCTGGTTGGCGGGATTAGGCGTCGAAGCGCCGATCAAGACGGAAGTCGGCGATCGGACCGTCTACTATGCCGAGGGTCCCGGCATGATCCTCTACGCGGCAGAGACCAGCCAGCGCGCCCGCGATTACATGCAGGGACTGTTTGGCATCGCGCCGACGCTCGAAATCGGCTTCGAACTGGATTTCTGCCGGGATCGATCCGCGCCGCGCACGACCATCATCAAGGGATCGCTGGAATTCATGCGGCAGACCGGCACCGATGGTGGTTTGTGGTTCGACGGCAATCGCAAGCTGGTGCTGCTCAAACGCGGGGGCGATCTGCAATTGCTGGACGACGACGATCTCTGGACGTATCCGCGCTTGCAGTTATTCGAGGGAACGCCCTACACTCGTGAGGCGCTAAAGGCGTACTAACTGGACAGGGCGCACAGCCGTGCGCCCCTACGAACCACTCCCATTGGCTATGCTCAGCTCCCTTGCCTCATGGAGAGGGGCTAGGGGTGAGAATTTATCGCTTGCTACGCCTCGCAAGCAGCGATCAAATCCATGAAGACATCGCCGTGTGCTTGAAAGTCGTCGGCGCACAGCGACTCAGCAGCCACCCACAAAGGCAGCTCGATGTCCTCTTCCGGCGGATACGGTGGCGGATCGAGTACGGTGGTCAGCGGCGTACAGCGGTAGTAAAACAGGAAACCCTGTAATGCCAAATCCGACGGATCGTAGTAGAACAGGTCAGTGTGAAAGTGCAGGAAAGCGCCGACCTCAACCGTGACGCCGGTTTCTTCCCAAATTTCGCGCTTCAAAGCGGCTTCGACCGGTTCGCCCCGCTCGATCCCACCGCCGGGCAGCACGTACTTCTGGGTAGTTCGGGCTTTCGCCAGCAAAACCTGCCCCTCATGCAGCACCAATCCGTAAACTGATGGGCGCTGGATCAGTGATTCAACCGGGACGCGTTTCGTCCCGTTGTATAAAGTGCGGCACTCCACATAATCCATGACAGATCCTCATGTCGACAATGCCCGTAATTTTACAACGGTAAGTTTAAAATACCTTACTAAAATCTAAGGCGTAGTCGAAGCGTCGGCAAACAAAAAGGGCAACAGTAAACTGTCGCCCCGAGAGTCCGTACTGAGGATGAAAAGCGCGCTATTCGAGGCGCCGGGTCGTGTTGAGCAGCGAATTAGCGTCTTCCAGAAACTTGCTCGCCAGCGGGTCGCCATCGATGGCGGCTTTCTTGACCCAGCTCATCGCCACCCGGAGCATATCCCGCAGGCGGCGCGCCAGCAGGGCATCGTCGCTGGCATACTGCTCCTCGCCATTGTAAGACCCGCGCAGGCGATTGTAGGAGACGAAGGAGAACGTCACCGCCAGCATGATCAGGATTTCGAGGTCGTCGCGGTTGAACTCTTCCGGTTCCAACCGTTCCTCAAACGCGCCCAGCACCATGTCGAGGTCAAGACAGACGCGGATCACCGCTTGGAGGCTGTCCAACTGCTCGTTCCACAGGTCGGTCGTGACATTACCGGGCAGCGCAAATAATAGGTGGCGCATCTTTTCGGCGATCGCCATTTGATCCAACCCATCGATACCATTCAGATCGAGGGTAGAATTGATAAACTCGGCAAAGGGATCGCGGGACTGGTCAGTCTCAGCCATCGACAGAAGCTCCTTATCTGAACACACATCAATCTTAGCGGCAGATGAGAGAGCATACAAGTGATTTCAGCCGAATAAAAAACGAAAAAGTGCTCCAAAACTGCGCGTTGCGCTTCGGCGCAAACCTTCCTATACTCCGGAAGGTTATTCTTGCAAATCCACGAAGCGCTCATGACCCACGAAACCATTTTAATCGGCGTGATCATCGCTGCCTTGGTCTTGATTCTCTCGAATCGCCTCCGCCCTGACGTGATCGCCCTGCTGGTGCTGCTGACACTCGGCATCACCGGCGTCGTCACTGCCGACGAAGCCATTTCCGGCTTCAGCCGACCGGCAGTGATCACCATTATCAGCCTCTTCATCATCACCCGAGGTTTAGAAGATACCGGCGTCGTCCAGTGGCTCGCCGACCGCCTGCGCGCGATCGGCAGAGGCAGCGAAACGCGCTTGGTGCTCACCTTCATGGCGGCGGGATCGCTGCTGTCCACCATCATGAGCACGATCGCGGCGGGCGCGGTGCTGCTGCCCGCTGCCGTCCAAGTCGGGCGTGACTCCAACGTGCGCCCATCCAAGCTGCTGATCCCGCTGGCGTTCGGGACGCTGGTCGGCGGCATGGCGACCTACTTCACCAGCGCCAACATCATCATCAGCGGCGTGCTGCAAGATCAAGGACAAGCGCCGCTGCACATGCTCGACTTCTTGCCCACCGGCGGCTTGATCGTGATCGCCGCGCTGATCTACATGGCGTTGATCGGGCGGCGACTGCTGCCGGAACGCGAGTCGGTCGGCTTGAAGGCGAGTTCGCGCGCGCTCTCGCGCAGCCTGTACGAAACCTATCAGCTTGAAGAACGGCTGTGGGAGTTCCAAGTCCCGCCCGATTCGCCGCTGGCGGGCAGTTCGCTGCGCCAGACCCAAATCGGCACGCGCTGGGGCATCACCATCATGGCGATCTGGCGCGGACATCACGCCATCTTGTCGCCAGCGCCTGACCAGACGATCAGCGTGGGCGACTTTCTACTGGTGCTCGGACGCGAGGAGCGGGTCAAGCCACTGACTGAACTCGGCTTAAAAGCGGGGCGTGACAACGGCGCGACGCCCAGCCACGATTACGCGGTCGATTTGACCGAGGTTATCATCACGCCGCGCGCTAATGTGATCGGACAAACGCTGACCGACCTGCGCTTTCGCAACAAATACGGCTTGACGACCGTCGCCTTGTGGCGCGAGGGGCGCAGCTATCGCACCGACGTCGGCAAGTTTCCGCTGCAAGTCGGCGACGCGCTGCTGATGGTGGGGTCGCCCGCCAAGATCAAGCTGTTGGCGCAGGAGCGCGATTACATGGTCATGCAAAGCGGTCACGCCGTCAAGCCGCCGCGACCGCAAAAAGCGCCGTTCGCGCTGGTGGTTCTCGCGGCAGTGCTGTTCCTCGCGATCTCCTCGGTGATCCCGATTGCCGAGGCGATGTTAGCGGGTGCGGTGGCGATGGCACTGACCGGCTGCATCAGCATGGACGAAGCCTATCGCTCGGTCGAATGGCGCGCCGTCTTCCTGATCGCCGGGATGATGCCGGTCAGCATTGCGCTGGTGAATACCGGCTTGGCAGCGCGAGTGAGTTCCCAACTGCTGACCGTGCTGGAGCCGCTCGGAGCCTTGGCGACCATCGGCGGGCTGTGCATCGTGGCGGTGCTGGTCACGCAGGTGATCGGCGCGCAGGTGACGGCGCTGATCGTCGGACCGATTGCCATCAGCACCGCAATTCAGGTCGGCATCGATCCGCGCGCGATGGCGGTGGCGGTCGCGATTGCCACCTCAACCGCCTTCCTGACGCCGATCGCTCACCCGGTCAACGTCCTGATGATGGGTCCCGGCGGCTATCTGCCCAGCGACTTTACCAAAGTTGGCGTCGGCATGACGCTGGTCACGCTGGCGATGCTGCTGCTCGGCTTGGTGACAATTTGGGGGATCCACCCGTAGTGAAGAATCTCACTACAGCATCGCTCTAATTTCGTCTTCGTAGGGGCACAGTTGAGTTATCGGATTTGCGTAGGGGCACGATATATCGTGCCCCTACGTGGGATGATTCGCCGCTCCTACTCGTCGTCGTTGGGATAGCGCAGCAGTCCGCGATAGACGCCGGGCCACGAGTCCGGGATGGCGACCGCACCGACCGCTTTCTCGTAAAAGCCGGTCGGACCCGCCGCGCCGATGATGGCGTAGCCGTAGCCCTGCGCGCGCATGTCGGCGAGCGCGGCGATCAGCAGCGCCTTGCCGATCCCTTTGCCGCGATAGGTCTCGTCAACGCCGGTCGGACCGAAGAAATTGCGGGTGGTCGAGTTGGTGCAGGCGAAGCCGATACAGCCGCCGTTGTCTGTCGCCACCCAGCAGGTGATCGGGTGGTTCGAGTAAGCGACGTCGGTTTCGCTCGCCCAGCCGCCGCCGAAATGATCGCGCACCCACTCGACGACGATCCCCTTCTCCGGCGCGAGGCTGCGCCGCACGTCGATGCCCTCGGCTTGCAGCGCCTCGATCAGTGGCTTGGCGTCGGGCAGTTCGTAAAGTTTGACCAACATATCAGGCATGAGAATTTATTCCTTGTCTAATGTCGAGCAGCACAGATCGATCCGCGCTGCCCGTTTGTCTCCCCTCTCCCCATGGAGAGGGGTCGGGGGTGAGGTTAAGCCCCTAAATACAGCGTATCTAGCACCGTTTCTTGCGCGTGACCGTCCACCTGCTCGACGTAATAGCCTTTGGCGTTGGGGCGCGAACTGACGACGCCCTTGAGCACGCCGTCGACGAAATGCCCCGCCACCCCGTCCTCGAAGGCATAACCTGCCGGGATTTCGCCGCCGCCGATCATGCGCTGATAAGTCGGGCGACGCTGCGCTTCGCCATCGTAGTGCGGCGAGAGGCTGCCGCTCAAAAAGCCGAGGCAGGGCAGCGCGGTCAGGTCGCCGGGGATCGAGTCGGTCGTGCCGCGCTCGAACCAGCAGATCGCCCCGGCGCTGACTCCGGTCAGCACAATCCCGGCGTCGAGCGCTTGGCGCAAAATCGCGTCAATCCCCCACTCGCGCCACAATGCCAGCATCGACTTGGTGTTGCCGCCGCCGACGTAGATCACGTCCTGATCGAGCAGATAATCAGCGATTTGGGCGGTGTGCGGCTGGAACAGCGACAGGTGCGACGGTTTACAGCCGAGATCGAGGAAGGCGCGGTAAAACTGGATGACGTACTCCTCGATGCTCGCCGCTCGCTTGGGGCAGAAAAGCGACTTTCGGCTGCTCTTTGCCGGTCTGCGCGACGATGTAGCGTTCAAGTAGGAACTTATCCGGCTCCGCCGACAAGCCCGCCCCGCCAATGGGAATGATCTGCTGCATAAAAGCCTCAGTTCAAAGTTAAAAGTCGAAAGATAAAAGCGACTCGTTTCGAGCACCGCATCACTTTAATCTTTTCACTTGGAACTTACAACTATGTGGGGAAATGGTTTGGGGGCAATCCGGGGTGTGGTTGTAGGGGCACGATATATCGTGCCCCTACGGGGTGATCGACTTACTGCTGCGTCTCGTCCGTCGTGATCTGGTAGGCGGTGCCGTCGAGGACGACGATCACCTGATCGCCGACCGCGAGGTACTGCGCGATCTCCGGCTTGCTATCCAGCAGCGCGAAGTATTCGTCGCTGAGGAAGGCAACTTTTTCGGTCGTCCATCGTGTCGGGGTCGAAGGTCGTATCCGTCCAGACGCCGTCTTGGAGCAGGAAGGTCTTGTCGCCGACCGACTGGATCGGGTTGACCTGTTCCGCTTGAGCATAACCGGCGTCACCCCCACCCATCGCGATATTGGGCGTGATCGCCCCCGGCGCGAGCGTTCCGGCAGCGGTCATGGTCGGCATTGGCAGCGCCATCGGTGCCGCCGCTGCTTCCATCTCGCCGAAAGTATCCGCCGCACCGACCGCCGCCGCGCCTGATGACTGCTGCGACAGGCTGCGCGTCGTATCGGTTAGGCTGTTGGCGGCTTGATCGCGCCCGCTCTGCGAGAGGATGTCGTTCTCGTCGATCAGGAAGCTGGTATAGGGCGTGATGATGCCGTAGCGCACGCTCAAGTTGACGATGCTGTCGACCAACTCGCGGTTCTCGCCGTTGAGCCGGATGGTGTTGAGCAGTTCACCAATCCGCCGGGTCGCCCACAAGCCGCGCGATGAACGGTTCGCCGCCCGCCCGCTCGCGGAACTGCAAATTGCCATAGGTGAAGGTCTGCGTCTCGTCACCAACCTTGCCGGTCAGGGTCACGCTGACGTTGTCCGCCGAGCCGCGATAGCGCCCGACGATGGTCAGTTGGTTGCCCGCGAACAGGTCGGGCAGCGGCAGCGCCGGGTAAACCGAGTCGAGCATGACGCCGTCGACGGTCAACTGCGGATCGGTCAGCACGGGTGAGCCGATCTTGTTGTACAGGCTGGCGACTTCCTCGTCGATCCGCTCGGTCGGGCGGACGTAGGACGACGCGCCGCGATGATCGCGCGTCAGCGAGTTCGAGCAGCGTGGTGTCCACGTCGTCGCCGACGCCGAAGGCGAACAGGCGGATGTTGCTGCGCGCAGCGGCGTTCACGTTGTCGAGGATCGTGCTGGTCTCGGTCTCGCCTTCGGTCGCCAAGCCATCGGTCAGGAACAGGATCGTGGTCGGACGCTCGGCGTCCGCCATGTCGAGCGCGGTCGTCAGCGCGCCGTTGATGTCGGTGCCGCCCTCGGCGTTCATCCCATTGATCCAGTCAATCGCTTCCTGCGCCGCGCTCGGCTGCTCAAGGTTGTTGCTGAACACGCGCCAGCCGGTGCTGAACAGGACGACGTTGAAGCGATCGTTGTCGTTGAGATGATCGAGCACGTAAGCGGCGGCTTGGCGCGCCTGATTCCACTTGTCGCCGTCCATGCTGCCCGATTGATCCAGCACGACGATCAGGTCGCGCGGGACGACGGCGGCTTGCGGCGCGACCAGCGGCGGCTGCACCAAGAGCATGAAGAAACCATCGGCGTCGGCGCTGTCGCGGTAGGTCAGCAGGTTGACGCTCACGCTCTCGCTGGCGATGCCGTAGTACAAGCTGAAGTCCTGATCGGGCACGTAGTCCGACGCCTCCCAGCCGACGCGGAAGTGATTGGCAGTGTCGGCGGCGCGATTGATGACGATGTTGTGGCTCGGCGAGTAGATCGTGCTGATCGGGTCGCTGCTGTCCACCTGAAGGCTGATGCTGGCGTCTTCGACCGGACGGCTGGAGACGAGGCTGGTCACGTCGAACGGATAGAGATAGTGGATCAAGCCGTTATCGACGGTCAGCGCTTGCGAGTAGGAGATTTCGATCCGGCGCGTCTCACCCGGCGGGATCGGGAAGATGTTCGCCTGCACCGCCTGCGATCCGACGTATTCGAGCAGCGCCGGGTCGCGGTACTGGCGGACGATGGCATCGTAGACGCTGCGGGCTTCGTCGGCGGGCAGGATCTTGGCTTCGATGGGCTGATCGTTGATGTACATGGTCAGGCTGTCAACCGAGGCATCCAGCGGCAGCGGAAAGACAAACGTCCCTTCCGCCAAGCCTTCGCCCTCATTGACGAACTTCATGTCGATGCTGGTGTGGGCGATCTGGTGGTCGATCTGCACATTCACACGGTGAAAGGCGATCTTGAGCCAATCGGGGTTGGTCACAATGCCGCGCGGCGGACGGCAAGGCGCTACGAAACATTGAGCGCCATCCGGGCAGGGACCGCAAGGGATCGTTTGCGCCGAGGCGCTGCTGACGGAAACCAGCAAAATTGTGAGTAAAAACGCGAGTACACTGAACTTTTTCATGGTGTCACCTCCACTTTTCTATCGATAAGACGCCGGTGACTCCGGTTTAGTTCCCGCCAGTGCCAGACTCGCCGATCAATAGGCGGGGAATTAGTGTGCGTGGAGGAAAAATCGACTAAAATACAGTTCATCACAACACGAGCAGACTATAAATAATCCTGATGGCAGCAACCGGCACGACTAGCTTTTGATCGAATTGAGTTCGGATTAGCTTCAGAAGGGAAATGCCATGAACGAGGAATTTTATCGTCGTCAAGCTGAGCAGAATCAGCAGCACGAGCGCCAGCAGCAGTCGACTCACGCCACGATGGAGACTTACAATCTAGAGCAGCAGGAAGCTCACAGCGGGCACATTCCCAGCGCGCAGGGAGAATCCACGCCGGAGCCGGCAGCGCCGTCACTGTGGCAGCGGATTAAGAAACTGCTCGGCATGTAGTGGCGGAAGATCAAGAGGCGATCTGCATCACGATCATGATAGTGTGCCCCACCTCGATCCGGCTGCCGTGATTGAGTTGGTACAGCTTGCGTGGTTCCAATCGCTGGCAATTCAGGTACGTCCCATTCCGGCTGCCGAGGTCTTCGACGTAAATCAGCAGGCGATCTCCGAACGCTTCGGTCTGGAAGCGACAGTGACGCCCGCTCACACAGTCGTCGTAGTAGAGGCAGATGTCGGCTTCGGGCTGCCGACCGAGCACGTCGCCGTCCAGTATGGGCGTCAGCGGAGCGTTCTTCGGCGCTTCAAAGCTGAGGAGGTAATGCGGCGTCGCGCTTGCTTCGGTCGCCGTCGCCATCCGCCCCAGATGCAACGTGCCACTGCGCAGCGTATCTAGCGGCAAACCGCCTCCGGCAAATAAGGCGGTGGGACCGGTCGCAGGCAGATCGTCAGTGGCGTGTTGTTGGAGTTGGCTGCCCTGCGCTTCGGCTTGAAGCTGACGCGCTAACTGTGACCCCGCAAACGACAGTTCGTACTCGTTATCGCTGCGGCAGAGATAACCGAATTCCAGCAGCCAATTCAGCAGCGCCTCCAGATCGGCGCCGCCGTGATACAGTTTCTTCAACGTTTCAATTGAGCACACCGTGCATAAATTAGCGTTGAAAAGCTCGAGGAGCACGGCTTCTGCTTCTTGAGATAAACTTGTTGCGTTCATTATTCATTTGTCCCCCAATAAATCCAGCATAGCACCAAAACAATTGTTGAAAACGTAAGAATGTGAAGGTTTATAAACAAAATTAACACTTCACCAATTACAAAACGCCTAAACACAAGGCAGAATCCCGACCTAGCGGCGAATTTTACGTTTAAAGAGTTTGGGAAACCGGGCAGCGACGCGGCGCGTCACCGCATTGAGGGATTAGGGGTGCAGTACGATCAGCATGACCAGCGTCAAGCTTCCACCGAGCAAGCCACCGGCGATCACTTCAGCGAGGGTGTGACGGCGCAGTTTGATCCGCGCCACGCCGACCACCGGGATCAGCGGGCTGATCAGCAGCGCGGGACCTAAGCCGTAGAGCGCGCCGGTCGCAACAACCGCACAGGCGATGCTCATCGAGTGCATACTGATCTGCCAGACCAGCGTAACCAGCAACATCGACAACAATAAGACAAGGCTGACCAGCGCGAACACCGGCAGCAGCGGTGGCGCGCCCATTAGATTCAGCATCGCCCACGCCAGCCCGGTGCCGATCAGCGAGACGATGAACGGGCGAATCCGCTCCTTGCGTTCCTTCAGATGAATGTCGCTGATATGCCCGCGCCAGACCATCAAGCCGATGTAGATCGCGGGGAGGATACAAACCATAATCGTGTAGGTGAATGCCCACAGCAGCGCTTGATCGCGCGAATCAGCTTCGCGGAAAGCGATTGGAAAGGCAAGAACGCCCCAAATCACCGGCGGGCTTAGCACATCGGAGATCAAGCGTGCCCAAGAAATTTGGGGTCGTCGCAGCAAATTTCGTTCCTCACCATGCCGTAGTAACGCTTTTAGTTTAACATATTCCCTGCGAGAGCGTATTAACAGAGATTGAAGGGTTGATTAGGCATGAACGATCAATTGGCGGGGCAGCTCGGTTGGACAATTCCGGCTTACGCGCGCGATCTGCTCTGGCTCGAAAGCGAAGCGGAAACGGTGCCGGTCGAGGGTACGGCGGGCTTGTTCACACTGACAGCGCCCGCCTCGGTGCTGACGCTGCGCTGGGGCAGCGCCGAGGGACCTGCCTTGAAGCAGCTGCGCTGGCAGGTCGATACGCTAGAGTGGGATGGGTCGGTCGCGCTGGGGGGCTTCATCGACTCGATGCACATCACCGAGATCGAGGGGATGCCCGCGCCGATCGTCGTCCTGAGTGTGGGCGGGCAGCCGCTCAAGCCGGGGATCAAGCCCTACCCGGATCGCGCGGTACGGCGCAGTGTGCCCTACCCCATCCCCGATTTCTACGACGCCATCGACGACCGCATCGACGAGTCGGTGACGACGTGGGTCGCCTTCGAGGACAGCGCCGCGCTGACGCTGGCGCAGGACGCGCTGGTGAGCAAGCTGCGCGTCGGCTGCTTCGGGCACTTAGCGGATCAAGCGGCGGACTGGCACGACCATTTTGCGCTGCCGATTGCGCTCGAAGGCATGACGCTGTTCGCACCGTGAGGATTTACCTCACCCCATGCAACCTTCGGTTGCCATCCCCTCTCCCTAGGAGCTGTAGGGGAAGTTTTAAAGCTAGTCTACAGGCTTACTTTGCAATGGCCGCCTGACTATCATTTCTGCATTCCCTAGAGAGGGAACTTTAAACGCCCTTTGTAACCTGTTTTTACCCCCTCTCCACGATGTGGAGAGGGGCAGGGGGTGAGGTTAATTAAATACCTACCCTTGTTAGCTCCCTAGGAGAGGGGAATTTAAAGCTAGTCTACAGGCACTTTGCGAATGGTCGCATGACTTATCAATTTGATGCAATTTCCCCAGCAGGAATACGATTGGCGTCCCCTCACGCACTAATTTGCTCCCCTCTCCTAGGGAGAGGGGTCGGGGGTGAGGTTGATCTAGCGCGGGGGCAGACTGCCGAGTAGGAATAAAGCGTAATCCCCATGCGTCGTGCCGCTGAAGCTGAGCACCTGTAGATAATGCTGATCGGCGTCCGTGATCCGCATTCCGGCGTCGAAACGGTCGCCCAGCGCGCGTGTGTCACCGTTGAAGATCACGCCCGCGCCGTCAAACGAGGGAATATCCTCACAGCCGCGCCGTCCGGCATCATCACAGGTTCCCAAATCGCCGCTGATGCCGGGATCGAGCCGGTTGTTCAAGCCGACCGCGTAGACCAGCAGCGGCGCGCCGTCGTGCGCCGGTCGCGGCGCCAGCCGGATGGCGTAATCGTCGGTGTCGGTGCTCGGCTCGATGGTGAAGCCGCCGATCACAGCAAGATAGCGCCCCGGCTGATCGTCGGCGCTGCCGATGGTGATCAGCATCGCGCCCGGATCAGCGTTTTCGCTGGTGAGGACAATTTGCGCCGTCGCGCTGGCGGACGTCAGCGTGATCGGGCGCTCACCGGGCAGCGTGATCACGTCGCCGACCGCGTCCGCCGGATCGCGGGTGCAGGTATCGTCACCACCGGTCTGCACGCGGATCACCGGTTGGAAGCCGTCCAAGCCGTAAACTCGCAGCGAGTAAGCGCCGTTGTCCTCCGGCTCGCGAGCGAAGTGGAAACTCACCAGCGCGGTCGCCTCGACTGTGCCACAGAGAAACGTCACATCTTGATACGCCGGGTCGCGGGTAGGCTGCGGATTAAGCCGATCGATCCGCAGCGTGTAGGTTCCGGTGGTCGTGCCGTCTTGATTACCAACGCGCGTCGCCACGATCCGGTACTCGTCGATGGCGGGCGCGGTGAAATCCAGTTCGACCGTGCCATCAATGTCGCCGTCATCGCTGCGGGCGATCAGGCTCCCGTCGGGACCGAGCAAGCCGATCAGCGGGCGCAGCCCATCTGCCCCGGTCATCTGAATCTGGAGGTGATCGCCCGCGCCGGTGACAAACCGCCAGTGAGCGAAAAACTGGTCGTCGGTGATCGTGCCGCTGACCGCCTGTCCATAGCTGATCGGCTGCATGGTGGTCGTATCCTGCGCCCGCGCAACCACCCCCGGAGCGATCAGCAGCAGCAGGACAACCATCAGTAGACGGCGCATGACGTCAGCGGCTCGGCTTGATGGCGACGATCTGGGAAACGTGATCGTGCTCGCGGTTGAGCAGCACGCGCCAATCGCCAAAGAAGCCCGCCAACTCGCCCAAGCCGAGCAAAAAGTCGGGTGCGATGTCCGGCTTGATCGCCAAGTAGCGCGTATTGTAGGTTTGATAGAGGATGCGCCCACCCGGTTTAACCGCCATGCGGATCTGCGGCATCAGCGGGCGGCTGAGGAAGCGAAAGACCGCGACCAGATCGTAGTTCTCGGCTTCCAGCCCGCCCTCGTCGAGGTCGAGTTGGAAGAAATTGACGCGGCGCAAATGGCGATTGAAAGCGGCGTCACGCGCGCGCGTCAGCGCCACCCGGCTCACGTCGACCAGATCGACGGTATAGCCCTGCTCCGCCAACCATAAGCCGTTCTGCCCGACACCCGCCGCGAGGTCGAGCGCGGTCGCGGTGCCGGGTTCGCGCAGCGGCGGCGCGAACTGGAACAGGAGCGGATCCGGTGTTGGGTAATCATCCGCGTGCTCGCGGTAGCGCGCGTCCCACTTGAGACGATCACGAGCGGACATCGTTCAGTTTTCCCCCATAGATGGGTGTATAAGTGAGTGCGTCCGGAACCGCCGCCAATGCTTCGGCGTCACCGGGATACAGCCGCGCCTGCGGGCTGCGCTGGCGGCGTAGGTGTAGAGCATAAGCGTCGCGCAGCGTGACGAAATCGGGCGACTGCCAGCCGGGAATGCCGAGGCAGTCCATCAGCGCACGAATGCGCCGTCCGCCCGCGCTCGACCAATCGGGGAGCTTGAGCAGATCGTCCGCTGCCGGATCGGCGTTGGTCTTGCGGGCGAGGGTGGCGCTCATGCGCTCGAACAGCTTGCCCGCCTGCTGCAAATCGACCTGCCCCGCCATCGACTGCACGTCGGCGGGCAGCGCGTCGAGGGCAACCTTGCCCACCACTTCGCCGGAGCCGGATTGCGTCCCACCGTCGAGCGCGCGGTCGAGACAGTCCACTGACGCATAAGCTGCGAACGCGCTGCCGACTGCGGCGGAAGTCCCCGCAGCATAGGCGCGGATGTCGGCTTGAGCGCCGTCGAGTTCGATCAGTAAAACGGGGGCGAGTTGGGAAAGCACCGGCAGCAGCGCCGGATCAGGTGAGCCGATGATCCGCGTCCAGCCGTCACGGGCGGGAGCGACAAACAATTTGACCGACTCCGGGTAGGCTTTGCCGGGGATCAAGCCGAAGGGCGCATAGCGTTCATAACCGAGCGCGGCGAGCGCGTCTGCCAGCGGATCGGCGACGTTACCGGTGTAGGGCAAGTACAGGCTGTGCCAACAGGTCATGAACTTGAACCTCGTCCGCGTTCTCCGAACGAGCAGCATAACACAGCAGCGTGCTGACGTCCACAAAGCCCAATTCTTCGGTCAGCAGCCGATGTTGATCGGCGTCGCCGTCGTCCGCTGCGAAGACGAGGTCGCAGCCGCGCGCCAGCGCCACGCGCAGCGCCGCCGCCAGCGCCAGCTTGACCAATCGCGGCGTGTTGATCTCCTGCATCACCGCCAGCGCGATGATGTGGGCGCTTTTCGTCACCGGCTGCAAGCCGAGCCGCACCGCTCCCACCGGCAGGTTTTGATGATAGATCAGGACGTCGGTCTGCTCACCCAGCTTGAGCGCGACCGTATCCGGCTGCATCGCCAATGGCTCGAAGCCAAGGCTGCTGACGTCGTAACAGGTGCTGTTCCACACGTCGCGCCAGAGGTCGGTGCCGCGCTTGTCGGTGATCATTTCGAGGCGCACGCCCTTCGGCGCGCGCGGTTTGGGCGGCGCGGGCGGCACGACATCTTTGATGCCCGCCAACGAATAGACCATGAACGGCGTCTGGCTTTCCAGTTCGAGACCAAGGTCGGTCAGCGTTTTGCCGAACTGCGGCGGGAACAAGTGCTCGATGTAACGCACGCGCGGGCGACGCTCGTACTCCTTGAGGCGCTCCAGTCCCTTCTGCACGAACTGCCCGGAAACCCACGCCGTATTCCGGCGCGGCGTCACGTAGTTGAGGTCGCCGAGGCGCAGATCAGGATGATGCACCACATCGACGAAACCGACGGTCTGCTGCTGGACGCCCAAGCCTAAGTGAGCGTGATTCAGGTGATCCTGAACGCGCCGCAAGACTTGGCGAACCTCCTTGACTGCTGCTGCCGGTTCATCCATGATTAAATAGCTCCAGTAAGATCAATGATCAACATTATAATGATGCATATTAGTTTAACTGTAATCTTGTAATCTGGCGAATGGCAAATGACAGGCAAAAGCAATGAGAATTTATACCCGTACCGGTGACAGCGGGACGACCAGTCTTTTTTCGGGCGGACGAGTCCCTAAGCATCACCTGCGCGTTGAAAGCTACGGCACCGTCGACGAACTCAATTCCGTGATCGGGCAGGCGCGCGCCCAGTCGATCTCCGCGCCCGCCGACGCTGAACTGGCGCGAATTCAGCATCAACTGTTCAATCTGGGGGCAGACTTGGCAACTCCGCTCGATGCACCCAGCAGCCACGTTGTCCGCATGGATGCCGAGTCGGTCGCTGGGCTGGAAGCTGCTATCGACCGGATGACGGCGGACCTGCCCGACCTGCGCTACTTCATCCTGCCCGGCGGATCGCTAGCAGCGGCGACGCTCCACGTCGCGCGGACCGTCTGCCGCCGCGCCGAACGCTTAGTCGCTCAACTTCAGGAGCAGGAACCGATCGGCGAGCAGGTGCTCCCCTACCTCAACCGGCTGTCCGATTACCTGTTCACGCTGGCGCGCTGGGAAAATCAGCAGGCGGGTGTCTCGGAAGAACGCTGGGCGATCAAGCCGTAATCGTAAGCAAAAAGGCGACCCGTCGAGTCGCCTTCATTGCCTGTCTTGCGCGAGTGTTTAGGAACCCCGCAGCCAGAGTTCGCCGCCGTCGCTCTCCATCACCCAGCCGGTGAGCTCGTGACGGCGCACGCGCCACCACGCATGACCTTCGGAAGCCAGCGGACCGTCGAGCACGGTGACACGCTCGCCTGCCACCAGCTCGCCGAGCACTTCGGTGCCGGTGCAAATCCCCGCGTAGACCTTCAGGTGATCGCCCGCGCGGGTGACGTTGGCAGCCGCCGCCGGTATGAGCTTGCTGTTCGGGTCGGCAAAATCTGCCATCGCGTTCGACGTCTCGGTGATATTAGCAGCAAGTTGTAAATATACGTCCGGATTGACGCCAAGCTGCTGCTGAATTTGGGCGGTCGTATGCTGCGACGATGCGGACAGATCGGGAATTTGGATATTTACCGGCGACTCACCGATCCCATAGGGATCACAACTGCCGGATACCGGCTGCTCTTGAGCAGCGACGATATTCAAACCGGTGAAGATGACGATTCCGATAATTAAGACACGCTTGAGCATTGATTAACGCCTCTTGTGTTCTTCATGCTTTCAGTTTGACATAATCTTTTCGATTTGTGAATAGTGATTTTGGACCGTTGCGAATCCGGTGGGTTAGCGACCGGTAGTTTCCCCGTAGAGATGATTACAAGCAAGATTTCCTAAGCCTTAAAGTCTGGCACTTTATACATTATTTGGATTTATGCAGCCTCCAATTACACCGTCGCCACGCCCGGAAATCGGCGGGTATAATAGCCCTCTTATGCAAATCGGATTGAACGCACACCTACTCTCCGGGCGAGCGGGCTACCGCAGCGCCGGAATCCACGGTTACATCGACGGCTTACTGCGCCATTTGCCCGCCGCCGTACCCGCCGACTGGCAGCTGACCGCTATGGTCGGCGCAGCGAACCCCCGGCAGATCGACGGCATGACTATGCGCCGCTCGCGGCTGGACACCGAAGCGCCGCTGCGCCGAATCGTTTGGGAGCAGTTGGCGCAGCCGTTCGCGCTGGGTGGGCTGGACTTGTATCACGCACTGGCGTTCGTCGCGCCGCTGGCGATCGGCGTGCCGTCGGTGGTGACGGTCTACGATTTGAGCTTCATCCACTACCCGGAGCGGCTGCCCGCCGCCCGCCGTCTGTACCTGCGGCTGTTCACCGGCATCACCTGCCAGCGCGCCCGCCGCGTGATCGCCATCTCGCACAGCACCGCCCGCGACCTCACGGCGACGTTGGGCATCCCCGCCGACAAAATCGACGTGGCGGCTCCCGGCTGCGATGCGGAAGTCTTCCGCCCCCTCCCCGCCGAGCAGATCGCGGCGTTCCGGCATAAAAACGAGCTGCCGGATCGCTTTTGGCTGTTCGTGGGCACGCTGGAGCCGCGCAAAAATCTGCCGGTTTTACTGGAAGCTTACGCCGCGCTGAAAGATCGCCCGCCGCTGATCGTCGGTGGTGGCAAGGGCTGGGATTACGACGACATCTTCGCAGCCGTCGCCCGCCACCGGCTCGAAGCTTCGGTGCGCTTCGTCGGATTCATCCCATCGGAAGAGTTGCCGATCTGGTACAATTGCGCGGAAGTGTTCGTATATCCCTCGGTATTCGAGGGATTCGGTTTGCCCGTCCTCGAAGCGATGGCGTGCGGCACGCCCGTGATCACGGCGGACGCCTCATCGCTGCCGGAAGTCGCCGGTAATGCCGGTCTCTGTGTCCCGCCTGACGACGTCAGCGCGTGGACAGAGGCGCTCCGGCGTGCGTGGGCTGACCCGGCGTGGCGGCGTCAGGCACGCGAGCGTGGTCTGGTCGAAGCCGCCCGCTTCACGTGGGCGCGAACGGCGGAGCAAACGGTCGAAAGTTATCGCAAGGCACTCGGATGATGGTCGAAACCCGCGAAGCGGCTGACGCGACGACGGCGAGCGCTCAGGCAAGGCAGCGCCGCAATTTTAAAGAACCGATCTGGCTCATGCCGCTCGTGGACATCCTGTTAGGCTTTGCCGCCTTCGGTTTGGCGTATTACGCCCGCTACGAACTGCACCTGATCGTTCCACTGCTAGAGATCAACCGCGCCCCCTTCGAACCCTACATCCCCTTCGCCATCGTCTACGTGATTTGGCTCTACATCAACTATCGCGGCAGCGGCTTGTACAAAGTTGGACGGGGACGAACGTGGCTCGAAGACGTCTACACGATCATCAACGGCGTGACCAACGCCACGGTGATCCTGCTGGCGATCAGCTTCGTCTTTCAGCCGGTGGTCTTCAGCCGCCTGATGATTGTCTACGTCGCGGCGATCACGATCGTGCTGCTGGCAACTGCGCGCATCGTCCGACGGGTCGTTTACGCGCGGCTGCGCGAGCGCGGCATCGGGATTCAGCACGTGCTGGTGATCGGCGGCGGCGATGTCGGGCGCTCGGTGCTGCGGACGATGATCGCGCGCAAAGATCAAGGCTACGTGCCGGTCGGCTATCTCGACCACGACCCGGCGCAAGCGTGCGTCGATCTGGGGCGGGTCAAGGGTTTAGGTGGCATCGACCACCTCGACCAGATCCTCGACGAGCAGCAGGTCGACCTCGTCGTGATCACGCTGCCATGGAGCTACCACGACCAAATCGTCAACCTGATTGAAACCTGCCAGCAAGCCGATGTTCAAGTGAGTGTCGTCCCCGACGTCTTCCAATTGAACCTGCGGCAGGTCATGGTCGAAAACCTCGACGGCATCCCGCTGCTGCGCGTCAACGGGCATGTGCCGTTTAAGGCGACCAGTCGCCTGTTCAAGCGTGCGCTCGACCTCGCGCTGATCCTGATCGCTTCGCCGGTACTGCTGCTGCTCGGCGGCTTGGTCGCGCTGGCGATCCGAATTGAGGGACCGGGACCGATCCTCTATACCGCCGAGCGCGTCGGCGAAAACGGTCGCCACTTCAAGATGATCAAGTTTCGCAGCATGATCCTCGACGCCGACAAGCTGCGCGGCGAACTGATCCGCACGCAGGAAGTCGATCCACGTCACCCCAAGATCAAGAACGACCCGCGCATCACCCGCGTGGGACGCTTCATCCGCACCACCAGTCTCGACGAACTGCCCAATCTAGTCAACGTGTTGATGGGTCACATGAGCATCGTCGGTCCGCGCCCCCCCACGCCCGACGAGGTTGATCTCTACGAGCCATGGCACCGGCAGCGGTTGCAAGTCAAGCCCGGTTTGACCGGCTTGTGGCAGATCAGCGGGCGCAGCGAAGTCCCCTTCGACGAGATGTGCCTGCTCGACATCTACTACATCGAGAACTGGTCGATGCAGTTGGACGCGCAAATCCTGATGCTGACCATCCCGCGCGTGCTGTTGCGTCAAGGCGCATACTAAGCACCTCCCCGCTTCAGCTAAGCTCACGTTCGTTACTGGCTAAGTAATCTGCGAAAACGCATTTCCTCGTGTGGGGCAGGTTTGAAACCTCTGCGAAGATTCGGAATGGATTATCGAACCGTAACTACGCAGATCAAAACGGGACACAGCGTTGTGTCCCGTTTTCGTTTACCTACTCGCTGTAGTGGCGTTCAATCAAACAACACCCCGCTATCATCCGGCGGCGGTCGGTTCGGGCGTCGCCGCAGCGCCGCTCAGGGCATCCGCTGCCGTGAAATTGAGCACGCCGCCGTCATAGCTGATCTGAAGCTGGCTGCCGTTGATCTGATAGCCGGTCGCCGTCTGCAACGCCGTGAGATAAGCCGTCTCCTGATCCAGAATCGGCTGGTCGCACGCCATCAACGTGTTGCGCAGACCGCCAATCGTCAGCGAATTGCTGTCGTATTGGAACGAGCCGCCGTAGCTGTTGCAGCCACCGTTGCCGCCGACGCCATCCGCGGAGAAGGTCAGCGTCACCGCCGGATTGCCCAGCGCGGGCTGCGGGTTATCCGGGCTGCCGTAGGAGGTCAGCACCCACGTGCTGTTCGCCAGACCGCCGAGCGTCGGATCGGTGTTGACCGCGGTCGCCGTCGGTGCCGGAATCGTGGGCGGCAGCACCGCGACGCCACCCGTGCCCATCGCGCCGACCGCGAACGACTGGATGACCGTGTCGAGCGTCGCCAGCGATGGCGTGAAATCGGTCGGAGCCGCGCTGTTGAGCGTGGTCACGCTCTGCTGTAGATAGTCGTTGAAGGTCGCGGCAAAGTTATCCATGTTGAAATCCGCTGGAACTTCTGCCGGGAACAAGGTCGTGGTCAGCGGGAAATTGGCGGAAACGAGCGTGCTGCCGTCGGCGCTGATGCCCTCGAAGACGTAGCGGAAATCGCTGCCGACGAAGGGCGACACGTCCTGCCGGTAGACGGTCACATAGCTAACCCCGCTGAACGCGCCGGTATCGACGTATTGGGCGCGGGCGCGGATCACCTGCGCAGCGGGCGCGACCGGCAAAAAGGGCAGATTATTGGCGTTCGAAGTCTGATCGGTCGTCATGTACTGCGCCAGATCGGGGCGCTGAGCGATCAGCGTTTGCAGCAGTTGAAGCTGCTGCTGCGCGAAATCGTAGCCCGCGAAATCCGCTGTGTTGTAGACACGCACGCCGCCCGCGCCTTCGTAGAAGGTTTCGGGAGCTGGCGCGTTGGTGTACAGCACAAACTGGGTATGCGCGACTTCAGGACCGCCGGGCTGATCGAGCGTGGTCGGGTCGCCGGGGTAGCGGGTGATGTTCACCCCGGTCGCGAGCGCTGACGGGAAACTAAAGCTGAAGCCGTCAAAGGCGACGGTCTGCGGTGTGCTGTCCTGAGCCAGCACCGGCAGCGCGAACAACGCGACTAAGAGCGCGTAAAACAGAGTTTTGAGTCTCACTATCCGAATCTCCTCTTTTCGTGTTTTGGCAGAATGAAGATTACAGGATGCTTTACGCTATTTCAACTGACGTTAAGCCTATGCTAAACCACCGGAATCAAAACGCCGGGGTCGCGAACGCCCCGGCGTTATCATCCGTTTGGCAGCTTTAGCGCTTGCCGTAGCGCTCCCGATGCTGTTCGATCCGCGCGATCAACTGGGTGCACGACTCGCTTGGCTGCAGATTTTCCGCCATATGCTGAGCTTCGTCGAGTAGGTTCAGCCCCAGCGCTAGATTGCCGCGATGCAGCTCCAAGTCGGCGTCGACAAACCGGAGGTTCGCCAGCTCGAATTCATTTTCGAGTGCGTCCCAGCCTTTCCGCGCGACGGCGATCGTCGCCTCGGCGTCGGCAAAGCGCTTCATGTAGACGTAGGTCATCGCCAGCATCGTGTTGGTCATGGCGATGTGATGTGGCGCCTTGAGCAGTTCGAACCCGGCAAGGGCATCATTCAAGTAGGACAGCGCCAGATCGTACAAGTCGGCGATGTAAGCCCGTACACCTTCTTCATAGAGCAGGTTGTAATCGCGCCCGGTCAAGTGATCCGGCTGCGCGTGCTGGCGCGCAAGTTGGAGATGGGCGTCGCTCCGCTTGTTCAGATCGGACTCTTCGCGGTAGGCGATGGCAAGCGTGCTGTGCGCATCGGCGATCCCGGCGGAATCTTCAGCCCAACCGTATTCGCTCAAGGCTTGGCGGGCAAAATGGACAGCATAGATCGTTTCACCCTGCTGGATGTAGTAATGCGCCAGCTGGCGGCTCAGTTTGGCGAACAGATCGTTCATGCCCTGTTCCCGCGCGACCGTCGCCGTCTGGTTGATCTCGGTCGACAGCGCATCCGGGATCAAGAGATTCGGGTTGTAGGTACACGCCCCGACCAACTGAATGTAGGCTTCCAACAGCTTTTGCACTTCGGCGGGCGCTGCCGTCGTGATCGTCGCCTGCGCTCCAACCAACTCGCTTAAGCCCAGCAGCGCGCTGCGGAAGAAATGCTGAAACAGATTGTCTGCCGGGAGCGGGACGGCAGTACCGGCATGGGCGACTTCACGAAACCACGTCGCGTGCACGTCGTCCTGCATCACGACCACCAGCACTTCCAGCAGCGCCTTGGCGGTCAGCGTGTACAAGGGCAGCACCGGCTGGGCTTGAATTAGCACGCGCCGGGCAAAGTCGGTGTGATCGGCGAGCCACGAGGGAACGCTCGCCAAATCTACGATCTCCAAGAGATCGTCATAGAGGGGGTAGTCTTCGGGATGTTGTTGGAGATAGTCGTCGCTTCGCATCATTGATCAACTCGCTGCAATTAAGTGGGCGAAAGGTGACACCAGCACGAAAGCGCGGCAAACGGCGCGGAGAGCGGAGTCGGAGCGAAGGCAGCGTCAATGCCGAAGTTAAATTGGAAACGAGCAAGCATTCCACTACGCTGCTGCCAAGGTACGCAACAGCGCGTCGGGCAGAACAGTTCTTGCCGCCCGATGTTGAATGGAGTTTAAGAATAACGATTAAGCGTGACAGAACAGGGTACTTACGGAGTTACACAGCCCTAAGCTGTTCCACTACAGCCACAGATTAAGGATACATTAGAAACCGGAGCCGATGCAAGAAATTTAGTAAATTTTTCAGATTTATTTCCCGACAAACATCACTAAAGAACCAAAAACAGCGACGGCAGAACTGAGCCGTCGCTGTTCCCAAATCGTTCGACTAGCGCGATTCGAACCGCTTGATCGTGCCGCCGCCGATGTCAACGACGTACAGTTCATTCGCTTGATCTTGCCCGAAGGCGCTGATCAAGTTGCCGGTGCTGCGCATGAAGAAATCGCTCTGCCACGCACCGGTGTCGTCGCGATAGGCGTACCAGATGTTGCCCGTGCCGTAGTCGCCGTAGAAGTAGACGCCGTCCAACTGCGCCAGCGCCGATCCGCGATAGACGTAGCCGCCGGTCACGGCGATGCCGCTGCCGTCATAGTGCGAGTATTCGGCAATCGGCAGGGTCAGGTTCGCGGGAGCGGGCGCGCCGCTGTAGGGATGGGTCGCCTCGTAGACGTTCCAGCCATAGTTCTCGCCACCGGGATCACCGGCGGGCTGGAAGTCGATCTCTTCCCATGCCGCCTGCCCCACGTCGCCGATGTAGAGGTCGCCGGTCACGGCGTCGAAGCTGAACCGCCACGGATTACGCAGCCCATACGCCCAGATTTCCGGCTGCGCGCCGGACGTGTTCACGAACGGGTTGTCCGCCGGGACGGTATAGCCGTCGGCGCTCACGTCGATCCGCAGGATTTTGCCGAGCCACGTCCCCAAATTCTGCCCGTTGCCCTGCGGATCGCCCGCCGAGCCGCCATCGCCAAAGGCGACATACAGGTAGCCGTCGGGACCGAAGGCGATGTCGCCGCCGTTGTGATTGGCATAGGGCTGCTGCTGCGTCAGGATAATGGACGCGCTGTTGGGATCGGCGGCGTTGGGATCGTCCGCCGAAACGTGATAGCTGGCGAGCACGGTATTGCCGCGCAGATCGGTGTAGTCGACGTAGAAGACGCCACTGCTGGCGTAATCCGGCGCGAACGCCAAGCCGAGCAGACCGCGCTCCGTGTAGCCGCCGTTGAAGACCTCCGGGCTGATCAAGTCGGAGACGTCAAGGAAAACGGTTTGCTCACCGGTGTAAGTCCCGGTGCTGTCGCCCATGATCCAGATTTTGCCGGACTGCGTGACGACGAACAGCCGCCCGCTCTCGTCACCCGCGTGCGTCAGGAATAGCGGACGGTCGAAGCCCTCAGCGACCTGCACCAACTGAACGCCGGTCGTATCCGGTGGCGCGCTGCGACCGGGTGTCGTCGCCGCATCCTGCGCTTGGAGCGCTCCGGCAGCCAAGCACAAGAGCACAATCGCAATAGTCCTCAGTTTAGACATCGTCACCTCTAGACTCGTCTTACGGTAGACTGGCTCAGCGCCGAAGTAAGCTGTCGAAAGAGATCCTTCGCCGATCAGGGTTGGTAGGGGCGTTATATATAACGCCCCTACATTCGTTGATTTATAGATACGCTGCCAAGGATATCGGCGATTACTCAATCCAGCGCCTTAACCTAGATCGTCATTCTACCGCATTTCGGGACCGGCGATACCGATCACCAAGTTGTCCGGGTTCAGGTAGTGCCGCGCCGCCGCCAGCAAATCAGCGCTGGTCATGCTGTAGATGACGTCGCGGTAGTTGACCAGATAATCCAGACCGAGGTTGTAGGTTTCGATGTTGCGCAGCGTGTAGGCGATGCCTTCGTTGCTCTCCAGCTGCAGCGGCAGATGCCCGACGAAATAGGCTTGGTTATCGGCGAGGTCGCTCTCATCGACCGCCTCGCTGACCAGCCGCCGTACCTCGTCGCGGATGCGCTCGATGGCGAGTTCGACGTTCGCCGGGTTGACGCCCGCGACCACACTCCAAGGTCCGGTGCCGAAGCCACCGTCAACTTGACTGTAGGCGTAATAAGCCAGTCCGAGTTCCTCGCGCACGCTCTTGCCGATCCGCCCCATCATGCCGAACTGACCGAGCACGCTGTTGACCAGCGTCGCGGCGTGATAATCCGGGCTGAAGCGCGACGGTCCCGGCAAGCCGAGCACAATATCCGACTGGGTTTTCCCCGGCAGCACGACCACCTCGCGCCGCCCTGCGGTGATCGGCGGCACGGCGGGGATGGCGGGTTCGGCGGGCTGATCGGGATTCGACCAGTCGGCGAAGCGCGCCCGCACGATCTCGACCGCCTCCGCCGCCTTGACCGCCCCGACGATCACGACGATCATGCCCTGTGGTCCGTAGTGCTGGGCGTGGAACGTCTTCAGATCGTCCACCGTCAGCTTGGTGACCGACTGCGGCGTACCGCGCACGCTGTAGTGATAGGGATGGTTCGCCGGATAAAGCGCTTCGTGGAAAGCGCGGTTGGCGCGATAGCGCGTATCTTGCGCGCGGATTTGCAGCCCGGTCAGCAGTTCGCCGCGCAGCCGCTCGACCTGCTCCGGTGGGAAGGTTGGCTGACGGAGCACGTCCGCCAGCACGTCGATCAGCGTGGGCAGGTCTTCCGCCAGCGACTTACCGGAAAAGCCCGCCGTATTCGTCCCGGCGTTGACGTCGACGTCCGCGCCGATGCTTTCCAGTGTCTCGTTGATGGTGGCGAAGTCGCGGTTTTGCGCGCCGCGCATCAACGCCGAGGCGGTCAGCGCCGCCAGCCCGTTCTGCGCCGCCGACTCGTAGAGACTGCCCGCCCGCAGCGACCCGGCGATCACGACCGACTGGGCGTCGAACTTTTCGTAGACCAACACCACGATGCCGTTCGCCAGCACCACGCGCGTGATATTCTGCGAACTGGGCAGCGAATGCCCTTTCTCTAGGTCGCTCATGCGTATTCCTCCACCGCTTCGTCTTCGTCGTCTTCGCCTTCGTCGCCGGTTGGAATGAATGTGCCCACCGTTCGGTTCTGCGGGCGCAGATAATGCGCCGCTGCCGCCTTCAGTTCATCGAGCGTCACCGCTTCGAGGTTATCGACGTAATTTTCGAACCACGTATAGCTGCTGATGTTCTCGGTGAACGCCAGCCAAAACGCCTGCATGGTTACGCGCTCGCTGCTGTAGGCGAACAACGCGCGCGCCTGCTTCTTGGCGCGGACGAGTTCCGCCTCGGTCACGTCGCCATTGCGCAGACGGTCGATCTCGCGGTCGAGCACCGCCTCAACCGCTGCGGGCGATTGACCGTCGCGGACGACCACGTTGATCATGTACATGAATGGGTCGATCGTCTGGGTCATACTGCCATCCACCGACGCCGCCAGTTCGGTTTCGACCAGCGCTTTGTAGAGCCGTGACGTCTTGTTGTCGATGCTCCCGCCGCCCATGCTGTCCGGTCCGCACAGCAGGCTGTTGATCAGGTCGAGCTTGAACCAATCGGGATCAGTCGCCCCCGGCACGTGATAGGCGACTTGAATGAACGGCGTCGCGCCGGGACGCTCGACGATCACGCGGCGCTCGCCGACCTGCTCCGGTTCGGGGCGCATGAACAACGGTTTCGGCTCCGCTGCCGGGATCGGCTCGTAGAGTTCCTTGATCCGCGCCAGCAGCTTTTCGCTGTCGAAATCACCCACCGCAACGGCGATCGCGTTGTTGGGCGCGTAGTGCTGCTTATAGTGACCATAGAGGTCGTCGCGCGTCATGGTATGCAGGTCGGTCATGTCGCCGATGATCTCGTGGTGATAGCCATGCACCCGGAAGGCTGCCGCTTGGACTTCTTCGCCCAACCAGAACATCGGCGAGTTCTCCGACCCCTGCCGCTCGGAGATGATCACCGTCCGCTCGGATTCGACTTCTTCGGGGTCGAACTTGGCGTTGATCATGCGGTCGGCTTCCAAGCGCAGCGCGAGGTCGATCTCGGCGGCGGGCAGCGTCTCATAATAGGCGGTGTAGTCGAGGAAGGTTTGCGCGTTCCACGCCCCACCGACGCGGTCAATCGCCTTGTCGAGCATCCCCGCCGGAAATTGATCCGTCCCCTTGAACATCATGTGCTCGACCCAGTGCGAAATGCCGGTCGTGCCGGTGCGTTCGTTGCGGCTGCCGATGCGGTAAAGCACCCACCAGCTCATGATGGGCGCGCTGTGGACTTCTTTCAGCAAAACGACCATGCCGTTGCTGAGGACGTGTCTCGTAACGCTGCTCACGGCTGCTCCTTGTAAAAAATTCAAACGTATTTGGTGATTGTAGCGGAGTTTCCTAAAAGCGGGGTGAAAGCGGGCGGAACTTCAAAGACAACTCATACACTGCGGGGATGGGTAGGCGTTGTGCTTGCTATGCACGATCTTACCTCACCCCGCTGCGCCGCTGACTTATGGTCAGCTTCGCTTAGCTCCCCCTCTCCATGCAATGGAGAGGGGGCTGGGGGGTGAGGTTTGAGAAACAGCGTAAGGTCAAAAATGTGGTTTACGTGCTGGGCGCGACCGTCGGCGGGATCGGTGTCGGGGTGCGTTTGGTCTCGCAGCGCTCGGCATCCCACAGGCATTGATTGTCCGGCGAGAGTACGCAGTGATCGATCGGACCGCCGCAGGTCGTGCAACTGCCGCAGTCGCCCCAGACGCCGCTGTTCTGCGGCGCGGGCGTCGAGATCGGCTGCGGGGTGTTGGTCGACGCAATCGGAGCAATATAGGGGCTGCGCACCGACAGCGGGATTTCGACCAGATAAGTCGAGGTCATGTAATCCCAGAGCAGATAACAGGTCTGAGCACCCTGATCCGGGTTGGCGCAGCCGACAAAGCGCCCGCGCGTGTCGAGCTTGGGCGGATTCGGATCGCCGGGGACGGTTTGGAACTGCTGCCACGGAAACTCACCCGGCACCGACAAGGCGATCCACAACTCGCCGTTGCTCGGCACGTGCAGCAGCGGCGTCAAGAAATTACAATCGCTGCCGAGGGTCAGCACCGGGTAAGTGGCGCTCGGCTCAGCCGTTGAACTCGACAGTTGCCTGAGCTTCGACGGTTGCCTCAGCGGTTGCCATCGAATCGGTGGTAGCTGCCGGGAAGTCGGGCAGCGCGGCAGCGTCCGCCAGTGTGAACCGGCAGGTCTCATTTTCGACGGTGATTTGCAAGGGTGGTTCAGGATCGTTCTGCCCTAGAACGAACATGACCGAGGTCGTCAGCATCAGGATCAGGGCAAGGGCGATGGTAATTCGGCGCATCAAGTGACTCCATTAGGTGAGAAGGTTAATCGCTACCCGCGTGATTCTGCTCGGCGAGCTGGAAAAACGACAGGCTGGCTTCCATATCAGCAGTATTGTCCATTTCCATCGTCAGCGACGGCGGCTGAGGCAGCGCGCGCAGCAGCGGCAGCAGCGTGGCGTAATCGAGCACGCCGCCGCCGAGACCGCCGTGAATGTCGAGCACGCCGTCGTTGTTGTTGGTATGGACGTGAATCAGGTAGGGCTTCAACGTTTCGATCCACTTGGTAAAGGGTACGTCGGAATACAGATGCGCGTGCCCCACGTCGATGCAGGCGCGCAAGTTCGGGTGATCGATGGTCTTGAGCACGTCGCCGATGATGTCAGGGTCGAACTCCCACATATTCTCGACGGCGACGGTCACGCCGAGCGCCTGCGCATAGGTGGCGATGTCGCTCCAGAAAGCGACGTTGCGCTGCTGCCAGCCCTTGCGATAATCAGCAGTGTGAATGGCGGCGATGAAATTGGCGTGCAGCACGACGATCTCCGCGCCCAGTTCGGCGGCGATGCGGATCGCGTGGCGGAAGCGTCCCTTGCAGACCGCGTTGATCTGCGCGTCCGGGCTGCCTGCCGCCATGTCCATGAACGGACCGTGCATCGTGATCAAGCCCGGCACCGGTTCGAGCAGGCGTTGATACTGCGCCAGTACGTCGCGCCAATTCCCGTCGAGCGTGTCGGCGTAGGCGAACGCCATCACTTCGATGCCTAAACCATAACGCACGGCAAGATCGACGCAGGTTTCGACGTTTTTCGGACTCGCGCTTAAGAGCACTCGGTCGGTCACGATCACCTCGATTCTGCTAATGTCCCCCTGCAGCAGAGTCTACACCCGATCATTTTATGACAGCAACCATTACCGGCTATACGACCGGCTGGCATTTGGTTTTGCCTCACAGAAACTTGGCAACGATTGCGCGCAGTTGATTGACCGCCGTACCGCGTGACCCGAAATGCGCGACTATACTGAGCAGTTCCCGCAGATAGAGCAGTTCTAGCCGATCCCACCAGCCCGGCTCCAAGGGGCGCACTTCGACGTAAGCATCGAAAAACGCGGCAGGAATCCCTTCATACTGCCGCGCCATGCTCAGTTCAGCTTCCGCCCAGCCATAGTAAACGGCGGGATCGATGAAGGTCGGCTCGCCCGACGCAGCCGCAATCACGTTCGCGACCCACAAATCCCCATGCAGCAGCGACGCCGGCTGTACCGGGATCAGTTGGGGCAGCCGCGCGACCAGTCGTTCGAGCTGCTGCCGATCTTCGACCGTCAGCGTTTGCTCGCACAGTGGCTCTGAAAGATAACGTAAGATCCGCTGCTGTCCGAAAAAAGCGTGTCCGTCGTCCATCCATGAATTGCGCTGCGGCAGCAAGCCGAGATAGTTATCATAATCGAAGCCAAAACGCGGACTGGTGCGCTTGTGCAGAGTCGCAATTGCCCGACCCGCTTGCGCCCAGTCAAGTCCAGCGGGCGACGTGCTGCCCACGTCCGCGAGCAGCAAGAAATCATCGCCGGACGCCAAGACTGGCGGCGTCGACAGCCCTGCCGCGTTGAGCGCTGCCAACCCTTGCCCTTCGCGGCGATAGAGGTCGGGCGGCGCTTGCGTGCTCTGCTTCAGGATCAGGCTGCCGCGAGCCGTCGTCAGCCGTCGTGTCAGGCTGATTGCGCCGCCTTTCAACGTCTGCGCCGCCTCGATCGCGCCCCAGCCGTCAGCCCGGCAAAAGTCGCTGACGGCTGCGGGTATGGGCAAATCAGTCGGCATCATTACGCGACCGGCTGGCGCTTGTCCTCGACCACGCGCACCGCGTCGGCGATCACGCTCATGCCTTCGTCGATCTGCTCGTCGGTGATGTTGAGCGGCGGCAGGAAGCGGATGCAGTTGCTGTACAGTCCGGCGCGGATGCTGATCACGCCGCGCCGAAGCGCCTCGTTGACGATCTCGACTGTCTGCTGCGGGGCGGGCTGTTTGCTCAACGGATTAGTGACCAACTCCATCAACAGCATCGGACCTAAACCGCGCACGTTATCGACCAGCGTCGATTCGCGGTCGATGGCGACCAAGTGCTGGCGCATCCGCGCGCCGACCGCCTCCGCCCGCGCCAGAAACTCCGGCTGACGGATCAGCTTGATCGTTTCGATGGCAGCGGCGCAGGCGATCGGGTTGCCGCTGTAGGTACCGCCCAGTCCGCCCGGATGCGGCGCGTCCATGATCTCGGCGCGCCCGGTCACCGCCGAAAGCGGCATCCCGGCAGCCAGCGATTTCGCCGTCGTGATCAGGTCGGGGACGATGCCGTAATGCTCGACGGCAAACAGCTTGCCCGTCCGCCCGAAGCCGCATTGAATCTCGTCGCTGATCATGACGATGCCGTGCTCGGTGCAAATCTCGCGGATGCGCTGCAAGAAGCGCGGCGGCACCGGGATGAAACCGCCTTCGCCCTGCACCGTCTCGACCACAATCGCAGCGACAGCGCTCGGATCGACCTGCGCGATTAGCGCGTTATCCAACCGGGCGATGCAGTCGTCGAGGTATTCGTCCTCGGTCATGCTGGCGGGTCGGCGGTAGAGGTTCGGGAACGGCAAGCGGTAAATCTCCGGCGCGAAGGGACCAAAGCCCTTCTTGAACAAGCCATACTTGCTGGTCATCGAAAGCGTGAGGTTCGTCCGCCCGTGATACGCCCCCTCGAAGACGATGATCCCGGCGCGACCGGTATGCGCGCGGGCGATGTTGATCGCGGTCTCGACCGCCTCCGCGCCGCTGTTCATGAAGACGGTCTTCTTGGGGAAATCCCCCGGCGTGATCTCATTCATGAGTTCCGCCGCCTCGACGTAGGGTTCGTAGGTGCCGACAATCGCGCACAGGTGGATCAGCTTCGCCGCCTGCTCCTGAATCGCGTTGACGACGGTTGGCGGGCAGTGACCGACCGCCAGCACGCCGATCCCGCCGGCGAAGTCGAGCAGCGTGTTGCCGTCGACGTCGGTGACGGCAGCGCCCTGTGCTTCGGTCACGGCGATGGCTGAGGCTTTCGCCGCACCGCGCGGCGTGGCGGCTTCCCGGCGCGCGGCGATCTCACGACTTTTGGGTCCCGGTACTTCGGTGATCAAGTTGATAGTTGGCATGAGTTTTTCCGTATAATGGTGAACTGGCGCAAACACCGATCTGCATTCATCTTAACTTAAAACTTGGCTTCGTCCACGCCAGACTAGCCCGGTTTGAGGAACAAAAATGACTTACGAGGAACTCGAAACCCGCATCAGTACGTGGGCAGCGGATCAACCGGCGATCCGCGCGATCATCGTGATCGGGTCGCGGGCACGCGGCAGCGCCGATCAATGGTCAGACCTCGACCTGCTGATCTTCTCAACTGATCAAGCGCTCTATGCTGCTGATCCAAGTTGGACGAGCAGTTTCGGACGGGTCTTGCTGAACTACATGGAGCCGACCAGTACCGGGGATCCCGAATGGTATGTGCTTTACGAGGGCGGGCTGAAGATCGACGCCGTGATCATGCCAGTCGCCGACGCGACGGTCGCTTTGGAGACGATGGTGCAAGCCTTCGATCATTGGGATGCTTTCCGGCGTGGCGCGACCGTGCTCTACGACCGGGATGGATCGCCGCGTAAGTTCGCGCCCAAGCCGCCGAAGTCACATCCCGCCCCCACTGCCGCCGAGTTCGCCAACGTGGTCAGCGGCGTGCGGCTGGCGGCAGTCACGGTGGCGAAATTCGTCGCGCGCGGCGATTTCTGGCGGGCGCAGCGCTGGTTCGCCAACGATCTGCACGTGCATTTGCTCAAATTGATCGAATGGCAGGCGCAAGCGGCGGCGCAGGAGCGCGATACGTGGTACGCCGGGCGCTTCCTCGACCAGTGGGCAGATCCGCGTGCCGTCGCCGCGCTGCCGGGAGTCTTCCCACAGTTCGAGCGCGCGAGTCTGGAGGCGGCGCTGCTGGCGCTGCTCGACCTGACGGGCTGGCTTGGTGAGGAAGCGGCGAACGGCTTCGGCTTCGCCTACTCGCCCGCGACGCACGCCGAGATCACCGCGCTGGTGAGAAAAATCTTGAATGATTAATTGGGTTGCTCGGAAAGATGGGTATACTTTTAAGTAATATAGCTTTTATAGAAAGCAAAACGCGAATGGTACAAAACAGAGTCCCCACATTTGACAAATTGATGAACCCAACAATTCAAGCACTTATCGAACTTGGAGGATCGGGAACGATTGAAGAAATCAACCGAAAGGCTGTTGAGATTGCCGATCTTTCAGATGAGCAACTTGATATCATTCATAATCCAGTCAAAGGAAGTCAATCAGAAGTAGAGTATCGCCTTGCGTGGGCACGAACTTACCTAAAGAAGTATGGGGTGCTTGAAAACTCAGATCGTGGGGTTTGGGCTTTGACACCGCAGGGACAACAGACGCAACGAGTAAATCCTCAGACAGTCAAACAATTCGTTAGAGATGAGCGCCGAAATGCGAAAGCCGCTGAAGAAGCTTCCGAAGAAGACATGGAATTGACTTGGCGCGAGGAACTTCTACACGCAATTCTACAAATGTCTCCATCTGCATTTGAACGCCTAATCCAACGACTACTGCGTAGAATCTGGGTTTACTCAAGTCGAAGTCACAGGCAAGAGTGGCGACGGCGGCGTCGATGGAAAAGGCATTATGCGTATCGGTGGTCTACTGAGTTTTCGAGTAATTTTCCAGTGTAAACGCTATCAAGGTTCAGTAGGCTCTAGCCTGATTTGGGACTTTCGTGGTGCGATGATTGGTCGCGCAGACAAAGGCTTATTGGTCACAACAGGCACATTTACTATAGACGCCTATAAAGAGGCAACTCGAGACGGTGCACCAGCTATCGATCTCATTGACGGTGATCAATTGATAGACATGCTTAAGGAACAGAAGCTAGGAGTCAAAACGGAAACCGTTCAGGTTGAGCGCGTAAGCATCAACCGTGAATGGTTTGAGCAAATTTAAGCGGGGCAGACGGGGTGAGCTACCCCGCGTAAATGAATAACTTACGGTGCGGCGAGCGTGAAGGTCAGGTTGAAGAAGTTGTTGCTCTCGCTGATCTCCGCCACGAGGTTGTTGACGTCAACCGCGCAGTTCGCCGTGACGTTCCCACCGCCGCCAGTATTGAGCGTCACCGGGATCGATACGTCCATCTGCCCGAATGGCATCAAGCTGATCATGAACTGATTGACGAAGATGTTCATCGGCGTGAAGTTGCAGGCGACTGAGATGCCCGGCAGCGGCACGCCGCTCTGATTGACAACCGTCACAATCGTTTGGAACGTTTCCCCCTGCTTGGGTGTGCGGTCGAAGCGGACGTTCGTGATCATTGCGTCGGGGAGGTTCGGGGTCGCGGTGGCAACTGGCGTCGGCGTGGCGGTCGGCTGCGGCGGATTCATCACCGGGATGTTGGCGAGGCTGCCGGTGACCTGAACCGTGCTCGGCGCGATCCAGCCCCGACGACCATTCGACAGTTGAATCAGCCACCAGCCCGATCCGCTGCTGCTGACGCCGAGGATCGGCGCGCTCTGCCCTTGCAGCAGTGCCCCGATCGGCGCGAAGATCGTGCTGTCACCGGCGCGGACATTGGCATCGAGCACGGCAGTGACCTGCGGATTCTGCGAAACCTCGGTCGGCTGGGGCTGCGGCGGTTGGATGATCGATGGCGTCGCCGTCACGATGATCACGGTCGGCGCGTTGGGCGTCGGCGTCGCGACGAACGGCGGCGGATTGTTGATGATCCGCAGCGGCGCGACCCGCGCATACGTCACCTGACCACCGTTCAAGAAGACCGTCAGGCGCAGTTCGTACAGACCATCGCGCGCCAGCGCCGTGTTCCACGTTCCCAACAGTCCGTTGGAGACCGGCACCGGCGAGGGCAGCGACGCGGGCTGCCACGGCACACTGGCATCCGCCGGGGTGCGCGCGTCGACTAACTGGCGAAATTCGAGAAAGTAGCTGGTCATCCCCGCTGCGTTCGCCGTCCCGACGATGTTGACGCTGCCGCTGAGGGCGTAAATCGGCGGGGGATAGATGATGCTGACGTTGGGGTCAGTCTGCTGGGCGAAGGCGGGCACCGCCGTCACCAGCAGCGCAAATAGCAGAACTGCAGGCGTCGTACATGGCATCGCTTGATCCTCTCTGCATTCAGCTCTTCTAATACTATAAGGAGATTCGCTGACTTGCGCACGCCGACCAGCCTACGGACTCGGCCGGAATCAAAAATCGCGGCGTCCGCGTCGGGGAGGGAGACGCGAACGCCGCGACGACGTTATTTGCTTAGCTTTGCCGCTTTAGCTGTTGGCGATCACCCGGTCGAGTTCGCGGGTGAAGCTCGTATCGTCCAGCGGCTTGGGGAAGTAAGCGTCAAAGCCCGCCTCGAACGCTTCTTGCTTCAACTGCGACGAGTGATAAGCGGTGATCGCCACGCAGGGCAGATTCCGCAGCGCCGACTGATCGCGGATGTAGCGAACCAGCTCCAAACCGTCGATCCCCGGCAAGCCCAAGTCGATCACGGCAGCGGTATAGCTGCGCTTGCTCAGTAGTTCAATCGCTTCCTCCGCTGTCCCCGCGACGTGGGTCGCGATGTTGAAGTATCCCAGAATTCCCTGCACTACTTCCTGACCGTCAACTTCATCCTCGACGATCAGCACGTTCCAGCTTTTCATAGTCGACATTCTATCGGCTCCTGCGCTGCGTTTAGCGCATTGCGCTCAATACGTCCGCCACTGCGGGCGTATCGGCGATCAGTTTCAGCAAATCGTTGATAAAGGTTTCCGGGCGCAGCGGCTTGCTCAAGTAGTTGTGAAAGCCTGCCGCCAGCGCGCGCTCGCGGTCGCCGGTCATGGCGTGCGCCGTCAGCGCGATCACCGGGATGTCCATCGTCGCACGGTCGTTCTTGAGGATGTGCACCATCTCCCAGCCGCTCATTTCCGGCATCGAAAGGTCCGAGATAATGAACTTCGGGCGCTGCTTGCGCGCTTGTTCCAGTCCTTCCCGTCCATTCGCCGCCGTCAGCACGACCGCTCCGTACATCTCCAGCAAAATCTGGGCAACTTCTAAGCTATCCGGTTCATCCTCGACGACGAGGATTTTCTGCCCTTGCAGCAGTTGCATCGCATCAGTATCGGTCATGAGGCTACCTTTTCCGTGATGGCTTCTAACGGCAGCGTCACCGTGAATGTACTCCCTTCGCCGACAACACTTTTCACCTGCACCGTTCCGTTCATCGCCGTGCACAGCTTCTGCACGATTGCCAAACCGAGACCGCTGCCGCCGTGAACGCGCTTCGATGAGCCGTCCACCTGCCGGAAGCGCTCGAAAATGGTCTGGTGCATGTGCATCGGAATGCCGATCCCCGTATCCTTCACCGCGATCACGAGATTGCTGCCGATTTGCGTCAGGCTCAAGGCGACGCTGCCCTGATCGGTGAATTTGAAGGCGTTACCCAGCAAGTTGGTGATGATCTTGGTGATGGCGTCCTCGTCAACCAGAATTTGTGGCGGCACCGACGGGTCGATGTCCACGTCGAATTCCAGATGCTTTTCCTCGGCGAGCACGCTCATCTGTCCTTCTAGCCGTTCGACCAGCATCGTCGGGGAAACCTCGACCGGCACGAGCTGCATACGCCCGCTCTCGATTCGGCTGACGTCGAGAATGTCGTTGATCAGCGTCAAGAGGCGGTTGGCGTTCGCCTGCGCCCGCGTGATCATGTGCTTGCCGCGCTCGTCCAGCTTGCCGGTCATCAGCATGATGCCCTGAAAGCCGATGATCGCGTTGAGCGGCGTGCGCAGTTCGTGGCTCATGATCGAGAGGAACTCGTCCTTGAGGCGGCTGGCTTCCTGCGCTTCACGGGTGGCGATGCGCAACTCTTTGGTGCGTTCGTCGACGCGCTTTTCCAAGACTTGATTGGCGGTTTGCAGTTCGGCGTCACGCTGCTGAATCCGATCCGCCATGATGTTGTACGCTTTGGTGAGATCGCCGATTTCATCGCGCGTGGTTGCGGTGACGCGCTGCGAGTAGTCGCCCTGCATCATCAAATCGGTGGCGTGCTGAAGCTGCTGCACCGGGCGGGCGATAGTGCCGGAAACCACGACGCCGAGCACCAAGGCTGCCGCGACGACCACGAACATCGAGCCGATGAAGATCATCCGCGCGATCGATGAGGTCTGCTGAGTACCGCTCAGTTGGCTTTGGAAGTCCTCGTATTCTTTGGCGATCGCTTCCTCGCGCGTGGCGTTGAAAGTTTCTTCCACACCGTCCAGCGCCTCAATCTCGGCGACCAGCGCCTCGCCATTCGCCCCGGCATTTGCCAGTGTGATCAAGTTTTCACCGGCGGCGATGTAGTCCGTCGCCGCCGCTTTCAATTGGTCGTGGAGGTTACTCTCGGTGTCGATCTGTCCGTAAATCTCAACTTGGCTGAGCAGGTCGTCGCGCGCGGCGTTGAATTCCTCGACTTCGACCGACTCGGCATTCAACTGGCGCATCAACGCGTGATGCACGGCGGTTTCACGCAGGTTCTGCGAGTCTGCGTCCATTTGGATCAAGGCATTCAATGAGGGCGTTGTTACCTGTACGATTTCGTTGAACGAGGTAAGTACTTGCCGTGACACCAGAATACCGACAATGGCAGTCACGAAAATGAGGGATGCGACGGCGATAAAGCCGAGCACCAATTTCGAGCGAAGATTCATAGAGTTTTTTCCTTAAGCTGCGACGATAAATCCAGCGATTGCAATGACAGGAAATCAGAAGCTACGCTAGTTGTTTTGATACACCGTGTATTATTACGGAGAATTCGAATGCATCATAGTGACATCTGTCAACATTCACGGGAAATTCACTGAATTTGGACGTTCTTAGCAGAGATAAAAAGAATACAGAGGAGCGTAGTCATGCTCCTCTGTATTCTTTGGGGGGATGTCGCTTGAAAAGGGGCTAGCGCAGGCGACGCTCGCGCTTGCCGTCGCCATCGCCGCCGCTCCGAATGCGCGAAACCGGCGTTCCGCTGATCTCGCCCTGAATGGCGGCGTAGAATTCTTCGTCATAGGTGCGCGTCCGAACGACCACCGGCATCGGGACGGCGTGTCCCATGATGATCGCCTGCTGCTTGGTATCGAGCCTTGCCAGCACCTCGCGCAAGCCGCCCGCCCCGCTGATCCCGGTCAGGACGGCGGCGATGTCGCGCTCGTTGTCGAGCAGCGCCGTGACCCGCGTCCCGATCTGGCTCATGACTTCTTCGTCGATGCCGCTCGGTCGCTGATCGACGATCAGCATGGTGACGTTGTACTTGCGCAGCTCGCGGGCGATGATGCCGAAGGTCGTCTGGTTGGCGATCTTGGGGTCGAGGAACTTGTGCGCCTCCTCGATGGTGATCACCAGCTGTGGCGGCTCCATCGACGAATCACCGAGCGAGCGCTCGACCTGATCGACGTACAGTTCGTGGATCCGCCGGGTCAGATAGTTGGCGACCAGCATGTAGGCTTCCAGCGAGTTGCCGTAGCGCCCGAATTCGAGCACGACGTTCTTGTTGTTGTGGAGCAGGTTAACGATCTGCTGCACACTGTCGCCGACCGACTCGGTAGCGAGGAACTCCCAGCGCTCGAAGCGCTGCAAGCGTCGCTGGAGCGCCGCCAGCGTCCCGGCGCGATGCGGCGTATTTGACTCGATGTCCTCCATGTCGTCGGCGTCGGCATCGATCAGCCGCTTGACCCACGTCTTGCCCCAGCGCTGACCGAGCATGTGCGCCGCGTCGATCATGGCGTCGGAGAGGTTCATCGTCGCCCGCAGCATGTCGATGTCTTCCGGCGTGATCTCGTCGTAGCCGATCTTGACCTCGAAGTCGACCTTCGCGCCACGCTTGCGCGATGACTCGGCGTCGAGCGTGCAGATCGACACCGCCTCGTTGAACAACTGCTTCAAGCCCTTGGAAGGCGTGCCGCGCTCGTCCGGCACCGACCAGCCATAATCGTTATGCATGTCGAAAATCAGGTTGACCGCTTGCTTGCGGGCGATGATCCCGGCGATGATCAGCCGGGTGAGGAAGCTCTTGCCGGTGCCGCTCTTGCCGAACACGCCGATCGAGCGCTCGACCAGCCGGTGCAGGTCGAGGTTGATCTGAGTGGTCTCCAATTCCAGCGGCGTGCCGACGTTAAAATGGGTCGCGTCTTCGTCGCCAAAGACCGCGTTCACGTCAGCGACGGTCGCGTTCATGACCGGCATAAAGTGACCGGGGATCGTCTTGACCGGCTTGGGCGTCGGCTTCTCCTCGCCGTCGTCGATGGTCAGCATCGGCTGGGCGTTGATCTTGCCGTAAGCCGCCGTGCCGGTGTAGACCGCCGCCAGAAACGGATCGGAGATGTCGGGCGGCGCGCTCTGGATGTCGGGGTTGGTGTTGTCGAGCACGATGTCGGTGATCATGCAGAAGAAGCGCTTGCTCTCGCCGTGAACCACGATGTAGCGCCCGACGGCGAGGTCTTCGATCTGCACGCCCACGTCCAGCTTGACGATCAGCCCCTTGCTCAGCGACCCGCCGACCACCACGCCGAGCCGCATATCGCCGTCTCCGGCGAGGTACGAATTCATGCCGCGAGGAAACATTTGTTCTAAGTCGATGGGGTTTTTAGAGAAGTCGGTCACGCGCAAATCTCCAATTTCGCTTCGCTTAGGGAGTGTACTTATTATAGCACATTTGCGCCTTTTGGGGGAATGTTTTAAGTTTAGTCATCGATCAACTGGTCTATTTGTGCGCACGTACAATTATGGGTCGAAATCATGTATAAGACTGTCGCTATCTTACTGATCGCTATCGCATTAGGTGGCTGCTATCTGCCTTATTGGTGGCTGCTCCCAGAGCCAGCAACCGATTTACCGCAGCCAACGCCAACGCCCGCAGTAGCCCCCTTTACCGCCGACTTTCTCAACCTTCGGGATGATGAGCAAGACCAATTCACGATCCTCAAACAGAGCCTCGGCGACCGCTACGGTTGGCAGGTTGACGACCTTACCCTCGCCGATTTTGACGGCGCTGATTTCAATCTCTTTGATCCGACGGCGATGGGGCAAGTTCTCGTGCTGATCAGTGGAAACGAGTTGCTCACCAGCGAAGCGCTCAGCGCAATCCAAACCTACGTGAGCGATGGCGGTAATCTCGTCATCCTCGGTGGCATAGACGTTGCTTCGCCGGAAACGGCTTTAGCGACAGACAATAACTTGAATGATTGGCTCAATCAGGATTTCGGATTGCGCTTCAACAATGATCTCCTAATCGACAAAACCCAAGCCTTCCAATCGCCTTTAATCCCCGTATCAACTGATTTGAACGCCCAGCATTTCATCACGAGCAACGGTATTCCAGCGCGTCAGGGAGCGATCATCTTCGAAACGCCGAACACGATTACAATTGCTGAGCAGCCACCGGAATCCGTCACGGTGACGTGGCTAGCGAAGTCCACCGCTGCCGCTTACACCAAGACTGATATTGAATCGGTGCTCGCAAACGACATCGACAAAGCAGAAGCTGACCCACATGGTCCGTTTATCGTCGCCGCTGCTGCCGAAAATACGGAAACCGGGGCACGCATTATTCTGTTAGGCAGTACATCCCTCGCCACCGATACCTACGGCGAATTTCAGAATATCGACAATCTCTCGGTGGCGTTCAACAGCATCATTTGGGCGCCCCGGTTTGACGAGTATTTCCACGCATTGCATGTAACGCCCGAACCAACGCCGAGCCGCTAATCGATCTCAGTCG